>NZ_PJII01000001.1 GCF_002929215.1 Arthrobacter sp. ZGTC412
TCACCGCCGTACTACCACCCCGGCACGGACGCCCCGGAAATCCAGTACATGATGGAACGCCGCGCCGCCCTGGGCGGAGCGGTCCCGGAACGCCGGTCCAAGCACGCTGAGATCACCCTGCCGGACGCCAAGTCCTACGAGGTGGCCAAGCGTGGTTCGGGCAAGCAGCAGGCCGCCACCACCATGGCGTTTGTGCGTTTGCTCAAGGATCTGATGCGGGACAAGGAGTTCGGCAAGCACATCGCCCCGATCATCCCGGATGAGGCACGTACGTTCGGCATGGATGCGTTCTTCCCCACGGCAAAGATCTACAACCCCAAGGGCCAGAACTACCTGTCCGTGGACCGGGACCTGGTCTTGGCCTACAAGGAGTCCGCCCAGGGCCAGCTGATCCACCCCGGCATCAACGAAGCCGGCGCCGTGGCAGCGTTCACCGCCGCCGGAACCGCGTACGCCACCCACGGCGTGCCGCTGGTCCCGGTCTACGTGTTCTACTCCATGTTCGGCTTCCAGCGCACCGGCGATGCCTTCTGGGCAGCAGCAGATCAAATGACCCGCGGCTTCATCATCGGCGCCACCGCAGGCCGGACCACCCTCACCGGCGAAGGCCTCCAGCACGCCGACGGCCACTCCCCGCTCCTGGCCTCCACCAACCCGGCAGTGGTCACCTACGATCCCGCCTACGGCTACGAAATGGGCCACATCATCCGCGACGGCCTCGAACGCATGTACGGGCCCGACTCGGAAGACCGGAACCTCATGTACTACCTCACGGTGTACAACGAGCCCATCTCCCAGCCGGCCGAACCGGAGGAGCTGGACGTCGAGGGTGTCCTCAAGGGCATCTACCTGCTCGCGCCGGCAAAGATCGACGGTCCCCGGACCCAGATCCTCGCGTCCGGCGTGTCGGTGCCCTGGGCACTCGAGGCCCAGCAGCTCCTGGCCGATGACTGGGGCGTCTCCGCAGACGTCTGGTCCGTTACGTCCTGGAACGAACTGCGCCGCGACGGCATGGCCGCCGAGGAGGAAGCTTTCCTCAACCCCGGCCAGCCCGCCCGCGTCCCGTTCGTGACCCGGCAGCTCGAAGGAGCCACCGGCCCGGTCGTCGCCGTGTCGGACTACATGAAGGCCGTGCCGGACCAGATCCGCCAATTCGTGCCGAACGAGTTCGCAACGCTCGGTGCCGACGGCTTCGGCTTCTCCGACACCCGCGCCGCAGCCCGCCGCTTCTTCAAGAACGACATCCACTCCATCGTGGTGCGTTCGCTGGAGATGTTGGCCCGCCGCGGTGAGGTTGACGCGCAGGCACCGATGAAGGCGATCGACAAGTACCGGCTGCACAACGTCAATGCCGGTTCCACCGGCAACGCCGGAGGCGAGTCCTAGGACGCGCACCTAGCCTGCGGCGATCCTGCCAAGTGCTGACGACGGCGGCCCCCACCGAAAGGCGGGGGCCGCCGTCGTCCGTTTTACGGCAGGAACCGGCTGTGACGCACAACCAACGGGATTGTAGCCTTTGCACAAATGGAGCTTGCGGGGCAGTGGCCGTATGCTCAAAGAATGCCAGCACCAGCCACCCCGTCCGCCAAGCGCAAACCATCCACGCCGAGGGTCACGCCGGAGAAATCCGAAACCCTCAAAAAGCTGCGGGCAAACGTGGGCCAGCTTTCCACCACCACCTTGCGGGAGTTGGAGAAATCCCTGCCCTGGTACGGCCGGCTCAGCTCTGATGAACGCTCCGCCCTTGGCATGGTCGCCCAGAACGGTATCGCGGCCTTTGTGACCTGGTATGAACGCCCAAGTTCCCCGTCCTGGATCCTCACCGACGTTTTCGGGACGGCCCCAACGGAGCTCACCCGGTCCATCAGCCTGCAAAAAGCGCTGCAGTTGATCCGGATCGTGGTGGAGGTGGTGGAGGACCAGGTTCCGGTCATCGCTCCGGAGGCTGACCAGCCTTCGCTTCGCGAGGCCGTACTTCGCTATTCCCGGGAGGTGGCGTTCGCCGCGGCCGACGTTTATGCACGGGCCGCAGAATCCCGCGGCTCCTGGGACACCCGGCTGGAAGCGCTGATCGTGGATGCCATCCTTCGCGGCGAAAACACTGACGCCCTGCGCTCGAGGATCGCGGCCCTGGGCTGGAAGGCGCAGGAACGGTTCACTGTTATGGTGGGCAACTCCCCCTCCGAGCCAAGCGCCAGCTACGTCAGCGAACTCCGGCGGATGGCAGGCCGCTACGCGGAGGACGCCCTTGTGGGCATCCAGGGCGACCGGCTCATCCTGATCCTGGGCGGCGTTTCGGACCGGGAAACCGCCTACGTGAAGCTCAGTGATATGTTCGCGCCCGGCCCCGTGGTGTACGGGCCCGAAGCCGGCTCCCTGCTGGAGGCCAGCGGCTCCGCCCAGTCCGCCTTCGCCGGACTGACGGCCGCCCGGGCCTGGCCCTCCGCACCGCGGCCGGTTGCCGCCGACGACCTGCTGCCTGAGCGGGTGATCTCCGGCGACGACGCCGCCCGCCGCTCGCTGGTCAAGAACATCTACCGCCCGCTCCTGGCAGCGTCCAACGGGCTGGTGGAAACGCTTGGAACCTATCTTGAATTGGGCCATTCCCTTGAGGCAACAGCCCGGGAACTCTTTGTCCACGCCAACACCGTCAGGTACCGGCTGAAGCGTGTTTGCGACGTCACCGGCTGGGATCCACTCCTCCCAAGGGAGGCGTTTGTTCTTCAGGCGGCGCTTGTGGTGGGCCGTCTTTCCGCCCCGCCCAAAGCGGCTGTTGAGCGTCACCCGTCGCGGAACCAGCCCTGAGGCGTTGTAGACTTCCTACAACCTGACCCCGTGAGCTTGGTGCGGACAAACACCGCTGAATCACACTGTAATTTGGAAAGCTGGTTACGTGCTTGCAATAGTCTGCCCTGGACAGGGCTCACAAACCCCGGGTTTCCTGGCCCCTTGGCTGGAACTGCCCCCGGTGGCAGGCCAGCTGGCCTCCTTGAGCGACATCGCAGGCATCGACCTGATCGCCCATGGGACTACTTCGGACGAAGAAACCATCAAGGACACTGCCGTGGCGCAGCCCCTGATTGTTGCCGCCGGGCTGGTGGCCGCAGCTTCCCTTTTTGACGTCGAGCTCAGCTCCCTGCCAGTCATCCTGGCGGGCCATTCCGTTGGTGAAATCACCGCTTCGGCTCTTGCCGGCGTCCTGACGGAACGGGAAGCCATGACCTTCGTCCGGGAGCGTGCCAACAGCATGGCGGCCGCCGCGGCCGTCACCCCCACCGGTATGAGTGCCGTGGTGGGCGGGGACCCGGCCGAGGTCCTGGCAGCCATCGAAGCCGCCGGCGCTACTCCAGCGAACGTCAACGGCGCGGGCCAGACCGTGGCCGCAGGCACGTTCGACCAGCTGAAGACCCTCGCCGAAAACCCGCCGGCGAAGGCGCGTGTCATCCCGCTGAAGGTGGCCGGTGCGTTCCACACCAGCCACATGTCCCCTGCTGTCAGCGCCCTCACCGCCCTGGCGCCCGCGCTGAAGCCGCAGGCACCGAAGGTGCCCCTGCTGTCCAATTACGACGGCGGAGAAGTCACCGACGGCGGTGCCGCCGTCGACAGCCTGATTGCCCAGGTCTCCCGCCCGGTCCGCTGGGACCTGTGCATGGAAAGCCTGGTCCAGCGCGGTGTCAGCGGCGTCATCGAGCTTGCTCCTGCCGGAACCCTTGCCGGTCTGGCCAAGCGCGGGATGCCCGGCGTCAAAACCGTTGCGGTCAAGACACCCGATGATCTTTCCGCCGCCCTGGCGCTCTTCGCAGAACTGGAGGGCAACGCATGAGCGTTCCCACACTGAAACAGGCTCCCCTTCAGGAACACACCCGAATCCTCGGTCTCGGCGCCTACCGGCCTGACGTCATCGTCACCAACGAAGATGTCTGCCAGTGGATCGACTCCTCGGACGAATGGATCCGGCAGCGGACCGGAATTGTGACCCGGCACCGCGCGGCCGCTGACGTCAGTGTCATCGACATGGCCGAGGGTGCTGCCCGCGAAGCCATGGAAAAGGCCGGAATTCAAGCGTCCGACCTCGGTGCCGTCATTGTTTCCACTGTCACCCACCCCTACGCCACGCCGTCTGCGGCCGCCAGCCTGGCAGACCGTATCGGCGCCACTCCCGCACCTGCTTTTGACATCTCCGCAGCCTGCGCCGGTTACTGCTACGGCATTGCCCAGGGCGACGCCCTCGTCCGGTCAGGCGCCGCGAAGTACGTCCTGGTGGTTGGTGCGGAGAAGCTGTCCGACGTCATCGACAACCGGGAACGCACCATCTCCTTCCTGCTCGGAGACGGAGCCGGCGCCGTCGTCATCGGCCCGTCCGAGACTCCCGGCATCGCGCCCTCCGTCTGGGGATCCGACGGCAGCAAATGGGACGCCATTGGAATGACCCGCTCCATGCTCGATGTCCGGGACCTTGGCATGGCTGCCCGGCAGTCCGACTCCACCGGCGACCTTGCCCTGCTCGAAGAAGCACAGGAGCTCTACCCCACGCTGCGGCAGGACGGCCAAACCGTATTCCGCTGGGCAGTGTGGGAAATGGCGAAGGTGGCCCAGCAGGCCCTGGAGGCGGCAGGTGTACAAGCCGAGGACCTTGTGGCGTTTATCCCCCACCAAGCCAACATGCGCATCATCGACGAGATGGTGAAGAAGCTGAAGCTGCCCGAGACAGTTACAGTGGCACGGGACATCGCCGATGCTGGAAACACCTCTGCAGCGTCCATCCCGTTGGCCACGCACCGCTTGCTGGCGGAAAAGCCGGAACTGAGCGGCGGGCTGGCCCTCCAGATCGGCTTCGGCGCCGGACTGGTCTTCGGCGCTCAGGTAGTTGTCCTCCCTTAGGAACGCCCCCAACAGGCCGCAACCGCGTCCTGAACCATTTCCGGCAGCCCCTGCCGGCAATACAAGAAAAGGAGCCATCAATGGCTAGCAACGAAGAGATCCTGGCCGGCTTGGCTGAAATCGTCAACGAGGAAACCGGCCTGGCCCCCGAGGCCGTGGAGCTGGACAAGTCCTTCACCGAGGACCTGGACATCGACTCCATCTCCATGATGACCATCGTAGTCAACGCTGAAGAGAAGTTCGGCGTGCGCATCCCGGACGAAGAGGTCAAGAACCTCAAGACCGTCGGCGACGCCGTCAGCTTCATCGCCGGAGCACAGGCCTAGTCAAGGCTTTCGCCGTTTATCGGCTTGGCGGGCTGCCGGTCAGGACGACCGGACCGGCGGCCCGCCGCATTTTTCCGGCACCTTCCTCCTTGCGAAGGGCGCCGATCATCAATACGCGGGACCCTCCGGAAAGCCGGGGCTGGAATCCCCCACCGACGAAAGAGTGATCCCATGACACGCAAAGTAGTCATCACCGGTCTGGGTGCCACCACGCCCATCGGCGGCGATGTACCCACGATGTGGAACAACGCGCTCAAGGGGGTCTCCGGTGCCCGCACCCTGGAGGACGACTGGGTAGCCAAGTACGAACTTCCCGTCCACTTCGCCGCCCGCTGCAGCACACCTGCACTCGAGGTACTCAGCAGGGTCGAGGCCAAGCGGATGGACCCCTCGACGCAGTTCGGCGTCATCGCTGCCCGTGAGGCGTGGGCCGACTCCGGCATCACCGAGTTCGACAAGGACCGGCTGGCTGTTGCCTTCGCCACCGGCATTGGCGGAGTCTGGACGCTGCTGGACGCCTGGGACACGCTGAAGGAAAAAGGCCCTCGGCGCGTCCTCCCCATGACCGTCCCCATGCTGATGCCAAACGGTGTTGCCGCGGCCGTCAGCCTGGACCTCGGCGCACGCGCCGGCGCCCACACCCCGGTTTCCGCCTGCGCTTCCGGCACTGAGGCCCTGCACCTGGGCCTGGACCTGATTCGCTCGGGCAAGGCAGACGTGGTGATGTGCGGCGGCGCTGAAGCTGCCATCCACCCCATGCCCCTGGCTGCCTTCGCTTCCATGCAGGCGCTGTCACGCCGCAATGACGATCCGCAGGGCGCCTCCCGTCCGTACGACCTTGGCCGCGACGGCTTCGTGATGGGCGAAGGCGCAGGCGCGCTGGTCCTCGAAGCCGAGGAACACGCACTGGCCCGCGGAGCCCGGATCTACGGCGAGCTCGCCGGCACCTCCGTTACGGCTGACGCCTACCACATCACCGCGCCTGACCCTGCGGGCCTTGGCGCAACCCGGGCACTCAAGGCCGCCATGTTCGACGGCCGCATCCAGGCCGAGGACGTGGTGCACGTCAACGCCCACGCCACCTCGACTCCCGTGGGCGACAAGCCTGAGTACACCGCACTGCGCGCCGCACTCGGCAACCACATCGACAACGTTGCGGTATCCGCCACCAAGTCGCAGATGGGCCACCTCCTGGGTGCCTCCGGTGCCGTGGAGGCCGTGCTCACCGTGCTGGCCGTCTACGACCGGAAGGCCCCGGTCACGATCAACCTTGAGAAGCAGGATCCGGAGATCCCGCTCGACGTGGTCACCTCCGCCCGCGACCTGCCCGCCGGCAACATCGTGGCCCTGAGCAACTCCTTCGGCTTCGGCGGACACAACGCCGTGGTGGCTGTGCGCAGCGTTTAGTTTCTGCACCGGGCTTGCCGCCCGGACGCAACAGGAGGCCCCGCCAGCCGGCGGGGCCTCCTGTTTTGCTATGGAGAATGGTTCTTGGTTTCACTGTCTGTTGCTGTTTGCCGGTGCCGGATTACGACGGCGGCCCTTAGGTAGCCTGGTCAACCCACCTGGTGCAGCCAGCGTACGGGAGCGCCCTCGGCAGCGTGCCGGAAGGGTTCAAGCTCCTCGTCCCAGGCCTCGCCCAGAGCCAGGGACAGCTCGTGGTAGACGGCGGCGGGATCGCCCGCGCCTGACTCGTAGGCGTAACGGATTCTGTCTTCGGAGACCATGATGTTGCCATGGACGTCGGTGACGGCATGGAAGATCCCGAGTTCGGGCGTGTGTGACCACCGGCCGCCGTCAACACCCTGGCTCGGTTCCTCGGTGACCTCGTACCGGAGGTGCGCCCAGCCCCGGAGTGATGAGGCAAGCTGAGCACCTGTTCCGGGAGCGCCGGTCCAGGAAAGCTCCGCCCGGAACATTCCGGGCGCGGCAGGCTGAGGGGTCCACTCAAGATCCGTCCGCTTGTCCACGACGGAGCCGATGGCCCACTCAACGTGAGGGCACAAAGCAGTAGGGGCTGAGTGAACAAACAGCACACCGCGGGTCATTGCAACAGACATTCCATCCTCCATAGCTCTAGGTACGTCTTCCCCAACGACCTCTGCCTGGATGGAACTGCTGCGCCCTGCTCTGCGGGACTGCTCCCTGCCATCTATTCAGTTGTTCAGATTAAGCAGTGTCCGGACTTGCTGGTCCGCACGAAGCAAAAGAGCCTCAAGCGGTACTTGAAAGTTGCCGGACGTGACTCTTATTGTGCCGTACGTCGCGTAATTACGCCAGTGCGATTCGCGGTTACGGTACAAGGCCTGTGGCGATTCCGGATCAGGCTCTGGGATGTGCCTGCTGGTAGCTTTTCCGCAGCCGGTCCACTGAGACATGGGTGTAGATCTGGGTGGTGGCGAGGCTGCTGTGGCCGAGGATCTCCTGGACGGCACGCAAGTCGGCGCCGCCATCCAACAGGTGGGTGGCTGCCGAGTGCCGAAGGGCGTGCGGACCTGAGGCAGAAGTATCGCCCAGGGCCTCGAGGAGTTTGTTGACCAGTTCTCTGACCTGCCGCTGGTCCACCCGGCTGCCCCTGGAGCCCAGGAACAGGGCCGGGCCGCTGGTATCCCGGGCCAGCAGCGGCCGGCCGCGCCGCAGCCAGTCGTCCAGGGCAAGCGCCGCCGGAACGCCGTAGGGAACCGTGCGTTCCTTGTTGCCTTTACCGATAACACGGAGCGTGCGGCGGTCCGGGTCCAGATCGTCGATGTCCAGTCCTGCGAGCTCGCCCACGCGGATGCCTGTTGCATAAAGCAGTTCGACGATGGCGCGGTTCCGGACAGGCAGGGGCTCACCGCGGTGGGCCGCTTCCTCCAGACTGGTCAGCAGCCGCGACAGTTGTTGTGACTGCAGGACTCCGGGCAGGGTGCGTTCCCGTTTGGGAGCCTTGAGCCGCAACGACGGGTCTGAGTGAATGCGCTCTTCGCTCAGGGCCCACGCTGTGAAAGCACGGGCGGTGGCTGCCCGGCGGGCAAGGGTGGATCGGGCGACACCCGCCTGGCTCTGTGCACCCAGCCACCGACGGAGGGTTCCGAGCTCGAGGTCCTCCAGCCGGTTGGCGCCTTCGGAAGCGGCGTGGGCCAGGAGGCTGCGCAGGTCTCCCAGGTACGCACGCAGGGTGTGGGCGGACACTGCCCGCTCCCCCGACAGGTACTGCGAGAAGGCATCCGATGCCTGGCTCAGCTCCCGCGGCAGTTCTTTGTTCTCCACCTTCCTACTCTCTCAGGTGTTGCCGGGGCTCAGGTGACTGACACGACACGCCACACCTACCTGTGCCTTCGGGGCCCGCCGTCGGTCATCAGGCTGTTGCCTTGCCGCGTTTCCAGCTGCCTCCTTCGGACACCGCCAGCCCGAGCAGCCCGAGCCGCCCCAGGCCCGCTCGGACGGACTCCTGGCTCAAGCCGGCGACAGAGCACAGTTTCTCCACCGATGTGGTGGAGCGAAGCGGCAGTGCATCCAGGAGGATCAGGTCTTCCAGCGTCAGCCCGTCCTGGACCTCCGCTCCAACCTGGCGTGGCTGTGGAAGCCCCGTTCCACTCGGCGCTGCCAGCTCAGCAATTTCTGCTGCGTCTGTGACGCAGACAGCACCGCCGTCACGCAGCAACCGGTGGCAGCCGGCCGAGTTGGCGCTGTGCACGGAACCGGGCACAGCGCCGACAGCCCGGCCAAGCGTTTCGGCATGGTGGGCGGTGTTCAGCGCTCCGGACCGCCATCGTGCCTCCACCACGACAGTCACTGCAGACAGGGCCGCGATGAGCCTGTTCCGCTGGAGGAAGCGGTAGCGGGTGGGCGCTGACCCGGGCGGAACCTCCGCGATCACCGCGCCCTGGTTGCAGACAGCGCGGAGGAGGTCCTCATTGCCGGATGGGTAGAAGCGGTCCACTCCCCCGGCCATCACGGCAATGGTGGGCACAGCGCTGGAAGCACCGGCCAGCGCGGCACGGTGGGCATGGGCATCAATGCCATAGGCACCGCCCGACACGACCGTGAAACCGCGCTGCGCCAGGGAATAGGCAATGTCCCCGGTCACCGAGGCGCCGTAGCTGGTGCTGTCGCGGGACCCGACCAGGGCGATGCACTTGTCCGCGCCGGGAAGAGGTTGTTTTTGCCCCCGCCACCACAGACAAAGCGGTTCCTGGAGGCCAAGGTCTGCCAGCTGCACAGGCCACAACTCGTCCGAGGGGATAATCAGCCTGCCGCCGAGCCGCGCCATGGTGGCCAGATCGCGTTCGGGTGCCAGGTCTGGAATCCGGGGCTGCCAACGTTTTAAGGACGTGGCCATCCCGGCCCAGCTGGTGGCGGAACCGCTGTCCGCGAGCAGGGCAGTGACCTCCTGCTCCAATTCAGGCCCGGCCGAAACCTGGCCAGTAGCTATCCGAAGAGCGTCCACAGCGCCGCATACCTGCACGAGGGCCAGGCCTGCGGCGTCCTGGGGCTCCATGAGCCGGGCGAGCGCCGCGCGGGAAAGTCTTTCGGCATCCACTGCCGTCTCATTCATGCGGCCACCGCCGTTGCTTGGCGCAGGCCCAGGGCCTGCCCAATATCGTTCATGTCAGGTCTTTCACGGTGCCCCAAGTCGGCCAGCGTCCAGGCCAGGCGCAGTACCCGGTCGTAGCCGCGGGCAGTAAGGACACCCCGCTCCAGTGCATGATCCAGGATGCGGGTGGCGGCAGGAGGCAGCCGCAGCTCTCCGCGCAGCAGACGGCCCGGCACCTGCGAGTTCGTTTCCAGGGCGAAGGGCGCCAACCGTTCAAGCTGCCGCAGGCGTGCATTGCGGACTCGGGCGGCTACGGAAGCAGTGTCCTCTTCCGCACCGGCCTGTCCAAACTCGGCCAGGGACACCCTCTCCACCTGGAGCTGGATGTCCACCCGGTCCAGCAACGGCCCGGACATTCTCGCCAGGTAGCGTCTGCGCATCACGGGCGTGCAGGTACAGTCCAGCCCTTTGCCGGACGCCTTGCCGCAGGGGCAGGGGTTGGCTGCCAGGACCAGCTGGAACCGCGCCGGATAGGCAGCGGTCCCGGCGGAGCGGTGGATCACGAGTTCACCGCTCTCCAGCGGTTGTCGCAGTGCATCCAGCACACGGCGTTCGTACTCCGGTGCCTCGTCAAGGAACAGGACCCCGCGGTGGGCGCGGGAGGCGGCGCCTGGCCTGGGGAGGCCCGAGCCGCCGCCGATGATGGCTGCGGCCGTAGCCGAGTGGTGCGGGCTCTCAAAGGGCGGCCGCCGGAGCAGTTGGACGGACGATGAAGGCAGTCCGCAAAGCGAATGGATGGCGGTGACTTCCATGGCCTCGTGATCCCCCAGGTCGGGCAACAGCCCAGGAAGGCGCTCCGCCAGCATTGTTTTGCCGGCGCCGGGAGGTCCCGTGAGGAGCAGATGGTGGCCACCGGCGGCTGCCACTTCGAGGGCCCGCCTGGCGTCACCTTGGCCGGACACATCCGCCATGTCCGGGTACACCCCTGGTTCCTCCGGGCCGTCGGAGGGCTGCTCACGGTCCTCCGTTTCGAAGTCGAGCGCGAGTTCCTGCGGGTCCGCCCCGGAATCCAATGCCAGCCGGGCAAGGGTGCGGTATCCCCTGACGTTGGCGCCAGGCACCAGGGCGGCCTCTGCCAGGTTCGCCTGCGCCACCACGATGTCCGGGTACCCGGCCTGAACAGACGCCATAACGGCCGGAAGGATGCCGCGGACCGGGCGCAACCTGCCATCCAGTCCCAGCTCGGCGATGAAGACCGTATTGCCTGTCGGCTTGATGTCGTTCGCGGCGCGGAGCACGGCCATGGTGACCGCCAGATCGAAACCCGATCCGCGCTTGGGAAGGGAGGCAGGAATAAGGTTCGCCGTGATCTTCCGGCGGCTCAGCGGAATCCCGGAGTTCTTGGCGGCCGACCGGATGCGTTCCTTGGCTTCATTCAAGGAAGCATCCGGCAAACCGAGGAGCACAAATGCCGGCAAGGTCTGGCCGATGTCAGCCTCCACCTCCACTATGTACCCGTTCAGGCCCACCAGGGCGATGGAGTAGGTTCTTCCAAGGGCCGCTCATCCCACCCCCTTGAGGTGCTCCACCAGGGGTTCGCCGACGCCGTCGTCCACTACTGCGATCACGTCCACCCGCCGCAGCGGCATCCGCAACTCCCGGTCGCGGCACCACGCGGAGCCGAGCCGGTGCAGGCGGGCCAGTTTCTCCGGGCCCACGGCCTCGAAGGGGTGGCCGTAATCCAGGGAACGGCGTGTCTTTACTTCGGCTATAACCAGGGCGTCGCCGTCAAGGGCCACAATGTCGATTTCGCCTTCGGTGCAGCGCCAGTTGCGCTCCACCACCAGCATTCCCAACGACTCAAGATAGCCAACCGCGAGGTCCTCGCCGTGCCGGCCCAACAGGTCTTTTGATTTCATTTTCTACCTCCGCAACCAGCCTGCGGCCGCATGGTTGCGAAGGTAAGGGAACTGATCCCGTATGTGTACTACTGCCCCTGTGCAGGAAAAGTCGGCGGTTCAAGGGACAGTCAGGAGCGCACCATGTTCAGGGGCTACTGGCCCAGGTCAACATCCTTGGGCAGAGCCAGTTCCTCGTTGCGCGGGAGCTCTTCGACGTTGACGTCCTTGAACGTGAGGACACGAACGCTTTTAACGAACCGTGCCGACCGGTACACATCCCACACCCAGGCGTCCTGCAGGGTCAGGTCGAAGTAAACCTCGCCGTCGGCGCTGCGGGCCTGCAGGTCTACGTGGTTGGCAAGGTAGAAGCGCCGTTCGGTCTCGACAACGTAGCTGAACAGACCGACAACGTCGCGGTATTCACGGTAGAGCTGCAGCTCCATGTCGGTCTCATAGTTTTCAAGGTCCTCAGCACTCATGGTTCCATCTTGCACCATCTCCGGCGCCGCTGGCGCCCACGCCGGCCGGAGTCAGTCTTCGATGCCGGCTACGTCTCCGCTAAGGGGACCGCCGTCCAGCAGTTCCCCGCCGAGCAGGCGCCAGCTTACGCGGTGGTAGGGCGTAGGCCCTGCCGCCCGGAGGACGTCCCGATGCAGGACGGTGGCGTAGCCCTTGTTGATGTCCCACCCGAAGTCCGGGTACTCAGCGTGGAGCTCCCGCATCATCCTGTCCCGCTCCACTTTGGCGATGACACTGGCAGCGGCAACGCTCAGGCACTGCATGTCGGCCTTGATCTTGGTGTGCACAGGCGCGTCACAGCCGGCGTCAAGAACCGGCTCGTCAAACAGCGACAGCTGGTCTGCGGGCGAAAGCCAGTTGTGGCTGCCGTCCAGGAGAACCAGGTCGGGGGTGACTCCCGCAGCGAGAATCTCGTACCAGGCCCGGGTTCCTGCCAGGCGCAGGGCAGCGATGATGCCGATGGAATCAATTTCCTGCGCAGACGCGTGGCCCACCGCGGACGCAACACTCCACCGGCGGACCAGCGGCTCCAGCCGTTCGCGTTCAGCGGGGCTCAGGAGCTTGCTGTCCCTCACGCCGGCAAGCGGCCTCTGGCGCTCCAGGTCCACAACGGCAATGCCAACGCTCACGGGACCGGCAAGAGCGCCGCGTCCCACCTCGTCGACGCCGGCCACCAGCCGTGCGCCCTGGGCCTTGAACGTACGTTCGTGCCTGAGGGTGGGCGCCTGTCCCGGGCGTGCGGCCACTTTCGTGGATCCGGCCCGCCCCTTAGCGGCGCCACCCTTTACAGCGCCGGCCTTCGCGGAACCGGCGTTTGCGGGATCCGTTATCGCGGGGCTGGCCTTGGCAGTGCCGGCTTGAACTGCGGAGGACATGGTCAGGGTGCCGCCGGTACGTTCCGGAACACGTCCGGATAGTTGCCCAGGGCTGTAATTCGGTTCAGCGGCCAAGCTATGACCGCAGCTTTGCCTTCAAGGTCGGCGATGTCTATGAACCCGCCGTCGGAATCCATATGCGCCCTGGAGTCAGCTGAATGGTTCCGGTTATCCCCCATCACCCACACCTTGCCTTCGGGGACAGTCACATCGAAATTGCGGACCTGCGGAACCTCAGCCGGGTTGATGTAGCTTTCGTCGATGGCGGTCCCGTTGACTGTCAGTTTACCGCCGGCATCGCAGCAGACCACGTGGTCCCCCGGCAGTCCGATGACCCTCTTGACCAGGTGCTGCTCGGAGTTGTCCGGCAGGAGGCCCACAAAGGTAAGGCCGTCCTGGACCCAGGTGAACGGCCCGTCGGCCCTTTCCTCCGCGGCCGGCAGCCAGCCCTTGGTGTCGCGGAAGACCACAACGTCACCACGGCTCAGCGAGAAAGGTTCAGGCACCAGGAGATTAACGAAGATGCGGTCATCAACGTCGAGCGTGTTGACCATGGACTCGGAAGGGATGAAGAACGCCCGGAACAGGAAGGTCTTGATGAGGAAGGAGAGCACGACGGCGATCACCACCACCGTGGCAATTTCCTTCAGCCAGGCAAGCACCTGGCTTCCGCCGTCTTTCCCGCTGGCCTTGGCTGCGGCACGGCTGCCGGCCTGTCCGGGAGCAGGTACTTCCGGCCCCGCGGCGGCTGCCTTAGGCGCGGCTGCCTCGGGTGCGTCGTCGGCCCGGGAATCCGAAGCTCCGTCGGGACGCGGTTCGGGTGTCCGCGCGTGGTTCTCGGGCATCTACTGTCCGTTCTCTGTTAAGGGGCCTGCCGCTGGCGGCCGAGGTACTTCAGCAAATCTATCAAGCGGCCAGATGATCTGGACCGGCCTGCCGATCACACGGTCTACAGGCACCATTCCCCCGCCGGGAGCACCGAGAAGGCTCCGGGAATCGGCGGACAGCGACCGGTGGTCACCCAGCAGCCACAGCCGCCCGTCAGGCACCTCGGCACTGAACTTCCGGGTGCTGGGAGCATCTCCGGGAAAGATGTATGGCTCATCCAATGGCTGGCCGTTCACAGTGATCTTCCCGTCGGCATCACAACAGACCACGGTGTCTCCTGGTAGGCCGATGACCCGTTTTACATACGTGGTGTCGCTGCCGGTGAGGCCAAGCCACTGGGTGATGGCGGACGCGGCGTCCACGAGCGGACCCTTGCCACTGTTGAGCGGCGCGAAGGTTCCCCGGCCGTCAAAGACCACGATGTCGCCCCGCCGGATGGGTTCAGCCCGGAAATCGGTGCGGGACACAAGGATGCGGTCTCCGCCCTCAAGGACCGGTTCCATGGACTCGGACGGAATGAAGTAGACGTCGAGCCACAGCGAGCGGACCAGTCCGCTGACGGCAATGGCCAGGACCAGGGCAAGGAACACAAAACGCCAGCCCGTTTTTCGGGGCTGGCGTTTTGTGTGGTCCATAAGTCCGTATCCTGGGCGCTGGTGCGTGGCTCCGGCGCTGGCCGGATACGGCTGCGGTCCTGCCTTTGTAGGTCTAAGGACTTACTTGGCGGTGCTGAAGTCGCGCTTTTCCTTGATCTTCGCAGCCTTACCGCGCAGTGCACGCATGTAGTAAAGCTTGGCGCGGCGCACGTCACCCTTGGTGACGAGCTCGATCTTGTCGATGATCGGGGAGTGTACCGGGAAGGTACGCTCCACGCCGACGCCGAAGGAGACCTTGCGGACCGTGAAGGTCTCGCGGATGCCGTCACCCTGGCGGCCCAGGACGAAGCCCTGGAATACCTGGACACGGGAGTTCTTGCCTTCGATGATGTTCACGTGAACCTTGAGGGTGTCACCCGCGCGGAACTGGGGAACATCGGTGCGCAGCGAAGCTGCATCTACGGAATCGAGAATATGCATGATTGCACTCCTGGTGAACGCCACAGGTCATTCACTTTAGGTCACGGCAGCCAAGCCCGGACGCTTGCAGCGCTACCGGAAATTACTGCCGAAAGGTAAGTGGTCCGTCCTCTTTCACTGATTGAAGACGACGGTTGTCTTAGCTGTTGGTTGCGCTCCCCCTGTGGCAGGTGCGGACCCAGCAGACACAAGGACTAATTTTGCCACAGTCCGCCACGTACAGCCAATTTCGGCGGCTTCCGCGACGAACCAGCGGCCGCGTCAGTCCGGCTGTTCCCCTGGCGCGTCCGGGCGGCGCAGCAGACGGCCGTCGACGACGTCGTACCCCAGGTCCTGCAGGGCGGTGCGGTCGGCACGCGGCAGCTTCCCGGCGTCGAACGTTTCGAGCAGGTCCGGGCGGCGCTCCGCCGTCCGGCGGTACTGTTCGCTGCGGCGCCACTGCGCAATTTTTCCGTGGTTGCCGCTGAGGAGTACCGCCGGCACTTCGCGTTCCCGCCAGACGGAAGGCTTGGTGTAGACGGGGTACTCCAGCAGCCCGTCGGAATGGGACTCCTCCACCAGCGACTCGGGGTTGCCCACAACGCCCGGCAGGAGCCTTCCGATGGCCTCCACCATGGCCAGGACGGCCACTTCCCCGCCGTTCAGGACATAGTCGCCAAGGCTGACGGGACGGACGGTGAAGTGCTCGCGGGACCACTCGATGACCCGCTCATCGATGCCCTCGTACCGTCCGCAGGCAAACGTGAGATGTTCCTCCTCGGCCAGTTCGTAGGCGAGGGCCTGTGTGAACCGCTCCCCCGCCGGCGATGGAACAATCAGGACCGGCCTGTCCGCATCTTCCGGACGCTCCGTTGCGATCGAGGAGAGTGCCTGGGCCCACGGTTCAGGTTTCATCACCATTCCGGCGCCGCCGCCGTACGGTGTGTCATCCACTGTGCGGTGCTTGTCCGTGGTGAAGGTGCGGAGGTCGTGGACTCGAAGGTCCAGCAGCCCGTCCTGGCGTGCCTTGCCGATCAGCGACAGTTCCAGCGGCGCCAGGTACTCGGGAAAGATGCTGACGACGTCGATACGCATTTACGCTTTGCCTTCAGTTTCCGGCGCGGCATCCTGGCCCGGCCCCGCATCCTGGTCCGAGTTGACCTCGAACAGGCCATCCGGCGGGGTGAGGAGGATGAACCCTTCCTCGATGTTGACCTCTGGCACGATCTGCTCAACGAAGGGAATAAGGATCTCTTCCCCATCCGGGGTGGTGACCATCAACAAGTCCTGCACCGGCATGGTGTTCAATGCGGTGACCTTGCCCACTACGCGGGAACCGACGCGGGCCTCGAGTCCGACCAGTTCGTGCTCGTACCAGCCTTCGTCGTCGTCCTCGTCCAGCTCCTCGGTTTCGATAAAGAGCTTGGCTCCGCGCAGGGTTTCCGCTTCGTTCCGGGTCTCAATCTCGTCGAACCCGAGCAGGAGGATGTCCTTGTTCCAGCGGGCGCTGTTCACGGTAAGCGGGCCTGCGGACGCCGGTTCCACCACAAATTCAGTACCCGGCACAAACCGGTCCTCAGGGGCGTCCGTCAGGACCTGGACGGTAACTTCCCCGCGGATGCCGTGGGGTTTGCCGATTCGTGCCACCTGGAGCTGCATGTGTTCCTCTGTCTTGGATGTGGTTGGCGGTGTTCTGGTGAAAGCACTCCGGCCCCTCCACCGTTTGGTGGAGGGGCCGGAGCAAAACTGATGTTGCTGAGCGCTCAGCGGCGGCGGTCGGTGTCGACGACGTCGACCCTTACCGGTTCGCCGCCGGCCAGGGCTGCCACAACGGTGCGCAATGCGCGTGCCGTGCGGCCCTGGCGGCCGATCACCCGTCCGAGGTCGTCCTGATGGACCCGCACCTCGAGGGTGTCCCCGCGGCGGTTGCTCTTCGAGCTGACCTTGACGTCATCCGGGGAATCGACGATCCCCCGGACCAGGTGTTCCAGCGCTTCTGCCAGCAATTTACTCAGCCTCGGTGGTCTCTGCTTCGGCCGGTGCCTCGGCTGCGTCAGACTTGGAGGCCTTCTTGGTGATGGCTTCCGGGATGATCACAGAACCCTTTTCCGGGGCAACGAAGGCTTCCTTCGGAGCTTTGGTCTTCAGGGTGCCTTCCTGGCCCGGAAGGCCCTTGAACTTCTGCCAGTCACCGGTGATCTTCAGGATCGCGGCAACCTGCTCGGACGGCTGGGCGCCGACGGAGAGCCAGTACTGGGCACGCTCGGAGTCGACCTCGATGTATGAGGGCTCTTCGGTGGGGTGGTACTTGCCGATCTCCTCGATGGCGCGGCCGTCACGCTTGGTGCGTGAGTCTGCGACGACGATGCGGTAGTACGGTGCGCGCATTTTGCCAAAGCGCTTAAGGCGAATCTTTACGGCCACTTTTGTGGTCACTCCTGTTTCAGAAAGGGGGTGAACCCGGCGTTCTGCACCCGTGGGGCGGGCCGTACTTGCGGGTTCGAAGGACAGGATCCGGACGCGGAGAGAGGGGCCACGCAGATCGAGTACCTGTTTATTGTGCCAGATGAGCGTCCGGATTTCGACTTGACACCCCGCCCGCCGTCGACGGTGGGAAACCCGGCGGAGGTGTCAGGATGACCAGACGTACAGGCCTGTGCGTTCCGCGTCGTCGATTCCGCCGGCCAGTTCCGCCAGCTGCTGCACGTAGGTGCGCGCCTGGGCTGCTTCGAACGGCATGTCGTCCTGGGCGGCCCACTGCTCGGCGACGTCGTCGAGGACGTTGCCTTCCCCCTCGGTTTCATAGGAGAGCAGGTCGGCCAGGGCACGGACCATGGCGGCCGGAACAGCCAGGAGCGAATCGCTTGAAACATCCACCATGGTCAGCTCATAGTCGGCTCCACCGGCGTGCACCGCAGTGCCGGCGAGGTCGCCGAGCTGCTCTACTTCGAAATCACTGATCCCCTGGATCCTGACGGCATCGCCGGCAGGCGCACTTCCGCCCTGGTCAAGGATTCCGGCGCGCTTCAGCGCGCCGTCGTGGGTGGCCACAAAGATTTCGGTAAAGCCCATGGGAATTGCCCTCATTCCGTCGACGGTGCGGCCCTTCGGGAAGCGGCGCCCGCCGCCCGGCCGTTCGGCTTCAGCCTAGTACACGGCCCGCCCCTGCCCGGGTGCAGCCAGCCCGTTGGCCGGGCTCGGCAGCGTCAGCGGGCCGCTACCCGGATCCTGTTGCGCCAGGGATCCTCGAAGCGCAGTTCCGCACCAGTGTGGTGCGCCGGCAGCCCGGCCACCTTCAGCCGGTCCGCGAGCGCCCCGACATCGTCCCCGGACGGCACTTCGATGAGTACCTCACCGAGGCCGAGGGTGTCTTTGCGGGGGCCGGCGCCGCGGCTGTTCCAGACATTCATGGCCATGTGGTGGTGGTAGCGGCCGGCCGAGACAAACAATGCCTGCCCGTGCCAGCCCGCGGTCTTTTCAAACCCGAGGATTCCTACATAGAAGTCCCGGGCCGACTGGACATCGCCCACCTGGAGATGGACGTGGCCCACTCCCGCCACGCTTCCGCGCTGGCGCTCGAGGGATTCTTCAGTGAGGTGCTGTTCCAGGTAGCGCTGCGGCGGCAGGGCCAGGCTGTCCATGACCACGTCTGTGCCGTTCCAGGACCAGTTGCTCCGCGGCCGGTCCCAGTAGAGCTCGATGCCGTTGCCTTCGGGGTCATTGAAGTAGAAGGCCTCGCTGACGAGGTGGTCCGCGCTGCCCGTGAAGGAGCGGGGCTCGAACTGGGCGGCGGTGGCGATGGTGGCGGCGAGGTCCGCCTGGTTCTCGAAAAGAAGCGCGGTATGGAAAAGACCGGCCTCCCCCCTGCCCGGGAGGTTCAGTCCGGGAGCGGGCGCGAGGTGGACCAAGGGCTTCTGCAGGCGGCCGAGGTAGAGTCCGCCATCCTGCTCGGCGACAACCTCAAGCCCGAGGGCGCGCTGGTAGTAATCGGTCATGACCTTCATGTCGCCTACCTTGAGCATCACGGTGCCCATGGTGAGGTCGGCGGGAAGAAGGTCCTGGCTGGTGGCTTCTGCAGTCATTTGGGAACTCCCGGTACTGGGGCCCTTCTGGGGTGGGGCCTATGACTATTAAAATTACTTGAAGCTTCAATTTATTCCAAGTGCCTTCAAACTCAGCCCCGTTGCCCGTATCAACGTAGGATGCGGCCGCCCAACACCACGTGTGCCAACCCGCTGACCGCTTCCGGAACTTTCCGCGGATCCTCCCGGCACAGCACAACGTCCGCGCGGGCTCCCTCCTGCAAGCCCTCCGCCCCCAGCCACTTCCGGGCGGCCCAGCAGGCAGCGTCGAGGGCAGCGGCCATCGGCAGCCCTGCACCGTGGAGGGCCAGGATCTCATCCGCGATCCTGCCGTGCCGTATGACGCTGCCGGCATCGGTACCGGCGTAAATCTGCACCCCTGCCTCGTACGCCTCCAGCACCCGCTCCGCCCGGCGCTCCCACAGTGCGCGCATATGTGCGGCGTACCGTGGGAACTTGGGCTCTGCCTGGGCAGCGATGTCCGGGAAGGTGGCGATATTGATGAGGGTAGGCACGATGGGAACGCCCTGCTCTGCCAACCGTGGGAGGTGGCGTGGCAGGAGGCCGGTGCCATGTTCGATACAGTCGATGCCCGCGTCCAGCATCTGGTCCAGGGTTTCTTCGGCGAAGCAATGGGCGGTGATCCGGGCTCCTTCGTCGTGCACCGCCTGGACAGCGTCCTTGACGACGGCGGCGGGAAACGACGGCGCCAGGTCACCGGCGTCGCGGTCGATCCAGTCCCCCACAAGCTTGACCCAGCCATCGCCATCGCGCGCCTGCTTCCGGACGGCTTCCACCAGCCCGTCCGGTTCCACTTCCTCAGCAAAGCCCCGCAGATAGCGGCGGGTCCTGGCGACATGCCTGCCGGCGCGGATCAGTACGGGGGCATCCCGCCTGTCCTGCAGGAAGCGGGTGTCAGCAGGGGAACCGGCGTCCCGGACCAGCAGTGTGCCTGCGTTCAGGTCGGTACGAGCCTGTTCCTCCGCCGTGCCGGGGTCCACCGCGCCTCCGGGTCCCAGCCCGATATGGCAGTGGGCGTCAACGAACCCCGGAAGCACCCAGCCGTCCAGGATCCTCTCCGGCTCCCCTGCCGGCTGGTGGAATGTGAGCCTGCCGTCAACGGACCACAGGCCGCGTTTCTCGCTGTCCGGCCCGGTCAGGACCATTCCTGTGAACTGGATGATTCTTGCCATGGATTGCCTCTCTCCCGCCCCGAAAGGCTAGCACCGCGGATGCGGCACTTGACCTTCGGGAGGCTGTGGTAGCTTCGTTGTGACCACACGGGTGCCCCTGCAGGGGCTGAGATCGGGCTGACGCAGCCTGCGACCGTCGAACCTGTCCGGGTAATGCCGGCGAAGGAAGTGAGTATTCCTTGAATACACCAAATGCACAGCTGAACCCTGCCCACATTCCGTCCGCCACGATGGCCGGCGGTCAGGACCAGCCTCTTGTCACCCAGTCGCTGAAGTCCCATTCGCTGGCCTTTATCCATGATGAAACCTCTGGTATCCGGGTGCCCGTCACGGAAATAACCCTCACCAATTCGCCGAACGGCGAGGCCAACGGGCCCTTCCGTACCTACCGTACGGCCGGCCCGGGCAGCGACCCCGTCCGCGGCCTCAACCCCTTCCGATCGGAGTGGATAACAGCACGAGGGGACACTGAAACCTACGGCGGGCGGGGACGGAACCTGCTCGACGACGGCCGCTCGGCTGTGCGCCGGGGCGCCGCCAGCGCGGAGTGGAAGGGTGCGCGGCCGGTGCCCCGCCGCGCCGTCGAGGGCAGGACGGTGACGCAGATGCACTATGCACGGCAGGGCATCATTACCCCGGAGATGCGCTTCGTGGCCCTGCGGGAGAACTGCGATGTGGAACTGGTGCGCAGTGAACTGGCCGCCGGCAGAGCGATCATTCCCAACAATGTCAACCATCCTGAATCTGAACCCATGATCATCGGCAAGGCCTTCCTGGTGAAGATCAACGCCAACATCGGCAACTCGGCCGTCACTAGTTCCATCGCAGAAGAAGTGGACAAGCTGCAGTGGGCCACCCAGTGGGGCGCAGACACAGTGATGGACCTTTCCACGGGCGATGACATCCACACCACCAGGGAATGGATCATCCGCAACTCGCCGGTTCCGATCGGCACCGTTCCCATCTACCAGGCCCTTGAGAAGGTCAGTGGCGAAGCCAACGCCCTCACGTGGGAGATTTTCCGGGACACCGTCATTGAGCAGTGCGAACAGGGGGTGGACTACATGACCATCCACGCCGGCGTCCTGCTCCGGTACGTTCCCCTGACCGCCAACCGGGTGACGGGCATTGTGTCCCGCGGCGGGTCAATCATGGCGGGCTGGTGCCTCGCACATCACCGGGAAAACTTTCTTTACACGCACTTCGACGAGCTCTGCGGGATCTTCGCAAGGTACGACGTCGCGTTTTCACTGGGTGATGGCCTGCGGCCGGGGGCAACAGCGGACGCCAACGATGCCGCCCAGTTCGCGGAGCTGGACACACTCGCCGAGCTGGCGCAACGCGCCTGGGAGTACGACGTGCAGGTGATGGTGGAGGGCCCCGGCCATATTCCATTCCATCTGGTCCGGGAGAACGTCGAACGCCAGCAGGAGCTGTGCAAGGGAGCGCCCTTCTATACGCTGGGGCCGCTTGTTACCGACGTGGCACCGGGATACGACCACATCACCTCAGCCATCGGCGCCACGGAGATTGCCCGCTACGGCACCGCCATGCTGTGCTACGTCACCCCCAAGGAACATCTTGGCCTGCCCAACAAGGACGACGTTAAAACAGGCGTGATCACGTACAAGATCGCAGCGCACGCAGCAGACCTCGCCAAGGGCCACCCGGGGGCGCACGAACGCGATGACGCGCTGTCCAAGGCCCGCTTCGAGTTCCGCTGGCGGGACCAGTTCGCGTTGTCCCTGGACCCGGTGACGGCCGAGGCATTCCACGACGAGACCCTCCCGGCCGAACCAGCCAAGACCGCGCATTTCTGCTCCATGTGCGGTCCCAAGTTCTGTTCCATGAGAATCAGCCAGGATATCCGGGACGAATACGGTTCAGCGGAGTCGCAGACGGCCCTGGCTGAGATGGCCTTAGGCATGAAAGGCAAGAGCGAGGAATTCCTGGCGGCAGGCGGCAAGGTCTACCTGCCGGAGCCACGCGTCCCCGCCGGAGGACAGGGCCTTTAGGAGGCCCGCGCTGACTGGACCCGGCTGACCTCGCTGATGAAGGATCGGATGATGCGGTCCCCTTCGCGGGAGTCATGGGGCCGGTGCCCTCCCGCCGCCGTGCGGTGCAGGGCACCGGTCTCCCGCAGGTACCCGGCAATTTCCTCGTAGAGCGGCTCCCATCCCCCGGTCAGGACAAGGGTGGGAACGCCGGGAACAATGTGCAGCGGCGCTTCCCAGGAGGGGGCTTGGAGCCGGAGCCGCCTGGCGGAACGCTTTTCCTCCGCCGTGGACGGCTGCTGCAGGTCCGTGGCGTAGACCCTGCGGACAAACTCGCGCTGGAAATCCTGATCACTCATCTGGTGCCGGACGTCGAACAGTGGCTGCATAAGACCGATGTGCGCCGCCGTGGCCGGCAGCTCGGCGGTCAGTGACAGGCACGCCGGCTCCACCAGCGTCAAGGAAAAAACCAGGTCCGGCCGTTCGACGGCGGCCATCATGGCTGAGATGGCTCCCTGGGCGTGAGCCACGATATGCCCTCCGGCAGCACCCCTGCCGTCGTCCGCAAGGGACCGCAGCACAATGGCGGTGTCCTCCTCGAAGGAGGACTCGACGGGCTCCGCGGCCGGATCGTAGCCGTGCCGGCGCAGGAACAGCGCGTCATAGGAAAGTGCCATGCCGTGCTGGCGCGGCCAGGCCACGGAGCCGAAGCTGCCGGCGCCGTGCACGAACACTATCCTCTGCTTGAACATGACCCAACCCTATTCCACGTCACCGACAACCCAACCGGGCAGCGCCAAGTGTCGCCTTGAACCTTCAAACGACGCCTGGCGCTACGTGGTTGCGAATGTGGTTACTGGCCGAGGAACTTGTCGAAACCCTTGGGCAGGTTCAGCTGCGAAGGATCGAAGTCGCCCGTTTGCTGGCCGAAGGCGGCCCCGGTGGGCAGCGCCTTGGCGGCATTTGCACGCCGGGCCTCGGCATCCTTGCGCTCCTGGGCGGCCTTGGCGGGGTTGCCGGATTTGGCCTTTTTCTTGGGAGCGTTCTTGGCATTCTTCCGCGCGCCGCCGCCGCCCGCACCCGGCATGCCGGGCATACCAGGCATGCCCGGCATCCCGCCCTGGGCCATCTTCTTCATCATCTTCTGGGCCTGGGCGAAGCGCTCCAGGAGGCCGTTGACCTCGGAGACGTGCACACCAGAACCGCGGGCGATGCGGGCCCGGCGGGAGCCGTTGATGATCTTGGGAGCCACGCGCTCGTGCGGCGTCATGGACCGGACGATGGCTTCGACGCGGTCGATCTCGCGCTCGTCGAACTGCTCGAGCTGCTGGCGGATGTTCTGCGCGCCAGGCATCATCATGAGCATCTTCTTCATGGAGCCCATGTTGCGGATCTGCTGCATCTGGGCCAGGAAGTCGTCCAGGGTGAAGTCCTCCTGGTCGGCGAACTTCTTCGCCATCCGGGCGGCTTCGTCCTTGTCCCAGGACTTTTCGGCCTGCTCGATGAGCGTGAGGACGTCGCCCATGTCGAGGATGCGCGAGGCCATCCGGTCCGGGTGGAAGAGCTCGAAGTCGTCCAGGCCTTCACCGGTGGAAGCAAACATCACAGGCTTGCCGGTGACCGACGCAACCGAAAGGGCGGCACCGCCGCGGGCATCGCCGTCGAGCTTGGACAGCACGATGCCGGTGAAGTTCACGCCCTCATCGAAGGCGTGCGCAGTGTTAACGGCGTCCTGGCCGATCATGGCGTCAAGGACGAACAGGACTTCGTTGGGCACGATGGCGCGGCGGATCTGGCGCGCCTGTTCCATCATGTCGGCGTCAACGCCAAGGCGTCCTGCGGTGTCGACAATGACGACGTCGTGCAGCTTTTGCCGGGCTTCCTCAACGCCGGCGCGGGCCACCGCCACCGGGTCACCGGCAGGGTGCTCAAGTTCGGATGACGTGGCTCCGGGGTGGGGCGCGAAGACGGGCACCTTGGCCCGCTCGCCAACAACCTGGAGCTGGGTTACCGCGTTGGGGCGCTGCAGGTCACAGGCCACCAGCATGGGGCTGTGGCCCTGTGCCTTCAGCCATTTGGACAGCTTGCCGGCAAGGGTGGTCTTACCGGCGCCCTGGAGGCCGGCCAGCATAATGATGGTGGGCCCGTTCTTGGCCAGGCGGATGCGGCGGGTCTCGCCGCCGAGGATCTCTACGAGTTCCTCGTTAACGATCTTGACGATCTGCTGGCTGGGGTTCAGTGCACCGGAAACTTCGGCGCCCAGCGCGCGTTCGCGCACCCTGGCCGTGAATTCACGGACAACGGGAACGGCAACGTCCGCGTCCAGGAGGGCGCGGCGGATCTCGCGGACTGTGGCGTCAACGTCCGCCTCAGTGAGGCGGCCCTTGCCGCGGAGATTCTTGAAGGTTGCTGTCAACCGGTCAGAGAGTGAATTGAACACGCGCCGTGCACTTCTTTCAGTGGATGATCAGGACTCGACTATCTAGGGTACCAAGTCGGGCCCGCAAGGTGGCATGCTGGCAAAATGACGAGCCAAACAACAGTAAAAACCCTGCTCATCCTCGGCGCTTCCGGGGACCTCACCGGCCGGCTGCTCCTGCCCGGCCTGGCGCGGCTTGTGGCCAAGGGCCGCGCGGCGGGACTCCGGCTCGTCGGGGCAGGCTCCGATCCCTGGACCCCGGAACAGTGGCGGGAGAGGGTCCGTACGGCCTTTGCGGCATCCGCGGAGTCTGCTGACCCCGACGGCTTGCGGGCACTGGAGGACCTGGAAAAGGAAACGGTCTACCACCAGCTGGACGTCACGGCGGACGGTGCGCTGGCCGCGCTGCTCGCCACCTTTGAGGGTCCCACCGCCGTTTACTTTGCCCTGCCGCCCCGGATCAGCCAGCTTGCCTGTGAAGCCCTCCGGCCTGAGCAGGTTCCGGCCGGCACGCGGCTGGTGATGGAAAAGCCCTTTGGTTCCAATGAGGAATCAGCCCGCTCACTCAACCGGACCCTGGTGCGGCTGGTACCGGAGGACCATATCCACCGGGTCGACCACTTCCTGGGCAAGGCCACAGTCCTGAACATCCTGGGCCTGCGTTTTGCCAACAACTTCCTGGAGCCAGTATGGAACCGCCAGCACGTGGAGAAGGTGGAGATCATCTTCGACGAGGACCTCGCGCTGGAGGGCAGGGCCCGCTACTACGACGGCGCCGGCGCACTCCGGGACATGATCCAGAGCCACCTGCTCCAGATCATGGCCCTGATGGCGATGGAGCCGCCGTCGACCATCAGCGAACGGGACCTGCGCGACGCCGTCTCCGCGGTCCTGCGCGCCAGCCGCGTCGGCGCCCCCTACGCAGCCTCAACCAGAAGGGCGCGCTACACGTCCGGGACGGTGGCAGGGAAGAAAGTGCCTGACTACGCCAAGGAGGACGGCGTCGATGCGTCGCGGGGTACCGAGACCCTGGCTCAGATCCAGGTGGGAATCGATAACTGGCGCTGGAAGGGCGTTCCGTTCATCCTGCGTTCCGGCAAAGCCATTGGCGCCAAGCGCAAGGAGGCCGTGGTGACGTTCCGGCCGGTCCCCCACCTTCCCCAGGGCTTCACGGGCGTGGACGCGCCAAACCAGCTCCGGATCGGTTTCGGGCCGGACACCCTCCAGTTTGACGTGGACGTGAACGGCCCCGGCGAAATCCTCAGTCTCAGCCGGCTCACCCTCGAAGCGGAACTGAGCGCCTCGGAGCTCCTCCCTTATGGTGAAGTGCTGGAGGGCGTGCTCGCCGGCGACCCGCTGCTCTCCGTCCGCGGCGATACGGCAGAAGATTGCTGGCGGATTGTGGAGCCGGTCCTGAGGGCATGGCAACAGGGCACGGTCCCGCTGGAGGAGTACGACGCCGGATCGTCCGGACCGGCGGAATGGTCCGGTACCGCGCAGGCTGAGTAGCGCGGAAAGCTTAACGAGCGGACCCGGCAGCGGTGGGTCGAAGTGAACAGGACAAACAGAAGAGCGGGCAGGAAACCTTCCGGTTTCCTGCCCGCTCTTCTGTGACTGCTCTGCCGGGTGGCGTCCGCCTAGATGGCGGCTACTCCCCGTTCGCCTGTCCGGACCCGCACTGCCTCAAAGACGTCCATGGTCCAGACCTTGCCGTCCCCGGCCCGGCCGGTGTTTGAGCTGGCGATGATGACATCCAGGATGTCGTCTACCTGCTCATCTGTTGCCAGGACTTCCACCCGGATCTTCGGCAGGAGATCCACGTTGTACTCGGCTCCGCGGTACACCTCGGTGTAGCCGCGCTGCCGGCCGTAGCCGCTGGCCGCGCTGACCGTAAGGCCCTGTACGCCGTAGGCCTCCAGCCCTTCGCGGATGGCTTCCAGCTTCTCCGGCCTAACGATTGCGGTAATCAGTTTCATGCCCCCACGCTTTCCTTGCCTGTTGCTGATGTGGTCTTCTGGGCGTCCGCCGTGGCTTCGGTAGCCTGTGCAGCCTCCGGCTGGGTTTTGCCCGTGATCATGTCGTGCAGCGGCTGGAAGCTTCCGCCGTGGCCGCCAACACCGAACTCGTAGGCGGTTTCGGCGTGCAGGCTGAGGTCCACACCCACCGTCTCCTGTTCCTGCGAGACCCGGAAGCCCATGGTCTTGTGGATGGCCAGGGCGATGATCGCGGTCAGGATCGCGGAGTAGGCAATGGCGATGCCGGCTGCCGCGAGCTGGGCCCACATCTGGGTCATGCCGCCGCCGTAAAAGAGGCCGCCGCCCACGCCGTCGGCGGGCAGTGCGATGAAGCCGAGGGCCACGGTGCCGATGATGCCGGAGACGAGGTGGACGCCCACGACGTCGAGCGAGTCATCGAAGCCCCAGCGGAACTTCAGCCCCACTGCCAGGGCGGATGCCACACCGGCAACCACACCGAGGCCGAGGGCGCCGACCGGGCTGACATTGGCACAGGCGGGGGTGATGGCCACCAGGCCGGCAACCACACCGGATGCTGCACCCAGGGAAGTGGGGTGTCCATCGCGGATACGTTCGGTGACAAGCCAGCCGAGCATTGCGGCGGCGGGTGCTGCGAGGGTGTTGACCCAGATGAGGCCGCCCTGTTCCGCGGTGGCGGCGGCGCCGCCGTTGAAACCGAACCAGCCGAACCACAGCATGGCCGCGCCGAGCATCACGAACGGGATGTTGTGCGGGCGGTGGTTGGGATCCTTGCCGAAGCCCTTGCGGTTGCCGATGATGAGGACGAGGACCAGTGCGGCAACGCCTGCGTTGATGTGGACTACGGTGCCGCCGGCGAAGTCGATGGCCGGGCCAAGTGCCTGGCCTACAGCGCCTTCGGGACCGAAGAGGCCGCCGCCCCAGACCATGTAGGCCAGGGGGCAGTACACCAGGGTGACCCAGACAGGGACGAAGACGCTCCAGGCGCCGAACTTTGCCCTGTCCGCGATGGCACCGCTGATCAGTGCGACGGTGATGATGGCGAAGGTGGCAGCGTAGCCAACCTTGATCAGTCCGTCAGGAGTGTCGATCCCTTCGAGGCCGAAGGTGGCGAACGGGTTGCCGACGATCTGCAGGAATCCTTCACCGGAACTCATGGAGGCGCCCCACAGGACCCAGACAACGCCCACCATGCCGATGGAGATGAAGCTCATCATCATCATGTTCAGTGCGGCCTTGGCGCGGGTCATGCCGCCGTAGAAAAATGCCAGACCCGGTGTCATGAGCAGCACGAGGGCTGCCGACACCATGATCCATACGTGACCTGGGGTGAGTTCCATGGTGCACGTCCTCTCTGGTCGAATAATGCGGAGTCCTCCGCCTGCCAACGCCTTTTTGCGTCCTGTAACGAGTTTGTCCGCACCGTGTTTCGCCCACGGAGGATTTGGATTTCCGGGCTGTTACAACAACCTCTAGGAAGTAAATGGTGCATATCGTGCTTGTTACGGTTGTGTTTCATCGTTTTCGCCGGCACCCGGCACTCCAGAATGCAAGGATTTGCGCACCATGACGGCAGCACCCCGCGGAAGCGGCGCCACATCAAGGATTTTGGCCCGCCTCCGGCCGCAACGGGACCGGCTTCCCCGGGACATTAAGGTGATGCTCGCGGCCGCGTTCCTGATCGCGCTGGGATTCGGGCTTGTTGCGCCCGTATTGCCGCAGTTTGCCACGACATTCGGGGTGGGCAACACGGAGGCGTCCGTGATTGTTGCCATCTTCGCTTTTATGCGGCTGGTGTTTGCCCCCGCGGGCGGAAGCATGATCGGCAAACTGGGAGAACGGCCCGTATACGTGGCGGGGCTGCTGATTGTGGCCCTGTCCACGGCGGCGTGCGCGTTCGCACAGGACTACTGGCAGTTGCTGCTTTTCCGCGGGCTCGGCGGCGCCGGTTCAGTCATGTTCACCGTGGCCTCCATGGCGCTGGTGATTCGGTTGGCGCCTCCGGAGAGCCGGGGCAGGGTGTCCGGAGCGTACGCCTCAGCGTTCCTGATTGGTAACGTCTGCGGGCCGATTGTGGGCGGACTGTTGGCAGGATTCGGTCTCCGAATACCCTTCCTGGCGTACGCCGCAGCCCTGGTAGTGGCCGCACTGGTGGTCCAGACACAGCTGAGCCACGAGCGCAGAGGCTCCGCTGAGGCGCAGCAGCGCGACCCGGCGATGAAGCTCGGAGAAGCCCTGGCGTCGGGAGCGTACCGGGCTGCCCTGGTGTCCAGCTTCGCCAACGGGTGGGCCACCTTCGGCGTACGCATGGCCACGGTTCCCCTGTTTGCCGCGGCTGTCTTTGGAGCCGGACCCGAGGCAGCAGGGCTGGCGCTGGCGGTCTTCGCCGCGGGCAACGCCCTGGCGCTGACGTTTTCGGGCCGCCTGGCCGACAGCATGGGTCGCAAGCCCATGATGATCTCGGGCCTGCTCGTGGCTGCCGCGGCCACGGGCGGGATCGGCTTCGCCGGCGAACTGGCATGGTTCCTGGCAGCCTCGGCGCTGGCCGGCGTCGGCTCCGGATTGTTCGGACCCGCCCAGCAGGCCGCCGTCGCCGATGTGATCGGCAACGGGCGCTCCGGCGGCAAGGTCCTGGCGGTTTACCAGATGACGTCCGACGTCGGCGCGATCGTTGGACCCGTACTGGCCGGTGTGCTGGCGGACCGGCTGGGCTATGGCTGGGCGTTCGGAGTCACCGGCGGCATCATGCTGGTTGCCGCCTGCACCTGGCTCGGCACCCGCGAGACCCTTCGGGCCGCCAAGGGCCCGGGCACAGCGGACGGACGCTAGTTCAGCAGGGCGTCCACAAACGCTTCAGCCTCGAACGGGGCAAGGTCGTCAGCACCTTCACCCAGTCCGATCAGCTTGACCGGAACGCCGAGGGTCTTTTGGATCGCGACGACGATGCCGCCCTTGGCCGTACCGTCCAGCTTCGTCAGGACGATACCGGTGATGTTGACCACCTCAGAGAACACCCGCGCCTGGTTCAGGCCGTTCTGGCCGGTGGTGGCATCCAGCACGAGGAGGACCTCGTCCACTTCAGCCAGCTTTTCCACCACGCGCTTGACCTTGCCCAGCTCGTCCATAAGCCCGACCTTGTTCTGGAGCCGGCCGGCGGTATCAATCATCACTACGTCGACTTCCTGGTCGATGCCCGCCTTCACAGCCTCGTAGGCCACTGAAGCCGGATCGGCGCCGTGGATGTCCGACTTCACTGTTGGAACGCCGACCCGCTGGCCCCAGGTTGCCAGCTGCTCAGCGGCGGCTGCCCGGAACGTGTCCGCGGCGCCAAGGATGACGTCCTTGTCTTCGGCCACCAGCACGCGCGCGAGTTTGCCCACAGTGGTGGTTTTGCCGACGCCGTTCACGCCGACCACCATTATGACGGCAGGCCTGTCAGCGTGCCGCTGGACATTCAGCGTGCGGTCCATGGTGGGGTCAACCAGCTTGATGAGTTCCTCCCGGAGCAGCAGCTTGACCTGCTCGGGAGTCCGGGTGCCCAGCACCTTCACGCGTTCGCGCAGGGCGTCCACGAGCTGCATGGTGGGTTCGGTGCCGAGGTCCGCCAGAAGGAGGGTTTCCTCAACTTCGTCCCAGACGTTTTCGTCGATCCTGTCACTGGAAAGCAGGACCAGGAGTCCCTTGCCCATGACGTTGTTGGAGCGGACCAGCCGTTCGCGAAGGCGGATGAGCCGGCCGGCGACGGGCATGGGCGTCTCCACCGAAATGACTTCCAGCCCGGCGGCATCGTCGGGAACCGTGGTGGTTTCCAGCCCCTCCAGGTCCACGCCGTCCGGTGCCCTGCGGTCCGTCGCCGCTGCCGGGTTGTCGTCAACGGCCGTGCTTCCACTCCGCGGCAGGACGGGGTCGTTGGCATCCCGGGTTCCCGGGTACTGGGTGATGTTCTTCCGTGTCTTAAGCAGGACCGGAATCAGCCCGCCAATAACCGCCAAGGCAGCAACAATGGACAAAATTATGGGGAGGATGTCATTCACTCCCCTAGCTTCTCATAACGCAGCGGACGTGTTGGGCGGGGCAGGCGCAGCCCGCCCCTTCACCCTGCTTACACGTCGGCGCCCAGGCGCTGGCTGATCACTGTGGAGACGCCGTCGCCCCTCATGGTCACGCCGTAGAGTGCGTCTGCTACTTCCATGGTCCGCTTCTGGTGGGTGATTACGATGAGCTGACTGGACTCCCGGAGTTCCTCGAAGATGGTGATGAGCCTGCCCAGGTTTGTGTCATCGAGGGCAGCCTCCACTTCATCCATCACGTAGAACGGCGACGGGCGTGCCTTAAAAATGGCTACCAGCAGGGCCACGGCAGTCAGTGAGCGCTCACCGCCGGACAGGAGCGAAAGGCGTTTGATTTTCTTGCCGGCGGGGCGTGCCTCGACTTCGATCCCGGTGGTGAGCATATCCGAAGGATCGGTGAGCACCAGCCGTCCCTCACCTCCGGGGAACAGCCGGGCGAAGACCCTGACGAATTGTGCCTGGGTATCCTCGAAGGCTTCCGTGAACACCCGCTGAACGCGGTCATCCACTTCCTTGATGATGTCCAGCAGGTCCTTCCGGCTTGCCTTGAGGTCCTCCAGTTGGGTGCTGAGGAACTGGTGGCGTTCCTCGAGCGCGGCGAATTCCTCCAGCGCCAGGGGGTTGACCCTGCCCAGGCTGGCGAGATCGCGTTCTGCTTTCTTGAGCCGCTTCTCCTGCTCTTCGCGGACATAGGGTTTCCCCGCGATGATCTCCGCGCCACTGGAGTCCACCGGGGCGCGCAGCGCTGCCCATTTGTCGCCGCTTTCTTCAGCAGGTACCGGGACAGGGACCGCCGGCCCATATTCCGCCACCAGGGCATCCGGGGTGATGCCGAGTTCATCGATGGAGCGGCTCTCCAGGGCTTCAATACGGGCCAGTTGCTGCGTGCGGGCAAGCTCATCGCGGTGGACGTTGTCCGTGAGCTCGGCAAGTTCCCGCGCCAGTGAGTCATTCGCGGTCCGGATATGCAGCAGTTCCTTGTCGCGCTGTTCCCGGTTCTCTTCAGCGAGGTCGCGTTCATGCCTTGCCAGGTCCACGGACACGTCCATGTACCGCAGGGCGAGTTCAACAGCGGCCGCTACGGCGGCAGCCCTTTTCGCCTGGGCCCTGCGGCGACGGGCGCGTTCCGCTGCTTCCTCACGGGCGCGGCGCTCGGTGGCAGCGGCGCGTTCCAGCGACTCCACCCGGTTCCGGGTGGCGGCCAGCTGCTCTTCGGCGCTGCGCAGTGCCAGCCGGGCCTCCACCTCGGCGGCCCGGGCTGTTGAGGCAGCCTGGGCGAGGGCATCCCGGTGTTCGGTGGAGGGCTCCTGCTCCAGCGGTGCCTCCTGGGCTGCGGCCAGCCGAGCAGCCATGGCGGCGAGCGCCTCCTGCTCCGCCACAACATTTGCTTCTGCCCCTGCGAGCGATGCCGCCAGCCTGTCGCTCTCGCCCACCGCGCTGCGGAGTACGGAGTTGAGGTGTCCCAGCCGTTCCGCCACCGCTGCGAGCCTGGCATCTGATTCATGCAGCCGGTCAAGGGCCGCGTCCGCCCGTTCCTGCGCCTCAGCCTGCCGGGCCTCTGCCCCGGCCAGGGCGAACCTGTTCCGCTCCAGCGCCGCGGTGACGGATGAAAGCTTGCCTTCGGCGTCGTCCACTGCAGCCTGGACCTCGAGGAGGGACGGCGCCTTCGCGGACCCGCCGGTGGCTGAAACCACGGTGAAAACGTCCCCCGCCCGGGTCACTGCGGTGGTGCCGGGGCGGGCGGCCACCAGCGCGGCGGCCGCCTCTACGTCAGCGACGACGGCGGTCGCGGCCAGCAGATGCCTCACTGCAGGGGCTGCGCGTCCGGCGTCCTGCACCAGTTCCGCTGCCCAGCGCGCTCCGTCCGGCAGTGCTGGGGCCTTGCCGGACGGGGCACCGCCGGCTCCGGCCCCCTGGGCGGCACCCACGAGTTCAAGCAGCAACGCTGCCCTCCCGGCGTCGTCGTCCTTGAGAAGTTGAACCACGCCCGCTGCTGCCTCGTGGTCCCGTACGAGGACCGCTTCGGACGCTTCGCCCAGGGCAGCGGCTATCGCCGTTTCATAACCCTGTTCCACTGTCAGTTCCCCTGCGAGGGTTCCCATTACCCCTGCCAGGCCGGCTTCGAGGACGTGGCCTGCCCCGTCTTTCCGGCTGAGCCCGAGTTGCAGGGCGTCCCGGCGCGCTGCCAGGGCATCACGCTTTCGGATTCCTTCACTGACGGCGGCTTTGAGGTTGGAGATGTCCTGGAGCACTGCATCGAGTGCCGCGCTGGCGGCTTCATAGTCGGCGTCGAGGGATTCCTCCCCTTCTTCCACTCCTGCCACCTGGTTTTCGAGCGCGGTGAACTCGGACTGAGCCCGGGCGCGCCGTTCCGCCCCGGCAGCCTGGGATTCCCGGAGCCTGCCCAATTCAGCCTGCGCGGATTCGACGCGTGACCTCGCAGCAGCTACCTGTCCGGCCAGCCGCGCCAGTCCTTCGCGCCGGTCAGCGGCTGCCCGCAGCACAGCCGTGAGCCGCTTGTCTTCGGCCAGGGCAGCCGCCTCTGCCTCTGCCTTCGCTGCGCTGGAGGCCTCAAGGCCGCTGCGTTTATCCAGGATGTGACGTTCGAGCTCGGCTAGTTCCCCCCGGACCCGCGCGGCCTGCCGCTCCAGCTGTTCGGGATCGCGGCCGGCTGCCGGAGGTTCCGTGGACCCGAGCAGGCGGCTGCGTTCCTGCGCCAGGGTTCCGAGGGAACGGAGCCGTTCACGCGCGGCGGTGAGCCGGTACCAGGTGTCCCTTGCCGCGTTCAGTTTCGGCGTGGCTTCCGCGGCCAACTGCTCCAGGGCAGCCTGCTGCCGGCGCCCTGTTTCCAGTTCCTGCTCGACGGCGGTCCGCCGTGCTTTCAGCGCGGCTTCGTCCGCGACGTCCTGCTCCAGTGCTTCCTGCAGCTGGACGAGGTCGTCTGCAAGAAGCCGTGCCTTGGCGTCCCGGACGTCGAACTGCACGCGCTGGGCACGGCGGGCCACCTCCGCCTGTTTGCCCAGCGGGGTCAGCTGGCGCCTGATCTCCCCCGTGAGGTCGGTAAGGCGCTGCAGGTTGGCCTGCATGGCTTCGAGCTTGCGGACTGTCCGCTCCTTGCGGCGCCTGTGTTTCAGGATTCCGGCGGCTTCCTCGATGAAGCCCCGGCGGTCCTCGGGGGTTGCGTGGAGGACGCGGTCCAGCTGCCCCTGGCCCACAATGACATGCATCTCCCGGCCCAAGCCCGAGTCGGACAGCAGTTCCTGGATGTCCAGCAGCCGGCAGCCGGCACCGTTGATGGCGTACTCGGAACCGCCGGCACGGAAGAGTGTCCGGGAAATGGTCACTTCGCTGTATTCGATGGGCAGGGCACCGTCAGTGTTGTCGATGGTCAACGAGACGTGCGCGCGTCCGAGTGGGGCCCGGCCTGATGTTCCGGCGAAGATGACGTCCTCCATCTTGCCGCCGCGCAGGGTCTTGGCGCCCTGCTCCCCCATAACCCAAGCGAGGGCGTCCACCACGTTGGACTTGCCGGAGCCGTTGGGGCCCACGACGGCGGTGACGCCGGGTTCGAAGTTGAAGGTGGTGGCGGACGCAAACGACTTGAACCCCCGGACGGTCAGGCTTTTGAGGTGCAAGGCTTTTGGATCTCCTGGATGGCTGGGACGGGTGCTTCCCTGCACCAAATCTACTGCGTCACATGCCGAAGACCCGGCCGAGACGCCGTACAAGGCGTGAACTATGGCCCTGTTTGCCTACCAGCGCCCGTTCCGGGGACGGGTCTGGCACACAGGACAGGTGTATGAGGAACGGTTCATGAACTGCTCCCGGCGAATGAACGCGTGGATTCCCGCAGCGGCACACCGCTTGCACGGCTGGCCTTCCCGCCCGTAGGCGTTGAGGGAACGGTCGAAGTACCCCGAGGCACCGTTGACATTCACATACAGGGAATCGAAGCTGGTTCCGCCTGCGGCCAGCGCATCGAGCATGACCTCACGCGCGCTGCCCAACACCCTTTCCGCTTCGGTGCGACGCAGGGTGTCAGTGGGCCGGGCGTAATGAAGACGGGCACGCCACAACGCCTCATCGGCGTAGATATTTCCAATGCCGGACACCAGGCCCTGGTCCAGCAGGGCACGCTTCAGTCCTGTTTTGCGTTTGCGGAGGCGGCGATAGAAGAGGTCAAAGGAAAAGGCCGGATCCAGGGGGTCGCGTGCAATGTGTGCCGCCTCCTCAGCAATCAGCGGAAGGGGCGATTCAGCGAGGCCGCCGGGGCCGCCGTCGTCCGTTGGAACCATAGCGGTGACGAACAGGCCACCAAAGATCCGCTGGTCCACGAACCGCAACTGCTCCGGCATGCCGTCGCGCGGACTCAACCGGATCCGAACTTTGAGGTGTTTCTCGTCCGGGACATTCCGGTCCTGCATCAGCAGCTGGCCACTCATGCCCAGATGCGCCATGAGTGCCACCTGCGGCCGGCCGGCCGGCCGCCCTGCGGCAGCCGCGTCCCGGCCTACGGATGTATCAAGCAACGGCATCCAGAGGAACTTGCCCCGCCGCACGACGTCGGCAACCGTTGCGCCTTCGAGGTTACCGACGAAGTCTTCAGTTCCCAGCGCGTGACGGCGGATCGAGCGCTGGTCGAGGACTTCCACACGTTCGATGGTCCTGCCGCGGACCCAGCTCACCAGGCCGCGACGGACCACCTCAACCTCGGGAAGCTCAGGCACGTCGACTACTTGGCGGCTACGGAACCGGCCGGCTTGCCCGCCGGCGCGGAACCGGCATCGCCGGTAAGGGTGCGCCAGGCGTCGGCGGCAGCTACTTGCTCCGCTTCCTTTTTCGAGTGTCCGGTGCCTTTGCCATAGGCCTTGCCGCCAATGTGCAGGGCAGCGGAAAAGACCCGTGCGTGGTCCGGGCCAGAGCCCTCCACCGCGTAGTGGATGGTTCCGAGCTGCCGGCTGGCTGCGAGTTCCTGGATGCTGGTTTTCCAGTCGGTCCCGGCACCCAAAGCGGCGGCATCCTTGAGCAGGGGCCCGATCAGGCGCATAACAAGCTGGCGGGCCGTCTCAATGTCGTTGGACACATAGGTGGCACCGATCAGCGCCTCCATGGTGTCAGCCAGGATGGAGGCCTTGTTTTTGCCCTCCGTGATCTTTTCGCCCTGCCCGAGGTAGATGTAGTCGCCAATACCGAGGCTGCGTCCGATGCCGGCGAGGGCACGGGTGCTGACCACGGCGGAGCGCCGCTTGGCGAGGTCGCCTTCGGGAAGATCCGGGTTGTCCCGGTACAAAGCGTCCGTTACGGAGAACCCAAGGATGGAGTCGCCCAGGAATTCGAGCCGCTCGTTCGTAGGGATGCCGCCGTTTTCGTAGGCGTAGGAACGGTGTGTGAGCGCAAGACGAAGCGTCCCGGCGTCAATAGAGACACCGAGACGCTTCAAAAGCTCTTCAGTTGAAGACATCATGTCAGCCGGAGGGGCCGATTAGACGTCCGCGACCTTGCGGCCCTTGTACTCAAGGAACAGCGCGGTGCCGGCCGAGTCGGTGACGACCTTTGCCTGGTGCGGCAGGCTGTAAGTAACCTGGCCGTTCTCCACGGTCTTCACCAGGTGGGGGGCGGTCGCCTTCCACTGCGAGCGGCGGGCGCGGGTATTCGAGCGAGACATTTTCCGCTTGGGAACAGCCACGGCTAACTCATTTCTCTCTAGACAAACTCGTACAAATCAATTTTGCCGGTCAGGCTTAGCCATATCAGCTAGGGCAGCCCAGCGAGGATCCAAGACCTCGTGGTGGTGCCTCGGCTCGTCTTCCAGGCGAACTCCGCATTCGGAGCAAAGGCCCTGGCAGTCTTCCCGGCACACCGGCTGGAACGGCAGATTGGTGACAACCGCGTCCCGCAACACCGGTTCAAGATCGATTACATCGTGCTCGACTCGACGTTGCTCTTCATCATCTTCTTCGTCCGAAAGCTCCACGCCCTCATAGAAGAAAAGTTCTTGCACATTGACCTCAAGGTCATACGCAAGGGGATCCAGGCATCGCCCGCATTCACCGGTTACCCCGGCAAGTGCGGTTCCTGATACCAGAATTCCTTCGTGTACGGCCTCAAGCCTCAGATCCAGCTCGATATCCGAGCCTTCCTGAACACCAATGAGCGCCACACCAAGGTCACTCGGTGCGGGTACATGTTCCGTCAGTGTCCGCATGCTTCCCGGACTGCGTCCGAGGTCCTTGACGTCGAACGCCAAGGGCGAACCAGCACCTCGTTTAATGAGAACTCCTGTTGAACATATGACCGACGTACCATCTTAGCCTGAAGAGTCACAGGGACTCAAACCAGGCAGCCGGCGGCGCCGAAGTACCGAACTAGCCTACCCTCTTGGCGACTGTTCCTGCGCCGACTCGCCCGCAAGCATCCTCCTGTGCACGGACCTGGGAACGTATTCGGATACATTGCCGCCCAGGCCCGCGACTTCCTTGATCAGGGTGGAAGACAGATGTATGTAGTGGGCCTCGGCCGGCAGGAACACTGTTTCCACGCCGCTGAGCTGGCGGTTCATAGTGGCCATGGGAAGCTCGTAATCGAAATCCGAAGAGGACCGGAGGCCCTTGACGATTGCCGAGACGCCCCGTTGGCGGCAGTACTCGGCCAGGAGCCCTTCCCCAACGGGTTCCACCACAATGCCCTTAAGTGAGGCCAGGGTTTCCCGCGCCATGTCCAGGCGCTCTTCCAAGGTGAACTTGTACTTTTTTGCCGGGTTGGTGGAGACCGCAACGATGACTTCATCAAAAAGGCCCGCAGCCCGGGCAATAACCTCAAGATGTCCATTGTGGATGGGGTCAAAGGATCCGGGGCAGACTGCACGTCTCATGCTCCGAACCTACCCCATGAAATGGCCGGGATACCATGACTGGATGCATCCACGACGGGAAGTTTCCACCCCCACGGCCCCTGCCCCCTGGCAGCGGACCGCGCTCGGAGCCAACCTCCTGGGGCGCGACGGCGGGCTGGGAGTCACGATCTTCGAAGAAATGACCACCCTGGCGGTCCAGACCGGCGCCATCAACCTGGGCCAGGGCTTTCCAGACGAGGACGGACCGCTGGAGATACGCGAAGCCGCCCGCGCAGCCATCGCCTCCGGGGCGAACCAGTACGCGCCGGGCAAAGGCGTCCTGGAGCTGCGCGAAGCAGTGGCTGCGCACCAGCAAAGGTTCTACGGACTCTCCCCCGACCCACAGACCGAGGTGATCGTCACTACCGGCGCCACCGAGGGCATCGCCGCCTCCCTGCTGGCGTTTACCGGACCCGGCGACGAGGTGCTGACCTTTGAACCGTTCTACGACTCGTACGGCGCAGTCATCGGCCTTTCCGGCGCCACCCACGTAACGGCACCCCTGCTGGCCCCGGACTTCATGCCTGACCTCGCCGCCCTGGAGTCGGCTTTCAACGAGCGGACCCGGGTGGTACTGCTGAACAACCCGCACAACCCCACCGGCGCCGTCTTTCCGCGCGCGGTGCTGCAGCGCGTCGTCGACCTGGCCCGAAAGCACGACTGCCTGATCGTCACCGACGAGGTTTACGAACACCTCACCTTCGGCGACCGCCACGTGCCCGTGGCATCCCTGCCGGGCGCCGGCGAGCGGACGATCACCATTTCCTCGGCCGGAAAGACCTTCTCCCTGACCGGCTGGAAGATCGGCTGGCTCACAGGTCCGGAGGAACTCGTGTCTGCTGTGCGCACGGTCAAGCAGTTCCTCACCTACAGTTCGGGCACGCCGTTCCAGTCGGCGATTGCCATGGGCCTCGGCCTGCCGGACGCTTTTTACAAAGATATTGCCGACACCCTGAAGCGCAAGCGGGACATCCTCAGCGAAGGCCTCCGGGCGGCGGGCTTCGACGTTTTCACCCCGCAGGGAACCTACTTCGTCAACGTGGACACTGCACCGCTGGGCATTCATGACTCTGTGGAGCTGGCGCGCAAGCTCCCTGGCCTGGTTGGGGTGGCCGCCATCCCGGTCCCTGTTTTCTGCCATCCCGAGGGAGCTGAGAGGACGCGCAGCCTCCTCCGGTTTGCGTTCTGCAAAAAGACCGGGGTCCTGGAGGAAGCCGCCGCCCGGCTGGCTACCCTCAGCGACCGGCTTTGATGCGGGCAGGCAGCAATGGGCGGGCGGAACGGTTCCTTCGCACCACCGGGCAACACGCAACCATCGAACCGGACGCCTTCACCGACGGCAGCTACGTACTCAGCATCGGCGGCGCGGAGCAGTCCCATGTGAACCTTTCACGGCCGGACGAGATCTTCTACGAGTATCTGCGGCGGATCGGCCATCTGGTGGATTTGGCCGCCCCTGCAGGAATGCCCGTGGCGGCACTGCATCTGGGGGCAGGCGCGCTGACTCTGGCCCGCTATATCCAGGCGACCCGCCCGGGGTCGGTCCAGCACGCGGTGGAGCTGGAACGTGAACTGCTGGATTTCGTCCTGCGCCAGCTGCCCCTCCAGGAGGGGACGGACCTGCACACCATTATCGGGGATGCCCGCGGTGCCCTCGCTGAACTCGAACCCGAACGCCGGTTCGACGTCGTCATCCTGGACATCTTTTCCGGCCCGGAAGCGCCGGAGCACCTTGCCTGCACTGAGTTCTACGGCGAGGTGCGGGAACGGCTCACCCCGCGCGGGCTGCTGATCGTCAATGTGGGCGACGAGCCGGGGCTCACCCTGGTCCGCAGCCAGGTGGAAGCAATGCGGCGGGCGATGGGCGACGTGGCCGCGTTTGCCGAAACAGGAATGTTCGAGGGCCGCTACCCGGGCAACATCGTCCTCGTCGGCACCCAGACGCCCTGGCCTGAAGACTGGTCCGCGGAATTAGTGTCCCGCGGCCCGCATCCCGCTAAGGTCCTGGCCGGCGTGGACCTGGACGCACTGGCGCCCTAGTCCTGATCGACCGCGTCTTCTTCGACGTCGTCCGGGTCGACCCTGTCTTTATCCACCTCGTCCGGGTCGATGGCGTCCGGCACAAACGGCTCTGCGAACCACAGCCGGGTCTCGCCGTATTTCTTCTCAGCAAACCGCGCCAGGCCACCAGGCCAGCTCGGTTCCGGTGAGCGGGACGACCGTTCCACCACCAGCACAGCCGCCGGCGAAAGATGAGCGGAGAGTTTTTCGAGCACCGCTGACAGCGCGATCTCGTCCAGATGATAGGGCGGGTCCGCGAACACCAGGTCCCAGGTTGCAGTGTCGGCGGCGCGTTCCAGGAAGGGCTCGACTTTTGAGCGGTGGACAGTCACGGCTTTGCGGCCCAAGACCCCATTGATGAGGTCGGCATTGCGTTGGCAGACGGCACTCGCCTTGGCATCGAACTCCACCAGGTCCACTGTCTGCGCGCCCCTGCTGCCGCTCTCCACACCCAGCGAGCCTGAGCCGGCGTACAGGTCCAGCACCCGCGCCCCGCTGATGACGTCAAAAGCATCCAGCCGCGAGAAGAGTGCCTCCTTAACCCGGTCGGTGGTGGGCCTTGTCAGGGACCCCGGAACGGACTGAAGGGGGGTACCGCCCGCGGCTCCGGCAACGATCCTGCTCACTGGGCGCCCGCGCTTCGGCCGCCGCACATTTTGCGTTCAACAGTGCTAACCGCGTTCAAGGAACGCCTCCTTTTCGGGATTGAGGTACTTGTCGATTGCTTCGGCCAGATCCGGATGCCTGCCCAGCGAGGGGTCCTGCGCCACGATCTGCTGGGCATCGTCCCTGGCGCGGCTGATGATGGCTTCGTGTTCGAGCACGCGCAGCAGTTTCAAGGTGGAGCGACCGCCGGACTGGGAGGCGCCCAGGATGTCGCCCTCGCGGCGCAGCTTGAGGTCCTCCTGGGAAAGTTCAAACCCGTCGGTGGTGGCAGCGACTGCGTCCAGTCTGCGCCGGCTGGGGTGTTCAGGTTCCAAAGCGGTGACCAGCAGGCAGGTCCCGGGCAACCCACCTCTACCCACCCGGCCGCGCAGCTGGTGCAGCTGCGAGATGCCAAACCTGTCGGCGTCGAGGATGACCATTAAGGTGGCGTTGGGGACGTCGACGCCCACCTCAATCACGGTGGTGGAGACCAGCAGCTTAACGCTATTTGCCGTAAAGCCGGCCATGGCGGCGGACTTCACCTCGGGCGGCTGGCGCCCGTGCAGCGGTGCCAGTGGAACCCCCGCAAGGGCGGGTTCGTCCAAGAGTTGTTCGACGACGGCGGTCACTGATGCGAGTTCCCGTCCGGTTTCCCCATCGGGGCCTTCGGCGAGGTCGGCTTCCCCGGGGCTGAAGTCGCCGTCATCATCGGTCCCGATCTTTGGACAAACGACGTACACCTGGTGTCCGGCATCGATTTCCTCACGGGAACGGGCCCAGATGCGGCCGGCCCAGGCAGGATTTTCCGCAAGCCCCACCAGGTGGGTGCTGATAGGTGCCCGGCCCGCGGGAAGCTCGTCCAGAACCGACGTTTCAAGATCTCCGAACACCGTCATGGCAACGGTGCGCGGGATGGGCGTGGCGGTCATGACCAGCAGGTGGGGCGGTTTCCTGGCTTTGGCCCGGAGCGCATCCCGTTGCTCCACGCCGAAGCGGTGCTGCTCATCCACCACGATCAGGCCAAGATCGTAGAAGGTGACGTTGCCGCTGAGCAGTGCATGGGTGCCGATGATGATCCCGGCTGTCCCGGAGGCTGCATCGAGCAGAGCCTGCTTCCGTGCCGCAGTGGGCATGGAGCCTGTCAGCAGCGTGACCTGGACGGAGGCGTCGTCGAGCCCTCCCAGCAGGCCGTCCTTGGAGAGCGGCCCCAGTGCGCGGCGGATGGACTCGAAGTGCTGCGCCGCGAGAACTTCTGTCGGCGCCAGCAGTGCCGCCTGACCCCCAGCGTCCACCACCTGCAGCATGGCCCGCAGCGCCACGACGGTCTTTCCGGACCCCACTTCGCCCTGCAGCAGCCGATTCATCGGAGAGTCGCGGGCCAGTTCCGCTGCGAAGGTTTTCCCGACGGCGGCCTGCCCGGCGGTGAGGGTGAAAGGGAGGTTTGCGTCAAAGCCGGCAAGCAGGCCGTCAGGGACGGGCCGGCGTGCCGTGGCTTCCTCCGCGGCCAGTTGCGCCCGGCGCCGGGCCAGCGCGGACTGCAGCACGAGCGCTTCGTGGTACCGCAGCCGGTCCCGTGCCCGCCGCCAGTCGTCGGGAGATTCCGGAGTATGGATAAGCCGGTACGCCTGGGCAAGCGGCAGGAATCCCTCGCGTGCGGCGACGGAGGGCGGGACGGGATCGGGCAGGGCGTCAAGGTCCACGGTTTCAAGCAGTGTTGAAACGGCCTTCTGGATCTTCCAGCTGGGAAGCTTGGACGTCGCCGGATAGACCGGAACGGGCATGGCCGCGAGCTTTTCCGGGTCCTGGCCGCCATCGCTGGAAGAGTCTTCGTCCAGGAGCTGGAAGTCGGGGTTGGTGAGGCCCAGTGTTCCCTTAAAGCTGGTGACCTTTCCGGAGAACAAAGCCCGGCGTCCCGGCAGGAGATCGGTTTTCGCTTTGTAGCCGTTGAAGAAGCTGATTTTGAGGGTACCCGGGACTTTGCCCCGGTAGTCCGTGCCGCCTACCAGCCGAAGGCCTTGCTGCCCGTCGTCATCGGAAATCACGACGTCGGTAATGGTCCCGCGGCGTGCCTGCATGTTCCGGGTGCTGCTGGACAGCACCCGGGCGATGAGGGTGACTTCCTCGTCAAGGGGGATGTCGCTGATGGGCGTCAGCTCGCCGCGGTTCATGTAGCGGCGCGGGAAGTAGTTCAACAGGCCGTCCACCGTGGTGATGCCAAGGTGCTTTTCGATGACCGCTGCGGAACGTTTGCCGAGGCGCCGTTCCAGCGCAAGGTCCAATTCAGCGCTCATGCCCACTGGAGTTCACTGCATCCGTGTGCGGTACCTGCGGCAGGGCAAGTTCGCTGATACTGATCTGGACCGGCTCGCCGAGGGACCGGATGATGGCAACAGCCGGTTCAGGAGCAGGAACGTGGACGTGAACCCGCCAGCGGTAGTTTCCGTCACTGTCGGGACTGCTGCCCACCTGGCTCATGATGACTGATTCGCCGATCTCGTCAAGCTGCTGCCGGAGCGTTGCGGCGTTCAGCGGCGAGAGGTTGATGGTGCACATGACTTCGACGCCATCGTCATCCGGCAAGGCCGTGTGGATATGGGGATCGGATACGTCGTAGCCGTGAAGACCGTCAAGGAGCTCGCTTTGGAGTTCCTCACCCAGGACAGCGGACCGGAGGCAGTCCAGGATCAGGAGCATTCCCACTCCGCCGGCATCCACCACGTGCGCGGACGTCAGTGCGTCCAGCTGATCCTCAGTCCGGATGACGGCAGCAAGAGCAGCTTCGACGGCGGCATCAAGGGCCAGGCCCAGGGCGTGGTTGCTGTCATCGCCGTTCTGCCCCGCATCCACCGCGGCTGCCGCCCGCGCAGCAGCCTCCATGACTGAAAGCATCGTTCCGGGGACGGGATCGCTGAGCGCTGACCATGCACGGATCTGGGCGCGGTTCAGGGCAGCTGCCAGCAGTGTTGAGGTCAGCCGGGTGTGACCCGTCAGGGGCTCAGCCGCGGCGCATAGGAACACGGAGAACAGGGTGCCGGAGTTGCCCCTTGCCTCCTCCATGGCCGCCTGGCCGGCGCTGGCCAGGACAGCACCCACGTCCAGTTGTGCGGGCTGGTCCCCGGCTGCCGCCGCAGACTGGGCGGCGGCACGGACGGTGAGGTACAGGTTAGTACCCGTGTCGCCGTCGGCCACCGGGAAGATATTGATGGCATTGAGGCGGTCGCTGTGGTTCCCAAGGACGGTCTCAGCCTTGCCCAACCACCTCTTCATCGCTTGCGCGTTGGCGGCAACCTTAGTGTGCAAAGTGATCCCATCCCCCGGTGTCCGCGGCCCGGCCCGCTATTTTGACGCTCGGGCTTTCGTTGCTTCCCAATGCTTGTACCGAGCCTATCGCAGTGAATCCGGCAGGAAGCTGAACATCGGGTGGGAATGTGGCAAGCAGTCCGTGGTCCTCCCCGCCACCCAGCACCCACGCCATCGGGTCCGTTCCCAACAGTTCCGATGCGGGCCGCAGCACATCCGCCAGCGCCCGCAGCTGCGCCGGATCCAGGTCCATGGTTTGGCCGCTGGCCGCCGCCAACCGCAACCCGTCCCGCAGCAGGCCATCAGAAATATCCAGCATCGCAGTGGCGCCGGCGGCCCGGGCAGCAGGCCCGGCAGCCAAAGGGGGCCGGGGCCTGCACTGCAGGTCCAGGAAGACGCGCTGTTCAGGGCGGAGGGCATCGATGTCTACCGTCGACTCAAGAAGCGCCAGGCCCGCGGCCGCATGCCCTGCCGTTCCCGCAAGCGCCAGGACATCCCCTGCTTGCGCGCCTGACCGGAGGACGGCGTGGTTGCCGTCGAGCGTACCCAGGACGGCAACCGTGACAGAGATTTCCCGGCCCTTCCCCAGGTCGCCTCCCGCCACCGAACACCTGGCGGCGCCCAGGTCCCTGATTCCCGCTGTCAGTCCTTCCGCCAGGGCCTCCACCCAGGTGACGGGTGTCTCCGGCGGAAGGGTCAGGCTCACGACGAGGGACGTGGCCGTGGCTCCCATTGCGTTGATGTCGCTGAGGTTCTGCGCCGCTGCTTTCCAGCCGACGTCGAACCCGGTGGTCCGGTAGCCGTTGGGCCATTCCAGGCGAAAGTCCTGGTCCTGGACCTGTGTGTCAATGCTGATGACGGTCTTCCCGTCCGGCGCCGCCACCACGGCGGCATCATCACCCGGACCGAGCAGGGTGGCCTGGCTGTGGTCCCCTCCCATGGAGAGGCGCGGAAATATCCGCCCCAGCAGCTCGGCTTCGGAGAGGGCAGCGACGGCGGGCGGTTGCTCTTGGACGGTTATACGCTTTTCAGGCACGCCACTACGCTACAGCGGGCCCCCGACATCGGCGGTGTGGGGCCGCCGGTACCGCCGCCGGCGCGGTGCCCGGAAGATCGGGCCGCAACGATAGTCTTGGAGTTATGCCCCGTCCCGAGCTTTCCCAGCCCGCCCGCGCTGCCAGGATGGCGCTGGCCGGGACTGTTGCTTCCCTCGCCTTGGCCTCTTGCTCCCCCGCCGTCGACGTCCCCGCGGCCCGGGATGCCGCTAACCCCGCGTGCGCTCCCATGATGGTGGCCTTGCCGGAAGCCATTGGTGACTCGGCGCTGCGCAAGACGAACAGCCAGGCCACCGCGGTCTGGGGCGATCCGTCCCTGGTGATCCTTCGCTGCGGAGTCAACGTGCCCGGCCCCACCACGGACCGCTGCGTAACCGTCAACGGAGTCGACTGGGTGATCAAGGAAGGCAACCCCGTCTGGACGCTGACCACCTATGGCCGGGAGCCCGCTACCGAAATCCTGATAGATCCTGACAAGATCAGCTCTGCCACTGTCCTGGCCGATCTTGCCGTTGCCGCAGGTGAGATCCCGCCCACCCGGAACTGCGTGGGCCAGGAAGAGCTGCAGGACCTGCCGCAAAGCCGGTAGGTCCCAGTGGCTCAACCAACGGAAGTCGAGCCGTCAGCGGAGACCTGTCTTGCGGTTCAATGCCAGGTAGATGAGTTCGTCGATCAGCTCGGCGTAGTCCAGCCCTGATGCGGCCCACATCTGCGGGTACATGCTTTTCGGGGTGAAGCCCGGCATGGTGTTGATCTCATTGATGATCAGCCGGCCGTCCGGCGTGTAAAAGAAATCCACCCGGCTCAGGCCCTCTGCTCCCACCGCGTCAAAGGCGGCTGCGGCGAGCTCCCGCACCCTTGCGATCGCTTCCTCCGGGAGGTCTGCCGGGCAGCTGAGCGATGCGGCATCGTCCTCGACGTACTTGGCGTTGAAGTCGTAGAATTCGTGACTCCCTCCGGCCACGGAGATCTCACCCGGCATGGACGTCCGGGGAGCATCAGTGCCCCTGCCTTCCAGCACCGCGCACTCAATTTCCCGGCCGGTGATGCCGGCTTCAATCACCAGTTTGAGGTCGTGCCGCCGTGCTTCCTCGATGGCGGCGTCCAGCTCATCGAGTGAATCGACTTTCGAGATTCCCATGGACGATCCGGCCCGCGCAGGCTTTACAAAAACGGGGAAACCGAGCCGGTCCACCTGCTTCCGTACGGATTCCGCATCCTTGCGCCATTGCCTGTCGGTCACCGCGATGTAAGGGCCAACCTGAAGGCCCGCAGCCTCAAAAACCACTTTCATAAAGTGCTTGTCCATGCCCACTGCCGAAGCCAGGACGCCGGCTCCGACGTACCGGGTGTCGGAGAGTTCCAGCAACCCCTGGATGGTGCCGTCCTCGCCGAACGGGCCATGCAGAAGCGGGAACACCACGTCCACGGCACCGAGTTCCTGCGGGACCTCGTTCGGGGAGGCCACGATCAGCTGGTGTTCGCCGCCGATCTGGGCCAGCGTCACCGTTTGCTGCGACGGAACCACCTCCGGCAGCGAGGACGCTGCCAGGGACCACTGTGCAGTATCGGCGGCGGCCAGAACCCATTGCCCCGACTTGGCGATCCCGATGGGGATGACCTCGTACTTATCCTTGTTTATAGCGCCAAGGACGCCGGCAGCAGTCACGCAGCTGACGGCATGCTCGCTGGAACGGCCACCGAAAAGTACCGCCACCCGGGGCTTTACCCCGCCGGCCGGCTCTGCCGCGGTCAGTTTGTCGTGGGACATTGTCAGTAATCGCCTTCAGGTTTCAGTTCCCGGGCCAGCAGGACGGGCCCCAGTTGGTCAACGGACAGCTTGCCTGCCAGCACGGCGACGACGGCGGCCGTAATCGGCATGTCGACGCCCAGTTTTGCTGCCAGTTCGTGGACGGCCTGGCCGGACTTGATGCCTTCGGCGGTCTGGGTCATCTTCTGGCCCACTTCCTCCAGCGTGAGGCCCTGGCCCAGCAGCCGCCCAGCGGTGTGGTTCCGGGACAGGGGCGAGGAGCAGGTTGCCACCAGGTCGCCCAGGCCTGCCAGGCCTGCCATCGTTTTGGCGTCCCCGCCCAGCGCCAGGGCAAGGCGTGACGTTTCAGCCAGTCCGCGGGTGATCACCGAGGCTTTGGTGTTGTCCCCCATTTGCCTTCCCTCACAGATGCCCACCGCCAAAGCAATGACGTTCTTGACGATGCCGCCGATTTCCACTCCAACGATGTCTGAGGTGGTGTAAGGCCGGAAGTAGGGTGCCGTGCAGCTGCGGGCGATCCAGCCTGCAGCAGCCGCGTCGGTGCAGGCAACCACGGAGGCCGTAGGTTCTTCACGGGCAATCTCCATCGCAAGGTTTGGCCCTGAGACGATGGCAATGCGCTCCGTGGGCAGGCCGAGTTCCTCGCTGATGACCTCGCTCATCCGGGCGTCGGTACTGAGTTCAAGGCCCTTCATCAGGGAAACCACCATGGCACCTGGGGCGATCAGGTCTTTCCACCCGCGCAACTGCGGCCGCAGGGACTGGGCCGGGACGGCAAGGACCACCAGATCCGCCCCTGCAAACACGTCGCGGACGTCCGTGGAGGCCGTGATGCCATCCGGAAGGGCAATGTCCTTCAGGTACTGCGAGTTGCGGTGGAACGTGTTGATTTCGTCCACCACTTCGCTTCGCCGGCCCCAGAGGCGGATGGCACGCGGCTCGCCTGCAGCAGTGGCAGCATCGGCCAGGATCTTGGCGAACGTAGTCCCCCAGGAGCCCGCGCCGAGCACTGCAACGGACCGGGCCGAACCGGCGTGATTCCCCTCAGAGGTCACCGGGCGTCCGTTCCCCGGTTTGCGGCTGCCCGCGCTCCACGAAGCGGCCGTGCTTCGCCTGCTGCTGCTTTGCCGGATCCCAGCGCTCTGCTGGAGGCTGCTCATCCCGGATCTCCGCAAGGAGCATGGTGATGGCGTCCATGATCGCATCGGTGGCCCCGGCCAGCGTGGCCTTGTCCAGGGGACGGCCGGCGAAGGCACTGAGATCGACGGGCTCGCCCACCACCACCCGCGACTTCTTGCGGGGAAAGAGGTGGAACCGCTTGCCGTAGCGCGGGAACACTTCATGCGCACCCCAGTGGGCGATCGGGACCACGGGAATGCCGCCTTCGAGGGCCATCCGCGCCGCCCCGGTGTGGCCCTTCATGGGCCACAAGTCCGGGTCGCGGGTCAGTGTGCCTTCAGGATAGATAATGATGGCGCCGCCTTCGGCAACAATCTCCTGGGCAACCTGCAGCGAACGGTTGGCACCCGCCGTCGAACGTTCCACCGGGACCTGCTTGGTTGCCCTCAGGACCCAGCCCAGGACCGGAACCTTGAAGAGTCCGGATTTCGCCAGGAAGTGCGGCGCAACCTTGTGGTTGTAGAGGAGATGGCCGATGATCAGGGGATCGATTTCGGTGCAGTGGTTGGGCGCCGCGATGAAGCCGCCGGACGGCAGCTTCTCGGTGCCTTCCCACTTCTTGTCCATCATGAGGTTGAACAGGGGACGTACGATGGCGGCGACCACCGCAAGGGTGGCGCGGCTCTTGGCCGATTCCTTCACTTCGGTACCGTTACTTCGCTGTAGTGATGTCGAAGTCGGCACCAAGTCCGGCGAGCTTTTCGGTGAAGCGCTCGTAGCCCCGGTTGATGATGTCGATTCCGGTCACCCGTGAGGTTCCGGTGGCCGCCAGGGCCGCGATCAGGTGGCTGAAGCCGCCTCGGAGGTCCGGCACGTCGATGTCGGTTCCCTTGAGCTGCGTGGGTCCGGAGATCACCGCGGAGTGAAGGAAGTTGCGCTGGCCGAACCTGCAGGGCACGCTGCCCAGGCATTCACGGTGCACCTGGATGCTGGCACCCATCCGGATAAGGGCATCAGTGAAGCCAAACCGGTTTTCGTAGACGGTCTCGTGAACGATCGAGACGCCTTCCGCCTGTGTCAGCGCAACCACCAGCGGCTGCTGCCAGTCCGTCATGAAGCCGGGGTGCACGTCTGTTTCCAAAACCAGCGGGTTGAGCTTACCGCCGCGGTGGTAGAAGCGGATGCCTTCCTCGCCAATGTCCATTCCGCCGCCCACCTTGCGGTAGGTGTTGAGGAAGGTCATCATGTCGCGCTGGGAGGCGCCTTCAACGTAGATGTCGCCCTTCGTCACCAGGGCCGCGGAGGCCCACGACGCCGACTCGTTGCGGTCCGAAAGCGCGCGGTGGTTGTAGCCGCCGAGGTGGCGGACGCCTTCGATGCGTATAGTGCGGTCGGTCTGAACGCTGATGATCGCGCCCATCTTCTGCAGCACGGCGATGAGGTCGATGATCTCCGGCTCCGTTGCGGCGCCGGAAAGCTCCGTGATGCCCTCGGCGCGCGTGGCGCTCAGCAGCACCTGCTCGGTGGCACCGACAGAGGGGTACGGCAGGGAGATTTTGGCACCGTGCAGGCCCTTGGGAGCGGAAATATGAATGCCGCCGGGCCGCTTTTCCACCACGGCGCCGAACTGGCGGAGCACGTCAAGGTGGTAATCGATGGGACGGTCGCCGATCTTGCAGCCGCCCAGGTCCGGAATGAATGCTTCACCAATGGCGTGGATCAGCGGGCCGCAGAGCAGGATGGGAATCCTGGAGTCGCCGGCATGTGCGTCGATGGCGGTGCTGGGCGCAGTCTTGGCTGCCTTCGGGTCCAGGGTGAGGTCCCCGTTTACCGGGTCCTTGACCACTGTCACGCCGTGGAGCTGCAGGAGGGAGGTGACGACCTCCACGTCCTTAATCTCCGGCACATTCCGCAACACCGACGGCTCGTTGCCCAGCAACGCTGCCACCATCGCCTTGGGAACGAGATTCTTCGCTCCCCGAACGGTGACGCGGCCCGTAAGCGGGACTCCGCCGCGGATTGTCAGAACACTACTCATATACCGGTTTCCTAACGATGACTAGCCCCCAAATCCTTGCAAAGGCTCCAACCAAGCATAGGAGGTCGCGTTACCGAACCGAAATACGCGGGCGACGGCGGCACGGTGTGGCGCCCCGCCGTAGCCCCTCTCAGGGCTGCTTGAGCCGGCTCAGGAAAGGCGGGCCGGCAGGGTTTTCGGCTTGAAGGCGGGGCGGGTGGCTTCGTAGGCAGTGATGTCCGCCTCGTGCTGAAGGGTCAGCCCAATGTCATCCAGGCCTTCGAGCAGGCGCCAGCGGGTGTAATCGTCGATCTCGAAGGGTGCCACGATGTTGCCGCAGACCACCGTCTTGGATACGAGGTCCACGGTGACCTCGGTGCCGGGGGCGTTCTCCAGTTCCTTCCAGATCAGTTCGATGTCATCCTGGGCAACCTCGGCAGCGAGCAGACCCTGCTTGCCGGAGTTGCCCCGGAAGATGTCGGCGAACCGGGAGGAGAGCACGGTCTTGAAGCCGTAGTCCTTCAGCGCCCAGACAGCATGCTCACGGGAGGAGCCGGTGCCGAAATCCGGACCCGCCACCAGGACCGAACCGGAGCTGAAAGGGGCCTGGTTCAGGATGAAAGCCGGGTCCTTGCGCCACGCCGAGAACAGGGCGTCCTCGAACCCCGTGCGGGTGATGCGCTTGAGGTAGACGGCGGGAATGATCTGGTCCGTGTCCACGTTGCTTTGGCGCAGCGGAACACCGATTCCGGTGTGGGTGGTGAACTTTTCCATGGCGTGTCCTAGGCTGCGTCGGTGCGGATGGGGGTCTCGACAGGCTCAACCACCGGATCAGGATCAAGGTCCGACGGCGAGCTGAGCGTGCCGCGGATGGCCGTTGCTGCGGCAACCACCGGGGACACCAGGTGGGTGCGGCCACCCTTGCCCTGGCGCCCTTCGAAGTTGCGGTTGGAGGTGGACGCACAGCGCTCCCCCACGTCCAGCTGGTCCGGGTTCATGCCCAGGCACATGGAGCAGCCGGCGAAGCGCCATTCCGCACCGAAGTCCTTGAAGACCTTATCCAGGCCCTCGGCCTCGGCTTCCAGCCGGACCCGCGCCGAACCGGGCACCACCAGCATCCGGATGTTCGGGTCCTTCCGGCGGCCACGGATGATGTCGGCAGCGGCGCGCAGGTCCTCCATGCGTGAGTTGGTGCAGGATCCAAGGAACACAGTGTCAACCCGGATGTCCTTCATGGGCGTGCCGGCTGCGAGGCCCATGTACTGCAGGGCACGTTCGGCGGCGGCCTTTGCGTTTTCGTCGCCGAAGTCCTCGGGCGACGGGACGGATTCGGACAGCGAGACGCCCTGGCCGGGGTTGGTGCCCCAGGTGACGAACGGCTCCAGGGTGTCGGCGTCCAGGTCCACCTGCGCGTCGAAGGTGGCGTCGTCGTCGGTACGCAGCGTGTTCCAGTACTCGACCGCGGCGTCCCAGTCGGCGCCTTCCGGGGCGTGCGGACGGCCCTTCATAAAGTCGTAGGTGGTTTCGTCCGGCGCCACCATGCCGGCACGGGCGCCCGCTTCGATGGACATGTTGCAAATGGTCATGCGTGCGTCCATGGACAGCGCGCGGATCGCCGAGCCGCGGTACTCCAGGACGTAGCCCTGGCCGCCGCCGGTGCCGATCTTGGCGATGACGGCGAGGATGATGTCCTTGGCCGTGACCCCGGGCCGCAGCGTGCCTTCAACGTTGATGGCCATGGTCTTGAACGGCTTCAGGGACAGCGTCTGGGTGGCCATAACGTGCTCCACCTCTGAGGTTCCGATGCCCATGGCCAGCGCCCCGAAAGCACCGTGCGTGGAGGTGTGCGAGTCACCGCAGACAACAGTCATGCCCGGCTGGGTGAGCCCCAGCTGCGGGCCCACCACGTGCACGATGCCCTGCTCGGCGTCGCCGAGGGAATGCAGCCGGACACCGAACTCTGCGCAGTTGTTGCGGAGGGTCTGGATCTGCGTGCGGCTGGTGAGATCGGCGATAGGCTTGTCAATGTCCAGCGTGGGGGTGTTGTGGTCCTCGGTCGCGATGGTCAGGTCCGGCCGGCGCAGTTTCCTGCCGGCCAGCCGGAGGCCCTCAAAAGCCTGCGGGGACGTGACCTCGTGGACAAGGTGGAGGTCGATGAAGAGAAGGTCGGGCTGGGCGTTGGCACCGTCGCCATCGCCTTTGCGCACCACGTGCGCGTCCCAGACTTTCTCGGCCAATGTCTTTGCCATGGCCATCTCCCTTCACTGCTGTTTGGCTGATGTGTTCCACTGAACCAGTACGCCTTCGCACTGCGCCAGCCGAAAGATTTGCATCTCAGATAATGAGACGGCAATATCATTACATGGACAATTCTAGTGGAGTCGGTGTCATTGATAAAGCGGCTCATGTGCTTGATGCGCTCGAGGCCGGCCCCACCACCCTGGCGCAGCTGGTGGCGGCAACCGGCCTTGCCCGTCCCACTGTCCACCGGCTAGCCCTGGCCCTCGTGCATCACCGCCTGGTGAGCCGCGACATCCAGGGTCGCTTTGTCCTGGGAAGCCGGCTGGTTGAACTGGCGTCGGCTGCTGGCGAGGACCGTCTCATCGCTTCCGCAGGCCCTGTGCTGATGCAGCTGCGCGATGCCACGGGTGAAAGTGCCCAAATCTTCCGCCGCCAGGGTGACTGGCGCGTGTGTGTTGCCTCCGCCGAACGCCCCATCGGGCTCCGCGACACCATCCCGGTAGGCACGCAGCTGTCCATGAAGGCAGGATCGGCTGCCCAGGTGCTGCTCGCGTGGGAGGACCACGACCGCCTGCTTGAAGGGCTGCAGTCAGCCCGCTTCACGCCCACAGTCCTGGCAGGGGTACGACGGCGGGGCTGGGGCCAGAGCCTCGGCGAACGTGAGCCGGGGGTCGCCTCAGTTTCGGCACCCGTGCGGGGACCTTCCGGCCGGGTCATAGCCGCTGTTTCAATTTCCGGGCCTATCGAGCGCCTCACCCGGCAGCCCGGCAGGCTCCACGCAGAAGTGGTCTGCAACGCCGGCCGGGTCCTTACCGAGGCCCTGCGCAAAAACAACGACTGACGTCAACAACGGCTGGACAGCCCGGACCTGCACGGCGGGGGCTAGGATTTTCGCCATGGGCAGCTACGCAGTGTTTCTTCGCGGCATCAACGTGGGCGGCATCAACATCAAAATGGCCGACCTCCGCGAGGCGCTGAAGGCGGCGGGATTTTCTGATGCCCGGACCCTGCTGGCCAGCGGGAACGTGGTGCTGGCCAGCAGCCTGGATGCAGCGGCGGTGAAACGGGAGTGCGAGAAGCGCCTTCGCGAAGCGTTCGGTTATGACGCCTGGGTGGTGGTGCTGGATGCAGCCCGGGTGTCTGAACTCGTAGCAGCCTGCCCCTACCCGGACGATAACAAAAGCACCCACACCTACATCACGCTTTCCTCGGACGAAGCCATGCTGGACGAACTGGATGCCGCGGGAGCCGCGCTGGAGGGGGCGGAGCAGAAAAGGCTGGGACCCGAGGCACTGGCCTGGCTGGCACCGGCCGGCGGAACGCTGGACAGCCCCTTCAGCAAGATCTCCGCCAAACCCAGGTTCAGGGCCTCCACCACAACACGCAACCTGCGGACCCTGGTCAAGGTCCGGGACGCTGCTGCGGAACTCGCGGCTACCGGCAGCTAGCCACCTCCCGCTTCCGGCAGGGGCGTGTGCCTATCCCGCCTCGGCCGTCTTCAGCGCGGCGTTAAAAGCGGCAAGCCTGGTGACTTCCACCTCCACGGGCTCCACCACAAGTTCCTGGGCAACGGCGGCTACCGCAGCACTAAGCCGTTTCCTCGCCCTCGCCGCCCTGGCATTTGCCGCGGCAGCGGCAATAAAACGGCCGGTAACAGCCAGGAAGATTCCCAGCACCACCCCGGCTGCGATCATCAGCGTTGGCACCGGCCAGCCTTCAACCCTTGGTACCTCCGGAACAGGCATCTGGAAGTATCCAAGGGCAGCCAGCACGCCAAGCCAGCCGAGGCCTCCCAGCACGGTGAGCAGGGCAAGCCATTGCACCACATTGAACACTCCCCACCACCAGGATCTGCGGTTCGCGGCAAGATCCGTTCCGGCGATGGCCTGGTCAAGCGCGTCAGGAAGGCGTTCCCTGCCCTCCCGGGCCGCGCCCCGGATGGCGGCCCGCCAAGGACCGGGAGCGCCCGCACTGGCATTATCGGCGAACTCCCGCACCGCCGCGTCCGTCCGGGCGCGCTCCGGTGCCCCCGCGGGCGGCAGCGAGGTCCGGTTAAGCTCAGACGGAGCAACACTTCGCAGATTGAGCCTGCGCAACGGATCAGGCCGGAACCGGGAGAGCCACCTGGTCACCGGCCACCCTGTTCGCTTCACAGACTCGAGCCGGTAGGACTGTGCCACCGCCCGGACCACCGTGGGTACGTTGGCTGCCACGGCGAGCTCATCAGCCAGGCGTGCCTTGGCCGTCGGTCGGACGCCTGCGGCCTCTCCCCCGCCGGACACCGCGCCCAGTTCCGCCGATGCCCTGGTGATGTCTGCAGCCAGCCGCTGCGACTGGGCTTTGCGCTTTACGGCTACGCTCCGGACAGCCCTCCGGACCTTATCCACCCCTGCCCCTGTCAGGGCCGAGGCGGCCAGCACCTCGACCTTGGCGAGTCCGTCCCGGGCCAGGATGGACCGTAACGATTCCAGGACAGGCTGCACGTCATGCTCCGGGAGCCGGTCCACCTGGTTGAGGACCACCAGTGTGACGGCGCCATGCGAGGCCAGGCGCGACAGGAAGTCATTGTGCACGGCTGCGTCTGCGTACTTTTGGGGATCAAGAACCCAGACCAGGACGTCGACCAGGCCCACCATCCGCTGGACCACCTCGCGGTTCGATGCCCTGGTGGAATCGAAGTCCGGCAGGTCCAGCAGGATCAGGCCGGTTTCCTCGTCGGCAAACCCTTCCACGGCCGTTGCGTGGTGCCGGTTCCGGACCTCCAACCAGTCAAGCAGCGGTTCGCTGCCCTCGGCTCCCCACACCCCCGCCAAAGGTTCCGACGTCGTAGGGCGGCGGGCTGCCGCCGTCGCAATTTCAGCTCCGCTGACCGCGTTGAACAGGGAGGACTTACCGCTTCCGGTGGCACCGAAAAACCCCACCACGGTGTGGTCGGCCGAAAGTGACCGCCGTGAACTGGCCCGCTCCAGGACGCTGAACACTTCCTGCAGGGACTCATCGGGAAGGACACCTTCACCGAGCTCGCGGGCATCGTTGAGGGCCGAAAGCCGGCGGTCCAGCCGGGACGCATCCCGGGTGTCGCTGTGGCGGCTCATGCGTTGTCCGCCAGACGGACAAGTGCGTCCGCGTGGGCGGCGAGGGTCTGCGGGCCGCTTTCATCGCGCTCCGGCAACCGGGTCATGAATTTCTGCTTCTCTTCCTGCAACAGGCGCTGGCAGCGGGCGTGAAGGTCCTCCCGCGCCTTTTCGGCCATGCGGCGGACCGCGTCCTCGCCGAAGACCGCTTCGAGCAGCCGCTGGCCCACGACGGCGGTTCCACCCGCGACTCCAACCTCAAGCCCAGTCAGTCCGGCGGTCATCGAGAACACCACGATCATCAGGGCAGCACCCAGCCCGTTGATCCCAAAGGACAGCCAGCGGGCCTGTGTCCGCTTTCCCTGGCCTTCGGTGCGGATCAGTTCCATCAGCGCTTCCTGCCAGGCCCTGATTTCGGCGGCGGTCCGGTCCTCGAAGCCGGGCGTGGTCCCGGAGAGATCGTCCGTCCCCAGCAGTTGGCGCCCTGCGGGGTCGGTCCGCCAGCGCTGGTCGGTGTCCTCGGCGGCGTTTGCAGCTTCATCGACGATGACGGCCTGCAAACCCGTCTCGATGGCGGCTTCGACAGTCACGGCCGGGGCCGGCTCGCCGCGGAAGAAGGCGCCCACCCGGTCACGCAATCGGCCAACGTTTTGTTCCAGGACCCGGAAAAACTCACCGGTGCCCACGAAGTCCTGCCAGCGGGCCAGCACTTCTCCCCGCAGCAGGGCGCCGTCCTTGGTAGCGTCGAGGATTCGGCCGGCAGCATCACGGTAGGCAGCTGCCGCAGCGGCTTCAAGGCTGTCTGCGGCGATCTGCTGCTCCCGGGCGGCCTGCGCCACGGCCGCAACACGGCCGGCCAGTGCCCTGACGGTCCCGTTGAGCGTCCGCCGGGCGATTTCTGAACGGCCGGCGGCATCTGCGGCCAGCTCTTCGAGCCAGGTCCGCAACGGGAGAACTGTTGCGGCCGTGAGCATGCCCAGCGGATCCAAGGGTGTCTCCGGGATGATAAACAGCTGTGCCGCGCCCAGGCCCTCACGGTCCAGGAGGCTGCGCAGGTCGTCACTGACTTCTGTTTCCGCCCCCGGCGGTACCCGGTCCAGCACCACGGCCACCATGATGTCCCGCGAGGCTGCGTCCAAAAGCAATTTCCAGGGGACGGCATCGGCGTAGCGGTTGGCAGTGGTGACGAAAATCCACAGATCGGCGGCTGCGAGGAGCTGTCCTGCCAGCTTGCGGTTGTCGTCTGAGATGGAGTCAACGTCGGGGGCGTCCAGGACGGCGATTCCTGCGGGGACTGCGGGGTCGGCTACGAGGACGAGCGAAGACATTGCGCCCGCGTCCGGGATGGCGCCTGCGCGGCTGGCCGGCACGGGGCTGCTGGCGGCGTATCCCCGGATCCTGCTGAGGCTGGGCAGGACGCGCTGGCCTTCGAACCAGGCTGACTCGGACGGGTGGTGCAGGAGGATTGGCTGGCGGGTGGTTGGGCGGATAGCGCCGGACCGGGTGACGGGGTGGCCAACCAATGCGTTAACCAGCGTGGACTTGCCCGCGCCCGTGGAACCGCCGACGACGGCCAGGAGCGGAGCGTCAAGGCTGCGGTACCGGGGAAGAATGTAGTCATCAAGCTGGGCAACCGCACCGGCGGCGTCGCGCCGGGCCTGCTCCGCGTCCGGCAAGGCCAGCGGCAGTGCCGCGCCGGCAAGGTCAACGCGCACCTCTTCCAGCAGCGTAACTGCCGCCAATGCCTGCGGGGCAGTCTGCGCGTCGTGCGGGAGGTCTTGCTCGTTCGGGGAGGTCACAGCAACATCATGCCAGTCCAGGCCCGCTGCCGGCGCCGTTCCGCGGGCTCGGCATCGTCGGGCCCGGTAATCGTCCGGGCAAGAAAAATGGTCCCGGGCGTTTGCCCGGGACCATTTTATGGTGACCCCAGCGGGATTCGAACCCGCGTTACCGCCGTGAGAGGGCAGCGTACTAGGCCGCTATACGATGGGGCCTTGCACTTTTTCCATACTTCCGACCGGCGTATCCGCTGGTCAAGCTCAGTGATTGTTTCATACACTTCGCTGTGGTTTCAAATCGGTAGACCGCCTGAAACCTCCTGCTCCCAGCCCCCTTTAGAGGGGTTGAACAGAGCTGGGATACCAGGACTCGAACCTAGAATGACGGTACCAGAAACCGTAGTGTTGCCAATTACACCATATCCCAATGATACTTTCGGGCCGGTTTTCAGGGCTTTTACCCTGCTCCGTGCGCCTCAGCACGAGAAATTACTTTACCCGAGACTTCCGGCTTGCACAAATCGGTGACCCCCCGCTGCGGGGAAGGACGCGGGCCGCTGGCGGGACGGCCCACGCAAAGTGCTTCCTACGCGATCAACCTGTCGAGGGAAGATATGGAGTTGCCCTCAAATCCGGCCGCCGGCTCCCCTGCCCGGTTGAGCCAGACACCCAGGAGGCCGGCCGCCGTCGAGCCCTCGGCATCAAGGAGGCGGTTGTCTCCTACGTACAGGGTGTCAACCGGGTGGGTTCCCAGGAGCCGGACGCCCTCAAGATAGATGGCTGGATCCGGCTTGGCCACGCCGAGGGTGTCCGTTCCCACCAGACGCCTGATGCGCTCCAGTCCTGCGCCGTCCAGTTTTGCACGCTGGTAATCATGGACGTTGTTGCTGACGGCACCGTAGGGGATGCCAGCCTTGTCCAGCCGATCCAGCAGCGGCATCACGTCCGGAAAAGGCTTTACGTAGGCCGGCTGTTTTTCCATATACGCGGTCAGCCACTGGTGCGATTGGTCGCCCTCAAGCTCAACCCCGAAGTGGCCCAATGCTGCCCGGCCGCGCAGCAGGCGCTGCTCGTTGAACGTTAGTTCCCCTGCCAGGTACCGGTCGTAGTAGTGGGTGGTTTCGTGCGTGAAGATGCGCCCGAACCGCTCCCATCCGGCCTGGTCGAGGCCGGGCAGGAGGTGTTGGCTGACCTCCCGCAGTGCAGTGGTCATCGAGTATTCGAGATCAACCAGAGTGTCGTCGATATCGAAGAGCACTCCCCGGACTGTGCCAAAGGGTGTGGCCAGCACTGCGCCGCCTGCCCGGCTCGGAGCTTCCATCAGCCGCGGAACGCCTGGAGCCGGCGGAGGGAGGATTCCTTACCGAGGATCACCATGGATTCGAACAGCGGAGGTGAGATGCGGCGTCCGGATACCGCAGTGCGCACAGGCCCAAAAGCCAGGCGGGGTTTGATTCCGAGGTCCTCAACGAGTGCCTGCTTAAGCGCCGTCTGGATGTTGTCCGGGGTCCAGTCTTCAACGGGCTCGAGCGCTGCGATTGCTGCGTCCAGTACTTCCGGAAGGTTTTCCGGAAGCCCCTTCCGGGCATCGGCGGCAACATCGATGGCGTTGTCGTCCTTGAAGAGGAACGCCAACATTTCGGGAGCCTCCCCCAGCAGCGTGATGCGCTCCTGGACCAGCGGCGCTGCCTCGGTGAGAATCTCCTCTTCCCGGTCGGTCAGGATCTCCCCCACCAGGTCTGCTGCACGCAGGTACGGGACCAACCGCTCCCGAAAAACCTCGGGCGGCAGCATCCGGACGTGGGTGCCGTTGATCGCTTCCGCCTTCTTGAGGTCGAAGCGCGCAGGGTTGCCCAGGACGTCGTGGATGTCGAAGTGCTCCACCAGCTGCTCCACGGAGAAGATGTCCTCGTCGGCGCTCAGCGACCACCCCAGGAGCGACAGGTAGTTCAACAGGCCCTCGGGGATGAAGCCGCGCTCACGGTGCAGGAACAGGCTGGATTCGGGATCGCGCTTGGAAAGCTTTTTGTTGCCCTGCCCCATCACGTACGGCAGGTGGCCGAACTCCGGCATGTAGCTCGCGACGCCCACAGCATAAAGGGCACGGTAGAGGGCAATCTGGCGCGGAGTGGAGCTGAGCAGGTCCTCGCCGCGGAGTATGTGGGTGATGCCCATCAGGGCATCGTCCACCGGGTTCACCAGCGTGTACAGCGGCGCACCGTTGGCGCGGACCACTGCGAAGTCGGGAATGGATCCCGCGCGGAAGGTGATCTCGCCGCGGACCAGGTCGTTGAAGGTAATGTCCTCGTCCGGCATGCGAAGGCGCAGGACGGCTTCGCGGCCTTCTGCCTTGAACTGGGCGAGCTGTTCCTCCGTCAAGTGGCGGTCAAAGCCGTCATAGCCAAGCTTCGGATCGCGTCCCGCGGCACGGTGGCGCGCTTCGATTTCATCCGGGGTGGAGTAGGACTCGTAAATGAAGCCACCCTCCCGGAGGCGGCGAATGACGTTCTGGTAGATATCGCTGCGCTGCGACTGCCGGTAGGGCTCATGCGGGCCCCCTACTTCCACGCCCTCATCCCAGTCGATGCCCAGCCACTTCAGCGCGTCCAGCAGCTGGTGGTAGCTTTCCTCGCTGTCCCGCGCAGAGTCTGTGTCCTCGATCCGGAACACCATGGTGCCTTTGGTGTGGCGGGCGTAGGCCCAGTTGAACAGGGCCGTGCGGATCAACCCTACGTGGGGAGTCCCCGTGGGCGAGGGGCAGAAGCGTACCCGGACGGGGGTGTCCGCGGTGACGGGCGGGATGGAGGCAGCATTCGACGCAGAAGCAGTAGTCATAGTGGCTTCAACTTTACCGTCTGCCGTGAGGCGTCCCGGCGGGAAAGGTCAGCGGCGCACTATCGGGTTGGACAGGCGGCCGATGCCCTCAATTTCCACCTCAATGCGGTCACCCGGGTTCACCAGGCCAACACCGGCCGGCGTCCCGGTCATGATGACGTCACCGGGCAGGAGGGTGAATGCCTGGGAGACAACGGAAACGAGTTCCCGCACTCCCCTGATCATCTGGCTGGTGCTGCCGTCCTGACGCAGCTCTCCGTTCAGCCGGGCCTGGATCTGCACGTCCTCCGGATCAAGCTCGGTCTCGATCCATGGGCCCAAGGGTGCCGAGGTATCAAAGCCTTTGGCCCGGGTCCATTGCAGGTCGCTCTTCTGGACATCCCGCGCCGTGAGGTCGTTGCCGCAGGTGTAGCCGAAGATGACGTCGTCCACGCGCTCCTCGGGCACGTCCTTGCAGATGCGCCCGATCACTACGCACAGCTCAGCCTCAAAGGAGACTTCCTCGGAGAACTCCGGCAGCACCACAGGATCGTTGGGACCAACGACGGCGGTGTTGGGCTTCAGGAAGAGGAGCGGCTGGGCAGGAACCTCGTTGCCGAGTTCGTGCGCGTGCTCCACGAAGTTACGGCCCACGCCGATCACCTTGCTGCGGGGAATGATGGGGGCGAGAAGCCGGACATCTTCCAGCTTGTGCCTGACGGAGGTTCGCTCCACCCCGTTGAAGAAGGGGTCCCCGTGGATGACAGTGACTTCCTCACTGCCCGTGTCACCTTCGACAACGCCGTAGAGGGGATCAGAATCGACGACAAACCTGGCAATACGCATGGCTCCTACCCTACCGTCTCACCAGGGCCGCACCCGTCGGGATTACGACCGGCCCGTTCCGCCCCGCAGGTAGTGAAGCTGGGCGGCAACAGAAGTTTCAGCGGCGCGCCGCACGGAAGGGTCGACGTCGGCATAGACGGCGTCAGCGACGTCACCGGCCGTCGCATCCGGGCCCAGCCGGTCCAGCGCCGCGCGGATCTGCACCAGCCGTTCGAGGCGATGTGTGCGGTACTCCCGGACGACGTCCGTCAGGGACGGCCGCACGGGACCGTGGGCCGGCAGGACGGCCGCCGGCCCCAGGGATTCCAGCCTGTCCAGGGAGCCAAGGTAGTCCCCAAGGGTCCCATCCGGGTAGTCGAGCAGGGTGGTGCCGCGGCCAAGGATGGTGTCCCCGGTCAGTACGGAACCATGTGGACCGTCGCCGGGGAGGTGGAAGCACACCGAATCGGAGGTGTGTCCAGGCGTTGCCACCACCCTGGCCTCAAGGCCCGCGGCGCCAAGTACCTCCCCGTCCTGCAGTGGTACGCCGCCTCCGTGGCAGTGGGCGGGGACGGCGGCACGGACAGGAGCGCCGGTCAGCTGATGCAGCCGGGCGGAACCGGCAGTATGGTCAGCGTGCCGGTGGGTGATGAGGATGAGTTCAACAGGGCCGGCACCGGCAAGGGCCCGGAGGTGCTCCTCGTCCAGCGGGCCGGGGTCCACCACCACGGCGCCACGATGGCCGGCCGCCCGCAGCACATAGGAGTTGGTCCCCTCCAGGCTCATGGGTCCCGGATTGGGGGCCAATATGAACTGCGTCAGGGCCGAGCTGCGCTGGAGGACGGGGCCGGAAGCTGAAGTCACCATCCCATCTTTGCATCGGCAAATGCCCTCTTGGCTTTTCCAGGCAACGGAATAGAACGGCCAGGGAACCGGGTTGAGCCCAATGACGACCAATTGATCTCCACCAGGAAGCCGGAACCAGACGCCATGAGTACAACCACGCTTGCAGATCTCCTCGCCGAAGCCGACGCCGCCGGCCACGACCATACCGCGACGGAGAAGAACAGCGGACTCCAGCACATCCACAACCACGCGACGGGCAGCATCGTCTGGTTTCCCACGTGGAGGAAGTTCCGCGAGACATCCGACTGGCGGGACGCGGTGGAGGGGGTAGCCGAGGACTTGGCTGCGAGTTCGGTCCCTGTGGAGGGTTGGGCCGCAAGCTTCCTGGCCGAAGAACTCGAAGCACTGCTGAAACGCGCCGCCGCGTCCACTGATGCCGCCGTGTTCGCCGGTGACAACCTCACGCGCCACCTGACCCGGACCTGGGCTGTCGCCGATGCCGTCGCCGAAGTCACAGGGAAGGCCCTGCCCACCGGCAGCACTACGCCGTCCCTATTTACCGATTACCCCTACGACGTCTACGCGCAGGACGGCGGCGTCTTCGCAACGGCCTTGTGGAACGACATCATCGATGCCCGGCGCAGTCGAGCCCTGGCCGAAGAAGCGGAGCGGAAGGCACTGAAGCCGGTGTCCCGCAAGGCCCTCAAGAACGCCGCCCGGAAGGCCGCCCGGCGCTGACGGCCACCGTCGTCGGCCCTTTCGGAAGCCGCCGCATCGCCATTCCCAAGCTTGTCCGCGAAACCGAACCTTGAAGGCCAGTTTCGCGGACAAGCTTAGGACCCCGCGCCACGCACGACGGCGCCTGCCGGGCTTGAGCCCGGCAGGCGCCGTCGTTGTTCCGTACCCTTGGTCCTTAGGCGAGCCGGGTCAGCCAGCCGTGCGTGTCAGGAACGGTTCCGGTCTGTATGCCGAGCAGCTTCTCGCGGATGGCCATAGTGGTCTCCCCCGCCTTGGCGTCCTCGGAACCGATGAACTCGGTGGCATCCTTGAGGACTCCGATCGGGGTGATGACCGCGGCCGTGCCGCAGGCGAAGACCTCCGCGATCTCGCCGGAGCCAACGCCGTTACGCCACTCGTCCAGGGTGATCTTTCGCTCGCTGACTTCGCGGCCCATGTCCTTGGCCACCTGGATGACGGACATCCGGGTGATGCCTTCGAGGATGGTGCCGGTGAGCGCAGGCGTAACCAGCGAGCCGTCCTTCATCACGAAGAAGACGTTCATGCCGCCCAGTTCTTCAACCGCATTGTCGTTGAACTGGTCCAGGAAAAGGACCTGCTTGCAGCCGTTGGCTTCAGCCTCCTGCTGGGCAATCAGCGAAGCCGCGTAGTTGCCGCCGCATTTGGCATCGCCGGTTCCGCCGCGGCCGGCGCGGGCGTATTCCCGTGAGATCCAGATGGACACGGGCTTGAGCTCACCGCCGAAGTAGTTGCCTGCCGGTGAGGCGATCACCCGGAAGGAAACCTCGCGGGCCGCGCGGACACCCAGGAATGCCTCGGTGGCAATCATGAACGGCCGGAGGTACAGCGCTTCGCCGTCGCCGGCCGGAACCCATTCCTTATCGGCGGAAACGAGCTCGCGGATGGCTCCCAGGAAGTACTCTGCCGGCAGTTCAGGAAGCGCAAGCCGGCGGGCCGACTTGTTCAGGCGCGCAGCGTTGGCTTCGGGGCGGAAGGACCAAACGGAGCCGTCGGCGTGACGGTAGGCTTTAAGGCCTTCGAAGATCTCTTGGCCGTAGTGCAGCACCGCAGCCGACGGATCCAGGGCGATCGGCCCGTACGCTTCCACCCGGGCGTTGTGCCACCCGCCATTGCCGTTCGCGTCCACGCTGTAGTCGACAATGGCCGTGTGGTCGGTGAAGTGGTTGCCGAATCCCGGGTTGGCCAGGATTGCTGCACGCTCTTCAGCAGACTTCGGGTTGGCCGAGGGCTGCTGGCTGAAATCGACGCCATGGGCGGTCTGGGTCATGGTTCCTCCACGATCGGCCGCCCTGCATTCAGCGTTGAACGGCGAGGCGGCATTTGGTGATTCGAGACAAGCTTACGCCCGATGCCGGAGGCCCTGGCGCGGGGTTAGAGGCCGGCGGCGATGGCGTCGCCCACCGCACTTGTGGTGCGTGCACCGCCGTCGCGCTTCTCGACGTCGGCAACCACTGCCGCTTCGATCCTGCGGGCCGCACGGGTGTAACCGAGGTGGTCCAGCAGGAGTGCCGCCGACAGGATGGCAGCGGTGGGGTCGGCCTTGCCCTGGCCGGCGATGTCCGGAGCGGAGCCATGGACGGGCTCAAACATGGACGGCGCTGTGCGGTCCATGTTGATGTTCCCGGAAGCTGCCAGTCCGATGCCGCCGGTGATGGCTGCGGCAAGGTCCGTGAGGATGTCACCGAAGAGGTTGTCGGTGACGATCACATCGAAGCGTGACGGGTCGGTGACCATAAAGATCGTCGCGGCGTCCACATGCAGGTAGTCGTGGGTGACCTCCGGGAACTCCTGCGCCACGGCCTCCACCGTGCGCTTCCAGAGGTGCCCCGCGTAGACCAGGACGTTGTGCTTGTGGACCAGGGTGACATGCTTGCGCTCCCTGGCGCTGGCGCGGCGGAAGGCATCCCGGACAACACGCTCAACACCGTGGGCGGTGTTCAGCGAGACCTCTGTGGCCACCTCATGGGGGGTTCCCGCGCGAAGGGTGCCGCCGTTGCCGACGTAGGGACCTTCGGTGCCTTCGCGGACCACGATGAAGTCAATGACGCCGGGGTTGGCCAAGGGGCTGCCCACGGTTCCGTAGAGCCGGGACGGCCGCAGGTTGACATAGTGGTCCAGGCTGAAACGGAGCTTGAGCAGCATCTCGCGCTCGATGATGCCGGAAGGAATGCGGGTGTCGCCGGGGGCTGCACCAACAGCACCGAACAGGATGGCGTCCCTGGTACGAAGGTCGGTTAGGACATGGTCCGGCAGGGTTTCGCCCGTGGCCAGCCAGTGCTCCGCGCCGAGCTTGTAGTGCGTCTGCTTAAGCTCAACGCCCTCCGAGGCGACGGCCTTTTCCAGCACCTTTAGTGCTTCCGCAATGACCTCAGGGCCAATGCCGTCGCCGGGAATAACTGCCAGATCGATGGAGGATGCGCTCATGCTTTCAGGGTAGCCAAGATATCCATATGCTGGTCAAGCTGTCTCATTATCCGAACAGCCGGACGGGCAGGGTCACCTTGCAGTGTGCGACCATCACCATCGAACAATACTAAGAGTGCGAAAAGCGCCGTGCACGTTTCCGGTCACGGCGCCTGCGCATCATTCAGTCGGTTGCCCTTCAGCGGGCTCCCAACCTTCTACCCTCGGTGCACGCGCCGGTCGCGTCCACCGCCGGTCTGGGTCCGCCGCGCCGTTATCGCCGCGCCCGCCAGCAGCACAGCTGCCACGCCTCCAATCCAGGGATCCAGTGCCCGCCCCGCTGATTCCGGAACGGCAGTCTGCACGTTGAAGCCCTCGTTCGGGGCAACAACAGCGCCTGCCCCGCCACCGGCAGCCGCCGCGCCTGGAGCGGATGCGACGGGAACCACCCGCGTTACGACAGGCGGAACCACGGCAGGAGGCACCACGGCAGGAGGCACTACGGCGGGCGGAACCGCTGGAGGGTTCACCGGAGGAACCACCGGTGACACCTTCACCGGGACACAGCCGTTGTTGTACGTGGCCTTGCCCTCATCGGTCCAGTTCTGGCCGTCGTAGATCACCTTGTTCGGCGGGATGATGTCCGCGCTGTGCTGGTGATGGTCACCGGCGTGGCCGTTAAGGCCCTGCAGTGCAATGGTGATGACCACGTAGGGGTTTGATTCCGAACCCGTCGCATGGCAAATCGTGATCTTCTTATCTTTGTCCTCATGCGGCGATCCACCCGGCTTGGCACAACCGGCATTCCACCAGTCCGCTTTGTCCAGGTTCCGCCCGCCGGGCAGCGCCTTCCCGCTATTGGCCGGGATGATGTCCTCTTCGTGCTGGTGGCCCATATGGGCCTTGAGCGCGTTGAGACTGATGGTGATTGGCACGTAAGGGTTCGTTTCCGAGCCCGTGGCGTGGCAGATGGTGATTTTTTCGCCGCCGCCGGACGATTCGTCCGTGGCAAGCGCCGTTGGTGAGGCACCCAGTAGTGCGAGGCTAGTAACCCCCAGCACGGCAAGGATCCGTTTCATTTCCGTCTCCGTCCATAGTCTGCTTCAAACTGCGCAGACGCGAAGGAGAACACGACCGCCCCGCACTGACGGGTCAACAAAGGCAAACAGACAGCATCGGGGCGACGGTTCTCCCAGATGCGAACTGTCAGTTTGCTAACAGGATCAGGCTAGGGACTTACGCATACGGATTCCCCAGTAGGACGTACTCATATCCGGAACACGGCATTACTTGGCCTCAGCAGGCTCCTCGTACTTGGGGAACACCGGCGAGGGAGCCGGCAGTTCAGTCCCCGCGGCAATCGGCGTTCCGATGGCGGAGAACTGGCGGGCCTCCCCTTCCGGCTGGCCGAGGGTGGCAAGGAGGGCCGCTGTTGCCGTCGGCATGACCGGCTGGGCGAGGATGGCCACGATCCGCAGGACTTCCAGGGTCACGTACAGCACGGTGTTCATGCGTTCGACGTCGGTTTTCCGCAGCACCCACGGCGCCTGCTCGGCGAAGTAGGCGTTGGTGTCACCCAGGACGCCCCAGATCGCTTCGAGGGCGCGGCTGAATTCCTGCTTCTCAAACGCTGCCCGCGCAGCTTCGAGGAGTCCGCCGGCCTGCGCCAGGATGGCGTTGTCCTCCACCGTGAACGCGCCTGGAACGGGCACTTTGCCCTCGCAGTTCTTGGCCACCATGGACAGGGAGCGCTGGGCAAGGTTACCGAAGTTGTTCGCGAGATCGGCGTTCATGCGGCCAACGATTGCGTCGTGGTTGTAGCTGCCGTCCGCGCCGAAGGGCACTTCCCGCAGGAAGAAGAAACGCACCTGGTCAAGGCCGTACTGCTCCACGAAGTCGGCAGGGGCCACCACATTTCCCAGCGACTTGGACATCTTGACTCCGTTGTTGTGCAGGAACCCATGGATCATGACCCGCTTGGGGAGATCAATGCCGGCGCTCATCAGGAAGGCGGGCCAGTAGATGGCGTGGAACCGGGAGATGTCCTTGCCAATGACGTGGACATCGGCTGGCCAAAACCTCCGGAACTTTTCCGAATCGACGTCGGGGTAGCCCACTCCGGTGAGGTAGTTGGTCAGGGCGTCCACCCAGACATACATCACGTGCTTTTCGTTGCCGGGAACCGGGACGCCCCAGTCAAATGTGGTGCGGCTGATCGAGAGGTCCTCCAGGCCGCGCTTGACGAAGCTGATGACTTCATTGAAGCGGTACTGCGGCGCGCCAAACTCCGGCTGGGCCTCGTAGAGGGCCAGGAGCTTGTCCTGGTAGGCGGAAAGCCGGAAGAAGTAGCTCTCCTCCGCCGTCCAGGTCACCTCGGTGTCCGTCTCCTTGGAGTAGCGCACGCCGTCATCCTTGACGACCGTGTCGTCCTCCACGTAGAACGCCTCGTCCCGGACGGAGTACCAGCCCTCGTACTTGGACAGGTAGATGTCCCCGTTGGCTTCCATCTTCTTCCAGATGGCCTGCGAGGCAGCGTAGTGGTCCTCGTCCGTGGTCCGGATGAAGCGGTCGTACGAGATGCCCAGGGCAGAGTGTGCCCCCTTGAAGACCTCGACGTTCCGGTCCACCAGCTCCTTCGGCGTGATGCCTTCCTTTTCGGCGGTCTGGGCGATCTTCATCCCGTGCTCGTCCGTGCCGGTCAGGAACATCACGTCATACCCGTCAAGCCGCTTGAACCGCGCCATGGCGTCGGTGGCAATGTACTCGTAGGCGTGGCCGATGTGGGGCACGCCGTTGGGGTAGGTGATAGCCGTGGTGATGTAGAACGGCGTTTTCTGTGAAGCAGTCACGGGCGGACGTTACCTTCGGTGCGGAGGGACAGGCTAAATCAGTTCGGTCAGGGAATCGCTGAGCCGGACGAGTTCGTGGTCGTGCGAGGCCACCAGGACTGCGATGCCGTCCGACGTGGTGTCTTTCAGAATGCTGATGATGCGGTTCGCCGAGGCACGGTCCAGGCTCGCTGTGGGTTCGTCCACCACCAGGACCCTGGTGCCCAGGATCAGGGCACGGGCGATGGCTACGCGCTGGCGTTCGCCGCCGGACAGCTGGGCAGGGCGGTGCCGCATGCGGCGGCCCAGGCCCACGAGGTCCAGCAGGTCCTTGGCCATGTCCCGGCGCTGGTCCACTTCCCCGTCCGGAACGGCCGGCAGGAGCACGTTCTCGAGTGCACTCATTCCATCGATGAGGGCACCGCCCTGGTCAACGTAACCAATCAGGGCACGACGGCGGTCGGCGATTTCATCGTCGCCCATGCTCTCCAGGGAGTCACCCTCCCAAAAGACACGGCCCGACGTTGGCAGGGTCAGCCCCGCGCCGACTGTCAGGATGCTGGTCTTGCCGGATCCGCTTCGGCCGGCGACGCAGTGCATCTCACCCGCGTGCAGCGTAAGGTCGAAGCCTTCCACCACGCTGACTGCCTCCGCGCCGCCCTTGCCGCCGCCGTAGCGGATGGTGATGTCGCTCAGTTCCAGCGGTGTCTCGTGGTCAGCGGCTTTGACGATGGTGTTGGCGCGCGTCTGGAGGGGGACGTCGCCGGAGCCGCTCCTGCGGCTCCGCTGGACATTGGTCTGGTTTGTCATTGGACCACTTTCGTTGCAATCGGTATCCAGCAAAGTACAGCCACGAGGCCGGCCACGCCTGCCCACAGCGCGGCATAGGGGGCCAACAGCAGCCCGATGCCCAGGGCGCCCAGCACGCCCAGCGGCAGTGCCACGCTCCCCACCAGCGCGTTCTCGAACAGCCGGACCTGGCGGAGCATGTCCGGGTTCCAGCCCATGGCTTCGAGGATGCCCAGGTATTGACGCTTGGCGATGAGCTCAAAGCGTCCGGTGACCAGGGTCAGGACCAATCCCACGATCACGCCCGCAAGAGCCAGGAGAATGCTCGGCAGTGCCACGCTCGCAGCGGCGAGTCCGCTCAGGGCACTGGCGCCGGCTGCGCGGGGAATGTCGATCAGCAGCGCGATGAGTCCGCCCACGGCAGCGCCGAAGACGCCGACGGCAACGGCCAGGGCCAGGGTGTTGAACTTGTTGGTGCCCAACTGGCGGTTCGCGAAGGTCAGCGGCGAATCCACCGGAATGAGGCGCTCGTCATGCTGCGGTTCCTGGTCGATGACGTCGCGGTGGCGCAGTTGCTGAGCTGCGAAGAACGCAGCACCGGCGTAAAGGACCAGGACGGAAACGCAGACGAGGGCAGTCGTGAGGCTCAAGCTGACGAGGCTCAGAACGATGCCGGCCACGGCAAGCAGTACCGCACCCACACCGAACTCCTCGAGCACCCAGCTGCGGATGCGGCGCTGGGTCCACCCCATGGCGCGCAGTGTTCCTGCTTCGCTCCGTCGTTTGCGGACGTAGCTCACTGTGGAAGCGCCGGTGAGGAGGGCAGCTCCGCAAAGCGTCAGGAAGAGCAGCGTGATGTTCGTTCCGGACAGCGAACCCGTCACGGCGTCGGCGGCGTTCTGCCTGACCCATGACTGCCGGACCGTGCCAAGGTCGGATTCCTTGCCGGCGTCGTCCTTGGAGTAGCCGGGAACGAAGATGCTGGCGTCCTCCCGGGCCGACCCGGCCACGATGGTGGCTTCCAATCCCATCCCGCGGATCTCGGTTGCCAGCTTCTCCACCTCCGGCTGGGCTTCTTTCCAGCTGCCGGGTGCACCGGCGCGCACACGGACGGCGTCGATGACTGCGGCGTTTTCCTTGTAGCCGCGGGCAGCAGCCAGGCCGTAGTAGTCGGTGATCGCGCCGGCAGACTGGCTCGCAAGGCCCGTGGCGCTCAGCGACGGTTCGAGCGCGGTGGCCGGAACGTCCTTGCCCTCGGCGTCCTTGACCAGAGTGAAGGGAGCGGGGTCGTAGCCGCCCAACGGAAGCTTGTTGACGTCACCGGCGGCCTCTGCCACTGCGGATGGATCAAAGGTTCCGTAGACCATGGCAAGTGGGGCTGTCGCCTTCTGCTCCCCCGTCTCCAGGTTTTCCCGGTAGGAGCGTTCGTCCACAGGCTCGCGCTGGGTCTGGTCAACGGGGGTGCCGTTGGCGCCCTTTTCGGGCAGCCTGTTAACCGTGACCCACTCGCCCGGTACCGCGGTCTTGTCGACCGCGCCGTTTGCCGCCGTCTCGCCGTCGGCGTATTTCGGGGCAGCCGCGAAGTCCGTGCTCCACTCGGCGGGGGTGTAAAGCCCCTGGTTAAAGTTGCCCGTAGCGCCGAGGACTGAGGAGTGGTCCGTGGAGCCAGGCCAGGAGAGAACGAAGGGGTCCTTCGAGACAAACGGGAGGTAGTCCTGGCCCAATGACTGGGAGGCAGTTCCAACGTCCTTGACTACCTTGCCGGCGTCGTCGATTTCCTCGATCTTGACGTTGTACTTCAGGTCCAGGGAGGTGCCCGAGCGCACAATGAGGGGAATGGCCTGGGAATCGGCGGTCAGCTGGCCGTTGCGCTTGGCCTGCTGGTACTGCGTCATCAGGGGTGCCCAGTATTTGAGCTTCACGCCCAGGAAGTCCGGGCCTTCTTCCAGCTCGTCCAAGCCAATGCCGTTGGTGAACAGGCCTTCAAAGTAGCGGCCGATGGCGCCGGCATCCCGCGCGTCAGCAGGCGGGGCTTTTTCCAGCGGGGCCAGGAATTCACCGGCAGAACCCAGGAGGGCGCGCTCGGCGGCGGGATCCACGGCGACCACGGATTCCGTGACCTCCGGCGCGAGGGGCAGCGACACGGACAGGTTGAAGAGGTTGTGTTCGGAACCGCCAGCCGGGGCAGCGAACTTGATGCCCGTTTCATCCTCAGGAGCGGCGATGCGGATACTGCTCCCCCCGGCGGCCTGCTCCTCCACAAGCTTGGCCTTGCCCAGGGTGCCTTCCGCCGTGGACTTGAAGAGCGTCTGCTCTGAGACGCCGTCGGAGCTCACGGCACTGGCGGTCAGGCGGTATTTTTTTGCCTCATCGCTGAGAACCGACTCGGCCGCGGGCCAGTCTGCCGGCGCGGTGGCACCCGCCGCCTGGTCAGCCGACGCCGTGCCTGCAAGTCCGGCGTTGTAGCCGAGGTAGTCCATAGCGTCCAGCCGCGGCGCCTCAAGGTTCTGGGTCACCCGGGACACGAGGCTGATGGGCGCTGCCACCGAGGTTCCGGACAGCTTCCGGATGGCCTCCAGCTGCTCAAAGCTGATGCCGCCGGTGCCGTTGGCGATTTCCGGCTGCAGCAGCGCACCGGAGGGCGCCTTTGCCTGGACCAGGACATCGTAGAGCCCCCGCGAATTCTCATCCACTGTCCGACTGAGCGCGGCCTGCGACTGGCTTTGGACGAGGACCGACAAGCACATGGCTGCGATCAAGATGGCCGCGGTCAACAGCAGCACTCTGCTTCTGATGAACCTCTGGACGGCGTTCATGGAACTCCCTGAAACCTGGATTGCGTGCGCACATCCGAGACCGCGCCGGGCGGGCGTGGACGATTACGGACGGATGTGCAAAAGGTATTGGCCGGCCTGCCGGCACGGTCCTGAACCAGGACCCAGCCATTGTAAGCAGACCGGCCAATCATACGTGGCCCCGCCGGGACGCGCCGAGCGGAGGGCGGAAGTGCGGCGTTTCGGCGGACCGGAGGTTAGTCCTCCAAGTCCACTTCGCGGACCATCTCGGCGCCGATGCCGGCCTTGATGGCGTCCAGGACCTGCTGCGGCACGGAGCTGTCAATGGTCAGCAGCGCGAGCACCTGCCCGCCCTGGTCGTGGCGGGCCACCTGCATGCCGGCGATGTTGATGTTGTTCATGCCCAGGATGTGGCCGATGGTACCGACCACGCCGGGACGGTCGGTGTAGGCAACCACCACGAGGTGCTCACTGATGGGGATTTCAACTTCGAACCCGTTGATACCCACCAGCTTTTCGATCTGCTTGGGCCCGGTCAGGGTGCCGGCCACGGAAATCTGGCTGCCGTCGCTGAGGGCACCGCGGAGTGTCAGGACGTTGCGGTACGACTCTGTCTCCGGGGTGGTGATCAGGCGGACGTTAATGCCGCGCTGCTCAGCGATCACCGGCGCGTTGACGTAGGAGACCTGCTCGGTCACCACGTCAGCGAAGATGCCCTTGAGTGCCGCCAGCTCCAGGACCTTGACGTCCAGGGACGAGATCTCGCCGGCCACCTCGACGTCAAACTGGGTCAGGGACGCGTGCGTCAGGGCTGTAAAGATCCGACCCAGCTTCTCGATCAGTGGGATGCCCGGGCGGACATCCGGGGCAATGACGCCGCCGGCGACGTTGACGGCGTCCGGGACGAGCTCGCCGGCCAAGGCCAGGCGGACGGACCTGGCCACTGAAACGCCGGCCTTTTCCTGGGCTTCGTCGGTGGAGGCGCCGAGGTGGGGGGTGACCACTACGTTGTCCAGCTTGAAGAACGGCAGGTCGGTGCTGGGCTCCTTGGAGAACACGTCCACGCCGGCACCGGCAATTTCACCGTCCTGCAGGGCGGTGAACAGGGCTTCCTCATCCACCAGTCCGCCGCGGGCAACGTTGACGACATAGGCGGTGGTCTTCATCTTCTTGAAGGCGTCCGCGCCGAGCATGCCCACCGTTTCCGGGGTCTTGGGCATGTGGATGGTGACGAAGTCGGACTGGGCCAGGAGCTCGTCCAGGGTCACCAGCTGCACGCCGAGCTGGGCTGCCCGCGCGGAGGTGATGTAGGGGTCGTACGCAAGGATTTTGGTGTCGAAGCCCTTCAGGCGGGCCGCGACGAGGGCACCGATCCGGCCCAGGCCGATGATGCCGATCTTCTTTTCGAACAGCTCGGTGCCCGTGTACTTGGAACGCTTCCACTCGCCGTCCTTGAGGGCTGCACTGGCCTGCGGGATGTGGCGGGCCAGGCTGAGGATGTGGCCCACGGTGAGCTCGGCCGCGGAGACGATGTTGGACGTGGGTGCGTTGACCACCATCACGCCCGCCTGGGTGGCGGCTTTGATGTCCACGTTGTCCAGGCCCACGCCTGCACGGGCGATGACCTTGAGGTTTTTGGCTGCCGCGATCGCTTCAGCGTCCACCTGAGTGGCCGAGCGGACCAGGATGGCGTCAACATCGTTGATGGCAGAGAGCAGCTGGGAGCGGTCAGCGCCGTCGGTCTGGCGGATCTCGAAGTCCGGGCCCAGGGCCTCGACAGTTGCGGGGGAAAGTTCTTCGGCGAGCAGTACTACGGGTTTTGACACGGCTGATCCTCTGCGTTGCAGTCCTGGGGATGAAACAAGTCTAGGCCGACGGAAAGGCCGGGCTCACATTGTTAAGTGTGAACCCGGCCTCACAGCTGGCTTTTATAGCGGCGCCTCAGAGGCGGCCTTTAGCGGGCAGCAGAACCTTCAACGTAGTCCACGTCCTGCTGCTGCCAGGAGAACAGGGAACGCAACTCGCGGCCAACAGCCTCGATGGGGTGCTGCTCGGCCTTGGCACGCAGTTCCTTGAACTCGGCGCCACCGTTGTCCTGGTCTTCAATGAAGCGCTTGGCGAAAGCACCGGACTGGATGTCGGCGAGGACAGCCTGCATGTTCTCCTTGACCGCGGGGGTGATGACGCGCGGGCCGGAGACGTAGTCGCCGTACTCGGCGGTGTCGGAGACACTCCAGCGCTGCTTGGCGATGCCGCCTTCCCACATGAGGTCCACGATGAGCTTGAGCTCGTGGAGTACCTCGAAGTAGGCGATCTGCGGCTGGTAGCCGGCTTCGGTCAAGGTTTCGAAGCCGTACTGGACCAGCTGGGACACGCCGCCGCAGAGGACAGCCTGCTCGCCGAAGAGGTCGGTCTCGGTCTCTTCGGTGAAGGTGGTCTTAATGACGCCGGCGCGGGTGCCGCCGATTGCCTTGGCGTAGGACTTGGCCAGGTCCCAGGCGGAGCCGGAGGCATCCTGTTCGACGGCGATGATGTCGGGGATGCCGCGGCCGGCTTCGAACTCGCGGCGCACGGTGTGGCCGGGAGCCTTCGGGGCGATCAGGATGACGTCAACGCCTTCCGGTGCCTGGATGTAGCCAAAGCGGATGTTGAAGCCGTGCGCGAAGGCCAGGGCCTTGCCGGGAGTCAGCTTGTCCTTGATGGAGTCGTTGTAGATCGAGCGCTGGTGCTGGTCCGGCGCAAGGATCATGATGACGTCGGCCCATTCGGCGGCGTCGGCAACATTCTTGACCGTGAAGCCAGCGTCCTCGGCCTTGGCAGCGGACTTGGAGCCGTCCTTCAGTGCAATAACAACCTCGACGCCGGAATCGCGCAGGTTCAGCGCGTGGGCGTGGCCCTGGGAACCGTAGCCAACAATGGCAACCTTGCGGCCCTGGATGATCGACAGGTCGGCGTCGTCGTCGTAAAACATTTCAGTCACTTGCGTAACTCCTCTTGAGTGGATTTGCAGATAGGTGTTCGGTGGTGCGGTTACGGGCGTTGCGCAACGCCGGGGCGGGCCCCTTGGCGGGGTCCTACGCGGAACGCAGCGCCCTGTCACTCATGGAGCGGGATCCCCGTCCAACGGCCAGGGTGCCGGACTGCACGATTTCGCGGATGCCGAAGGGCTCGAGCACGGAGAGCAGTGCGGTGAGCTTTTCGGGGTGGCCGGTTGCTTCAATGACGACGGAATCGGTGGAGACGTCGACCACTGAGGCGCGGAACAGGTCTGCAGCCTGGGTCACCTGCAGACGTGTTGCGGCATCCGCACGTACTTTGACCAGGATGTGGTCACGTTGTACGGAAGATTCAGGGGTCAGCTCAACGATCTTGATGACGTTGATCAGTTTGTTGAGCTGCTTGGTGACCTGTTCGATAAGGTCGCCGTCGGCGTCGACCACCACTGTCATCCGGGAGATGCCCGGGACTTCTGTGGGGCCGACGGCCAGGGAGTTGATGTTGAAGGCGCGGCGGGCGAAGAGGCTTGCGACGCGGGTCAGGACGCCCGGCTTGTCTTCAACCAGGACGGAAAGTGTGTGGCGGCTCATGGTCAGTCCTCTTCTTCCCATTCCGGGGTCATGTTGCGGGCAACTTGGATCTGGTCGTTGCTCACGCCGGCGGGCACCATCGGCCACACCATCGAATTGGGGCTCACCACAAAGTCGATGACCACGGGGCGGTCATTGATCTCAAGTGCCTTCTGGATTGTGGCGTCGATGTCCTCGTCGCGTTCGCAGCGGAACGACGCGCAGCCGTAGGCCTCCCCCAGCTTGACGAAGTCCGGGATGCGGACGGTGTCGTGGCCGGTGTTGAGGTCGGTGTTGGAGTAGCGGCCCTCATAGAAGAGGGTCTGCCACTGCCGAACCATTCCCAGCGAGGAGTTGTTGATGACGGCAACCTTGATGGGGATGTTGTTGATGGCGCACGTGGCCAGTTCCTGGTTGGTCATCTGGAAGCAGCCGTCGCCGTCGATGGCCCAGACCACGCGGTCCGGCTCCCCCACCTTGGCGCCCATGGCGGCTGGGACCGCATAGCCCATGGTGCCGGCACCGCCGGAGTTCAGCCAAGCGTGCGGGCGCTCGTACTTGATGAACTGTGCCGCCCACATCTGGTGCTGGCCGACGCCCGCAACGTAGATGCCTTCGGGCCCGGTCAGAGCACCGATGCGCTCGATGACCTTCTGCGGCGCGGTCAGCCCATCATCCGGCTCGGTCCAGCCCAGGGGGTACGTGCCCTTGAGGTTGTTCAGGAAAGCCCACCAGGTGGTGAGGTCCGGAGTGCCCGCCGCCTCGAACTGGGTGCGTACGGCGTCGGTGAGCTCCGGAATGATTTCCTTCACGGAGCCAACGATGGGCACATCGGCCGTGCGGTTCTTGGAGATTTCCGCGGGGTCGATGTCAGCGTGAATGACCTTCGCCATGGGCGCGAACGTCTTCAGCACGCCGGTAACGCGGTCATCGAAGCGTGCGCCGAGGGTGATCAGGAGGTCGGACTGCTGCAGGGCAGTCACGGCAGAAACTGTACCGTGCATGCCAGGCATTCCCATGTGCTGCGGGTGGGAGTCCGGGAAGGCGCCCTTCGCCATCAGCGTGGTGACAACGGGAGCGCCGGTTGCTTCGGCCAGGGCCAGCAGCTCCGCGGAGGCGTGCGCCTTCACAACGCCGCCGCCCACGTACAGCACGGGCTTGCGGGCTGCGGCGATCAGCTTTGCTGCTTCGCGTACCTGCTTGTTGTGCCCGCGTGTGACCGGACGGTAGCCGGGCAAGTCAACCCGTGGCGGCCAGGAGAAGGTCATCTGGCCCACCTGGGCGTCCTTGGCCACGTCCACCAGGACAGGACCCGGGCGGCCGGTGGAGGCGAGATGGAACGCCTCCGCCATGACGTGGGGAATGTCGTTGGGGTCAGTCACCAGGAAGGAGTGCTTGGTGATGGGCATGGTGATGCCCACGATGTCAGCTTCCTGGAAGGCATCGGTGCCGATCACACCGCTGGATACCTGGCCGGTGATGGCCACCAGCGGCACGGAGTCCATGTGGGCATCCATGATGGCGGTAACGAGGTTGGTGGCGCCCGGGCCGGAGGTGGCGATACAAACTCCCACCCGCCCGGTGACCATGGCGTAGCCTTGCGCGGCGTGGCCGGCTCCCTGTTCGTGACGGACCAGGACGTGGTTCATGCTGGAGGCCATCAAGGGGTCATAGGTGGGCAGGATCGCGCCACCGGGCAAACCGAAAATATCGTCGACGCCGAGTTCTTCGAGCGAGCGGACAATAGCTTGCGAGCCGGTCATCACCGTTGGGGGTACAACGTTGTTCGGCCCAAGGACAGGAGAGACGGCAGCAAGGTCGGCGACGACGACGGCGTGGTCCGCCGTGCGGTCGGCGCGTTCCGGAGCCTTGGGGGCTCCAGCGGACTTAGTAGCCATCAGCGAGGGGCTGATCGGCGATCCTTTGCTCATCGGACTCTTCCTTGTGGATCATCTGTGGTTCATGGAAACTGCAGGAAATAAAAAAACCCCTCAGCCTGGCGGCTCTTCGAGGGGTTGCGCGTGACGGTTCGTTACCGGGGGGCTAATGTGCCACGCGCTGGATAAGGACGACGACGGTGCCGACGGTAACGAAAGTCATGCGTTCAGTTTTCCCTCTGGGTGAGATACGTGTCAACGAGGCGTTCCCTGATCTCACCATGTGGACCCCATTGTCCACTCTGTGGCAGCCTTACCAACTAAGTAGCAGCAAGTGTCGTTTTAGTGCTTATAACGACACTTAGTGCTACCTAGTTGGGTCCAGCCGCCGCGATCCCCACTGACTGGCAGATAACGCGCTCAAAACAGCCTTTCGCGACGTTATCGCGAGCCAGTTGGGAAAGTATCACCCGCAGTAGGCACCCGTGCTGGCGCTGTGCACCAGCTTGGCGTACTTGGCCAAAACTCCCTTGGTGTACCTGGCCGGCAACGGCTCCCAGCCCACCTTGCGGGCTTCGAGTTCTGCCTCGTCCACCAGGAGGTCAAAGCTGCGGGCCGCGATGTCTACGCGGATCCGGTCGCCGTCCTTGACGAAGGCGATGGGGCCGCCGTCGACTGCTTCGGGGGCAACGTGGCCGATGCACAGGCCCGTGGTGCCGCCGGAGAAGCGGCCGTCGGTGAGGAGCAGGACGTCCTTGCCGAGGCCTGCGCCCTTGATGGCGCCGGTGATGGCAAGCATCTCGCGCATGCCCGGGCCCCCCTTGGGGCCTTCGTAGCGGATAACCACGACGTCACCGGCGTGAATCTGGCCGTTGTCCAGCGCATCCAGGGCGCCCTGTTCGCGTTCGAAGACGCGGGCAGTGCCTTCAAAGACGTCGGCGTCGAAGCCGGCACTCTTCACCACTGCACCCTCAGGCGCCATGGAGCCGTGCAGGATGGTGATGCCGCCGGTCTTGTGGATGGGGTTGTCCAGTGCGCGCAGGATTTTACCGTCAACGTCCGGCGGGTTGATGGCGTCAAGGTTTTCGGCAACGGTCTTGCCGGTGACGGTGAGGCAGTCACCGTGCAGCAGGCCGGCGTCGAGCAGTGCCTTCATGATCACCGGCACGCCGCCGATCTTGTCCACGTCCGTCATGACGTAGCGGCCGAAGGGCTTGAGGTCGCCCAGGTGCGGGATCTTGTCACCGATGCGGTTGAAGTCGTCGAGGGTCAGCTCGACCTCGGCCTCGCGGGCGATGGCCAGCAGGTGCAGGACGGCGTTGGTGGAGCCGCCGAACGCCATGGTGACGGCGATGGCGTTTTCGAAGGCCTTCTTGGTCATGATGTCGCGGGCCGTGATGCCCAGGCGGAGCAGGTTGACCACTGCTTCGCCGGACTTGCGGGCGAATTCATCACGCCGGCGGTCTGCCGAAGGCGGGGCGGCGGAGCCGGGCAGGGACATGCCCAGGGCCTCGCCGATGCAGGCCATGGTGTTGGCCGTGTACATGCCGCCGCAGGCGCCTTCACCCGGGCAGATGGCCTTTTCGATGCGGGTCAGGTCTTCCATGCTCATCTTGCCGGCGGCGCACGCGCCGACAGCTTCGAAGGCGTCGATAAGCGTGACTTCCTTTTCGGAGCCGTCCTCAAGCTTCACCCAGCCGGGCATGATGGAACCGGCGTAGAGGAAGACGCTGGACAGGTCCAGGCGGGCTGCTGCCATCAGCATGCCCGGGAGGGACTTGTCGCAGCCGGCCAGCAGGACCGAGCCGTCGATGCGCTCGGCCTGCATCACGGTTTCAACGGAGTCGGCAATGACTTCGCGCGAAACCAGCGAAAAGTGCATGCCCTCGTGGCCCATGGAGATTCCGTCCGAGACGGAGATGGTGCCGAACTGCATGGGGAAACCGCCGCCGGCGTGGACGCCTTCCTTGGCGCCCTGGGCCAGGCGGTTGAGGGAAAGGTTGCAGGGGGTGATTTCGTTCCAAGAACTCGCGACGCCGACCTGGGGTTTGGCGAAGTCGTCATCGCCCATGCCCACGGCGCGGAACATACCGCGAGCAGGGGCGGCGTGGATGCCGTCAGTTACTACCCGGCTGCGGGGCTTGATGTCAGGCTTGTTGTCGGTCGCGATCAGGGTGTCCTCACTCATAGGGGAAAGTCTATGGCTCTGCGTGACGCCGCAGCGACAGACTGATGCCGGTTAAGCGCAAAATCGGGAATATTTCGATCAGATAGTGGACTGTCATCTCGCATATTGAGACCATGAGGGTGTTCCCCTCCCGCTCTGTGGTGTTGATCACGCGCCTTTTTCGTAACCACTGACCCAGGCACCGTGCCCTGGTTTTTCATCGGGGAATCCGCCACCGGCTGACTGGCCCGCCTAAGAGTCCCGGCAGGTCAAAGAGCTAGACAGCGCTGTTGCGCCGACGTAGCGTCGGGGAAAGTGCACCTTGCCATCCGACTGAAGGACCTGCCATGGAATTTGTCTTCTTGATCATCCTGCTCGTTGTGCTGGCGGGTGTGGTGTGGTGGAGGTTGAACGCCAAAAAGTCCGCAGCCGCTTCCGGGGGCGCGGGAACGACCGAAAGAACCCACGCCGACGGCGGCACACGCGCTGACGGTGCTCTTTCAGGCGGCGGTACAGCAGCATCTGCCGAAGCTGCCGGCACCACTGGCATTCCCGGTGCCGCAGGGTTCGGCGCCCCGGCCGAACCCGTGGCGCCGACGGCTGCAGAGGAGCCGGTAGAAACAAAGTCGACGGCGGAAACCAGCCCGGAAACACCTCAGGGCTACAGCGGGACAAGCGCAAGTGCTGTCGGCGCCGGAGCCGTTACGGACCGGGCAGAAGGAACCGCCCAGGACGAACGCCGTGTCCAGGATGACGCTGAATGGGAAACGCAGTGGTCGGAGGCGTCAGGGCCTGCCCATGTCCACGAGGGAGCCGGCCGCCGGGAAGGTGCCGCACCGGCGTCGCCCCTCTCCCCCGAGCAAGCGCAGCCAACCGAACAAACACCGGTTCACCACCCGGAGTACACGGAACCCCACGCCCCCACCCTGCCCGGTGCCGAGACTGCGGCCGTTGAGGAAGCGGACGACGCCGGCACCGGAGGGTCCTTCCCGGTCCCCGCTGCAAGCACGTCCCGCCCCCACGAAGGCGGTGGGAATGGCGCTGCTGCCGCCATGGGCCTCCCCAGCGATGCTGCAGAAACAGAGACCCGGGACCGGGCGCAGTCCTCAGCGCTGGTGGAAACGGGGGCGGACCACACCCAGGGCCCGGCGGGGGGTGCTCCCGCGGCAGTACAGCAGCCATCGGCGCAGGAGCCGGCAGGGCACCTGGCAGCGGCGGAACCCTATGGCGTGGGCTCGGCGTCGGCCGCGGCGGACGGTAGCGGGCCAGCGGACTACACCGTTAAGGGTGACGCCGGCGCCATGGTCTACTACGAAGAGGGACATCCCGAATTTGAGCAGGCCAGGGCTGAAGTGTGGTTTGAGTCGGCAGCCCACGCCGAGGCCGCAGGTTTCAGGGCGCCGAGGCGCAGGCGGATCTAGCAGGACCGGCCTGACGGAAGGGTCCCGCCGGCTCGGCATGCCTGTGGCCCATTTCACATGCGGGTACGGGCGGATCCGGAAGGCAGTCCGGGCGCCCGGCGGCGGTTTTTGGCCGCTCACCAACAACGAAAACCCTGACTTTATGCTGGTTCTGCCCCCCTCCGGCCAGGCGGTGAGTGCCGGCGGGCGTCGATTTCACATGCACCAGAAGTTCGTGTAGAGTTTCATGTCGTTGCGGAGATCAACGGGGAAACAAAAAGCCCCAAACGATCGAAACAAAAGATGCACCTCTAGCTCAATTGGCAGAGCAATTGACTCTTAATCAATGGGTTCCGGGTTCAAGTCCCGGGGGGTGCACCACTGGGAAAACAGCCTCTGGCTTGCGGAAACGCAGGCCAGGGGCTGTTTTGTTTTACCCGCGGGTTGTTGCGCCCAGCACCGAATAAAGAAAAGGCGTGACCTCAGCTTCAAAAGAAACTGGGATCACGCCTGGACGCGGGAGCACCGCGGTAGTGGCCGCGGCGCTTATGGGGTCATGGAGGGATTCTCCAGGAACTCTCCAGTTGCCTGCGTTCCGAACTGGCTTGCCAGCTCCCGGACAACAGCTTTAAGTTCCTGCCGGAGGACATCGGGGTCGATGGTGGCGGCTGCAAGCACGGTGCGCTCCATCTCCACGGCAGCAGCAACAGCCTGCCGGCCCTGTTCCGTAAGCGACACTACGTGGCTTCTGCGGTCGGACGTGCTGCGGACCCTGACGATGTGTCCGTGGGACTCCAGCCGGCTGAGGGTTTTACCCATCGTCTGGGCCTGGACCCGCACGTACTGGGCAAGCTGTGCCTGCGTCATGGGACCTTGTGCGTTGAGAACCTCGATGGCTATAACACCAGCATGGGTAAGGCCGATGGCCCCAAGTTTCTCATTCCATGAGTGTTCGACGAGGCGCGCAGCAGTGGACAAGAGGCGCCCTGTGGGCCATTGATCCATATCAGGCATAGCAGCAAGTATAGCCAAGTGTCGATTGGCCCTGCTCCGGACGGCTTACTAGGGTGGTGTGTCCCGCCCGCAACAAGGAGAAAAACATTGTCTGACAAACTCGTAACTGGTGACGAAGCGCCCCTATTCACGCTCAAGGATTCGGCCGGGAAAGACACCGGCCTGGCACCGCGCCCGGGCCGCCACACAATTGTCTACTTCTACCCTGCAGCTGCAACACCCGGGTGCACCAAGGAAGCTTGCGATTTCCGGGACAACCTGGCGTCCCTGCAGTCAGCGGGATATGACGTCCTGGGCATCTCCCCCGACCCGGTGGAGAAACTCGCAAAATTCGCCGCCCAGGAAGCCCTCAGTTTCCCTTTGCTCTCGGACGAGGACCATGCGGTCGCGGAGGCTTACGGGGCCTGGGGTGAAAAGAAAAACTATGGCAAGACCTACCAGGGCCTGATCCGCTCCACCATCGTGGTTGATCCGGACGGCAAGGTCGCGGTTGCCCAGTACAACGTCCGTGCCACGGGACACGTGGCAAAGCTGCGCCGGGACCTGAAGCTGGACGCCTGACCTGACCGCTGCTGACGCAGGTCCCGCCTGCGCGACGCTACAATAAAAACTGGCATCCGGCGTCGTACGTTTACCAGCCCTGTTATCAAAGGTCTGGAACACGCTGCCGGGGCCAAGCGCGAGTGGTGAAATTGGCAGACACGCAGGATTTAGGTTCCTGTGCCTTCGGGCGTGGGGGTTCAAGTCCCCCCTTGCGCACACAACGAGAGATCCTTCGGCTTCGGCCGGGGGATCTCTTCTTTTTTCCCGTGCGCGCCGGGCGGTGGTGCCCAAAGAGCTGCACATTTCCCAGCCCGCACAAATCTCCTTGACGTTCGACCCATCCGTATTCGTGCAACTCCCGAATACCCATTGAGACACCAGCCAAGGGCAGGTGCCCGCCAGCCAGACGCGAACAAGGCCCAGGACACCCGGTCCGCGGCCTGCGAAACGCTAAACCCAAGGAGAACCGAAATGCAGACAATCAAGCGCACAACTTTCACGGTCGCAGGCGTCGCAGCTGCCGCTCTGCTGAGCCTCACGGCGTGCGGCGGCTCGGCCGGCACCGCAAGTTCCTCCGCCCCTGCCGCCGCACCCTCAGCTTCCAGCATGGCCCCTTCCCCATCAGCCAGCTCCTCTGCCGCCACCATGGATCCGGCCGCGAACCTGGTTGGCCCGGGCTGCGCAGGTTACGCCGAGAAGGTTCCTACCGGCGCAGGCTCCGTTGAAGGCATGGCACTGGATCCGGTGGCCGTCGCTGCATCGAACAATCCCATCCTCACCACCCTGACTTCCGCCGTGTCCGGCAAGCTGAACCCGAAGGTGGACCTCGTGGACACCCTCAACGGCGGCGAGTTCACAGTCTTCGCACCGGTTGATGACGCCTTCGCAAAGATCGATGCCGCCACCCTCAAAACGCTGAAGACGGACGATGCCCTCCTGAGCAAGATCCTCACCTACCACGTGGTTCCCGGCCAGATCACTCCTGATAAGATCGCCGGCACCCACGCCACCGTCCAGGGCGGGTCCGTTACGGTTACCGGCAGCGGTGACACTCTCAAGGCGGATGGCGCAAATGTGATCTGCGGCGGCGTCCAGACCAAAAACGCAACGGTCTACCTCATCGACTCGGTGCTGATGCCCAAGTAATTTCGTCAGCACGCAGGCGGGCCCGGTCCCACTGGACCGTGCCCGCCTACGTTTATGGTCGTTTCTCCGCGCGGGACTGACGGGAAACGGGAGTACTGGGTCAACTAGACTGGGTCCCGGCCCGCAGTCGGCGGCGCCGGCAAGATCCAGAGGTGATAAACGAGTGCCCAGCAGTCCATCGCGGCGGACGGTCATCACGACCGGAGCCGTCCTCCTGGCGTTGAGCGTCACCTCATGCACGGGCGTTCCGGCCCCCTCGCCGTCGTCCACCGCGCCAGCTCCGAGCGCCTCCGCCGAGCCCACGGCCACCTTCAACTTCGGCACCGCAGTGCAGCCGCTGGGCCTGGACCCGGCGCTGTCCAGCGACGTTGAGTCCCAGCGCATCACCCGGCAGATCCTGGAGGGGCTGGTGGGCGTGGACCAGACCACCGGACAACCCACTCCGCTGCTGGCCACCGAGTGGAGCGAATCCAACGAAGGCCGCACCTACACTTTTAAGCTGCGCAGCGGCGTCACCTTCCAGGACGGAACGCCGTTCAACGCGGACGCTGTGTGTACGAACTTCAAGCGGTGGTTTGCCTTCTCCGCAGAACTGCGACGGCAGGCCCCGGGCAGCTCGTTCAAGGGCGTGTTCAAGGCGCACTCGGACGAGGCCGCACTATCCATCTTCAAGAGCTGCAGGGCGTTGTCCGCCGATACCGTGCAGATCAACCTCACGCAGCGCTTCACGGCATTCCTGCAGGCTCTGACCCTGCCTGCCTTCGCCATTGCCTCCCCCGCAGCATTGGCCGCAGGCAACGCGGATGTGTTGGACCGGAACCGCGGCGGCCAGGCTATGTCGGCCTACGGCGCCCACCCGGTGGGGACAGGTCCGTTCCGCCTGAAGTCCTGGGACGAAGGCAGCGTCACACTGGTCAGCAATCCGTCCTACTGGGGGGACCGGGGGCAGATCGCCACCATCAACTTTGTGGCCTACAACCACCCCCAGGCGCGCCTTCAGGCGCTGCTGGACGGCAAGATCGACGGCTACGACGCCGTGACGGTGGGCAACTTCGACCAACTCGTCAAGCGCGGCAAGCAGATTGTGCAGCGCGATCCGTTCTCGGTGATGTACCTGGGCATCAACCAGGAAATTCCTGTCCTGCAGAACCAGAAAGTCCGGCAGGCCATCGAGCTGGCGATCGACAAAGAAACGTTGATCCGTAAGTTCTTCATCGATAACACCGCCGCGGCCACGCAGTTTGTTCCGCCCAAGATCAGCGGGTTCAACAACGACGCCCCTGCCCTGGGCCATGATCCGGCCAAAGCCAAGGAGTACCTCAAGGAGGCCGGATACGCTGGCGAAGCGCTGAGGTTCTACTATCCACTGAACGTCACCCGGCCGTACCTTCCCACACCCGAAAAGGTTTACGCCGAAATCAGCCGGCAGCTCACGGCGGCAGGGTTCAACATCCAGCCCGTGCCCGTTGACTGGTCCGAGGGCTACCTCCAGAAGGTCCAGTCCCCGGGCGACCATGCACTCCACCTGCTGGGCTGGAACGGCTCCTACTCCGACGCCGACAACTTTGTTGCCCCCCTCTTCGGGGAAAAGAACGGCGAGTTCGGCTACCAGGATCCGCAGGTCTTTTCGAAGATCAACCGCGCGCGCGGGTTGCCGGAGGGAGAGGAACGCGATGAGCAATATCACACCATTAATGCCCAAATAGCGGCATCCGTTCCCGCGGTGCCCATTGCCTTCCCTATCTCCGCACTGGCCCTCTCGGACCGTGTGGTGAGTTATCCGGCGTCGCCTGTCTTAAATGAAGTTTTCACTAAAGTGCAACTGAAGCCTTGACGGGCCAGTCCAATTTCAGTAGTAGGGCTGCCCGGGGATATTCTGTGACAGCCAGAGCCGCTGCAATCGGAGACTGATCGTGACCTTCATTTCCAAGACCCCTCATGCCGACGTCGTCCTGATTGGCGGCGGCATCATGAGCGCCACGCTGGGGGCATTCATCAAGCAGCTGGAGCCGAACTGGACCATCTCCATGTTCGAGCGGCTGGACGAGCCCGGGCTGGAAAGCTCGGGTCCATGGAACAACGCAGGAACCGGCCACGCCGCCCTCTGCGAGCTCAATTACTCCCCCGCAGCCAAAGACGGCTCGGTGGACCCCACCAAGGCACTGCTCATCAACGAGCAGTACCAGCTTTCCCGCCAATTCTGGTCCCACCTGGTGGACCAGTCCCTGATCGGGTCGCCCAAGGGCTTCATCAACACCGTGCCGCACATGAGCTTTGTGATCGGCGAGGCGAACACCAAGTTCCTCAAGACCCGCTACGAGGCGCTTAAGCCGCACGCCCTGTTCCGCAGCATGGAATACTCCGAGGACCACGGCCAGATCGGCAAGTGGGCTCCGCTGATCGTCAAGGGGCGGGACCCCAAGGAGCGGATCGCGGCTACCCGCGCTGCTGAGGGCACGGACGTGGACTTTGGGGCACTGACCCGGGAGCTGACCACCTACCTCGGGAACAACGGCGTCGAAATCAACTACGGCCACGATGTCACGGGCATTTCCAAGGCGTCCGACGGCGGCTGGAACCTTTCGCTGAAGTACCCCAAGTCCGGGGAACACGGCAAAATTCACGCCAAGTTCGTCTTCGTCGGCGCCGGCGGCGGCGCGCTTCACCTGCTCCAGGCTTCCGGGATTCCGGAAAGCAAGGGCTACGGCGGGTTCCCCGTCTCCGGGCAGTTCTTCCGCTGCACGGACGAAACGCTGGCGGCGCAGCACAGCGCCAAAGTCTACGGCCAGGCGTCCGTGGGGGCTCCCCCCATGTCCGTGCCGCACCTGGACACCCGGTACGTCAACGGCAAGCGTTCCCTGCTCTTTGGCCCCTACGCCGGCTTCTCCACCAACTTCCTGAAGAGCGGCTCCTACCTGGACCTGCCGCTGTCCATCCGGCCCGGCAACATCATCCCCATGCTGGCCGTTGCCAAGGACAACATGGACCTCACTGCGTACCTGGTGAAGGAAGTGGCCAAGAAGCATGCCGACAAGGTGGAGGCCCTGCGGGAGTACTACCCGGAGGCCAAGGCGGGCGACTGGGAACTGATCACCGCCGGCCAGCGTGTACAGATCATCAAGAAAGACCCGCAAAAGGGCGGCGTCCTTCAGTTCGGCACTGAAGTTATCGCCGGCCGTGACGGCTCCATCGGCGCACTCCTCGGTGCTTCCCCCGGCGCCTCCACCGCGGTGCCCATCATGATCGAACTGCTGCGGAAGGCTTTCCCGAAGGACTTCAAGGGCTGGCAGTCCAAGCTGAAGGACATGATGCCCGGTTACGGCGTCAAGCTCGATGACAACCCGGAACTTGCCGTGGAGCTCGAAAGGGCAACGGCCAGGTCCCTCCAGCTGGAGAGCGTTTCCGCCGGCCATTGACCCCTGCCGGGGTGAGTGGCCGGCTTCCGGCACACAACAGTTTCGCTAAAACCCCACAGGAGACCGATTAGATGTTCCGGCTGGCACAACTCTCACTTGCAAACCGGGCACTGATCGCACTGATCACCGTTTTCGCTTCCGTTTTCGGCGTGATCACCATGTCATCGCTGAAGCAGGAGCTCATCCCGTCGATCGAGTTCCCGCAGATCACGGTGCTGACCGCCATGCCGGGCGCCTCCCCGGAGGTGGTGGACAAGCAGGTAAGCGGGCCGCTGGAGACTGCGCTGAACGGCGTGGAGGGGCTGGAATCCACCTCCTCCACGTCGCGCAACGGCGTCTCGCAGATCACCATGGTCTTTACGTACGGGTCCAACCTGGACCGGGCCCGGAACCAGATTGACCGGGCCATCTCCAACGCCAAGCGTTCCCTGCCCGAGGACGTACAGCCCCAGGCCTTTGCCGGCAGCATCAATGACTTCCCCATCGTGTTCCTGGCGGTGTCCTCAGACAAGTCGCTCAGCGAGCTGAACGCCGACCTCCAGCGGCTGAGCGTGCCCCGGCTGCAGAAGATCGACGGCGTCCGGGGCGCCGACGTGACGGGCGGCGCCACCCAGCACATCGAAATCCTCCCCCGCCCCGAAGCCATGGCCGCCGCCGGCGCGACCATCACCTCTATCCGCGACGCGCTGGGCAACAACGGCACCCTGGTTCCGGCGGGCACCCTTGAGGAGAAGGGCAAGACGCTGTCCCTGCAGATCGGCAGCCCGGTGGACTCGCTGGATGCCATCAAGGCACTCCCCCTCGCCGGGGCAAAGAACGCCGCCACCGTGGGCACCGTGTCCGATGTGTCCCTCAAGGACGATGAACGCACGTCCATCACGCGGACCAACGGCGAAGAAACGCTTGCCGTCTCCGTCACCAAGAAGCCCGAAGGCGACACTGTGGGCATCTCGCACGCCGTGCGGGACACACTGGACGAGCTTGAGGCCGAACTGGGATCGAATGCGAAGTTCACGCCGGTGTTCGACCAGGCCCCCTTCATCGAGAAATCCATCAAGGACCTCACCACCGAGGGCCTGCTGGGACTCGGCTTCGCCGTTGCGGTGATCCTGGTCTTCCTGATGTCTGCCCGCTCGACGCTGGTGACAGCTGTGTCGATCCCGCTCTCGCTCCTGATCACCTTCATCGGCCTGTCCGCCACAGGATACTCGCTGAACATCCTCACCCTCGGCGCGCTCACGATTGCCATCGGCCGGGTGGTTGACGATTCGATCGTGGTCATCGAAAACATCAAACGGCACCTCAGCTACGGGGAAGACAAAGTCACCGCCATCCTGACAGCCATCAGGGAAGTGGCGGGCGCCATCACGGCGTCCACCCTCACCACCGTGGCGGTCTTCCTCCCCATCGCTTTCGTGGGCGAACTGGCCGGCGAGCTGTTCAGGCCCTTCGCCCTCACTGTCACCATGGCCCTGCTGGCCTCCCTCCTGGTCTCGCTGACCATTGTTCCGGTGCTCGCGTACTGGTTCCTGCGCAATCCCGGGATCACGCCCGGCAGCGACGCGGCCGGTCAGGACGCAGCCCAGGCACGGGCCAAGGCCCTGGAAGCGGAACAGCGCAGCAGACTGCAGCGGGGATACCTGCCCATCCTCTCGAAAACCCAGAAGCATCCGGTCATCACCCTGGTGGCCGCCGCCCTGGTCCTGGGCGCCACCGCCGCGATGACACCCCTGCTGGCCACTAACCTGCTGGGCAATTCCGGCCAGAACAGCCTGACGGTCCGGCAGGTGCTGCCAGCCGGCACCAGCCTCGCGGACACGAGCGCCGCGGCCATCCGCCTCGAGGAGGTCCTGCGCGGGATCGACGGCGTCCGTGACGTCCAGCTGACGTCCGGCAATGCCCAGGCCGGCTTTGCCGCCCTCACCTCCACCGGCTCGTCCAACTCCACGTTTACCGTCGTGACGGACGAAAAGGCGGACCAGGAGCAACTGCAGGAGACCGTGCGGAGCGAACTGACAAAGGTGCCCGATACGGGGAAGGTTTCCGTGGGCACCCAGCAGGGCGGCTTCGGCAACTCATCAACGGTGGACATCACCATCAAGGCCGCCACCACGGCGGACCTGCAGGCGGCAAGCGACACCATGGTGCAGGCCATGACCGGTGTTCCGGGCACCAGTGAAGTGGCCACCAACCTTGCAGCCAACCAGCCGGTGGTCCAGGTGAAGGTGGACAGGGCGAAAGCTGTGGCCGCCGGGCTCAACGAAGAACAGGTGGCCGGGGTCCTCGCTTCGACCATCAGCCCCATCCCTGCCGGAACCGTCAGGATCGACACCGACGTTTTCCCGGTCCAGATCGGCCAGGGCACTAAATTCACAAGCATTGATGCCGTCCGCAGAATCCCCCTTCCCGCCGCCGGTAGCCCTGTGACGCTGGGCAGCATCGCCTCGGTGGAACAGGTGGACGTGCCGGTGTCCATTACCGCCAGCAACGGCCAGCGCACCGCACGTGTGTCCGTGACGCCGTCGGAATCCAACCTTGGCGCGGTCAACGCGGAGGTCCAAAAACGCCTCGAATCGGTGCAGCTGCCGGCGGGTGTCACCGCCGAACTCGGCGGTGCCACCACCCAGCAGCAGGAGTCATTCCAGCAGCTCGGCCTCGCCCTGCTGGCCGCGATCGCCATCGTTTACGTGATCATGGTGGCCACCTTCAAGTCCCTCATCCAGCCGTTGATCCTGCTGGTCTCGGTGCCGTTCGCGGCCACCGGCGCCGTGGCCCTGCTCCTGGTGACAGGGGTTCCGCTGGGACTGCCGTCATTGATCGGCATGCTCATGCTGGTGGGAATCGTGGTCACCAACGCCATTGTGTTGATCGACCTCATCAACCAGTACCGGCAGCCGCGTGACGGGCGGCCGGGAATGAGCGTGGCAGATGCCATCACGCATGGCGCGCGCCAGCGGCTCCGCCCGATCCTGATGACCGCATTGGCCACCGTCTTTGCCCTCACCCCCATGGCGCTGGGCCTCACCGGCGGCGGCGGCTTCATCTCGCAGCCGTTGGCCGTGGTGGTGATCGGCGGGCTCATTTCCTCCACGGCCCTGACCCTGGTGCTGGTGCCTGTGCTGTACCGCCTGGTGGAGGGCCGCCGCGAACGGAAGGCGCTGCTCCGGGAACTGCAGGAACGCCCGGAGTTCGGCCCTGGCGCGGACGTGGATGACGAGTTCCGGGACTGGACCACCGGCGTGGTCCCCAAAGTCAGCGGCCGCCGCGCCGCCCCCGGAGGCCCCGAGTAAACAAAAGCGGAATATTTTCCGGCCGGCAGCGTTGTACCCCCCGATAGATGCAAATGCATCTAAATTGGCCTATACTGGAAGCCAGGCCAGCAAGTCCAAGCAACGGAAAGGCACAACATGCAGATCGGTGTTTTCAGCGTCAGCGACATCACCCCGGACCCCACCACGGGCCGGACCCCCACCGAGAACGAACGCATCAAGGCATCCGTCGCCATCGCCAAAAAGGTCGAGGAGATCGGCATGGATGTCTATGCCCTGGGCGAGCACCACAACCGGCCCTTCTTCTCTTCTTCCCCTACCACCACCCTTGCCTACATCGCCGCGCAGACTGAACGCATCACGCTGTCCACCGCCACCACCCTGATCACCACCAACGATCCGGTGAAGATCGCCGAAGACTTTGCGATGCTTCAGCACCTGTCCGACGGCCGGGTGGACCTGGTCCTGGGCCGCGGCAATACGGCTCCCGTGTACCCGTGGTTCGGCAAGAACATCCAGGACGGCGTGGAGCTTGCGATCGAAAACTACAGCCTGCTGCGCAAGCTGTGGGACGAGGACACAGTGAACTGGTCCGGCAAGTTCCGCACGCCGCTGCAGAACTTCACGTCCACGCCCCGCCCGCTCGACGGCGTCGCCCCCTTCGTGTGGCACGGTTCAATCCGCACTCCGCAGATCGCCGAAGTGGCCGCCTACTTCGGGGACGGCTTCTTTGCCAACAACATCTTCTGGCCCAAGGAGCACTACCAGCAGCTGATTGGCCTCTACCGTGAGCGTTATGAGCACTATGGCCATGGCAAGGCAGACCAGGCGATCGTGGGCTTGGGCGGCCAGTTCTTTATGCGGAAGAACTCGCAGGACGCCGTCAAGGAGTTCCGCCCCTACTTCGACAACGCCCCGGTGTACGGCCACGGGCCGTCCCTGGAAGACTTCACTTCGCAGACACCGCTGACCGTGGGCAGCCCGCAGGAAGTCATCGAGAAGACCCTGACGTTCCGGGAGTACTTCGGCGACTACCAGCGGCAGCTGTTCCTGATCGACCACGCGGGCCTGCCGCTGAAAACCGTCCTTGAGCAGCTGGACCTGTTCGGCGAGGAAGTCCTGCCCGTCCTGCGCAAGGAATACGCGGCCCGCAAGCCGGCCCACGTTCCCGAGCCGCCCACCCACGCCGGCCGGGTGGCCGCGCTGCTGGCAGCCCAGGACGCCGAAAAGACCGCTGCGGAGGCGTGATGGCAGGCAAGACTACCGAGTCGCCGGTCCGCCTCGCGGCGGAAACCTGGGAGTCGCTGTTCCGTGCCCAGGTGGCTGTGATGCGCAAGCTGCAGTCCGGCCCGGCCTTCCGGAAGCTTGCGGTGAACGAGTATGACGTCCTGTTCACGCTCTCCCGCTGTCCCACCGGATGGCTGCGTCTCAACGAGCTCAACGACAACGTCCTGCTGAGCCAGTCCAGCCTCAGCAGGCTGGTGGAGCGGCTGGAGAAACGCGGGCTCGTGGCCAGGATGCCCGCGCCGGAGGACGGCCGGGGCGTGCTCCTGCAGCTGACGGACACCGGCCGGGAACTTCAGAAGGAGATCGGGCGCGAGCATGTCCGCGACATCTCCACCCTGATGGGTCCGGCCCTGACTCCGGCTGAGCAGAAGGAGCTGCGAAGGCTCACCGAGAAGCTTCGGAGCTCGCTGGGGCCACGCCCGGTCCGCTAGGGCGCCTGCCTGCTCCGCTGGAGAACCCGCGTAAGCCAGCGCCGGATATCGCCGGCGCTGGCCGGCCGAAACCGCCTAGCCCAGCTCCACCAGCCGGGCAGGGTCCTCCACGGGCAGGGCGCCGTTGACAACAGCGGTGACCTGGAGCTGGTTGAGGATGAGGCTGCCGCCCACGGTGGAGAGGAAGGCTGTGTCAGCCGAGTCGCGGCCGGCCGTGATGCGCAGCATCGATTCCCGCGGGGCAAGGCCTGTGGGATCGATGATGTACCAGGCCCCTTCCACGTAAGCCTCAGCCACGGCGTGGAAATCCATCGGGCTCAGCCCCGGGGCGTACACCGCGGCCAGCCGGGCTGGAATGTCCTTTGACCTCAGCAGCGCGATGGCAAGGTGCGCAAAGTCCCGGCACACCCCACGCCGGCTGAGAAGGGTCTCCACTGCACCGTCCGTGCCACGGGAGGATCCGCTGAGATAGCGAAGCTCCCCGTTTACCCAGTTCCTGACGGCGTGCAGCAGCCCGCCGCCGTGGACGCCCTCGAACTCCGCGTAGGCGGTGGGCAGAAGCCGGTCGGATTCCGCGTAGCGGCTGGGCCGGACATAGCGGATCCGGTCGGCGAGCTCCGCTTCCTCGGGCTCACCCCTCCCGCCCACGGTCGCGGAGTATTCCACGGTCACCTCTGCCGGCTCGGCGAACTCCATGTAGTGGAACCTGCCCCCGTGGTGGTCCGATACCTCGGTCAGGGGAACCGGGCCTCCCCCGGCTGTCACGGAAAGGGACTCCTCGAAGGAGGAGTAGCCGCTGTTCCGCGCTACGGCGATGGCCATGGCCACCTTGGTGTTGGCTACGGTCTTGAAGACCAGTCGTGCGGAAACACTGCGTTCCATGGCTCTCCGGGGGTGTCGGCGGTGGAAGGAAAGTCGCCACTCTGACCGGCGCATGGTGGGGGCCGGGAACGGGACTAGTTTTTGATCTCCAGAGACATTAGCATCCGCTGGACGTTGGCGAATTCCGTGCCTTCCGAGGCGTAGCGGGCGGCCTGGTCCAGGGTGTCGAACGCCTTGGCGGGAGCCACTTTTTCATCCGGGGCAAAGGCCTTGACGGAGACCACATCGCCAAAGGAATAATCGCCCTTCCCCGCAGGTCCGCGCACAATGTTGCGGAGCTCGCACGCCTGTCCGCCACCGCCACCCACCACGTTGGTGATGCCGTAGGAGCCGAAGTAGCGGTACCCCTGGATCACCCGGAAAACCATCCTCGGCGGTATGGTTCCTTCCCCGCCGGCGGCCGACAGTTCGACGGGAACGCTGCTGATAACCGTATAAGGCCGCTTCGAGGCGTTAGCGCAGTCGGCGGACGACGGCGGCAGTCCTGTCCGCAGCGCTGCGAGGAAAGTGCCGTCCGGCATTTTCAGTTCGATTTTCAGCGCGGCGGGCAGGGTGCCTTTGTCCGGCGTGACGGACTGCGCGATCCAGTCCTCGGGAAGCTCGAAGCTAGCGGTCCTGCCGGGGTCCGAGAAGGTCTTCCAGGCCGCCGCCGTGGCAACAGCCACGGGCCCAGTGGTGGACGTCGCGCCGGCATCGGCCGTCGCCGTTGCTGATGCCGTGGTTCCCGCTGATGCAGGAGCGGTGGTTCCTGCGGCTGACGGGTCCGGCTGTGCTGTCCAGCCTGGCGCCGCCTTGGACCCTGCTGTGGAGCAGCCTGCAAGGAGGGCGCCCGCCACCAGCAGCGCACCGGACAGGACGGTCGTTATTGCCTTGCCTCTCATGCAGCCAGCCTAGTGCGGCGGGCAGGGAGCCGGTGGTGACTGGGAGGGCGTTTCCTCCCACCAAAACACAGGCACGCCGGCGCGTGTCGGCGTCGGACGTGTTCTGCGGGTCCCGGGGACTAGGCTGGTGGCTATGGAAGAGCATCAGGGCGCAGCCGAAGAAGACCGGACGGACATTCCCGCCGTCGACATCGCTGACTGGCGGCTGCGCACGTTTGCCCTGTACCACAACGTCCGCAAGCTTTCGCTCGAAAGCCCGGCGGAGGCGCATTCCTACTGGCGCCATCAGCGTGACCTGATGTTCGCCACGCACCCGGCCTCCGCATTAACCACGGCAGACAAGGCGCACTTCTCCGGACTCAAAACCGCGGACTATGATCCCATCTACCGGTTCCACGTGCCGCTGACCCAGCAGGGCGCGGGCAGGCAGATCAGCGTAGAGACGGGCACCGACGGCGCTGTCCGCTTCGTCCGGCTGGGCACCTTTGACCTTCCGGAAGTGGGCCAGCTGGCGGTATGGAAGCTGCAGGGGTACGGCGGCGGTATCTTTGTGCCGTTCCGGGACGCCACCGCCGGCCAGCCCGGCGGCAGCTACGGGGCCGGACGGTATCTGCTGGACACCATCAAGGGCGCGTTCCACGGCGTCCATGGGGCCGGCCCTGATGCCATGTTCGTCCTGGACTTCAACTTTGCGTACAACCCGTCGTGCGCCTACAACGAGGCCTGGGCCTGCCCGCTGCCGGGGCCGTCCAACCGGTTGGCCGTAGAGATCCCGGTGGGCGAGCTTTACTGACGGAACTGCTCATCCCCGAGCAAGGCGCCGGGCGCCCAGTGCCCTGACCCGTCCGACGGCATCAAGCACCGCCGCAGTAGCCGCTTCCAGGTCCGCATTTGTCACCGCTCCACCGAAGCTGAACCGGACGGCAGTCTGGGCTACTTCCGGGGAAATTCCCAATGCGGTGAGCACCGGCGACGGCGCATCAGAACCAGCCGCGCAGGCTGAACCGCTGGAGCACACAACGCCCTGGCGCTCCAATTCAAGCAGCAGCGATTCACCGCTGGTTCCGGGAAAGCAGAAGGACGCCACGGAAGGCAGCCGCTCAATGGGATGTCCGGTGAGGATGGCCCCCGGGACACCGGCAAGTACAGCGTTGATGAAGGTGTCCCGCAAGGCCGCCACCCGCCGTCGTTCCTCCGACTGGCGGGATTGGGCCAGGGTGAGCGCGGTGGCAAGGCCCACGGCTCCCGCCACGTTTTCCGTTCCTGATCTCCGGCCGCGTTCCTGCCCGCCGCCATGAATCAACGGCTCCACCTTCGTGCGGCCGCGGGCATACAGCACGCCGCAGCCTTTGGGCGCCCCAAGTTTATGCCCCGAAATGCTCATCGCATCAACACCCAGCGCCTTGGTGTCCAGCGGCAGCCATCCGGCCGCCTGGACGGCATCAGTGTGGAACGGGATGCCCAGCCCGCGTGCCAGGCCGGCAAGTTCGGCGATGGGCTGCACCGTTCCCACTTCGTTGTTGGCGTACATGATGCTGGCCAGGGCGGTTTCCGGCCGAAGCACGGCCCGGAACGCTTCCGGCGTCACGAGCCCTGTCCCGTCAACCGGAACCACATCAACCGCGAAGCCGTGAAAGCGCTCCAGGTACCGGGCGGACTCCTCCACGGCGGGATGCTCGACGGCGCTGATCACCACCCGGTTGAGCTGTGGATCCGCCGCCTGCCGGGCCAGGGCGATCCCCTTGACGGCGAGGTTGTCCGCTTCCGTTCCGCCGGCAGTGAAGGTCACTTCTCCGGGCCGGCAGCCCAGGACGGCTGCGACCGACCGCCGGGCACCCGCGAGCGCATCAGCAGCAGCCTCGCCCAGGGAGTGATGACTCGACGGGTTGCCGAACTCACCGGTGAGGTAAGGCCACATGGCATCGAGCACCTCACGGCGGACGGGGGTGGTGGCGGCTGCGTCAAGGAAGATCATGGGGGTCACCTGACAGTCAGTTCGACGTCGAGCCCGAGGTCCAGGGCCGCCACCGTGTGGGTGAGGGCGCCGACGGAAATGACGTCGACTCCCGTGGCTGCGATTCCGGCCACCGTCCCGAGGTTCACATTTCCGCTGGCCTCCACCCGTGCCCGGCCGGCCACCAGTGCCACACCGGCCCTCAACTCCGCGACTGTGAAGTTGTCCAGCATGATGGTGTCCACGCCGGCTGCCAGGACCGGCTCGATCTGGTCCATGCGGTCCACTTCCACCTCGAAGTGGGTGGTGTGGCCCAGCTGTGCTTTGGCGGCGGCGAGGAGCCCGGTGAGCCGCGTGGGGTCGCCGCCCGTCATGACAGCGAGGTGGTTGTCCTTGGCCAGCACGGCGTCGGAGAGGCTGTACCTGTGGTTGGCGCCGCCCCCGCACCGCACGGCGAACCGCTCCAGGATCCGCAGTCCGGGGGTGGTCTTGCGGGTGTCGGTGATCCGGGCGGACGTACCTTCGGCCAGCCGCACAAACTCTGCGGTCTTGGTGGCGATAGCGGACATCCGCTGGACCAGGTTGAGGGCCACGCGCTCTGCGAGCAGGACCGACCTGGCACGTCCGCTGACCCGCGCGAGGGGCGTCCCGGCGTCGAACTCCTCCCCGTCCGCCAGCAGCAGCTCCACTTCGGTGTCCGGATCCACCAGCAGCATGGCATCCCGGAACACTGTGGCACCGCTGAGGACGCCAGGCACGCGCGCGTTCAACACCGCCGTGGCACGGGCCTCGGCGGGGATCAGCAGTTGGGAGGTGATGTCACCTGCAGGGGCGTCCTCGGCGAAGGCACGCTCCAGGATCTCCCGCACTGGCGCCGACGGCAGGTTCAAGTCCAGGCGCGGGCCGTTGACGGTCAGCGGTTTAATCACATCGTTCTCAGTCATGAACAAGGCTCGCTTTCAGGCGCATTCGAGAAGTTTCTTCAAATCCGTCGGAGATGCCGGCAGCATCAGCCGGACTATCGCTCCGGTAGTGCGCACCCAGGGACTCGATGCGCTCCTGCGCCGCTGCCACCAACAACTGCGCGGCGAGCAGCAGGTTGCGGTCCTCGTGTTCCCGGACGTCCCCACCAGCGGGAACACGTTCAGGACGGACGACGGCGGCCCACCGGTCAAGGGTTTCCCCCGCCTCGGAGAGCAGCACCCCATCACGAAGCACCCCGGCCTTGGCGGTCATCAACTGCCGAAGGCCATCCCGCGAAAACGGCGCAGGTTCAGTGACGGAACGCTCGAAGGGTTCAGGAACTGTATCGGTTTCCCACGCATCAGGCGCCGAGGGACCTGTGGGGCTGCCGGCCAGGAAGTCCTCAACAGCGCGTCGGCCGAAAACAAGTCCTTCAAGGAGGGAGTTGCTGGCCAACCGGTTTGCGCCTTGGGCGCCGGTGCAGGCGACTTCACCTGCTGCGTAGAGCCCGGGCACCGTGGTTCGGCCGTGAAGGTCGGTGGCGACGCCGCCCATCCAGTAGTGCGCTGCGGGCGCGACCGGTACCAGTTCGCGAGTCCAGTCGATGCCGGCACCGAGTGTCCGCTGCGTGAGGGTGGGGAAACGCCTTGCCAGGAAACCGGGACCCTTAATGGACTCAATCACGCGCGCATCAAGGTAGACGTGGCCGTTGGGGTCGCCGAGCTTGGCAAGGTGCAGGGCAATGCTGCGGGACACCACATCGCGCGGGGCGAGCTCCGCGTCCGGATGGTACGCCCGCATGAAGCGCTTCCCGTTGCCATCAACGAGAACAGCTCCCTCGCCACGGACGGCTTCGGAAATGAGCAACGGAGCCTGGTCAAGGCCAGGTGCCGCCGCCCGGCCTGACGGCGGGGTGGAAACCAGGCAGGTGGGATGGAACTGGAAGAATTCCAGGTCGGTTGGCGCCGCTCCGGCGCGGACTGCGAGCGCAAGGCCGTCGGCGGTGGCCACTGTGGGATTGGTGGTTTGGGCGAACAGTTGGCCTGCTCCTCCCGTTGCCAGCAGGACGGCGTCCCCGTGCACCGTGGCCCTGTTGCCGTCCTGAAGGAACTCCACTCCGGTGACTCTGCCGTTGTGCTGCAGGAGGGATGTTGCGTGGGCAAAAGTCCGGACCGTCAGGATCCCATCGGACTGCCGGTCGAGCACCGACCGGATCAGCGCCGCGGCGACCTTCGCTCCGGTGGCGTCGCCGCCGGCGTGCAGGATGCGCGGCGCTGAATGGGCTGCTTCCAGCCCCAAGGCCGGGCCGCCGTCGGCCGCATCAAAGTGCACGCCGAAGCGCTGCAGCCCTACGATGTCCCGGCGCCCCTCGGTGCACATCAGCCGGACGGCCTCTTCATTGCAATGCCCCGCCCCGGCCCGGAGTGTATCGGCAATGTGGGCTGCCACGGTGTCACCCGGAGCTGGCCCATCCAGGACAGCAGAAATCCCGCCCTGGGCGTACCAGGTGTTGCTTTCGCGAAGCCGGCCCTTACTCAGGAGCACCACCTCGGCACCGGAATCCGCTGCCAGCAGGGCAGCATAGAGCCCCGTGATGCCACTGCCGACAACGATCAGCCGGGCAGGCGCCGCAGTGCTGCGGCCGCCGGGCACCGCGCCGGGTCCGGGCGCCCGGCGGCGCTCAAGAGGAGCCGGGGTGGGAGGCGTTGTCATTACGGCCTGGCTGCGAGCATGCGCTCGAGGGCTGTCCGGGCGTGGTCCTGCACTGAGTCCGCGACGGTGATCCGGTTGACGACGCGCCCGGCAACCAGTTCCTCGAGGACCCAGGCCAGGTAGCCGGGGTGGATGCGGTACATGGTGGAGCAGGGGCAGATGACGGGGTCCAGGCAGAAAATTGTGTGCTGGGGGTACTCTGCCGCGAGCCGGTTCACCATGTTGATTTCGGTGCCGATAGCGAAGGTGGTGGGCTCCGTGGCAGCGGCGATGGCCTTCTTGATGAAGTCGGTGGAACCTGCGGAGTCGGCTGCGTCCACCACTTCCATGGGGCACTCGGGGTGGACGATCACCTGAACGCCGGGAAAGTCTGCCCGGGCCTTTTCGATCTGGGCTACGTTAAAGCGCTTGTGCACCGAGCAGAACCCGTGCCACAGGATGACCCTGGAATCGAGCAGGGCCTGTTCGTCGTTGCCGCCCAGGTCCTTGCGCGGGTTCCACATGGGCATCTGCTCCAGTGGCACGCCCAGGGCTTTTGCGGTGTTGCGGCCCAGGTGCTGGTCGGGGAAGAACAGCACCCGCTGTGCCCGCTGGAACGCCCATTCGAGGACGGTCTTGGCGTTGGAGGAGGTGCAGACGATGCCGCCGCGCTCACCGCAGAAGGCCTTCAGGGCTGCGGAGGAGTTCATGTAGGTGACCGGTATGACCGGAACCCGCCCTTCGGCGTCGGGCTCGCTGCCGAAGATCTCCTCGAGCTGCTCCCAGCACTCGGCCACGGAGTCCGCATCAGCCATGTCCGCCATGGAGCAGCCTGCGGCCAGGTTGGGCAGGATGACAGCCTGTTCCGGCGCGGAAAGGATGTCAGCGGTTTCGGCCATGAAGTGGACACCGCAAAAGACGATGGCCTCTGCGTCCGGCCGGGTGAGGGCCGCGTTGGCCAGCTGGAAGGAATCACCCACGAAGTCGGCGTACTGGATCACTTCATCGCGCTGGTAGAAGTGCCCCAGAATGACGGCTTTGTCCCCCAGTGCAGCCTTGGCAGCCAGGATCCTCTCGCCCAGCTCCGCATCGCTGGCGAGCTTGTACTCCTCCGGCAACTGCCCCTGGCGCGGGGTTGCCGGCGGTGCAACGTCTGCGCTGGAGGCGCCGGGGCCGTACGCGGGGATACCGGCGAGCGCCTCTGCAAGGTCGTAGTCCCACGGCCCCTTGGCCAGCGCGGGGCTGCACGTGCCGCCCTTTTCGGCCGCGCCTTTTTCGGCCTGTTCGCGTGTGATCAGCTGGATTGCTGTGTTGACACTGCTCATGGTGTGCTCCTGTTGTCTGGGTCCAGGCCGGGCCGGCCGGTAAAGCGGTAGAGGCGGGGCGGGCGGTGTTTGCCGCCTTGGAGGTACTCGCCGGTTTCCTCGATGTCAGGGGTGGATTTGAGCTGCCGCCGGAAGTTTGCGGGGTCCAGTTGCCTGTCCAGTACTGCCTCGTAGACTTCCCGGACCTGGGCCAGGGTGAAGTACTCCCCCAGCAGGTGGTACGCCACGGAGCCATAGGCCAGCTTGTTGCGCAGCCGCCAGAGTGCGTAGTCCACAATTGCGTTGTGGTCGAAGGCGAGTTCCCCCAGCCGGTCCGCCCGGAACCACCGGACGTTTTCCGACTCGTCCGCGAGCGCGGCTTCCGTGGGTTGGACCAGGGCCCAGTAGACGATCGAGACCACCCGCTGGGTGGGTGAGCGGTGCAGCCCACCAAAGGCATAAAGCTGCTCCAGGTAGCGGGGCGCGAGGCCCGTGGTCTCCACCAGGTTCCGCGATGCCGCGTCCTGCAGGGACTCGGAGTGGCTTAGGGGGCCGCCCGGCAGCGCCCACAAGCCCTTGTACGGCTCCCGGATCCGGCGGACCAGGGGCAGCCACAGCGTGGGCCGGCCCGAACTTTCGCTGGGGCGCAGCGCAAAGATGACGGTGGAGATAGCCAGCGACGGCGGCGCCGCCTGGCGCTCGGAGACGTTGGCTGAGCTTGAGTACACGTGCCACCGCCTTCCAGGTTGGAGGACACCTGACGCGCCCCGCTAGTTATGGTCATCTTGACCAGAACTAATTCTACGGCCTGCCGCCACTCTTTCGCCAAATGTTTCAGCGGTCTCCGGATGTTCTGCCCTTGCGGGGTTGTGGTGCCGACTACGCGCTGCAGGACGGGAGGCGGTAAATTCGATAGGTCCCACGAGGAGCCACCCACCACACCCCAAGAAGGTTCAGCAGCAAAATGACGATGAAGTCCACCGAAGTGCACGCACAAGGCCATCTTGGCCACACCATGAAACCCCGCCAGCTCACCATGATGGGCCTGGGCAGCGCCATAGGCGCCGGGCTGTTCCTGGGATCCGGTGCCGGTGTGCAGGCGGCCGGCCCGGCCGTGCTCATCTCCTACCTGGTGGCAGGCACGCTGATCATCCTGGTGATGTGGGCGCTGGGCGAAATGGCTGCCGCGAACCCGAACAGCGGCGCTTTCTCCGTGTATGCCGAGCGGGCCCTTGGAAAGACAGCCGGCGCCACCATCGGCTGGCTCTGGTGGCTGCAGCTGGTAGTGGTGATCGCTGCCGAGGCGCTGGGAGCTGCCGGGCTTCTGTTCACGGTGTGGCCGGTGATTCCGGTGTGGGCGCTGGCACTGATCTTTATGGTCGTCTTCACCGCCATCAACCTCACAGGCGTCCGGAACTTCGGTGAGTTCGAGTTCTGGTTCGCCATCCTCAAGGTTGCCGCGATCGTCCTGTTCCTGGCGGTGGGCGCCGCCCTGCTGCTGGGGCTGCTGCCCGATGTGGCGTCCCCCGGCCTGGCTAACCTGACGGCAGACTTTGCCCCCGCCGGACTTGCCGGTATCGCCTCCGCCCTCTTTGTGGTGATCTTCGCCTTCGGCGGCACCGAGATCGTGTCCGTGGCGGCGGCAGAGACCGAAGACCCTGAACACAGCGTGGGCAAGGCCATCAGGACTGTCGTCTGGCGCATCCTGGTTTTCTACATCGGCTCCGTTTTTGTGATCGCCACGGTCCTGCCGGCAACGTCGGAGAGCCTGGCATCACCGTTTGCCGGTGTTCTGGACGCGGCCCGGATCCCGGGTGCCGCAACGGCGATTACCCTGGTGGCCGTCGTCGCGCTCCTTTCCGCGTTGAACGCCAACCTCTACGGGGCCTCACGGATGGTCTATTCCCTTGCTGAGCGGGCCGAAGCACCGCGGTTCCTCACGCGGCTGAGTCGCGCCAGCGTGCCCATGCTGGCTGTCGGGGTGTCAGTGGCATTCGGTTTCGTCGCCACGGTCCTGGAACTGCTGTTCCCGGAGCGGATCCTTCCGGCACTGTTCCAGCTGGTGGGATCCACCTGCCTGGTGGTGTGGGGCAGCGCGCTGGTCTCGCAGCTGATCCTGCGGCGCCGGGCAGACCGCGAGGGCACGCCGCTGCCCCTGCGGATGAAGGGCTTCCCGGCCCTTACCATCCTGGGGCTCGTCCTGCTGGGCCTGATCTTCGCGGTGGGCTTCAGCGCCGAGAGCAGCCGCATCCAGCTCTTCAGCACTATCGCCCTGATTGCGGGGATCGCTGTAGCCTGCGCTGTGGCCGCCCGGTTCACCACGAGGTCCCGGCCCAACTAGGTCGCGTTAAGTTCGTTTCTACGGTTCAGAACGACACTTAGTGCTACCCGGTCGGAGGTGATGGCCGGCCCGTACACCCTTGGGATTCCTGCGCCTGCAGGCAGGTAGAGTAGTCCCGGAGTACGAGGTTCCGAAGCGCCGGGTCCGCCCGGGCGCCGTAGTTGATGAGGACTGACACCATGAGCGGCAGGCACACCGGCGAGCAGCATTCGCACACAGTAGAGGGCACAGATCCCCAGTTGTACGTGGGGGTGCATGATCCCGCCGTGGATGCCGGGCTCCGGCCCGTCCTGTTGCTGCATGGCTTCTCTTCCTCCAGCAAGCTCAACTGGGAGGACACCGGCTGGGTGGCGGCGCTGCTCGACGCCGGCCGCCGCGTCATCACCGTGGACCTGCCAGGACACGGCCGCAGCGGGGCGCCTGAGGACCGGGATTCCTACTCCCCCAGCAGGATCCGGGCGGACCTGCTCCAGGTAGCGTTCGACGCCGGCGTGCGGCCCGTGCAGGACGGTGACGCCTCCAGCGGGCTGGACATAGTGGGTTACTCCCTTGGTTCCCGGCTCGCCTGGGAGTTTGGAGCCACGCAGCCGGAGATTGTGCACCGGCTGGTGCTGGGCGGGCCAAACGTCGCGGACCCGCTCGCGGCCTTCGACCTCGTCGCTGCCCAGGATTACCTCGCTGACGGGACCCCGATCGCTGACGAATCCACCGCCCGGCTGCTGAAAATGGCGCTGCTGCTGCCCAGCAACAACATCTTTGCGCTGCTCTCCCTGGTCGAAGCCATCAAAGCCGAGCCTTACGACCCGGCAGAGGCCGTGCCTCATGTGCCGATGCTCCTGGTGGCCGGCGACAAGGACGAACGCGCCGCCAGCCTGCCGCAGCTGGCTGACCTGGCGGGCAAGGCCGGGGGGATGGTTGAACAGGTGATGCTGCCGGGCCGGAACCACACCAACGCCATCACCAGCCGGGCCTTCAAACAGGCAGCCATCACTTTCCTCTCGGTCTAACAAATTCCGGTCCGCCTGCCGGCTGTCTCCTGCCGCCCCTTTCCCGGCGGTAGGCTGAAGTGAGGGCTGGAAGCCGGGAGGGAAATATGCTGACGCGCTTTGAAGACCGCACTGAGGCCGGCGAGAGGCTGGCCGCGGTACTCGCGCAGTTCCGTGAGCGGCCCGGCACCGTAGTCCTTGGCCTGGCCCGGGGCGGCATCCCGGTAGCGGCTTCGGCCGCCAAGGCCCTTTATCTCCCGCTGGGAGCTGTCCTGGTACGAAAGCTCGGCATTCCGGGGCACCAGGAAACTGCCTACGGCGCCCTGGCATGGACCCGCGGCCGAACGGTCCGCCTGCTCAACAAGCCGCTGATGGACCGGGTCCTGGAGCACGGAGTACGCCAGGAGCTGCTGGATGAGGTGGAGCACCGCGAGCGCGCCGAACTGCTCCGCCGCGTGCACGTATATCCGGGGATAGACCACGACCTCGCCGGCAAGACAGTCCTGCTGGTTGACGACGGCCTCGCCACCGGCGCCACCATGCGCGCCGCCGTGGAAGCCGTCCGCGAGGGTGGAGCGAAAATTGTAGTGGCCGCCGCCCCTGTCGGTTCCATCGAAGCGGAAGCCTCCGTGGAGCGGGTGTGCGACGCCGTTCTGTGCCTGCATCTGCCGGGCAAGTTCCGGGCCGTGGGCAGCTTCTACCGTCACTTCGAACAGCTCACGGACGATGACGCCATCAGTTTCCTGAAGCAATAACAGCATTTTCTGGTCCGTACCGCTGATACGGCAGCGGGCCCGGACCAGTGCGGTCCGGGCCCGTGCGAGTTCCGGTGGGGTCAGTGGTGGCTGACGCCCAGCGGGCGGCCCTTGGTCTCCTTGGCCAGCAGCACGCCGATGGCCGAGATGACGCAGAGGACCATGATGTAGATACCGATGGATCCGGCCCACTTGGTGGTCTGCAGCAGTGTTTCGGCGATGGTTGCGGCGAAGGCTCCGCCCAGGATGGCGCCGAACGCGTACCCGATGGAGATGCCGGAGTACCTGACGTTGGCCGGGAACATCTCGGCGTACATGGCAGACATGGGCCCGTAGGACAGGCCGAGGCCGATGGTGAGGACAAACAGCGCCACGCCGTAGAGCCAGATGTTCCTGGTGTCGATCAGGGCGAACATGGGAAGCATCCAGGCGAAGATGATGGCGTAACCGATGAGGAATGTCTTGACCCGGCCGATGCGGTCGGAGAGCCAGCCGCCCGCCAGGGTGAAGATCAGCCAGCCGAAGGACGCCAGGGTGGTGGCCAGCAGGACCTGGGGTGTCGGCATCTGCAGCGTCCTGGTGGCGTAGGCGATGAAAAAGGCGATCAGCAGGTAGCCGGCAGCGTTATTGCCGATGAAGATCAGGGTGGAGTACAGGACCGGCCTCTTGTGGCTGCGGACCAGCACTCCCAGCGGCGCCTTGCTTTCCTGCTTCCGCGCGGCCATTTCCTGGAAAACCGGGCTTTCCGCAACAGCGCGGCGGATCAGGTAGCCCACCACGATAAGGACGATGGAAAGCAGGAACGGAACCCGCCAGCCCCACGCGGCAAAGTCCTCCCTGGACATGCCGGTGTTCAGGAAGAAGAGGAGGCCGGTTGCCAGGATCATGCCGATCGGCACACCGATCTGGGGATAGGCGCCAAACAGGCCGCGCTTGTTCAGCGGCGCATGTTCTACTGCCATCAGTGCTGCACCGCCCCACTCGCCTCCCGCCGAGAAGCCCTGGATGATGCGCAGGGTGATCAGGAGGATGGGCGCCCAGGCACCGATCTGCGCGTAGGTGGGCAGCATGCCAATGAGTGCGGTGGCTGCGCCCATCATCACCAATGTGAAGACAAGCATTGCCTTGCGGCCCAGGCGGTCGCCCAGGTGGCCGGCCACCACTGCGCCCAGCGGGCGGAAAAGGAAGCTGATGCCGATCAGTGCAAAGGAGAGGATTTGCGCCAGGCCAGGGTTGGACTCGTTCAACGGCGCCAGGAACAGGGGTGATAGCAGCGTTGCGGTCAACTGGGCGAAGATGAAGAAGTCGTACCATTCGATGGTGGTGCCGACCAGGGTGCCGGCGAGGACTTTACGCTCCTCACGCCGGGTGCTGGGACCAGCAAGCGTATCCACCTTGGAAGGTGTGGTCATTGAAACTCCATTGTTTTTCGGCAGCTACGCTGCAGGGACGCCTTCAGGATTACCGACAGAACGGTCAGTTAGTAAGAAGGGTACTACGAAAGTGTGAGGCGGGACACGCCTTGGCTAAATCCCGCTTCACCGCGTTTTGCCGGCCGGCAATTGGTGGCAAGTGGACTGCCATGCCCACAAGTTCTATATTTGAACCGCCGTTTCGTATTGCGGACGCAACGCGCAGCCGAAACCCGGTATGTGAGCGGCGGCACCACCAAAAGAGCAACCTAGGATGGACAGCATGAGCCCCACCGCCGCAGCCCCGGCCGGAGCAGCGCCGGCACAGGCTTCGCCCTCCCAGACTCTTTCCCGCGGCATCCGCGCCCTTGAGATCCTGGCCGCCGCGCCGGGCCCCATGACTATCGCCGAGCTCGCCGACGCCATGGGTGTGCACCGTTCCGTGGCTTACCGCATCCTGCGCACCCTCGAGGACCATTCGCTCCTGGTCCGTGACGACGGCGGCCGGGTCCAGCCCGGGCCCGGCCTCGCCGTGCTGGCCCGGAGCGTTTCGCGGGACCTCCAGAGTGCCGCCCTTCCCGAACTGACCCACCTGGCCAACACACTGGACATGACAGCGTTCGTAGCTTTATGGGATCACCACGACTGCATCACCCTGGTCACAGTGGAACCGCGGCATTCGGGCGCGACGGTGGCCCAGCATCCCGGCACCAGGCACCCCATCAATGCCGGTGCGCCCGGCATAGCCATCCAGTCTGCGCTCACTGAAACTGAATGGGACCGGCTGGAGACAGGCGTTCCCTACCGGCCCGAAGCAGCCGTTGCCAGGCGCGCCGGGTATTCTGCCAGCCATGACGAGGTCATTGCCGGAGTCTCCTCCCTGGCCGCACCCGTCCGTGTGCCGGGCGGCCGCCCGGCAGCACTCGCCGTCGTCTACATCCGCTCTGCCCACGACCCTTCAGTGGTGGGCGCGGCGCTCGCCGAGAGCGCTACCAGGATTGAACGGCAGCTGGCCTAGGCGTGCGTCAGTTGCCTGAGCCCCGTCAGCGGCGGGCGCTGCGGCGTTGAAGTACGACGGCGGCTGTGGCGCCGAGGAGGGCCAGCGCGGCTGCCGCGCAGGCGGGAACGAGGAAGGCCGCCGCGTAGCCGTGGTCCTGCGCCAGCCGGCCGCCAAGGGATGAGCCAATCGCGGTGCCGGCCACGATGCCGCTGGCGAGGGCGGTCATAACCGTGCCCAGCCGCCCCTCCGGGGCCAGCACCCCGCCGACAGCGAAGACGGTAACCATCACCGGGCCTACGGGGACACCCAGGATCAGCAGCACTGCCACCATCGCACCCAGGGACGATGGCACCAGCAGGAGAACGGCCAGTCCGGCCATCAGCGCAGCCGACACCACCCAGCGCCAGGAAAGGTTGAAACGCTGCGGCCAGTAGGCAACTGAAAGGGCCGCAGCAGCGGAGCTGAGCCCCATCACTGCATACAGCAATCCGGCGATTTCGGAGGTGGCGTAGCTGGCGGAGAATGAGCTCAATGCCGCCTGCGTCGAGCCGAAGAACGTACCCATGCACACCATGGCAACCACTGGCAGGGCAACGGCGGCAGGCATCTTGGCCCGGGAGAGGCGTTCTGCTGCCGGAACCGCGTGGCGGGCCGCCGGCACCGCGAGGTGGGTGCGGTGTGCGGCAAAGGCGGGCACCAGTGTGATGGTCATGGCTGCCGCCAATGCGAGCGGAAGCCAGGGTGCCAGGAGGCTGGCAAGGATTCCCACGAGCGCAGGTCCCAGCACAAAAGTCACTTCGTCGGCCGTGCTTTCGTACGAGAGCGCCGTGTCCAGGTCCCGTCTGTTATCCGGCGCTTTGCCCCGCGACGTCAGCGCCATCCACCGGACGCGGGCCAGCGGACCGACCTGCGGGCAGCTGGCCCCCGAGAGGAACGCGGCGGCCAACACGGCAGCGGGAAAACTTCCGGACGTTCCCATGGCAGAGGCCGCAAGGATCAACGCCACCACGGCCACGGTATTAAGGACGGCAGCCCACAGCAGCATGGGGCGTTGGCCCCGCCTGTCTGCCAGGGCTCCCAGGACCGGAGCGCCGAGGGCGGAGCCAAGGCCCACGGCACCTGCCGCGGTGCCGCCCAGCGCATAGGAACCGCTGTTGGAGGTGACCAGGGTCAGGGTGCCCACGGTGAGCATGGCCAAGGGAAGCCGGGCAAAAAGGCCCAGGGGAATGAAGCCTCGGCCGGCGAGATGGGGAAGCCTGGCGAAGCGGCCGCCGGAAGCCGGCTGCGCGGGAGCCTGCGTGGCAGGTTCCGGTGTGGCGGGAAGGACGGCGTGCCCCGAAGCAGGGGGCTGGCCAGGTGAAAGGGATGTGGATGATTTCAATTCCGGGCTCGTTCAGTCATGCGCATCGTCCCTCCTCCCGATGCGCGAAACCCGGTAACTCTCCTAGTATATCGGCCCTTCCGTGCCCCCTCAGACCGGGACGTCCAGGGCTTCGGCGATCCGCAGCGTGGATCCATTCCTGGTCTTCAGTACCTGCAACTGCGTGCCGATCCTTTGCTTCATCTCCCCCACATGGCTGACGAGGCCTACTACCCTGCCGCCGTCCCGCAGGCCCTCCAGGGCGTCCATCACCTGTTCCAGGGATTGCTCATCGAGGCTGCCGAATCCCTCATCCACGAAAAGCGTCTCGATTTCCACTCCGCCGGACTCCTGCTGGACTACGTCTGCCAGCCCGAGTGCCAGGGAGAGTGAGGCCATAAAGGATTCGCCGCCGGACAGGGTGGACGTGTCCCGGCGGTGCCCGGTCCATTGATCCACCACTTCCAGGCCCAGCCCGGACTTTGCACCGCGCGCAGCCTTCGCGTCAGTGTGCTGCAGGAGGTACCGGCCGTCACTCATGGCCACCAGGCGTTCAGACGCGGCGAGGGCAACCTGCTCCAGCCGCGCTGCCAGCACGTAGCTGTTCAGGCTCATCCGGTAGGTGTTGTCTCCCCGGCCGGCCGCTGCGTCCGCCAGGCCGGTAAGCATGCGGGCCCGGTCTGCGGGCCCCCGGGCGGACCCGGCCAGCTCCTCATAGCTGACACGGATGGTGGCCAGCGACTCGAGGCAGCGCTTGGCCATGCCTGCTGCCAGGTCCGCATCACGCGCTTCCCTCAGGAAGGCTGCAGCCTCAGCCTGCAGGACGGCGAGCTGCTGCTCATCCGGTGCAAGTCCGGCAGCCGCTTCCTCAATGGCGAGCACGATGTCCTCCGAAGCGAACAGCTCCGCCACCCTTGCCGCCTCGTCCTGCGCAGAACGCATTTCGGCTTCCAGGGCAGCAGCTTCACTGCCGGCCAGCAAGTGTTCGCGCGCCTCGTCAGCGGTGGCGAACCCGGCTTCCGGCAACGCCTGCTCCAGCTGTTCCAAGGCTTCGGCAGCCTGGACTTTGGCAGAGCCGAGCTCAGCCTGGGCGTCAACGGCTTTACCCAGCATTGCAGCCGCGTTTTCCAGGGCACGCAACCGGTGGGCAAGGCTACGGTGACCGGCCCTCAGTCCTGCCAATGCCTGGTCGAGCGAGGACGCCTGTTCGGCCACGTCCGCAATGGAGGACAGCACCTGGGCCAGGTCGGCCTCGGTGCCGGCACGTGAAGCCTGTGCAGCTGCGATGCCCACTTCGAGCGCTTCAAGCCTGGACCGGGCTGCCGAGAGCTCGCCAACTGCCTGTTCGGCGTCGGCGGCAGCCCGGCGGGCTTCTTCGGCCGCGCTGACGGCCTCCTCCTTGGCAGTTTCCCCGCCTTGGCCGGCGAGGACGGCTACCAGCTGGTTTGCCTCGGCCAGCTTGTTGCCCGCCGCCAAGGACCCGGCGTCAGCGGCTTCATACAGCTGGTGGGCTGCTTCCTCGTCCTGGGCAAGTCCCGGGCCGCCCCCATCCCCCGCCGCCGGCAGGGGGTGGTCGGAGCTTCCGCACACCGGGCACTGTTCCCCGTGCACCAGCTTGGCCGCGAGTTCGGCGGCGGCGTTAGCCAGCCGCTGCTCCCTCACGTCAAGCCAGTGCCGTTTGGTCTCCAGCTGGTTCTCCCGGGCCACGTCGTGTTCCAGTTTCACGGCATCACGGGCCGACACTGCCGCAGCGTACCGCCGGACCACGTCCAGCAGCTCCTCCGCCGCCGTTGCTTCCTTCCCGCGCAGGGCGGCCGCTCCAGCACGCACCTCCAACCGCCCCAGGCCGTCGGTGAGGCGCGACCGTTCATTGAGGAGGCTCTCCACACGGCTGGCCAGCGCGGCACCGGCCCCTGTGAGGTCCTCCTGTTTGGTCAGCAGCTGCTTGTGCTTTGCCCGGAGCGCCTTGAAACGGTCTTCGTCAGGAAGCCTCGCTTCCACCACGGCCAGCAGCGACCGAATCCGGTTCAGCTCGTCCGCTGCACCGGGAACTGCCGCGGGCCCGGCCAGGTCCAGCGCGTCGTCTGCCGGGAAGCCGAGGTCCAGCTGGGCCAGTTCGGGGTCTTCATCGGCAGCGAGGCGAAGCAAGGTGAAAGCCGATTCCATCGCGGCAGCTGCGCGCCGGACTTTAACCGCTCCGGCATCGACACTCCGCAGTTGTCCGGCGAGTACCTCTGCCTGGCGGTGCCGGCCAAGCCGGAGGGTGACACCTTCCAGCCGCGGCAGGGCTTCCTGCGCGGCGGCCTGCCTCATGGTGGCTTCCTCCAGCCTGCGGTGCCGGTCCCGGCGTGCGGTCTCCGCTTCGACGCGGTTGGCACGTTCCCGGCTTGCCGCTTCCGCGGTCTTCGCCTGGTCCGCCAATTCGCGCAGGCGTTCGCCGGCAGCATCCTTCAGCCAATCGAGCCGTGCAGCAGTGTTGTCCAGGGACGGGCCGCCGGCCTCGTCAAGCTGCAGGGTTGCGGATTCCGACTCAGCCCGGGCCGCCAAAAGCTCAAGCTGGCCGGCAAGGACCGACACTTCTTCTTTCGCTTCCTGCGCCTGGCGGGACAGCTCCTGTTCAACTGCTTCGAACCGTTGCGTGCCAAAAAGTTTCTGCAAAAGCTCAAGCCGGTCGGTGGCCTTCGACCGCAGGAAGGCTGCAAAATCACCCTGCGGCAGCATCACCACCCGGGTAAATTGCTCACGGTCCATTCCGAGCAGGGCGAGTATTTCCGCGCCGGCCTCATCATTGCGGGCCGACTTTTCAACCCATGCCCCGTCCACGCGTTCCCGCAGGAGAGTCTTGGCCTGCTGGGTGGTGAACCCGTTCCTTCCCCTGGCGCTGGGCTTTTCCCAGGCAGGCGAACGTGTGACCTCGAAGCGGCGGCCCTGGGCGGAAAATTCACAGCTGACAGCGGGTTCCTGGCCCGGCCCGGCGTGGTCGCTGCGCAGGCGTTTGCCATCCTGGCGTGCTCCGGGAACCGAGCCGTACAAGGCGAAGCAGATGGCGTCCAGCACACTCGTTTTTCCCGCGCCGGTGGGGCCATTGAGCAGGAAAAGGCCATGCGCGCTGAGCCGGTCGAAATCGATGTCCTCGGTGCCGGCAAAGGGGCCGAATGCGGAGATGCGGAGGTGGTGGATCCTCATCGGGAAACCTCGTGGAGGCGGACGTTCTCCAGCGCGCCGGCGAGCGCGGCCTTCTCTGCATCGTCCGGGATGCGGCCGCGCACGTGCTCCAGGAAACCGCAGCATACGGCAAGGTCATCAGGTGCTTCGGCAAGCCTGCTGCTGTACGTCGAGGCGGCGGTGGCCGGTCCACCCTCGGGGTCAAACCCGAGCACCAGGGTGTCAGGGAAGCGCGCGCGAAGGCGGTCCATGGCCCGGGCAGGACGCTGGGCGTCTGTCAGGGTCACCTGGCAGTAGGCGGTTTCAGCCCATGTGTGTTCGGGCGACTCGAGCAGATCGGCCAGAGGACCGCGCAGCACGGCCAGGGTACGCGGGGCATCCCACAGGAGTTCCTCGACACCGGTGACCCCGTTGGCATCAATGTCTATCAGCCAGGCGCCCTTGCGGTGGGAGGCCTCGGAAAAGGAGTATGCAAGCGGGGAGCCTGAGTACCGGACCTGGGGCGAGAGGGACTGCCGCCCATGCAGGTGGCCCAGGGCGGTGTAGCTGAAGCCGTCAAAGAGGTCGAGCGGGACCGCACCTACCCCGCCGATGCTGAGGTCACGTTCGCTGTCAGAGCTTATTCCCCCGCTGGCAAACGTATGGGCGAGAACCACCGAGTGCACTGTTGCCGACGCTGAGCGGCGTTTGATGTCCTGCCGGATCAGTTCTGCTGCCGCGCGGGTGACCTCGAAGTGGCTGGCAGTCTCGACACCCAATTGTTCGGCCACAAGCCGAGGTTCGAGCCAGGGTATTCCGTAGATGGCCACCAGGGCTTCGCCAGCAGACGCTCCCTCTTCGGCAGCTGCACCTGCAGGCAGCAGCAGTGGCTGGTCCAGGCTCTCCAGCCTGGTCCGCAGGTGCACTCCGCCGCGCTCCAGCAAACGGGAGGCGAACCCCAGCCTGATGGCGGAGTCATGGTTGCCGCTGGTGAGAACCACCTGGGCCCCCGCCGAGGTCAGCCTGACCAGAGCGTCGTCCAGCAGGTGGACCACATCCACGCCCGGGAGGGCGCGGTCGTAGACGTCCCCGGCGATCAACACAACGTCCACGGCATGCCGGTTGACGGTGTCCACCAGTTGGTCGACAAACGCCCGCTGCGCATCCAGCATGCCGACGCCGTGGAAGGACCGGCCCAAATGCCAGTCCGATGTGTGAAGTAACCTCATGTTCCTAAGCTATCGGCTGCCACTGACAGTTCCGGCAACCGCCGCAGGTGCCACAATCAGCCCTGCTTGCCGTCAAAGAACTTCTGGGCTTCGCTGGCCTCGCTGCTTGTGTCCTTCCCGGTGGTTGCGTCCGTCCCGGCCGCTTTCCCCGCCTCGTTCCCGCTGCCGGCCTGGCGCGCGTCAACCGCCTCAAAGCCGTCGGTTTCGAGCCTGTCGGCCTCAAGCCCACCGGCTGTGTTGTCCACTCCCCCTGCGGCCAGCGGAGATTGCCCGGCGGGACCGGACGTGTGAGCACTGCCGAAACTCCTAAACGCCAGCCCGGCCACGGCAGCGCCCACGAGCGGAGCTGCAACAAACACCCAGACCTGTTCTACAGCCCAGCCCGAGCTGAACACGGCCGAGGCAACGGCCCGGGCGGGATTGAACGGCAGGTTTCCAACGGACAGGCCCAGCTGCAGGAGGACGGCGAAGGACAGGCCTACAGCGACCGGTGCCGCCGATCTGCCGCTGTTGTCCCGGCCGGCCGTCCCGAGGAAAACGGCCACGATGATTGCGGCTCCGATCATTTCCAGAAGCAGCACTGCCGCCAGCGGCGCCTGGATGATGGAGTGCTCACCGAAGCCGGCCGTGACGGTATCAAAGGCTGTCCGGGTGTCCGCGATGCCGGGCAGCGTGCGCAGGATCCCGTAAAGGGCCAGTGTCGCCACCATTCCTCCGGCCAGCTGCGCGCCGGCATATGCTGCGGCTGCGCCGGCACGGATTTGGCCGGCGAGGAGGTGGCCGGCCGTGATGGCAGGGTTGAAGTGACCGCCCGAAATGTGCCCAAAGGCCAGCATGGCGGCAGTAACGGCAAGGCCTGCGGCAAGGGCGGCAGGCAAGGGGCTGGATTGCGGAAGGCTGAACAGCGGTACGCCGAGTCCCGCGAGGACCAGGAAGAAGCTGCCGAACGCCTCGGCGGTCAACCGTGGCAGAAGCCCTGGCCGGGCAGCTTCAGATCGGGACGGCTGCAGTGCGTCGTGACGGGCCGGGACAGGCGTACTCATGGTGGCGACCTTCAGGTAGGCGGACGGGGTTTGCCTTCGGGCAACCCCGGCATTATTCCAGCGACGGCTGTGCGTTCGCTGGGCAGGGAGCGGCCGGCGCGGTGCCGGCCGGCGTCGGCACGCGTCGGGCAGCCACGGCGCACCACGGTAAATTTACTGCATGAGCATCGAGCCGGACACGTCCACGCCCTCCCTCAAGTCCCGCATCCATGGCTGTCTCCTGGGCGGTGCACTGGGCGACTCCTTGGGCTACGCAGTGGAGTTCGACTCGATTGACCAGATTCGGGGCCGCTTTGGCACCTCCGGGCTGACGGGCTTCGAAGCCCTCGCGGGAAGCAGCCACTTCTCCGACGACACCCAAATGACGCTCTACACCGTGGACGGCCTGGTGGAGGCGCTGGAATGGGCGAACTCCGGGGTGGGCGCGGACGTTAACGCCTGCCTGTGGCTCGCCTACCTGCGCTGGCTCACAACGCAGGGGGAAGCGGCCCCGGCATCGGCTCCCGTGGCCCCGTCCCGCTGGATCGACGAACAGCGGGTGCTGCATCAGCGGCGGCACCCCGGCAAGGCCTGCATCTCCGGCCTCGCAACGGGTGAAATGGGCACCTCCATCAGGCCCGTCAACCGCGAGTCCAAGGGTTGCGGGACAGTGATGCGGTCCGCCCCGTTCGGACTGATCCCGCACATAACGCCCGACGCCGTCTATAAGTTGAGTTCCGATGCCGCCTCCCTGACGCACGGCCACCCGTCAGCGCGCCAGAGCGCCGGAACGTTCAGCCTTCTCATCCACCGCCTCGTGGCCGGTGACGGGCTGCGGGAAGCTGCGGCGGCAGCAGTTGCGCACGCCGCCGGATTTGAAGGTGTGGCCCCCGAGCTGCCTGACCGGCTGGAGGGCGCACTCCGGCTGGCCGGCAAGGGAATCGTGACGCCGGAGGAAATGGTCCAGGCACTCGGCGAGGGCTGGGTGGCTGAGGAAGCATTCGCCGTTGCACTTTACGCCGTCCTGGCCACCCTCCCTGACGACGGCGGGGCGGCACCCGGCGCAACCGCGGACCAGGCGCAGCACTTCCGCAGCGCGGTAGCCCTGGCCGTCAACCACAGCGGCGACAGCGATTCAACCGGTTCAATTGCCGGAAACATCCTTGGCGCCTTTTACGGCGAGGATTGCCTGCCCCGCGACTGGCTGGATGCCCTGGAGGCGCCGGACGTCATCCGCGGCATGGCAAACCAGCTGGTGAAGGTCACAACCGGCGAAGGCTGACGTTGTTGCAGGCTTCGCAGACGTCTTCCGGAATCAGGCCGCGCCGCTGCAGGAACCCGAAGATCACGCAGCCAAGGCAAAATCCGGCGAACGCCTCAAGCGACGCCGCGACGATAAGGATCCCCAGCACCGTCCAGGCCGCAGGTGCGGCGCCGGCGGCGAACAGGAGGAGCGCCACGGTGGAAACGACAGCTCCCATGCCTTGGGCGAAGCGTTTGGGTGGCCCCGGAACCAGCTTGACCCGGCCCAGCCGGGGCGTGATGACCTTGACAGAGAGCAGTGCCAGCGGCGAGATGCGGGGGCCGAAGAGCAGCCGCAGCCAGAATCCGACGGCGATGGCCAGCAGTCCCCATCCCGACCCGGCGGCTGCGGTCACCAGTGCCAGCAGCACAACAAGGCCGGCCGTCACGCGCGCGGCATACTCGTTGACAGGATTGGGGAAGGCAAACAGGGAGCGCATGAGCCAAGGCTAGGGGCGGCCGACGCCGGGTGGAAGCTTTGTTGCGCCCCATGAACCTGGACGGCCTGGACCTCAGGCGCTGACGCCTGCGGCAGCGAAGCTGCCCACCATCTGCAGGAACTCCCCCTCGGAGAGGACCTCGATGGCCTGACCGCGCCCGTGGAGCTCCAGTACGCGCCGGGCTTTGCCCGTGAGCCTGCCGGAGCGGAGGTCCGAAGCCACAAAGCCGTCCCCCACCACCAGGACCGTGGTCCGTCCTGTGACGCGGCTTTCGGGCCGGGCACCAAGCTCTGCCGAGCGCACCTTCGCTTCCGGCCGGCCCATGGAAAGCTGTCCGGTGAAAACAACCGTCTGGCCGTAGAGCGGATGGCCGGGGTGGGCATCGGGGTTGGGGTCCGGGTTGGCCCCCTCCTCAGGCCAGCCCGACTGGAACGGCCGGACGAGCGCCGCTCCGCTGCCGGCTGCACTGGAGACCGCGGCCAGGCTCGGCTTCGACAACCCGTCACGGGCCGGGTCGAAGGCCTCCTGGCGCGGCATCACGAGCCCCAGGGAAAGGTAGAGCTCGGCGATGCTGTTGGCTCCGTTGCGGCCGGCGATGTCGACGAGGATGCCTGCGCACGCCCGCGCGTCCTCGGCGGCGTCGTGGTGATTAACCAGGGGCACGCCGGCTTCCTCGGCGGCGAACGGCAGGGAGTTGGACACCAGTGAGTAGCACCGCCGGGACAGCATCACGGTGCAGACGTAGTCGTATCCCGGGCCCGCGAGGCCGGAGACCTCAAGGCCGGACCGGATGACTCCGAGGTCAAAGGCAGCATTGTGGGCGGCAAGGATGTCATCGCCGATGAAGGCGCCGATTTCGGGGAAGAGCTCCCCAAAGCGCGGCATTCCCGCCACGTCCCGGGCGGTGATGCCGTGGATGCGGACGTTGTGGTAATCAAAATGGTCGTAACTGGCTGGCGGGCGCATCAGCCACGACGCTTCCTCGACGATCCGTCCGCCCCGGACTTTCGTCAGTCCTACGGCACAGGGCGAGCCCCGGAATCCGTTCGCAGTCTCGAAGTCGATCGCCGTAAAGTCCAAACCCACGGGCCAACAATACCTCCGGCGGCTGATCTTCCCGCGTCAGCCGTGCGGCCCTGTCACGGATATCACCAGTACGGCCTTTCGGGAGTATCCAGTTACGGCAGGGGCGGGAGGTACGTCAAGTACCCTTGAGGGGTGAACTTTCCTGTGATGAACGACTTCGCCGTGTCCATGCTGGGTGGTGCGGGACCGGTGCAGCCACAGCTGGCATCTTTCCTCCCCGACTGGCTGAACCCCCAGGTCTTCCTGGCCGATCCTGCCCTGGCACCCTGGGTGGTCCTGCTTGTATGCGGCATCGTTTTCGCGGAAACCGGGCTGCTGGTGGGCTTCTTCCTGCCGGGCGACTCCATGCTTTTCACCGCAGGCCTGCTGGTGGCCACCGACACCATCAAATTCAATGTCTGGCTCTTTGCGCTGCTCATTATTGTGGCGGCCATTATCGGCAACCAGACCGGATACCTGATTGGTTCCAAAGCCGGCCCGGCCATTTTCAACAAGCCCAATTCACGCCTCTTCAAGCGCGAAAATGTTGAGAACGCGCACGCCTTCTTCGAAAAGCACGGCGGCAAAGCGCTGATCCTTGCCCGCTTCGTTCCGATTATCAGGACATTCGTCCCCGTCATCGTCGGCGTCGCCCAGATGAACAAAAAAAAGTTCTTCCTCTTCAACGTTATTGGCGCCGTCCTCTGGGGCGGCGGCGTGACGCTCCTGGGTTACCTGCTGGGCGACCGTATTCCCTGGGTCCGCGACAACCTTGACATCATTTTCATCGCCATCGTCCTGGTCTCGGTCCTGCCTATCGGCATCGAGGTCCTCCGCGGCCTGTCCGCCAAGCGCCAGGCGAAGGCCTACGGCACCGACCCGGTGGACGAGTTCATCGAAGAACATGCTCCCGAGAACGAGCACAAGACCCCCCGCAACATCCAGGGCACCCGCTCAGAGTAGGTCACCGAGGCGCCGTCCGTGCCGCCTGCCTGACTTTGGAACCTTAAACAGCTGTGCTCCCCGTTTCGGCGGGGAGCACAGCTGTTTTAACGAGGTATGCCCTAGCGGTTTTGCAGGGCCTCCACGACGGCAGGCAGGAGCGCCCGGAAGGCCTTGCCACGGTGGCTGATCGCGTTCTTCTCAGCGGCGGACAGCTCCGCGCAGCTGCGGTTCTCCCCTGCCGGCTGCAGCACGGGGTCGTAGCCGAAACCGCCCTCGCCGCGGGGTTCGCGCAGGAGGACACCCTCGAGCTGCCCGTACTCCACCACCTCGCGGCCCGGGGCTGTGTCCGTCCCGGGTACCGCCAAGGCTGCGGCGCAGACGAAAGCCGCGCCCCGGTGGGCGTCCGGCACATCGGAGAGCTGGTTGAGCAGCAGCCGCAGGTTCGCTTCGTCGTCCCCGTGGCTGCCGGCCCACCGCGCCGAGAAGATTCCAGGCGCCCCGCCCATCACGTCCACCGCAAGGCCCGAGTCGTCGGCAATGGCCACCAAACCCGTCGTTTCAGCGACAGCGCGTGCCTTCAGCAGCGAATTCTCGGCGAACGTAACACCGGTTTCGACGACGTCGGGGGCACCTGCCGCCGCGGCGTCCACCACCTGCGTGTCGACGTCGAGCCCCGGCACCTGCCCTCGCAGCAGTTCGCGAAGCTCCCGGAGTTTGCCTTTGTTGTGGGTGGCAAGCACCAGGCGCGGCGCGGCGGGCGCCGCGCTCACAGGCTGTCTGCCAGGGTTTCGCGCTGGATGGCTGCGAGCTGGGTGGTGCCCAGCAGGGCAAGATCCAGGAGCTGGTCGAGTTCCGCCCGGTCAAAGGGCGCCCCTTCGGCGGTACCCTGCACTTCCACGAACTTGCCGGAGCCCGTAACCACCACGTTCATGTCGGTCTCCGCCCGGACATCCTCAACGTAGGGCAGGTCCAGCATGGGAACCCCGTCGATGATTCCCACGGACACCGCCGCGATGGTGTCAATGAGGGGCTGCGCGTTCCTGGCGATGAGCTTGTTGTCGCGCGCGAACCGGATGGCATCCGCGAGGGCAACGTAGGCGCCGGTGATGGCTGCGGTCCGGGTTCCGCCGTCCGCCTGGAGGACATCGCAATCCAGCACGATGGTGTTCTCGCCCAGGGCTTTGGTGTCGATGATGGAGCGCAGGGAGCGGCCGATGAGCCGGGAGATCTCGTGGGTGCGGCCGCCGATTTTGCCCTTGACGGATTCACGGTCGGACCGGGTGTTGGTGGCCCGCGGGAGCATGGCGTACTCGGCCGTGACCCAGCCGCGGCCCTCCCCCTTGAGCCAGCGCGGCACTCCGGCCGTCAGGGACGCCGTGCACAGGACCCGGGTGTTTCCGAACTCGATAAGGGCCGATCCTTCGGCCTGGTTGGACCATCCGCGGGTGATGCTGATGGGCCGGAGCTGGTCCGGGGCGCGGCCATCGGCACGCACAATGGGCACTGCAGTTGCTTCAGAAGTCATGCCTTTAGCTTATCCACTGCCGGACGCAGCGAGAGTCCGGGTACCGGACGAGCACCAGCCCGGACTGAGGCCGCTCAGATGGTGTAGTGCACTCCGGCGACCGCCACGGCGACGTCGCCGCCGAAGACCGGACGGGCTTCCGCCATGACGGTGGTCGGCGACGTCCATACCGGAATGTGGGTCAGCAGGAGCCGGCGCGCCCCGGCAGCGGCAGCGGCTTCCCCTGCGCGCTTGCCGGTCAGGTGGACATCCTTGATGCCGTCGTCCCGGCCTTCCTCGAAGGCCGCCTCGCAGAGGAACAGGTCGGAGTCCTTGGCCGCCTCCTCCAGCCCGGCGCAGGAGTCTGTGTCACCGGAGTAGGTCAGGGTCCGGGAGACGTTGTTGCCTTCCTTGTCCGGCTCCACAACTTCCACCCGCAGGGCGTACGCCTCCTCCACCGGGTGGTTCACGGCGAAGGGTGTCACGGTGAAAGGACCCACAGTCACGGCTTCGCGTTCTGCCCAGTTGGTGAAGTCAAATTCCTCGTGCATCCCGGGGTCCAGCTCCAGGCCGTACGCGGTGGCCATGCGGTCTGCCGTGGCGGCCGGTCCCCATACCGGAATCCGGCCCCGGCCCCAGCCGCCCGGCTTCCACCGTACGGCCACGTGGAGGCCGCAGAGGTCCATGCAGTGGTCCGGGTGCAGGTGGGTGAGGAAAATCGCGTCGATGTCCTCGAGGTCGGTGTACCGCTGGATAGCTCCAAGTGCGCCGCTGCCCAGGTCCATGACCACTTTCCAGGTCCGCTCGCCGTCGTTCGCCGTCAGGAGGTAGCACGACGCCGGGGAACCCGGGCCGGGGAAGGACCCCGTGCAGCCTACGATGGTGAGCTTCACTGGCCGGAACCCCCGATCACTGAACTGCCCACGAAGTTGGAGATCCGCGGGCCGCTCCTGCCGCTTTGGGCCGCGGCGATCATCTCGGGTGTAATGCGGGCCAGGCTGCCGGTGGGGTACTGGGCGGCCACGTGGTCAACATGCCGGACCGAGAGCACTTCGGGCCCCAGGAACCTGCGGGCCAGTGCCTCGAACTGGTGGGCATCGCCGGTTGCCACAAAGTGGTGTTCCGGAGGGGTTTCCCCCGTGCGCTGCAGGTTGTGGGTTGCCAGCGCGCGGTAGACGTCCTTGGCGGTTTCCTCGGCACTGGACACCAGGGTCACGTCCGCTCCCATGACGTAGGAGATAACGCCGGTGAGCAGCGGGTAGTGGGTACAGCCCAGCACTACGGTGTCCACGCCGGCGGCCTTGAGCGGGGCGAGGTATTCCTCTGCGACGGCCAGCAGGGCCGGGCCGGTGGTGATTCCGGCTTCCACGTAGCTGACGAACTCCGGGCAGGCCACCGAGGTGATCTCCAGGTCCGGAGCGGCGGCGAAGGTGTCCTCGTAGGCCCGGGAACCCACGGTGGCGGACGTGCCGATCACGCCCACTTTGCCGCTCCGGGTTGCGGCGACGGCGCGGCGCACGGCCGGCTGGATGACCTCGATGACCGGAATGCCGTACTTGGCCGTGTACCGCTCCCGGGCGTCGCGCAGCACAGCGGCCGACGCCGAGTTGCAGGCTATGGTGAGCAGCTTGACGCCGGAGTCCACCAGTTCGTCCATCACGCCCAGGGCATTGGCCCGGACTTCCGCGATGGGCAGGGGGCCGTACGGTCCATGCGCCGTGTCCCCCACGTAAAGGATGGACTCGTTGGGAAGCTGGTCAATGATGGAGCGGGCCACGGTCAGGCCGCCTACACCGGAGTCGAAGACACCGATGGGCCGTGATTCGACGGCCGCGGCAGGGAGGTCGCCGGCTTCGGACACCGCTACGGCTTCAATTGGCGGGTCCATGCTCGAGGCTGTTGTCATGATTATTCGAGGATAGGTCTTCCCTGCAGCGTCAGGCAGCATCTTGTGGCCTGTGACTCATGTCTAATGTGTCACAGGCCAGGGACGGGAACGCCCGGCCGGTCAACGGCTGGTATCCAGGGACTGCAGCATCGCCTGGACCAGCGACTCCTGCAGCCAGGTGGCGAAGTTGTAGACCAGGGCCAGGTAGCTTTCCACGTCCTCGGCCTGGGACCAGTCCTGCATCAGATGGACGTGCTCGGCGTCCTCCTCGTCCTGAATGTCCAGCCGCTCGGCCAGCACCAGCCGGACGTCGTTCAGGGCCATCGACCAGTGCCGGGCACCGTCAGCGGTCAGCACGATCTCGTCCTTATCCAGGTCAAGTGCTGCCGCCCGGAGGGCGCCGATCTTTGTTTCCCGCAGCGAGCGCTCGGTGAGCTGGCGGAACTCCAGGGACGCGCCGTCGTCGTTTTTCATCACGTTGGGCAGGAGCCGCTTCACCGCCCGGTCCGTGGGCACGGCCACCTCCATGTCGAGGCCGATCAGGGCCGCGAGCGGGTCCTGACCCTCACGCTCCTCCGGCTCGAGCATGGAAATGACGTCGTTGATGAGGCTGCGCAGCAGTTCCCGTTCGGCCGGCTCCAAAAAGCCGGTGATGCCTTTAAGTCCGTACTTGAACGCCTTAGCCACGTTTCCCCTTACCCTGGCCCGGCCCGCCGGACTTGCCTGCATTGCCGCCTGACCCGCCGCTGGCCTTCTCCACCGTGGCCCACAGCCCGAAGCCGTGCATTGCCACGGCGTGGCGCTCCACCTGCTCCTTGCTGCCGGAGGCAACAATGGAGCGGCCCTTTTTGTGGACCTCCATCATGAGCTTGTTCGCCTTGCTTTCGGGGTAGCCGAAGTAGCTTTGGAACACGTAGCTGACGTAGCTCATCAGATTAACGGGGTCATTCCAGATCACCAGGTTCCAGGGGATGTCCGGCGCGGCAAGGAAGTCTGTTGACTCCGCTGTGCCGGTCCGGGTGCCCTCTTGCGTATCAGGGCCGAGCGCAACGCTTAAGGTCATCTGTCCATTCTATGGGGAGGATGGGCCCACGCCGGCGAGGGGCCCGCGGCGAAGCGAAGCGAGACGTGGGAGCCGGTGGGTGGGCCCACGCCGGCGAGGGGCCCGCGGCGAAGCGAAGCGAGACGTGGGAGCCGGTGGGTGGGCCCACGCCGGCGAGGGGCCCGCGGCGAAGCGAAGCGAGACGTGGGAGCCGGTGGGGACTAGAGTGAATTTCGTGAGCACCTCTGCCGGCTGGGACCATCCCCGCACGTCCTTTTACACCGACCACTACGAGCTGACCATGCTGCAGGCGTCGCTTCATTCGGGCGCCGCGCACCGCCGGTCCGTCTTCGAGGCCTTCGCCCGGCGGCTCCCGGACGGCCGGCGCTACGGCATTGTGGCGGGTACCGGCCGGCTGCTGGAGGGCATCGCGAATTTCCGCTTCGGGGAGGCCGAACTGGACTTCCTGGCCCGCACCAAGGTGGTCAACGAGGAGACCCTGGAGTACCTGGCGTCCTATCGTTTCTCGGGTGACATCTGGGGCTATCCGGAAGGGGAAGCGTACTTTCCGAACTCCCCCATCCTGATCGTCGAGGCCTCCTTCGCCGAAGCGTGCATGCTCGAGACGTACCTGCTGTCCGTGCTCAACCACGACAGCGCCATCGCCTCCGCCGCGTCCCGGATGATCAGTGCCGCCGGCGGCCGCCCCTGCATCGAGATGGGCTCCCGGCGCACCCATGAGGAAGCCGCTACCGCCTCCGCCCGGGCAGCCATCATTGCCGGCTTTGACAGCACGTCCAACCTGGAGGCGGGCATCCGCTACGGAATAAAGACGGTGGGCACCGCTGCGCACTCCTTTACCCTCCTGCACGACACCGAGCGGGATGCCTTCGAGGCCCAGATTGCGTCCCTCGGCGATGGCACGTCCCTGCTGGTGGACACGTACGACGTCGAAGCGGCCGTGCGCACGGCAGTGGACCTTGCGGGTCCGCGCCTTGGGGCGGTCCGGCTGGATTCCGGCGACCTCGTGGCGCAGGCCCAGTGGGTCCGCCAGCTCCTGGATAGCCTGGGCAACGAAAACACCAAAATCGTGGTCACTTCCGACCTGGACGAGTTCGCCATCGCCGCCCTGCAGTCAGCCCCCGTGGATTCCTACGGCGTGGGCACCTCGCTGGTTACCGGGTCCGGCGCGCCGACCGCCAGCATGGTCTACAAACTGGTGAGCCGGACGGACGACGACGGGAACTTCGTCTCCGTAGCCAAAGCGGCCAAGAACAAGGCGAGTGTGGGCGGGCGCAAGTACGCGCTGCGGAAACTGAACGAGCGCGGCATTGCCACTGCCGAGGTGGTGGGGGTGGGCCACCGGCCAGAGGACGACGGCAATGACCGCCCTCTGCTGCAGCAGTTTATGAAAAACGGCGAACTGATGCCGGGCTGGACCGGCAACGAAGGAGTGCACCGCGCGCGCCGTCGCCACGCCGAATCCATGGCTGAACTTCCCGCCGTGGTCAACCGCCTCCAGCGCGGTGAAGCAGCCATCCCCACCATCTATGAGGAGAACTGATGTCCCGCGCCCTGATTATCGTTGATGTCCAGAACGATTTCTGCGAGGGCGGCTCGCTCGCCGTGTCCGGCGGCGCAGCAGTGGCCGGCGCGATCAGCGAATACGTGGATGCCCACCACAGCGAGTTCGACCACGTGGTGGCCACCCAGGACTGGCACATCAATCCCGGGGACCACTTTTCCGAAACCCCGGATTTCATCGACAGTTGGCCGCCGCACTGCGTGGCGGGAACCCGCGGTGCGGAGCTCCACCCGGACCTGGACACCGAGTACATTGATGCCTATTTCCAGAAGGGGCAGTTCGCTGCCGCCTACTCCGGCTTCGAGGGACTGCAGGCACCCGAAGACGCCGTGCCCACCGGGGAACGGCAACCCGGCGCACTGCCCGGGGCCGGCGACGCTGCCAGCTATGCCGCGGCTGAGGACGCGATCGGCCTGGACGATTGGCTGCAGAGCAACGACGTCGAGGACGTGGTGGTGGTGGGCATCGCCACCGACTTCTGCGTCAAGGCAACGTCGCTTGACGCAGTACAGGCCGGCTACTCCGTGACGGTCATCCGCTCCCTGACGGCAGGAATCGCGGAGGACCTCGAGGAAGCGATCACCGAGATGGAGCTTGGCGGCGTCGACGTCGCCTGATTTCCGGCAAGGTCAGCACGCGGCGGTAACACGAGTGGCCCGGTGCTCAGCACCGGGCCACAGTTGTTACCAAACCACTCCCGCTGACAAACCGCCTTTAATTGCGGCCGACGAACCAGTCCTGGAGCTTCCGTAGGCGGGACTGCAGCTGTTCCTCGTTGGCCTGGGCCACCGGCGGACCGCCGCAAACAGTCCGCAGCTTGGTGTGGACAACGCCGTGCGGCGTCCCGGTCCGGGCAGACCAGGCAGCCACGTTCTTGGCCAGTTCGTTCCGAAGGTCCATCAGCAGCCGGTGGTCCGGGACAGCCGGAGCCGCGGTTTCTGCGGCGGCCGGGGCGCGCCGGTTCTTCCGGTTGAGCTGCTCATGCTGGCGCTGGCGAAGCAGGGTGCCCACCTGTTCGGCGTCCAGCAGCCCGGGAATGCCCAGGAAGTCCATTTCGTCGTCGGAGCCTACTTCGCCGCCGGTGCCGAACTCGCCGCCGTCGAACAGGACCCGGTCAAAGGAGGCCTGCGAGTCCAGGGCCTCAAACTTGCCCTTTGTGAGGCTGTCGGAGGCCTTGTCCTCGCGGTTGGCTTCCGCCAGCAGCGAGTCCTCGGGATTGAACAGGCCGTCGCCGTCCTCCTTCTCGGGGCGGTCCAGGGCATGGTCGCGCTCGGCCTCCATCGAGTTGGCAAGCGCCATCAGTTGGGGCACGGACGGCAGGAAGACCGACGCCGTTTCCCCTCGTTTGCGGGCACGCACAAAGCGGCCAACGGCCTGGGCGAAGAACAGCGGAGTGGAAGTGGAAGTCGCGTACACACCCACGGACAGCCGTGGAACGTCAACGCCTTCGGACACCATCCGGACCGCAACCATCCACCGCTTCTCACTGGCGGTGAATTCCTCGATCTTACTTGAGGCTTTAGCGTCGTCGGAAAGGATGACCGTGGGCGACTCGCCGGTGATCCGCTTCAGCTGCCCGGCGTATGCCCTGGCGTCCTCGTGGTCGGTGGCGATGACCAGCCCGCCGGCGTCCGGAACAGTACGGCGCACCTCGCTGAGGCGTCTGTCCGCCCCTGCCAGGACAGCCGGGATCCATTCGCCGGCCGGGTTCAATGCCGTTCGCCAGGCGTGCGAGGTGATGTCCTTGGTCACCGCGGCCTCACCAAGGGATGCCGCCATCTCCTCGCCGGCGCTGGTGCGCCAGCGCATCTGCCCCGAGTACGCCATGAACATCACCGGCCGGACCACGTGGTCCCGCAGGGCGTTGCCGTAGCCATAGGTGTAGTCCGCCTTGGACCGGCGGATCCCATCCCTGTCCTCCGCGTACTCCACAAACGGAATGGGAGAGGTGTCCGAGCGGAACGGGGTACCAGTCAGGGACAGCCGGCGCGCTGCAGGGTCGAACGCCTCGCGCAGGCCGTCGCCCCAGGACAGCGCCTCGCCGCCGTGGTGGATCTCATCCAGGATCACCAGGGTCCGCGCGGCCTCGGTTTTGGCCCGGTGCAGCATGGGTTTGCTGGCCACCTGGGCGTATGTAACGGCGACTCCAATGAAGCCGCGGCCGTGCTGGCCGTCGGAGTTCTTGAAGTTGGGGTCGATGGCAATGCCCACCTTGGCCGCCGCATCCGCCCACTGGCGCTTGAGGTGGTCTGTGGGTGCGACGATGGTCACGCGGTTGACCGCGCCGGTCTCAATGAGAGTGGACGCGACCCGGAGGGCGAAGGTGGTTTTGCCGGCGCCGGGCGTTGCCACGGCCAGGAAGTCCCGGGGACTTGTCCTCAGGTAGAGGTCCAGTGCTTCCTGCTGCCAGGCACGGAGTTTCGGGGCGGTCCCCCAGGCTGCACGTTCCGGATAAGCCGGAGGCAGGGTGGGGCCGCCAAAAAGCGTCTCCGTCACTACTTGTTGTTGCCTGAGTCCCCTCCGGGACCCTTGCCGCCGTCGTTGCCCGGGCGGAGGCCGTCATAAACCTCTTTGCACATCGGGCACACCGGGAACTTCTGCGGATCCCGGCCGGGCGTCCAGACTTTGCCGCACAGGGCGATGACGGGATCGCCGGTCAGCGCGGACTCCATGATCTTTTCCTTGCGCACGTAGTGCGAAAAGCGCTCCCGGTCTCCGGGCTCCACCTCTTGGCGCAGTTCCTCGCGCTCAATGGTGGCCGTGGACGTTCCAGCCCCGGAAAGCTCACGCATCGGGTCGTTTTCGAGAGGGTCCGTCATGCTAGTCATGCCAACCATCTTAGCCTTTCCGGCGGTGGGGCGTTCGACGGCGGCGCGTCCTCCCGCAGGAGGAAACAGCCGCCCGCTGCCTGCCGCCGTCGTACTTTTCCTTACTGGCCAGGGCCGCTGACCGTGAGGTCAGATGCCTTGCCAAGCAGGCTTGTTGTCATAAGTGTGGCGGTAAAAATCGGCCAGTTTGAGCGCTGAGGCGGCAGCCTCGTCCAGCAGGACGGTGGCATGGGGATGGAACTGCAGCACGGACGCGGGGCAGATGGCGGACACCGGCCCTTCGACGAACTCGCGGACGGCCTGCGCCTTTTGTGCGCCGGTTGCCACCAGGATCACGTGCCGGGCATCCATGATTGTCCCCAGGCCCTGGGTCAGGACGTGGTGCGGAACGTCGGCAAGGCCGCTGAAGAAACGTGCGTTGTCCCGGCGTGTCTGTTCAATAAGGCTCTTGATCCTGGTGCGGGATGCAAAGGAGGACCCTGGCTCGTTGAAGCCGATGTGGCCGTCAGTGCCCACACCGAGGAGTTGCAGGTCTGTGCCGCCCACCGCGGCGATGGCCTCCTCGTAGGCGCGGCAGGCCTCCGGGATGTCCGTAGCCGTCCCGTCCGGCCCGTGGACATTTTCCGGGGGGATGTTGACGCGGTCGGTGAACTCCCGCCGGATGACCTCGCGGTAGGACTCAGGGTGGCCCGCCGGCAGGCCCACGTACTCGTCGAGGGCAAAACCGGAGGCACGGCTGAAGTCCAGGCCCACCCGCTCGTACCGGGCAACGAGTTCATCGTAGATCGGCAGCGGTGACGATCCGGTGGCAAGCCCCAGGACCGCGTTCGGCTTGCGCCGGAGAAGCTCCTCGATGGCGTCAGCGGCGAGCTTCCCGATCTGTTTGCTGCCGCTGAGGATAACTACTTCCATGCTGTTCCTTCCGGGGCGTGTCAGCTGTTCGCTTGGTTGGCGGTTGGCTGCTCTGTATCCACTGCTCAACGGTTCACTGTGACCTGGGCCAGCAGCTCAGGACCACGGGCGTCCAGCCATTTTCCGCCCAGCCTGACACCGATCACAAACAAGCCCATTCCCAGCACGAGTCCAACGGCGAGGTTCAACCAGCCGAACAGGCTGTTGCCGGTGACCAATTGAGCAACAAGGAGGGCGGCCTCCGGCAGCACCAGGACCATCAGGACTCCCAGCCCGGCGAACTGGACCGCAAGGGTCTGACCCACGTTTCCCGGGGGTTTCTTGAAGGGGCTGTCGCCGGGCAGGGGTACCGCCACCGTGTACCGGGCCGAGACCACGGAGGACAGTCCCAGTCCCGTAAAGAGGATCCCCAGACTCAACCCCAACTGGCCGGGCAACGCCTCCAAGTCGGCCGTGAAGGCAGAGTAGCCAACGGCGAAGACCAGGACCACCGGCAGCGCGAAGGCCAGGCACGCCAGGGCACGGCCCAGCCTGTCGTCCACGCCCCGGACCCCGCTGGCCAGGTGCAGCGCGAAGGCGGTGTTGTCATAGGACACATCAGCGGAGATGGACCAGGCCAGGATGAACGCCGACAGCGGCGCCAGGAGTGCCAGGGTACTGAAATCGCCGGTTTGGCTGCCCTGGAATACCAGCACCACCGGCAAGAGCGGGATCACAATGAGGGAGCCGGAGTAGCGGGGGTCCCGGACCCAGTATGTGAGGGCCCTTGACATTACGGCGCCCGCAGGAGCAGCGGGCAGGAACCCGAGCAGCCCCAGCTTGCCGCCCTTGCGCTTGCCGCTGCCCGAGTAGGGCGGCGTGACCAGGGCACGTTCCAGCAGCAGCTTCCAGAACCAGGCGAGGCCGGCAAGCACCGCGACTGAAATGAGCAGCTTGAAGGCCGCCGCGCCGAGCCGGCCGGCCTCGATGTCGCCGGCCAGGGCCCACGGGGCACCAAGCGGAGTCCACGACAACGTTCGGGCGAAGTCCGGCAGGAAACCGGTGGAGGCGGTGATTCCGCGCCCTACTCCCGCCACAATAGGGCCCAGGAGGACCAGGGGAACCATAAACGCAACTGCGCTCACGTCCTTAAAGCGGCGGGACGACGCGAGGCTTGCCGTTGCCGTGGTCACCACCTTGGACAACACGATGCAGGTCAGGACTCCCAGCGCCGCGCCCACCAGGGCTGCGAGCGCCGGCAGTACGCCGCGGGACCACGTCACCACCGTGGACAGTGCCACCAGGGCTGTTGCCAGGCCCGGAATGCCGATCAGTCCGCCCAGCGCCAGCCCGGCCAGCATCTGCTTCATCGGGACGGCAAACGTGGTGAAGCGGGCAGGATCCAGCGTCAGGTCCGTAGCCGAGGCCACCACCGGAATGATTCCCCAGCCCAGGACGGCCGCCGAGCCGCCAAGCACCACGGCGGTGTACACCAGTTCGTGGTCCGCTTGGCGAAGCAGGACCAGCACCACTACCAGCGTGGCCACGACGCTCAAAGCATAGAGCCCTCCGAAGGCCATGCCCACCAGCTGCCAGGGGCTGCGGCGAAGTCCGTTGCGCAGCAGGGTGAGTTTGAGCCTTAGAAGGTGCGCAACCATTCCAGCCCTTCCGTGCGGCTGCGGCCACCCACCAGCTGGACGAACCGGTCTTCCAGGGAGACTCCCCCGCGCACCTCGTCCACCGTTCCCGTAGCCAGCAGCCTGCCGCCGGCCACCACTGCAACGTGGTCGCACATGCGCTGCACCAGGTCCATCACGTGGCTGGAGACGATCACCGTGCCGCCGGACGCCACGTAGCTGTCAAGGATGGAGCGGATGTTGGATGCAGACACAGGGTCAACGGCTTCGAAAGGCTCGTCCAGCACCAGCAGCCTGGGCGCGTGAATGAGGGCGGACGCCAGGGCGATCTTTTTGGTCATGCCCGCCGAGTAGTCAACCACCAGTGTGCCGGCGTCCTGCGCCAGGTCCAGGGCCGCCAGCAGTTCACCCACGCGGCTGGCCACTACGTCCTTGTCCATCCCCCGCAGAAGGCCGGCGTAGGTGATGAGCTGTTCGCCGGTCAACCGGTCAAACAGCCGTACCCCGTCCGGCAGGATGCCCATTAGCCGCTTTGCCTCCAACGGGCGGGCCCAGACATCAACGCCGTGGACAACCGCAGTGCCGAAGTCCGGGCGCAGCAGCCCGGTGGCCATCGACAGTGTGGTGGTCTTGCCTGCGCCGTTGGGGCCGACAATCCCGAAGAAGGAACCTGCGGGGACGTCCAGGCTGATGCCGTCCACCGCGATCTTTTGCCCGAAGCGTTTGGCAAGTCCCCGGATGGACAGTGCGGCGACGGGACCGGCTGGCCGCGCCGGGTCTGGTTGCTGAGCAGTCATGAAGCCAGACTAGTCCCCAGGTTGCGGCAGCGGGGTCCTCCTGGAGGAGTAGCGAATAAGGCGTAGAACCACGCACACCGGATGATCCGTTGCTAGCGCACCTTGCGGATCCGGATGGGTCCTTTAGCGGTGGAGGGATCAACCACCGAACCACCCTGGGTGATCTCCACCTCGCCGGCATCAACCAGCCTCCGGGCAGCCCTGCGGGCTGGCTCCATAAGGTCGCGCCAATTCTCGTCGCCCACGGCACGGGCAGCATCCGATGGGCAGATGGTGGACGTTGCAGCCCTGGCAGCCAGAAGTTCCAGGATGGTCGCTTCCAGTTGCAGGTCGATTCCGTCGCCCGGGGTTTGCCCCATGTCGTGCCGCGCGTGCGCCATCAGGCCGACGGCGTTCAGAAGGTGCGCCGCGGGACGGCGCGCTCGTACTGTGGTGCCCATTTAATGTCATGGCCCAGTTCGAAGGCCGCGCGCAGCCACCAGTGCGGGTCCCGAAGCGCAGCCCGGGCAATAAAGACGCCGTCGGCCTGTCCGGTCGCAATGGCGTGTTCGGCCTGGCCGGCGGAGGTCAGGAGGCCAACGGTTCCGGTGGGCACTCCCGCGTCCCTGCGGATGGCGGCAGAGAACCCCGTTTGGTAGCCGGGGCCGGCCTTGATCTGTTGATGGGCAACCGCTCCCCCGCTGGAAACGTCAACGAGGTCCACACCATGCTGCGCCGCCTCCTGTGCCAGCCGCACGGAAGCCGCGAGGTCAACCCCGCCATCGGCCCAGTCACTGGCCGAGATCCTCAGGAGCAGGGGCATCGAGTCAGGAATAACAGCCCGCACCGCATCAACCACCGCAAGCATCAGGCGGTTGCGCCCTGCTTCATCCCCGCCCCAGGCATCGGTCCGCGTGTTGATCAGCGGGCTCTGGAACTGGTGCAGGAGATAGCCGTGCGCCCCGTGGATTTCCACGGTGTCGAAGCCCGCCTCAACGGCGCGAACGGCGGCGGCCGCAAAGTCGCTGATCACTCCCGTGATCTGTTCCTCGCTCATCACGGCGGGTTCGGCATAGCCGTCGAAAGCTGACGCTGAGGGCCCTGCTGTGGTCCACCCGCCGTCGGACTCCGGGACACTGCCGTGCTTGCCGGAAAAGGGCCAGTACGTGGAGGCCTTCCGGCCGGCATGGGCCAGCTGGACGCCAATTTTTGCGTCCGCCGCACCGTGACGGTGCACAAAGGATGTGATCCGCTGCCAGGCTTCGGCCTGGGCATCGTTGTAGAGGCCGGCGTCGCGGGGGCTGATCATGCCCTCGTGGTTGACGGCGGCAGCCTCGGTGAGGATCAGCGCCGCGCCGCCGGCGGCGAAGGAGCCCAGGTGCATCAGGTGCCAATCGTGCGGAACTCCGGGCGCAGCCTCGGCATCGCAGCTGTACTGGCACATCGGCGATACCCAGCCGCGGTGCTGCAACTCAAGCGAGCGAAGCTTCAGCGGCTCGAACAGGGCGGACATTAAAAAAGAACCCGTGCGAGTGCCTGGCGCGCCTTGGCCACGCGGTCATCTGCCGCGCCCACCACGTCGAACAGCTCAAGCAGGCGGACGCGGGCAGTCTCGCGCTCCGGTCCGAAGTTCCTGCCAATAAAGCTGACCAGGCGGTTCAACGCGTCCTCCACGTGCCCGCCCGCCACATCAAGGTCAGCGACGGCAAACTGTGCCTGCAGGTTGTCCGGCTCATTGGCCGCCTGGGCGCGGAGCGCATCGCTGTCCTGGGCTGAGAGCGGCTGGAGGCGCTCCATCAGCTCCACCTGGGCCAGCCCGGCCTTCGCCTCGTGGTCGGCGGGCATCTCGTTCAGGGCCTGCCGGTAGGCGTCTGCCGCCGCCGCGTAGTCGCCGGCTTCGATGGCGTCGAAGGCGGCCTGGTGAAGCGGCGGCAGCGGGGCAGGCTCGCCTTCCTGCGCGGCACCGCCGCCGAGGCTGCCGGTCACGCCGTTTGCCGCGGCCACCTTCAGCAGTTCATCGAAAAGGCCGCGGACCTGCTCTTCGTCGGCACCGCCCTGGAAAAGCGGCACCGGCTGGCCCTTGAGCACCGCTACGGCGGTAGGCACGGCCTGCACTTGGAACGCCTGCGCCAACTGAGGGAACGCTTCGATGTCGGCGGCTCCGAGGACCAGCCTGCCGCCATAACTCTCCACCAGGCGTTCCAGGACCTCCAGCATGGTTGCCGATTCGGGTGAGTAGGAAGCCCACAGGGCGAAAACCACCGGCACCTGCGTGGACAACTCCACCAGTTGCTGGAAGTTGCCCTCGGTCACGTTGACCACCAGTTCAGGAGTACCGGGAGCGGCCCCGGGCTGCGCTCCCCCGGGCGCTTCCGGTCCGGACGGCGGCGCGGAGGGGGCCGGGGCGGCGGGGCGCTGCTTCAGCGAGGAAAGGTCGACGGCGCCGCGCAGGTTAAGCGGGCTGGCAGCGGCAGGAGGGACTGGGCGGGAAGCTGGCGAACTCATGCTTTCCACTCTAGCCACTCCGGCCGCTGCGGGGGGTAATGCAGGTACGGCGCCTACTTGAAGCTGGCCCCCACCAGGCCGCGGGTGGCAGCCACAAGCTTCATGGGATCGGTGGAGCCCGCCGGCGGAACGTACACGGCCATGGACTCGGCGAAGCTCAGGACCATGCCCGTGGTGGTTTCCTTGCCGCCGGCGAGCGCCGCGGCGTCGTCACCGATGCTGAGCTTGTCACCGGCAGCCTTCGGTGTTCCCTCGAAGCCAAAGTTGATCCGGCCCAGAACCAGGGCGCCTCCGTCGGCGGTGCGGAACACGATGGTGCTCTCGGGAACCACCTTGTGCGTGAAGGAGAAGTTGCCGTTCTCTCCCGCCTTGACCACCTCTGCCTGGTAGGACAGCGTGTCCGCGATGTACGGCGAGGACTTACCCTCCACCAGCTTGGCCTTGAAAGGGGACTCGGCGCTGGTGAGTCGGTCGGCGAGGCCGGACATGGCTTCTTCACCGCTGTACAGCAGCCCGGTCTTGTCAGTCGCTGCCAACGTCTCGGTGCCGTCACGGTTGATGGTGGGGAAGGTGGTGCCGGGCTGGAGCGGGTTCGTTTCCACAAGCTTGTAGTTCTCGCGCGGAGATGACTGGACGAGCGTCAGCAGCTGCGGGACCACGTTGCCGTCGCCCTGCGTCACAGCAAGGACGGACCGGGGCCAGTCGCGGTTGCTGGTGACCACCGTGGTGAGGAGCTTGGTGGAGCGCACGGGCATGCGTGCCTCGTAGGATCCCACCCGGGAGCGGATCTTGTAGTTCTGGGTGCGGACTTCAAGCTCAGTCCCGCCAACGCGGTCGGCAAGCTTTGCCGCATCCTTTGCTGCGTCGCCGGCGTCCGCTGCGCTGGAAACCTGCTCCAGGATGCGGCGGAACTGGGCGTCCAGCAGCACCGGCGAGCCGGACTGATCCTGTGCGGCAGCCGAAGAATCCGGGGAAGGCCCAGGCGCGGGCGAGGTAGCACTTGCCGCCACACCGGTTCCGGCCACAACAGCAGCAGCAACCACGCCGGCGGCGGCCATAGTCACGCGCGAGGACGAACGTGGCTCGGTCCTGGCGCGGGCACGCTGGGCAAAACCGCTGCCCTTGCCCTTGCCGTCGCCTTCGCCGTTGCGCTTGCGCATGGAGAGCAGCGCCAGGGCGATCCCGCCGAGGATCAGGAGGGAGCCAAGCACCATGAGCGGGATGGCCCACGGGGTGGAAGTATCGTTCGGGAACGTCATGGAGACGGAGGCAGGAGCAGGCTGGGTTCCGTCAGAGGCCAGCAGGAGGGTCCAGTCGCCGTCGGCCGGCGGCGTCCAGGAGTACTCCAGCTCACCGCTTGCATTCTCGGTGGAAACCCAGAGGTCCGAGCCTGCGGGGTTGGGCGCGGTGGGTTCGCCGTCTGCGTGTTCCACCTGGAGCGACTTCCCGTCCTCGGAAACCCCCGTGACGGTGTTGTGCGCCGTCTGGCCCACCCAGGCGTCGACGTCATCGGGACGCCCTGCTGCCAGCAGGAAGTTGCCATCACCCTCGATGTTGATTTTGACGGTGCCGCCATGAAGGGTGCGCAGGTTCTGGTCAATGACCGTCAGCGGCGCGGCCCCGGCATCAGCCGGCGCAGAGGCCGTGAAAGTCTCGGACGGGGCCCAGATAGTTCTCTGGCCGATGCCGGCCAGCAGTGTCAGGAGGCCGAGCAGCACGAGTGCGACTGCAGTCTTTAAACGCAAGGGAACACCTATCATCAGCGGGGGTTTACCTTCCATGGTAACGGTTTCGTTACCAGGGCCCTGGTTTGCGGCGCCTGAAAGCCACTTTCCGCTGCGCGCGTGACGGCCCTTCGCGGGTGTTGACAAGGCTGCTGATAGTGTTTGCGATGATCATCACACCCGCCCGCGCCAGCGGCGCCACGCACTGAACAGGCCCCAAATTCCAGTGACTGACAAGACGGACGAGTCCTCCGCGGCACACGAGAAACCGACGGGTGCTGAGCCTTCGGCAGGCGCTCCGCAGGTCCCTGCACCGGTGCGCTGGAGGGGGGCCGCCGCCGCGGCCCTCGGACTGGTGGTGCACCGCCTTCGCCAACCGCTGCCTGGGGCCCAGCCAAGGCTCCGCTTCGAAATGCCGCCGGAGTACTCTCACCAAGAGCAACAGGTTGGCGAAGAGTCAGGCGGGGTCGAGCCTCAGTTCGGTGATCCCGGCCCGCGGATGTCGCCCCAGCATCCCCTGTATATGGGTTTTATGGGCGCCGTGGGCGTAGGCCTGGCCCTGCTTGTCTACTGGATCGGATCCAACACCACACAACTGCTGCTGTGGATTGTGGCCGCGCTGTTTATCGCGCTCGGACTGGAGCCGGTGGTCAGCTGGCTTGAGAGCCGCAAGATTCCCCGCCCGGCTGGAATCCTGGTGTCCGTTACAGTGCTGGTGAGCGCCGTCGTCGGATTTTTTGCCACCCTGATCCCCACGATCGTGGAACAGGTGACGCAGGTTGTCCAGCAGGCACCGGTTTGGGTTCGGGACTTCATTGATTCAGACTTTTTCCGTAGCCTCGATGACCAATTCGGCGTTCGGGAGCGGATTACGGAGGAACTGGATAAGTTCGTCAACGACCCCGCTGCAGTGGGCGGAATCTTCGGCGGCGTGGTGAGCTTCGGGTCAACCGTGGCCAACGGCCTGTTCGGCACCCTGATTGTGCTGGTGCTGAGCCTGTACTTCCTGGCCGCCCTGCCGGCAATGAAAAAATGGGGCTACCGGCTTGCGCCCCGTTCCCGACGGGCCCGGGTTGAGGCTTTGTCCGAGGAGATCACCCGTTCGGTGGGCAACTACGTGATCGGGCAGGCTTGCGTAGCCCTGCTTAATGCCACCTTTGCCTTCATCGTGATGTCCATCGCGGGGATTCCCTTCGCCCTTTTGCTGGCGTTCGTGGTGGCCCTGCTTGCCTTTATCCCCCTGGTGGGCGGGCTGATTGCAGGTGTGCTGGTAGTCCTCATCGCGCTCACCGAAGGCTGGCAGACTGCCACCGTCTACGCCATTTGCTACTTTGCCTACCTGCAGTTCGAGGCCTACTTCATCTCGCCGCGCATCATGCAGAAGGCAGTCGCGGTGCCGGGTGCAGTGGCCGTCATTTCCGTCATCGCCGGCGGCAGCCTGCTGGGCGTCCTGGGCGCCCTGATCGCCATTCCGACCGCGGCCGCCGTCCTGCTGCTGATCCGCGAAATCTACATCGTGCGGCAGGACCAGCACTGACTTTTGGGGCACAACTGCCGGCCGGTAACCTGCCTGGGCAGTACACCTAGGCCGGGGCGTTGGCCACCGGCCCGTCCCATTCCTGCGGCAGGCTGGTGCCGCCGGGCTCTGCTTCGGTGACCTCATCCACTATCTCGTTCAGCACCCGCCCGGCGTACTTCTCCCCCACCCACAGATGCTTGGCGCCTTTGACACCCACAACGCGGGCCTGGGGCACCAGGCTGAAGCGCCCGGTTGCGGCATCCGGCTGCAGATAGTCATCGTGCTCCGGCACCAGCACCTTGAGCGGTTTACCGGACTGCGCCCACTCCAGCAGGTGCGCATCCTTGGCCCGATGCAGCGGCGGGGACAGGAGAACTGCTCCCTCGATCAGCGAAGCGACCGGCTCCGTGGCCCCGTACATCAGGGCGAGTTCGGTGCCGAAGGACCAGCCTACAAGCCACCGGTTTGGCAGACCGCGTTCGACGGCGAAGCGGACAGCCGCCTCCACGTCATGCTGCTCTCCCACACCTTCCTCGAAAGCACCGGTGCTGATGCCCCGCGGGGACTCGGTGCCGCGCGTGTTGAACCGCAGCACCGCGATGCCGGCCAGTGCGGGCAACCTGTAGGAGGCCTTGCGGTAGACGTGGGAATCCATGAACCCGCCGTGGGTGGGCAGCGGGTGCAGGGTAATCAGCGTGGCACTGACCGGCCCGGATTCCGGCAGCGCCAGCTCGCCCACCAGGGTATGGCCGTCCTCCGTCTGCAGCTCCACGTTTTCACGCCGGGCCGGCAGAACAGTGGAGGCACGGATGGGCGTGGGGCCGGTGGACTGGCTGAATTCATACGACGCCGGATCAAAAGTCATGCCTGCCAGCTTAGCGACAGGTGCACCCGGCCCCTTACCGGTAGCGGTAACTGCGGGTCATCCAGCAGTTGGTGTGCCAGTGGCGACGTTCCGCCAGCCCCGCAGCAGCGCCGAAGAGGTGGTCATCCTTCCAGACCACCAAGTGGGCAACCCCCGGCAGCACCGCAGTGGAACATTCGGGGCAGATATACGTCTTTTCAGCGTTCCTGGCCGTCATGGTGCGGACCATCCACTCGCCGTCGGGAGCGCTTTCCCGCCGGGCGATGCCTGCCCTCGCACGTTCCAGGTCAAGCTCAGGGACCTCGCTGCTTCCCTTCCTTCCAGCTGCCCGGCCCGAAGCGGCACCGGCTTTTCCGGACACGGGACGTCGGGGTCGGTTGGAACGCGGCATGCATCCATTCTGCCCCAGTGCCGGCCGGCCGGGCCCTGCCGGTCCGGCACTACTCCCCTCAGGGCTTTGCCCGGGGCGGAGGCCGGCGGCACCAGACGGTAGTCTGTACGGCGTGCGACTTGTCATAGCCCGATGCTCTGTTGATTACGTTGGCCGGCTCAAAGCCCATCTCCCCCTTGCCACCAGGCTGCTGCTGGTCAAGGCTGATGGCTCTGTCCTGGTCCACTCGGACGGCGGCTCCTACAAGCCGCTCAACTGGATGAGCCCGCCGGCAACGCTCCGGGTCTCTTCCCCCGAGGAAGTTGACCTGGAATTGGGAGTCATCGAGCAATGGACCGTGCAGTCGGCCAAAACGGACGACCGGTTGATCATCAACATCCACGAGAAACTCAGTGATTCCTCCCATGACCTCGGCGTGGATCCCGGCCTGATCAAGGACGGTGTGGAGGCGGACCTGCAGCGGCTGCTGGCGGAACAGATTGAAACGCTTGGTGAGGGTTATTCGCTGATCCGCCGCGAGTACTTCACGGCCATCGGGCCGGTGGACATTCTGGCCCGCGACTCGGGTGGCGGCACCGTGGCCATCGAGCTTAAGCGCCGCGGCGACATCGACGGCGTCGAGCAGCTCACCCGGTACCTTGAGTTGCTGAACCGCGATCCGCTGCTCGCCCCGGTGCGTGGTATCTTCGCTGCGCAGCAAATCAAGCCGCAGGCCAAGGTGCTCGCGAACGACCGCGGGATCGATTGCGTCACCCTCGACTACGATGCCATGCGCGGCGTGGACGACAGCGAGTCCCGGCTCTTCTGATTTTCCCTTTCCCATGCGCTCCCTGCCCATGCCGGCGAGCCTTCCTTTTGGGCCCTATTCGGCACTCACGAGGTCATGTAACCGTCTTTTTACCCAAAATTTGTGCGTTTCTCCGCCCAAACCGTTGACCTCCGCTGAGCAGCGTGAAATTCTTATCTCAGTCTTTGTGTAGGTGTTTTTCATGCTCGCAAGACATGTTGCGAGTGCGAAGCTCCTGCAGCGCCGGTCCCTTTAGCGGACGGCAATCCAGGATTCTTCTCACGGAGTGACCAAGGCCGGCACGAGGTGTGCCGATCTTAAACAAGTTCCACAATGAGGAGAAATAAATGGCACAGGGAACCGTCAAGTGGTTCAACGCTGAAAAGGGCTTCGGCTTCATTACCCCGGATGACTCCGATGGTGATGTCTTCGTGCACTACTCGGAGATCCAGACCGGTGGCTTCAAGACCCTCGACGAGAACCAGCGTGTTCAGTTCGAAATCGGTCAGGGCGCCAAGGGCCCCCAGGCAACCGGCGTAACGCTGGTCTAGTCTCCGCCGCCCGGCGCGTAAATGCAGCCGGCAGCGAAACAATGATCCCCGGCAATTGTGCCGGGGATCATTTTGTTGAATTGCGGGTTTCATACCATGGCAGCAATGGGTGTTCCCGGCCGGAGCGTGCATTGTTGGTGCTAATTCGAAGGGTTCACTTCACCAATTTGCGTACCAGGCGGGCACCCTGCGGAAGGGAAAGCCCCGGCAAGTAGGCGCGTGTTAATGCGCGGCCAATAGCGGGCAGGTGCAGCGGGTCCTGGTAATACAGGTAAAGGGCGCGGTACTCCGGCTTGAACCGCGACTTGAATGCCGCCAGGGACCGGAATCCATAAACCGGTTCAAGCGCATGTCCCACCAGGTCGAGGATCCGGACCAGGTTATCCGCCTCACCATCCCCGCCGGAATTACCGGCTCCGGGGACGCTTGCCAGCGGCGAACCCGAGAGGGATATGACCTCCACTGAACTGCGCAGCTCGAGCACCGCAGAGGCGATGAGGAATTCCATCACCCCCGGGAATCCCTCAGCTCCCCGGCGCATGACGTCAAGCGTTCGGCTGACCAGCGTCCCGCCGTCGTAAACCGGCAGCCAGCTGGTCACTCCATGGACGGTGCCGTCTTCGTCAACGGCGAGGCAGCACAGCACCTCGGGGTCATCAAGCTCATCAATGCCGCCCAGGGTGAAGCCCATCTCAGGGACTGTCTTTCCCGCCGCCCATTCCTCGGAAACTTCGCTCAGGCGTGAGCGCAGCGCTGCGGGCAGCGACGCGTAGGAGCCCCAAACAGCTCTGACCCCCAGCTTTGCCGCACGGTTCAGCGCAGTCCGGACGTTCTGCCATTCCTTGCCCCTGAACTCGAGTTCGCGGATTGCCAGCCGTGTCTCCTGCGCTACGGCAACCCGCGAAAACCCGCGCTCCTGGAGCATAGGCCAAAGCGTGTCATCGCAGGAGTAGAGCGCAGGGATCAGGGCCTGCCGGCCGCAGTGGGCCATAAACGCCGCCGCGACGTCCTTCTGGCACTGCGCCGGACCGAAGGCTCCGCCCAGTGTGAGTGCCACGCTGCCGTGCCGCTGGAAAGCCACCGCGCCGTTGCCGTCAGGACTGAACCAGTACTCATTGGGTTCCCAGAGTGCCATCCAGGAAAGCGGTCCCCCGCCCTGGTGGAGGAGGTTCCGTGCCACGATCCGGTCCTGCCGCCCGGAATCGTTTCCATGGTGTCCGCCCAGCAGCGCCCACCACACAGCCGCCAGCGCAATTACCCAAAACACCGGTCCGGAGTAGGCAAAAAGGACAGCCTCCACGCTGTTCCGGTCAGCGAAAACGCGGTGGTAGTGCTGCGGGATGGGAACCGGGACGTACTGCCGGGCCAGCTCCGCGAACAGTCCCAGCAGGCCGCCGGCGCGCGTAAGTCCGCCTGCCCAGAACCAGGCGCCCGCGTAAGTGCTTGCAAGGAGAAGCCACGTTCCTCCCACCACCAGCGCCAGCGTCCGCCGGGCGGTCGGGAGCGTCTGTACGCGGAACTGCCGTCGGTTGAACCACAGGAGCACCGCCAGCAGCAGGGGCACAACAACCAGCGGAAGCACGTGGGCAAAGGCAGATCCCATTGGCGGGGCAGATGGTCCTTGCAGCCGGGACGGAACCAGGGCGAACAGCGCCAGGTAAACGGCCGCGAGCCCCGTCACGGCGAGCTGGATAGCGAGTGCAATATTCAGGGCAAGCCGCCGGCCGCGGCGCATGCCGTCCGCGCAAATCAACAGCAGGACCACCGGAATTACCGCAAGCGCGAGGCCGAAGGGTCCCGCAAACCCTGCCCTGCCGGCCTCGAGGCAGGATGCTTCCACAGTGGCACCGCAGTTGATTGCCAGCTGGCCGAGCGTGGGCATGGGATTCAACACCACGTCGCGCAGCAGCGCCAGCGGACCCGTAGGTGCCCGCGCTATTCCCGTAAGGATCGGCCCCACAGCGAAGACGGCGACGGTAAGCGCGAGCAGGTTTCGGGTCTCCCGGCCAGTGGACCTGTGCCGGTGCAGGTGGCCATGATCGCCCTGGATCCACCACCCGGCCAGGAGTCCCAGGACTGCACCAAGCAGCCCGATGACCGTCTCTGCATGCCCAACGTAGAGCACCAGCAGGAGCGAGATGGACAACACGCCTGTGCGCAGCCGGCGCTGCCACAGGACCGGCAGCCTTCCGCTGGCCGCGAGTGCCGCCGTCAGGACAGCCGGATAGGGTCCAATCAGGATGTCATCGGCCATCTGGTCAAGCCATCCGTCGCCCACGTAGCCCGCCAGCTGGGTGAGCAGCAGGAACAGCGTGACAGCAGCGAACTGGCCCCCAAAGAAGAACCCGGCTGCTGCCGGTGTTCCCATCCTTCGTTCGGCAGGGCCCAGCAACAGCAGGATCATCAGGGACGCAGCAACGTAGGCCACCGGGTTGGTGGCGAAAAAGAGGCTGGTGAACACGGACCACCAGTTGCCCGCGCGCAGCCCCGGTCCACTCACTCCCGCCACATCCAGCAACTGCTCCGGGGGCCCGGCCAGGTAGCTGCCGGTGGTGGCCCCGGCGGCGAGGAACACCGCAAGCACGGCCACGGAGAACGGCATCGATTTCAGAGCGGCGATGATCCGGTTCCGGGCCGGGCGTCCCACTGTTGTCCACGCCAGGGATGCTGTGCGGACCTGCTTTCCGGAGCTCACTGCTGGAGTCCCCACCTGTCCGCCAGGAACTGGAGTGCATCGGCAATCCGCTTGGAGGACGAATTCCACGAGTGTCCGGTGTGTTCCACCTCGTGCGCCCGCACGGTGAAGCCGGCCTCCCGGGCGGCAGCGGCCAGGGTGTGGAGGTACGCCACAAACTCGTGGTCGTCCTCTCCCGCTGTCAAGTACACCCCGCTGGACTCGAAGCGGCGTTCTTTCATGATGGCAAGGGGCGTCTGGCGCTCAAACGCATCCGGGTCCCCCGGGAAGGCCGCGTCGATGGTCTTTTGCCGCTCCTTGGCGATGGCCGGCTCCGCTTCTCCGGAGAAGGAGAGAACAGCCGGGTACAGCCCGGGGTGCCGGGTTCCCATCTGCAGGGCGCAGGTGCCGCCGAACGAAAATCCACCGATGGCCCACTGGTTGTGGTTGGTGTCCACCGAAAGGGTGGAGCTGATCCACTCGGGCACATCCCGGGAAAGGTACGTATCGGCCTTTGCGATGCGGCTGTCCATGCACATCGTGTTGGCGGACTGTGAGCCGTTCGGGTCCGGCACCACTACCACAGGAGCGACGCCGCCGCGGGACCGGGCGAAGGAATCCATGTGATCCTGCAAGGTGCCGCCAGTGACCCAGTCAGCGGGACCGCCCGGCTGGCCCGCTACCAGGACCAGCACGGGGAGGGCGGGGCGGTTTTCCGAGAAGTAGGCGGGTGGCAGGTAGATATAGGCTTCTCGCGTGTTCATTCCAGACATGGTGCCGGGGATGGCAGACTTGCGGAGCACTCCGCCGTCCGGCAGCTCACCCTGCGGTGCCCACCCCAGGAGGGGAACGCCGTCGTCCTCCCCTGACTGGCGCATCAGGTTCGGCTCGAGGGTGGGGATCCGGGCCAGCGTCGTACCGAACAAGTCACTCATCGTGCGGTTGAGCCCGAAGTAGGCATTTATCTGCACTGATGCAAGGGCCACGACCAGGAGCACTGCCGCCAGGCCGGTGGCGCGTCGGCGCCAACTGCGCCTGGGCAGCCGAAGCAGGAAGAGGATCACGGCGGCGACACCGGTCACCACCCACAGCAGCACCGGATCCGGAATGTTATCCGGGAAAACTGAGAAGACGTTGATGAGGGTCCAGTGGACGGTGGCCACCAGCGCGAAGGCAACGGCGGCAGCGGCCATGGCGCGAAAGGCCCAGCGCCGCGCACGAATGCGGGAGGGCGGCACCAGGAGATACACGGCGCCCGCAAGGCCCAGGACGAGGGACACCCAGTACACCGGGCCCTCGGTGAGCCGGAGGTCGAAGAACCAGTCCACGCGAACTAGCGCCAGGTGCCCACGCCGATGACCGGCCCGGCCTCAAGCCAGGACGAAAGACCGGCATAGGCGTCAAACTTCATGGCAAGGCGAAGGTCCTGCCCCTCGTAGCGCAATTCAACAATTACGACGTCGGGCTGGACCTTTACGGCCTCGGCTTCGGTGGGTTTGCGGCGGCCCAACAGTTCGAGCGAGTGCCGCTTGAACTTGTGCTTGGGCCTGACACTTAGCGAGAGCAGCCGAAACCACTCAAGGTCGTTGTCCTGATAACGACAAACCCCCATCTGCCAGCTGTTTCCAGCCGTGCAAATGGAGGCGTCCACCGTGCCGAGGGCACGCCGCAGATTGAACCGGCGCACCCCCGAAAGGCACAGTGCAAAGATCAGCAATCCAAAAGTGATTGCCATGGCGATGAACGGAAGACTCGGTGCGTCCATCAAGGTGGTGCTAGCGGATCCCAGCGGTAGCCGAGCCGCCCAGGTGGGCGTTGTCAGCAACAATAACCACGCGGTTGTTGTCGACGGAGAAGAATCCACCGTCAACATCTACGGCAATACGGTCACCGGACACCGGCTGGATGGCCAGTTCACCCTCGGCCAGGATCGCCAGCAGGGGCGAGTGGCCGGGCAGGATTCCGATTTCACCATCGCTGGTGCGGGCCTTGACCATCTTGGCCGCTCCGGACCACACGAAGTGGTCCGCTGCGACAATCTCAACCTCAAGCTCAGCCATATTACTTGGTCTGTTCCTGGATCTTGGCCCACTGGCGCTCAACGTCATCAAGGCCGCCGACGTTGAAGAACGCCTGCTCCGCGATGTGGTCCAGCTCGCCGTCGCAGATGGCGGTGAAGCCTTCCACGGTGTCCTTGATGGAAACCGTAGAGCCCTCGACACCGGTGAACTGCTTGGCGGTGTAGGTGTTCTGCGAGAGGAACTGCTGGATGCGGCGTGCTCTCGACACGACGATCTTGTCCTCTTCCGAGAGTTCGTCAACGCCCAGAATGGCGATGATGTCCTGGAGTTCCTTGTTCTTCTGCAGGATCTGCTTCACCCGGACGGCCGTGTTGTAGTGGTCGTTTCCGATGTACTGCGGGTCCAGGATGCGCGACGTCGACGTCAGCGGGTCAACGGCCGGGTACAGACCACGAGAAGCGATTTCACGGGAAAGTTCCGTGGTCGCGTCGAGGTGTGCGAAGGTCGTGGCCGGAGCCGGGTCGGTGTAGTCATCTGCGGGAACGTAGATGGCCTGCATCGAAGTGATGGAGTGGCCCTTGGTGGAGGTAATGCGCTCCTGGAGGAGGCCCATCTCGTCTGCCAGGTTGGGCTGGTAGCCCACAGCCGAAGGCATGCGGCCGAGGAGGGTGGAAACCTCGGAACCTGCCTGCGTGAAGCGGAAGATGTTGTCGATGAAGAGCAGCACGTCCTGGTTCTGCACATCGCGGAAGTACTCCGCCATGGTCAGCGCGGACAGGGCCACGCGCAGGCGCGTTCCCGGCGGCTCGTCCATCTGGCCGAACACAAGGGCGGTGTCCTTGAGGACGCCGGCCTCTTCCATTTCAACCCAGAGGTCGTTGCCCTCACGCGTACGCTCGCCAACGCCGGCAAATACCGAAGTACCGCCGAAGTTACGGGCAACACGGGTGATCATTTCCTGGATCAGGACGGTCTTGCCCACGCCGGCGCCGCCGAACAGGCCGATCTTTCCACCCTTGATGTACGGGGTGAGAAGGTCGATGACCTTGATGCCGGTTTCCAGCATCTCGGTGGAGCCTTCGAGCGAAGCGAAGCTCGGAGCCTTGCGGTGAATGGGCCAGCGTTCGCTGATCTGCAGTTCCGACTCGGTAACGTCCAGGGGCTGGCCCAGGACGTTGAAGATGTGGCCCTTGACGCCGTCGCCGACGGGGACGGTGATGGGACCGCCGCTGTCAACCACGTTGGTACCGCGGACGAGTCCGTCGGTTGCCTGCAGGGAGATGGCACGGATGAGGTTGTCGCCCAGGTGCAGCGCGACCTCGAACGTGATGGTCTTGGTGACACCGTTGAGGGTGACCTCGGTAGTCAGTGCATTGTAAATCGAGGGGATTGCGTCAGCCGGGAATTCGACGTCGACAACCGGGCCAATGACACGTGCAATACGGCCGGTAGCACCGGACGTTGCGGCTACGTGATCGGTAGCAGTGGCAGTCATCTCTCTCACTTCACTCAGTAGATGGCGTGGGGGTTATGTTGTTCTTTGGTGCAGGTACAGCTGAATCCGGCACGTGCTGGTTAGGAGGCGCTCAAGGCGTCCGCACCAGCAACAATTTCGGAAAGCTCCTGCGTAATTTCAGCCTGACGGGCAGTGTTGCGCAGACGCGTGTACTTCTTGATGAGGTCCGTGGCGTTGTCACCAGCGGACTTCATGGCCCGCTGGCGGGCGGCGAGCTCGGAAGCTGCTGCCTGCAACATTGCGGCGAAGATTCGAGATTCGATGTAGCGCGGCAGCAGAGCGTCAAGAACACGCTCGGTTTCCGGCTCGAATTCGTAGAGCGGCAGGAGGTCTGCTTCGGACGCGGCCTGCTCTTCCACTACTTCCAGCGGAAGCAGGCGGATGACCGTGGGCTCCTGGGTGACCATGGACTTGAAGCGGGTGTAGACGACGTGGATCTCGTCGACACCGCCTTCTTCGTACGCGGTTGCGAAGTCTTCCAGCAGTACGCTGCCGACTTCCCGGGCTGTATCGAACACCGGTGCATCGGTGTTGCCCGTCCAAGCGCGTTCGTAAGGGCGGTTCCGGAAGTCGAAGTATGCCTGCGCCTTGCGGCCCATGACATAGGTCTTGACTTCCTTGCCCTCCTCATGGAGCAGCTCCATGAGACCTTCCGCCTGCTTGAGCACGGATGCCGAGTACGATCCGGCCAAGCCGCGGTCCGAGGTGATGACCAGGACGGCGGCACGGCGAATCTGCTCCGGCTCGGTGACGAGCGGGTGATCGATTTCGCTCTGGCTTGCGACAGCAGAAACGGCGCGCGTAATGGCGTTCGCGTAAGGCAGTGAAGCCGCTACGCGTGCGCGGGCCTTGCCGATGCGCGAGGTAGCGATCAGTTCCATCGCCTTGAAGATCTTGCGCATCGACGTTGTCGAGCTGATCTTCTGGCGGTAGACCCGAATCTGGGCTCCCATACTTATCCTTTCCTAAGATCCCGGTGGCCGGGACCGCCGGAACCCTTGAGGGGTCCGGCGGTCCCGGCCAGCGAAACTAGCGCTTCTGCTTGACGATTTTTTCCTGGTCGACCTGCGCCTCGTCGATGGGGGCGTGCTCCTCGTGCCCCGCACCTACCAGGTAGCTGTCTCCCTCGCCGAAGAAGCCCTTCTTGAAGTCCACGATTGCGTTCTTCAGTGCTGCCGCGGTGTCATCGTCCATGACGTTGGTCTGGGCCAGCGTTGTCAGGATGGAGGACTTGTGCTTGAGGTGCTCCAGGAACTCGGTCTCGAACCGGTTGATGTCCTCAACCGGAACCTCGTCGAGGTGGCCGTTGGTACCTGCCCAGATGGACACAACCTGGTTCTCGACCGGGAACGGTGAGTACTGGCCCTGCTTAAGCAGTTCCATCAGGCGGGCACCACGGGTCAGCTGCTGGCGCGATGCGGCGTCGAGGTCCGACGCGAACATGGCGAAAGCCTGCATATCGCGGTACTGGGCCAGTTCCAGCTTCAAGGTTCCGGAGACCTTTTTCATGGACTTGACCTGTGCGGCGCCACCAACGCGGGAGACGGACACACCAACGTCAACAGCGGGACGCTGGTTGGCGTTGAAGAGGTCCGACTGCAGGAAGATCTGGCCATCGGTAATGGAGATCACGTTGGTCGGGATGTAGGCGGAAACATCGTTTGCCTTGGTCTCGATGAGCGGCAGGCCGGTCATCGAACCCGCGCCGAGCTCATCAGAAAGCTTGGCACAACGCTCGAGCAGACGGGAGTGCAAGTAAAAGACGTCGCCCGGGTAGGCTTCGCGTCCCGGCGGACGGCGGAGCAGCAGCGACACTGCACGGTAAGCCTCAGCCTGCTTGGACAGGTCATCAAACACGATGAGGACGTGCTTGCCGCCGTACATCCAGTGCTGGCCGATGGCCGAGCCGGCGTACGGTGCCAGGTACTTGAAGCCTGCGGGGTCGGAAGCAGGAGACGCCACAATGGTGGTGTACTCCAGTGCGCCGTTGTCCTCGAGGGTCTGGCGGATGGCGGCAATGGTTGACGCCTTCTGGCCAATCGCCACGTAGATGCAGCGGACCTGCTTGGTCACATCGCCCGAAGCCCAGTTGGCCTTCTGGTTAATGATGGTGTCAATCGCAATGGCGGATTTGCCGGTCTGGCGGTCGCCAATGATCAGCTGACGCTGGCCGCGGCCGATCGGAATCATGGCGTCGATAGCCTTCAGACCGGTCTGCATCGGCTCGTGAACCGACTTACGCTGGGTCACGCCGGGCGCCTGGAGTTCCAGAGCTCGGGTGGTCTCGGCCTTGATCTCACCGAGGTCATCAATGGGCATACCCAGCGGGTCAACCACGCGGCCGAGGAAGGCGTCGCCCACCGGAACGGACAGAACCTGCCCGGTGCGGTGGACTTCCTGGCCTTCTTCGATGCCGGTGAAGTCACCGAGGATGATGACGCCGATCTCGCGGACGTCAAGGTTCTGGGCGAGGCCCAGCGTGCCGTCCTCGAAGCGCAGCAGTTCGTTCGCCATGACCGAGGGAAGGCCCTCAACACGGGCGATGCCGTCACCTGCGGTTGTTACACGGCCGACCTCTACGCGCTCTGCGTTTCCGGGTTCGTAGGACGCCGCGAACTCGTTCAACGCATTACGGACGTCGTCGGCGTTGATGGTCAATTCGGCCATCTGCAGTCCCTGCTCTCCTGTTTTCGTGATCATCGTTGCTCACGATGACCGGGGTTTCTATCAGTTTGGTTGTGCTTGTCCGGCTAGCCGGCCAGCTGGCGCTGCAGCTCGCCAAGCCGGGTGATTACCGAAGCGTCGAGCACTTCGTCACCGACCTGCACGCGGATGCCGCCAATGAGTGCCGGGTCAACGTTAACGTTGACCTTCAGTTCCCGTCCGTACATTGCATTCAAGCCCGCCTGGAGGCGTGCAAGCTGCGTCTGTGTCAAGGAGCGCGTCACGCTGACCGTTGCAATCCAGCGCTGCTGCCGCTTGGCCGCCAGTTCGGCGAACCGTTCCACCAGCCGCGTGGGCTTGATGCCCCGAGGCTGAGTGACGGCCTGCGTGATGAGGACCTTTGCTTCCTCGCTCACGCCGGGCACCAGCTTCGCTGCGAGGGCAGCTTTGGCCGAAGCGCTGGCCTGTGGTTCGGACAGAGCACGTTGTACCTCGTGGCTGGAGGCAACTGCCTGGTTGAAGGAGAACAGATCGTTCTCCAGCTCTTCCAGGCCAGAGATTCCGGAGGCAGAAACGGCCGACCTGTTCTCTGCAACGGAAATGACAACCGTTGCGGCAAGAGTCTCGAGTGCATCGCCGACATCCCGGGCGGTTGCCCAGCGCGAGCCGGCCAGCCCGCCCGCGATCTCTGCAGCATCAGCGGAGACTTTTCCGCCAACCAGCTGCCTGACCAGCGCCGACTTTTCGTCACCTTTGCGGGACGGGTCAGTCAGGGCGCGGCGCAAGCCAGCCGAGCTGTCCACCATTCCCAGAATTCCGAAGAGTTCCTTTGCCAGCTGCAGTGACGCCGTCGGAAGCTTTGATTCCAAACCGGCCAGCCCTGCTGCCAGCGAAACGCTCGATACGCCTGCCATTACTTAGCTGCACCTGCGTTCTGGGTCTCCAGATCTGCCAGGAAGCGGTCCACTACCCGTGCTGAACGCTCGTCGTCGTTCAGCGATTCGCCAACGATGCGGCCGGCGAGGGTGGTGGCCAGGGTGCCGACCTCCGAACGCAGGGACACAACGGCCGCCTGGCGCTCGGATTCGATCTGGGCATGGGCCTGGGCCGTGATGCGGGCAGACTCTGCAGCTGCCTTTTCCTTGAGATCCGCGAGGATCTGGGCACCTTCGGCGCGGGCTTCCTCACGGATACGGTTGGCTTCGGCGCGGGCGTCGGTCAGCTGCTGCTTGTACTCTTCGAGTGCAGCAGACGCCTCAGCCTGGGCCTTTTCAGCCTTCGCAATGCCGCCTTCAATAGCCTCGGCACGCTCGGCGAAGGTCTTTTCGAACATCGGGACAACGAACTTGACCACGATGAACATGAGGATGGCAAAGCCCACGAGGACAACGCCCATTTCCCAGAGGTTGGGAACCAGGGGGTTGACTTCGCCCTCAGTGGCGGCTGAGATGATCAGCTGATTCATATTTCACCCGTCCTTTTCTACTCGGTTCTGAATGTTCGCTTAGTTCCGAAAGGACTAGCTAAGAACGAAGGCGAAGACGAGACCCAGGATTGCGAGGGCTTCGGTCAGCGCAAGGCCGAGGAATGCGATCGGCTGCAGCACGCGCTGTGCTTCCGGCTGGCGGGCGACGCCGTTGATGTAAGCAGCGAACACGAGACCCACACCGATACCACCGCCGATGGCCGAGAGGCCATAGCCGATGAGGTTGAGGGAGCCGTTGATGGTGCCTTCCATTTTTCTTCCTTTCAAGATGCCACCCATGTGGCAGGTTGTTTGGGTTGCTATCATCCCCGCGAGGGGAAGCTTAAGGGTGCCTAGTGGCTGTCGGCGTGGAGTGCGCCTTCGATGTAGATCGCTGTCAGCAGGGTAAAGACGTAGGCCTGCAGGACCATGATCAGGGCTTCAAGCATGTACATGGCGATAGCGCCTGCTAGGACCAGGAGGGAGGTTCCCTTGAGCAGGATGTTCTCCTGCATGATGAGGAACTCGATACCGTAACCGGCGATCATCACGATGAGGTGTCCTGCGAGCATGGTGGCGAACAGACGGAGGCTGTGCGTGACCGGCCGGACGATGAAGTTGGAGATGATCTCGATCGGGATGACGATCGGCAGGATGTACCAGGGAACACCGGAGGGCACTGTGGCCAGCTTGAAGTAGCGGAGGCCGTTCTTCTTGACGCCGATGGCGATCCAGGTGAAGTAGACGATCCCGGCCAGCACGTAAGCTCCGCCCACGTGCGAGAACGTGGGGAGCTGGAAGAACGGGATGGCGCCGTAGATGTTGTTCACCAGGATGAAGAAGAACAGGCTGAACAACAGCGGGACGTACTTGATGAAGTCCCTGCCACCGATGATGTCCTTGGCAATGCCGTTGCGGACGAAGCCGTAAGCGGCCTCGCCGGCGAACTGGAGCTTGCCGGGTACCAGCTGCTGCTTGCGTGCGGCGAGCACGAAGAAGACGGCGATAAAGACGACAGAGAGGAGGACCAGCAGCATCTGCTTGGAGAATCCTTCTGCGGCACCCCACGGCAGGATTGCCGGCAAATGCATTTCGTTAATACCAGGAGGAGTGAAATCTCCTGTATTTTGGGCCGGGAGCGCAAGCGCGATCAACGCGTTTCCTCTCTGCAGTGTCCATCATTGGGCGTTGGGCGGGGTCCGGCAGCCTGACGGCCTGCTGTTCCCCCTGTGAAATTATTTGGCATTAGTGTCGCCGTCCTGGGACGGCCCGCTGGCAGCATGGCGCTCCCCAGCAATTTTTCGAGAACTGGTAAGGCCATGCATATGGGAAAGGTAAAAACCTCCGACGGCTCCAAGCAGAGCGCCTGCGAGCACAATCCAGCGCGTTCCCCACACGTAATCCAGTCCCCACCCTATCAAACTCCAGACGATGATTCCGCCAACGATGTAGCTGAATACGGCCATACCTGCGTTGTATCCACCGCTGGTTCCGTCGCTTGATACACCGGGGGCAGAGCCATTCGAAACGCCCTTGCCGTTGGTGCCTTCGCCAGGGCTCTTTGGATCACGCATCGCGGTCTTCCTTGGTTTCTGGATCGTTGTAGATCTGCAGGCGGGCTTTGCTGAAACCGTGAATTTCGGCAGCCTGCCAAAGTACGACGGCGGTAACCGCACCGCCGATGAACCAGCGGCTATTCAGCCAGTCGGGAGCGCCGACGAGGAACAGGACCGCGGCGAATCCAACCACCTTCACGAAGTAGGTGGCGACGAACATGCCAATTGCTCCGGAAGGATTGTTACGCCCCACGAAATGACCCACCAGCAGGCTGATGCCGAAGAACAGCATCACCAGCATTCCGCCCGAAGTACTGGACAGGGCACCGCTTCCGCCATCGAGGATTGCTGCGGGGATTGCGCACAGGGCGAGCCCGGCCGCCGCAGCGACGGAACTCCGCTTCAGGAGGTTCAGCCACAAAGACGGTGCGGGGCCGGATGCGCCAACGTTTCCGCTGCTGGACTCAGGTCCGGACTCCGTGTTGGAGGTCATTCGATCCCAATCATCGGCACCAACAGGCACGTGGCCACGAGGCAGGTTTTGAGGGCAGCTTTGGCTGCCCTCAAATTCTACACGAGATAGAACACCGCTAGCTCACGGGGAGGCGTGTGACCTTCGACGGGCGCCGGTACCGGCGGATGAGGTCCGGGCTGGCCAGGTACAAAGCGAGAACCAGCACGCCTGCGGCCACGCACAGGGCGACGACAGGAAGCGCAGCAGTGGCGGCGACGAAGCCGAGGGTAATGACCGCTGCGGTGCATAACGTGACGGTGGCGGCTGACTGCAGGTGCGAGAAACCTACGTCCGTGAGCCGCTGATAAACGTGTTCCCGGTGCGACGCGTACCAGCGCTCCCCTGCCTTGATCCGACGGAGCAGGGTGTAGCCGGCGTCCGCGGCGTAAACCAGGATGGGTGAGAGAAGGTATTCGACATAGACTCCCCCGAGGAAGCCTGCCACCGCGAGGGCTGCTATCGACGCTCCCAGCAAGTAGCTGCCGACGTCGCCCAGGAAGACTGAACCCCGCCCCAGGTTCCATGGGAGAAAACCGAGGAAGGACATTGCCAGAACGGTGCCGCCGGCGGTCAGCCAAGGCTGTTCGGACAGCAGGCCGGCCACTGCGTAGGCACCCCCGGCCGTAACCCCGTGCAGGCCCGAAATGCCATTGACTCCGTCCATGAAGTTGGCGATGTTGACATAGGCTGCGATCGCCACGGCAGCGAGCGGCAGCCACCAGAACGACTGTCCCGTGAGTACGATGAGCACCGCGGAGCCGGCCACCCCGATGCCGAGCTGGGCGGCGGCGCGTCCGCGGATGGACATGCCGCGCAGGTCCTCGACCCAGCCCACAGCTGCGCAGGCGGCAATGACGCCAAGCACGGTGGCGGATACGGAGCGGTCCACTGTGACGACCCCCAGCAGCAAAGCTGCAGCGTAGCCCAGGGCTGTGGCCAGGGCCACGGCCATACCCATTCCACGGATGGTCACTCTCACGTGCGATGAACGGGCAGAGGGAACATCAACGACGCCCATCCGGACCAGCCAGGGCTTCACGGCAAAGGGAAGAAGCAGGCTGGACAACAGCGTAATTCCGGCAACCAGGGCGAGCGGCATCACGACGCCACCCGGATCTCACCGGCGTCAGTGGCCTCATCATCGGGGATGTCGGCGATGCCGGCACCTTGTTCTGCCTCGCAGCGGGCCAGCCAGACGTTGAGGTCAAGCGCGCCCGGGTCCTGCTCCGTCGCCCTGGTATGTGAAATTTTCGGATGCAGGGGGCGCTTATCGAGTTCGCCGGTGCCGACCAGTACCTCGTGTAGCTTCTCCCCCGGCCGCAGCCCGGTGTAAATGATCTCGACGTTCTTTCCCGACATCGCAATCATCCGCTGCGCCACATCCAGGATCCGGACCGGTTCGCCCATGTCCAGGATCAGCACATCGCCCCCGGTACCGATCGCGCCAGCTTGGATCACCAACTGGCAGGCCTCGGGGATCGTCATAAAGAAGCGGGTGACGTCGGGGTCAGTGACGGTAACGGGCCCGCCTACGCGGATCTGCTCGGTAAAAAGTGGCAGCATCGAACCGCGGCTGCCCATCACGTTGCCGAAGCGGACGGAGACGAATTTGCTGCCGGTCTGGCCGGCCATCCAGGCAGTCAGTTTTTCGGCAACCCGTTTGGAGTGGCCAAGTGCGGTGGTGGGGTTGGCCGCCTTGTCGGTGGAAATGTTCACGAAGTGCGAAACACCGGCGCGCTGGGCGGCGCGCAGGACGTTCAGGGTGCCGCAAACATTGGTTTTCCAGGCTTCCACCGGATACTGCTGCAGCAGCGGTGCGTGTTTCAGAGCGGCAGCGTGGAACACCACTTCCGGGCGCCGGTCCTGGAAGATGTTCTGCAGGGCTTCGGCGTCGCGGATGTTGGCCAACACGGTATCCCGGCCTGCCAGCAGGCCGCGGCCGGTGATGGAGATCTGGGTCTGCTGCAGGCCCGTCTCGTCGTGGTCCAGCATGATCAGTTCCGCAGGGTCGAACTGGACGATCTGCCGGCAGAGCTCGGATCCGATGGAACCGCCGGCACCGGTCACCAGCACCCGTTTGCCCTTGATGTAGCCGGCGATTTCGTCAACCTTGATGTCCACGGGGCGCCGACCGATCAGGTCCTCGACCGCTACCTCGCGGAAGTCGGAGAAACCAGCGGGTGCACCGGTGCCCAGCATGTCGCGCAGCGGGGGAAGTACCAGCACCCGCACATTCAGGCCGGCAACAGCGTCCGAAATGCGGCGGACCACGGTGGCCTCCACGTTGGCGAAGGCCAGGACCAGGACTGTTGCGCGGGTGCGGCGGATAATCGCCGGCAAGTCTTCCCCGCGGCCCTGGACCTGGACGCCGGAGAGGCGCAGGTGCTTCTTGGCCGGGTCATCATCGATCAGCCCAACCGGAAAGTATGGTGAATCTGTGTCCTGCAGCATGCGGGTCACCAGGGAGTTGCCGAGAAATCCGGCGCCGTAAACCAATGTGTTTTGTGCCCCGTCCCCGGGCCGGGCCCTGCCCTCGACGTAAAGCCGTTTGGCGTAGCGTGCGGCGCACATAAAGAGGCAGGCGAAGGGAAAGGCAATCAGGCCCACACTGCGGCCGACTTTGATGGCCTCATAGAGCACCAGCAGGCTGGCAGTGATGGAGGCAGCAACTATGACGGTGACGAATACCAGTGCCCTGGCCTCCTGGAAGCTGCCGAATGGATACCGGCCGCGGTACAGGGCGAGGGAGTAACCGGCGAGGATCTGGGCCACCACCGCGATGGCGGCGATCACGAACGCTCCGGCGAACTGTTCGACCCGGATGCCCATCTCGTAGCGCAGCAGCAGCGCCAGGCCGATCGCCACGACCCACGACATCGAGTCGAGGAAGAGCTGGATCCAGATCCAGAGGGCGGGCTTCTCGTCCCGTACTGCGGCAGGTGCGCGCGTTTCAGATTTCGTACTCAACAGAGATGCAACCGACTTCCACTACCACGGCGGCCAGGCGCCTGTTTCAAAATACCCCGCCGCAAAAACTGTCGGACCGCTTCGGGGCCTAATTCGATACTAATCGCTTCGGGTTCCGCTGCCCGGATATGCCGGCAGCGAAGGCATGGGTTTCCAGCCCGCGTCGGCGAGGATATTGCGTGATTCGCGCCATCCCCGCCACAGCGCACCGGCCCCTTTGAGGGTGCGTTCGACGAGGACCAGCCGGGCAAGTTCCTTCAGGAAGGTCAGGGCTGTGCCGGCTGCGAAACCCGCCCGGTTGAATTTGCCGTGGGCGCGCAGGTAATGCGCTACGTGCCCGCGGTTGCGCATGACATAGCGGCGGCTCAGGTCGGATGAATCATTAAGGTGGCGCAGCCCCAGGTCCACTTGCCGCTGGGCGCGGACCTTCTTAATGACGAAGGCGTTGACGTACACCACCGGTGTTTGCTGCGCGGCCAGCCAGCCGTAGATCAGGTCGTCCCAGGTGATGAAGAAGCGCGGATCCGGCAGGCCGATGCTCCGGGCCACGGAGGCGTTGATGAGCATGCCTTCAAAGTTGCCCACGTTCGTGCGGAACACCTCCGAATGCCGGAAAACATCGCGGGAGACCGGCAGGAAGATGCCCAGCGCCTCGACAAAGTGGTGCTGCCAGAAGAATGGTTTGCCGTTGGCGTCGTACCGGCGGCCGATCAGGCAGGAGTATTCGGGCGTGAACTTCGCCAGAGCCTCCACCGCGCCGGGAAGCACCTCGACGTCGTCGTCCATCAGCCACAGCCATTCGGCGCCGGACTCCAGCGCCAGTTCCACGCCTCGGGAGAACCCGCCGGCCCCGCCGACATTCCGGTCCAGCCGTTCGTACTCGATGGGCGGCCCGCCGGCAGCGATGGCTTGGGCGACGACCTCCGGTGTGTGATCGCTGCTGGCGTTGTCCACGACGAGGATCCGCGCCGGTGCGGTATCCAGCCGGGCGAAGGAATCGAGCAGGTTGCGCAGGAAGTCGGCGCGGTTGTAAGTCACGACGACGGCGAAAAGGTTTTCCACGGCGGCCTAGCTGTTCGTGGACATCAGTTCCGCGGGCGAACCGAAGCCCTTGCCGCGGAAGCCGGTTGAATAGGCCCTGAACCAGTGCGCCAGGCCCTTGAGGTCCCGGGTCTTCAGGAAGTAGTAGGGGAAGCCGACGATGTCCGCGCTGAACCACCGCAGGTTCCGGTACTTGCGGGTCAGGTAGCCCCGGTTGCGGAAGTAGCAGTAGCGCTTGAACTCACCCTCGGGGATGACGGGGGTGATGAACCCGCCGAAAACGGGTTTCATCTCGGTCCAGGTGGCGGGGTGCTGCACCGCGACAGTGGCGAGGGTGCCGTACTTCAGCCCGGCCTTTTTGACGCGCGACAGGAAGTCGACTTCGTCGCCCCGGATGAAGAACTTCACATCCGGAATGCCGATCCTGTAAAAAACCTCGGTCCGGATGAGCGCACCGTTGAAGAAGTGCACCATGTCCGGAAGGTAGCCCATCGGCTCCAGCCGTGACCGCTCGTTGGTCAGCAGCCCGTTGATACGGAAATTGAAGGACAGCCGGTTGGGGTCGGCCGTAGCGGCTACCAGCGGGCTGACGATGTCGAGCTGGTGCTCCTCTGCCGTGCGGAGCAGTTCGGCCAGGCAGCTGGCGTCTTCGGGGTGGCCGTCGTCGTCCATCATCCAGATCCACTCGGCTCCGCTGGCCATGGCCGCCAGGATGGCGTAGGCAAATCCGCCCGCACCGCCGAGGTTGGCTTCGGAGCGCAGGTAATTGATGTTCAGCGCTCCCCCGGCAGTGACGACGTCGATGGCGGGGGCAGTACCGGAGTCCACCAGGGCTATCGAGTGAATTGGCGCGGTCTGCGCGGCCAGGCCCTTCAGGAGCAGGGCAAGCTCCTCGTGGCGGTCGAAGGTTACGGCCGCGACGGCCACTTTTGGCTGCATGTCAGTTCCCCGGGTGGTTGTCGGTGGTTGCGACGGCACTGCTGCCGGCCGGGCTGTGGGCTTCACCCTCCGGCTCCTCTGGTTCTTCCGCTGCCATCGGAATCTCGCCCAACCCGAGGACATCCGGCACATGCTCACGGAGCTGGTCCAGGGTTACGGCGCCGTTGCGGACCACCCGCAGGCGCGGGCCGGTGGCGTCAACAATGGTGGAAGGTACTGCTGCCTCGCCTTCGAGCGGGCGGAAGCCGCCTTCGAGGTAAACCTCAACGGAGTCCGCCAGCTGCTCGCGCGCTGCGGCGGCTGTCTGGCCCGGAGCATGGCCGGTGCGGTTGGCGGAAGAAACGGCCAGCGGCCCGGTGAGGGTCAGCAGTTCCTGGGCGATTTCATCGTCGGGCATGCGCAGTGCGACCGTGCCCTGGGTCTCCCCGAGATCCCAGTCAAGGGACGGCTGGGCGTGCAGGATAAGGGTCAGGCCGCCTGGCCAGAAGGCTTCGGCGAGCTTGCGGGCGTCCGCCGACACGTCCGTGGCCAGTCCGTCAAGGGCGTTGATGCGCGGAATCAGGACGGGAGGCGGCATGGTGCGGCTGCGTCCCTTTGACACCAGGAGCATGGTGACGGCCTGCGGCGAGAAGGCGTCGGCAGCAATCCCATAAACCGTATCCGTGGGAAAAACCACGCACTTCTTTTCGCTGATGGCCCGCTGGGCGTGCTCAAGCCCTTGGGCGCGCTCGTCGTCGCTGGTGCAGTTATAGGTTGTGGTCACGCGCCTATTCTTTCATTCCTTGTGGTCCGGATCCGCGAGCAGGGCGCTGGTGGCGCGCTCCTTGCCGTTGAGGTCCAGATGCGTCCTGATAGTGGTCCAGTTCCCTGTCCTGGCCAACATGGCCGAGATCCAGCCCGACTGGACTTCCGCGTGTTCCATCACGAAGTAACCCCCGGGTACCAGCAGCCGGGCAGCCGAGGCGGCTGCCGCCGTCGGAAGTTCCATGCCGTCCGCTCCCCCGCCGTACAGCGCTTCCGGGGGATCGTGCAGGGCAACTTCGGGCTCGTTGGGGATGGCTTCGGCGGGGATGTACGGCGGATTGGAAATTACGACGTCGAAGGTCCCGTTAAGTTCCGGCAACGCGTCCCGCAGGTCCCCGAGGACTAGATGGACGCCCAAGGGGGCCAGATTCTTCGCTGCCCAGGCATGTGCGAAGGGGCTGAACTCCACCGCGTGCACTTCCGCGCCGGGCACTTCGTGGGCGATGGAGCCCGCGATAGCGCCGGATCCGGTCCCGAGGTCCACGATCCGCGGATGCCGCATGCCCTTGACGTGGTCAACGACCAACTGCACTACGGATTCGGTCTCGGGACGGGGAACAAAAACGCCTGGACCCACAGAGAGCTCGAGATAACGGAAATGCGCTACTCCAGTGATGTGCTGCAGCGGGATCCGGCTGGCACGCTCTGCCACTAATGCCTCATAGCCCTCAGGGGCAGGGGTATCCCCCAGCATCATGGCGCGCAACCGGCCCAGCCCGACGTTCAGCAGATGGTCGGCGAGCAGCTCGGCGTCCACCCGCGGACTGGGGACGCCGGCGTCACGCAGAATGTCAGTTGCCTGGCTGACAGCGTCCGCGAGCGACTGCCCTGGCCCAAATGTCATAAGTCGAAACGACTAGTCGCCGATGGCGTCCAGGCGGGCCTGTTCGTCCATCTCGATTGCGGACTGGATGACCGGTTCCAGGTCACCGTTCATCACCTGGTCCAGGTTGTACGCCTTGTAGCCGGTGCGGTGGTCCGCAATCCGGTTTTCCGGGTAGTTGTAGGTGCGGATGCGCTCCGAGCGGTCCATGGTGCGGATCTGCGACTTCCGCTGGGCCGAATTTTCGGCGTCGATCTGCTCCTGCTGGTGCGCCAGGATGCGTGCCCGCAGCACGCGCATGCCGGCTTCACGGTTCTGCAGCTGGGACTTTTCGTTCTGCATGGCCACCACGATCCCGGTGGGAAGGTGCGTGATGCGCACTGCCGAGTCGGTGGTGTTCACGGACTGGCCGCCGGGACCGGAGGACCGGTAGACGTCGATTTTCAGGTCGTTCTGGCTGATCTCGAGCTCTTCCGGCTCATCCACTTCAGGGAGAACCAGAACGCCGGCGGCAGAAGTGTGGATGCGTCCCTGCGACTCTGTCACGGGAACGCGCTGCACGCGGTGCACGCCGCCTTCGAACTTGAGCCGCGCAAAAACACCTTCGGCAGGATCGTTGGAGCTGCCCTTCACGGCAACCTGCACGTCCTTGTAGCCGCCAAGATCAGACTCCGTGGCGGAGATTATTTCGGTTTTCCAGCCGCGCGACTCCGCGTACCGGGTGTACATCCGCAGGAGGTCGGCAGCGAACAGGGCAGCCTCGTCGCCGCCTTCACCGCCCTTGACCTCGAGGATCACGTTACGGGCGTCGTCGGGGTCGCGGGGAATGAGCAGGCGCCGAAGCTTGGCGGCGGCGACTTCCAGCGACTCCTCGAGCTCAGGCACCTCAGCAGCGAACTCGGGATCCTCGTCAGCCATCTCCTTGGCGGCAGCAAGGTCATCCTGGATGGCTTCCCACTTGTGATAGGCGTCAACAATGCCATTGAGCTGAGCCGAACGCCGCCCAAGCTTCCGGGCAAGCCGCTGATCAGCATAAACAGCAGGATCCCCCAGCTGCGCCTGGATAGCATCATGCTCATCAAGCAGGCCCTGTACGGACTCAAACATTTTCAAAACCTTTCAACGCCGTGGGTCTAAGTTTAGTGATGCTCACAGCGGTAGGTGACGGGGGCAATCGCCGTCGGGTATTTTTGCCGGCCAGGGATTGGCATCGGGCCTGTCGGAGCGTTGCGGCCGACGTACGCAGTACGTCAGCCGCAACGCGAAGGGGCGGGGCCGGCAAAATACCCGGCGGCCCCGAACGACGAAGGGGCGGGGCCGGCAAAATATGCGACGGCCCCACCCCCAGCTCAGCTACTTGTCGTTATCCGACTTCGCACCAAGCGTCGTCTTCTGAACCTGCATCAGGAACTCAACGTTGCTCTGGGTCTCCCGGATCTTGTTGGTCAGGAGTTCAAGGCTCTGCTGGGTCTCGAGTCCGGAGAGGACGCGGCGCAACTTCCACATGATCTTGACTTCCTCGGGGGAAAGCAGGTTCTCCTCGCGGCGGGTGCCGGATGCGTTGACGTCCACGGCCGGGAAGATGCGCTTGTCAGCCAGCTGGCGGGACAGGCGGAGCTCCATGTTGCCGGTGCCCTTGAACTCTTCGAAGATGACCTCGTCCATCTTGGAACCGGTCTCCACGAGTGCCGTTGCCAGGATGGTGAGCGAGCCGCCGTTTTCGATGTTGCGGGCCGCACCGAAGAAGCGCTTGGGCGGGTACAGTGCGGCGGAATCCACACCACCGGACAGGATGCGGCCGGAGGCCGGTGCTGCCAGGTTGTAGGCACGGCCAAGGCGGGTCATGGAGTCCAGGAGGACCACCACGTCCATGCCCATTTCCACGAGGCGCTTGGCGCGCTCGATGGAGAGCTCGGCCACTGTGGTGTGGTCGTCGGCGGGACGGTCGAAGGTGGAGGCAATGACCTCGCCCTTGACCGTGCGCTGCATGTCCGTAACTTCTTCAGGACGTTCGTCAACCAGCACCATCATGAGGTGGACCTCAGGATTGTTGGTGGTGATCGCGTTGGCGATGGACTGCAGGATGAGCGTCTTGCCGGCCTTTGGCGGGGAAACGATCAGGCCGCGCTGGCCCTTGCCGATCGGGGCAACCAGGTCGATGACGCGGGGGCCGATCTTCTTGGGGTCGGTCTCGAGGCGCAGGCGCTCTGAGGGGTACAGCGGAACCAGTTTGGCGAACTCGACTCGGTCCTTCAGTTCTTCCGAGGTTTTGCCGTTGACTGATGTCACGCGGACCAGGGCGTTGAACTTCTGGCGGGCCGACTGCTGGCTGCGGTCTTCGCCGTCACGCGGAGCGCGGATGGCGCCAACCACGGCGTCGCCCTTGCGCAGGTTGTACTTCTTGACCTGGGCGAGGGAGACGTAAACGTCGTTCGGGCCCGGGAGGTAGCCGGAGGTGCGGATGAACGCGTAGTTCTCGAGAACGTCAAGGATGCCGGCAACGGGCAACAGGACGTCGTCCTCGGTGACTTCGACGTCGTCGACGTCCGGCCCCTGGGCGCGTCCACGACGGCGGTCGTTGCGGTCGCGGAAACGGTCGTTGCGGGAGTTGTCACGGTCCTGGCCGCCGGAGCGGTCATTCCGGTCGTTCCGGTCATTCCGGTCGCGGCGGTTGCGGCGGTTGCGGCGGCTGCCGCCGTCGGCGTCATCGCTGTCGCGGTTGTCGTCACGGCGGGCGCCTTCACGCTGGCCAGCCTCTCGGCTGCCCGCGTTGTCCCGGCCGTCAGCGTTCTCGCGTGGTGCGTTCTCGCGTGCAGCGTTGTCACGGCCGCGGGTGCGTCCGCCTTCGCGGCGGTCGCTGCGCTGCCCGGCTTCGCCGGCTTCGGATTCGGTCCGCTCGGCGGTGCGTTCTGCCGTGCGGGGTTCTGCGCCGGCCTGCGCTCCGGCGCGCTGTTCTGCGTCGGACTGCTCTGCCGGTGCCTCCACAGCTTCGGCACCCTGCGGCGCTGCTGCGGCTGCTTCGCCGCGGCGGCGGTTGCGGGTGCGCGGCTGGCGACGCTCGGCGGTCCCTTCGGCGGCTTCGGGAGCTTCGGCGGCGGCCGGAGCCTCAACGGGAGCGGCCGTGCTGGTTTCAGCAGCAGCCGGTTCGGCGGCTGCGGGTGCTACCACTCCATCACTGACGGCGCGGCGGCTGCGGCCACGGCCACGTGCCCGCGTTCCTTCGGCGGGGGCTTCGGTTGTTTCAGCAGCCGCGGGGGCGGACACTGCCGGAACAATTGCCGGCGCAGACACGTTCTCGACGGCCTTTTCCGCTGCCTTGGCCGGAGCCTTGGTCATGGGGGTGCCGGCGCGATGGGCGGAGATGGCCGAAACCAGGTCCCCCTTGCGCATCCGGGAACCGCCGGAAATCCCGAGCTGGCTGGCAAGTGCCTGCAGCTGCGCGAGCTTTAGGCCGGCAAGGCCGCTGCTCTTTGCGGGTGCTGCCGGTGATTCGGCAGCAGAAGATAGTTCCACAGCTGGCGACAGCTCAGTGGTTTCGGTCACGAAGGATCCTTCCCCCTCGACGGCGTCCAGACTGGGAGCTGGACGCGATGATTGATCGGGCTGCAGTTCAGATCTGCAGCCTCATTGTTCGGCCTTGCCGGTTGGATATCGGCCAGCAGGGCCGGATACTAATTCACCTTGCACTCCACCCATGGCGGAACGTAGGACTGACGCTTCAGGGGCAGTTTAAGTGCTGCAGGTTCCTGCGACAGACCAAGCAGGCGGCACCGGAATACATTGCGCAGTAAGAGACCAAGCGGCAACTAAGTGCAATAGCAGATCAGATAGGCGGAATTACCGCCGGTGCAACTCCACCTTAGCACCTTCAACGTCCACTGCCAGCTTCAGAACACGCCACCCGATGTCCGGCGTGTTCGCGGCGGTAAACTCCTCGATGAAAGCAACGACGGCGGCCGCTTCGGCCTGTCCGGCCGCCAGTACCAGCACGGTGGGCCCGGCACCTGAAACCACTGCCGCGTGCCCGGCTGCGCGAAGCGCCGAAATCAGCGCAGCGCTTGGGCGCATGGCCTCCGCACGGTAACTCTGGTGAAGGTAGTCCTCGGTGCCGGCAAGCAGGAACTGGGGCTTGCTGGTCAAGGCATGGATCAACAGTGCCGCACGTCCGGCATTCATTGCAGCCGCGTGGTGTCCCACAGAGGCCGGAAGCAGCGCACGGGCGGCTTCCGTTGACAGCTCGAAATCAGGAACCGCCACGACGGGAACCACCGCTTCGGACACCGCCGCGCTGGTGCTGCTGTACTGGTCACTGTCCTGCCACGATAGCGCCAGCCCGCCGAAAATGGCTGGTGCCACGTTGTCCGGGTGCCCTTCCAGCTCGCTGGTGAGCTGAAGGATCCAGTCCTTCCCGCGGCGGCTGGCCTCGGGCACTAGGGCGTTTGCCGCGGAAACGGCTGCCACTACTGCCGATGCGGACGAACCCAGGCCCCGGCCGTGGGGATTGACGTTGTCAGCCGTGACCTTCAGCCCGCCGTGCCGGAACCCCAGCCGTTCGAAGGCCGCTTCCATGGCCCGGACCACCAGGTGGCTGGCGTCCCTCGGCAGGGTGTCTGCGCCCTCACCTCGGAGATCAAACAGGAGTTCCTCGGACTCAAGGCTCTCCACTGTCAGGGTGTCATGCAGTGCCAGGGCCAGGCCCAGGCTGTCGTAGCCCGGGCCAAGGTTGGCCGTGGTGCCCGGAACCCGGACCGTGACCCGCTGTCCGGGTTCAATAAGCTGCAGTCCGACGGCGGTCTGCGAGGTGGTGTCCAAGGCTACTTTTCTTCCAGTCCCAGTTCGGCAGCAACGGTGACAACGTCATTGGAAACCTTAACCGGCTGGACATCGCTGCCGTCTTCGGTGCGCAGGGCCCACTGGGGATCCTTCAGGCCGTGGCCCGTGACAGTGATAACGATGGTCTTGCCGGCGGGAACCCCGCCGGCGCCGTGCTTCTTGAGGAGGCCAGCCACGCCGGCTGCGGAACCGGGCTCAACAAATACGCCTTCGCGGGAGGACAGCCAACGGTGCGCATTGAGGATTTCCTCATCCGTTACGGCGTCGATAAGTCCGCCTGATTCGTCGCGGGCACCAATGGCACCGTCCCAGGACGCAGGATTGCCGATCCGGATGGCTGTGGCGATGGTATCCGGTTCGGTGATCGGGTGGCCGGCAACGAAGGGTGCCGCCCCTGCTGCCTGGAAGCCCCACATGGCAGGTGTCTTGGTGGAGACGGCGGGAAGCGTGCCGGCGGTTTCGGACTCGAACGGAGCCGAATACTCCTTGTAGCCCTTCCAGTAGGCAGTGATGTTTCCGGCGTTGCCGACAGGCAGGACGTGGATGTCCGGTGCGTCGCCGAGCGCGTCGACGATCTCGAAGGCACCGGTCTTCTGTCCTTGGATGCGGGCAGGGTTTACCGAGTTGACCAGGAAGACCGGGTAGGACTCCCCCAGCTTCCGGGCGATGTCCAGGCAGTTATCGAAGTTGCCGTCCACCTGGAGCAGGGTGGCCCCGTGGGCGATCGCCTGGCTGAGCTTGCCCATGGAGATCTTGCCCTCGGGTACCAGGACTGCGCACTTCAGGCCCGCGGCCGTTGCGTAGGCGGCGGCAGAGGCGGAGGTGTTTCCGGTGGAGGCGCAAACCACGGCCTGGGCGCCGGATGCGACGGCGGCGGTCATGGCCATGGTCATGCCGCGGTCCTTGAAGGATCCGGTGGGGTTCATACCTTCCACCTTCAGGTACACCTCGGAGCCGGTGAGCTCGGAGAGTTTCTGCGCGCGCACCAGCGGGGTGCCGCCCTCACCCAGGGTGATGACCCGGGTGGATTCCGTTACGGGCAGACGGTCAGCGTATTCGCGGATAACGCCGCGCCATTGGTGAGCCACTTAGACTCCTTCTACCCGCAGAACGGATGTAACTGAATTGATGACGTCCAGGCCCTTTACGGCTTCGACGGTGGCCGCAAGGGCAGCCTCTGATGCGCGGTGCGTGACAATCCGCAGTTCGGCCGACTCCACGTTGGACTCGGCGTCCCGGTGGATGGTCTGCCGCATGATCTCGATGGACACGCCGTGCTCGGCGAACAACTGGGCGATCCTGGCCAGGACGCCGGGCTGGTCGGCCACATCAAGGCCGATGTAATAGCTGGTGATGGCGGCGTCGATGGGCAGCGCCGGGACGTGGCCGGTGGTGGTCTCGGTGCGTCCCGGGCCGCCGAGGACCAGGCGCCGGGCCGCCGATACGAGATCGCCCAGAACGGCGGATGCGGTGGGGGTTCCGCCGGCGCCCTGGCCGTAGAACATCAGTTCACCGGCGTTTTCAGCCTCGATAAACACGGCGTTGAAGGCGCCTCGGACGGCAGCCAGCGGGTGCTCCCGCGGCAGGAGCGTGGGGTGCACGCGCACGGAAACTCCCGCGCCGCCGTCGGAATCGGCGTCGGAAAGCTTTTCCGCGATAGCCAGCAGCTTGATGACAAAGCCGGCGTCCTTCGCGGCGGCGATGTCCGCGGCGCTGACGGAGCTGATGCCTTCGCAGTGGACGTTCTCCAGCGCGAACCGGGTGTGGAAGGAGAGGGACGCAAGGATGGCAGCCTTCGCGGCGGCGTCATGGCCCTCGACGTCGGCCGTGGGATCCGCTTCCGCATAACCGAGGCGCTGCGCTTCGGCGAGGGCGTCAGCGAACTGCGCGCCGGTGGAGTCCATCTGGTCAAGGATGAAGTTGGTGGTGCCGTTGACGATGCCCAGCACGCGGGTGATGCGATCGCCGGCGAGGCTGTCGCGGATTAGACGCAGGATGGGGATGGCGCCGGCCACGGCCGCTTCGTAGGACAGCTGCACGCCGGCCCTGTCCGCTTCCTCGTAGAGGGTGGGGCCGTCCTGCGCGAGCAGTGCCTTGTTGCCGGTGACAACGCAGGCACCGTTGCGCAGCGCGGAGAGGATCAAGGTGCGGGCGGGCTCGATGCCGCCCATCAGCTCAATCACCAGGTCCGCGTCCTTGACCAGGGTCTCGGCGTCGGTGGTGAACAGTTCCTGGGGCAGCTCCACGTCCCGGCCGGCGTTGACGTTGCGGACCGCTATGCCGATCAGCTGGAGTCGCGCACCGGTGCGGGCGGCAAGGGCGTCGCCGTCCTCAATGAGAATCCGCGCAACCTGGGCCCCAACGTTGCCACCGCCCAGCAGGGCTACTTTCAGGGTTCGCATTTCAGTCACTCAGGCTCCCATGTCGCGGTTCAGCAGATCTTCTTCGGTTTCCCCGCGGACAATGAGCCGGACAGATCCGTCGCGCACCGCGACAACGCCCGGCCGGGCCAGATAGTTGTAGTTGCTTGACAGGGCCCAGCAGTAGGCGCCGGTCCCCGGTACAGCAAGCAGATCACCGGCTGCCACGTCCTCGGGCAGATATACATCTCTAACAACTATGTCGCCGCTCTCGCAATGTTTGCCCACCACGCGGGACAGCTGCGGTGCGGCTGCTGACGCGCGGGAGGCCACGATAGCCGAGTAATCCGCGTCGTAGAGCACCGGGCGGGCGTTGTCGCTCATGCCGCCGTCCACCGACACATAGCGGCGGGGATACGTAACGTTTTCGCCCGCATCATCGGCCTGGCCGGAGCCGGGGGCATCGACGCGGACGGTCTTGAGCGTCCCCACCTCGTACAGGGTGAACGTGGTGCTGCCCACAATCGCGCGTCCCGGCTCGATCGAGATCCGCGGCGACTCGATGCCGAGGTTTGCGCAGGTGGAACGGACGACGGCGGCCATCGCCAGGGCGATCTCGGCCGGTGGGCGCGGGGTGTCCACGGGGGTGTAGGCAATGCCGTAGCCGCCGCCAAGGTCAAGTTCGGGGAGGACGATGGAGTACTTGCGCTGCATGGCGTCAAGAAAAGTCAGCAGCTTCTCCGCGGCCAGGGCAAAGCCGTCCGGTTCGAAGATCTGTGAGCCGATGTGGCAGTGCAGCCCGAGCAGTTCGATGCTGTGGTAGGCCGTGGCGGCTGCAACGGCCTCTTCCGCAGCCGACAGCCCCGCTTCATCCGTGGTGTCCCCCGCCATGGACAGGCCGAACTTTTGGTCCTCGTGCGCGGTGGCGATGAACTCGTGGGTGTGCGCGTGGACGCCCGGGGTCAGCCGCAGCATGACCTTTGCGGTTTCGCCCCGCCCGGAGGCGATCTTTGCTACCCGCTCCAGCTCATCAAGGCTGTCCACCACGATGCGGCCCACCTGCATGTCGAGGGCACGCCGGATCTCGCCGTCCGACTTGTTGTTGCCGTGCAGGCCCAGGTTGGCGCCTTGGATTCCTGCCCGTGCCGCTACTGCCAGTTCGCCGCCGGAGCAGGTGTCCAGCCGGAGGCCCTCTTCAGCCACCCACGTTGCCACTGCGGTGCAGAGGAAGGACTTGCCGGCGTAGTACACGTCCACTCCCCCGCAGATGTCTGCGAAGGCGTCGTCGAACGCGTCCTTGAAACCCCGGGCACGCGAACGGAAGTCCGCCTCGCTCATGACGAACAGGGGCGTGCCAAACTGTTCCTTCAGCTTCGCCACGGGGATGCCGTCGATGGCCAGTTCACCGGGGGCGGTGCGGGAAACGTCCTTGGCCCACATCCCAGGGTGCAGGGCGTTCAGGTCCCGGGGAACCGCGAGCCATTCGGGGGCGAGCGGTGACCCGTTGTGGGATGACCCGTTGTTGTTGTCTTCTTTCACGCCGATCACATCCGTTCCGGCGCGGATACGCCAAGCAGGTCAAGGCCGTTGGCCAGCACCTGGCTGGTGGCGTCATTAAGCCACAGGCGGGTGCGGTTGACGTCGGTCACCGCTTCATCGCCCATGGGCGCGATGCGGCAGGCGTCGTACCAGCGGTGGTAGGCGCCGGCGATGGTTTCGAGGTGCCGTGCCACGCGGTGCGGTTCGCGCAGTTCCGCGGCCTTTGCCACGATCGACGGGTAACTGCCCAGGTACGAGAGCAGTTCGTTCTCCGTGGCGTGGTCCAGGAGGGAGGCATCGAAGCTGTCTTTGCCGTCCACACGGCGTTCCACACCGGCGTCGACAGCGTTGCGGGCTGCCCCGCGGGACCGGGCGTGGGCGTACTGCACATAGAACACCGGGTTTTCGTTGCTGTGCTTCTTCAGCAGCTCCGGGTCCAGCGTCAGCGGGGAATCTGCCGGGAACCGCGCCAGTGAGTAGCGGACTGCATCCTTGCCGAGCCAGTCAATCAGGTCCTTCAGCTCGATAATGTTGCCCGCGCGCTTGGACAGCTTGGCGCCGTTCACGGAAACCAGCTGTCCAATCAGCACCTCGATGTTCACCTCGGGGTCGTCTCCGGCGCAGGCGGCGATAGCCTTGAGCCGGTTAATGTAGCCGTGGTGGTCGGCGCCGAGCAGGTAGATCTTTTCGGTGAAGCCGCGGTCCTTTTTCGACAGGTAATAGGCGGCGTCAGCAGCGAAATACGTGGGTTCGCCGTTGGCGCGGATCATCACCCGGTCCTTGTCGTCGCCAAAGTCCGTGGTCCGCAGCCAGACAGCACCGCCATCGTCGAACACGTGGCCCTGCTCGCGAAGGCGGGCAACGGCACTTTCGATGGCGCCGGCGTCGTGCAGTTCCTGCTCGGAGAAGAACACGTCAAACTCCACGCCGAAGTCGGCGAGGGTGGCCTTGATGTCCTTCATCTGTGCCTTATAGGCGGCGGCGCGGATGACCGGAAGCGCGGCGACTTCAGTCAGTTCGCGGATGTCGGGGTGTTCGGTGATGATCTCGTGGCCCAGGTCCGCGATGTACTGTCCCGGGTAGCCGCCGTCGGGTACGGGCCGGCCGTGCAGGCGCGAGTACACCGAGTTGGCGAAGACGTTCATCTGTGAACCGGCGTCGTTGATGTAGTACTCGGCCGTCACGTCGGCGCCGGAAGCGCGCAGCACGCGCGCGATGGCATCGCCGAGGGCAGCCCAGCGGGTGTGCCCGATGTGCAGCGGCCCGGTGGGGTTGGCGGAAACAAACTCCATGTTTACGGTGTGGCCGGCGAGCGCGGTGTTGGTTCCGTACTGCTGCCCGGCTTCGACGATAACCTTCGCGAGGGCGCCGGCCGTCGCAGCGTCCACGGTGATGTTCAGGAACCCGGGCCCTGCGATGTCCACAGCGGAGACGCCGTCGATCGACTTGAGCCGCGCGCTCAGCACGGTGGCGAATTCGCGGGGGTTCGTGCCGGCCTGCTTGGCAAGCTGCAGGGCGATGTTGGTGGCCCAGTCGCCGTGGTCCCGGTTCTTGGGTCGCTCCACGCGTACCTCGTCTGGCACTGCTGATGCTGAAAGGGCGATCTCGCCGGCGTCGACGGCGTCTTTCAGGCAGGCGGATATGGCGAGGGAGAGTTCTTCGGGAGTCACCCCTCTAGCCTACCGGGGGCCAGTGACAGCAAAAGAATTGGGACTGTTCCGCCGCCATAGGCATTCCACAGGAAATCCACAAGCCACCTACAAGTTGAACCAATACGCTGGGTTCATCGTTGACACCAGCGTAGGCACCGTCCCAACACTTAAACGAAATGAGAGCCTTTATGAGACCGTCAGTCCGCAAAAGTGTTTTCGCCGGAATCGCCGGCCTTTCCCTCGCCGGAACGGTGGCGGGTTGTGCGCCGTCCGCCACTGAAAGTACGCCGGCAGCCCCCGCCGGCAGCGCCGCAGCAACCTCCGCGGCAACGCCGTCTGCAGGATCGTCGTCGCTGGCCGGCAGCGGCGCCACGTACAAGGACGGCACGTACAGCGCTGACGGAAACTACGTTTCGCCGAACGGCACCGAGACAGTTGGCGTCCAGCTGACCCTGGCCGGAGGCACAGTCACGGCCGTCGACATCACCCAGCACCCCTCCAACCCGAACACCCGCAAGTTCCAGGGGGAGTTCGCCGGCGGTATTGCGTCGCAGATAGTGGGGAAAAACATTGACGAGCTCAACGTTTCCAAGGTTGCCGGCTCCTCCCTGACGAGCGGCGGTTTCAACCAGGCTGTGGAACAGATCAAGTCGGAGGCGCAGTAGACGGTGCCGGGCGAGGACTGGGAGGACTTTGGGTTTGAGGGAATCGGTACGCAGTGGGAGATTTCCACGCCTTTTCCGCTTGCTCAGTCCGTCCGGGCGCGCCTCCTCAACCGGGTGGAGGAGTTCGACGCCGCCTGGTCCCGTTTCCGGGCGGATTCCCGCGTCAGCATTATGGCGCGGGAGCCCGGGAGGTTTGGATTTCCGGACGAGGCGGGCCGGCTGGGGCCGCTGTACAGGACGCTTTACGGGCTGACGGACGGGGCCATGACCCCGCTGATCGGCGCCTCGCTTGAGCGGCTGGGGTACGACGCCGGCTACTCCCTTAAGCCCTCAGGGTCGCCGCTGCCGGCACCTCCCTGGGACGAGGTCCTCAAGTGGGATGGCACCATCATCACCACCACTTTGCCCGTGGTCCTTGACATCGGGGCGGCAGGCAAGGGCCTGCTGGTGGATTTGCTCGCCGACGAACTGGAGGCTGAAGGAATAGATTCCTTTGTCATCGACGGCAGCGGGGACCTCCTGGCAAGGGGACCCCAATCCACCCAGGTCGCTTTGGAGCACCCCTACAACCCCGGGCAGGCCATCGGCATCGTGCCCCTCGCCGGGCGTGCGCTCTGCGCCTCAGCGTCCAACCGCCGGGCATGGGGCGACGGTTGGCACCACGTCCTGGACGGAACAACCGGGCAACCGGTCAGGACCGCCGTCGCCACCTGGGCACTTGCGGACACGGCGATGCTGGCCGACGCCCTGGCCACTGCGCTCTTCTTTGTCCCGGGCGCACGCTTGGAGCAAGCGTTCGATTTCTCCTGGTTGACCGTATTTTCTGACGGGAGCGCAGCCCACTCCGCCGAGTTTGAAGGGACACTGTTCACATGAGCCCTGTGGAAACGCCGAAAGCCGGGCCGGTCACCTCGGTGGCCGCCCGGCTGGATACCGTGCTTGGCCGGTTCACCATGTACCGGCTGATCCTGCTGGTCCTTGCAGCGCTTGCCGTGTACAGCCTCTTGCTCGATGTTCTTGGCTGGCTGACCTTCGACATCCCGGAAATGCTGGCGCACCTTGTGCTGTGCCTCGGCCTGACCTACGCCTCCAACAGGGCCCTGGCAGCCCTGTTTCGGGTGCGGCCCCACTCTGAATCCTCGCTCATTACAGGACTGCTGCTGTACTTCCTGTTCTGGCCCTCCTTCGCGCCGACGGATGTGGCTGGAGTGGCATTGGCCTGCGTCCTGGCTTCTGCGTCAAAGTACGCACTCGCGTGGCGGGGGCGCCACATCTTCAACCCGGCCGCTGCGGGGGCCTTCGTCGTTGGGCTCACCGGGCTCAATATCGCCACCTGGTGGGCAGCTACTCCTGCCATGCTGCTGCTGCTGGTGCCTGGGGTCCTCCTGGTCCTGTACCGCACGCGCAAGTTCCTGATGGCCTCGGTCTTCCTCGTGGTGGCCTGCGCCATCATCGGCGCAGAACTGCTGCAGGCCGGCATGTCCGTAGGGATGGCATTGTGGCAGTCATTGGCCCAGCGGCCGCTGCTGTTCTTTGTGGGTTTTATGCTCACCGAGCCGCTGACACTGCCGCCGCGCAGGTGGCAGCAACTGGCACTTGCGGCCTTGGTGGGCGTGGTTTTTGCCGTCCCCTACAACTTCGGCTTCCTCGCCAATTCTCCTGAGGCCGCGCTGCTGCTGGGCAATTTACTCGCTTTTATGGTGGGCCAGCGGGGCGGCGTGAGGCTGAGGTTCAACGGGACCAGGCAGCTGACGGCCAGCACCACGGAGTTTTCATTCGAGCCCTCCCGGCCCGTGCGCTTTGTCCCGGGGCAGTACATGGAGCTGGATCTTCCGCACGCCAAGTCCGATGGGAAAGGACGACGCCGGGTGTTCAGTTTGACGGGTTCCCCCGGTGAGCGCGTGGTGAAGTTCGGCGTGCGGACTGCCGAGCCCCTGTCCGCTGCAAAGAAGGTCCTTCTTTCGCTGCAGCCTGGCGACGAGGTCACTGCCACTTCCGTTGGAGGCGACTTTGTCCTCCCCCGCGAACCCCGCAAGCCCGTCCTGATGATGGCTGCCGGCATCGGCATCACGCCTTTCCTTTCCCACATCTCCTCCGGTGGTTTACGGGACCGCGACGCCGTGCTGCTCCTGCTGGCCAGGAGCGCCGACGAAATCGCGTACGCGGACGAACTAAAGGCCGCAGGTGTCCGTGTGGTGGCCCGTATTGCCGATGGTTCCGAGCCGCCGTCGCACATCACTTCGTTCCCGGCAGATGGAGCCAGGGTGGACGGTGAAGCCCTCAAAGCACTCGTTCCCGACGTGGCTGACCGCGAGGTTTATGTTTCAGGCTCACCAGCGAGCGTGGCTTCGCTGCGCCGTGCGGCACGGCAGGCCGGGGCCAAGCGGGTGCACGTGGACTCGTTCTCCGGCTACTGATCCCTGCTCCGGCTAACCCGGGGTCCGGCTCCTTAGTGCCGATTTTCCCTTGCAGGCCACCTTCCTGCTAAGCTCTAGGACGTCCCGCCAGCAACGGCAGGAAACCCCGGATTGCCCTCGTAGCTCAGGGGATAGAGCGTCTGCCTCCGGAGCAGAAGGTCGTAGGTTCGAATCCTATCGAGGGCACCAACTGAAGCACCCCGGTCCACCGACCGGGGTGCTTCTTTTTGTTCGTTACCCCCGGCCCCTAGACCTCGCAGGCCATCCGCCACCATATTTCCTCTGGTAGAGGGTCCTTGGGCAACCTGTACCCGGGCAGCAACCAGTCATCGTACGTGTCTTCCGGCAACTCTTCGTGCCCAAACAGGTTCTCGACGTGTAGGTCGTCGGGTGGAGGCCAGACTTGTGAAAGGTCGTCCGGCACGCTGAGGTTCACCGGAACCGCAGAGTCCGGCCAGTGGGGTGGTTCCCAGTCCTGGTGTTCGCTTTCGTAGTGCCGGCCGGTGGGTGAGGTCCAGCCGGGTGGTTCGGTCTTGGTCGCCGGGGTGGGTTTCCAGCCGCTGGTGTGCCGGAGTTTGTGGTGTTTCGGGCAGGGCTGTCCCAGGTTTGATATTCCGGTGGTGCCGCCTTGGTGCCAGGCGCGGATGTGGTCTGCTTCGTTGTCCAGGGAGTTGTTGTTGCAGCCGGGGAAGGGACATTTGCCGTCCCGCAGGCTGAGCCAGTTCCGCATTGCCTTGCTCACCCGATAGTTAGTCCGGCCGATCTCCAACGGCGCCCCGTCCCGCGGGTCCACCAGGACCCGGTAGAACGAACCGGCACCGTTGGCAACCAGGTCCCTGGCCATCGACGCCGGGATCGGCCCGTACCCGTCGAGCATCGCGGGCTCATCGGCGAGGCCCATCAGCGAGAACACCGGAACGGTGACCAGCACCTGCGCCCGGACCGACGACGATGGGCCGGAACTGGTTGCCTCACTACCGCGAGAATTGTTCACCTCGCTGTTGCCAGTGCTGTTGTCGCCGCCTGGATCGCTGCCGCGAGAATTGGCCACGTCTCCATTGAGAGAACTGGTTTTGCCGGGGGCGGCACTTTCAGTGCCGGTACCGGCGGCTGTGTTTCCGCCGTTCAGGAGCGCTTCGGCGAAGGTGTCGGCCCGCAACTCCGGCAGGCTCCGGGGCTCGTCCGGTCCCTGCCGCCCCCTGGCAATAGCCGTGAGCCGGTTGCAGATCGCCGACGCCTGGTCCGCGGGCAGGAAAGCGGCGACCCAGGCCATCCTGTCATTGTCCGGCCAGCACTCGACCCGCCGGTCCGCGACGGACCTGGTGTGGCGTTTCTCCAGGCTCTCCGGGTGGTGGCGTTCCCGCCACCCCCGGGCTTTGGTTTTGAACCGGTACGCCGGCATTTCCCCGACCGGGCACCCCCGTACCGGATCCGCCGCGACCGGGTCCAAAAAGTGCGCCTCCAAAGCGGCTGCTGCTGTGCGGTCAAGGCTTACGGTCTGGTCCACCATGGTCCGGGCGTGCGCCCAGGAGATCGTCCCGGACTGCAGCGCAGCCAACGACCGGGGCAGAGAGGTCGTCAGGGCATGGGACTCGGCCAGCAACGCACCGGCGGCCCGGTCACCAATCGCCAACACACACCCCATCTCAGCCACCAGGCTCCGATCCTGCGCCGTGGCCTCATGCGGGGACGCGGGCGGCGCGTTCAGCGCCTTCGTGGCCCCGGCCAGCACCCCCACAGCCAGCACCTTGACGGCCGCAAACTTCGCCTCCGACCGGGCCACACCCGCCAGGACATCCAACGCCGCATCAACAACCCGCTGCAACGGATCATCATCGATACCAACCGCAGCATCACGCCCGCCAGCGCCACCGGAAACGGCAATGGAACCAGCGGGGCCCCTGCCAGTCAGCGCAGCCATGAAGGCGGCAACAGAAGCATCAACCGCTGCCTCAGCCTGCGCTATTGCCGGGCTTGTTTCCATACCTAAAGCATCTTCGGAGGCTACGACATTCTGAGGCGCCGCCCCATCAACAGCGTCGTCTTCCGCCTGCGTTACTGCCGGGCTTGTTTCCATACCTCCATCATCGGGAGGGGGTCTGACATTCTTCAGCCCCAAAGGAGGGTCGCCTGAAAGCAACTTTCAAGTTTTCACGCCGCCCCCGAATGCAACGGACCGAGCAAGCGTGTAGTCCGTGGGCGGCGTGGCCCTGTGCTCCCACGCTTTGTCTGGCCCCCCTCGTAGGCTGTTCACACCAGCAGAAGCAAAGGGGTCTCACATGTTCTGTTCCATCATTCCGCCATACCTGTTGAGGCGGCTGGCCAGGCAGGACGCTCCCGAGTTTTCCGCGGCCGCACGAGCCGCCAAAGAAGCCTTGGGGCACGTCCGCTCTGTCCAGGCAGCCCGCACCCAGGCCGCCCCCGGCGTCCCTGCAGGAGTGCGCCAGGCCAAACCAGGACCGTCAAACCGCTCGGTTTTCGACGCCGCCGGCTCTGAAAACCTCCCGGGCAAACTCGTCCGCAAGGAGGGGGAGCCCGCCACGGGGGATCCTGCAACTGACGAAGCATATGACGGGCTGGGCCACACGCACCGGCTGTATGCCGACGTCTTCGGAAGGAACTCCATCGACGGGCGGGGCTTGCCCTTAAACGCCACCGTGCACTTCGGCAAGCTCTACGACAACGCTTTTTGGGACGGGACACAGATGGTCTTCGGTGACGGCGACGGGGAGGTCTTCGAGCGTTTCACAAAGTCCCTCAGCGTCATCGGCCACGAGCTTGCCCACGGAGTAACCCAGCACTCCGCTGCGCTGGTGTACCGGAACCAGGCCGGGGCTATCAACGAGTCGATGTCGGATGTTTTTGGTGCCCTTGTAGAGCAGTACGTGAAGAACCAGCCGGTCATAGAGGCCAGCTGGCTCATCGGGGAGGGGCTCTTCACGCCCGAGGTGGAAGGGCGCGCCCTGCGTTCCATAAAAGCCCCTGGAACCGCGTATGACGATGACGTGCTCGGCAAGGATCCCCAGCCGGACTCCATGGACTCCTACGTAAGAACGAGCGCGGACAACGGCGGCGTCCACATCAACTCAGGCATCCCCAACCGGGCGTTTTACCTCGTGGCGGAACAGCTGGGCGGAAACGCCTGGGACTCCCCCGGGCGCATCTGGTACGAGACGCTCACCGGCGGCGACTTGCCCACCGGCGCAACCTTCACCGTATTCGCCCGCGCCACGGCTGCTACGGCTGGGGAGCTTTTCGGTTCTGATTCAAAAGAGCATGACGCCGTGCGGAACGCGTGGGAAACTGTGAAGGTCAAACTTTAACGGGACGCTTGGTTGCCGTACTTCGGGCCACCAGGCTCGATGTACCACCCAGGAACCAGGCCATGAAGATCAGTGTGGAGCGCACCGGCGGCATCGCGGCGATGACTCGGGTTTGGACTGTTAACGCTGTGTCCGAGACAGCCAGGAACCAGTGGCAGCCCATCGTGGAAGCATGCCCTTGGGACGCCGTACCTCGAACGCCGCGGGCCGCCGCAGCGGAATACTCCGGAGCCCAACCTGACCGGTTCATCTACTCCATTCGGGCGGGCCAGCATCGCGCTGCCCTGCCCGAGCGCGCGGTCACCGGACCATGGCGGGTGCTGGTGGACAGCACCCGGGCGGCCGCTGAAGAATCACGCGCGGCAGAACGCCGGGAGGCGTAAAGCCAGGAGCTAACCCACCTCCGCCAACTGACCGCGGAAGGCCCTGCGGTAGGACTGCGGGCTGGTGTCCAGGACTTTCCCGAAGTGGTGCCGCAGCAGGACCGGATGCCCAAATCCGGACTCCCGCGCAACCTCCTCAATGTTCATGTCCGTGGCCTCAAGGAGTTCCTGCGCCCGAAGCACCCGCTGGGAGTTGAGCCAGGCCGCCGGTGTTGCCCCCGTTTCTGACCGGAACTTCCGGGCGAACGTCCTTGCGGACATGTGCACCCGCGCCGCGAGCTCATTCACCGTGTGCTCGCGGTCCAGGTGCTCTACCATCCAGCGAAGGAGTTCCTCCATCGGCGCGGAGCCGCAGGTGGGCATGGGCCGGTCAATAAACTGTGCCTGGCCACCATCGCGGTGCGGCGGGACCACCATGTCGCGGGCAATCGCGGCGGCCACGTGCGCGCCCAGTTCCACCCGCACCAGGTGCAGGCAGGCATCTATGCCGGCAGCCGTGCCGGCCGAGGTGATGATGTTTCGGTCCTGCACGTAAAGGACGTTTTCGTCCACCTGCACGCGTGGGTATTCCGCGGCCAACTGGCCTGAATAGTGCCAGTGCGTAGTGCAGCGCCGGCCATCCAGCAGCCCTGCCCGGGCAAGGGCGAAGGCTCCGGAGCAGATGGACATAACCCATGCTCCCCTTGCATCCGCCGCCCGAAGGGCTTCGAGAACGGACTCCGGCAAGTCCTCATCCCGGCCGTAGGGAGCCATGATCACCAGGTCGGCGTCGGCGGTGGCTTCAAGCCCAAGGCTGACGTTCATGGACAACCCGGATTTGACCCGGACGTTGCCGGGGGACGGCGTGCACACGCGGAAGTCAAAGGCCGGGACGCCGCTCCCCCGCCCGGACCTGTCGATCCCGAACACTTCGCAGGCAGTGCCAAATTCGAACATCGAGAAGTCGGGAACCACGATGACGGCTACTGATTTCAGCATGCTTCCATTATGGCAGGAATTATAGCTTTTTGGGCATTTCTGCCACTTTTTTTGGGTCTTCTGAAGGAGAAGCATGGAGGCATGGAAATCCTCTCAACCGTCCTCATCGTCCTGCTGCTCCTCGTATTTGCCGCCACTGTGTCGGCCCTCCTGCAAGACGGCCGGGGGCACACGCCTCCCGTCGAATCGCATGAAGCATGGTCCGCGCTGGACCTTCCCAGCACCAACTACACGCTCCGCATCTTCTAACCCCTGGCCAGCAAAGCGCCGGGATCAGCTGCATCCAGTCGAAACGGGAAGCCCGGGCTCCCGCAGTAGACTGGCAGCAGCCATGACACTTCACATCTCCTATCCTGCCGAGCTGCCGGTCTCCGAGCGCCGCGAAGACCTGATGGCCGCCATTGCAGCGAACCAGGTCACCATCATCGCCGGCGAGACCGGCTCCGGTAAGACCACCCAGATTCCCAAAATGTGCCTCGAACTTGGCCTGGGCGACAACGGCCTGATCGGGCACACCCAGCCGCGCCGGCTTGCAGCCCGCACGGTCGCGGAGCGCATCGCCGAGGAACTGGGCGTGGACATCGGCCAGGAGGTCGGCTTCCAGGTCCGCTTCACCGGCGAGGTCAGCCGGAGCACCAAGGTCAAGCTGATGACCGACGGCATCCTGCTGGCGGAAATCCAGCGCGACAAGCTGCTGCGCAAGTACAACGCCATCATCATCGACGAAGCCCATGAGCGCAGCCTCAACATCGACTTCATCCTCGGCTACCTCAAGCGGGTCCTGCCGCAGCGACCGGACCTGAAGGTGATCATCACCTCCGCCACCATCGATCCCGAGCGCTTTGCCAACCATTTCGGCACGCCCGAAAGCCCCGCGCCCATCATCGAGGTATCGGGGCGGACGTATCCGGTGGAAATCCGGTACCGCCCGCTGTCGCAACCCCCCGCCGGAACGGATGAGGAGAACGCTTCCGACGACGAACTCGAGGAAGACCGCGATCCCCTCGACGCCGTCTGTGACGCCGTGGACGAACTCGCTGCCGAAGCCCCCGGCGACATCCTCGTATTCTTTTCCGGCGAGCGCGAGATCCGGGATGCTGCTGAGGTGCTCCAGGCCCGCATCCAGTCCAACCGAAGGCTGGCCGGAACCGAAATACTCCCCCTGTTTGCCCGCCTGAGCCTGCAGGAACAGCACAAGGTGTTCCACCCCGGCAACAAGCGCCGAATCGTCCTCGCCACCAACGTTGCCGAGACGTCGCTGACCGTGCCGGGCATTAAATACGTGATCGACACCGGCACTGCCCGCATTTCCCGGTACTCGCACCGCACCAAAGTCCAGCGGCTGCCCATCGAACGCGTCTCGCAGGCATCGGCCAACCAGCGTTCCGGGCGGTGCGGGCGCGTTTCGGACGGCATCGCCATCCGTCTCTACTCGGAGGAGGATTTCGAGTCCCGGCCCCGCTTCACTGATCCCGAAATCCTGCGCACCAACCTCGCCGCTGTCATCCTGCAAATGACAGCCATGGGAGTGGCCCGGGGGCCGAAGGACGTCGAGAACTTCCCCTTCGTGGAGCCCCCCGAAACGCGGGCAATCAACGACGGCGTCACGCTGCTGCGCGAACTCGGCGCCCTGGCTGCCGCCCGGCCCCAACACGGCTCCGACGGAACGAAGGGCGGCGGCGGACTCACCGCCGTCGGGCAGAAACTCGCCCAGCTGCCCGTGGATCCCCGGCTGGGCCGGATGATCGTGGAAGCGGGAAAACGCGGCTGCGTCCGCGAAGTTATGATCCTCGCGGCGGCCCTCACCATCCAGGACCCGCGCGAGCGCCCTACGGACAAGCAGCAGCTTGCGGCGGAAAAGCACAACCGGTTTAAGGACGAAAACTCGGACTTCACCGGTTTCCTGAACCTATGGAACTACATCCAGGAGAAGCAGCAGGAGTTGTCGTCCTCTGCCTTCCGGCGCCTGTGCCGGGCCGAATTCATCAACTACCTCCGCGTGCGCGAGTGGCAGGATCTGTTTGCCCAGCTGCGCCAACTGGCCCGCCCCCTGGGCATCAGCCTGGACAACAAACGCCTTGCCGATCCCGTTGGCAACCACGACGGCATCCACATCAGCCTCCTTTCCGGGCTCCTGAGCCACATCGGCATCTTGGACGAGCGCAAGCGCGAGTACGCCGGCGCCCGGGGCAGCCGCTTCGCAATCTTCCCCGGCTCTGCGCTGTTCAAGAAGTCCCCGACGTTCGTGATGGCGGCGGAACTGGTGGAAACCAGCCGCCTCTGGGCCAGGGTTGCCGCCAGGTTCGACCCCGCCTGGGCGGAACAGGTGGCCCCGGACCTGGTCAAACGCAGCTACAGCGAACCGCACTGGTCCACCCGCCAGGGCGCAGTGATGGCCTACGAAAAGGTCACCCTCTACGGCGTACCCATCATCGCCCAGCGCAGGATCAACTACGGCAGGGTGGATCCCGTCGTCGCCAGGGAACTCTTCATCAGGCATGCCCTGGTGGAGGGTGACTGGAAGACCCACCACAAGTTCTTTCACCGCAACCGTGCCCTCCTGCGGGAGGTCGAGGAACTCGAAGCAAGGATGCGGCGCCGGGACCTCCTGGTGGACGACGAAACGCTGTTTGAGTTCTACGACGCGCGGATCGGGCCGGACGTTGTGTCCGAACGGCATTTTGACAGGTGGTGGAAGGACGCCCGGCAGGAGAACCCCGACCTCCTGGACTACGACAAGTCGCTCCTCCTCAGCGACGACGCCGACAACCTTGATGTTTCCGCGTACCCCAAAACCTGGCTGCACAAGGGCTTTGAGCTGCCGCTGACCTATGAGTTCCACCCCGTGGCTCCCGGCTCGCCGCCCAACCCCAGCGACGGCGTCACCGCCGAAGTGCCGGTCCTGTTCCTCAACCAGCTGGACGACAAGGCATTCCGCTGGCTGATCCCCGGCCAGCGCGTGGAACTGGTAACTGCCCTGATCAAGTCCCTGCCCAAGCAGGTACGCAAGAACTTCGTCCCTGCCCCGGACGTGGCCCGGCAGGCAGTAGCTGTCCTGGAGTCCGATTTCGACCCGGCCTCCGATGAGCTTGAACCGTCCCTCGAACTTGCGCTCCGCCGCGTCCGCGGGCACGTCATTCCGCCCGGTTCGTGGAGCTGGGACGCTGTGCCCCCGCACCTGCGCGTGACGTTCAAGGTAGTGGACAGCAAGGGCAAGGTCCTGGATGAGGGCAAGGACCTCGCAGCCCTTCAGGAGAAGCTTGCGCCTGCCACCCGGCGGGCCATTGCCGAGTCATTGGGTGCCACACCCGCCTCTACCGCCCCCAGCAGCAAGGCTGGGCGGGCTGCAGGAATTGCCAACGACGGCGGGGCTCCACCCGTGCAGGCACCCGCCCAGGTGCCGCGCGGCTCCGGCCCGGCCGGGTTCCGGGAGCAGGACGGCCTCACGGAATGGAGCTTCGGCGCCCTCCAGCGCGAGGTCAGCAACATGGTCAAGGGCCACACCGTTACGGGCTATCCGGCCCTGCAGGACCAGGGCAAGTCTGTAGCCCTCCGGGTCTTCCAAACATCGGACGAACAACAGGACGCCATGCGCGGCGGCGTGATCAGGCTGCTGGCCCTGCGCGTTCCTGCTCCTGACCGCTACGTGCTGGAGCACCTGAGCAACACGGAGAAGCTGACATTCAGCCAGAATCCGCACGGCTCGGTCGCGGCCCTCATTGCTGACTGCGCCCTGGCGGCGATCGACAAGCTGACTCCTGCCGGGCTTCCCTGGGACAGGGAGTCTTTCGACGCTCTCTACGAGACGGTTCGGGCTGAACTGATCGACACGGTGTTCAGCGTAACGGCCGTGGTGGAGCGCATCCTCGCCAGTACCCGGCGTATCGAAAAGCAGTTGAAAGGCACCACCAGCCTAGCGCTCATCAGCGCGCTTAATGACATCAAAAGCCAGCTTGAGCAACTGGTGTACCCGGGCTTTGTGGCCCGCACCGGCTACGCCCAGCTTAGCCAGCTCCCGAGATACCTCGCCGCCATCGAAAAGCGGCTGGAACGCCTCCCGGGCAACGTCCAGCGCGACGCCCTCAGCATGGCGGTGGTCCAGCGACTCGAGGATGACTACGACGACGCCGTGTCAGCCCTGCTTCCCGGGCGGCGGGCAGGCAGCGAACTCGCCCAGGTGCGGTGGATGCTCGAAGAGCTCCGGGTGAGCCTCTTCGCCGTCGAACTTGGAACGGCCTATTCCGTGTCCGAAAAGCGGATCCGCGCCGTGCTCAACAAAGCGCTGGCCCCGGCCTAGGACAACCGATCTAGGCCGGAACGAACTCCCCGTACCCGGCCGTCCGAAGTCCCTCGCGCAGTTTTTCTGCGTTGGCGTCCAGGACTTCCGGATCAGGGTTCTGGGCCGCGGTCGCGAAGTTGAACTCGGCCATGCTCCTGGAGGGCCAGACGTGCACATGGAGGTGGTTAATTTCGTAACCGGCCACGATCAGCCCGGCGCGCGCAGCACCAAAGACGTCCACTTGGACGGCTCCGATCCGCCGGGCCACCTCCATGACTCTCGCCAGGGTCTCCGGAGAGGCGTCGGTCCATCGGTCCACTTCCTCGGTGGGAACCACCAGGGTGTGGCCGTCGGCCAGCGGACCGGTGGTGAGGAACGCGGATACGTCGTTCTCCCGCCAAACGAACCGGCCGGGAATTTCGCCGTTCAGGATCCGGGTGAAGATCGTGCTCATGCGTCTACCTCCTTGTCGGGTGCCTGCAAAGTACTGGTGTCCAGCACAAACCGGTATTTCACATCACCGGCGACCATCCGGTCGTAGGCATCCTTCAGCTGATCAGCGCCGACCACTTCGATGTCCGCCACCACGCCGTGCTCCGCGCAGAAGTCCAGCATTTCCTGGGTTTCGGCAATGCCTCCGATCAACGAGCCAGCGTACGCGATCCGCCGCCTGATCAGTGCCCGGGGGTTCACGGGCGGCATCGCCTCGGACGGGAGTCCGAGCTGGAAAAGCGCACCGTCAACGCGCAGGGTTCGGAACAGCGGGTTCAGGTCGTGCGGAGCTGCCACGGTGTCGATGATCAGGTCGACGCTGCGGTTGGCCGCATCCATCGCCGTCTTATCCGTGGAAAGGACCACTTCGTCGGCCCCCAGTTCCAGGGCGGCCGGCACTTTGGACTCGGACGTGGTGAACACCACCACCTTCGCTCCCATCGCCTTGGCGAGCTTGACGGCCATGTGGCCCAGTCCGCCCAGCCCCACCACCCCCACAACGTCGCCCTCTTCGACGTCGAAGTGGCGCAGGGGCGAGAACGTCGTAACGCCTGCGCACAGCAGCGGAGCGACGGCAGCCGGGTCCAGGGAGTCCGGTACGCGAAGGACGTAGCGGCGGTCCACCACCACAGAGGAGGAATAGCCGCCCTGTGTGATCGAGTCACCGTTGCGCCGGTCTACGCCACCGTACGTGCCGGTCATGCCGTTTTCGCAGTACTGTTCCAGGCCGTCCAGGCAGCTTTCGCACTCGCGGCAGGAGTCCACGATGCAGCCAACGCCCACCCGGTCCCCCGGCGCGAAGTCGGTAACGGCTGATCCCACGGCACTGACAGTGCCAACGATCTCGTGGCCGGGCACCAGCGGCCACGTTGTACCACCCCACTCACCCCGCACCGCGTGGACATCTGAATGGCACAGCCCGCAAAACTCGATGGCAATCTCGACGTCGTCGGCCTGGGGAGCGCGCCGGACAAGGGTCAGCGGGACCAGCCCGCTGTCCGGGGACGTGGCGCCATACGCGGCAGCCAACCCGCCGTGGGAAGCAGCGGATCCGGAGGAAATCAGCTCCGGGGCGACAGGTTCATGGGTAGCAGGCTCAGGGTTAACAGGTTTTGCAAGGGGCGGCGGCACGGGACGTCCAGGAGTCATAGTGCGACGCTACCCCTGAGCGCCGTCAAGTTTCCACTCAGGCGGGCCGCCGACGTCGGCGCGGGACCTTGGCCCCGTCACCACCGGCAGATGGGGATTGCTGGACCACTCGGAAAAGGACCCTGGATAGAGGGCGGCGCGGAAACCGGCGAGCTCAAGGGCGGCCATCTGGTGGGCTGCCGTGACGCCGGACCCGCAGTACACGCCCACCCGGACGTCGTCTGCAATGCCCAGCGACTCAAAGCGTCGGCGCAACTCGGCGGGAGGCAGGAAGCAGCCGGCGCTGTCCACGTTTTCGGACGTCGGCGCGCTGACTGCGCCTGGAATGTGGCCCGCCCGGGGATCAACAGGCTCAATCTCGCCGCGGTACCGCTCGCCAGCCCGCGCGTCCAGAAGGATCCTGGCGAGGCGCCTGTCCGGACGGGCACTCTCCGCAACGGGTCCGTCCTCCATCCAGGCGGTCACGTCGGCTGCCTCCAGGACCGGCATCTGCCCGTCTGCGAGCGTGACGTCGCCGGGAACGGGCTGGACCTCGCCCTGTTCGAGCGGAAGGCCTGCTGCACGCCAAGCCGCCAGGCCGCCGTCGAGCAGGTAAACCTCGGGAAGGCCGGCGTTCCGCAGCATCCACCACATGCGCGCGGCCGCCATGTTGGCGCTGTCATCGTACGCCACCACAACGTCGCCGTTGTTGATGCCCCAGCGCCTGGCCGCCTCCAGGAACCTTCGGGGTGATGGCAGCGGATGCCTTCCCCGCTCCGGGGCAGCAGGGTCCGCAAGTTCGGTGGCCAGGTCAACGAATACGGCGTCCGGCAGGTGCCCCTTCAGGTAGTGGTCGTGGCCGTGCGGGTCGCCCAGCGCCCATCGCACGTCCAACAACACTGTGCGCAGGCCGCCGGCACGGCGCCTCTCCAGTTCGGAAACATCCATCAGCGGATTCATTGTGCTCCTTCGCATGGGCAGCCCACGGTCCCACTCTAACGGCAGCTCCGGCGGGCGCAGGTAGGCTGGTGCGGTGAAGATCGAGCGCACTGCAGGCCGGGACTGGGCGGACCACGCCCTCCGGAAAATCACGGCAGAAAACAACCGCTCGGCCGATACCCACCTCTACTCGGTACCCCTTCCCGAGCACTGGGGCGTCCAGCTCTATCTCAAGGACGAGTCGACCCACCGCACAGGCAGCCTCAAGCACCGGCTGGCGCGGTCCCTGTTCCTCTTCGGCCTGGTCAACGGCTGGATCCGGGAGGACACCACCATCGTTGAGGCCTCCAGCGGCAGCACCGCGGTGTCCGAAGCCTATTTCGCACAGCTCCTGGGACTGCCGTTCATTGCCGTTATGGCGCGCACCACCAGCCCCGAAAAGATTGCGCTGATCGAGCAGTTCGGCGGCTCGTGCCTCCTGGTGGACCACGCCTCGGAGGTCTATGCAACGGCGGAAGAGGTCGCCGCCACCAGCGGCGGCCACTACATGGACCAGTTCACCTACGCCGAGCGGGCCACGGACTGGCGCGGTAACAACAACATTGCGGAGTCCATTTTCGGCCAGCTCGCACTGGAGGAACACGCCGTGCCGGACTGGATTGTGGTGGGAGCAGGGACGGGCGGCACCAGCGCGACCATCGGCAGGTACCTCCGTTACAACAGCCACCCCACCCGGCTCCTGGTGGTGGATCCGGAGAACTCAGCCTTTTATCCCGGCTGGCGCGGCAACTCCTCCGGCCCCGCTACCGGATTGCCCTCCCGGATCGAGGGCATTGGCCGGCCCAGGATGGAGCCCAGCTTTGTGCCGTCCGTGATTGACCACATGATCCAGGTACCTGACGCTGCATCGATCGCCGCCATGCGTCACCTGCGCACGCTCGCCGGGCTCCATGCCGGCCCCTCCACCGGAACCAACCTTTGGGGCGTCTGGCAGCTCATCGCGGGGATGATCGCCGAAGGCCGCCAGGGCAGCATTGTCTCGCTGATGTGCGACGGCGGCGAGCGCTACGCGGGCAACTATTACTCCACCGGTTGGCTGGCTTCCCATGGACTGGAACCCGAGCCATATGAAGCGGTCATCACGCGGTTCTTTGATACCGGCAGCTGGGACGGCGACGAGGTTTAGACTTCCACCGACTCCCCCGCAGCCAGGTGCTGATACCCGGTGCCGTACTTGGCCCCGAGGCGCTTGACATGGCCTTCCACAATTTTCAGGCCATTCTCGTTGAGCAGGCCGTCGTGGATCTGGAATGCCCGTGGTGCCCGGACGCCGATCACGAAGTCAACCACTTCAGCTGCCTTGCTCCATGGCGCATGGATCGGCACCAGCAGCGTCTGCACGCTGATGCCGTCCGGAATGACGAATGCATCACCGGGGTGGTAAACGTTCCCGTCCAGAAGGTAGCCGACGTTGGCCACCACGGGGATTTGTGGGTGGATCAAGGCGTGCTGCCCGCCAAAGCTGCGAACCTCGAAGCCTGCCGTTTCGAAGGATGACCCGGGGTCTACGGTGTGGATCCGGTCCGCTGCTTCAGAGGCTTCCTTGCGCAGGTTGTCCGCGACGCCCGCCGGGGCAAAAACCGCCAGGTTCCGGTTGTCCTTCAAAGCAGCCACCACTGCGGGAACGTCGATGTGGTCGCCGTGTTCATGGGTGACCAGGACTGATTCGGCACCGGCCAGTGCCTCCGCCGATTCCGAAAAGGTCCCCGGGTCCAGCACCAGAACCCGGCTGTCTTTCTCGAGTCGGACGCAGGCGTGGGTGTATTTGGTCAGCTTCATACCGCCAGCCTAGGGTCCGGCCCGAACCCCTGTCCACGAAGCTTCGGCTGGTAATCTTGATCTTTGCCACCATCCTGAGGGAAGCGAGTCCATCCATGCCGTTCGGCGCCAAGGCTGATTCCACCAAGCCCGCTTCGGCCGACGCCCTGGGGGGCGCCGCGCGGACCGGTTCGGGGCCTGCCGGTACCTCCGCTCCCGTTGCCGGCAAGGAACAGCGCGTTACCAAGCAGAGGCTGGCAGTCAGCGCCGCACTGGATGAGCTGCACGATTTTGTGAGCACGCAGGAGCTCTACCGCATCCTGCAGAACCAAGGCGTATCGGTGTCCCTGGCCACCGCCTACCGGATCCTCCAGTCCCTTGCCGACGAGGGGCTGGTGGACGTGCTGCGCAACGGCGACGGCGAAGCGGTTTACCGCCGCTGTGCCGTCACCGGCCATCATCACCACCTCCTGTGCCGGAACTGCGGCAAAGCCGTCGAGGTGGAAGCGCCGGCTGTGGAAACGTGGGCAGCCCGCACCGCCAGCGAACACGGCTTCACAGAAGTGGCGCATACCGTTGAGATCTTCGGGCTGTGCCCTGACTGCACGGCGCGCAAGGCAGCAAGCGAGCTCTAAGCAGGCCCGGTCCTAGTGGGCCTGCAGGACCCGCCCGTTGATGCCGCGGGACGACCGGACGGACCCGATGACGCGGCACACCACATAGATCAGGAACGACAACGTGGTGACGTACGGGCTGATGGGGATGCGGCCGCCAAGGGCCAGCAGGATTCCGCCGACGGTCGCCGTCACGGCGAAGACAACACTCAGCACCACCACTGCCGCCGGGGAGGAAGTCACCCGGAGGGCTGCAGCAGCTGGTGTGATCAGCAGTGCGAGCACCAGGAGGGCTCCCACCACCTGGATGGAAAGAGCCACACTGATTCCCAGCAGGACCATAAAGACGATGGCGAGCGTCCGGACGGGAACACCGCGCGCCTCGGCCAATTCCGGATCCACACTGGCAAAATTCAGTGGCCGCCAGATGGCCGCCAGGGCCACCATCACCACCACTGCGGTTCCGGCCAGCGCCTGAAGCTGCACTGTATCCACTGAGACGATCTGCCCGGTCAGCAGGCCGAACTTGTTCGCAGCGCGTCCCTCGTACAAGGACAGGAACAGGATTCCGAGGCCCAGGCCGAAGGGCATAATCACGCCGATGATCGAGTTCTTGTCCCGGGCCCGCACCCCCATCAGGCCAAGAAGCAGTGCAGCCGCCACAGAGCCGATGAGCGAACCAAAAACGATGTCAGCCCCGATGAGCAGGGCAAAGGCGGCACCGGCGAAGGACAGTTCCGATATTCCGTGGACCGCGAACGCCAGGTCCCGCTTCATCACAAACGTCCCCACGAGCCCGCCGAGCAGCCCCAGGACTGCTCCAGCCCAGATCGAGTTCTGGACCAGGACCAGCAACTCGCCGTAGTTCTCGAAGCTGAAGATCGCCCCGATGATGCTGTCGGCGTCCATCACGCCACCTCTCCGGCAAGGGCGTGGGCCTCCGTGTGGTGATGCGTCGTGGCGTCCGGCAGGCCCACCACCACGATGCGGCCGTTGGCGTGGATAACCTCGACGTGACTGCCATAGAGATCCGAGAGGACCTCCGTGGTCATCACTTCCTGCGGCGTGCCAACCTTGAAGCGGCCGCCCGCCAGGTAAAGCACCCGGTCCACGTAATCGATCACGGGGTTGATCTCGTGGGTAACAAACACCACCGCGCTGTTCTGCTCATGGCATTGCTTGTTGATCAGCGCGCTGACTGCCTGCTGGTGGTGCAGGTCAAGGGAGAGCAGCGGTTCATCGCACAGCAGGACCTTGGGGTCGGTGGCAAGGGCCTGCGCCACACGGAGCCGCTGCTGTTCGCCGCCGGAGAGCTGGCCCACCGGAACCTTGGCATAATCGGTTGCCCCCACCAGTTCAAGGAGCTCGTCAATCCTGCGGTTCGCTTTGCCCGACGACATGCGGAGTCCCCAGCGGTGGCCGTCCACCCCCAAGCCCACCAGGTCGCGGGCGCGCATAGGCGTATCCCGCGCGAAGGATTTTTGCTGCGGGATGTAGCCGATCAGGCTGCTGCCGCGCTCAACCGGGTGCCCGCCGAGCGTTGCCTTTCCGCTGTGCAGGTCCTGCAGACCCAGCAGGACCTTCAGGAAGCTGGTTTTGCCGCTGCCGTTGGGCCCGAGCACGGCAAAGAACTCACCGGGCCTGATTTCCAGGTCCAGATCCTCCCAGAGCGTCCGCTTACCGAATGCGAGGGACGCCCCGGTGAGGCTGACCACGGGTTTCAACTATTTGTCTCCAGAACTTTGCTGACGTTGTTCACATTGTCCGTCATCCACTGCACATAGGTCTTGCCCTCGGGCAGCGTTTCACTGAAATCAACCACCGGGACGCCCGCCGTTTCGGCAGCCTTCTTCAGCGCCTCGGTCTGCGGACCCTCGGTCTGCCCGTTGTAGGCGAGGAACCTCACCGACTTGGAGGCCACCAGGTCCGTTGCGGCCTTGAGGACAGCCGGCGGAACGTCGGAGCCTTCCTCAACCGCAGCGGTGTAGTCCTTCGGCGTAGCGTTCTCCAGGCCCGCATCTTCAAGCAGGTACACCGGTACCGGCTCCGTCACAGCAACGGGCGCGCCGGCCGCTCCGGCCTTCAGCCCTCCGAGTTTCCCGGTCAGTTCTTCCAGCTCGGCCTTAAAGCCAGCAGCGTTCGAATCGAAGGCAGCTGCCGAGGCCGGCTCCAGCTCACCGAGCTTGGCTGCCAGGTCATCCGCCAGCCGTCCCATGGCAGCCAGGCTGTACCAGACGTGCTCGTTGAGCTCCCCGTGGTCGTGTGCGTGGTCATCTTCTGCCGCTGGCTCCGCAGGTGTTGCCACGCCCGGGGCTTCCTCCTCCGGGTGGGCCATGCCGGAGAGCTCGACGGCGTTCAGCACCTTGCCGGCGTGGATGCTGCTGTCTTCCGCCAGGGTATGGAGAAAATCGTCGTACCCGCCGCCATTCTCGATGACCAGATCTGCCTTGGACACGGCCAGCCGGTCCTGCGCAGTGGCTTCGTAGGAGTGCGGATCCTGGCTGGTCTTGGTGATGACGGCAGTAACACTGACTTTGTCCCCGCCGATTGTCTCTGCGATGTCACCGTAGACGTTGGTGGAGGCCACCACGTTGATCCCTTCGGCCGCCTCGGTTGAAGCTTCCGGCTGGGGGCTGCACCCGGTGAGCAGCAGGCCAAGCCCGGCAAGTGCTGCCAGGGATGATCGGGCAGCGGAAAGACGGCGCACGGGAACCTCGGTTCAAACGGGATCGGAAAAGTACCACTTCAGCTTATACCTAAATGGGAATGATTCCTATTTAGGTGGAATGCAAGTGCGAGCCCTGGGCCAGCAAGGGGCGGATCCCTGGAGCCCGGCACCCGCGCACGGGGCTCCCGGAACCTCAGCCGCCGTTTGGCTGGCCCAGCCTGCGGACGCCGGTGGCCTGCGTGGCGTCACGGATTTCACCCACAAGCTGCTCGATCACGTCTTCCAGGAAGAGGACGCCCTTTGTATTGCCATCGGGGCCGATGACCCGCGCCAGGTGCGAACCGGTGCGCTGCATTACCGACATTGCTTTTTCGATTTCGTCATCCAGGGCCAGGTTGGCGAGGGACCTGATCCGGCTCTCAGCAATGGCGTGCCCGTAGGCTGCCTCGGGGATGGACAGGACGTCCTTCACGTGGAGGTAGCCGTAGAGCATGTCATCGTCGTCGAGCATCGGGAAGCGTGAGAACCCGGTGCGGCTTACGGCCTTCTCAAACTCCACCGGCGTAGTAGCCGCCTTCAGCATGACCAGCTTTTCCAGCGGCACCATAATGTCCGCCGCATTGTACTCGGAGAATTCGAGCGCGCCGGTGATCAGCCCCGCATCGTCATCCACCAGGCCGTGGCGGGTGGACTCCTGCACGATGGACTGCACCTCCTCAAGGGTGAAGGAGGAGTTCACCTCGTCCTTGGGCTCGATACGGAGCATCTTGAGGATGTGGTTCGCCGACCAGTTAAGGACGGAGATGACGGGGTGGACCAGCCGGGCAACGAACATCAGCGGCGGGGCGAGCAGGAGGGCTGCCTTGTCAGCGACGCTTACCGAGATGTTCTTCGGCACCATCTCGCCGAAGGTCACGTGAAGGAATGTCACCACCATCAGGGCGATTGCGAAGGCAGCCACATCGGCAACTTCAGTCGGCAGGCCCAAAGTCTCCAGCGGCACGGCCAGCAGGTGGTGGATGGCAGGCTCTGCCACCAGCAGGATCAGGAGGGAGCAGACCGTGATGCCTAGCTGCGCGCACGCCAGCATCAGCGAAACGTTCTCCATGGCACGGAGCGTGGTTTGCGCCCGCTTGTTTCCGGCTTCAGCCAGCGGCTCGATCTGGCTGCGCCGGGCAGACATCACCGCGAACTCGGCGCCAACAAAAAACGCGTTGCCGAGCAGGAGGACAACCAGCCATAGTATTCCGGCCCAGTCGCTCATCGTTCAGCCCCGTCGTGGTTGTTGCCGGAGTCGGGTTCGGGCTCGGCCGGCCGGAAACAGATCCGGTCGATCCGCCTGCCATCCATCCTGGTGACACTCAGCGTTCCGCCGCCAACGGGGACGGTGTCGCCCACCATGGCGATCCGGCCAAGCTCGCTCATAACATAGCCGCCTACTGTTTCGTAGGCTGCCTCATCGGGAACGGTCAGGCCTGAAATTTGTTCGGACAGTTCGTCCGGGCGGAGCAACCCAGGGAAATACCAGTCGCCGGATGCGCTCTGCAGTAAGCCGGGACGGACCTTGTCATGCTCGTCGGACACCTCGCCCACGATTTCCTCGACCAGGTCCTCGAGGGTGGCGATGCCCGCGGTCCCGCCATATTCATCCAGGACAACCGCCAGCTGCAGGTTGCCCTCACGGAGTTCCGCGAGCAGGGCATCAAGGTGGATGGTCTCCGGGACCCGCAGCACTTCGGTCATGATGGCACCTGCTTCCAGGTTTTGCCGGCGCTCCCAGGGAACAGCCACCGCCTTCTTGACGTGGACCAACCCCCGGATGTCGTCCGCGGATTCGCCAATGATCGGGAAGCGTGAGTACCCGGTCCGGCGTGCGGCAGCGAGGATGTCAGAGACAGGCTGGTCCGCTTCGATCGTCTCCACCCGGATGCGCGGGGTCATCACATCCGCCGCGGTCCGGGTAGAAAAGTTCAGCGTCCGCGCCACGAAGTTGGCCGTACCGGCATCAAGCGTTCCCATTTCCGCCGACCGCCGCACCAACGACGACAGTTCGGCAGGGGTCCTGGCACCGGATATCTCTTCCTTCGCCTCGAGCCCGAAAACGTTCAGCACTTTGTTGGAAAAGCCGTTGAGCACAACGATGGCGGGTTTGAACACAGCGGTGAACATCAGCTGCGGCCGGGCCAGCGCACGACCAACCGGGAAGGACAGGGCGATGGCCATGTTCTTGGGCACCAGTTCGCCCAGGAGCATCGACAGCAGGGTGGCGATTGCCATCGCCAGGACCAGTGAGATGGAGGCCACCGCCACGTCAGGAAGTCCGACGGCGGCCAGCGGGGCTTCCAGAAGCCGGCCCACCGATGGCTCCATCACATAACCGGTCAGCAGGGTGGTCAGCGTGATGCCCAGCTGGCAGCTGGAGAGCTGCGTTGAAAGGGACTTCAGGCACTTCAGCAAGGGGACGGCGCCGGCGTCGCCGTCGTCGATGGCCCTTTGGACGGTGGCCTGGTCAAGGGCAATGAGGGAAAATTCGACGGCGACAAAAAAGCCCGTGCCGGCGATCAGCAGCAAACCTGCTGCGAGGAGAAGCCATTCCATTCAGCATCCCGCCCGGACAGCCGTGGCTGCGTGGGAGGGCGTTGGAGATGGTAAGCGGCGCCAGGAATGTCGGTCCGGCGGAGGATGGTCGGCCGATGCCGACGCAGTTTCCTTGGCAGCTCCTGCCGGCTGTGCCGGCGAATGGTGATGGGCGCGTGTTCGGGGTTTGCCGGCTCTGCGGGTGGACTGCGCGGCGCTCTGTACGCTCCGCTGGCAGCACCCAGGCCGGCACCTAGATTTACTGTCCATAAGAGCTTCAGTCTACAGGGAGCCGGGCTCCCCACCGTGACTCCCGCAATAGCCCTCAGGGCGGCCCCCGTGCTCCGAAAACCCTAGTCTTCCTGCGTTCCATGCCGCCATATTCCGGCCTTTCCGCGTCACTTCATGATTTGGGTCACCCTTACTGGCAGTTACCACACGATGCTTACTAGACTGGCATTGGTCTGGGTTCAGAGGACGCAGAGACCGGTTGAATCGTAGTGCTGAAGCATCGTGGGCCGGAGAGAAATCAAACTCATGGAAGAGGCGTATTTCAAGTGCCAGAGCAGCCTAGCCACCGTCTACCAGAGGAATTTGGCGGAAACGAGTGGCTCGTTGACGAACTGTACGAGCAGTACCAAAAGGACAAGAACGCCGTGGACGCCAAATGGTGGCCGCTGTTTGAATCCTTCGGCGCAGCCGGCAGTTCTTCTTCCAACGGAAACTCGGGGCATGCCGCTGCCCACCCTGCAACGAGGGAGATGCCGATTGTGAATGCGGCCCCCGCGGCACCGGCAGCGTCGCCGGCTGCAGCGCCTCCCGCGCCATCGGCACCGCCCGCCTCTGCGGCACCCGCTGCCCCCGCACAGGCCCCCGCCAAGAAGGCTCCTGCCACTGTGGCGCGCGACGGTTCCAAGAAGACTGGGCCGGGCACCGGCTCGCAGCCCATCCCGGCGCAGCTGCCCAGGAACGTCAAAGCCCCCACGGCTCCGGAAGAGGACGTTGTTTCGATCCTCCGCGGTCCGGCGAAGGCTATTGCCACCAACATGGTCACCAGCCTCGAGGTGCCCACCGCCACCAGCGTCCGGGCCATTCCCGCCAAGCTGCTGATCGACAACCGCGTTGTCATCAACTCCAACCTCGCCCGCGCCCGTGGCGGCAAGGTCTCCTTTACGCACCTCATCGGCTACGCGGTCATCCGCGCGCTTTCCCAGTTCCCTTCCATGAACGTCTACTACGACGAAGTGGACGGCAAGCCTGTTGCCGTCCAGCCGGCACACGTCAACTTCGGCATCGCCATTGACATGCCGAAGCCTGATGGAACCCGCCTGCTGATGGTGCCGAACATCAAGAAGGCCGAGACCCTCAACTTCTCCGAGTTCTGGCACACGTACGAGGACCTCATCAAGCGCGCCCGCAGCGGCAAGCTGACCGCTGATGACCACCAGGGCACCACCGTGTCGCTGACCAACCCGGGCGGCATCGGTACCGTGCACTCCGTGCCGCGCCTTTCCAAGGGCCAGGCGGCCATCATTGGCGTCGGTGCGCTCGACTACCCCGCCGAGTTCCAGGGCGCCAGCGAGAAAATCATCGCCCAGAATGCCATCAGCAAGGTCCTTACCCTGACCTCCACCTACGATCATCGTGTGATCCAGGGCGCCGGCTCCGGCGAGTTCCTGAAGCTGGTCCACCAGCTGCTGCTGGGTGCGCAAAACTTTTACGACGAAATCTTTGAGTCCCTGCGCATCCCGTACGAACCCGTACGGTGGAGCGCGGACAAGCAGGTGGACCCGGCCGACGAAATCAACAAGGTCGCCCGGATCCAGCAGCTGATCCACTCCTACCGCGTCCGCGGACACCTGATGGCGGACACCGATCCCCTCGAATACGTCCAGCGCAAGCACCCGGACCTTGACGTACTCACCTACGGCCTGACGCTGTGGGACCTGGACCGCGAGTGGCCCACCGGTGGTTTCGGCGGCAAGCCGATGCTCAAGTTCCGCGACATCCTCGGCGTCCTCCGCGATGCCTACTGCCGCACCACCGGCATCGAGTACATGCACATCCAGGAACCGGAAGAGCGCAAGTGGTTCCAGGACCAGCTGGAGCACGCATACTCGAAGCCGAGCCGTGAAGAGCAGCTCCGCATCGTCTCCAAGCTGAACGCGGCCGAGGCGTTTGAGACCTTCCTGCAGACGAAGTTCGTTGGCCAGAAGCGCTTCTCCCTTGAAGGTGGAGAATCCCTGATTCCGCTGCTGGACGCCATCATGTCCGACGCCGCCGATGACGGCCTGGATGAGGTTGCCATTGGCATGGCGCACCGCGGCCGCCTGAACGTACTCACCAACATCGCCGGCAAGACCTACGCCCAGGTGTTCCGCGAATTCGAGGGAACGCAGGATCCGCGTTCGGTCCAGGGATCCGGGGACGTAAAGTACCACCTGGGCACGGAGGGAACCTTCACCTCCGACAACGGCAAGGAGACCAAGGTCTACCTGGCCGCCAACCCGTCCCACCTTGAAGCGGTTGACCCGGTAGTCGAGGGCATCGTGCGCGCCAAGCAGGACCGCCTGGACCAGGGCCAGTCGTTCCCGGTCCTGCCCATCGTCGTCCACGGCGACGCCGCTTTCGCCGGCCAGGGCGTGGTTGCAGAAACACTCAACCTGTCCCAGCTCCGCGGCTACCGCACCGGCGGAACCATCCACATCGTGGTCAACAACCAGGTGGGCTTCACCACCGCCCCGTCATCGTCCCGGTCCTCCACGTACTCCACCGACGTTGCCAAGATGATCCAGGCACCGGTGTTCCACGTGAACGGCGACGATCCCGAGGCTGTAGTCCGCATCGGCCAGCTAGCCTACGAGTTCCGCCAGCGGTTCCACAAGGACGTTGTGATCGACATGGTTTGCTACCGCCGCCGCGGGCACAACGAGGGCGATGACCCCTCGATGACCCAGCCGCTGATGTACAACCTGATCGAAGCCAAGCGTTCAGTCCGCAAGCTCTACACCGAGTCGCTCATCGGCCGCGGTGACATCACCGAGGAAGAAGCCGAGCAGCTGCTCCGCGACTACCAGGAGCGGCTGGAGCGGGTCTTCGCTGAAACCCATGCAGCGCAGACGTCTCCGATTCCGATCATCACCGCGGACTCGGCAGCTGTGTCCGACATTGAGCGGCCCATCGCCCAGCAGTCCGACTCCAGCACGAACTCCCCCGCGCCCACCGCCATCTCCGCGGACACGCTGGCCCGGATTGGCAAGGCGCACCTGGAGATTCCGGAGGGCTTCACCGTCCACGCGAAGCTCAAGCAGCTGCTGGAGAAGCGCGAACAGATGTCCCGCGAAGGCGGCATCGACTGGGGCTTCGGCGAGATCGCGGCCTTCGGCTCGCTCATCATGGAAGGCGTCCCTGTACGCCTGGCCGGCCAGGACTCACGGCGCGGCACGTTCGTGCAGCGCCACGCTGTTTTCCACGACCGCGCCACCGGCAAGGAATGGCTGCCGCTGGGCAACCTCTCCGATGACCAGGCCAAACTGTGGATTTACGATTCGCTGCTGTCCGAATACGCAGCCATGGGCTTCGAATACGGCTATTCCGTGGAACGCCCCGATGCGCTCGTCCTCTGGGAAGCCCAGTTCGGCGACTTCGTCAACGGTGCCCAGACAATCATTGATGAGTTCATCTCCTCCGCCGAGCAGAAGTGGGGCCAGCGGTCCTCGCTGGTACTGATGCTTCCGCACGGCTACGAGGGCCAGGGCCCTGACCACTCCTCGGCAAGGATCGAGCGCTTCCTGCAGATGTGCGCCGAGGAAAACATGATTGTGGCCAACCCCACTACGGCGGCCTCGCACTTCCACCTGCTGCGCCGCCAGGCCTACAGCCGCCCGCGGAAGCCGTTGATCATCTTCACGCCCAAGCAGCTGCTGCGCCTCAAGGGTGCCGCGTCTTCCGTGGAGGACTTCACCAACGGAACGTTCCGGCCTGTCATCAGTGACCATGAGCAGCTGGCCGCAGACGCCGTCGAACGCGTCCTGCTGGTCTCCGGCCGTCTCTACTACGATCTCCTGTCCACCCGGCAGAAGACCGATGACAAGACGACGGCGATCGTCCGGGTGGAGCAGCTTTACCCGCTGCCCTCCGCCGAGATCGAGGCGGAGCTGGCCAAGTACCCGAACGCCGAGGTTGTCTGGGCGCAGGACGAGCCTGCCAACCAGGGACCGTGGCCGTTTATCGGCCTGAACCTGCCGGACGCCCTTGACCGGCGCGTCCGCCTGGTGTCGCGACCGGCCTCGGCCTCCACGGCTGCCGGCTCCATGAAGCGCCACGCCGCGGAACAGGATGCCCTGCTGAAGCAGGCATTTGCGCGGAAGTAATCAGTAAGGCTGCCCGGCCGGACGTCGAAATACCGACTCCGGCCGGGCAGTTCTGTTTAATGGGATGAACAGCGCCGGCCCGATCCGTCCAAATGCTCCGGGTGGCGACGGGCAGTCAGCAACGAAGTTAAGAGGAACGTGTGGAAGACAGGAAGCTGCGTATCGCAGCTGTAGGCGATGAACTGCTGGCCGGACTCGGTGATCCCCGGGCACTCGGCTGGCTGGGCCGCGTTTTGGCCCGCACTCCCCAGGACGGCGTGCTCTTGGAGAGCTACGCCCTCCCCTGTCCACAGGAAGGAACGGAAGGCCTGGCTGCCCGGTGGATGGACGAGGCCAGCCGCCGGTTCAGCAACCAGGCCGAGAACCGCCTGGTCATAGGCCTGTCCGGCCGCGACATTGAGTTCGGGCTTTCCACCGCCCGCAGCCGGCTCAACCTGGCCAACATCCTGGACTCGGCCTCGCAGAACCGCCTTGGGGTGTTCGTGGTGGGCCCGCCGCCCACCCTGGACCCTGCACAGAACCGTCGGCTTGATGAGCTGAACACCGCCTTTGCTGACGTTACCACCCGCCGCAAGCACCTTTATGTGGATACTTTCTCCCCCCTGCTGAACCACGAACAGTGGCGGCAGGACTTGGCAGCAAATGGCGGCACGCCAGGGCAGGCCGGATACGGGCTGATGGCCTGGCTGGTACTGCACCGCGGCTGGTTCCAATGGCTGGGGATGGCCGTTCCGGAGTAGGCGCAGTTCGCGATATATCTTGACCTCGGCGTGCCCCGGCGGTACGTTTGATGCATCACGCGATATATCGTCTTGGAGGACCAATGGCTGATCAGAACTGGGATGTCACGAGCGCGCAGACTATCGACGTCGATTCGGTGACGTCCCTGAAGCTGGGCATGGTGCGTGGCCGCTTCGACGTGGTGGCGCATCACGAGCCGGGCACCCGGATAGAGATTTCCGAGGTCAAGGGCGACCCCGTGGCCGTTTCGCTGGAAGGCGGCCGCCTTGAGGTCCGTCACCAGCTGCACGGGCCGCAGGGCTGGTTCAAGAACCTTATGGGAACCGTCAACCACAAGAGCGAAAACTACGCTGTCATCAGCATTGCGGTTCCAGCCACGGTTGAAGTCGAGGCAGGCACCGTCAGCGGTGACGGCCTTGTTTCAGGGATGGCCGGCCGGACGCGCCTGAACACTGTTTCCGGTTCCGTGATGTCCGACGGCACGGACGGCGAACTGCACGTCAACACCGTCAGCGGAGAGGTAAGCGCCCGCGACCACAGCGGCGTCCTCACAGCCAAGACTGTTTCCGGCGAGGTCACAGCATCCGGAAACTTCAGCCACATCCGCGCCAACACGGTGAGCGGCGGCATGAGTTTCGACCTTCTGGGCTACACCCAGGATTTCGGAGCCAACTCGGTGTCCGGAGACCTCACCATCCGGATACCGCACGATGTCGGCGTGGACATCGTTGCCAAATCTGCCAGCGGAACCGTGGTCATTGACCACCAGCGGTACCATGTGCCCGGCGGCAGGGTGGAAACCATTGCCGGTCCGGACGCCAAACTAATGCTGGTCAGGACCAATTCAGTGTCCGGCACCACGTCCATCATCCACAGCGGAGCGTCCGGGAACGTGGAAGAACAGCCCTGATGCCCGCCGTCTTCGCCCACGGCGCCCTGCGGCTCTACCTGCTGTCCCTGCTGGAGTCGGGCCCAAAGCATGGCTACGAACTCATCAAGGCGCTCAAGGAACGCTTTGGCGGCACTTATTCCCCCAGCGCCGGCACCATTTACCCCCGGCTCGGAAAACTCGAGGAGGAGGGGCTGGTGGCCACGGAATCGGCCGGGCGCCGCACCAACTACCGCATCACGCCTGCCGGGCTGGCCGAGCTGAACCTGCGCCGCGAAGAACTTGCCGCAGTGGAGAACGAGATCTCCGCCTCTGTTCGGCGGCTGGCGGACAACCTCCGTGAGGACATCCGCAGCAACATGCGCGGGCTACGGGCTGACCTTGCGGCAACGGCCGAGGCGGCACGGGCCGCCGCCGGTTCCGTGGATTTCACCGCTGCCGGCGGCAGGGCGGCGCCCGAGGGCAAGCGTTCGCTGAAAGAAGCCGAGACGATGCTCCAGGCGTTCCGTGACGACCTTCGAGCCGAGTTGCGGCTGCAGGCGGGCAAGCAGCCGTTGAGTCCAGTGGCCCTGGAAACCCTTCGAACGGTGCTGGAACAGGCCCGCATCGCGGTCCGCAACTCCCTCCTCGAAAAATAGCTTCCCCGCTCGAAGGCGCGAATTGAACCGCAGGTCACGCGGCGGTTCCCGGTTCGCGGGCCGCCACATCATGTGGGAGACTTGAGGGCAGCTCTTTTGAGTACCAACAGTAAGGAGGCCAGCTATGAGCAAGCGTGCACGCAAGCGTCGTGACCGTAAGCGTGGCGGCGCGAACCACGGGAAGCGCCCCAACACCTAGGCAAATGCCAGGTACTACGGTTCAAAGCAAAGGACCCCGGAAGCCACTCGGCTTCCGGGGTCTTTTGTCTTAGTCAGGGAATCGCGGCCCTGGCCTGGCTGCTGGATGGCTGACCTAGGCATCCACCGGCCGGATCGAGTGGATCCGGTCCAGGATGGCGTTCTTCAGGTTATCGGGAGCAGCCTCGGTGCAGGAGCGCTTTACCATGTTGCGGATTACGCACTCAAGGTCGTACTGCTCGGTGCATTCCGGGCAGTCATCAAGGTGGTTCTTGATTTCCGTGATGTCCTCACGGGTTAAGGCGCCGTCCAGATACTCATAGATGCGTTGCATCCGGGTGTCGTCGCAGTCGCCCAATCCCTGGCAGTCGCTCATTTCCTGTTCTCCTGTTGTGTGCTTTCCGCCGCGTCCTGTGGAGGTGCGGCCGTTTTGAATCCCCGCTCGGCGGCGTACTCCCCGAGCATGTCCCGCAACATTCTCCGGCCGCGGTGGAGCCGGGACATCACTGTGCCGATAGGCGTGTTCATGATGTCTGAAATTTCCTTGTACGCGAAGCCTTCGACGTCCGCGAAGTACACCGCAAGGCGGAATTCTTCGGGAATGGCCTGGAGCGCGCGCTTGACGTCCGAATCGGGCAGGTGATCCAGCGCCTCTGCCTCGGCGGAACGAAGCCCGCTGGAGGTGTGTGATTCGGCCCGCGCCAGTTGCCAGTCCTCGATGGTGTCCGAGTTGGACTGAAGCGGCTCGCGCTGCCGTTTGCGGTACAGATTGATATAGGTGTTCGTCAGAATGCGGTACAGCCAGGCCTTGAGGTTGGTTCCCGGCTTGTACTGGTGAAACGCGGAAAAGGCCTTGGTATAGGCCTCCTGGACGAGGTCCTCGGCGTCGGCAGGGTTCCGGGCCATGCGCATGGCGGCAGAATAAAGCTGATCGACATACTGCATTGCGTCACGCTCGAACCGGGCGCGGCGATCCTCCGGGGATTCCGTGGAAACATTGACCACCTCTTCGGTGGTTTCCGCGTCAGGCTGCCGTGATTCTGCCGTTTGACCTGCAGGCTCGGGCCGTGCATCAGCGCTGCTTTTGGCTTCGCTTTGGGAAGCCTCATACATGGCCGAAACGGCCGGATCCAAGGTGCTCATTGCCTTCAAGTCTACTGTCAGGCTCCGCGCACGCGGTGATCCGTACTCCGGGGGTTCGGCCTCCAACGAGTCAATTGCCACTGGGCCTGCTGCGTCAATTCCGTCCAACACCCGCCTCAAGGGCCAACTCCGCTCTGTTGTCCGGTGCTTTGTCTTGGGGCCCGGCTCTCGCAGACCCAGCATCCATAACCTCAGCCCTTGGGCAAATATTCCCCAAAAGTGCAAGACTAGAACGGACTTCGCCGCACCCGACGCGGTTCGTCCATCCAGGAGGAAATCCATGTCCTTTGTCCGCACACTCGCACGGCCCATGCTGGCTTCCAGTTTTGTTCTTGCCGGAATGGATAAGCTCAAGAACGCCGATGACACCGCGCAACAGCTGTCACCGCTGCTGAGCAAGGCCACGGCGGCGCTGCCGTTCCGTACTGACGAGAAGACGCTGGCACGGGTTATTGGCGGTACTCAGGTGGGCGCGGGCGTCCTTTTTGGGCTCGGAAAGTTTTCCCGGCTTTCAGCCACAGTGCTGACCGTCATTTCCCTTCTCAACACCTTCGTTGAGTGGCGCAGTGCGGACATCAGCAGCAAGGAAGGCCGCGGGAACCGCCGCAACCAGCTGCTGAAGAACCTTTCCCTGAGCGGCGGGGCGCTGCTCGCTTCCGTTGACACCGAAGGCAAGCCCGGACTGGCCTGGCGCGCTGAGCACCTGGCCGCAGACGCCCGGAAGGGCGCCGCGCACCTTGCCGCGGACGCCAGGAAGACCACCAACAAGAAGCTGTACAAGGCCGATAAGGCCGTACGCCGCGCCGTCGAACAGGCCACGGGGGCATAAGCAGGACATGACCGCAGCAGCCGCCGCCACCCAGGACAACCCCGGAGCGTCCCTCCCCCACTGGCCCGCGCCCTTCGCATCCCGCCCCGTCGATGCCACCGTTACGGTGCCCGGTTCAAAGTCGCTGACCAACCGGTACCTGGTGCTCGCAGCGCTGGCAGATGGCCCATCGCGCCTGCGGGCGCCGCTGCATTCCAGGGATTCCGCGCTGATGGTTGATGCGCTCCGCCAGCTCGGCGCCACCATCACGGAGGTCCCGGGGGACGGCGCGTTCGGTCCGGACCTGGAGGTGGTCCCGCTCGCGGCGGACGCGGCGGTGTCCTCCACCAGGATCGACTGCGGCCTTGCCGGCACGGTGATGCGGTTCGTTCCGCCGCTGGCGGCGCTGCGCAACGGCGCCAGCGTGTTCGACGGCGACCCCCACGCCCGTAAGCGGCCCATGGGAACGATCATCGAAGCGCTGAGGGCTCTGGGAGTGGCGGTTGCCGCCGAAGACGGCAGCGCGCCGTCGTCGTTGCCGTTTGTGGTTGACGGCACCGGAGAGGTGCGCGGCGGCCATCTGGTCATCGATGCCAGCGCCTCCTCCCAGTTTGTTTCGGCGCTGCTCCTCGTGGGAGCGAGGTTCACCGAAGGCCTTCATCTTGAGCACGTCGGGAATCCGGTGCCGAGCCTTGACCACATCAACATGACTGTGGCCGTCCTGCGCGGAGCCGGTGTTGTTGTTGACGATTCGGTTCCCAACCACTGGGTTGTTGCCCCTGGACCCATCCGCGCCTTCGACCAGCGGATCGAGCAGGACCTGTCCAACGCCGGGCCGTTCCTTGCCGCCGCCCTGGCGTCCGGCGGAACGGTCCGGATTCCGGGCTGGCCCGAACAGACGCAGCAGGTGGGGGACCTCTGGCGGACCATCCTTGCCGAGATGGGCGCGGAGGTCACTCTTCGCGACGGCGTCCTCACCGTGACGGGCGGACCGGAAATCAAGGGCGCCGAGTTCGCCGACACAAGCGAACTGGCCCCCACCGTCGCCGCGCTCTGTGCCCTGGCCAGCGGACCCTCCCGGCTCAGCGGCATCGCACACCTGCGCGGCCACGAGACGGACAGGCTGGCTGCACTGGTCACCGAGATCAACCGCCTCGGCGGGGATGCCGAGGAGACCAGCGACGGCCTGGTGATCCGGCCCGCCAAGCTGCACGCCGGCGTCGTGCGCAGTTACGCCGACCACCGCATGGCGACGGCCGGAGCCATCCTTGGCCTGGCCGTGGACGGGGTGCAGGTGGAGGACATCGCCACTACCGCGAAAACCATGCCGGACTTCCCCCGGCTGTGGGAAGACATGCTGGCCCAGGCAGGTCCCGCGAATGCCGGCGCGGAAGGTTCCACCGGTGGCGCGCAGCACTGATTCCTGGGACGAATCGGATGTCCGCATCCGGCCCAGCAAAAAGGGCTCCCGCCCGCGCACCAAGGACCGGCCCAGCCATGACGACGCCGTGACCGGACGTATCATCACCGTTGACCGCGGCAGGTACACGGCAGTGGTGGGTGAGGACTCCGGCAAGGAACGCGTGGTCATCGCCGCGAGGGCACGCGAACTGCGCCGCAACCCAGTAGTGGCCGGAGATTTCGTCTCCCTGGTAGGCGATGTCTCAGGCGAACCGGACACCCTCGCCCGGCTGGTCAAGATCCAGGACCGCCGGACCCTGCTGCGGCGCAGCGCTGATGACACGGATCCGGTGGAGAGGGCCGTGGTTGCCAACGCGGACCAGCTGGTGATTGTGGTGGCCGCCGCCAACCCCGAGCCGCGCACGGGCTTCATCGACCGCGCCCTGGTGGCAGCGTACGACGCCGGGATCGAACCGATCCTGCTGGTCACCAAGGCGGACGTCAAGGATCCGGCGGGCCTGCTCTCCAACTACACACACCTCGACTTCCCCGTGATCATCAGCCGGACAGCTGATTCCAGCGCTTCCGGCATCGATGCCCGCTCTGACGACGGCCTCTCCGCACGGCTGGACAGCCAAGCCGTCGCGGAGCTGCGGGGTTACCTTGATGAAAAAGTCACGGTGATGCTGGGGCACTCAGGGGTGGGTAAGTCAACGATGGTGAATGCGCTGACCGGGGCTGAACGCGCCACCGGCGGGGTCAATGCGGTAACAGGGCGGGGGCGCCACACGTCGTCGTCGGCCCTGGCGTTGAGGCTGGCGGACGCTCCTGTGGGCAGCTGGATTATCGATACCCCAGGTATCCGCTCCTTCGGCCTGGCTCACGTGGATCCGGACCGGATCCTGCGCTCCTTCCCGGACCTCTCCCCGGGCATCGATGACTGCGAACGCGGCTGCAAACACACCGCCATAGCCGTGAACTGCGGGCTGGACGCCTGGGTAGGCGGCGGCCATGCCGGCGCTACCGGAGAAGCCCGGCTGGCTTCCCTACGGCGCCTGCTGGGCACCGACCCCCGCTTGGAGGCGCAGGAGACGAAGGAACTCGGCAGCGTCAACTGACGGTGCCGATCTCCCAGCAGAACCGCGCGCAGACGGTAGTTTGGAACCATGATCCAACCCGCTTCAAGCTACAACGATGACCTGCGCCTGGCCCACGTGCTGGCAGACTCTGTTGATGACCAGACCATGAGCCGCTTCAAGGCCCAGGATCTCAAGGTGGAGACCAAGCCTGACCTCACGCCGGTTACGGACGCGGACAAGGCCGCAGAAGAAGCCATCCGCGGACAGCTGTCCCGCTCCCGTCCGCGTGACGCCGTACTAGGGGAAGAGTTCGGCAGCACAGGCCACGGGTCCCGCCGCTGGATCATCGACCCCATTGACGGCACCAAGAACTTCGTCCGCGGCGTCCCCGTCTGGGCCACCTTGATCGCCCTGGTGGATGAGGGCGAGCCCGTAGTTGGAGTGGTGAGCGCACCGGCCCTCGGCAAGCGCTGGTGGGCGGCCAAGGGCATGGGCGCCTACATGGGACGGTCGCTGGCTGCTGCCACCCGGCTCCGCGTCTCCAACGTCGCCAACTTGTCCGACGCTTCGCTGTCCTACTCCAGCCTCGGCGGCTGGAAGGAACACGGGAAACTGGACAACTTCCTGGGCCTCACCGAGGACGTGTGGCGGACCCGTGCATACGGCGATTTCTGGTCCTACTGCATGGTGGCGGAAGGCTCCGTGGACATCGCCTGCGAACCCGAGCTGAACCTCTACGACATGGCTGCACTGGTGCCAATCGTGGTTGAAGCGGGCGGCCGCTTCACCTCCCTGGAAGGGGAGGACGGGCCCTTCGGCGGGAACGCGCTGGCCACCAATTCCATCCTGCACTCAGAGGTTCTCCGCAGGCTGAACCCTGAACTCGACGATCTTCTCTAAGCATCCAGACCGAACAATCAGCGGCGGGCGCCTCCAAAAGGAGGCGCCCGCCGTCGTTTTCTTCGGCTACAGCAGCACTTTTCAGCTGACGCGTAACAAAGCGCTTAACATTCGTGCCGGCTTCAAACCTTCCTGCCCCATGTCCTACGCTCTTAACCAGGTCACGAGTGCCAGCGCGAAACCCCGGTTTGCTGGCCGGCAACCCTCCAACCGCGGTGGGGTGCCCCGGGTGACGACCAGGCCGGTCCGGAACGGATGCGGCAAGCGCGGATTCCCGGCACAGGGGGTCCTTTCGAAGTGAGGTCTCTGTGACTACTGCCACCGTCTCCCCCAACGCCGCCGCCCAGCCTGAAACAGTCCAGGCTGACGCCACTGCCCGCTTTGATGCCCGCCGGGCCGTCGCTGGACGGCCGCTTTCCGCTGTCACCGGCGCTGAGATCCAGGCGCCGCTGATCTCGGGCGGCCACGTCCGGTACGCCAACCTCGACTATGGCGCCTCCGCCCCCGCCCTCTCGGTGGTCTCCGCTTACCTCAACGAGATCCTGCCGTTCTATGCGAGCGTCCACCGCGGGGCCGGCTACGCGTCCCAGATCAGCACGTCTGTCTACGAGAACGCCCGCAACATTGTCCGGGAGTTCGTAGGCGGCCGCCCGGACGATTCTGTGATCTTCACCCGGAACACCACCGATTCCCTCAACCTGCTGGCTGGCTGCCTGCCTGCAACAGACGGACGGCCGGACGGCGACGTCCTGTACCTGGACATCGAACACCACGCCAACCTGTTGCCGTGGCAGGGCGTCCCCCACCGCAGCATCGTTGCCGCTGACACCATCGCCGGCACCATCGAGTCTGTCCGCGCCGAGCTGGAACAGGGAGGCGTGAGCCTGCTGGCCGTCACCGGCGCCTCCAACGTCACCGGTGAGATCCTTCCCATCCGGGCCCTGGCTACCCTCGCCCACGAACACGGCGCACGGATTGTGGTGGACGCAGCCCAGCTGGCACCGCACCGCCGGGTCAATATCGCCGGGGACGGCGTGGACTACCTCGCCTTCTCCGGCCACAAGCTCTACGCACCGTTTGGCGCCGGCGTGCTGGTGGGCCGCCCGGACTGGCTCGACGCCGGAACACCCCACCTTGCCGGCGGCGGCGCCGTCAGGGAGGCTCGGCTCGACGGCGTCAGCTGGGCCACCGGCCCGGCCCGCCACGAGGGCGGCTCCCCCAACGTCCTTGGCGCAGCCACCCTGGCACGCGCCACGCAAGTGATCGCCGGGCTGGACCAGGACCAGTGGCACGCCCACGAGTCGGCCATCCGTTCCTTCCTGGTGGAGGGCCTGCAGAAGATCGCCGGCGTGACCGTCCACCAGATCTTCAAGGACACCAACCCGGACACGGACACCATCGGCGTGGTCAACTTCTCCGTTGAAGGCTACGACGCCGGACTGGTGGCCGCCTACCTGTCGGCCGAGCACGGCGTTGGCCTGCGGGACGGCCGCTTTTGCGCGCACCCGCTGCTGAAACGGCTCGGGCTCCCTTCCGGTTCCCTCCGTGCCAGCTTCGGAGTCGGTTCGCGCCTCGAGGATGCAGAACGGCTCCTTGCCGGCATCGAGTCACTGCGCCGCAACGGCCTGGGGTGGGACTACGTGGTGGACGCAGGACGCTGGGTTCCCGCCAACGACACGCGGACCTACCCGCATTGGGCACCCAACACTCCGGGAACCGCCGGGGCTGCCCCCTGCATCGACGATTGACGGATGCTAAAGCCTGCTGACGCTGTCCTGCTGATCCCGCCTATACGGCGGGTGCGGTAAATTCGAAGGATACCCAAGGGCATCAGGCGAAGGAGGCCACACGTGGTACGGGGTGGCCCCAAACTTGATCACGGACGGCGCCGGGAGCTCGGGCAGAGCTTCCAGGACGGCGGCCGGCACTACCAGCAGGTCCGTCCCGGCTACCCGGAAGAATCTGCCCTGTGGCTGGTGCCGGCGGGAGCCTGCGACGCCCTCGACGCCGGTGCCGGTACCGGCAAGTTCACCGAACTCCTGCTCGGCATCGGATTGTCAGTCACAGCGGTGGACCCCTCTGCGGACATGCTCGAGCAGTTACGGGCGCATTACCCCGCTGCCACGGCAGTCCAAGCCACCGCAGAGGCGACCGGCCTGCCCGCGGCGGCCTTCGACGTCGTGACCGTTGCCCAGGCTTGGCACTGGTGCGACGCCCTGGCAGCAAGCACAGAGCTGGCACGCGTCCTGCGTCCGAACGGAACGCTGGGACTGATCTGGAACCAGCTGGACACATCGGTTCCCTGGGTCCACCGGCTGTCCCGGATCATGCACGCCGGGGACGTGTACAAGCCGGACTTCCGGCCGCTCGTGGGACCGGAGTTCAGGGAGCTTCAGGGTCACGTCACCCATTGGCAGGACCGCGTCACCACCACCGACCTGGTGGAACTCACCAAGTCCCGGAGCTATTACCTGCGCGCCGGCGAAACCACCCGCGCCAAGGTGTTGGCCAACTTGGACTGGTACCTCCACGACCACCTGGGCCACAGCATGGATGAAGAGCTCGAACTGCCCTACCTGACACTCACGTGGCGGGCCTTCAAAGCATGACGGAGAACGGGCACGGGTAGGCTGGAAGCTGTGAAGACCAGCGCGCCCTCCTCCTCCATTGAGGATTACGTCAAGGTCATCTACTCGTTCACGGAATGGCAGGACAAGCCCATCACGTCCTCCCAGCTGGCACAGCGCCTCGGTGTCGCCAATTCCTCGGTGTCCGAGATGGTCCGCAAGCTTAAGGACCAGGGCCTGGTTGACCACAAGCCCTACAGCGCCATCACGCTGACCGACGCCGGAGTCCGGCTGGCGCTTTCCATGGTGCGGCGCCACCGCCTGATTGAGACCTACCTTGTCCAGCAGCTCGGTTACAGCTGGGACGAGGTCCACGACGAAGCCGAACTGCTGGAGCACGCCGTCTCGGATACGTTTATTGAGCGTGTCGCGGCGAAACTCGGAAACCCGCAGCGTGATCCGCACGGCGACCCGATCCCCACCGCTGACGGGAAAGTGCTGATGCCCCGCGCCCACCTGATGGGTGAGCTGGACCAGGGGCACACGGGCAGGATTACCCGGATCAGCGACGAGAACCCGGATCTGCTCCGATACCTTTCCGCCGAGGAGATTGACCTCGACGCCGAAGTGGAGGTGGTGGGCCGAAAGCCGTTCGGCGGCGCGCTGGTGGTGCGGATCAGGAATTCGGGCAGGACGAGGGACTACGACCTCGCCGACGAGATCACCTCGGCCCTGTGGGTGCACAGCGACCTTCCCCATCCGGGCTGCCTGCTTGGGGACAGCTGAATGAAGCCGGCCAGCTTGCCGGCGGGCTGCGCCTGGCTTGCTGTTGCCGCCGGAGGCCTTGTCGGCACGGAACTGCGGTACGGACTGGGGCTCGCGTTCCCGGATGTCCCGGGCTCTATGCCGTGGGGCACGCTGTGGATCAACGTCGGCGGCAGCTTCGTCCTGGCGGCGTTGACAACTATCTGGATGGCCCGGCCACAGACCGCGTTCTGGCTGCGGGCCGGGCTGGGGCCGGGGCTGTTGGGGTCCTTCACGACGTTCTCTGCCGTGGTGTTTTCGGTGGACCAGTTGGCCCGGGCGGGCGAGCATCTCGTGTGGGTGGCCTATCTGGTGCTGTCGGTGTTTGTTGGGCTGGCCGCCGCCGGTTTGGGGTGGCGGTTCGGCAAGCTGGTGGCCGGGCGTTTGGGTGTCGGCGCTGGTAGCAGGCCGTCATGACCGCTGTGCTGGTGGGAGTGTTTGGTGTTGCCGGCGCGCTTCTTCGCTTCGCCGTGGACAGCTGGTTCGCCCATCACGCGTCCGTCCGGACGACGCGCACGATTGCTGGTTCCCCGGGCGGTTCCGGGGCCAAGGCGAGGCTTCACTGGCCCTGGGCCACGCTGCTGGTGAATGTAGCGGGCTGCTTCATTATCGGCATCACCCACGCCATCACTGTGCAGCTGGGGCTGGCTCCGGAATGGCAGACCGCGCTGGCCGCCGGGCTGGCAGGCGGACTCACCACCTTCAGCTCGTGGACCACGGCGACAGTGCGGTTGCTGAGTGAAGCGCGGTTCGGCTCCGCGGTGTTGAACGTGGCCGCCAACCTGATCCTCGGCTTTGGGGCTGCCGCTGCCGGGATTGCCCTGGCTACCTAGCGCGGTTGAGGGCGATTTGGCGGGCTCCCGTATCGTGGATGGTGATGATTAGCAGACGCGACGCAGCCATTGCCCTTGATGTACCGATGGAAATGGCCCAGCGCCACGGCCTTCCTAAATGGATGACGGAGGCCGAACTGGGTGAGATCCTGGACAACCCGCCGCCCTGGCTCGTCCAGTCCCGCGCCAACCGCACCGGCAAGCGGCCCGTCTGGGTCCATCTCGAGTGCGCCGTCTGCGGATACGAGGAAGCAGCGCGCCCCAAGAAGTGGTGGCCTGACTTTACGTACGTTGTGTGCGGCCACCACAATCCCGAGGACGTTCCGCGCGTGCGCGAGGGATACGTCCGCAGTGAGTTCGACGGCGTCGGCACGCGTTTTGTAGGCATCGCGGACGTACCTGTTCCGGACTGATCGCGAGCCACCTCAGGCCATTACATTCGGGGTTGAAAAGGCGTATTTTACGAAGAGGGACGAAGCCTGTCCCCTGTTGTAAGGAGCACGCCATGCCGGACAAAACACCCCACCAGAAGCTGGCAAAGAAGCCTGTCAAGACCATCAAGGAAAAACGCGCCGAGAAGAAGTCGAAGAACCCTGAAGGTGCCCAGGACCCGGTGGCGCACTTGAAGAAACGCCGGTAGCTTACTGTCCGTTTGCTTGCATCTCCTCCGGTACAGCAACCAGGTCCACTTCTGTGCCGTCCCTCAGCACCCTGATCTGCAGCGGCTGCCCGATCGCATCGGAGAACAGCAGCTTCTGCAGGCTTTCGGCGTTGCTGACGGCGCGGCCTCCGGCGGTCAGGATGATGTCGCCGGCCTGCAGGCCCGAGCGGCCGGCAGGTGATCCGGCCAACACCTCCACCACCCTGAGCCCGTCCCGCTGGCCCGTCCTGATCACCGCGCTGGCGTTCAACCGGATCGGGGTGCTGACCACACCGAGGTAGGCCCGCCTGACCCGTCCGTCGGTCAGCAGGGCGAAGATGATTCGCCTTGTTGTTGTGTTAATCGGCACGGCAAGGCCCAGCCCGGCGCCGGCGACTGCCGTGTTGATGCCCACGATCCTGCCGCGCGCGTCTGCCAGGGCACCGCCGGAACTGCCTGGATTAAGGGCCGCGTCGGTCTGGATAACGTCTTCGATCACCCGCCGGTTGCCGCCCGCCCAGACCGGGATGGAACGGCCCAGGCCGCTCACGACTCCGGCCGTGACCGATCCTGCCAGCCCCAGCGGATTCCCGACTGCGATAACCAACTGGCCCACACGCAACGTCTCGGCGTCGCCGAACTGGGCAGGAGCCACTCTCGGTGCTTTGCCGCGGACCACGGCGAGATCGGACAATGGATCCGCCCCCACAAGTTCGAGATCAGTCCGGCTGCCGTCGGCAAATGCGGCATGGCCCTTATTCGTGCCGGCCACCACGTGGGAGTTCGTAAGGAGATAACCGTCCTCGGTAAAGAGGACTGCAGAACCTGCTCCCACACGGAACCGGCTGTTCCGGCGGGTGCTGGTCATTTCTATGGCCGCGACGTGCGGCGTTACAGTCTCAGCCACCCGCATGACAGTTTGCGAATACGAGTCCAGGGCGTCGTCGTCGGGCACCTGTGCAGCTGGCTCGCTCCCTTGGTTCATGGGGCACCTCCTGGTCGTAGCCAAATCCCGGAGGCGAGGACGTCCGGGTCCTACCGGAGACAACGATCCACAGCGTGCAGCTAGTCCCGGCCGTGCTACGCCGTGGGTGAACGAGACGCCAGGCCAGGGAGGCCAGTGGCCTAAGCAGCCAGGCTTTTCGGGGCCAAGAAAAACGCCCCGGTCCAAAGACCGAGGCGTTATCTGATAAGTCGCCCCATCCGTGAAGGATGTCGCGACTGATCACAAAATGTGGAGATGGGGGGAATTGAACCCCCGTCCGATGTCGTGTTGTCAGGGCTTCTCCGGGCGCAGTTTGCGTCGGATTTTTTCGGCCCCAGCCATGCTGCAAACAGCTGGCTGATCCGGGCCCAGTCATCTAAGAGTCCCGTTCACCCCGATGACGGAGGTGGACAGCAGTGGCTATCTAAATGACGCCAGGATCCGGGGCGATAGCAACCTCGGGCTGACGGACTGTCTTACTGGTTAAGCAGCAAGAGCGAAGTCAGTGCGCTTAGATTCGGCACTTATTGGTTTGCAGAAAGCGTTTACGAGATAATTCTGCATCCTCGGCCCGCTTCACCTGTCGCGACTAACATCGTCGAAACCGATCATCCCCATATTCTTTTACCAAACCGGCGGGCTAGGCCGCCGGACTACCCACTATAACGCATCCTCCGGAGAATTCATTCCTGCCTACCGGCGGCGGTTGCGCTCCCGCATTTCGCGCTGCGCTTCGCGGTTGTCCTGCTGCTCACGGAGGGTCTGGCGCTTGTCGTACTCGCGCTTGCCTCGGGCCACACCGATTTCGACCTTGGCACGGCCGTCAACGAAGTACAGCTGCAGGGGGACGATGGTGTAGCCCGATTCGCGGACCTTGTGCGAGATCTTGATCAATTCCTCGCGGTGCAGCAGGAGCTTGCGGCGGCGCCGGGCTGCGTGGTTGGTCCAGCTGCCCTGATTGTATTCCGGGATGTGGATGGCTTCCATCCAGAGCTCGTCGTTGTAGAAGGTGCAAAATCCGTCCACCATTGAGGCGTGGCCTTCGCGCAGGGACTTAACTTCGGTCCCCATGAGCGCGATTCCAGCCTCGTAGGTATCCAGCACGTGGTAGTCGTGCCGGGCCTTGCGGTTGGTGGCCACCACTTTACGGCCACTTTCTTTAGGCACGGGAAAGCTCCTCAGTTCAAGAATCGGATGTCCTCCTGACCAGCCGGCGCGGAGTCATACCAGTGTACGGCAGGGTAATGCGCCTTAGAGCAGCCCCATCGGGTCCACCGGGTTGTCGTTGAGCCAGGTTTCGAAGTGGGCATGGCAGCCTGTGGAGTTACCCGTGTTGCCGGAGTAGGCGATCAGCTGTCCCTGCGAAACTCGCTGGCCGTTCGACACCACGATGCTGGCGTTGTGGTAGTAAATGGTGTTCAGCGTGTTGCCCTGCAACAGGCCGTGGGAGATCTTTACCCTCCAGCCGCCGCCGTCGGCTGAGCTCCAGCCGGAGCTGAAGACCTCGCCCGCTGCGGCGGCGTAGACAGGCGTGCCGCAGGCTGCGCCAAAGTCCAGCCCCGTGTGCATGTAGCCGCCCTGTCCATAGAAGTCGATGGTGCCTGGCGGGGTGGCGCGCCACCCGAATCCGGACGTGATCGGCACGCTTCCGTCAAAGGGATGCCGCAGGCCAAAGGCCGACGGCGAACCGACTGAGGGCGCGGGCCGTGCGGGCGGCACGTACGGTTGCACGGGCGGTGGCGGCTGGTTGCGTGCTGCTGCCGCCGCAGCAGCAGCAGCGGCTGCGGCCTCCGCCTGCCTGCGATGCTCGGCCGCGGCGGCTTCCGCCAGCCTCCGCTGCTCGGCTTCCCAGGCCTCCCGCAGCTTTCGGTCGCGTTCCTTGATTTCGGCGGCAACGGCGTTCTGGCTGGCCTGAACACCCGCCAACTGCGACTGGATCTTAGGCTTGGCTGCCTGCAGTTGAGCGTCAAGGCGGCTGGTATCCGCGATTAGCTTATCTACCTGTTCCTTCTTCTCCGCCGCTTCGTCGCGGGCAATCTTCTCCCGCTCGAGGGCAGCGTCGGCTTTGGCTTTCAAGTCCTTGATCTCGGCTTCCACCGCTTGCAGACGGGCTTCCGAGTTCACGTTAGTGGCGTTCTGCTGCTGTAGCTTGTCCATGGCCGCGTTCTGGCTGCGCATGGCCTGGTCTGCCAGGTCCATGGTCTCGGTCAAGCTTCCGCCGTTGTTGGAGCCAAAGAACAGGGACAGGTTTGAGGGTACGCCCCCGGATTTGTACGCCTGGGTTGCGATCTGACCGATCAGCTTCTTTGTGTCTGCGATCTTTTTCTTGTCGGTTTCCATCTGCTGCCTAATTTTGGCCTTGTTCTGCTGGGCCATGTCCACGCGGGCGGAGAGCGCTTCGACTTCCTTGACGGCTCCGGCCACCCGGCCCTGGGCTTCCAGGAGGGCCTGCTGGGCGCCCGGCAGCCGGCCCTGGAAGATGACCAGGTCGCTCGCAGCCTTGGCGATGCGGGAATCAACGAATTCCAAGGACTGCTGGACCCTGGTTGCCTCTGCCTCAAGTGCCTTCTGCTTGTCTTCAAGCTCGTCGGCGAAAGCCACCGGGGTGGACGAAGCCAGCCCTGCGGCGAGGACAACGGCCAGCACGGCGCTGATAACGCTGGTGCGCTGAGGTGCTTTGCGCCGACTGTTCAGTCGGTGCCGGGGCGGAGTTTGGTCCGTTACGTTCATGGCATTCCTTGTTCGGTTTGCATACCTAGACGCGAAGGTATCTGCGCAAGGTCAAGAGGGACGAAATACCCGCCAAGGATCCGCCAAGGATTATCAGCGCGGGTGCGAGGATCAACGTCTGGCCGGATGAGATGAAGGCCGTGTCCGGGTACTGCTGAGACATGAACTCGCCGAGGAAGAAGTGCGCAACGGCCCACAGTGTTGCAGAGGCCAGCGCAGCGCCGATGACGGCGGCGATGACGCCTTCCAGAATAAAGGGAAGCTGGATCACTGTTTTCGAGGCGCCCACCAGGCGCATGATTCCCGTTTCGCGGCGGCGGCTGAAGGCGGAGAGCCTGATGGTGGTTGCGATCAGCAGGATGGCGCACACGATCATGACACCGGCGATGCTGACCGCCACAAGGGAGGCCCCGTTCATCACCGAGAAGAGGCGCTCAAGCAGCTGGCGCTGGTCGATAACCGTCTCCACGCCGGGCTGGGAGGCGAAGGTTTCGCTGATGATCTGGTACTTTTCCGGGTCCTTCATGTTAATTCGGAAGGATGCCGGCAGCTGGTCCGGCGTCACCGAGTCCACGATGGGCGAATTCGAGAACTGGTCCTTGAAGTGCGTGTACGCCTCCTCCTTGGACTCGAACTGGAAGTCGTTGATGTATTGCGCCACGGCAGGAGATTCCAGTAGCCCGTTGAGGCTTTCCTGCTGTTCGGCGGTGACGGGCCCGCCGGCGCAACCAGCCGCCGTCGACCCTTCACTGCACAGGAAGATGGCTACTTGGACTTTGTCGTACCAGTAGCCCTTCATCTGGTTGATCTGCATCTGCAGCATTCCTGCTGCGCCAACGAAGGTGAGCGAGACGAAGGTGACCAGGATGACCGAGACCACCATGGAGACGTTGCGGCGGAGGCCGCTGCCGATCTCGCTGAGGATGAACGCAAGCCTCATCGCCGTCCCTCGCATTCATGCGGCTGTCCCGGTTCCGGGTTTTCCCTGCCGCTGGCGTCCTTGAGCCTGCGCGACTGGCCAACAACCGGGATCATCGACGTGTACAGGGCCTTTGCCTCGTCGCGGATGATGACGCCGTTCTTGAGCTCGACCACGCGCTTGCGCATCTCGTTGACAATGTCGTCGTCGTGGGTTGCCATCACCACGGTGGTGCCGTTTTGGTTGATTTTGTCCAGGATGCCCATGATGCCCATCGACGTGGTGGGGTCCAGGTTTCCGGTGGGCTCGTCGGCGAGGAGGATACCTGGCCTGTTAACGACGGCACGGGCGATGGCCACGCGCTGCTGCTCACCGCCGGAGAGTTCGTGCGGCATACGGTGTTCTTTGCCCTCCAGGCCCACTGTCTTGAGGACCTCGGGGACGGTGTCCCGGATGACGCTGCGGCTCTTGCCGATGACCTGCATGGCGAACGCTACGTTGGCGAAGACGTTTTTCTGGGGAAGGAGCCGGAAGTCCTGGAAGACGACGCCGATCCCGCGTCGAAGCCGGGGCACACGCCAGCTGGAGATCTTGGCTACGTTCTGGCCGGCGACGTAGACAGCCCCGGAGCTTGCCCGGTCCTCCTTGAGGACCAGCCGGAGGAAGGTGGACTTGCCGGAGCCGGATGCGCCGACCAGGAAGGCGAATTCGCCGCGGTCGATCTCAAGGTTGACGGAGTCCAGCGCAGGCCGGGCTTTCTGGTCGTAGACCTTGGTGACATTTTCGAATCGAATCATGGCCCTAAGTACCCTGCAGGGCATGGCTGATTCTGATGCAGCCCAGTTCTGCAGCCGGTGCGCGGGTTTTCGTTTGGGGGAAGTAGGGCCCCGGCCCCTCGACTATACGCAGGACTTCCCGTGTATCACGCGGGTTTCAGGGGGCGTGTCGCCGGATCCTGTTTTCCCCGGCCACCCCTTATCGCCTTATTTTTCGGCGTTCCGGTTGTCGGTGCGCCACCTGATGCCGGCATCGATGAAGTCGTCGATTTCACCGTCGAAGACTGCCGAGGTGTTTCCGACTTCGTGCTCGGTCCGGAGGTCCTTGACCATCTGGTAGGGGTTGAGCACGTAGGAGCGCATCTGGTCGCCCCAGGACGCCTTCACATCACCGGCGAACGCCTTCTTTTCGGCATCCTCCTGCTCCTTTTTGAGGAGCAGGAGCCTGGACTGCAGCACGCGCATCGCAGCAGCGCGGTTCTGCAGCTGCGACTTTTCGTTCTGCATTGATACCACGGTCCCGGTGGGGATGTGGGTCAGACGGACTGCGGAGTCGGTGGTGTTGACAGACTGGCCGCCCGGGCCCGAGGAGCGGAAGACGTCGACGCGGATCTCGTTGTCCGGGATCTCGATGGAGTCCGTCTGCTCGATCAGCGGGATGACTTCGACGGCGGCGAAGGAAGTCTGGCGCCGGCCCTGGTTGTCGAACGGGCTGATCCTCACGAGCCGGTGGGTTCCAGCCTCTACGCTGAGCGTGCCGAAGGCATAAGGTGCCTTCACTTCGAATGTTGCGGACTTCAGACCGGCCTCTTCTGCGTAGGACGTGTCCATAACGGTGGTCGGGTACCCGTGCCGCTCGGCCCAACGGAGGTACATCCGCATCAGCATCTCGGCGAAGTCAGCAGCATCCACGCCGCCGGCGCCGGCCCGGATTGAGACTACGGCCTCGCGCTCGTCATACTCACCCGAAAGCAGGGTGACGACTTCAAGTTCCTTCAGGGATTTCTTGACGGACTCCAGTTCGGCGGCGGCCTCCCCCATGGAGTCGGCGTCGTCCTCGTCCTGCCCGAGCTCCACCAGGACCTCGAGGTCATCGATCCTTGAAACCAGTTTGTTGAGGCGCTCCAGCTCCGTCTGGCGGTGCGACAGCCGTGAAGTGATTTTCTGTGCCGCCGAGGGGTCGTCCCACAGGTCCGGTTCGCCAGCCCGCTCGCTGAGTTCGGCGATGTCTTCCTTCAATGCCTCTACGTCAGAGACGCGCTCAATGGACTCGTAGGTAGCGCGAAGGGCGCGGATTTCAGCGGAAAAATCAATATTGGCCATGGTTGTTTAAGCCTACGCTATCCCGCAGAAAGCCCCGGCCTTGCGTCTTAGCGGCCGGCTTACGGGCCGCCCGGGAGGCGGGGCACGAGGGGACTGTCACCGGGTGAGACGCGAGCGGGCGGTTGAGGTCGCCTCGATCCGGATACCGTTGGGCACCAGGAAGTTCACCACTGGCGGGTGAACAGTAGCAGTCAGCACGACGACGGCGGTGGAACCGTCTGGACTGCCCGTTGCCCCTGTGACGGCGAGAGCATCAAAGCGCTGTGATGCCGGGCTCCTGGAGACAAAGTCAGCGGCCACGTTCCTCACCCGTGCAGGGCTCAGGACCGCTGACGGGCTGCCGCCCTGCGTTTCCACCTCGCCAAGGGTGTAACTGGCGGCGCCAGCAAGGGAGGCGCCGTCGGCCAGGGAAAGCAGGCGCTTGTGTTCGAGGTAGACGGACGAAATGCCGATGACCACCGTTGTACCAAGCAGGGCCAAAACGACGTAGCCCAGGATCATCACCATCATCTGGCCGCCTTCATCTTTCGGCGTTGCCTTCACCGGAACCTGCCGACCAGTTGCGTGGACGACGCTTCCACCTCGCTGGCGCTGAGGCGAAAATCGCCGTCGAACGGCAGGAACGGAAGTGGCACGGTCAGGCTCACGGTTACGGTGATGGTGCTGCCGGCCGCCTGGCAGTCAGCGGAACTGCAGGATGTTGCTACTCGCGCCTGTTCGGGTTGGTGTCCGAAGTCTGCGAGCGCGATCGCTACCGCCCGTTCGGCTGCTGCCTGGGCTGTGGCTGCGTCGGGCTGCGCTATGTAGACCTTTGCTGCCTGATCAGCCGCGCCGACGACTGCAAAGGAGCCGCCCTGTATCTGGCTCATGGTGATGATGAAGTACACGAGCGGAACCATTAGCAGGAGCGCAAGGAAAGTGAATTCCACCACCGCGCTCCCCCGTTCATGCTGATTGGCTGTCCCCGGGTTCCTTGTGCAGTCGGGTGCAGCGGTTCTTGACTCCCGGCAGAGCGCTGCGAGCAGCCGGGCGCGGGTGTGAGCCCGCACCAGGTCACGGTTGCACTGCCGCATGCCCCTTCACCTCCAGCAGGTCCCGGGGGCCGATAAGACCGATCACGGGCATTGGGGCACGTACGGTCACCTCCAAGGTCCGCAGGCCCTGGTACGTCACCTCGCTGGTGCTAACGTGCTGTGCGAATCCCGCATTCAGGGCCGACTGAATCAGACCACGGGTCCGTTCCTCCGCGTCGGCGGCACCCCGGTCAGCGAGAGTCCCATAGCGGGCACCGGATGCTGCAGCGTCAATCAAGGTGTTCCTCACGTGCAGGATCAATGTCAGCTGGATGATCGCAAGGAAGAACAGCGTGAGCAGGCTGCCTACCAGGACAAAATCGACCACAGCCGAGCCCTGCTCACGGAGTGCGGTCTCCTGTGGGACGAGTTGAGGGGGTCGCCTGCTGCCGACAGCATCGCCATTAGCGGGAAGTACGTGATTCCTACGGCTGTCCAGAGCGCGGTTAGTGACCCCACCGCGGGTGGACCTGGTCATGGTTTAGCTTCCGACCTTGTCCATTGCCTGGTTGAACATGGCTTCCAGCGCCGGACCGGCGAGGGCCAGCAACGCTGCCACGAGAACCGCGGACATGAGGGTGATCATGACCCAGCCCGGGACGTCTCCCCTCTCGGGATTGTCGTTCACATGTCCGTTACTGGAACGGCGGTCAAACGATGCCCTGCCTTGGCCACGCTTCCGCCGCACGCTGTTGCCGCCGCCTACTCCCGGAAGCAGCGTAGCCGCGAGTGACAGGAACAGTACCAAGCAGCGAATCCCCATTTTCTCCATCATTCCGTCCTCTTCCTGATTCTGCTTCCACCATTGGTTTGTGTTGTTGTAGTTGCCTTAGAGCTTCAAAATCCTAGATTGATTGCGGCGATGCCAGGGAAGACGGCAAAGACCACGGTCAGAGGGAGCACTCCGAATACCAGCGGAACCATCATGGCAATCTCTTTTTTGCCGGCAGCTTCCATAAGGTCACGCTTGGCTGTGTCGCGTACGTCCTGGGCTTGGGCCCGCAGGACATCAGCCAAAGGCGTCCCCCGCTCGACCGCGACCACGATACCGTCCACGAAGCGGACGAGTGGTGCCAAATCTGTCCGCGCTGAAAACTCCTGCAGTGCCCGGATCAGCGGCTTACCTGCCCTCGTTTCGGCGAGGACCTTCGAAAACTCTTTGGTGAGCTCACCCTTGGCGCTACGGCAGACCCGGTCCAGAGCGCCTGTAGCGCTCTCCCCTGCGCTGACTGCCAACGCCATCAGTTCTGCCAAACTGGGGAATTCCGCCATCATCCTCGATTCCCGGCGGCGGATCTGCGCGCTGAGCCAGTAGTCCCGGAACATGAACCCGCCGATGGCACTCCCGAGGACAGCAACGACCGCCAGGAGGGGGTTGAACCTTCCAGCAGCCGCACCTAGAACGATGAAGACGATCGAGATAGCGAACCCAGCAGCTGCCCATAAGAGTTGTTCAGCCCGAAAATCGACAGGCGACTTGCTGGTTCCTGCCTGCGCCAACCTTCGCGCCGTAGTTTTCGATACGGGGTTGAACCGGCCGAGAGCTGCCAGGCCGTCGCGCAAAATAGGCCGAAGGATCCGTTCGAGCGGCCCAAACGGTGTCAGATTGTGTTCACCTCCATGCAGGAGCCTTGACTCGAGATTTTGTGACTTCAGCTGCGGGTCGATGCGCTGCGACAACGTGACGGCACGCATGAAAGGAGACCGAAAAATCACCAGCCACAGTCCCACGCCCATCAGCACTCCGCATACAACTGCCAGAGGAGATATCTCCATCACCTGAGCACCCGCTCGTCCTGCGGAAGTGCACCAATCCGAAGCATCACCGAGTAGCAGAACAAGGAAACGACCAGGCCTCCAAGCAGAACGGCGGCACCCATTGGCGAATTGTAGGCCTGCACTGCCTCCGGCCTGGTCGCAAGGAGCATCATGACGATCCAGGGCGCAGCAACGGCGAGCCGTGCCGCGTTGATTGTCCAGGACTGCCGTGCTTCCAGCTCACTGCGAGTGCGGGCGCTTTCCCGGAGAAACTCAGCCAGGGTTCCGAGTAGCTTTCCGAGGTCTGAGCCTCCAACTTCCCTTGTCAGGCGCAGTGCCTCCACGATTCGGTCCGCAACAGGATCGGCGAGCCGGTGCTTGAGCTGGTTGAGCGAGGCTTCGAACTGGCCGCCGGCCCGATAGTCTGCACCGAAATCCCTGAAGACGTAACGGAGTTCCTCGGGGCCTTTGTCACCGAGCTGGATGAGAGCCTCCGGCAGGGGCAGCCCTGCGCGGATGGCAGAACGTAGGTGGTCGACGACGTCGGGCCAGAGGGTGCGCAGCAATGCGCTCCTCTTCTTAGCCTTCCAGCGGACGACGGTTACCGGAAGCCACGCTCCAAACAGCCCGAAGCAGAAGGAGATCGGCCACGAGCGGGTCACAGCAAAAAAGACAAGGGCTACGAAAAGCCCGAGCCCAAGGCAGGTACCCACCAGCCCTGATGCAGACACTTTTTCTATCCCCGCCCCTGCAAGGAGGTCCGCGAGGCGGCTGGTCCTTTCCTTGGGAAACTCAGGTTTCGGTGACTCCCAGAAAGACCACCAGATCAGGAAGAACCCTGCCCCCGCCGTTACTCCCAGAAGAGCCGACATCATCGCGGATCCAGCAGCGCGAAAACGTCATATCCTGCCCTGGCAAATTTCTCCTGCGCCGGCATGGAGTTGGGCCGTGGCTGCAGCAACCCGTCGATTGTGGCAAACACCGGCGATGATTCGATGATGCCGTTTTCAACCCGTCGGCCGAGGGCCAGGATTTCTGTCACTTCCCTGCGACCGTCAGCTCGGCGGGTGCAGTGCACCACTAGGTCAATGCAGGACGCGACGGTGGGCACAACGAAAGCGCTGGAGATATTCTCGCCAGCCAGCAAAGGAAGCGTGCAGATCTTGGTGACGGCGTCATGCGCAGAATTTGCGTGGACAGTGCACATCCCGGGGAGCCCGGAATTCAAGGCGATGAGCATGTCGAGGCTCTCGGCTTCCCGGACTTCGCCCACCACCAGCCGGTCCGGACGCATCCGGAGCGCTTCCTTGACCAGGCGTCGCAGTGGTATCGCACCCTCACCTTCAAGGTTGGGCTGCCGGCATTGCAACCCTACAACGTCCCGAAGGGGAAACTGCAGCTCGAAAATTTCCTCGACAGTGATGACGCGTTCCCTGCTCCCGATGCTGGCTGCGAGGCAGTTCAGCATCGTGGTCTTGCCTGCCTGAGTCGCGCCTGAAACCAGGATGTTCAGCCCACTGGAAACTGCAGCGCCGAGGAAGCGCGCCGACTGCGGGGTAAGGGTGCCAAGCTCCACCAGATGTTCAAGCCGACTGGCTTTGACCACGAACTTCCTGATGTTGACGGCCCAGTGCCTTCGCGTCACGTCCGGGATGACCACATGCAACCTCGACCCGTCCGGCAGGGCTGCATCCACAAAGGGCGACGACATATCCAACCGGCGGCCGGAGCTCTTGAGCATCCGCTCGACCAGGTCCCGCACCTGTTGATCGGTCAGGCTGAGGGAGGTTAGCTCCGACTCACCGTTCCTTGCTACGTAGATTTCATTGGGCGCATTGATCCAGACCTCTTCGATTGTCGGATCGTCCAAGAGCGGCTGAAGAACACCGAATCCGGCGACGGCATCAAAAAGAAACCTGCGTGCAGCATCCAAGGGGCCGATCGGAGGCAGCGGACCCATCAGCGCACGTTCGTCGTAGTCTGACACCGCCGCCTCCACTAAGCGACGGACCTCCCCGACCTGGTGAAGCGGATCAAGCCCGCGGCGGCGGATAAGCTCGCGGACTTCGTCCTCGACAATTCCCAACGCGTCCATAGGTTCCCCAATACAACTGCCGCCCCCGGCGGAGGCAGTGCAACTGGGTAAAGCCTAGGGAGCGTGAAGCTTGGCAACAAGTCATCGTGAAGCACGTGTGGATAACACATGACTGCCCGGAATCACATCAGCAACACCAGAACCACTAGTTCCGCAGGTAACACCAGTGCTATGGTGAGCGCGTTCATCGTCGAAATACCACATGTCAGGTGCCTTCCCTGGGGGAAATCACCCAGCAGTAACCAAATGAGCGTTCGACAGAGCGCCACATTGTCTCCGGAGCAAAAATGAAGCGGAACCTGTCTCAGTCCCGTCGCCCCCCGTTCAAGTCCTTGGGCATAGCGCTCTTGGCTGCCTCTCTGGTAGCCGGCCCGGGTCTGGCGGGCGTTGCTTCCGCCGTCGAACCCTCTCCGACACCGGTAGTCTCTTCGCCGGCAGGTGGTACCTCGCAGACTGCGGCGCCTGCTCCGGCGGCTCCCACGGAAGAAGCAGTTCCAGCGCAGACGCGGGCTGCCCTGCCTTCGGAGGAGGCTACACGCTCGATGGCTGAAGCCGTTGGGGCGGGCGGAGCCGAAATGGGACAGCGCTCCGCTCGCGTCACCGCCTCGGATCCCTCCAGTTCCGTCAAGCGGCTTAGTACGGAGTCATTGTCCACAGAAGGCACTTGGATGCCCACTTTCGGCCTTCAGGGATTGGACGTGAGCGGTCACCAGGCGAGCGTGGACTGGCGGCAGCAGTGGAATATGGGGGCACGGTTCGCCTATGTAAAAGCTTCTGAAGGAAACTACTTCACCAATGAACTCTTCAGCTCGCAGTACCAGGGCTCCCGAAGTGTAGGGATGCTTCGAGGCGCTTACCACTTCGCTATTCCCAACTGGTCCTCAGGAGCAGATCAGGCACGGTACTTCGTGCAGAACGGCGGGGGCTGGTCTGCGGACGGTTACACCATGCCGCCGGTGCTGGACTTTGAATTCAATCCGTATGAGGGTCGCACCATCAACGGTTTTTACTTTGGCAACACCTGCTACAACATGTCTCCAGCACAGCTTCAGTCCTGGGTTCGGGATTTCGGGAACACCATGCGGTCCCTCACGGGAAGACTCCCTGTCATCTACACCAACACAAGCTGGTGGAACAGTTGCTTAGGCAATCCTGCCGGGTTTGGAGACTACCCCCTGTGGGTTGCCGCGTACCCTAAATCCGCCACCAACAATGCAGGCCCGGTTCCGACGGCGAGCTGGAGCACGTACAGCATATGGCAGTACAGCAGCACCGGGCCGTTCGCCGGGGACTCGAATGTCTGGAACGGCACGCTCGCCCAGTTGCAGGCTTTCGCGCGGGGAACCGTCGGCTCCAACGGTGCTATTGACGCCAAATGGCGGGCGACCGGCGGCGCTACGGGGCCGCTGGGAGCAGCCAGGTCGACCGCGGACGTCTGCGGCCTCGTGAATAACGGGTGCTATCGGGCCTACGCCAACGGAAATATCTACTGGACTGCCGCAACGGGCGCGCACCCGGTCACCGGACCCTACTGGACCGCATGGGACAAGGCCGGATGGCAAAAAGGCATCGGCTACCCCACCAGCGACGCGACCTGCCCCACAACGACCTCCACGTGCCACCAGACGTTCCAGGGCGGAAATGCCTACAACACACCCGGCGTGGGGACGTTTGTGGTGAAGAATTCCTACATGTCGGCATGGAAGACCGCCGGTTGGCAGAACGGCATCGGGTACCCAAAGTCCATGGAGACCTGCGGCCTTTACGGCGGCGGCTGCTACCAGGAATTTACCAAAGGCAACATCTACTGGACCGCCACCACCGGAGCCCACGCCGTCACCGGAGCCTACTGGACCGCCTGGCAGAAAGCCGGCTTCCAACCCGGCATCGGCTACCCCACCGGTCCAGTTACCTGCGGCCTCTACGGCAACGGCTGCTACCAGGAATTTACCAAAGGCAACATCTACTGGACCGCCACCACCGGAGCCCACGCCGTCACCGGAGCCTACTGGACCGCCTGGCAGAAAGCCGGCTTCCAACCCGGCATCGGCTACCCCACCGGTCCAGTTACCTGCGGCCTCTACGGCAACGGCTGCTACCAGCCCTTCGCCAAAGGCAACATCTACTGGACCGCCACCACCGGAGCCCACGCCGTCACCGGAGCCTACTGGACCGCCTGGCAGAAAGCCGGCTTCCAACCCGGCATCGGCTACCCCACCGGTCCAGTTACCTGCGGCCTCTACGGCAACGGCTGCTACCAGCCCTTCGCCAAAGGCAACATCTACTGGACCGCCACCACCGGAGCCCACGCCGTCACCGGAGCCTACTGGACCGCCTGGCAGAAAGCCGGCTTCCAACCCGGCATCGGCTACCCCACCGGTCCAGTTACCTGCGGCCTCTACGGCAACGGCTGCTACCAGGAATTTACCAAAGGCAACATCTACTGGACCGCGACCACCGGAGCCCACGCCGTCACCGAGCCCTACCGGGACGCCTGGCGTGCGCAAGGTTGGCAGGCAGGCAAGTTAGGGTATCCCACCTCCGCGGCCGTTGCAGCTGCTGGCTACGGAACCGCTACGTTCCAGGGTGGATCCATGACATGGACCTCCTCAGGCGTGGCAGTGTCGTACTCCTGACGCAAAAGTTGTGGCCTCTCTCTAGTCGTACCCCGGCTTGGGTTCGGGCTTCCAGGTAGACGCTGGGGCACAGTTCTTCGAGCTGCTGCACAGCCCGTACCCGGGTCCTGGCCAGTGGCCATTTCCCGTTTGGCCAAGTAGTCCCACTCGGTGCCCACGGAAACCGCCATGGCGGCGGTGACCAGCTCCTGTTTGAGCTACAGTTCCCGGACCGTGTCTTGGCTAACTTGAACCGCCCAGCGACTACGTTGACTCTAGGAGCAGTCCCGCCCCAGGATGAAAGTTGCTGGGGGTGGCGAAGACGTATATCCGCCCGGTCTCGGCGATAACGATGTCGGCCACGAACCGGAAACCCTGGGATGCTGGTTCAATGGCCAACAGTTTGTGCCCGCGGCGGCCAGCAAGAGAGCCATAAGCTCCCTGGGACTGGCATCAATTCGTCAGAGGTCCTTGGTCATACCGCCTGCCACTATGGGAATCCAGCTGGCCGTTGACAGTGGGTTCCACGGTTACCTTACCGCCGTTGCGTCACCTGAAGCTCCTTCCACCGCGTGACGGCCACGTAGTAGAAGGAGTACCGGTAAAGGTACGGAAGATCAAGGCGAGGCTCCTCTTGCAGTTGCCCAACCAAGGCCTGTCCGGCAGAGCCAGCTCGCTTGCTCAGGGTATGTCCAGGCACAGCGTTCAGTCGGGGATTTATGCTGCGAAACAGCTCGGGCTCGGTTGGGACGACGTTGCTGAGAAATCTGACGGCGAGGTGTATCTGGCGCTGTTTCCCGCTCGCGGGGTGCGGCAGAGCGTGTTCGCGCAGCCGGGCTGGGTCCAGGTGCAACCGCGAGCTGGCAAGGGTTGGGGTGACATTGGAGCTGCTGCGCCAGGAGTATCTCGACGGTGCAGTCGGACCGGCCAAGCGGCGATTAGCTATGACCGGCTCTACGGCGATTATGGCAACGTCACCGGCGGCATTGTCTGGGGTCGGCCGTAAGCCGGCCGCAGCGTCGGCCGGGCGTCTCGGCGGTCATCGTTGCCGTTGTTTGTACTCTTGTCTGGCTGGCCTGGCACACGCTGGATGTCCTGTCCTGCCGTACAGCAGGTGTGCGTTGGTGGAGGCAACGCTGAATATGCGGCAGGAGTCGTGGCTGCGCGCGCATGCGGCGATATTTGCATTCTTCGGCGGCACGGTCCCGCGGATCATCCCCGACAACTCAAACCGGGGTAATCTCTCATTCGCGCGGGGGCGAAGTCGTCCTCGACGAGTATCGCGAGAGGCGGGCTTGACGATGGGGGCTGGCGTCATGGCATTGAAGCTTGACAGCGTGCCGTGGCTGCCAGGCACCAGGGTCCCCCACCCCTGAGAGGAGGACGGCTGATTGCGGCGGCCGTCGATGCCGCTGCGACCCTCACCTACACCGTGGCGAACGCTTGTCCGGCTAACGCTGAGCCCTCCAGCTGCGCGTCCATTTCCGGGCGCAGCTTTGCGTCCTCAAGGAGTGGCATGCCTGCTTCTCGTGGCTATCGTCCGGGCACCGAAGCAGGGGCCGGAGTCTGTACCAGCGCCGGGTCGCCCTTCCTAACGAAACGGCCCCTGAACTTGCGAGCTATAGGACGCTCCAGCCAGTACCAGGAAACGACTGCGAGGGCGAACGACAAAGTCCATTCCACCCAGGAACGGATGGGCTGCGGCAACACATCGATCTGAGGCGTAAGGAACACCAAGTAGTGCCACAGGTATAGCCCGTAGCTGATTTTCGCGACGTAAAGTAGAGGCTGCCACGTGAGCCATCTGCCTGTGAATGTAACTGCCCAAGCCACCACGATGACGCAGGCAATCTGCAGCCCGATCATACCGACGGTGAAGTAGGACCAACTGTACTTCCAGAAGCTGGACCCATACCAAAGAAGGAAAGCCCAGGCCGGGAGCGTAACCCACCACTTGGGCCGCCATTCCCCACGGAAGCGGAACCATACGGCCAAGATGCAGCCGACGAGGATCCCGTCGATCCGAGTGGGTCCGTTGTAAATCCAACGGATTGATTCTTCAACGCTGGTCCAATACGCAAACCGCCACGCCCAGATCGCGACGATGACAGCGGCGGCCCCCATTGCCCATCTACGCCAGCGGCCTCGGGCGAGCACCATGGTCAGCGGTGCGAGGAGATAGAACTGTTCCTCGACAGCGAGCGACCATGTATGGGTCAGCGGGACTATGAAGTTTTCCGAGGCGACCATAAAGTTCGAGAGGTAGAGCAGAACCATTGCCCCCTCAACTGGGGAAAAGCCCCGCGCCACGCAAACGGCGACAACGGCCAGCAGCGCCGGAAACAGCCGGATGGCCCGTCTCGCGTAGAAAGCTGGCAAATCGAGTCGGCCCCGCTGCGCCCATTCCTCCATGATCAGCGTGGTGATCAGGAACCCGGAGATGGTGAAGAACACGGCAACCCCAACGAGGCCACCATCATCCAGTACTAGCTTCCAGTTCGAATGACCAGCGAGCACCAGCAGCACTGACAACGCCCGCAGGCCGTCAAGCGACGGACGTTTGCCGAGCGTGAACAGCGCAGGACCCATGGAACTCCCCCAAAAAAAATGCGCGACCGACTCGGCCGCGAGCAAACTATTCGCCTGCCAACTCTAACAGAGCGAGCGGCTCGATAGGGGTCCGGCCCTTGGACGCCTCCACCCACTCCTCGATCTCGGGCAAGTACGCAACGTTTTTGGTGTGCTGGCTACGGAACTGCTACATCCAGGGTGGATCCATGACATGGACCTCCTCATGCGTGGCAGTGTCGTACGCCTGACGCAAAAGTTGTGGCCTCTCTCTGGTCATACCCGGCTTGGGCTCGGGCTTCCAGGTAGACGCTGGGGCACAGTTCTTCGAGCTGCTACACAGCCCGTACCCGCGTCCTGCCCAGTGGCCCTTTGCCGTTTGGCCAAGTAGTCCCACTCGGTGCCCATGAAAACCGCCATGGCGGCGGTGAATAGAAGACGACGTTCCCGGCGGACCAGCCGCGCTGTGAAGCGTTTATCGTGCGGGAGGATCCGCTCGGCCCACCGTCAGGGATTCTGCTGTCACGTGCGAGCTCCTAATAATTGGATCAGGCGAGATATGCGGCTCAATCGCCCCGAAAACACTACCGGTCGATCGCCAGCTCGCGCAGGCTTCACCCATCTTTGGAGGGCGGTACGCTATTGTCAGTAGACTCCGAAAGAGCGAATGGGGAGGGTCTTCTTCGTTGCCAGAGTTCGAAGAGAAGCAGCCCCAGCCCCACTGCGATTCCGACCCATAAGCTTGATCCCAATCTCGGAGCCTGACTGTGGACGGGGTGGCCTACGACGCTCAGAACGCCGTAAAGGGACAACGCCACGGTCACAACAATTTCAGGGCGGAATCGGCGCGACCGCAGTGCGAGGACGAACCCGGCGACGCCGGCAAGGAAGACTGCCAAATAGGTTGCATTCGCTGGCAGTCCAGCAACGAACCTGCCCAGAAAATGCCATTCCAGCTGCAGGAGTCGCACAACCGGGTCATCCACCGGAGGAAGCCGGAAATGATCTGTGAAGGTGTCTTGAAGGCTGTGGCTCAATCCGGGAAAGCCGAGGAGCGAGTTCACTGTGGAGCTGAGTATCAGTGCGACTCCACTCAAGAATGCTGCGAAGCGAATCTGTCTGTTCCGCCGATATTGGCGCAACAGCAGTAAGCCGAGGCAAACGACGAGGAAACTGAGACACAGTAGAAGCGTGGAGGAGTACTTGAAGAAAAAGACTAGCCCGAGCCCGAGCGTCACCCATGTCAGACCCCGCTTATTTGACCCCCTAATGACGTAGGCCAAGCCCAATGCCATGACTAATGCAGACGTAAGCGTGGTAGCTTCCGCCAGCATGGCGACCCCGTGGGGGAGACTCACAGGCAGGGCATAAAAGGAAAACTGAGCAACAGTCGAGGAAACGACGCCGAGACCAGCTATTCGGAGGATGCGCACCAACACCAGTCCACCAATGGTGGTCGCGGCAACGGCAACAATCCAAAGCCCAATGCGATCCCCGAATGCATGCATGAGGGGTATGGACAGCATGGGGTAGCCGATTCGAGGTGTGAAGATCTCCTGGTACGGCACGTTTCTGTCGATGTATCCAATAAAGGGCCCGTGGCCGGCCATGGTTGTACTGATGCAGTTTTCCAAGGTGCCTTTGTAATCGAAAGACGGATGCTTGCACCACAACGTGTAGGCATCCAGCCACGCTTTATTTTCCGACACACCCTGAAGCATGTAGGCAATGCGCAGGTATTGCACGGTGTCGCCCCATACCACACCAGGACCGATGGCTGCCGCCACCGCGACGAACAAGCATGCAATGCCCGCCGGAACCAGGACGTTCCGCATTCTGGGTTTTTCTCTTGCTCCAGAAATTGCCAAGATGATCTCCTAAGTCTTACGCCCCCGACGGAGACACTTCACATCACTTCGCTATCAGGCCCTTATCAGACCACGGGGCGCATGTAGATGAACTTTCTGGTTTGCGGCCGACCTGCCGCCGCCGGCGATAAAGATTTTGCCTCAGCCATTGGTCGACTCACCCTCTAAATTTGTGGCGCCCATCGAGCGACGACGCGAACGAATGCGCCAGACGGCTGCAGCAGCGATCAGGAACACACCAACGATCACCACCGTAAAAACTCCGGTGGAAACGTCCCGCGGAAGAACCAACAGCACTCCCACGTAGACCACCGCAGACGCGCAACATGCAAGGTAGGTCCGCAGTTCCCATCCCCCGGCCGCCCGCCGTCGGACGATCAGATAATAGGCGAGACCCAGCACCAGGAAGGTAAGCGCGGAGGTAACAGCCATTCCCACAAGGTCTCCGGCGAAGGCCGGGACGAGCGCCGCCAACGTGCCCAGAACCAGCACGCCCGGCGTTACCACTGACAGCCACCATGTTGCATTTTCAGCAAACAACAAAGTGGTGGCGTTCAGGTAGAGAACGTATCCCATCGCTATGAGGGGCATTATCTGGGCGACCGGTATCAGGCTTTCCTTGCCCCCTGCCATCACGTGCGTGACGACGTTCGCCCCCGCTGAAGCAACGATGACTATGCCGAGGGCCGCGAAACTGGCAGTACGCATCGTGGAGCGAAGCCGTTCAACGCGCTCTGCCCCGCTGACCGCCAGCAGGGCCGGAACCCAGGCATTGTTGAGCGCACCCAGAAGAGTGATAGTACCCAGCACAAAGACCTGGACTTTTCCATAGTCTCCGGAGACACCGTCGGCAGCCGTAACGGCAAGCAGGAAGACGGCCCCCTGGGTGAGCAGCATCAGCGCGCCGGTGTGGGGCAGGACAGGCAGGCCGATGGCCAGGCTCTCCCGGACGGCTCCTCGGTGAGCCAGCGGCCAGGAGGGTTTCGTGATCATCACGGCGACGACGGCACCGATGAGCACCAGCACTCCGTATCCGAGCATGAAGGTGCCGGCCTTGGCGCCGAACAGGAGCATCGCAAAGAGACCGCCGCCATAGGCGGCCATTGACGAGACCAGGCTGAGCATCACGAAGGCGACGGGACGGCCCTGTGCGCGCAGGATTGCCTGCCCGGCGAGCACACTGGACTGCAGCCCCATGGCAAAAAACGCGATGGCGAAACTCGGCGAACCGCCGTCGCTCCGGAACAAGAACCAGGCGACCCCTGCGGCCAAGACCCCCAGGACGGCGCCGCCTGTCGTCATGAACCCACTCACGGCCCGTGCCCTGGCAGGACCGGCAGGCTCGAACCAGACCTTCGTGATAGCCAGCGGCAGTCCTGCCGCCGCCAGCACCACACCGACTTGGATGATCGATACGGACAGGAACAGCTCCTGCCACTCGGAATCGCTGTTCAACAGGTGCAGCACAAATGGCTGGACCAGGAAAACGCCCAGTCCCTGCATCAGAGCGCCCAACAGGTAGAGCAAAGAGTTGCGTCCGGTACCCGCCGCCACCGCGGCAGGGGTTCCGGGAACAGCGCTCTGATCCGTGCTAGCCACCGTTAAGCTGAAGCCATTCCAGGACACGATCGATGACGCGTTTCTGCTCCACTGCGGTCAACTCCGTTGAGCAGGGCAGGGAGAGCCCCCGGTGGAACAGATCCTCTCCGACGCTGCCGCCGATCAGGGCCTCATCTTTTAATGGCGGCTGCATGTGAAGCGGGCGCCACAGTGACCGGGACTCAATATCCACCGCAGCAAGAAAGTCCTGAAGCTCGTCGCGTGCTTCAGTGCCTCGGCCGGCGGGCACCTGAATCGAATACAGCCAGTACGTGGACTCCTGCCCAGGCAAAGTCGGCGGCGTCTGGATTGCTGTCCCGGCGAAAGCCTCGTTGTAGCGCATGGCGATTTCCCGCTTGGCCGCGACGAAGCCGTCAAGGCGCTCAAGCTGGGCGACACCCAGTGCGGCGGCAATATTGGTAAGGCGGTAGTTGAAGCCAATTTCGTCGTGCAGGTAGCCTCTGTCCGGGGTGCGCGCCTGCGTGGAAAGGTGCTTCGCGCGTATGGCCAGATCCTCATTGTCAGTGGTGAACATTCCACCGCCACCGGTAGTCATGATCTTGTTCCCGTTGAAGGAGTAGGCACCCATGTGCCCCACCGTTCCGACGTGCCTGCCCTTCAGGGGCCCGCTGGTCCACGTGGCACCGAGTGCCTCAGCTGCGTCCTCAATGACAATGATCCCGAACTCGCCGGCAAGCTCCATAACGGCTGCCGTGTCTGCCGGCTGGCCCAGGATATGTACGATTTCGATGGCCTTCGGCAGCTTCTCCCCCGCTCCACGCCGACGTACGAGCTCTGTCCGGAGCTTGTCAACATCCATGCACCATGAATCTTCACGGGAATCCACAAGGAGCAGTTCCGCGAACTGGTAGGAAGCAGCGTTGGAACTGGCCATGAACGTGAAGTCTGAGACTGCAACCAGATCGCCCGGCTGAACGCCGGCCAACCGCATCGCAATGTGAAGGGCCGCGGTACCGGAGGAACAGGCAACGGCGTACTTGGCCCCGACATACTCGGCAAAACGGGTCTCAAACTCGTTGACAAAGCGCCCAACGGACGAAACGAAACCGCTGCTGATCGCTTCGTTCATCAGTTCAGCTTCGCGTGCACCGATGTTGGGTATTGCTAAGGGAATTCGCGACACGTAATGCCTTTCTTGCGGAAATCTAGCGGGCGTACTTTGCTGCTGCCGTGGCGTCCACGCCGCGGGCCTTGATCCACTCCGCGGTCTGGCGGAGTCCTTCTTCCAGGCTGACCTGGGGAGCCCAGCCCAGCTCTGCCAAAGCCTGCGAAGGATCGGAGAGCAGGTGCATGACTTCGCTGGCTTCCGGCCGGACGCGCTCGTCCTGAGTGGTGATTTCCGCCGTCGACCCGGTCACCTTGGCGGCCATCTCGACGAGCTCACCGATGGTGACGTCGTAACCGGTACCCAGCTGAATGACCTGTCCCGCCAGGGGAATATCCGCGGTTGCGGCACGGAAGAAACCGTCCGCTGTATCCGTGACAAAGGTGAAGTCACGGCGAGGCGTGAGGGAGCCGAGGTGAATCCTTTCGGCTCCACCAACCATCTGCTGGAGGACGGTAGGAATAACTGCACGTGCAGACTGGCGGGGGCCGTAGGTGTTGAACGGCCTCAAGACCACCACCGGCGTCTCGAAGGAACTCGCCCACGCTTCACAAAGCTTGTCAGCTGCAATCTTTGTGGCGCTGTACGGGGACTGGCCTCGAAGTTCGTTCTCGATCGTGATGGGAACGGTCTTCGGGGTTCCGTAGACCTCGGACGTCGAGGTGTTGACGAGGCGGCCGACACCGTGACGGCGCACGCCCTCCAGCACGTTGAGCGTGCCCACGACGTTGGTCTCCACATAGGACCGGGGTGCCTGGTATGAGTACGGGATCGCAATCAGCGCGGCGAGGTGCAGGACCACATCGGCGCCCTTTACCAGGTCCGACACAAACTCTGAGTCCCGAATGTCGCCCAGCTGCAGGTCCACCGCGTCGCGCTCGTCGGGGCTGAGGTCATCGAGCCAGCCGTACGATCCGTTGGAGTTGTACACGCACAAGGCCTTCACATTCGCGCCCTCTGCAATGAGGCGCTGCGTGACGTGGCTGCCGATAAAACCGTCGGCGCCGGTAACGACCACTGTCTTGCCTTTAATGTCCTGGTAGTTCACGGCTATCACTGGCCTTTCGCTGTTGCTAGGTCTTTGGGTGTTCCGACGTCAATCCAGTCGGATTCGATGGGCCAGGCGGCCACGTTCTTTGAACTGTCGATGCAGGCTTTCACCAGGTCGGGCATTGAGAAAGGCTCCATGTAGGGAACCATCGCCAGCGCCTCGGGCGACACGGCATAGATCCCGGTGCTGATTTCAAACTCAACTGTAGGTTTCTCGACTACCGAGCTGATTGACCGGTCCGCACCAATCTCGAGCACGCCGAACGGCACCTGGTGTGTGTAGGGCCGGGCTGCAACTGTAACAGCGGCCTGCTTCGCGTCGTGGAAGGCCAGCAAATCGGCTGCGTTGTAGCGGACCATGAGATCCGCGTTGGTCACAATTACCGGTTCGGTGATGTTTTCCACCTGATGATAGAGGAGTCCGAGGGCGCCCGCGGTGTTCAACGGGGTTGCAGGATCCTCATGCAGGTAGGCGATCCTGCAGCCGAGCCTGGAGCCGTCCCCCAGGTGGGCTTCGATTTTGTCGGCGAGATACGCCACTGACACGTAGATCCTCGTTATCCCTGACTCAACCAGGCCAAGGATGATCCATTCGATGATGGTCCGGTCCGCTACCGTCATGAGGGGCTTGGGCGTGTCCTTCGTCAGGGCGCCAAGTCTCGTGCCCCTGCCTCCGGCCATGATCACGGCGATGTTGTTCAGTGGCTTGCGGCCGACGATGTCGTTGAGGGTATGCAGGCCCACGAGCACTCCGTGATCATCGACCACCGGAACTTCGCTGATCCTGAGGCTGCGCATGAGGTCCAGAACTGACGGGCGGGTTGCCGCGGGGCCGACAACGTGCGGATCGGCATTGGCGAAGTCAAGCACAGGCGATTCAAGATCGGCTCCGCGCAGGAGGCCTCGGCGAATATCGCCGTCGGTGACTACGCCCAGGAGGCGGCCGTCCTCCCCGGTCAGCAGGGCTATGGCCGAGGCGCCGCGGTCGATGGCTTGAAGGGCCTGGCGCACGGTGGCCCCGGGTCCAATGCAGACGTTTCCCAGCGTTCCGTCAATGGTCATACTTCAACTCTCCAGCGGTAAGTCAATAAAGGCCTTGGTCAGGCCTTCTGCAGGGCTTCCCAAAATTACACGTTTGATCGGCTCGGCGGAATGTGAATTCCCGTACGGATTGACCACACTGCTGCTCACCAGACGGAACTGCGCGCTCAGGGCCTTTTCAATAGTAGCGCGAATCTCGTTACGGTCATCCCGGCAGTGAAGGACATTGGCCCCTGACTCCCGGCCCCGCTGCCGTTCGCCGATGTTTACCACCGGCACATGGAAGGATGCCGCTTCCAAAATGCCCGACGACGAATTGCCCACCAGGGCGCGCACCGTGGCCATCACCCGCGGGTAGTGGGGACCCAGGCTTTCCCGCACCACCACGCCCGGGATTTCGCTCGACTCAATGTCCTTTAGCACGGCGATGATGTGTTCCCGGCCGGCGTCAAAGCCCGGGTATGTGAGGATCGTTGTTCCTGCCTGGCCGATCACCTCTTCGAAGACCTGGCGTGCCAGCTCCCCTGCGTTCTGTGCCATCTCCGCCGTCGCCGGGTGATATGTGGCCATCACGAGAGGCTGAACCAGGGGTACCCCGAATTCGGCCAGGAACTCGTCGTCCGTCAACGGCGTCTGATTCGCGAAGCGGTCCAGTCCCGGTGCACCCGTTTGATGAATCCGCTCCACGGCCTCACCGAGTTGGGCGACGCGGCGAGCGGCCTGCGCCGTGCTGACACAGTGCTGGTCCGCGAGTTTGGTCACCGCGTGCCGCACTCGCTCATCGAGCGCACCCTCGGTGACCTCACCGCCGTGCAGATGGATCAGCCGGATGCCACTGATGACAACTGGGGGCAGTACGTAGAGAAGTTCCCATCTGTCCCCGAGGACGACGACGGCGTCCGGCACCACGTCAGGCAACAGGTCGGCGACGGCGGCGCTGAGCCGGGCCCCGTATTGCGCCTGAAGAACCGGCGACGGTTCGGCGAGGTAGAGCGCAAGCTCGTGATGGGTGAAGGTTCCTTGCCGCAGCCCGGCTTCCAGCAGCCTGTCCTGGGCTGTGCTTTGGGGGAAACCTATTGCGGTAGCGATGTGGAGCTCTATGCTCGGGTCGGCCGCCAAAGCCGCCAGGACAGGGCCCAAGGGAAACAGGTCCGCCCTGGTGCCGGCAAAGGCAAGAACCTTCATGCTAGGCGAGGTCTTCACTCGTCAGCGCTGCGCCGGATGTGATTGGGCGGACCGCCTTCGCGCCGACGACGCGTGCTGAAGGCGGAAGTCCGCCCTCTGGGCGGAGGATTGCAACATCGTCAAGTGTAATGACGGCGCCAGCGGCAATGTCACGCGCGGCATGATAGGAGCGCCGCACCAACGAGGCATTCGCCTCTTCACTGGGCATCCGCCGTTTGTTTCCATCTCCCAGAGCCGCATGAGCGGCGCGGACTGAATCAACATACGCCGTGAATTCTGCCCGTTCCAGGGAAGCGGAGTGGTCCGGACCGTTCCGGGTCTTGTCGGTGGTGATGTGCTTCTCCAGCAGGGTGGACCCCAGCGCCGTGGCTGCGATGGCCGTGACGGAACCCGGGGTGTGATCCGACCACCCCACCTCCACTCCGAATTCCTCCCGCAGAGCGGGAATCGCCCGAAGGTTGGCTTCGTCCAATGGCGCAGGGTAGGCCGACACACAGTGCAGCAGGACTGTGGCGGGAGCTTTGGCTGTCGCCTCCAGGGCTGCTGCGATCTCTGGGCGGGTGCCCATGCCGGTGGACACGATCATGGGGATGCCAAACTCTGCGATGGCGGAGAGATACGGGGTGTTTGTGAGTTCGCCGGAGCCGATCTTAAGACCCGGGACACCCAGGTTGGCAAGCATCAGTGCGCTGTCAAAGTCGAAGGGTGTGGAGAGGAAGGTAATTCCCCGTTCATCGCAGTGGTCGCGCAGCTCGGCCCAGGCCGATTCCGGCAGGGTCAGGCGCGTCAGCATATCCGACTGGGACTCCGCAAAACCTGCCAGCTTTTGGTATGGCGTGGTTCCTGCTGTGCTGGTGACCAGTGCTTCCGGTTTGAACGTTTGGAACTTCACAGCGTTGGCACCAGTATCGGCGGCCATGTCGATCAGCTCGTGGGCAACCGTGACATCGCCGTCGTGATTGACGCCGGCTTCGGCAATGATGAAGATCTCTTCCGCGCTGCCAATCTGGTGGCTGCCAAACTTCACGGATCCGAAATGGGGGTCATACGTCAACTGACAGACCTTTCGTAGATTTGGAGGGCTTTGCGGGCACTCCGACATATGTTGTCATACCTGCCAGCGGGCGGTTTGCCACGGCGCCTGCTCCGAGCAGCGCACCGTCGCCCACAGAAACGCCGGGAAGTATTCGGGCCCCTGAACCAACGAACACCTGTTGACCGACGGAAGCTGCGCCAAGAAGGACGGCGGCCGGTGCTATGTGGCTTCCCGCCCCCACCTCCGCTTCATGTTCGACGATGGCTCCTGTATTGATCACTGCAGCGTCGTCTATACGGGCCAACGGTCCAACGTGGGCGTGTTCGCAGATCTGGCTGAGCCGACCGAGAGTAGCCGTTGCGTCGACAGACGCTGTGTCCGCAATCAGGGGCTGGAGCAGCGCCGCGTATCGGGGCTCCGCCAGAAGCGAGGAGGCCACACGGGAACGGACGGCGTTGTCGCCGATCCCAATGGCAATCGACAGTGACTGGTCAACGGCGAAAGCCAAGGCGGCGCCGTCGTCCGTGAAGTAGCGGACCCCGGCGCCGTGGCGAGTAAGGAAGGGCGCATTCTCCCGGAGAGCGGCCAGCTCTTCCGGCGACGAATCGCCGAACGAGACGTCACTGACAGCCGCAACGGCATCTCCCCTGCCCCTGATCACGGCTGCCAGACTGCGCCCGTGGCCCGAGGCCCCGATGATCAGCCAACGTACTCGCTCAAGTTTCAAAACGGTCCTCCTTTCCCTGCCACAGAACGCCTGCACCGCGCACCAAACGCCTTTGACATCATACTTTGGCGAGACGCGCCACCGCTGGAACGCTGAGTGCAGCGCGAATCACGGACTCCACAACAGACAAATGTACTGTTGTAGTAAATGCCTTGCGGCGAGTGCTGCCACCCACACCATATGAGGTTGAAACTAACAATGAACGAGAATTCGTCTGAACCGAAGATCCTTGCCGTCATCCCAGCACGTGGCGGTTCAAAGGGACTTCCTGGCAAGAACATCCGTCCGCTGATGGGGAAACCCCTCATCGCGCATACCATCCTGCTGGCCTCCACTCTCGGGCCGAACGTGCGGACCATTGTTTCGACGGACGACGCAGGCATTGCCGCTGCGGCCCGCGAAGCCGGCGCTGATGTCCCATTCCTGAGGCCCGCCGAACTGGCCAACGATACGGCGCCCATGAGCGTCGTTCTCCGGCATGCACTCCAAACGATGGAAGAGATCGACGGAACAACCTACGATCTGGTTCTTCTGCTGGATCCCACCAGCCCAACGAGAATTGCCAGTGATATCGCGGACGCAGTGGAGCGCCTTGCGACCAGCCCGGAGTTGGACGGCGTGATTTCTGTGTCTGAGCCCTCGTTTAACCCGATTTGGGTAGGCGTCAAACCCAGAACGGAGGGCGGCCACGTTCTGGAGCGATACTTTGAAGAGGGCACGGGTGTTATTCGCAGGCAGGATGTCCCACGCTTTCTTCGAATCAATGGCAGCTTCTACGTCTGGAGGGCGGAATACATCCACCGACTGGAGACCAGCTGGTTCGACGAAGGAACGCACGGATACGTGGAAATCCCAGAGTCACGGTCTTTTAGCATCGATGACGAAGGCGAATTCCTCCTACTGGAAGCTGCAGTTAAGGCCGGGTTGGCGCCGCTTCCCGGATATTCACCGAAATCCGAAGAGGACTGACCTCTGCAGGATCCACGCGACGGCAGCCAGTGATAGGGCCGCCGTCGCGTTGGCACCGTCAGGCGTGGAGCGGCTCAACGGGAGCCAGCGCGGGCAATTGCGGCAAAGGCGACGGCAGGTGCTTCAGCGGGTGCCGCATCCAGTGCCAAGGGGACAGGCCCGCCTCCGTCGCATGAGCACCCTGGGGCACCTCCTTGAGGCCCAGGACGGTCTGTACCTTCGTTAGGGGGCCACTCGCCCAATACTCAAGGAACGGGCCAGCTGTGCTCTTATCCCACCCCAGTAAGTGCTTCAGCTCTTCCGGTCTCCTCATGTCGCCATGTCCCAGCTCCGCTTCCGCGAGTTTAATGAGAACTGACTGCGGGGTGGTTTCGTCGTAGAACTCGGGCCAAATGTCACGCATGATCAGACCGGGATCCGCTGCCGCATTGTGGCCGAGCTTAAAGTCCGGGCCGTAGATGGCGATTTCAGCTCCACTGACCGCAGCGTACATTATTGATGTGGAAAGACGGTTGGAGATCACTCTCCGGGCCTCTGACATCATGGTCAAAATTCGCCCGATAAACTTTGGGTCCCTTCGGTCCCCGGCACTGACGACTTGGTGACCGGCGGACTTCCATGCAGAGAGAATGACGTCATCATGCAGGTCATCAATGTGCAGGCAGACGCGGGCTGGCCCTTCTTGGTCCCTTACCATTCGCGCATAGGCGTCATGGTCGCCGTCGACCTTTAGCAGCGCCGTTCCATGAAGAGGCAGGACCAGAGCCTTTTCCCCACGCGGCGGCAGCGCGCCCGAGTCCTTTGCCGCCTGCAGCAAATATAAATAGGGGGCACCCACCGCGGTCAGCATGTTGGTGCCGTCCTCGAAGAAGTTGCCGGGATCTCCGGGGCTCCAGGCACGGGAGGTGCTCGTCCAGGAGAGCCGGCGCCGGGAAGGACCCCACCCGGCAAAATCGCCAAACTGAGCGGTAACCGGGCTGCTAACCGTCCAGCCGTGCTGGATCAGCCCGGCAACGTGCCGTAGCCGCTTGACGCCGCAGTAGCGGGCAAAGACAGCCGAGTGGCCGTAGTAGTGGTTTTGAATGTCCATGAGTGGTCAATGGCCCCTTGGGTCGAAACGTGGATCTGGAATGTCTTCCCTGGCTATCAGGGCCGGACGGCGTGGGCCGCCAATTTGCGCAGGCCCGGCCACATTCCCTTCGAGACCACCTTCGGAGTAAGCGATGCGGCGTTCAGGCGCGATGTCAGGTGCCAGCGTGCCGACCGTGCGGCGCCGTTCCAGCCCTTGGCGCTGAAGTCGCGGACACACTCATCGAAGAAGGCCCGTTCCTCGGCAAACCGCCGGCCATCCAGCGCGCGGACGGACGAGTCAGATTCACGGTGCCGGCGGTACTGGAAGCAGACGGTGTCCAGTACAGCCATCTTCCCCCCGCTAAGAATGATGTCGATGGCCAGTGCCAAGTCCTGGACGACGTCGTACTGGGGGCGGAAGTCGTGTTTTTTGACCGCTTCGGCGCGCCAGGCGACGGACGGGAAGTAAAGCCAGTCCCCGATCATGAGGCTCTCAGCAATAGCCTCCCCTGAGACTATTGCCTCTGAGGACTGGCCCACGAGCCGGTGCCGAAGGTACTGCTTGACCTTGTCCCCGAGAGGCGCGTAAACGGCGCCGTTCTCGTCAATGACCTCAACGCCCGGCTGCACAATGCTGACGGAGGGATCCTGGAATGCCTTGCGTACGGTGCTGATGTAGTTCGGGAGCATAACATCATCGGCACCCATTATGACCACGACTTCGTGCTCGACCAGCCCTACGCACTTCTTGTAGTTGCCGTTGGCACCGAGGTTCTGTTCGTTACGGAAGTAGCGCACGCGCTCATCGCCTGCCACGAGGGCGGCAAAGTAGTCCGGCAGGCTGTCATCCGGATACCCGTCATCCACGATCGTGAAGCGGAAGTCCCTGTCGTCCTGTGCGAGTACCGAGTCGACTGCGGCCTTCATCATGGCCACGTCGCCGTAGTACGGGAACATTACGTCAATAGTCACTGTCATCTTCTCTCGGTTGGCGGTGTTCCGGGTCCCGCGGGACCGTCGTCGGCTGTCGGCTGGGTAAGGCTGATCTGATCGTGCAGCTGCTCGAATCCGGCTCGAAGGATAGCCACTTCTTCAGCGAGGATTCTGGTTTCGTCCTCGAGGACGGTCAGTTCGCGTGATACATGAAGACTGACTCCCACCAGGAGCAGAATCGAAAGGGAGAAGAGCAAATTGGCGGGGACTACCACGCCCACCATCGACGCTGCCCAGTTCAGCAGTCGAGGAAAAATGCCCAGAATGATCGTGAGACCACCGATGACCAGCCACAGGATGGCGTACTTCTCGCGAAGACGCCCATTGCGGAGCATAACCAGGACAACAGCCACCATAATGATGGCAAGAATCAAGGAACCTGCAACATTCATTCCTTATGCACTTCCCTCTCCGGCGATGTCGCCGGACAGCGGCGCATGTAATTCGGTCACGCGGGGTGTTCTGCGGCGCGCCAGCGCGAAACACAGAACAAGCCCGGACCTGGCTAAGTAAATGGACGCCTTGACCGGACCCTGGCTGGGAGTGCCCGCCTGGCGGGCCTTCATCTCCACAGGCACCTGGGTTACCGTGCAGCCGGACTTGATTGCCACAACAAGGGAGTCGATGGTGTCGCCCAGGTACTCAGCCGGAAAGTGCGATATATATTGCCGGATCGCAGTCTCGTTCCCGGCGCGGAAACCAGACGTCACGTCTGTGAGACTCGTTCCGGCAATGCCGGAGATGACCTTGGCTAGAAAAAACATGGCCCAACGGCGGGGACCCTTAGCACCATAGTTGCCTCGGCCCGCGAACCTTGCGCCGATTGAGATGTCCGCATGTTCGAGCCCCGCCAGCACGCGATCGATATCGTGCGGATCGTGCTGCCCATCAGCATCTACCTGAATAACGGCCCGGTACCTGTTGCGGAGAGCGTACTTGAACCCCGCCCGCATGGCCCCGCCGACGCCGAGGTTAAACGGCAAACGAAGTACCGTGGCCCCGGCTTCCTGGGCGATCCGCGGCGTGTCGTCCTTGGAGCCGTCGTCGACGACCAGAACGTCATGCTGAGGAACTGTGGATAACACGTGGCGGATGGTGTTCCCGATCGCTTCCGCTTCGTTCCACGCCGGCATGACAATGAGCACGCCAGATCGCTGTGAGTTACGCATGATTGGCAAGTATAGCGGTGAGAGCGGGTCCCCTTGACGGCATAAAACGACGTGCAGGCCTGACACCATGGCGTATCTCCCCCCTCGATGCCCGTGAATTCCAAGCAAGTTGCCCATCCTTGTAAGGTTGGGTGTGACTTATGAGGAGCTTGATCGATGACTTGGTGGGAAACCCTCCCTACGTTCGCCGCAACATTACTGGTATACTTCCTGCCGGGCCTGCTGATCCTTGCCGCAGCTGGAGTGCGGCGGCTTAATCTTGCCGCGCTGGCTGCCCCTGTCTCGGCGTCGGTGGCTGGAAGCGTCGCCATCGTGCTGCCATACGGAGGCCTTCCGTTCAACCCTGTCTCGTATTTCTTATTCTCTGTACTACTGGCCGTGCTCGTTCTGGCGCTCCGGTATTCCATCCGCCACCGGACCCATGGGAACGGGCTCGGCAAGTTTCTTGAAGCGAATGCGCGGATGGAATCGATCGGATGGAGCTCCCGGATAACCCGCTGGGCGATCCCGTTCGCAGCGGTGTTCCCTGCCCTCATTATTGCTGCCCGCTACGTCGCGGGGTTCGGTTCGCCGGAAAGCATTTCTGAATCCTTTGACAACATTTACCATCTCAACGCTGTGCGCCACATCGCAGAAACCCAAAACGGCTCTACCCTAACCCTAGGAAATTTGACCGAAGCTTCGCAGACGCTGTATCCGGCGGCGATGCATGATGCAATGGCCTTGGTGCTCATGCTCGGCGCGCCATCCGTCATGGTGGCCGTAAACGTCGGAACCATAGTGACTGGTGCCATCGTCTGGCCATTGGCGTGTATTTTCCTGATAAGCCGTGTAGTGGGATATAGGCCTGTCCCGCTCATCGCGGCCGGAGTTCTCTCGGCCGGATTCAGTTCATTTCCGTATCTTATGGTCGCCTACGGCGTCCTCTACCCCTACCACGCAGCCTTAGCAATTCTGCCGGTTGCGCTTGGACTGGCAGCGGAATCGTTGGGCATGTCCCGTCGGCCGTCAGAATGGAAGCTTCCGCCACTATTAGCGCTGGGAGCTACGCTGCCCGGACTTGCCCTGTCCCATCCGAGCGCGGCGGTGGGGCTCCTGGTCTTGATATCGCCGATCGTTCTGGCCAGCCTGGCACGGCTATGGAGCGGTACCAGGAGCGGGCTGGTCACTAGGGCGCATGCTAAAAAGTGGTCACTGCTTACGGCCATGTATTTTGTGGCAACTCTTGCCATCTGGGTGACAGTCCGGCCCGATCTGGCTTCAGCAGGTTGGACAGCAATTCAGACTAATGCCCGGGCTGTCGGCGAGGTTCTGGGCAGTGCCCCGATGGGAGCGACTACTGCCTGGTTGCTTTTGATTCTGACTATTGCCGGTTTCTGCGTCATTGTGTCCGATCTGGCACGTTACTGGTGGATTGCGGGAATCTACTTGATTGGTGCTGTTCTCTATATCGTGGCTTCGAGCTGGAGCGACGGTGACGTCCGCAATTTCCTAACCGGCGTTTGGTATAGAGACAGCTATCGTCTTGCTGCGCTGCTCCCTATGGTCACTCTTCCCGTCGTGGTTCTGGGTGCTGAGTGGATTGTGAAGAGAGTCTCTAAACTCGCACTGGCCCTCTCCCAGACGCCCGACAGCTTGCCCCGTCCCACCCGCCTGCTGCTTCAACGAACGGGGCCCAAGAGTGGTGTGATTGCGGCAGGCGCTGTCCTCATCGCTCTTGGCGTTGGGGCCCAGGGCGGGAGCCTTTCCTCCGTGCAGGAACGGCTAACGACCGTCTTTACGACCACCGACGAGTCAAGACCATTGAGCGAAGACAACATTGCCCTTTTCGCCGAGATCACCGACATCGTGCCGCAGGATGAAATGATTGTGGCAAATCCTCGTACAGGCGCGTCCTTGGCCTACGCGTTCAGCGGCCGCCGGGTTGTCGCCCCTCACATCTTCGGTACCCGTACTGAACAGGAACGGCTACTTCTGGAGCACTGGGGCGAGGCGGCCTATAACGAACGGGTCTGCCCGGCCATCAGGGAGATGGACGCCTATTGGGCGCTGGATTTCGGAACTGACGAGATTTTCAGTCCCGAGGGCGAACCTCATCTGGGGCTCCGCGATCTGCCTGACAATTCCGCTCCTGGAGTGGAGATGGTGAAGGAGGTGGGCGATTCACGCCTCTTTCGAGTTACAGCGTGCGACTAGGCAGTCCAGCGCCGCTGTCCTGGCAAAGGACTCCAAAATCCCCGAACCTGTCGAAGCTCGGACGGTTCGCTTCAAGGCCCACCCCGCGCCCCTGGCCCGGCGGTACCTGGGCCAGATCGATGCCTAGCCCCGCAGCATCTACCCGGATGACGCCCGTTCGCACCGCTAGAGCTTTCCTGGCTCCTCACAGTTGAGGGTGTAATTGCCGGCTGAATGTTGGCCGGCGCGTCGGCCCGGGGCAGCGATGCGCGAACGCAGCCGGAGGCCCGATCTTGTGTCACCGTTCGCAGTGGACTTCTTCGCGTACCCGCTCAGATCGGTCAACGGCGCACCTGGTAGCGCAGGTGAAGCACCCGGTTGCCCTGGATCACCACGTCAGGGTCCTCCAACAGGTGCTGTGCTTGTAACGACCCGAAGTAGCGCTTGCCGGACCCAAACACGACGGGTACGACGTCCATGCGCACCTCGTCGACCAGGCCCGCGGCAAGCACCTGGCCACCAGCGGCGACTGACGATGCGGTCACCCGCGAGCTCCTGGGCCTTGGCCACGGCTGCCTCGACGCCGTCGACGAAGTGAAACGGCGCCTCGGGGTCCCAGCCCTCGGGCTTCGGCCGGTGCGTCACGACGACCACGTGGTCGACCCCGCCCGGAGGCTTCCCGTCCCAGCCGTCCGTCATGTCGAAGACGTGGCGGCGGACGATTGTCGCCCCGATCTGGTCCCAGTACGGCCGGGTGTAGTCGTAGGACGCCTGCGACACCTTCACCTCGCCGCTCCCGTCCAACGGGACGTCACCGCTGGACAACCAGTCGAACAGCGGTCTTGCGGCTGGCGCACGAGCCGATGGGTTGGCGGCCGACCACGCTGGTGGTCACGATCCGTCGCTATCGGCGCTCCGGCTGCGGGCAGTGAGGCGCTAGGACACCGGCCTGGCTGCTGAGCCGCGGGCGAGCTCCCGCGGCGTGGTCTGCGGCGTGGTCTGCGGCGGGCGCTCGAAGGCATCGTGCGCCAGCGCCTGACCGTCGCTCGTGTCGCTGAAGGATTCGGGGTCGCCTGGAACACCGCCAACGACGCCGTCCAAACCGAGGGCAGGCGGGGTTCTGATCGACGCTCCGCACCGGCTCGACGGCATCCAGGTTCTCGGCGCCAATTATCACTTCTGGAGGTACACCCGGCGCGGCGACATGTACGTCACGGTGATCATGGACCTTACACCTTATTGGGGCACGCTTTCCGTGACGGTCAGGTCGTGTTCTTTCGGCTGGACAGATATGCCAGTTTGGCGAACTCCGGGACGAGGTTGCGCCCGATCCACTCCAATGCCAATGGTGAACCCGTCTGCATGGCGATCGCGTCGGCTTCAGCGATGAAGTGAACTGGGCTGGCGCCAAAACGCGGTAGTGAAGGTAACTCTCCCCGCTCGCGATACTCTGACAACTCGTTGCCACTTACTGCCACGATCAAGACGTCCGCTGACAGTTCAGCGGCACGCTCGTGTGGCAGGATAAAGGAGACGAGCCGTCCGTCGTCGGAGCTTTGTCCTGAAGACAAGGAGCGAAGCGAAGGCGCGTCGGCGAGCCCGAATTCCCGCATCACCTGCATGGGTATCGACTCTGCCGCATGAACCACAACATCGGCGCCTTGCACCGTGGAGGCCTCGACGTACAGGGCCGTGGCGCCATCTAACCCGTTATAGTCTCGAACTGCGTTTGTGACCAACGCGTCCGCCACCTCTATGAGCGCGGCCACCCCTTTCTCTCGCCCCAGTGCACGGCCAGTGATAGCCGCCAACTCGCGCCATCCATCTGCCACATCATTTTTTTGCGCTGCGATAACCGGGGCGATGGCCGACAGTTGCTTGAAGGACTCCGCCGACAATTCGGTACTCATCGCGAGAATCAGGTCCGGTTTCAGTTCCGCTATGTCCTCGATCGGCACACCCTGGCTGTCATCAAGATGGATGGGCCTTACTTCCTGGAACCCATTGATCGCCCGCCGGAACCACGGTGTATCGGCGATCCTTGGCATGGCAACCGGAACCAGTTCGAGCCCCGCACAGATATCCGCTTCCATGGCGGCGAGGACAACAACGCGATCAGGCAAGGCCTCAATCGTGGTGGAACCGAACGCGTGTGTCAGCGTCACGGGGAAAGCGCTAGCATCCGGTTCCACCCCCTTGGAGCCCGGCTCCCCGGAGCAGCCAGCAAGCATAAGGGGCAAAGCGCTAGCTGCCATCAGAAAGCTTCGGCGCCCAAAGATGTGATTACTTTTTTCTCTACCGACCCTGATCCTGGGCATCTTGTCAATCCTCGACATTCGTTCTAAGCTCCTTGCCCGCATCGTGTGCAGGCGAATCCATTATGGGCGGACAGAGGCGTGCATTAGCCGTGCTCAGGCTGCAGATCGTCGCCTGAGCTGCGCCACCACGTCCCGGACGGGTCCGTCCATCAGCACTTCGCCGTGTTCCAACAGGACACCGCGCTCACATACTGTGGAAACGAGGTCCAGGTCATGGCTTACGACAAAAAGCGTCTTGCCTTTATCCGACAGCTCCTTGATCTTCGCAATGCACTTGCGCTGGAAGGGTTCGTCGCCGACGGCGAGAATTTCGTCAATAAGGAAGACCTCGGGGTCTGTATGGACCGCGATGGAGAACGCCAGCCGGAGGTACATGCCCGAGGAATAGAACTTGACTTCGGTGTCGATGAACTCACCGATCTCAGAGAACTCCACGATGGAGTCAAACATGTCATCGATATGCTTCTCCGACATGCCCAGGATGGCGCCGTTCAGATAAACGTTGTCCCGTCCACTGAGGTCATGGTGGAAACCGGCCCCAACCTCGATCAGCCCTGCTACCCGGCCACGCGTGCGCACTGTTCCGCCGTCCGGCTGCAGCACGCCCGAGATCAGCTTCAACAGAGTCGACTTGCCGGATCCGTTGAGTCCCATGAGAGCCACAGTCTCTCCCTGTTTGACTTCGAGCGAGACGTCCTTGAGTGCAAGGAACCTCTTGGAGAGATCGCCCTTGCGGCCCTTGACCAACCACACGAGAGCTTCCTTGAGGGAGCGGGTGTGCCGCAGGACGAACTGCTTCCGGAGGCCGGTACAGCTAATGGCTACGTGGCCATGCGAGGTCATGTCAGAGCTCCTGGGCGAAGTGTACGGAAAGGCGGCGGAACATCAACTGACCAAGGAACAGGATGGCAAGAGAGATGAGCAGGGACAAAGGGAGCCAGAATCCCAGCAGGTCGGGAGGCATGGTGTCGCTGACCACTTGGTCCGCCTTCAGCGTCGGCTCCCAGAAAGTCCAGTGGAAGACCTCGACTGCGGTGGTGATCGGGTTCAGCTGGTAGACCCAGTACCAGGGTCCCATGACGCGCTCCACCATGGTCCAAACGTAAAGAACAGGCGAGGCCCAGGTGACCACCATAACGATCATGTCCACAATGTTCTCGGAGTCGCGGAAGTAGACGTTGACGGCGCCAAACATCAGGCCCAGACCGGTAGCCAGCACTGCCATCATGAAGAAGATCAGGACGGCCGCGGCCAGTTGCAGGACGGACGGCGTCCAGCCCACAACCAGGCACGCCCCGACCAGCACCAGCAGTTGCGGCAGGAAGTGAGCGGCCGAGACCCAGACGGTCGCCGCCGGAAACAATTCCCGCGGCAGGTAGATCTTCCGGATGAGATCCCGGTTGTCCACGATGGAACGGGTGGCATTGGACAGGGATTCCGTGAAGAAGTTGACCAATACGATGCCCGAAAAGAGGTAAATGGCGTAGTTCGGTGTCCCTTGCTCAAGGTTCAGGAAGACGCCCAACGCGATGAAGTAGATAAGAAACTGCATCAGCGGTTTCACATAGGACCACATCAGCCCGAGCACCGATCCGCGGTAGCGGATTTTGATTTCCTTGCGTACCAGCAGCTTCAGCAGGAAACGGTCGCCGTAGATATCGAGGAGACCCCGGCCTGTTCCGGGTTTAACCAGCTCGTCAATCTGGCTGCCCATCTAGCGGCCGTCCCGGGAGTCGGCGTCGAACGTCTTCTTCCAGGCCGCCATCGAGGTAATCTCCGGAACGGCACTGCGGTACTGCTCAGCCAGCTTGTCCCACTCACGGTAGAGCCGAAGGTGCAGGCGGGTGGCCTCGGCCAGCATCGACTTAAGCTTTTTGGGATCACGCCGGTACCAGGAGGCCCCGGTGCCCTCGGCGTTGGACACAATGACGCTGTCGTAGTGTGCAAGCCGGAACCAACGGTTGTCGCGATGTGCCAGGAAGCCCTGCGGACGTTCGGAGCTCTCCGGCGCGGGGGTCTGAACCAACTGCCTCGACACGGTCTTGATACCCCAGGGAACAAGGTCCTTCTTGCGCGGCATGCCAATCGGGGCACCCCCCATGGGGCCGCGGCCCAGCTTTGGCGCCGGGAAGTCGTCAACGTCGTCCTTCAACTGGGCGTCCGGGTATTCGGACTTCAGCGCATTGATCTCAGGAAGTCTGGTGGCCAGGACTCGGTGGAGGTCATCGGGTCCCTTGAAGATGTCCTTGAGCGCTTCAATCCGGCCGTGCTCGGTGAAGTACTGCATTGATACGAGGTGCTTGACATCGGCCTGGACAGATTCCCGCAACACGCGCCCACCTTTGGGGTAAGGGCTGTGGATGAGGGTCGTGATCAGCCTGTTGCGGCCATGGAAGTATGACTGCCATCCGACCATGTCGTCTTTGTCGGCCCACGAGACGTGCCAAACCGCTGCGCCCGGCATCGATACTGTCGCGAAGCCGGCCTCCCGGGCACGGAGTCCGTATTCGGCGTCGTCCCACTTGATGAACAGCGGGAGGGAGAGCCCGATTTCCTCGATCACCTTCGTCGGAATGAGGCACATCCACCAGCCGTTGTAGTCGACGTCCACCCGTCGGTGCAGCCAGGCAGTCTGGCGGAGGTTGGCGACGCTGAAGTCGTGACGAAGCTCCATGTCGGCGTGTGGCTGGGCCGGCACGATCCGGTAAGGATCGACGACCTCACCGAAAGTGTGCAGGACGCTGCGGCTGTACAGGTCAAACATGTGTCCGCCGACGATAGTCGGTCTGCGGCAACGGTCTGCGAACGTGAGAAGCCGGACAATGCTTTCGGGCTCCACAACAATGTCGTCGTCAAGCAGCAGTACGTAGTCGCTGCCGTTCTCCACGGCCTCGTACATGCCGCGGGCAAAGCCGCCGGACCCGCCCAGGTTTGCCTGGTTAATCACCCGCAACTTGCCCCCGAGGGACGCTTTTACTTCAGCGAAACCCTGCAGGTCCTCCACCTTCTCCGTGCCCTGGTCAACGATCAGGATTTCCTTGACGTTGGTGAGGACGTCCATGTTCTCCGCAAGGATCCGGGCGTTGTTGAGGCAGAACTCGGGCTTGTTCATCGTCGTGATTTCCAGCGTCACCTGCCCGTTTTCACGGGCGGCCTCCGCTGTCTCCCACTGTCCGCTTTCCAGCACCAGTCCTTCAGCGGTGGCAGCGAGATCAAACCAGTACCAGCCGCCGTCACCAAATGGTTTGAGCGGTAGCTCGAAAACCGAGGTGGTATCCGCTTCGACGTGGCGGCCGTCCACCCGCTGAACGGAGCCGCGGGCGTTTGACTTGTAGACCGTGACGGTTCCGGCACCCCTTGTCCTGACGACGAGCCGGATATCACGGACGGACGTCCAGCGCCGCCAATAACTCGCGGGAAATGCATTGAAGTAAGTGCCGAAAGAAATCTGCTCGCCGGCTCGAATCCGCATGGATTCGCGTGACAGTAAGTCCTCGAAGTGCGCCTGGCTTACGCCGGAGCTAAACATCTGCAGTTTGTCTTCAGGCAGCTTCGGCGAGCGCGCCAGTTCGTCATTCTCCCGCAAACGGATACCGCTCGCCGGACCAGCATCCACGTATAGCGGGATGGTGTCCGTCTGGTCGGCGGACGGGAGGATCACTCGCTGAAGAACGCTCCATGAAGACGACTCTTCAGTGGTAGTCATGCGTCCACGCCTCCGCTTTCCAGCTGTACGCCGCTCTCAAAGTGCGGCCGGATCTTGTTGTCGAACATGTTCAGCGCGGACCCGATGGCCATGTGCATGTCGAGGTATTTGTAGGTTCCCAGCCGGCCGCCGAACAGGACGGCCTTCTCCGCTGCTGCCAGGTCGCGGTATTTGAGCAACCGGTCGCGGTCCGCTGAGGTGTTAATTGGGTAGTACGGCTCATCGTTTTTCTCGGCGAAGCGCGAGAACTCGCGCATGATGACCGTCTTCTCTGTCTGGTAATCACGCTCAGGGTGGAAGTGGCGGGGTTCGATGACGCGCGTGTACGCCACGTCGTCGTCGTTGTAGTTCACTACCGATGTTCCCTGGAAGTCCCCGACCTCAAGAACCTCTTCCTCGAAGTCGATGGTGCGCCAAGACAGGTCACCTTCTGCGTAGTCAAAGTAACGGTCGACCGGGCCCGTGTAGATCACCGGGATGTTGCCGACAACTTTGTTCTTGCTGTACTCGTGCGACTCGTCAAAGAAGTCGGTGTTCAGCCGGACCTCAATGTTCGGGTGCTCAGCCATCTTCTCAATCCACGCTGTGTAACCGTTTGTGGGCAGACCCTCGTACTTGTCGTTGAAGTACCGGTTGTCGTAGTTGTAACGAACAGGCAACCGCGAAATGATCCCCGCCGGCAGGTCTTTGGGGTCCGTCTGCCACTGTTTGCCGGTGTAGTGCTTGATAAACGCCTCATACAGGGGCCGGCCGATCAGCTGGATGCCCTTGTCATTAAGGTTCTGCGGATCAGTTCCGGCAAGCTCGCCGGCCTGCTCCTGGATGAGGTCCCTCGCCTGGCCAGGGGTCAGGTTAGCGCGGAAGAACTGGTTAATCGTGGCCAGGTTAATCGGCAGGGAGTAGACCTCGCCCTTGTGCACGCCGTAAACCTTGTGGACATAGTTCGTGAAGGTGGTGAACCGGTTGACGTACTCCCACACGCGCTCGTTGGACGTGTGGAACAGGTGGGCACCATAGCGGTGCACCTCGATACCCGTTTGCTCTTCTTTTTCGCTGTAGGCATTGCCGCCGATGTGGTGGCGGCGGTCGATAACGACAACCTTCAAGCCGAGCTCAGTAGCGGCCTGTTCTGCGATCGTCAGGCCAAAAAAGCCGGATCCTACAATGACGAGGTCAGCGGTCACAAAATCTCCTGGTTTGAATGCGGGCAGCGCAATGGTGCGCATTGTCTGCTGCTCCAGCCTACCCGAGGCACCGCAGGCGCCGTCGAATCAAGCGCCGCCCCAACCCGGCCAGGATCAGGCTTGGGACTCAGACAGGACGCCGTCGATCTCAACGTATGCGCCTTGACTTCGGGCACACCCACTCCGCGCTTTCCTGCTTCAGCGGGTGACCCGCGTTACCAACCCAGCGCCGATTACAGATTCGTCAGAAACATCAGCGCTGGCTGCAACAATGCTCACACACGGGCTCCCTTTGTACTCAAGACCGCCACTGCAGGCCAATTAGTAGCGATCTCAACCGAGCAGCGCCCGGCGTTGTCCACATACGGAGACTCTTTCAACCGAGGCCGCGCACCGCTGGCTAGCGTGGGCTAAAAGGCCGTGAGGATTTGTACCGATGAAGTTTCATTGCACGCTGGTCCGCAGCACCGGTTCCGGGATGCAGGAATCACCAAGTGAACTCACCATCAACGCACCCGAAGGGACCGCCGGCGCAGTTGTCCATGCCCAGCTGATTCAGGAGTTCGGGACCGGGCCGATCACTATTCACGGCAAAGACATCCACTCAATGACCGTGGGTGAGGCCCCATTGGTTAACGGCGCGGTTCTGGTGGACGGGGTTTACGAGCGAAATGCCCGGAAGTTCCGACCACGGGCGCCGGCCGAGGACGCCCAGCTTGCTCTGGCCGTCCACACCGGCATCGGAGCTGGCACCGTTGTCCCGCTGCGGCGCGGTTCCTACACCATCGGCCGGAGCGGTACCCGCATTGTGATCCCCGACCCCGAGCTGTCCCGTGAGCACGCCCGCCTCGTCGTCACAGAGACAGACATCATGATCATTGACCTGGACAGCGCCAACGGCATCCACGTCGACGGCGAACGGGTCCGGAACGCCGTCATCTCCACGAAATCGAGCATCACCTGCGGCAACACAACCATGTCGCTGGTTTTTGTGGACCTGACGGACAAAGCACTTGCCGACGCCGGGACCTCCACCCAGCTGCCTCTCACTCTCCCTGGCCGAATGGATACAGGCAACAAGGCGGTGCTCCTGCTGACCGCCGTTCTTCCTTTGCTGATTGGGATAGGACTCGCCGTGCTCAACGGCATGTGGATGTTCCTCGCCTTTGCTGCAACCTCGGCAGTTTCTGTCCTTGTGCCCCTCGCCTCAGGGCGCCGGCAGCGCCGCGACCTCACACGAGCCGTCGCAGCCGCCGTGGCAGAAGACCGGGAACGGCGACGCCGGTCCGGCCCCTCCCTCGCCATCCTGGCGCTGGCCGTCAGTCAAAGACAGGGCCCTACCTCAGTTTCCTCTGGCGAGGAAGGGGTTTGGCTGCGCGTCGGCGAAGCTCCGCAGCCAGCAAACGTGAGAGTTGAGCCAGCCGTATCATCGGTGGGCATTCCCAGCGTAGGCGCGGTTCCCGTGTTCCTGGACCCAGGGATGCCCAGGACAACCCTCCGCGGACCAAGTGCAGTGGCGGACGGCATCGTCCGTTCCTTCGTGATGCAACTTGCGGGCTACCCCAGAGGCCACGGCACACGAGTTGTCATTCATGGCGAAGCAGCCCGCCTTCCCCTGGGCGCCCGATATCTGCCCGGCGTCATTCTCACCGCTTCTGCATCTGATCTTCTCCGCATCCTTAACGAGGGCTTCGGGCGGAGCTATCAACGCGGCGTACTCCTGCTGCTGCCAACTTCCGATGCAGGAGACGACGACGGCGCTGTTTGCGTAACTGCGGCGGCCCTCGGTTGGCAGGTCCTTGAGTTTCCAGCGGCGGAGGTAAATGGCGGCACCTGTGTTGTAGAACTTGCCGAGCGGAAATCCCTCCTGCGGCTTCCGGCCCGCGACGTTGCCTTTGTCCCGGACCTGGCACCAGAGGACGTCTTTCTCAGTTTCTGCAGGCACTTGGCCGTGCATGCCGAGCGGCGGGATAACGACGATCCTGCTGTCCCCGCTGTGTGCTCTCTCCAGGACGTGCTGCCGCTCGCTCCCCACCAAACTGCTGCCCGCTGGAATGCGAGCGCCCGGGACCACCGTCTGAACATTCCTTTGGGGATGGGCGCCACGGGAACGCGCACCATGGACCTTCAGTCCGACGGACCCCACCTACTGGTTGCAGGTACCACCGGCTCCGGCAAGTCGGAACTGCTCCGCAGCCTCACCCTGGCTTTGGCCCTCTGCCACCCACCCGAGCGGGTGAACTTCCTTTTTGTTGATTTCAAGGGCGGATCCGGGCTCGGTCCCCTCGCGGAACTCGTCCACTGCGTCGGGCTCCTGACGGACCTGTCCGCCTACGAGATTGAACGCGCTCTTACTTCTCTGCGTGCAGAAGTCCGGCTGCGCGAGGAAGCGCTGGCCTCCGCACGGGTGCCGGATCTCACGGCATACCGGCACACCCGCGCTTCACAGGATTTCCCACTCCCCCATCTGGTCATTGTCATTGATGAGTTCCGCATGCTCGTGGATGATGCCCCGGAGGCGCTTCGGGAACTTATGCGGCTCGCGGCCATCGGCCGCTCACTCGGAATCCACCTGGTCATGGCCACCCAACGGCCACAAGGGGCGCTGACCGCAGACATTCGGGCCAATGTCACCTCCAGCATTGCGCTTCGGGTGCAATCGGAGATGGAGTCCTCGGACATTATCAATTCGAAGGTTGCCGCCGGTATTAGCGTCGAAGCACCGGGCCGGGCCTTCCTGGCGCGTGGCACGGAGGCTCCCCTGGAATTTCAGACGGCATCCATAGGACCAGCGCAGGCTGGGTCCAGCCCGGCCGACGCAGTCAAGGTACAACTTGCCGCGGACTGTCTTGCCTTCACTGGGTTCGGCGGGGCTGATATTCGTCGTCCCACCGGGCAGACGCCAGCCCAGGCTGCACGCCCACTGGTGGCGATGGTGCGGGACCTGTGGCGTGAGCGGAAGGGAGCGGCGCCCAGGCGGCCAGTCGCTCCTCCCCTCCCTTCGAACCTGGCCGCGCCACAAGAGGAAACACCGTCATCTCCAACGCTCCACAGGAGTGCGGCATGGTCGATTAGACTCGGCCTGCTGGACCTGCCGGAAAAGCAAAGAGTGGTGCCACTTGAGTGGAAACCAGCCGAAGACAGCCACCTTGCCCTCATCGGTGCTCCGTCTTCCGGTGCCACGGAGGCCCTGGAACTGGCTGTTATGCAGCTGCTTCTCAGCCCGTCCGAAGCACACGGCTACATCCTGGATGCAGGCGGTACCTTCCTGAATTTGGCCACACACCCCAATATCGGGGCGCATGCGGGCCTGCACGAGCTGCGGCGGGCCGTCCGCGTGCTCGAGCGCCTAAAGAAGGAGTTGGCACGCCGGCTGAGCCAAACCGGCAAGCGGGACGGCGTGCCCTTGGTCCTTGTCATCTCCGGGTGGGGCTCGTGGATTTCGGCGTTCCGCGCCGGGCCTTTGGCCTGGGCTGAAGACCTTGTCCAGGACCTTGCCCGCGACGGCGGGGCGGCTGGGATCATCGTGATGATCGCCGGCGATCGTGAGCTCGTCAGCTCGAGGGCGTTTTCGGCATTACCCAACCGGCTCTACTTCCCCACAGGTTCCAATACGGACAGCCGGATAGCGTGGCCACGAATGCCTGCGACGGCCGAGATCAAAGGGCGTGCCGTGGCATTCGGTCCCGTCTCCCGTGGGATGCCGGCTGTCTGCCAGCTGTACTGCGTCAGCCTCCACCACTCCTGGCATTCAGGACCAACGGCCCGTCTGGGCAGCCAAGAAATCCTGGAGAGTGCGGATAGCGTGGGCAGCCAACCCACCAAACGCCCGTTCAGGGTTGAACAACTGCCGGCGTTGGTGCCGGCCGCGAAGATGCGGCCAACGGCACGGTCCGCCGCCATGGCACAGCCCCTGGTTGACCGCGGCCAACCCATAGCGCGAGGTAGCACCACGCGGCAGGACATCCTCGTGGGGGTGGGCGGCGACGAACTCAAGCCAGCGTCCTGCAGGTTGCAGGGGGCAGGAGTACTCACCGTTTTGGGTGGACCCGGATCAGGAAAAACTAACCTCCTTCGCGCACTGCCCCTGATGAATCCCGACGCCGGCCCTTGGCTCTCTCCCGAAGAAGGAACCGACCCCTACGATTTCTGGAAGCGGGAACTTGCCACCGCAGCAGCAGGTGAAACGCCGGAGGGTACCGTGGCGTTGGCCGATGACGCCGATCTTCTCTCCGCCGAAACCATCCGGAATCTGACGGACCTCAACGCCTTGGGCTACCCAGTGATCCTCACCGCGACCTACAGCTCCTTGCTCATACAACGGGTGCCGCTGGTCATGAGCTCCCGCTCGGCCGGCACCGGTCTCCTGCTCGCACCACGTTCCCTATCGGACGGTGACCTATTCGGTGTTCGGTTCGAGGTGGAGGCCAATGCACCGCCAGGCAGGGGCATTCTCATCTGCCAGGGCATCTCCCGAAGCATCCAGGTGGGCTGGGCTGCTCCCGGGGAGGGAGCATGATGCGCAACGGAAGGAGAGCACCGCTCAAAGAACTGAGGAGCAGCTGCCAAACACACAACGGGTACCCCGGCTACACGGTTAGAGGGCCGGCTTACGTGGTCACAGGGCCGGCGTCGCGCTCCCGGTACGGGAGGCGAAACTGATGACCTTGTTCTGGAACAGCAGCACGATGGCGGTGACGGCCGGGACCAGCATCGCCATCCCAGCCAAAGGAAGACCGGCACTCAGTGTGGGAAATCCGATGGTCAGAACGAACAACTGCGCCACCAGCGCTGCCGCCCTGGTCCAGCGGTATCCCCGGTAAAGGAACAACGCCACGGAGTACAGCCAGGCCGAGAAAGCCAGCAGCAGCCCAAGGGTGAACACGGCACCCCAAAAGGAGAGAACCGGGCTGCCCGCTGCCAGTTGGTAGCCGTACCAGGCAGCAGCTGCCAACAGCGCTGTCGCCTCCGCCGCCACAATCAGCGCCACCACGAGGACAGCTGCCGGCCGGGCGCCCGGCTGCAGGTCCGGCACCGGCTGCCCGGGGTCTTGGCCCAGGCCTTCTGGGTCGCTCGGCGGGTCTGTGGGGTATACAGGGGGTCTTGACACACTGGCACCCTACCGGACATAGTCGGACAGTGGTGAGGGCCAATACCGCCACTGTGATGTATCGCTCAGCGTTCCCGGGATTTCAAGCCTTATTACCCCTTGTTTACACAGCGTTAACATGACAGGGTTGATTCAGATGACCAACGGGGCCCTGCCGGGCCCCTTTCCTTTGCAGCTACTAGTGAATAATTTCACAAAGAGCTTTTCCCAGAATTGGAGCAACTGATCAGCATGGATTGGCGTAATCGCGCAGCGTGCCTCGAAAAGGACCCGGAACTGTTCTTCCCCGTAGGAAACACAGGTCCCGCGCTCCTGCAGATTGAGGAAGCGAAAAGCGTCTGCCGCCGGTGCCCGGTAGTGGACACATGCTTGCAGTGGGCCCTCGAGTCGGGCCAGGATGCCGGCGTCTGGGGCGGCATGAGCGAGGACGAGCGCCGCGCCCTGAAGCGCCGGGCAGCACGCGCCCGCCGCGCGTCCTGATTCTCAGGCATATCCGCGCAAGCTAACAGCGTTTACAAAAAGGCCCTGGCAGCAACCGCAAGGTTGCCACCAGGGCCTTTTGCTGTCCGCAGCTACTTTGCTTCGAGGCTAAGACGAATCTGAACAGCAGTACCGCCGCCCTCACGCGGCTGCCACTGGATAGTGCCGCCGAGCTCACTTGTCACCAGGGTGCGGACGATCTGCAGGCCGAGACCCTCAACATGGGGTGTCTCGGGCAGACCCACACCGTCGTCGGCGATAGTGACTGTCAGCTCCTCCTCGCCCTCATCCCCTTCCGAACGGTCAGCGAGAAGCCATACAGTTCCGGTACGGCCCTCAAGGCCATGCTCCACGGCATTGGTCACCAGTTCATTGATGACCAGCGCCAACGGAGTGGCGAAGTCACTGGGCAATTCACCAAATATGCCGGAACGCTCGGTCCTGACCTGCTGCGACGGTGAGGCAACTTCCGCTGAGAGGCGGAACTGCCGCCCGATCAGCTCATCGAAGTCGACGCTCTGCGTCAGGCCCTGGGACAAGGTTTCGTGAACCAGCGCGATGGTGGCCACCCGGCGCATCGCCTGCTCCAGGCCCTGCTTCGCCTCGTCACTGACCATCCGGCGGGACTGCATCCGCAACAGCGCGGCAACGGTCTGCAGGTTGTTTTTGACCCGGTGGTGGATCTCGCGGATGGTCGCGTCCTTGGTCACCAGCTCCATCTCGCGCCGCCGCAGTTCGGACACATCGCGGCAAAGAACCAGCGCGCCGAAGCGCTGCTGCTCATCACGCAGGGGAATCGCACGCAGGGACAGGCTCACGCCCCGGGATTCAATTTCGCTGCGCCACGGCATCCGGCCGGTAACCACGAGGGGCAGCGTTTCGTCCACCATGCGGCGGTCCTTCAGCAGGCTAGCTGTGACCTCGGCCAGCGAGCGCCCCTCCAGCGATTCCCCGTCACCGAGGCGGCGGAAAGCCGAGACACCGTTGGGGCTTGCGTACTGAACGATGCCCTCGGCGTCGAGCCGGATCAGCCCGTCACCCACGCGGGGGGCGCCGCGGCGGGAACCCGTGGGGGACGCGAAGTCCGGCCACAACCCCAGGGTGCCCATCCGCAGAAGGTCGTACGCGCACTGCCTGTACGTCAGCTCCAGTCGGGACGGCATGCGCGAACTCGACAGGTCCATGTGGGTGGTGACTACGGCCAGGGTGCGGCCGTTCCGGACCATGGGAACGGCCTCCACCCGCAGCGCCATGTCGCTGCTCCAGTTGGTTTCACTGGAGCGCTCGATGGAGCGGCTGTTCCAGGCCTTGTCCACCAGGGGCTGGAGATCCGAGCGGATGGGATCCCCCACGAAGTCGCCGTGGAACACGGTGTGGGTGGTGGAGGGCCGGACGTGCGCCAGCGCCACATACCCGTGGTCCGGGTGGGGGAACCAGAGCGCCAGGTCGGCGAACGCCAGGTCTGCGACCATCTGCCAGTCCCCCACCAGGAGGTGCAGCCATTCGGCATCCCCCGGCCCGAAATCAGCATGTTCCCTGATGGGGTCGGTAAAGATTGCCACTGCACCTCCATTTGCGACGCCAGACTCGCTAGCGTCGAACGATTGACCTCAAGAGCCTCAATGCTACCGACAGTGAGGCCATATCGTCGGCCTCGAGGGCATTGACCTCATCGAACATGCTCTTCGCCCTGCCCAACTGCTCCGCGTTCCGGGCTTCCCATTCCTTCAGCCGGGCCTCCGGCGAGTCCGCAGAATTGGTGGCGTCCAGCACCGCCGTCGTCATGTCCGAGATGGTGGAGTACAGGTCATCACGCAAGGCCGCCCTGGCCAGCGCCTGCCACCGGTCCTGCCGCGGCAGGCTGCTGATGCGCTCCAGCAGGGAATCCGCGTGGAAGCGGTTGAAAACCGTGTAGTAGACGGCCGCGATTTCCTCCACAGGGTCCTTCCGGACGCGGGCGATCTTGGCGATGTCCAACAGGACAAAGCTCTCGAAGAGCTCGGCCCAGCGCAGGGCCAGCCCTTCCGGGAGCTCCCAATCCCGTGCCTTTTCCAGCCAGCCGGCAACCCTGTCCCGGTCATCGCCGCGCAGGTAGTCCAGCAGGCGGGCCCGCATGGGATCCAGGAGTGGTTTGAATTCGTCCACGACATCGGCAATCGGCCGGGAGACGCTGCCCTGACCCAGCAGCCAGCGGACAGCCCGGTCCAGCAGCCGCCGGATGTCCAGGTGGACGGTGCTCCAGTGCTCGGTGGGGAACGAGGCCGGCAAATTGTTCAAGTCCTCCACCATCACGTCGAGCTCGTACACCTCCCTCAGCGCAACGAATGCCTTGGCCACAGCCACTTCCGAGGCCGACGTCTCTTCCATGGTCCGGAAGGCGAACGTAATACCGCCCATGTTGATCATGTCGTTGGCCACGATGGTGGCGATGATTTCGCGCCGCAGCGGGTGGGTGTCCAGCTCAGCGTCAAACCGTTCGCGCAGCTGCTCCGGGAAGTAGGCCCGCAACGTCTTCCTGAACCAGGGATCGTCGGCCAGATCGCTGTCCCGCAGGGCGGAGGTCAGCTCGATCTTGGCGTAGGCGGCCAGCACGGACAGCTCAGGCGAAGTCAGGCCCTGTCCCTGCTGCAGCCGCTCCCTCAGCACTTCCGTGGTGGGAAGCGCCTCCAGCTCACGGTTCAGGTCTGCCTTCTTCTCCAGCCAGTCCATCAGCCGTTCGTAGCTCGGGCTCCACTCGGCCACCCGGGTCCGGTCATTCAGCAGCAGGATGTTCTGGTCGATGTTGTCTTCCAGCACGAGCCTGCCCACCTGATCAGTCATTGAGGAGAGGAACCCGGCGCGTTCTTCGGCGGACAGCTTCCCGGCAGCCACCATACGGTCCACAAAGATCTTGATGTTGACCTCATGGTCGGAGCAGTCAACGCCGGCAGAGTTGTCGATGGCATCGGTGTTGAGGATGACCCCCTGCAATGCTGCCTCGATGCGGCCGCGCTGCGTCATGCCCAGGTTTCCGCCTTCGCCCACCACTTTGACGCGCAGATCCTTGCCGTCAACGCGGATGGCGTCGTTGGCCTTGTCCCCCACGGAGGCGTTGGACTCGGTGCTCGCCTTGACGTAGGTGCCGATACCGCCGTTGTAGAGCAGGTCGGCAGGAGCCAGCAGGATTGCACGGAGGAGTTCCGGCGGGCTGAGTTCGGTTGTTTGTACGGGAAGCCCCAGGGCCGCCCGTACCTGGGCTGAAACAGGGATCGACTTTGCCTGGCGGGGGAACACTCCGCCACCTTCGCTGATGAGGGACTTGTTGTAGTCGTCCCACGATGACCTCGGCAGTTCGAACAACCGCTGCCGCTCCACGAAAGAGGTTTCTTCGTCCGGGTTCGGGTCCAGGAAGATGTGGCGGTGGTCAAAGGCTGCCAGGAGCCGGATGTGGCGCGAGAGGAGCATGCCGTTGCCGAACACGTCACCGGACATGTCGCCTACCCCCACCACGGTGAACGGCTGGGTCTGCGTGTCCAGGTCAAGTTCGCTGAAATGGCGCTTCACCGATTCCCAGGCGCCCCGGGCGGTAATGCCCATTGCCTTGTGGTCATAACCCACCGATCCCCCGGATGCGAACGCGTCGCCCAGCCAGAACCCGTATTCCTTAGCCAACCCGTTTGCGATGTCCGAGAAGGTCGCGGTTCCCTTGTCGGCCGCCACCACGAGGTAGGAATCGTCGTCGTCGTGCCTTACAACGTCCGACGGCGGCACCAGCCTTTCGCCGTCGCTCCCGGTGACGAGGTTGTCAGTGAGGTCGAGGAGCCCGCGGATGAAAGTTTTGTAGCTTTCGATGCCTTCGGCCATCCAGGCGGAACGGTCAACAGTGGGGTCAGGAAGCTGCTTCGCGAAGAAGCCGCCCTTGGCCCCTGTAGGCACGATGACGGCGTTCTTCACGGTCTGTGCCTTAACCAGTCCCAGGACCTCGGTGCGGAAATCCTCGCGGCGGTCGGACCAGCGCAGCCCGCCGCGTGCCACCTTCCCGAAGCGAAGGTGGACGCCCTCGACGCGTGGCGCGTAGACCCATATTTCGAACATGGGGCGGGGGAAGGGCAGCCCTTCAATCCGTGCCGGGTCGAGCTTGAAGCTGAGGTGGGGCTTGTACTGGTAGAAGTTGGTCCTCAGCGTGGACTCGATCAGGTTCACAAAGGTCCGCAGCACCCTGTCGGCGTCAAGCGTGGCCACTTTTTCGATGGCCGCTGCCAGTTCTTCACGGACCGAAGCCTGCGCCTCGAGCCGTTCTTCTTCGTTCAGTGAAGGATCAAAGCGGGCGGCGAAGAGTGCACTCAGTCCCTTGGTCACTTCCGGATTCGCCAGCAGGGTATCGGCCATAAAACCAAAGGAGTTGGCATTGCCCATCTGGCGCATGTAGCGGGCATAGGCGCGCAGTACGGTTATCTGGCGCCACTGCAGCCCCTCCCGCAGGACCAGCCGGTCAAAGGCATCCGATTCAGCGGCGCCGGTAACTGCAGCGGAGAAGGATTCAGCCAGCAAATGGCCGGTTGACACAGGATCAACTCCGGCCGGGTACTTCAATCCCAGGTCGTAGAGAAAGAAATCCCTTCGGTCCGCCGTCTCGATTTCGAACGGCCGCTCGTCCAGCACCTCCAAGCCAAGGTTATGGAAGAAGGGCAGGATCTGGCTCAGGCTCTTGGGCTCCAGCATGTAGAGCTTGACCCGGGCATCCTCCTCCAAGGTCGCTCCCGCTCCTTCAGGGAGGTAGACATGCACGCCAGGGCGTTCCTGCTTGGCCCCGGCAGTCCGCTCCGCCGTCGCGCCGTATTTCTCGAAGCGGGCGATGTCCTCAAGGGCGTCCTCAACTTCGTAATCCACCCGGTAGCTTGCCGGGAAGGCCTCGGACCAGATGGCGGCCAGCTCCTTGGCCTCTGCTACGTCCCGCCCTTCACGCAGCACCTCGGCAATGCCTTCGCTCCAGGAGCGGGCGGCGCGAACGAGCCGCTTCTCCAATTCCTCGGTGTTGACGTTCCTGACGTCGGCACCCTTGGGCAGGCGGATGCGGAAGAACAGCCGGGCGAGCGCCGACTCCGTCATGCGCGCCTCGTAGTCGATGGACACGGCCTGGAACGTCTCGCGGAGTTCCTGCTCAATGCGGCGCCGGACGTTGGTGGTGTACCTGTCCCTGGGAAGGTAGACGACGGCGGACATAAACCGGCCGTAGATATCCGGCCTCAGAAAGAGCCGCGTACGCCTGCGCTCCTGCAGTTTCTGAATACCAAGGGCTGTGGCGGCGAGGTCCGGAACCTCGATCTGGAACAGCTCATCTCTGGGGTACGTCTCCAGGATTCCCAACAGGTCCTTTCCGGAGTGCGAGTCCGGCGGGAAGCCGGCGCTGCCCAGTACGGCATCAACCTTTTCCCTGACAATCGGTATGTTCCGAACGGAGCCGGTGTAGGCACTGGTGGCAAAGAGGCCAATAAAGCGGCGCTCCCCATTGACGTTGCCGGCGGCGTCAAAACTCTTGACACCGATGTAGTCGAGGTATGCCGACCGGTGGACGGTGGAGCGGGAATTGGCCTTGGTGATAACCAGGGCACGCTTTTCGCGTGCCTTTTTCCTGCCCGTATCCGTGAGGTGCTGGATGTGCGGTGAGTCCGCGGCAGTGCGCAGCAGTCCCAGGCCGCTGTCTTCACGCAGCTCCAGGACATCTTCGCCGCCCACGTTGACCAGGTCGTATTCACGGTAGCCGAGGAACGTGAAGTTCCCGTCGTCCAGCCAGTGCAGGAGGTCCTGCGCCTGCCGCAATTCGGCGATCTGCGCCGGGTTCGCCACCTTGTCCAGGCTTTCCGCAATCTGCAGCGCCTTTTGGCGCATGCGCGGCCAGTCTTCGACCGCCGCCCGGACATCGTTCAGGACCCGTTGCAGGCCTTCGAGCAGCGCTGCTTTCGCTTCATCGGATACACGGTTAATTTCGACGGCGATCCAGGACTCCATGTGCGAGGCGTTTTCACCCTGCGCTATGAGGTGGGACAGATTCGGCATGGCAGCGGTATCGCCGCTGGAAATTCCCAGATGGGAGGGAACTTTGTTGACCTTTACCAGCGCCGCGGATTCCCTGTTGCGGGTAGCCACGAACAGAGGGTGAACCACCATCCTGATGGCCGCGTGTTGGCGGACGAGTTCAGCGTTGACGGAATCGACAAGGAACGGCATGTCGTCGGTGACCACGAAGACGACGCTGCTGTCCTCCTCGTCGACAATGGAGACGCTCGCCTGGCCTGGCTTCCGGACCGACGCGACATTGCGGTGCGCTTCCGCGCGCGCAGTCAGCATGTCGGCGGGATAGCTCCGTGCATCCTCTTCGGCTAGGTGCTGATAGTAGTCCCGGAAAAAGCCTTCATGGCCTTCAATGGAAAGGGGCTGATCCTCCACGCTGGATCCAGACGACATCGACACACGCCTCCATCACAAGATATTCGCTGCTTCCTTGCAGCTCTTACGGCGAGCCTAGTCTTTTAGCTTGCGGGCTGCTGTGGAAGAAAAGACAGAGGTTTTCGATTTTTGCTGGGCGGGTGCACAAACGAGTTGTGCGATGGCCCGACGAAGGGGCGAGTCAGGTGCCGCCTCCAGCAACAGCGAACCTCCCAGCAGGGCGGCATCCGCCGCGGCACTGTCTTCAGGCAGGAATGCTTTCAGCTCCGACGCCGGCCCGAACCTTTCCCACGCGTCCTGCAGCTGCCGCTCGGGAGCCCGGCCCACCGAGGAGGCCCTGACCTTGTTCATCACCACGATGGGCGCGGCCTGTGGAACGGCAGTTTCAAGCTCGGCCAAACCCCGCACGAGTCTTGGCACTCCGACAGGATCCGCGGCACCAACAGCGTAAACGGTGTCGGCGAGTTCGAGGGAGCGCAAAGTAGCCGCGTTCCTCCGGGGAGCCATGGTGTCAAAACTCAGCTCCTCGTCGGCCTCGAGGCAGAATCCGGTATCCACCACAACCACCTCTGCAATGTGTTTCGCCCGTTCGAGGACGAGAGCCAAGGCAGATGCCCGGAGCTCCGTCCACCGGTCCGCGCGGGTGATTCCGGTAAGAACACGGAAGGAACCGAGTTTGGTGGCAACCGGCGTGGCCACTCTTTTCAGCGCCTCCTCGTCCAGGAGCCCCTGGTCAGCCAGCCTGCATGCCTGTGCCAAACCGGCGGACTCATCCATTAGGCCCAGCACGGCCGCTATGCTCGCACCGTAGCTGTCGGCGTCGACGAGAACAACAGACTTCCCCTCGGCGGCGAGTTCGCCCGCGATGTTAGCCGCCACCAGGGTCCGTCCAGGGGCCCCCGCGGGGCCCCAGACCGCGATGACCCGCCCTGGCCCCGGCTCCTCCGGGAAGCTTTGTGCTTCCGCCGGAACAGGATGGAGGGCAGCGCCGGTGTCCGCGGGACTGCTCCTGTGCGCGCCCCGGGGTCCGCCGCCCGTCAGTTGGGCGACGGCCTCGGCAATCCTTTCTGACAGCACCGCGGATTCCACTCCGGTGAGGGCGGAAGCGACCCCTATCCCCCGGAGTCTCGCGGCTTCCTCCGGCGAGTCGGTCAGGGCAATAATGGCGACACCAACCGCTCCGAGCCGATCCACGAGGGAAGCGGTCAGGCCCTCGGAACCTTCGGCAACAACGGCGGCCCTCGCCAGTCCGCTTTGGCAGGCTGCCAGCAATTCGGCCAGTTCCGCGCATCTCCGGACTACAGTGACCGGACCATGCAGGCGTTCCAGCCCACCGACCAGATCCTCGCGGCTCTGCCCCACGGTGACGACGGGAATACTCATCTGCTGCCGCCTCCGGGGTTCCACACCACAGAAATTTTGGCGTCATTCGCCTGCGCCCCCAGGAGCGCGGGCATCTGGTTATCCTCCACCAGCACCATCAACACGGTGGTGCGGGACGACCCCAGGGCTGTTGAACCCTCCGCCACCTCGGCGATTTCAGCACCCGGAAGCAGAAGTTTCGGTTCACTGAAGCCGTTGCGCGCATCGGGCTGGGCCACCCAGACATCGACCCTGGCGCCGGCCACTGCCTGCGCCGGAAGCGTCTCCTCGATGGTCAAGGCAACCGGCTTGCGGTCCAGTTCGTCCACTGCACCGAGGCTGGCCCGGGGGACCAATTGGTTCTTGCCGATCCTCTGCACCGCCACCACGTTCTCCGGGAGGCCGGACTCGGCGGTGATGTACTGCGCCTCTGTCTCCCCCAGCCTGACCTTGGCCCGGACGACGTTCTCCGACGTCAGCTTCTCGCCCACCGCAATGCCGTCGCGGGCCGCGTAAACCTCCGTGGTCCGGTCCGCGCTTCCCACCAGGAATACGACGCCCGCCACGGATGCCAGCACAAGGAGAACACCTACCAGCAGGCGGGGATCCTTCCAGGAAGGTCGTTTCAGCCTTGCCGCCGTGGCAGATGACTCAGGAACCATTACCGTTTCTCCCCCTATGCACGCCGGGACTGCTCGCTGTGTCCGGACTCCTCATTGTTGCGGCAGGGACGCCGGAACAAAAGTCATAAGTTCAAACAAGGCCAAATTGTGGATAACAGCAGCAAACTACCTGTTCCGGTGGCAAAATGGATGTATGCCCAGGTTTCTTACACTCGCAGATGTCGCCGAGCAGCTTCAGATCAACTCTCCGGCTGCTTATGCCCTGGTCCGAAGCGGCGAGCTCAAAGCCATCCAGGTTGGCGGCCGTGGACAATGGCGGGTCGAAGAAAAAATGCTTGAGCAGTACATCGAGGAACGGTACGCCGAAGCCAGCCGGATAATCCAGGAATCCAAGTCCAAGTCAGTCTGACTTTCCCTTGTGGCTTGGCACTCCGGCTCCCCGGTCACTCCGGCGGTGCGCCAGCAACTAAATCTCGTTGGTCCGTCGCGACCTGATCGCCTCTAATGCGGTAAAGGGAATTGTCGCAATCTGGCTGACGTGGTGGCTGCGGCGCGCTTCGCCCGGGGTTAGGACAGCGAGGTCGAAATAGTCCCCGCCAACCCGGTCTATGACTCCTGCCAGCCGCACCGCACCGCCGACGTTCCCGACAAGGACCGACAGCTCGGCTCTGTCCCGGGCCATGCCGCGCAGGGCGCTGGCTAGCCCAATTCCCCGGCGCACAGACGACGATTCCGCCAGCGACAGCCGGCCGAGGCCCGCGTAGCGCACTGCTGCCGTGTAGGGAATGAGCAGCTGGTGCTGTTCTTCATCCAGCACCAGTGCGTCTCCACCGGCGTGGGTGAGCGTTCCTGAAAAAGATTCGCCGGAAGACAAATAGACGGTCAGCCGACAGCCCAAAACCGCCCGCAACCGGTCAGCCAGTTCCAGGCCAACCATCTCAGCCCGCGCCCGCTCATTGACTTCCGAATCAAGAGCCAGCCGCTCTGCCTCCGCGAATTGGCTTTCGAGGTCCTCGAACAGTGCATCCCAGCGCATTCGGCCAGCGTAGGGCCCAGCCCAGACAGCGTCAATGACAACCACTTTTTCTCTCCAACGTCTGGACAAAGAAAGAAGAGGCAGGGCAAACTGTCACTACTGATGTCAGACTGCATCAAACCGCATCAAACTGCATCAAAGGGAAATCAATGACACAAGCAGCAGAATCTGGCCGATGGACCGATGTCATCAGCGTGACGGCAATATTGCTCTTGGGCGTCCTGCTTTTTTCGGCGGGTTCCGGGATTCTGGAGCAGTGGCATCAATCCTCCGCCCGGCACCAGGGACTTCATGCAGAGCACCTCCTGGGGGCAGCCGCGGCAGCCGCCGGAGCTGCGTTGGTGGGCTGGTGGTTCCTTGCATTGCTCTTCGCCGGTGCCACCACTCTCCTCGATCGGAACGGCAAAACCCGCGCGGCAGCCGTAACCCGGAAACTCTCGCCCGCCTTGATGCAGCGGCTGGTGCTTGCTGCACTTTCGGTTCAGCTGGTGTCCGGTCCGGCCGCGAATGCTCACCCGGTGCTGTCCGGACCGGAATGGACCCCCACCCAGGACTACGTGGCATCGGCTCCCGCGGGTCCCGGGAGCCACGTGAACCAGGTTTTGACGCCGACGCCGGCGGTGGAGGCAACAGCAAAAGCCTCCAAAAGTTCAAGAGAACAGGCAGCACCACCAGCCGGAGTGTTTCCATCAGAACAGGTCAATCGGGCTTCAGGGGCCACCGCGGAACACAGCCAGGCTGAGCGTGCTCCCGCGCTACTCGAAGACGGCCTGGAGAACAGCGCAGCTCCCCCGTCAGTTGTGAAGCCGGGCTGGCAGCCGGCTGCCCCGGTAGCAGGCCCGGGACTGCTGGCGGCTCCTGCAGTACGCGCCGCCGAAGACGCGGCAAGCGGTGCTGGTTCCGTGACCGTCCTGGCGGGAGACACACTGTGGGACGTTGCCGCGCACGCTATGGGCCCAGGGGCCTCGGACGTGGAGATCGCCATGCAATGGCCCCGGTGGTACGAGGCCAACCGGGCCCTCATCGGCCAAAATCCGGACGTGCTGCTGCCGGGACAAATTCTTCAGCCGCCCTCCGCAGCATAGGCACGGCCGGGCTTCAACCATTCATGCCATAACGCAAGCCACTAACCAAGGGGAAAGCAATGACTGCAGCCACACCAATTCGTGCCCTTCAAACGCCCAGGAGCGAGGGTAACCCCACACCCCGGCGGATTCCACCGCAGTCTCCCGCCAGAACTTCCCCTCCAGCACATACTGGGCCAACTCCGGTGCTGCTGCCGATTGATGAGCTATCGGAGGTACGTGCGGTCACTCGCGGCACGGTCCAGGCAGCTATGGAAGTGCTTGCAGGAATCCGCCCTGTCCATCAGCTGGCACGTCGGCTTGACCCACGATGCCTGGCAGCACTGCAGCACCGCGCGTGCCTGATCAGGCGCGAGATCAACCGTACCGGCAACCCGGATCTGGCACGGCTGCATAGGAATTCTGTCGTTCGATCGGTCCGCGTTTGCGAAGTGGCGGCCGGAATTTTCGAAGCGAGTGCCGTTGTGGTGGACGATGTCCGTGCCCGGGCGGTGGCCGTCCGGCTTGAGCGGGGCAAACAGGTGTGGCGGGTGACTGAGCTTGTTATAGGCTGACGGACTTGCAGCAACGAGCCCTGGCAGAAACGAGCGCCGGCAGATGCAGCGAGACGAAAGCAGGACCGGGGAACGATGCCCCGGCCCTGCCCTATTTTCGACTATCAGCTTTCACAAAACCAACGTGTCAGCGCTTTTTCTTCTTTGCCTGCCGCTTGGCAGCGTCCTGGCCCGCGGCCTTGGCAGGATTTCCTGAACGCCCGGAGGACCGGGTTTCCACCCGGGTTTGCGTGCCGCCATCTTCGCGGGGAGCGGTGTACTGCAGCTGGGCAGGCTGAGCCGGCGCTTCCAGCCCGGCGGCCCGGACCTGCGGCTCCACGTGTTCCGTGTGTCCACCCTCATCGTCCGCCACAACGACGTCCTGGGCAGGGGTGACTTCCACTTCGAGGTTGAAGAGGAACCCTACGCTTTCCTCCCGGATCGCCTCCATCATGCTCTGGAACAGGGTGAAGCCCTCACGCTGGTACTCAACAAGAGGATCACGCTGTGCCATCGCGCGCAGGCCGATCCCTTCCTTGAGGTAATCCATCTCGTAAAGGTGTTCCTGCCATTTACGTCCGATGACCGACAGGACAACGCGGCGCTCCAGCTCGCGCATGCTCTCGGAACCGATGGCTTCTTCCCGGGCCTGGTACACCAGGCGCGCGTCGGACAGCAGCTCCTCCTTGAGGAACTCAACCGTAAGCCGGGACTTTCCGCCGGCTTCTTCGATGATCTCGTCGGCCGTGACGCTGACTGGATACAGGGTCTTGAGGTTGGTCCAGAGCTGGTTGAAGTCCCAGTCGTCGCCGTTGCCCTCGGCTGTTGCAGCATCGATGAGGGCGGTGATGGTGTCCTCAACGAAGAACTGCACCTTTTCGTGCAGGTCATCGCCTTCGAGAATCCGCCGCCGGTCACCGTAGATTGCCTCGCGCTGGCGGTTCAGGACGTCGTCGTACTTCAGGACGTTCTTGCGCTGTTCGGCGTTGCGGCCCTCCACCTGGCCCTGCGCCGAAGCGATGGCACGGGAGACAAGCTTGGATTCAAGGGCGACGTCGTCCGGCACCGAACTGTTCATCAAGCGCTCTGCTGCACCGGAGTTGAAAAGCCGCATCAGGTCGTCAGTCAGCGAAAGGTAGAAACGGGATTCGCCGGGGTCACCCTGCCGGCCGGAACGGCCGCGCAACTGGTTGTCGATGCGGCGCGACTCGTGACGTTCGGTGCCCAGCACGTAAAGGCCGCCCAGGTTGAGGACTTCCTCGTGCTCGTCCTTGACGGACTGCTTGGAAGCTTCAAGGGCTGCAGGCCAGGCGGACTCGTACTCCTCGGAGTTCTCTTCCGGATCCAGCCCGCGCTTGGCGAGCTCGGCCACGGCAGTGAACTCGGCATTGCCGCCGAGCATGATGTCGGTACCGCGGCCTGCCATGTTGGTTGCCACCGTGACGGCGCCCTTCCGGCCTGCCTGCGCCACGATGGCTGCTTCCCGGGCGTGGTTCTTCGCGTTCAGGACTTCGTGGCGGATTCCTTCCTTGGCAAGGAGCCGGGACAGGTATTCGCTCTTTTCCACGCTCGTTGTGCCCACCAGGACCGGCTGGCCCTTTTCGTGCCGTTCGGCAATATCCTTCACAACGGCGTCGAACTTGACGGCCTCATTCTTGAAGACCAGGTCCGACTGGTCGAGCCGCTGCATGTCGCGGTTAGTGGGAATGGCGACCACACCAAGCTTGTAGGTGCCCATGAATTCCGCTGCCTCAGTTTCCGCAGTTCCGGTCATGCCCGAAAGTTTGCCGTACATACGGAAGTAATTCTGCAGGGTCACAGTGGCCAGAGTCTGGTTCTCGGCCTTGATCTCCACGCCTTCTTTGGCCTCGATGGCCTGGTGCATGCCCTCGTTGTAGCGGCGGCCGGCAAGGATGCGGCCGGTGTGCTCGTCAACAATCAGGACTTCGCCGTCGAGGATGACGTAGTCCTTGTCCCGCTTGAACAGTTCTTTGGCCTTGATGGCGTTGTTCAGGAAGCCGATGAGCGGCGTGTTGGCGGATTCGTACAGGTTCTGGATACCGAGGTAGTCCTCGACCTTTTCGATGCCGCTTTCCAGGACACCAACGGTGCGCTTCTTTTCGTCGACTTCGTAGTCCTTCTCCGGCTGGAGCCGCAGGACCACCTTGGCGAATTCGCTGTACCAGCGGTTGGTGTCGCCCTGTGCCGGACCGGAAATGATGAGCGGGGTACGGGCCTCATCGATGAGGATGGAGTCCACTTCGTCAACGATGGCGAAGTTGTGCCCGCGCTGGACCAGCTCGGACTTGTCCCACGCCATGTTGTCGCGGAGGTAGTCGAAACCGAACTCGTTGTTGGTGCCGTAGGTGATGTCCGAGGCGTACTGGTGGCGGCGAACGGCCGGGTCCTGATTGGCGAGGATGCAGCCGCTGGTCAGGCCGAGGAAACGGTAAACGCGGCCCATAAGATCGGACTGGTATTCGGCCAGGTAGTCATTGACGGTAATGACGTGGACACCCTTGCCGGTGAGCGCATTGAGGTAGGCAGGAGCAGTTGCCACCAGGGTTTTGCCTTCACCGGTCTTCATTTCCGCGATGTTGCCCAAGTGCAGGGCTGCGCCGCCCATCAGCTGGACGTCGAAGTGGCGCATGCCCAGGGTTCGTGCGGAAGCTTCCCGGACAGCGGCAAAGGCTTCGGGAAGCAGGTCATCAAGCTTCTCCCCACCGTCCTGGTGGCGTTCGCGCAGCCGGTCCGTTTCTTCACGGAGTTCGGCGTCCGTGAAGGTCTTGAACGAATCTTCCAGGGCGTTGATGGAGTCGGCATAGTTCCGCAGTTGCCTGAGGGTTTTTTTATCGCCGGTGCGGAGAAGTTTTTCGATGAGTGATGCCACGTGAAGATGCTCCCAGTCTTTGCCGCCGAATTCTGGCGTTTTTAGTCTACGGGAGAGACACCGCCCCGCGGCTCGTTTGTTCCCTGAGAGCGGATACGGGCTGACTACCGGCCACTGCCTTCCCGAGGTTCGCCGCCAAATCGCCACGGTTTCCCACCTCCACGTCCGGCAGCCCCAGCCAATCTGCCATCAACCGAAGCTCCGCTGCGAGTTCGACGGCGGTGTCCGCCGGGGCGCCGGGCTCGGCGAACGCGGACTTGGCCAACAGTTTCCCACCTGTGCGGTCAGCCTTCAGGTCCACCCGCGCCACAATCCGGTCCCTCAGGAGAAAAGGAAGGACGTAATACCCGTAGCGCCTCTTGTGCTCCGGGGTATAGATCTCAATCCGGTAATGGAAGCCGAAAAGTTCCTCCAGTCGGCGACGTTCAAAGACCAGGGAATCAAACGGGCTCAGCAAGGCCCGGCCGGCCGCGCTCCGCGGAAGTGTTGCCTCGACGTGGCGGAACACTTCACGGTTCCAGCCTGTGACGGTCACACGCTCCAGCCTCCCGCATTCCACCAGATGTTCCACGGATGCGGCCGCGGCCTTGACCGGCGTGCGGAAGTAGTCAGCGAAGCAGCGCACGGTTCCGATGCCGTGCGCCAGGGCGGCCGCATCGATAAGGCGATGCAGGGCAGGGGCGGGATCCGGTTCACCGGGCTCACCAAGGTGCACGGCCGGCAGCACCCTGGAGGTCAGCGTGTACTTGCGCTCGAACTGCTCGGTCCGGGAAGCTGCCGAAACCAGGCCCTCCTCGAACAGGTGCTCCAGGACCCGCTTGACGGCGCTCCAGTTCCAGCCCCAGTTGTCCGTCTGCTTTTCCTCGATGTGACCGATCCTCGCCGCTATTTCGGCAGCAGTCATGGGGCGTGCGGACGAGAGCGTTTCAAGGATTCTGGCCGAAATGGTGGCGCGCACGCCCGGCTCCATGCCCGCAGCGCCCACCCAAGCCCTTTTCTGCCAGAGGCGGAGATCGGGAAAATGCTCGGGGCGGATATAGCTGGCTTCGTGCGCCCAGTACTCCACCATGCGCCGCGGATGGGCACCGGACATCCGCTGGAGGATGGTGCGGTCGTAGTTCCCCAGCCGGGAGAAGAAGGGGAGGAAATGACTACGGGCCAGAACGTTGACGGAATCAATCTGGACGAGCTGGAGCCGGGCAAAGGTGCGGCCCACCGTCCGTGATGTCACGGGGCCGGTGGGCCGTCCTTTGTCGAGTCCCTGTGCCGCCAGAGCGATCCGCCGGGCCTGGTCCAGGCTCAGCGTCGCTGGCACATCAGTCCTCTCTGTGGATGGTGTTCACCACCCTAAGCGTTTGCTGCTGCGTCATCCGAACGGTACGCAATGATTTTTTCTTCGACCACGGTGTCACCCGGTTCGCATTCATGGTCCAGGGTGATGACCCCATAGGTCCAGCCGCGGCGCCGGTAAACGACGGACGGCGTATTCGTAGCCTTATCCACGAATAGGTAGAAGTCGTGGCCTACGAGTTCCATGTTGTCCACGGCGTCGTCGAGGGAAAGTGAAGCTGCCGGGAAGACCTTTCGCCGGATCAGGACCGGGGAATCGCCGGCCGGGATGTCGTTGTCCACATCGTAGGGGGACGTCTCTGCGGGGGCCTCCGCAGTCTCATTCCGGTGGCTCGCCTCGACATAGAGGGGTTCGTGAGTGCTGGCAGGCTCCAGCGTGGCGGTCGCTTCCCGGACAGCTTTTGGCGTGTGCCTTCCGTGATGGACCTTCTTGCGATCCTTGGCACGGCGGAGCCGCTCAAGCAGCTTGTTGTACGCGAGGTCGAATGCAGCGAATTTGTCAGCGGCGCTTGCTTCGGCACGAATTACCGGTCCCCTGCCCAGTACTGTCACCTCGACTGTCAATTGATCGCCGGTCTGCCGTGAGCTGGTCTCCTTGGAAACCTTCGCATCAACGCGCTGGACTTTGTCTCCCAGCGACTCGATCTTCGAGATCTTCTCCCCGGCATATTCGCGGAACCGGTCTGAAACTGTCAGATTTCGTCCGCTGATCATAAACTCCATGGTGCCCTCCAAATGACTTCGGTGACACGACGGCAGCGCTTCCCTGGGCCGATCTGTTTGACAGTCAAGCCCCTCTCCGAGCCGCCATCGAAAGGTACATTCTGTTCTTGGTACCCACCACCGACGTTAGTTCATAGCCACATGTTATTCATCCTTTCTTGGTTTATTTTTTTCTAAGTCATGCTCCCTTCCTCGGGGTTCGGCGGATGCGGCGCCGCAGCCCGAAGAGTCGGGCGGGCGTGTCGCTGCCAGGACTACAGCACCGGTCACGACCGCTCCTGCCAGGTGCAGTGCGCGGGCTGCTTCCGCGAGTGTCGCGCCGGTGGTGAGGACGTCGTCGATGATGATGCAGCGTTGTCCGGCCACCTTGTTCCGCCCGCGGCGGCGGACCTGCATGGAGCCCCGCACGCGTTTGGCGCGGCCGCCGCGGTCCAGGCCCTTTTGGCCTCCGGGCAGCTGCAGCCCGCCTGATCCGGTCTTTCCAAGCACGTCCTGCACAGCGAGACCCGGCAACTGCCGTGACACCTCACGCAGGAGCAGGTGGACCGGGCTGAAACCGCGCTTCAGGAAGGCCGCGTTGCTGCTCGGCACCGGAACCAGGCAGTTCGCCTCCGTCCCCGGTGATGCCGAACGGAGACCGCCGGCGAGTGCCCGGCCCAGGCTGCTCCTGAGTTGATACTGGCCGTGCCGCTTGAAGGACAAGAGGGCCTGGGCGAGCTCCTCCCGGTAAACGCCGGCCGCCACCACGGGCAGCAGCACGGTCCCGCCGACGTCCATCAGAGCAGGTGCCCCGCTTTCGGCCCGGAAGGGGTCACGCGTCAGGCTGCGGATGTGGCGGTCGCACTGGACGCAGAGGGCCCGGTCTTCGGCTCCGCAGCATACGCAGTCCACCGGAACAGCTAGCGCAAGGAGGTCTGCCGCGGCTCCGGCTGCCTGGTCCGCGAGGCGCAGGAGGGCGCTCTGATACTCGGAGCGGTGCGTGCCGGGCTGTTCCGCCGCTGGAAAAAGGTCCGGGTCCAGCCGCGTCTTCCTCCCCGCTCCGGCTCCAACACTGGATCTGTTCCTCATTCGGACAAGCTTCCGCCTGAAGTGCCTTAGAGGGCAGTCCGCTCCCCGGCTATGTGGACAACTCCTCTTGCGACAACGCCCAGCTGGGGAAAGCGCACTGGATCACGGCGTCAGCCGGGGAACGATAGGTCGATGGGACCCTTGATCTGCGGGGACCAGCCGTTGCCTAGCCGCTGGAAGACGCCCTCCGCGGACTGCGCGTAGATTTCCTCAGCACCGTTGCCGGCGCTGAGGGACGCCAGACCGGGCCACGGCGCAAGCTGCTGGGGCTGGCCTGAAGTGAGGGAGAGCAGCTCAGGCGTAACGTTTGCCGCCGCGGCCCCCTTCATCACGGCGACGGTCGTGTCGCTGACCCACACGCCCTGGTCGGGGTCACTGTCGGTGACCAGGGTGACGGGCGGTGTCAGCTCCCGGGGTGTTCCGTCCCCGGCCCTGATGATGCCGGTGACCTGCACGCGGGTCTTCCCGTTTTGTTCAGAGATCACCAGCGCACGCACTCCTTCGCGCGAAATCCGGAAATCCTTGACGGTTCGTCCCGCCAGCCAGGCAGGCGCAAGGGTTACTGACGGCACGTTGGCTCCCTCGGCCACGCCGGTGGGACGGAAGGCAACGACCTCAGTTCGCCCCTGAGCTCCGGGTCCCGCCGACCACACCCATTCATCCAGGCTGAAGGAGGGCCGGGTCAAGGTGCTCCGTGTGGTGAGTGCCCGTGCCGGCTGGCCAGGATTGATGCTGTAAAGGGTGGTGCGGCTGTCGTTAAGGAAGGCCGCGGTCTGCGACACCTGGGATTCTGCGGGGAACCGCGGTTTGAGCGACGACACCGGCTGCATATCCGGCAGCGGTGACACCCTGTTGTTCTCGTAGCGCACGAGCTCGTTGCCACTGACCGCGATCTGGCGCGGGGGCACGCTCTTGTCCAGCACCGGCGGCAGGACCGAGCCGTTGTCCTCCACCCGGACCAGGTCCTGGTTGGCGCGCAGCTCAACGTTGACCACGTCCGGCTGGCTGCGGAAAGTCAGGGTCAGCTGCATCTGCATCCGCAGGCGGTCTTCGGGCGAGGTTTCGGTAAGTTCCTTGGCCGTCAGGTCCACCTGTGCCGCCCCCGATACAACCGGCACCGATTCACGGGCCAGCTGTATCCCGGAAGGAAAGGCACTCACCACAGCACCACGCAGGTACGGGGCGGGCCCGGCCAGCAGCGCACTGGTCATCGCCTTGACGGTCTTGTTTTTGATGAACCAGCGGACATCCGGTACCGCATACGTGAAGCTGGGATCGTAGAAGTAGATGGGGTAGGCGCCGTAGATCACTTTAAAGGTCTCTTCGGCAATGGCTGTGCCGTCCGGAAGGGCGGAGATGCGCCATTCCCCGTCCACCTGGGTGACCGTCACCGGGATCTTCTCGACGGTTCCTTCGGGTGACTGGGTGGCGATGCCGTCGGCATCGACCGTATAGGCGACGTCGAGCTCGTAGTTGTAGACATTCTCGGCCTCCGCCGCCACCACGCGCGCTTCGCGGTAAACAAGGGCGCGCTGGTCCGGCTTCCAGGACACGGATGACGCCTGGGTCAGGTACTGGCGTGCGACAGCGTAGTCGTCCTCGTAACCGCTGCCCGCCCGATAGAAGTAGTCAATGATGGTTTCCGGCGAAGCGCCTGCCTGCGGCGCCGCCGGCAGGAACACGGGTGCGCTCAGGTTGCCTGCGCTTCCCTCGCTGCTTTTGCCCACCGGCCCGGACGTGGGTATGCGGGCACAACCGGCCAACAGGACCACCAGCAGGACCAGCAATAAAGTCACGGGTTCTGCCCGGCGCGGGGCAAGGCCCGTCATGTAGTCTCCTTCGACGTCGACGCCGGAGCAAGCGGCGCTCCCCCGGCTTCCAGCACCAGCATGTTCCGGTTGTCCATTTCGCCGGGGATGTTGATGTCCCCCGGTTCCAGCTGGACCGGCGACTTATCGATCTCCTCGCCCTGGCGGAGGGGCAGGGTCAGCCGGAAGTTCGCTCCGCTGCCCTTCTTCCCCCACGCCTGCAGCCAGCCGTTGTGGAGCTTGGTGTCCTCCATTGCGATGGACAGGCCAAGGCCGCTGCCTCCGGTGGTGCGGGCACGGGCAGGGTCTGCGCGCCAGAACCTGTCAAAGACGCGGGCGGCTTCGGCCGGTGCCATGCCAATGCCATAGTCCCGGACGGCTATCCCGACGGCGGTCTGGCTCGCTGCCACGGTAACCCTCACCGGTTTCCGTTCGCCGTGCTCCACAGCATTAAGGATGAGGTTCCGCAGGATCCGGTCGATCCTGCGGGCATCCATTTCCGCAATGACGGCGCCGTCGGGGGCACTGAGAATGATTTCGGACCCGTACTCAGCTGCGACGGGCGCGGCGCCTTCAATGACGTGGGCCACCACCTGCAGGATGTCCTCGGGCTCGGCGTCAAGCATTGCCACGCCGGCGTCGAAGCGGGAAATCTCCAGCAGGTCCGAGAGGAGGGACTGGAACCGCTCCACCTGGTTGTACAGGAGTTCCGCCGAGCGTTTGTTGATGGGATCGAAATCTTCCCGGGCGTCGTAAAGCACCTCCGCGGCCATCCGGACGGTGGTCAGCGGGGTCCGCAGTTCATGGGACACATCCGACACAAAGCGCTGCTGCATCTGGGACAGCGTGGCCAGCTGGGTGATCTGCTCCTGGAGGCTGGCTGCCATGTGGTTGAAGGAGGCGCCCAGGCGGGCCACCTCGTCTTCACCCCGGACCACCATCCGCTCCTGCAACTGCCCGGCCGCCAGCTTTTCCGACACCATCGCGGCGTGGCTGACGGGGCTGACGACATTGCGGGTGACGTACCAGGCGATGGCACCGATCATCAGGACCAGCACGGCGCCGCCGGCCCACAGCACGCTCTGGATCTCGTCGAGGGTTTGCTGCGCGGTGTTGAGATCGTAAATCAGGTACAGCTCATACACCGTGCCGTTGAAGGTCACCTTGTTGCCCACCGCAATACCCGGACGGTCCTCGGTTCCAACCGGGATCACGGTGGATGCCCAGTACTGGTCCTTCCCGGACTCCTGCACGGATTTGCGCAGGTCCGGCGGGATGACGCTTACCGTCAGCTGGTCCGAAGCCCGCGACTCCACCCACCGGTTGCGGGGCTTGGTCTGTTCGGGCATGGCCTCGAAGACATATCTCCGCTGGATCACCGAACCGCGGCCCTCCACGGCGTTGAGGGTGTCGTACACCAGGGTGATGACGCTGGACTGATCGGTGACCTGGGCGCCGTCGAACGTGTCCTGGACCTGCTTGACGTTGTACCGGGTCTCCGACTCGGCCTGGGTCAGCCGCTCCTGGAAGAGGTTGTTGGCGATCTGGTTGGACAGGTACGCGCCCACTACTGCAAATGAGGTGACCGCGAGGAGCAGCGTGGTGAGAACAGTGCGGAACTGCAGCGAGCGGCGCCACCGCTGGTGCAGGGCCCGCCCTATGTAGCGGAGCGCCGGAAGGAACCGTCGGAACCCTGTACGGACCAGGCGGGCAACGCGGAGGCTGACGATCAGGGCGCGGCGCTGCCAGATCCGGGCGCGGAAGGACAGCCTCTGGAGGCGGGCTGTTACGGCGTCGGTGTGCTCCGGGGACTTGCCGGGCTCAGGCCGGTCCGGCCCGCCGTGGGGTTCCGGAGAACTTCCCGCAGCGGGCACGTTGGCAGGTCCCCCCTGAGGAACCGCGGGGTCAGGCCCCTGCTTTGTAGCCGACACCACGCACCGTTAATACAACTTCCGGAGCTTCCGGATCCTGCTCGATTTTGGACCGGAGGCGCTGGACATGGACATTGACCAGCCGAGTATCGGCGGCGTGCCGGTAGCCCCAGACCTGCTCGAGCAGCAGTTCACGGGTGAATACCTGCCATGGCTTGCGCGCAAGGGCCACCAGGAGGTCGAACTCCAGGGGCGTGAGGGAGATCCGCTCGCTGCCCCGGCTCACGGTGTGCCCGGCGACGTCGATGGTGATGTCGGCGATGCGCAGGGTTTCCGGGGCTTTCTGGTCGCCGGGGCGAAGCCGCGCGCGGACGCGGGCTACGAGTTCGGCCGGTTTGAACGGCTTGGGCACGTAATCGTCGGCACCGGATTCCAGGCCGCGGACGACGTCGGACGTGTCCGCCTTGGCAGTGAGCATCACAATGGGCACGTCAGACTCTGCGCGGATCTGCCTGCAGACCTCGATGCCGTCCACACCGGGAAGCATAAGGTCCAACAGCACAAGGTCCGGCCGGGATGAGCGGAAAACGTCAAGCGCCTTGGCGCCGTCGGCGCAGAAGACCGGCTCGAAGCCGTCATTGCGAAGAACAATCCCGATCATTTCGGCCAGCGCTTCGTCATCGTCTACCACCAGAATGCGTGCCTTCATAGTTATATATTCCCTTATCAGGCAGGCTTTGTCCTGTTCAGGGCGTTGCGGCATGGCGGAACGCTAGGTGGCCTGCCTGCCGAACTATAGGCTGGGACCATGCCGGGCGTCCCCGGTGCCCACCGTGCGCTGCGGCCCGGGCGCCGGCAGCCGAGGCACTGGTACAGGGGGAAGGAACACGGGGTGTCACAACAGGATCCTGGCGCGCAGGAGCCCCAAGGCGGGGACCGGCCGGCCGAGAGCGGCGGCGCCCGCAGCAAGGACCCGGGTATCGACGGCGCTCCGGAGGCCCAAGGCCCTGCGCACGACGACGGCGGGCCGGGCTTCGGCCCTAACATTCAGCCTGTGCCCCCCAACGGCCAGCCGGGGTGGGGCGTGCAGCCTGAACGGGGTAACCAGCCTGAACGGGGTAACCAGCCAGGGTGGGGCGCGCCGCCAGCGTGGGGAAAGCAGCCCGAGTGGGGCGTGCCGACCTCATCCCAGCCAGGCCAGCAGCATTGGGGCACACCCCCGCCCCCTTACCAGGGTTCGCCTTACGGCCAGCCCTCCTACGGCCAGCCGCCTTACAACCAGCCCCGCTATGTTGCCCCGCCCAAACCTGGCATTGTCCCGCTGCGCCCCCTGATGTTCGGTGAGATTCTGGACGGTTCCTTCCAGACAATCCGGCGGAACGCCAAAGCCATGCTGGGCGCCGCCGTCCTTGCCCAATCGCTCGCCGCAATCCTCGCAGCAGTAATCACTGCCGTCTCCGCCACCTCGCTGGTCTCCTTTGAAGCATGGGCGGAAAACGCCACGCCAGCCGACCTTGCCTCGCTCGGCCTGGGGTTTCTGGCCGCCATCCTGGTGGTGCTTGTCCTGACGCTCTTTATCTCGGCCGTGCTCCAGGGCGCAATGGTGGTGCCGGTGGCACGGTCCATCCTCAACCGCCCCACGGGGTTCAGGCAGATGTGGCGTCTGGCCCGTTCGCGTGCCTGGGCGCTGGCCCGCCTGGCAGCGCTGATGATGACTGCGGGTTTGCTCGCGTTCCTGGTACTGGCCGGGATCGCCGTAGCCCTGGTCGTCAGCATGGAGGGCACCGGAGCCCTCCTGCTCATTCCCCTGGTGCCGGCTTTTATCGCCTTGTTCGTGTGGATCTATATCAAGCTGATGGTGGCCCCTGCCGCCGTCGTCATCGAGGAGCTGGGCGCCCTTGACGGCCTGCGCCGTTCCTGGTCACTGACCCGGGCCAATTGGTGGCGGATTTTCGGGATCACCCTGGTAGTGAGCATCATGGTGAGCGTCATCGGGCAGGTGGTGATGATCCCGGTGAGCCTGCTGCCCACCTTCCTTGGCGGCTTCATCTCCCCGCACGGCGGCACCGAACAGGAGATCGGCATAGCGGTTGCGGTGGGGGTGGCCACTGCCGTCCTGGGCGCCCTGATCGGCGCCGTGGGCTACGCCTTCCAAACCTCGGTGATGGCGTTGATCTACATGGATCTTCGAATGCGGAAGGACGGACTGGACATTGCCCTGCTCCGGCTGATGGAAACGGGCGCAGATCCTGAAGGCATTCCGGGGCGTGGGACGACGGCCACCGGGCCGGGCCCAGTTCCCGGAACAGGCCCCGGCGGAGCCTGGCCGAATGGCCGCTGAACCTCCGGTGCTCCCGGAGGCTGAGGAAGCCCGGCGCTGGGCAGCCGAGGAACTGGCGAAATCGGAATACCGGGATGCCGGACCAAGCTGGCTTGACTCGCTGTGGCGCAGCTTCCTGGACTGGCTGCTGTCCCTGGACGGGCCGTCCGGCGAAGCGGGCCCGGTCCCGAGCCCTGTCATCGGCATCGTCATCGCCGTGGTCATCGCCATCGCCGTGATCCTGGCCCGGCCCCGCCTGAACCCGAAGGCCCGGCAGAACAAGGAAGTCTTCGAACCGGACAGCGAACTGACAGCTTCCGACTACCGGCTGCGCGCGGAAGCTTCGGCTGCGGCAGGCAAGTGGGCGGACGCCGTCGTCGACCGTTTCCGCGCGCTGGTCCGGTCTGCGGAAGACCGTGCCGTCCTGGATCCACAGCCCGGCCGGACCGCGGACGAAGTGGTCCTTGCCCTGTCCATCCCGTTCCCGGCGGAGGCGGCGCGCCTGGACCAGGCCGCCCGGACCTTTGACGCGGTCCGCTACGGAAACTGGATGGCAGGCAGCTTTGACTACCAGGCCATAGCCGGCCTCGACCAGGACCTCGAGGCAAGCAGGCCCGCCAAAATCCTCGGCCCGCCGGAAGACTCCGTAGAGCAGGATCCGGCGGTGCTGCCATGACCGGAACGGTTTCCGAAGTCACTGATAAGGGAAGCCACAGCCCGAAAACCAAGGTTGCCCGCAGGAATCCGTTCCGGTGGATCCACCAGCACCGGGCGCTTGCGGCCGTGGCTGCCGTGGTGGCCGCGGCGTTGGGACTGGTTGTCTGGGAACAGCTGGCTCCCAAGGGAGACGGTGTTTCCTTGTCCGTCCACAACCCCGGACCCGACGGGGCGCGGGCAGTAAGCCAAATTCTGGGCCGCCACGGGGTGAGCGTCCGCGACTCCAACACGTACGAAGACGCAATGACTGCCTTGGCGGCCAGCGACTCCCCCACCCTCCTGCTGCACGACCCGGACGGGTTCCTGGATGAGTCCCGGCTGAGGGAGTTGTCCGGCGCGGCGAAGCGGGTGGTGGTTGTATCGCCCCGGCTGCAGACCCTTGCCGCGCTGGATAGCGGGATCAGCCAGGCAGGTGTAGTGCCCGCGGCATCGTCGGTGCTGGAGCCCGGCTGTTCGCTTCCGGATGCGCAGGCAGCCGGCGCCGTCTCCGGCGAGTCAGGCTTCGTGTACGACGGCGGGACGTCCTGCTACCGGCCGACGGCGTCCACCGCCGGGCTGCTTGCCGTCAGCGGGGACGGGCACGTTTCGGTCCTGGGCAGCACCGCCATCCTCAGCAATGAACGGCTCGACGAACGGGGCAACGCAGCCCTCGCCATCCGGACCCTGGGCAGCTCGCCGGACCTGGTTTGGTACCTGCCGTCCGTGGCAGACCTGGATATTTCCGGTTCCCCCCAAACGCTCGATGAACTTGCACCGGAGTGGGCCCGTTTCCTTGGCCCGTGGCTCGCCCTGGTGGCCCTGGCCGCGATCCTGTGGCGGGGCCGGCGCCATGGGCCGCTGGTTTTCGAGCCACTGCCCGTGGTGGTGAAGGCCGTGGAGACGGCCGAGGGAAGGGCACGGCTCTATCACGACTCGCACGCCATCGACCAGGCACGGGACAACTTACGGGCCGGGACCCTGGTGAGGCTCGCCAGGAAGTTGCGGCTGGGGCCAGGGGCCACCGCGGACGGCACGGCGGAAGCTGCGGCCCGGTTCCTGGACCGGCCGCCCCACGGCATCAAACAACTCCTTGACGAACGTCCACGCAACGAGGCACGGCTTGTGGCCTGGTCGCAGGAACTGGACACCCTAGAGAAAGAGGTCAACAGCCGATGAGCGAACAAGGCAGCGGCCCCCGGGTCCTTGACAACACCAATGATTCGGCCCGGCAGGCGCTACTGGACGTGCGCCATGAGGTGGCAAAGGCTGTGGTGGGGCAGGATGCCACCGTCACCGGCTTGCTGATTGCGCTGCTCTCCCAGGGGCATGTGCTGCTGGAAGGCGTGCCCGGCGTGGCCAAGACCCTCTTAGTGCGGGCGTTGTCCGCAGCCCTGAGCCTTGACACCAAACGGGTGCAGTTCACCCCAGATCTGATGCCGGGAGACGTCACCGGGTCCCTCGTGTATGACTCACACAGTTCTGAGTTCTCGTTCCGGGAAGGGCCCGTGTTCACGAACCTGATGCTGGCCGACGAGATCAACCGGACCCCGCCCAAGACCCAGGCGTCGCTGCTCGAAGCCATGGAGGATCGGCAGGTCTCCGTGGACGGCGTTTCCCGCCCGCTGCCCTCACCGTTCCTCGTTGCCGCCACCCAGAATCCAGTGGAGTACGAAGGCACCTATCCCCTCCCCGAAGCACAGCTGGACCGGTTCCTGCTCAAGCTCACCATGCCGCTGCCGGAGCGCCGCGATGAGATGGAGGTCATCAGGCGGCACGCCGCCGGCTTCGATCCGCGTGACCTTGCAGCCGCCGGTGTCCGGGCAGTGGCAGGTGCCGCGGACCTGAAGCGGGCCAGGCAGGCGGTGGCGACCGTTGCGGTGGAGCCGGAGATCATTGGCTACATCGTGGACCTGGTGCGGGCCACGCGCTCGGCGCCGTCGTTCCAGTTGGGCGTCTCACCCCGCGGTGCAACGGCGCTGCTGAACACGTCCCGGTCCTGGGCATGGTTGTCGGGGCGGGGTTTCGTCACCCCGGATGACGTCAAGGCGCTGGCTTTGCCCTGCCTTCGGCACCGGGTGGCACTGCAGCCTGAAGCCCAGATGGACGGGGTCCGGGTGGACGACGTTCTGGCCAGCATCCTCGCATCCGTGCCCGTACCGCGCTGATGGCCATTTCCGGGCGGTTTGTGCTGTTGGTGCTGCTGGGCCTGGTGCCGGTCCTGCTGCTGCCCGGTTGGGGAACGGTCCTCGTCGTGGCCGGCTGTCTGCTGGCCCTGGCAGCCGTGGACCTGGTCCTGGCCGGCTCGCTCCGCCAGGTCCATGTTGTGCGCCGGGAACCCGGCAACGTGACGCTGCATGGGACCGCCGATTCGGTGCTTACTGTCCGCAATAACGGACAGCGCCGGTTGCACGGGACACTGCGGGATGCCTGGCAGCCTTCCGCCGGGGCACAAAATCCCGTACAGGACATCGACGTTCCGGCTGGAGAGGGCCGGCGGATTTCCGTGCGTCTGCACCCTGTCCGGCGCGGCGACCTCAAAGCCCCGCACGCCACCATCCGCTCCTTCGGCCCGATGCTGCTGGCCGCCCGCCAGCGGACCATCGACTGCCCCGGCTTACTGCGGGTCCTGCCCCCTTTTCATTCCCGGCGGCACCTGCCGTCCAAACTGCGTAAGCTGCGCGAGCTCGACGGCAAGGCAGCCGTCCAGATCAGGGGCGCCGGCACGGAGTTCGATTCCCTGCGGGATTACGTCCGCGGTGACGACGTCCGGTCCATCGACTGGCGGGCAACGGCACGCCGGTCTGCGGTAGTGGTGCGTACCTGGCGGCCGGAACGCGACCGGCGGGTCGTGATGGTTTTGGATACGTCCAGGACGTCGGCCGCAAGGATCGACGATGAGCCCCGCCTGGACACCGGCATGGAAGCAGCCCTCCTGCTGGGAGTCCTCGCGGAAAGGGGCGGCGACCGGGTGGACTTCCTGGCCTTTGACCGCCGGACCCGGGCCAGGGCCGGATCTGCCGGCCAGGGTAACCTCCTCGGCCAGCTGGTCCAGGCGATGGCCCCGCTGGAGGCGGAACTCATCGAACTGGACTGGTCAGCGGTCCCGGGGCAGGTCCGCGCCGTATCCGTGCACCGGTCGCTGGTGGTGCTGTTGACCTCTTTGGAGGGCGGCGCGCCGGAGGAAGGCCTCATCCCGACCGCGGTGCAACTGGCCCGTCAGCATGTAGTGGTGGTCGCAGCAGTCCGGGACCCCCAGCTCGGGCTGATGCTGCGGGAGCGCGACAGCGCTGCGGGTGTGTTCCGCGCCGCCGCAGCCGAACGCGCCCTTCTGCAGCGTGCGGCAGTCACTGCCGAGCTCCGGCACCACGGTGTGGAAGTGGTTGACGCCGAGCCGCAGGAACTGCCGCCCCAGCTGGCTGACATGTACATCCGGCTCAAAGCTGCAGGTAGATTGTGAAGTCACAATCGCTGCCCGTGCTCCAGGAGGTCTCCATGAATCTACCGATCTACCAGCAGGCCCTGGGATCGGACTTCCACCGGCTGCAGCCCGAACTGCAGGAGTACTTTGCCCTGGCGCCGGGCAGCGGCCGATATGGCGTGGGTGAGGGAACGTTCGACGTCGTGGGTTGCCGGCAGGACTGGCTGCGTCCCCTGTTGCGGCTGACCGGTGGGGAGGAAGCCTTCTTTCCCGAGTACGGCGAGAACATTCCGTTCCGCATCGAAAACCATGCCCACCAGGATCCCTTTGGCCGCTCCAGCCTTACGGCCCGGCGTGAAATCCGCTTCCCCGGGCGGACGAGGATCTTTCAGGACACCACCAGCGTGACCCGCCGGAACGGGGCACCCCAGCTGGTTGACTACGTAGGCCGGTACCGGCGGCTCGTGACCGACCTGAACCTGACAGTGACGCCGGAGGGGCGGCTCCGCGGCGTTTCAGAGGCTTCCCGGCTTTTCCTGGGCCCCCTCCGCATTCCGCTTCCCGCCGCCCTGGATGCCAAAGCCTACGCGGAACAGTGGTGGGACCCGGCCCACGGCAGCAACGGCAGGCACCACATCCAGGTCAAAGTGATCCAGCCCCAGGTCGGCCTCGTGCTGGTCTACGCCGGCAGCTTCGATTACAGGCTGCGCCCCTACACCGGCGGAAGCTCCGCGCAGAGCTTCCTGCCGCGGTATGCGCAGCCGGACCGCTGGGAAGACCGGGTCTGAGGCCTTGGGTTAGGTACCTGAAGTGGCCGTTTGCCCTCGGCGCTAGCCCTGCGCCAGCTGGTTCAGCCCATCGGCGAGCTGGGTGATGCGTCCAAGGACGGCCGTAGCCTGGGCCGGGCTACTGCCCGCGAGCCCGGCAGAAGGTGTAACGCGCAGGGTGCTGAGGGCCATTGCCGGCAGGCCCAGCTGCCGCCAGGGGCGCCACACCGACTCAACGCAGTCAGCCACTCTGGGCAGGGAGTTCCCCGCTGCGTCCAACGCGCCAAGCCACAGACGCTTTTCCGATTCCACGGCTCCTGCCAATTGCTCCCACTGCCGGGCGGTCAGGGCCTTCAGCGGAACAGCAATGCCGTCCGCCCCGGATGCGAGGATCTGCTCGAAGGGCGCCTCGATTTCAGGAACAGCTATAACGATCTCGGCGGCGCCCGCGGCCCGTAAAGCGTCCAGTACAACGCGCCAGGACTCCCGCGCCTCGGAGGCCGCCACGGCACGCAGGGTGCGGTAGCCGCTGGAGGTGGGAATGGTGCCGGCCAGGACGGCTGCGATATCAGGCTCATCCACCTGTACCACCAGCCGGGCGCCGGGCACAGCTGCGGACACCCGCGAAAGATAAGGCCCGACGCCGGCAGCAAGGGAGGCAGCGAGATCCCGCCGTGCGCCGTAATCGAGTAGGGCGCGCTCGCCGTTGTGCAGGTGAAGGCCGGCAGCCAGGCTGAGCGGACCCACCAGCTGGACCTTGACCTCGGCAGCAGGCTTCTCCTCGGCCCCGGCTACGTCGGCGAGGATGTTGATGTCAGTGGCAAGGGCCGATGCAGCGCGGCGGAAGTCCTTGCCCGGGCGGTCCACCAGGCGCCAACCGAAGGGCTGGACGTCGACCGCCAACTCCTCAAGAAGGCTGGCCGTGCGCCCCAGGGCATCTGACCCAACGCCCCGGTCCGGCAGTTCGGCGAGGAATGGCAGGTGGGGGCTGCCCAGCTCACCCCGGATTATTTTTGCCGCTTCCACCGGATCCTCGCCCGGCCATGGGCCCAGCCCGGTGGCGGTTACCTCCCGCGGCGGCGCCTCGTTCCCGCGGGAGGCTCCGGAACCTGCCTGGTGCTGTTCGCCGACGCTCACGCGAGTGCTGATGCCTGCGGGTGCTGTCCCGAGGCAGCCTCGTGGTCCTCGGCGATCGCCTCGTGGTGCCGGATGACCTCACCGATGATGAAATTGAGGAACTTCTCCGCGAACGCCGGATCCAGGTGGGCGTCTTCCGCCAACCTGCGGAGCCGGGCGATCTGGGCCGCCTCACGCCCCGGGTCGCCGGCCGGCAGCCGGTGGGCGGCCTTGAGGAACCCCACTTTCTGGGTGGCCTTGAAGCGCTCGGCCAGGAGGTAAACCAAGGTGGCATCGATGTTGTCGATGCTGGAGCGGATGGACAGCAGTTCAGCCATCACCGAGTTGTCCACCTGACCGGCCAACGAGCTGGCGGAGGGGTCGAAGTCATCGGAGTCAGGAGTGTGAAGGTTGTGCTGCGTCATGGTTCAAGTCTATGGGAGGGCGCCTGTTTCGACCGGGTGTTAAGCGCCGGTGCCGGCATAGGGCACCGGCGCCTAACCTGGGCCTCGATTTCAACCGGTCAGATGCCGAGCAATGCCCGGTGTTCTTCCCGCCGCCTCGCCTGTTCCTGCGGATCCGGTACGGGCAAGGACGCGATGAGCCGCCGCGTGTAGTCATGCTGCGGATTGCCCATGACCTGGCTGCCGATCCCCTGCTCCACCAGCTTGCCCTTGTACAGCACGCCCACCCAGGAGGACAGGGTGTCCACCACGGCCAGGTCATGGCTGATGAAGAGGCAGGCAAAGCCGAACTCCTGCTGGATGTCCTTGAACAGCTCCAGGACCTTTGCCTGTACCGACACGTCCAGGGCCGACGTCGGCTCGTCAGCTACCAGCAGCCGCGGATTCAGGCTGAGGGCCCGGGCCAGGGACGCGCGCTGGCGCTGGCCGCCGGACAGTTCGTGCGGGTACCGTCCTGCGTACGACGCTGGCAGCTGGACTGATTCGAGCAGCTCCGCTACGCGTTTGCGCGCCTGCGCCGGGCTTGGCTTGGTGTGGATGATCATGGGTTCGGCGATGCAGTCCCCGATGGTCAGTTGCGGGTTGAAGGAGGCGGCCGGATCCTGGAACACGAAGCCGATGTCCTTCCGGAGCGGCTTGAAGGTGCGCTCCCGGAGGTTCAGCATCTCGTAGCCCAGCACGCGGAGGCTGCCGCCGGTGGTCCTGTTGAGGCCGGCGATGGCGCGCCCGATGGTGGTTTTTCCGGAGCCGGACTCCCCCACCAGTCCGAACACTTCTCCCCTGGACAGCGAGAAGCTGACCCCGTCCACTGCCTTGAACGCGGGCGTTCCCAGCCTGCCGGGGTACTGGATGGTCAGGTTGTTGGCTTCCACCAGGACTTCCTCATCCTGGTGCGCCCGGCTGGTCAGCCCTTTCGAGGCGGAGTTGTGTCCCAGGTGAGGCACCGCAGCCAGCAGCTTTCGGGTGTAGTCCTGCCGCGGTTCTGCAAACAGCGTGCGGGCCGGCGCTTCCTCGACGACGTCTCCCTGATACATCACCACCACGCGGTCGGCGAGGTCTGCCACCACGCCCATATTGTGCGTGATGAGCACAATGGACGTGCCGTACTTGTCCCGCAAGTCCCGGAGCAGTTCCAGGATTTCGGCCTGGACTGTGACGTCCAGCGCCGTGGTGGGTTCGTCGGCGACGATCAGGCCGGGATTCAGTGCCAGCGCCGCGGCGATGACCACCCGCTGCTTTTGTCCTCCCGAGAACTGGTGCGGGTAGTAGTTGACGCGGTGTTCCGGATCAGGGATGCCGACTTTGCGGAGGGCCTCGACCGCCCGGGATTTGGCTTCCTTCGCCGAAACCCGTTTTCCTCCGGCGCCCACGTGGGCGCGGATGCCTTCGGCAATCTGCCAGCCCACGGTGAAGACAGGGTTGAGCGCCGTGGACGGTTCCTGGAAAACCATGGCCACGTCGCGGCCGCGGATTTGGCGGAGGCGGGCGGCACTGACGCTGATGACGTCAGCCCCGTTGATCACCACTGCCCCCGAGCTGCTGGCCGTTTCCGGCAGCAGGCCCAGAATTGTCTTGGCGGTAACCGTTTTTCCGGATCCGGACTCCCCTACGATCGCGAGCACTTCCCCCTTTCTGACCTCGAGACTGACGTCCTTGACTGCATGGACGGGACCGCCGTCGGTGGCGAAAGTGACCTGGAGGTGGTCGATGTCGAGGACCGGGCGGCCGCCGTCGGACTGGCCTTCGCCGGAATGCCGGCCGGATAACGGATCGATGTTAACGGTCATGATGCCCTCACTTCGATTGCCATGGCGGCGTTGTCCACCGGCGCCGGTGAGCTGCCGCCTCTGCTCTTGCGTCCGCGCAGGCGCGGATCGTTGAGGTCGTTGATGCTCTCGCCCACCAGGGTCAGGCCCACCACCGTCAGGACGATGGCGAGGCCGGGGAACATGCCGGTCCACCAGATCCCGGAGGTGGTGTCGGCGAGCGCCTTGTTGAGGTCGAAGCCCCATTCCGCGGCCGAGCTGGGTTCGATGCCAAAACCAAGGAATCCCAGGCCGGCAAGGGTGAGGATGGCCTCGGAGGCGTTAAGGGTGAAGATCAGCGGCAGGGTGCGGGTGGCGTTGCGGTAGATGTGGCGGCTCATGATGCGGATGTTGGAGGCGCCCACCACTTTGGCGGACTCTACGAACGGCTCGGCCTTCAACCTGACGGTCTCGGCCCTGATGACCCGGAAATACTGCGGAATGAATACCAGCGTGATGGCTGTGCCGGCGGCGAAGATGCCGCCGATGAGGCTGGACTGGCCGCCGCTGATGACGATGGCCATCACGATGGCCACCAGCAGCGACGGAAAGGCGTACACGGCGTCGGCGATGACCACCAGGATACGGTCCAGCCACCCGCCCAAGTAGCCGCTGACCAATCCAAGGACGACGCCCACGACGATGGACATGGCCACGGCGACGACGATCACCAGGATTGCGGTCTGCGCTCCCCAGATCACCCGCGAAAGGACGTCGTAGCCACCTACCGTTGTGCCGAGGAGGTGCTTGCCGCCCGGGGCCTGCTGCGTGGGGAAGTTGCCGTCGGAGTCGGAAAGCTGTGCGAACCCGTAGGGCGCGAGCAGCGGGGCAAAGATCGCCGTCAGGACAAAAGCGCTGGTGAGGATCAGGCCCGCCACCAGCATGCCGCGCTGGAGCCCGACACTCTTGTTGTAATGCGAGATGACGGGAAGGCGCCGGTACCAGGGGGCCCGGGGACTTTCCATGGGGACGGGAACGGCTGGGATGCTCATGGTCAGTACCTCACGCGGGGATCGATCAGCGCGGCGATGATGTCCACGATGAAGTTGGTCATGGCCACGATGATGGCGAGCAGCACCACGATGCCCTGGACGGCGACGAAGTCACGCGCGGTGAGGTAGTTGGCCAGCTGGAATCCCAGGCCCTTCCACTCGAAGGTTTTCTCCGTGAGGACCGCGCCGCCGAGCATCACGGCGATCTGCAACCCCATCACGGTGATGATGGGAATCAGTGCCGGCTTGTAGGCGTGCTTGGTGACCAGGCGGTATTCGCTTACTCCCCTGGACCGGCCGGCCTCCACGTAATCCCTGCCCAGGGTCCCAATCACGTTGGTCCGGACAAGGCGCAGGAAGATCCCTGCCGTCAGGAGGCCAAGCGCCACCGCGGGAAGCACTGCGTGGGCCAGGACGTCGCTGAGCGCCGCCATGTTTCCGCTTCGAAGCGCGTCCAGCCAGTAGATCCCGGTAGGAGCCTCGAGGGACGTCAGGGCGAGTTCGCTGGATGTTTTGGCCCTGCCCGCCACCGGGAGCCAGCCCAACCAGACAGCGAAGGTGAGCTTGAGCAGCATGCCCGCGAAAAACACGGGGGTGGCATAGCAAAGAATGGCGAAGACCCGCAGGACGGCGTCGGGCGCCTTGTCCCGGCGGTGCGCCGCAACCATGCCGAGGGGGATGCCCACCAGGAGGGCGACGAGCAGTGCGTTGATGGTCAGCTCGAGTGTCGCTGACCCATAGGTTGTGAGCATTTCGACGACGGCCCGGTTGTCCGTGAGCGTGCGGCCGAAATTGCCCGTGGCCAGCTGGCCGAGGTATTCAAAGTACTGGACCAGGAGGGGCCGGTCATAGCCTGCCGCCTGGATTCGCTCCTGAAGCTGGTCCGCGGGCAGCCGTCCGCCCATGGCTGCAGTGATGGGGTCACCTGTGATCCTCATCAGGAAGAAGACCATGGTCACGAGGATGAAGATCGTGGGAAAGATCAGCAGGAAACGGATCAGGATGTACTGTCCCAGCCCCCCGCCGGAGAATTTTTTGGTGGCCGGGAGGAGGCCGTCCGCGTCGCTCGGGGACGCGTCTACGAGTGTTGTCATGGGTACCTAAGGTTGTCGTTTTCCGTCGCTGCGGCTCCAGCAGGAGGGCGGCGCCGTGACCAGCACGCGGGGCGGGACGCCTTGCAGGCGTCCCGCCCCGTGTGCGGTCATAACCGGGTGGCGCTTGGTCCTACTTGGACATCACGCCAAGACGGGTCTTGAACGACGCGTCCAGGGTCTTTTCGACTCCCTGGACATCCGTTCCAGCCACCATCACCTGGGCACCCTGCAGCAGCGGCAGCGTGGATAGGTCCTTGGCAATCGCCTCCTGGGCCTGGCCCAGCAGTTCACTCCGCTCCGCCTTGTCCGTGGTCACCAGCTGCTTCTTGACGATGTCCGTCACGGCTTTGCTCTCGTAGTGGTTGCCGAGGAAGTTGCCGGGAATGAAGAACGGGGTCAGATAGTTGTCCGCGTCCGAGTAGTCAGGGAACCAGCCAAGCTGGTAGGCCGGGTAGGCGTCCGCCCGGCGTTCCTTGGTGTAGGTGGTCCACTCGGTGGACTTGAGGTCCACAGTGAAAAGGCCCGACTTCTCAAGCTGTTCCTTCACGAGGGCGTACTCATCTGCGGCGGAGGTGCCGTACCGGTCCGTGTACTGCAGCTTGAGGTCAACCACCGAGGTGATGCCGGCGTCCGCGAGGACCTTCTTGGCCTTCTCCAGGCTGGGCTTGCCGCTTCCGTCACCGTAAAGGCTCTTCAGCGGTTCCGTGGCTCCTTCGAATTCCTTGGGGACATAGGAGTAGACGGGAGTGTAGGTGTTCTTGAAGACCTGGGAGGCAATGACGTCGCGGTCAACGAGGTGGGCGACGGCCTGCCTGACGGCCAAGGACTTGGCGGCATCAGCCCCGGGTGTCTTGGCGCCGAAGGGCATGGTGTCAAAGTTGAACACGATGTAGCGGAGCTCACCGCCCGGACCCTTGTGGACCTTGACCTTGGAATCCTTCTCCAGGTCCGAGACGTCCGTGGCCGTGAGGATGCGGCCGGCGACGTCGATGTTGCCCTGCTGGACATCGAGTTTCAGGTTGTTCGGGTCCGCGTAGTGCTTGAGCGTGGCGCCGTCGTTGGCTGCCGCGCCCAGGAGCCCCTGGTAGTCCGGGTTGGGCTTGAAGCTGACCAGTTCGTTCTTCTTGTAGCTTTCAATCGTGTACTGGCCTGCGAACGGCTTCGCGGCGATGATGGCGTCGTCGTCCATAATCTTGTCCGCCGGGAAGACTTCCTCGTCCACAATCGGTCCCGGGTTTGAGGCAAGGACGCCCGGGAAGACCTGGTCGTTGCCGGCGGCGAGGGTGAATACCACCGTGTTGGCGTCCGTCGCCTCGATCTTCTCCATGTTTGAGAGGAGCGAAGCGGGGCCGTTGGGATCGTTGATGGACTTTACGCGGTTGAACGAGAAGACGACGTCCGAGGAGTCAAGGGTGTTGCCGTTGGCGAACTTCAGGTTTGGCTTCAGTTTCACCGTGTACTCGGTGGGGCTGGTGAAGGAGGCCGACTCAGCGATATCGGGGCTGGCGTCGGCGGTACCGGGTTTGTAGTTAAGCAGGAAGGGATAGATCTGGTTCATCACCATAAACGAACCGCCGTCATACGAACCGGCGGGATCCAGCGTGACAACTTTGTCAGTGGTTCCGTAGGTGATGGCACCGCCGCCGGCTTCGCCGGTTGAGGTTCCGCTGCCGCCTGAGGGGCCCGTGCAGGCAGTCAGTGCCAGTGCGGAAATACCTGCCAGCGCGATCACGCCGTGCAGTGCCTTGTTGCTCTTCGTCATCTGTGAACTTTCTGTTCGATGAATACGCGCCCCGCCGACCCCTGTAGGGTGCCTCTGCTGAGGCGGGAGCGCGCTGTGCTGATGGCTAGATTCAATCAGAGAGTCAAGCCCCGGACGGGCCCATTTAGTGAGTTGAGACACAAAATTTACCTGAATGATGCGGGGCTCTCATTTACCGGCGCATTTACCGGCGCACATCGAAGAACGCCGCCCCGGCGGAACCGGGGCGGCGTTTAGGTTTGCGGGCCTAGAGCTCGGCGCGCTGAAAGGAGCGGGCGGCGTCGATGGTTGCCTGGCCCAATACCCTGCTGCCCTGATAGAGGACAACGGTTTGCCCGGGCGCAACGCCGCGCAAGGGGCTTGTCAGTGTGACCACCAGCTGCCCGCCGGAAGCACCGGCGCCTTCTTCGGGAAGTTCCATGTGCGCTGTCGCGGGGACAGGATCCCCGTGAGCGCGGACCTGGGCGTAGCAGTCGAACCCGGCGCCCGTCTCCACCTCAGCGATGGGCAGTCCTGCCCAGGACACCTTGATTCCCCGGATCTCGTCGATGGCCAGCAGGGCCTCGGGACCCACCACCACCTTGTTTTCCTTGGGCCGGATCTCAAGGACGAACCGCGGCTTGCCGTCGGCTGCGGGCGTACCGAGTTTGAGGCCGCGGCGCTGGCCCACGGTGAAGGCGTTGGCACCAGGGTGCTCCCCCACCTTGGTTCCCGTTTCGTCCACGATGTCGCCGGTGGACATGTCGATTTTTTCCGCCAGCCAGCCGGCGGTGTCACCGTCGGGGATGAAGCAGATGTCGTGGCTGTCGGGCTTGTTGGCCACCGACAGGCCGCGGCGTTCAGCCTCTGCACGCACTTCAGCCTTGGAAGGCGTTTCAGCCAGCGGGAACATGGAGTGCTTTAGCTGCTCGTGGGTCAGGACACCCAGGACGTAGCTCTGGTCCTTGGCCCAGTCGGCGGCGCGGTGGAGTTCGCGGTTACCGTCTGCGTCCTCGATCACCTTCGCGTAGTGGCCGGTGCAGACGGCGTCGAAGCCCAGGGCTATCGCCTTTTCCAGCAGAGCGGCGAACTTGATCCGCTCATTGCATCGCATGCACGGGTTGGGCGTGCGGCCGGCAGCGTACTCATCGATGAAGTCCTGGACGACGTCCTCTTTGAAGCGTTCGGAAAAGTCCCACACGTAGTAGGGAATACCCAGGACGTCGCAGGCGCGCCACGCGTCACGCGAGTCCTCAATGGTGCAGCAGCCCCGGCTTCCGGTGCGCAGCGTTCCGGGCATGCGGGAGAGCGCCAGGTGAACCCCGACGACGTCGTGTCCCGCCTCGACGGCGCGGGCGGCGGCGACGGCGGAGTCAACTCCGCCGCTCATGGCTGCTAGAACTCGCATACTGGCTTTCTGTTGGGGGTGTTTCCGGCTACCGGCCGGTGCTGGCTGCGGATGCTGACTGGGGGTGCTGACTGCCGGTGCTGCAAAGGAGGCAGGCGTGCTCCCGGAAACGATCTTCGCCCATCTATTCTACGGCCTGCAGCGGAGGCACTGTCAGCGGCTGCCCAAACCCTGGCGGGCCACGGTACCGGCGGTCTGGATAGAGGACTCGTGGCCGGCCATTCCTGCCTGCCGCGCCCGCGAGTAGGCATCGGGAAGAGCGGCCAGCAGCGCCTCGACATCCTCATCCTTCGAGGAATGCCCCAGGGTGAAGCGTTGGGCCCCGCGCGCCGTTTCCTCGTCCAGTCCCATGGCGAGCAGTACGTGGGAGGGGCGCGGCACACCGGCGGTGCAGGCCGACCCGGTGGACGATTCCACACCTGCCAGGTCCAGGAGGAACAGCAGGGAGTCCCCTTCGCAGCCGGGGAAGGTGAAGTGGGCGTTGCCCGGGAGGCGGCCATCCCCGGCTGCGCCGCGCAGGACTGCTTCGGGCACCCGATCCCGGACACCGTCGATCAGGCGGTCACGAAGGGCTGCAATCCGTGCGGATTCCGGGCCGAGGTTCGCACTAGCAGTCTCGGCGGCTGCGGCGAAGGCTGCGATCGAGGCGGTGTCCAGGGTGCCGGAGCGGACGTCGCGCTCCTGGCCTCCGCCGTGCTGGACCGGGGTGAGTTTCACGGACCGTCCCAGCAGCAGCGCGCCGACTCCTACCGGTCCACCGATCTTGTGCCCGGAGACGGACATGGCGTCCAGGCCGGACGCCTTAAAATCGACGGGCAGCGATCCGAAAGCCTGGACCGCGTCGGAGTGGACGGGAACACCCGCGGCGTGCGCCAGTTCCACGACGCGCGCGATGGGCTGGATGGTACCCACCTCGTTGTTGGCCCACATCACGGTCACCAGGGCGATACTGTCCGGGTCACGGGAAAGCTCAGCTTCCAGGAAGGCAAGATCCACCGCCCCGTCCGCGTCCACCGGAAGCCAGGTGACCGCCGCGCCTTCGTGCCGTTCCAGCCACTCCACGGTGTCCATCACTGCGTGGTGTTCGACGGCGGAGCACAGGACGCGCCGCCGTGCCGGATTCTCCCCCACCCGGGACCAGTACAGGCCCTTGACCGCAAGGTTATCCGCTTCGGTGCCGCCGGACGTGAAAATCACCTCGGAAGGATGGGCGCCTGCCGCTGCGGCGAGGGCTTCCCGCGCATCTTCCACGGCGCGGCGGGCCCTGCGGCCGGAGCCATGGAGGGAGGACGGGTTTCCGGTCCGGGCAAGTTCACGCGTCAGGGCAGCCAGTGCTTCGGGAGAAAGAGGCGTAGTGGCTGCATGGTCGAGGTAAACGGGCACCCTGTAATTCTAGCCGCCCTGCCCTCCTGGCTCCCGGGCGCAGCAGGGGCCGGGCAGTTCGGCAGGAGGAAACCGCCGTCGCCGTCCGGCTCCGGGCGGCAGCCCGCCTGGATTAGGAAGTCCTCCAGGGTCTCCGCGGCCCCAGCCTGGGAGCAGCCCTTCCGAAATGACTCCGCAGGCAAGGATTCGGCGACGGGCTTCCCTTCTGGCCGGAATCATCATCAACCTGCTGCTGACGTGGCACTGCGTGACTTTGGACTGCTGGCCGGCGCCCCTGGCCCTCAACCGGCTTTCCGGCGGGACGGCCAAGCCCTCGCCGGGTTAGGCCGAAGGCGGCAGCACCGGCAAGAACCTGCCCACGTCAGCGCGGGCCGCGGCCAGGGACGCTGCATCCGGACACGACACGGAAACGTAGACCGACGATTCCGCGGTGCCAAAGAGCCTGGCCAGCACCGCTGTAACCCTGCCTCCGGCCCCCGCCGCCTGTTCCAAAACCAACACCTCGACCGTCCGGCCTGGGGAGGATTCGCCTCCTCCCCACCGCAGCGTACCGGCCTTCAGGTAGTCCGGCAGGATGGTCGGATCCAGGTACTGAAAAAGTGCCACAGTGGACTCGCGGTCATCACGGCGGGCCAGCACCGACTGGTTGGTCCGGACCTTGGCGGCCACCAGGCAACCATCGTCCTTGAGGTACTGGCTCTCGCCGGCAACATCGTCCTTCACCATGTTCCAGCCGGGCGCGTCCTTCAGACCGTCCGACATTCCCACCGGCACTCCGCGGGCAAGGACGCCGCCGGAGGCGAAGGGCAAGTCCTGCGCCGCCACTGCCTCCGCGTCATGGCCCGGAGTGATGGTGGGTGTGGCAAGGGCTGGAGCGCTTTCCACGGGTTGCGGCGCCGCGGGGTCGGGAACGCCAACGCTGCAGCCGCCGGTAACCGCGGCCGCGAGCACGGCAGCCATCAGCGGCACAGTTCCCGGCCGGACCCTGCGGGCCCGTCCCGCCGTCGTCGGCTCTCCCATGTCCCCCCAATACGTTCGCTGCCCGGCCCCCGCGGCCGGCATCCTCCACGAGTCTAAACGCCGCGGCACCCGACAACCCGGGCCCGGGAACCCTGAACGCCGGCGCGATCGTTGACAGGGCAAAGGCCGATAAGCTGGGCCCACAGGGCTGCCCCCGCGGACTGGCCATACCAACAGAAGGATGAGTGCTTGACCGAGAGCAGCTCCCACTACCAGGTGCTTCGCGTGGCAGTCACCGCCACCGAGAAGGAAATCAAGGTGGCCTATCGGCGCGCCGCCCGCACCGCCCACCCGGACCACGGCGGAGACGCCGCCGCTTTCCGCCGGGTGACCAGCGCCTACGAAACGCTCATCGATCCACAACGCAGGAAAGCCTACGACCGCTCCTACGCGGCGGGCACCGCCGGAGAGAGAGCGGATTCGGAGCCGCATTTTGATGCGCCGCCTGCGGGCAGCAGGGCTTCGGCCACCGTCCACAGGACCGGCGGCAGCCGCAACACTGCCGGGGACCCTCCCGTCTACGTCCCGCCCTATGATCCCGCGGCCGACGGCGTGGTCCCCCTGATCCCCCTGGCAGAAGCCAGCCAGCAGGTCCACGGCATGCCGCGGAAGCGCGGGATCTTCGGGGCCGAAGCGCGGATCCAGCGCGAGATGCGCACAGTCCAGCTCTTGACCCGCCAGGTGCTGCCCGCGATCCCGGCCGCGCGGCTCATCAATGGCCTCCAGTCACCTGCGGACAACAGCCACATCGACCACGCCGTGCTCTCCGGCTACCGGCTCGCGCTGATCGGCTCCATGCTTTTGCCCAAGGGCGCGTATGCCTGGGACGGCAGGACCCTCAACCACGGCGGGCGCTCCGTGGCCCCGCCACAGCTGGCACATGTAGTACGGGCGATGCAGGACATTTTTCCGGAATTGAACGTCACCGGCTGGACCGTGGTGCATAGCCCGGGCGGGAATCTGCACGAGCCGGTTATTGACCAGCATCGCCGCTCGGCCGGTGCGCTGGAGACCGTCAGGATAGTCAACGCAGCGGGAATGGTCCGGGGCCTGAAGGAGTTCCTCGCGTCCGGCCCGGCGCCCAACACCGTCAACGTGCCGGTCCTGGCCAGGTTGCTGCGCGGCATGCACTGACCGCGTTGACTAGGATGGAACGGTGTTCCGCATCCTCTTCCACGCCCCCGAAATCCCCGGCAATACCGGCAACGCCATCCGCCTGGCAGCCATTACCGGCGCCGAGCTGCATCTGGTGGAGCCCTTGGGCTTCGACTTTTCGGATGCGAAACTCCGCCGGGCGGGCCTTGACTACCACGACCTCGCGGTCGTCACCGTGCACGGAAGCATGGCAGAGGCCTGGGAGCATCTCCAGCCGGAACGCGTGTATGCGTTCACCTCTGACGGAAGTGCCAGCTACACGGACATTGCCTACCAGCCAGGCGACGTCCTGATGTTCGGCCGGGAATCCGTGGGCCTGCCGCCGGAGCTGAAAACGGATCCGCACGTCACGTCCACCGTACGGCTGCCCATGCTGCCCGCACTGCGCTCACTTAACCTGGCCAACGCCGCCTCCATCGCCGTCTACGAAGCATGGCGCCAGCAGGGTTTCGCCGGCGCGCGGATCTGACGCCCGCGGACTTCGGATTCGGCGGTGGCACATTTCGCTGCGGCCCTGAAACAAACCGGGCAAAACTTTAGGGCCCGGCCCATCCACCCCCGCTGCCGTGCCGAATCACTCCTGAGAACAATCCACAGCGATCAAGGAGCGGCAGGTGACACTTCTCCGGGCAGATTCCAGGACAATCCACCGCTTCCCCGGTGGGACTGCTGAGGATCCACCCCCTGGAGACTTATGCTTGGTAGTAATGGAAACTCCCAACGCGCCTCATTCCGAGGCTCCGGCCACGGTGACAGACACGCCGGCCGACGTCAGCCACCGCCTTGCCGCGCTGCTGGAACAGATAGCCCAGGGCGACCGGGCAGCCTTCGCGGAGTTTTACCAGCTGACGTCCCGACGCGTCTACGGCATGGCGCGCAGGGTCCTTATCGACGCCGAGCTCAGCGAGGACACCACGCAGGAGGTATTCCTGCAGGTCTGGCAAAACGCGGCAAAGTTCGACAGGGCCGCCGGCAGCCCGCTCTCCTGGCTCATGACCATCTCGCACCGGCGTGCAGTGGACAAGGTCCGGTCGGCACAGTCTGCCACCGACCGTGAAGCCCGTTACGGTGCCAGCACCCAGGACATCGACCACGACAGTGTTTCGGATGAAGTGGGCAGCAGGCTCGAAGCAGAGGCCGTGGTCCGGTGTCTTGGCACGCTGACCGAGACGCAACAGGAATCCGTCCGCCTGGCCTACTACGGCGGCCTGACCTACCGCGAAGTCGCAGAACGCCTGAACGCGGCAGTTCCCACCATAAAGTCCCGCATCCGCGACGGACTGATCCGCTTGAAGACCTGTCTGGGGGTGAGTTGAATGACCGAAATGAATTGTGGACGCAGCGGCCGCCCGGGTGCCTTTGGCGACACCGTCTCCGCTGACCTCGCTTCGGGCCGTGCCGTTGACTTGGCTGAGCTGTACGCACTGGATGCAGTGACGGATGAGGAACGCCGCGCCATTGATCAGTACATTTCAGCGGCACCGGCAGCGGAGCGGGACTCCTTCTACGAACGTGTCCGCCAATCGAGGGAAACGCTCACGCGCACCTTCAAGGTGGAGGAAGAACCGCCGGCTGACCTTTTCAACCGGATCGTCGCCCAGTTGCCAGCCCAATCGTTAGCTCAGGACGCGCGCCGGGATCTGGGCGTGCCCGCTCCTTCCGCCGGCTCTCCCACCGCTGCCGCCGCAGATTCCAGTGACGAGCTCGCCAAAGCGCGGCAGCGCCGGGAAGAACGACGGCGTCCGGCCGGCGCCCGCCGCTGGCTCGCCGGGATCGCAGCGGCCGCAGCGATAGCGCTGGGCGGGGTCGGCGTCGGTTCCTACTTCGCGGACCAGAACGACCCCCTGAACCAGGTGGTCCGGGCAGGAGACCTCCGGGAAGCCTCGGTAGATGTGGCCGGCGGCGGTACTGCCACCGTCCAGATTTCGTCGTCCAAGGACGCCGTGGTGGTCAGGATGAAAGACGTTCCTGCGCCGCCCGAGGGCAAGGTTTATCAGATGTGGCTCATTCCCAAGGACGGTTCAGCGCCCGTCTCGCAGGGGCTGATGGACGCGGAGGCGCTGTCCAAGCCCGCAGTAGTGGAGGGCATCTCCTCCGCCGCAGCACTCGGGATCACCGTGGAGCCCGTTGGCGGCTCCGAGTCCCCCACCCTGCCCACCGTCGCTGCCGCTCCGTTGAACGCGTAGCACTGGCCAACAGAGCATCAAAAAGGCGCCCTGCGGCCTTCCGGAAGGAAAGCCACAGGGCGCCTTTGCGAGTTCGAGAGGCCGGCTGCCTAGAAACCGGCGATGGTTCCGGGCCCGTTGACCGCCACTACATGGAACGCTTCGGCGCTGTGCCCGGCCGGAAGCCCGGCCCGTGCAGCATTGGTGTGCATGCCCTTGCGAACTGCTGCTTCCATGGCCTCGACATCCGGGTGTTGGCTGACATGGACATGGATGGCTTCGAGCTTCGCCTTGAGGTGCCCGGTGACATCGACGAAGTGGTTTTCCCGTTCGTCCGGCCCGGCGTACAGCCAAAGCCACGGTAGCTTGTACGCCTCCAGCCCGGCCTCGGCCAGTTCCGGGTAGGCGAACGGATTCTCCACCGCAGGGTAGACAGCACGGGTCACAGCCTCCCCCACCGCAAGATGGTCCGGGTGGCTCTTCTGGATGCGGCGCCAGTTCCGTTCCGGATGCATGGCCAGCACGACGTCGGGACGCAGTTCGCGAATGAGGCGCACCACTCCCTTCATCACCTCGTGCGAGGGTTCGAGGTAACCGTCGCGCTGGTGGAGGTAATGGATGTCCGAAACCCCTACCAAAGCGGCGGCTTTGCGCTGTTCAGCGTCCCGCCTGGCAATGATGTCCGCCCGGTGCGCCGGATCAAAGCCGCCGGCGTCGCCGTCGGTCATGATGCAGTAGCTGACCCGGACACCCGCCGCAGTCCAGGCCGCGATGGTACCGGCAGCACCGAAGTCGATATCGTCCGGGTGGGCGGCAAAACAGAGCACCCGCCCAATCCGGTCCGTGGCCGGGTTGAACGGGCTTTCTGCCTGCGCAGCGAAGGCAGCCAATAATCAGCCTTTTCGCTTCTTGATCTCTGCCGTGGCCTGCGGGAGGACGTCGAAGAGGTCTCCGACGATGCCGAAGTCCGCGATCTCGAACACCGGTGATTCGGCGTCCTTGTTTATTGCGACGATCACCTTTGCCGTCTGCATGCCGGCTTTCTGCTGGATGGCACCGGAGATGCCGGCCGAGATGTACAGCTGCGGCGAAACGGTTTTGCCGGTCTGCCCTACCTGCGCGTCGTGGCTGATCCAGCCGGCGTCGGTTGCTGCACGTGAGGCTCCCACAGCGGCTCCCAGTGCGTCTGCGAGTTCTTCCACGGGTCCGAAGTCGCCGTCGAGGCCCCGTCCGCCGGCCACCACGATGCGGGCGTCGGTCAGGTCCGGGCGGCCGCTGGCCACCTTTTGCTCGCGCGCGGTGATCCGGGCGGCAGCATCGGTGCTCCCCACGGGAACGTCAACCGTGACGACCTCCGGCGCGCTGGGTGCTGCAGCCGGCTCCGGAGTCACGTTGTTGGCCTTGAGGGTCAGCACGGACACGGGCGTGGTGGCTTTGCAGGCAGTGTTGTAGGAACCGGCGAGGACGGACTTGTGGGCCGTTCCGTCAGAATCCACCCCGATGACGTCGGTAATAACGCCGGCGTTGAGGCGGATTCCCAGGCGGGCGGCAACTTCCTTGCCCTCCGGGGAATTGTCCAGCAGCACGATGGTGGCTCCGGCGCCTTGCGCTGCGGCCGCAAGGTAGGCGGCCTTGGGTGCGACCAGGTAGTCGTTCAGGTCCTGCACCGAGGGGCGGAGAACGGCGCTGACGCCGTACTCGCCGAAGGTCGCTGTTACCTCGTTGTGCAGTTCCCCGTTGAGGGCAACGACGCTTTCCCCAAGGGAGCGTGCCAGGGTCAGCAGCTCGAGGCTGCTCTTCTTGAGCGCGTTGCCGGGGTTGTCAATAAAAACAAGTACTTTTGCCATGTCGGTGTTCCCTCTTAGAGCAGCTTCTGGGCGGCCAGGAAGTCAACCAGCTTGATGCCGGCGTCGCCTTCGTCGGTGATGATGGTCCCGGCGGTGCGCGGCGGCCGCTCCTCGGCGTTGGTCACCGCGGTCCAAGAGCCGGCGTGGCCCACCTGGGCAGGATCCACTCCGATGTCAGCGAGGGACAGGGTGGTGATGGTCTTGCGCTTGGCGGCAATGATGCCCTTGAAGTTGGGGTACCGCGGCTCGTTGATCTGGTCTGTCACGGAGACCAGCGCCGGGAGGGCTGCCTCTACGGTCTCTGAGCTTGTGTCCGCGTCGCGCCGCGCCACGAGCCGTCCGCCGTCCACCTGCAGGGACGAGGCGAACGTTACCTGGGGAAGACCAAGGCGTTCGGCCAGCTGCGCAGGCACCAGGGAGGTCTCGCCGTCGGTGGAGGCCATGCCGGTGAGGATCAGGTCCACCGGTGCATCCTGGTTCAGGTACCGGACAGCTGCCGAAAGCGCCAGCGAGGTGGCTGCTGCGTCGGATCCTGCCAAGGCCGCATCGGTCAAATGCACGCCCTCAGTGGCGCCCATCTGAAGGGACTTCTTGACGGAGTTGACCGCACCGGCCGGACCCATGCTCAGGGCGATGACCTGGTTGCCCGCCTTGCTGCCGCCACGCGCCTCGGCCAGCTGCAGCGCGGCCTCCAGCGCATACTCGTCCAGTTCGGACAGGATGCTTTCGTCACGGTCCGTCGTGTAGCCCTCCCCGTTGAGGTGACGGTCGAACTGGGCGTCCGGTACATGCTTGACCAGGACGATGATCTTCAATGTCTTTTCCACTGTATCGACAGCAGCCTTCCATGCTTGTGGACAGCCAGCCGGGTAGGGTCATGGCCGCGGAATGCCCGGCATACGGGTAGCTCCTAGCTAACCATATAGGCGCACCCGCGCGCGGACTTCCGTTAACGCCTGTGTCAGCCGCTTGCGTCGTCAGGTTTGTGCTGGTGTTGCATATGCCGACGGCGGCGTCCCCGCCGAAGTTGGGGACACCGCCGTCGAACGTTCTCTGACCTCCTGCGCCTTGCCGTGGTGGAGGCTGCTAGCTGGCCGCGGCGCCGAGCGTAACGTCGAAGGTTTGTTCCGCACCGCCCCGCAGGACGGTGATCTTGACCTTGGAACCGGCGGGCTGCTCCCGGACTGCCGCCGTCAGCTGCTCCGGTTCACCGATGGCGAGGTCATTGAACTTGGTGATGACGTCGCCCACCTTGATTCCGGCCTTCGCAGCAGCCGAATCGGGCTCAAGGGTGGCAACCTCCGCCCCAACCGAGAACCCGGAAGAGTTGTTCGACGAAGACTTTTTCTTGACGCTGACGCCCAGCTGCCCGTGTGACGCCTTTCCGGTGTCGATGATCTCCTCAGCAACGCGCTTCGCGTGGTTGATGGGGATGCTGAAGCCCACACCGATATTGCCGCTTGAGGAGGACAGCGAGTCGGATCCGGCCGAGGCGATGGCCACGTTGACGCCGATGATCTCGCCGCTGCTGTTCACCAGGGCACCGCCCGAGTTGCCGGGGTTGATGGCAGCATCGGTCTGGATCACGTTGATGGAGATTTCGTTCTGGGCCGTACTCGGCTGGCTCTGGCCGCCGCCCGGAGGCGCGAACTGGAACCCGCCCTCATCGTCGCCCTCTGCGTTGTCCCCCTCTTCAGGGGCCGCGGCCGAGGCCACGCTGATGGTCCTGTTGAGCGTTGAAACAATTCCGTCAGTCACCGTTCCCGTCAGGCCCAGCGGCGAGCCGATGGCTATGGCGGTGTCCCCCACGTTGAGTTTTCCCGAGTCGCCCAGGGTGGCAGGCGTAAGGCCCGAGGCGTTATCGACCTTGATGACAGCAAGGTCTGACAACGGGTCGGTGCCAACAAGTTTGGCGGTGAGCACCCTGCCATCGCTGGTCCGGACTTCGAGTGCAGCATTTGCCGTCTGGCCATCCAGCGTAACCACGTGGGTGTTGGTGAGGATGTGGCCCTGGTCGTTCAGGACGATGCCCGAACCTGTACCGCCGGCGCCACCGCTTGAAGCGCTGATGGTCACCACACTGGGTGAGGCCTTCACGGCTGCCGCCGTTATGGCGTTCACATCGTCCTGGTTATTTACGATGACGGTCCCGGGCTGGCTGTTGCTGCTGGTGGCGGCCGCAGAGCCGGAGTTGTCAAAGAACTCACCGGCACCAACAGTCGCTACTCCGCCGCCCACGAGGCCGGCCGCGAGGATGCTGGCCACCAGGGTACCGACGCCGAACGAAGCCTTCCTGCGCGGGGCGTCCTTTGGGTTTGGTGCCATGCCTGCATAACCGCCGGGGCCTGTGTGCTGGGCATTATGCTGGCCCTGCCCGTAATAGCCATACTGGGGCTGGGGCCCATGGGGTTCATGGTGGGTGGGCTGGCTGCTGTGTGCGGGCTGGCCGGAGTCGTTCTGATCGGACGCGGACTGCCCGTAGAAGGGCTGGCGCTGGGGATACGGTTGGCGCTGCGGGTAAGCCGGGCGCGTTCCGGGAAGTTGCTGGGTGGGGTTCTCCCCCGACTGCGGCTGATCCAGCCGTTCGGTGGGGTACTGGCTCGCACCGGGCTCGGGGTTGGCGGCGGTCGCCGCGGGGCTTGAGGCTGCCGTGTCATCCGCATCCCGAACCTCCCCGGCATTGTTCCCGGCATGGGCGGAGGGCTGCTGCCAGGGATCCTGCCGGCCCGGGCCGCGGCTCTCGGGAGAGGCGCCGGGGTTTTGGTTCTCAGTCATGGGGCTTCCTTTCATCCTCGTCTGAATTAACTATGGACTCCCTGCCTGTAACAAGCTCGGATGTTTGCTGAGAGCTTGCTGGAGACTTTCGCGGCGCCCGATTCCGCATTTCCTGGGCCGTTTCGCTGGTGGCATATTCGGCTCGATGGACTGCCTGTGGGGTGCACCATAGAATCAAGATGATTGCCACAGCGACCTGCGGCTACACACATGCGTGGGGGCGCTGCTGCATTCTGAGACGACCGGTTCGTCCCGAATCGGTGTCAGGCGTGCTGAAGGGTTGCACATGCGGTCAAAGTTCAAACGTATTCTCGCCGTGATCGGCCTTACCGGCCTGCTGGCGGTGCCTGCCGGCGCGGCCTGGGCAGAGCCGCCGGTCACTATTCCGTCCGGAACGAACATCGTTGACAACGCCAAAGTTTTCGGCGGTCGTACGGGCGAGGTCCAGGAAGCAGTTCAGAAGCTTCTGAAGGACCACAAGTACAACCTGTACGTCGTCACTGTGGATACCTTCGAAGATCCCACTGATCCTAAAGCTTGGTCCCAAGCCGTGGCCTCAACCAAGGGCATGGGACGGGCAGACGTCATTCTCGCGATGTCCGACGACGGCAAGTACTACTTCTCCCCCAATTCGGCAAGCCCCATCTCTTCCAAGACCAGCAACATCAGCCAGAACGCTATTGTTGCGAATTTGGCTGGCGGCAAGCGCGATTTCGCCCAGGCAGCCATCGACACCGCCGCGGCAGTCGGCGATGCGGCTGGTGGCGGCAGTGGCAACGTCCCCTCGGGCGACGGTGCCGGCGCAGCCGTCCTGGTAGGAGCTGGTGTTGTGGCTGCCGGTGGTGCCGGGGCCTACCTGTACTTCCGCAACAAGCGCAAAAAGGCTGCTGATCAGGCGTCCAGCGCGAGCTACGGTCCGCAGGGTGCCGAAGTCGATCCGCTGGCCTCACACACCGTCGAAGAGCTGCGCCGCAAGAGTGGCTCCCTCCTCATCGAGGCGGACGACGCGATCAAGTCCAGTGAGCAGGAACTGATGTTCGCCCAAGCGCAGTATGGAGATTCCGCCGTCGGCAACTTCACCAAGGCACTCGATGAAGCCAAGGGCCACATGACGGAATCATTCAAACTGCAGCAGCAGCTCGACGACCACATCCCGGACACCGAAGAGCAGCAGCGCGCGTGGCTGGGCGAAATCATCCGCCGCTCGGAAGCCGCGCTGACGTCGCTGCAGGAGCAGAAGGCGGACTTCGATTCCCTCCGCGAACTGGAAAAGAACGCCCCGCGCGCACTGGCAGCCGTCAATACCGGAGCCCGCGAGGCAGACGCAAAAATCGCCAATGCCGAGCAGTCCCTCACTGCACTTCGCGGCAAGTATGCCGAGAGTGCGCTGGCACAGGTTTCGGACAACATCCTGCAGGCGAAGGAACGGCTGGCTTTCGTTCAGAACGCTTCCGCCACCGCGGAGCAGAAACTCGGTGAGGGCGAAGGAAGCCTCGCCGCCGTAGCTGTCCGTGCGGCGGAAGAGAGCCTGCACCAGACGAACGTACTCCTCGATGCGATCTCCAAGCGCTCGTCGAGCCTGGACGAGGCCCGCAGCGGCCTCGAAGCCGCAGTAGTGGACACGTCGCAGGACCTCGCCCAGGCAAGGGCGATGATCCAGTCCGGCACGCATTCGGAGCTGGCAGGCCCTGTGGCCGCAGTGGAAGCTGCACTGGCCCAGGTCAAGGCGGAAATCAAGGGCGGAAAAATCGACCCCATCGCAACCCTGCAACGGGTAGAGACCGCCCACCAGTCGCTCGACCAGGCGCTCAGCGGCGTCAGGGACCAGCAGGAACAAGCCCGGCGCGCCCAGGCATCACTGCAGCAGACCATCATGTCTGCCCAAGCCCAGATCAGCGCCACCTCCGACTACATCACCGCCCGACGCGGCGGCGTGGGAACAGAGGCCCGCACCCGGCTCGCGGAGTCGCAGCGGAACCTGGACTACGCGCTGTCCATCGCACGCACCGATCCCGTAACCGCCCTGACATACGCTCAACAGGCCCACGCCCTGGCTGCCCAGGCAGCCCAGCTGGCGCAGGCCGATGTTGACCACTTTGACGGCTACGCCAACCAGGGCTACGGCCGCGGCGGCATGTTCGGCGGCGGCGGAGGAGGCGGCGGACTCGGTGGCGCCATTCTCGGCGGCATCCTCATCAACTCCATTCTCAACGGAGGCGGTGGCGGCGGCTGGGGCGGCGGCCACGGTGACGGCGGCGGTGATTTCGGCGGCGGCGACTTTGGCGGCGGGGACTTCGGCGGCGGCGACTCCGGAAGCTTCTAGCAGGTTTCCGCGCGGCATCGCCCGAAAAAGTTTCACCGTCCGACGGATAGATGCATCCAACTGTTCACGGATTTCAGTGCTCAACAAAGAGCAGGACGAAAGGTAACACCATGGTTAAACAGTCCATTTTCGGCCGTATCGCACAGCTGGCAAAGGCGAACATCAACACTCTGCTGGACAACGCTGAGGATCCACAGAAGATGCTGGACCAGATGGTCCGGGACTACACCAACAACATTGCTGAGGCGGAGTCGGCTGTGGCGCAGACCATCGGCAACCTCCGCATGCTTGAGGACGACTACAACGAGGACGTCAAGAACTCCCGCGACTGGGGCAACAAGGCCCTTGCCGCCTCCCGCAAGGCTGACGAATACCGCGCCAGCGGCAATCCGACTGACGCGGAGAAGTTCGACAACCTTGCCAAGGTGGCACTCCAGCGGCAGATGTCGTCTGAAAATGAGGCTAAGGGCGCAGAGCCCAGCATCGCTTCCCAGCGCGAAGTCGTGGCCAAGCTGAAGACCGGCCTGGACCAGATGAAGGGCAAGCTCAACGAGCTGACCAGCAAGCGCAACGAACTGGTTGCCCGTTCCAAGACCGCAGCGGCGCAGTCGCAGGTACATGATGCCATCAAGAGCATTGACTTCATGGATCCCACCAGCGAAGTGGGACGGTTCGAAGAGAAGATCCGCCGCGAAGAGGCCAAGGTCCGCGGGCAGCAGGAACTTACCGAGTCCAGCCTGGATGCCCAGTTCAACCAGCTTGAGGACCTCGGAGAACAGGTTGAAATTGAGGCACGCCTTGCTGCCCTGAAATCCGGCGGAACGGCAAAGCCGGCAATCGGCGCGGGTGCCGGCGGCTCAGCAGCCTCCGAGTCCACGGTGAATGAAGCTGATTTCGACAAGCTCTGACAGTTAGCGGGACGCCTGTCCCCTAACAGCAAGTAAGGCCGGGGCTCCCGCCCCGGCCTTACTTTTGCCCTTGTGTGTAGCGTGGTGGCATGGCTTCTTCCGATGCAACTTCCATTGTCTGGCTGCGCGACGATCTTCGCCTGGACGATAACCCTGCACTGACCGAAGCGGCAGCGCTGGGCCTGCCCATGACCGTCGTCTTCATATTGGACGAGGAGTCAACGCAAATTCGGCCGCTCGGTGGAGCAACCCGGTGGTGGCTGCACCATTCGCTGGCGGCGCTGGCCGCATCCTTGGAGGACAAAGGCTCGCGCCTCCTCCTTCGCCGTGGGCCGGCGGCAGCTGTCATCCAGGAATTGGCGTTCGAGACGGCTGCCACACACGTCTTCTGGAATCGGCGATACGGACTGCCGGAGCGCACCGTGGATGCCGCTGTGAAGACGTGGGCGGACAAGAACGGCGTCCACGCCTCCAGCTACCAGGCAAACCTCCTGTTCGAGCCCTGGACCGTTCGTACCGGCGCCGGCGGACCCTACAAAGTCTTCACCCCTTTTTGGCGGGCCTGCCTTGCCAAAGGCGATGTCCGCGAGCCGCATGAAGCACCGGATCAGCTTCCTGCCCCTGCCACAGGCAAAGGAGGGGCACTTCCTCCGGGCGAGGAGCTGGACAGTTGGAACCTCCTGCCGCACTCCCCCGACTGGAGCGGCGGCCTTGCCAAGACCTGGGAACCTGGAGAGGTCGGAGCCCGGCGCCGCCTGGAAGACTTCCTGGACGGACCGGCGGAGGACTACGGGACGGGCCGCAACGTGCCGGCGGTCGAAGGAACCAGCCGCCTGTCCCCGCACCTGCGCTTCGGTGAGGTCAGCCCGTTCAGGGTGTGGCGGGAAATCCGGCAGCGGTTCCCGCGCCAGGTACCGACCGACGTCGGGATCTTCCGTTCCGAGCTCGGCTGGCGGGAGTTCTGCTGGCACCTCCTGCACACCAACCCGGAACTGGCCACCCGCAACTACCGCCCGGAGTTTGACCGCTTTGAGTGGCAGTCGCTCAGCACGGGCGAGCTGACCGCGTGGCAACAGGGCCGCACCGGCTATCCCCTTGTTGACGCCGGAATGCGGCAGTTGTGGCAGACAGGCTGGATGCACAACCGCGTGCGGATGGCTGCTGCTTCCTTCCTGGTGAAGAATCTCCTGGCGGACTGGCGTGTGGGTGAGCAGTGGTTCTGGGACACCCTCGTTGACGCGGACGCGGCCAGCAACCCCGCCAACTGGCAGTGGGTGGCCGGCTCCGGAGCTGATGCGTCCCCCTACTTCCGCATCTTCAACCCCGTGACGCAAAGCAAGAAATTCGACCCAGCCGGCCGTTACCTGCGCCAGTTCATCCCCGAACTTGCCGGCCTTGACGGCAAAGCCATCCATGAGCCCTGGAAAGCCGGGGAGGTGCCAGGGTACCCGGAGCCGCTGGTTGGGCTGCCTGAGTCCCGCGGGAGGGCTCTGGAGACGTACAGCAGACTCAAGGACTAACAGCCTTCAGCGGGTGCTGTCGGCAGCCGGGGACTACCGGCTGACCTTGCCCATCAGGGACGCAACGGGGCGCAGGAAGATGGGGCGGGCAAGGAACCAGGCCGCTGCCATCACCGCTACCGAAGCGAGGAATACCCAAAACCCGAACCAGCCGTCGTCGTCCCGCACGCCGTACATGTGGTTGAGGTTGCGCAGGGCTCCTGTGGCGAGCACCAGGAAAACGTGCACCACGATGAAGGCAACAAAGTAGATCATCACCGGGAAGTGGACGGCCCGCGCCCATTCGATGGGGTAAGCCTTGTTGAGACCGGCTGCCTTCTTCGGCCACGCCGAGGACATGCGCAGGCCCGTGACGAAGGCCAGTGGCGCCGCGATGAACACCGTGACGAAGTAGGAAAGCAGCTGAAGGGCGTTGTAGTTCACCCAGCCGTTCTCGGTGGGCCAGTTCAGGGAGGCGTACTGAAGGGCGGCCGAGAGAGCGTTCGGGAAAACGTCCCAGCTGGTGGGAACGATCCGCATCCATTGTCCCGTGGCGAACAGCAGCACCGCGAACACCAGGCCGTTGAGGATCCACAGGGCGTCCAGCGCGAGGTGGAACCACAGCTCAAGGCTGATCTTGGTGGGCGGGTTCTTGGTCTTGATAAATCCCTTGTTGTTGCGGGTCCAATGGCCGCTGGGCCGCGTGGTGGTCCTGACCTGCCACCCGGTGCGGATGATCAGCAGCAGGAAGAAAGCGTTCAGGAAATGCTGCCACGCAAGCCAGGCGGGGAATCCTACCGGGGCTTCCGCCGGCAGCTCCGAATGGCCGGGATAGTCGGCCACGAAGGAAGCGACGGCGGGCAGGCCCATCAGCCACTTGGCCATCAACACCACGAGGACCAGCACCGCGAGGACCGCGGGGACACCCCAGTAGAGTCGGGACCGCTTGCCCGCGGCAGTGCCGGGCTTTTTCGTGGGTGTGGACATCGAGCAACATTCCTCTCGAGAATGACTGGCGAAGTGCTCACAATCTGTGAGGCTCTGCGAAAGAGAATACTAGGAACTACCGGCATTCAAGGAAAAAAGAAGGCCCCGCCCGGCTTGTCTGCCGGTCGGGGCCTTCTCATAGTTGCGGGGACAGGATTTGAACCTGTGACCTCTGGGTTATGAGCCCAGCGAGCTACCGAACTGCTCCACCCCGCGTCGCTGAAACAACATTACCCTACTTCGGCGGAAGGTTTTTACACGGCCCATTTCAGGCCGGATTCCAGGTTATCCCCAAACGTCCTTCCCACCGCCCAGCCCCTCGGCAAGAGGGCGGGCCAGCCACTAATCCCCCAACCCCAACGCCTCGAGGTGGAGGCTTAAACCAAAAAGTCCCGGACACTGTTTCCAGTGTCCGGGACTTCCGTCAGTTGCGGGGACAGGATTTGAACCTGTGACCTCTGGGTTATGAGCCCAGCGAGCTACCGAACTGCTCCACCCCGCGTCGCAAGAACTACTTTACCGGCCGGTGAACAGCAGGCCAAATCGGGAGGGCGTGATCTCCGTCTCGCCGGCCCGGCACCCGCTCCGGATGGAGAAGGTGCCGGGTGCCGCCGTCGTGATCAGCTGGCGGGTGATCAGCTGCCGGGCGAGGGCGAAGGCGTGGCCTCGGGCGTCGCTGTGGACGCCGGCGCCGGAGTTGCCTCGGGAGCGGCAGCCGGGATCTTGCCCTCCGCCTCCACTGCCTTCTTGAGGGCAGCCGCAAGGCGCTTCTGCGCCTCGCCGTAGGCTGCGAAGTCACCGGCGGCAAGCGCAGCCTGGCCGGCCTGGATAGCGGCGTTAGCCTCGTCCAGTGCCGTCTTCAGATCTGCCTTGGCATTCGCTCCCCCTGGGCTGGCCGGGGCGGCGGGATCCGCCGGAGTCTGGCCATTGTTGTCCGAGTCGCCCGCAGCGGCTCCGGAGTCTCCGCCGAAGAGCTGCTTCAGCGCTTCATCCAAGGTGGGCGCAAAGCCCACCTTGTCGCCAAAGGCCACCAGGACGCGCTGCAGCGTGGGGTAGGACGTCTCACCGGTGGACTTGAGGTAGACAGGCTGCACGTACAGGATGCCGCCGCCCACGGGAAGCGTGAGCAGGTTGCCGTTCAGCACGTCAGATGCGCCCTGGCGGAGCAGGTTAAGGGCCTGCGAAACGGTGGGATCGGAGTTGAACTTGTTCTGCGCCTGGCCGGGACCGGGGACCTGGATTTCCGGCGGGATCTGCAGCAGCCGCAGCTTGCCGTAGCTCTCGGCCTTCACACCCGCCTGGTTGCCGGCGTCGGAGTCCGCAGCGAGGAAGCCGTAGAGGACGTTGCGTGCGTTTCCGTTGACAATTTGGGGAATGAACGAGGAAGTGAGCTGGAAAGCCGGCTTCTCCTGGTCCGGCATCTGCAGCGACATGTAGAACGGCGGCTGCTTGACGTCGGTGTTCGAATCGACTGTGGGATCTGCCGGAACGCTCCACGCATCGTTGGTCTTGTAGAAGCTGGAAGGATCCGTCACGTGGTACTCCCCCAGCAGCTGGCGCTGGACCTTGAACAGATCCTCCGGGTACCGGACGTGGCTCATAACGTCGCCCGACATCTCCGAGAACGGCTTCAACGAGGTGGGGAACACCTTCTGCCAGGCCTTCAGCAGTGGGTCCTGGTCGTCCCAGGCGTACAGGGTGACCGAACCGTCGTAGGCGTCAACCGTAGCCTTCACTGAGTTGCGGATGTAATTGACCGTGCTGTTGGGCAGCGCGACCGCCCGGCCGGATGTAGTCTGCGAGTCCGCAGTCGCGTCCGAAAGCTGCTCCTGCTGCGAGTAGGGGTAGTACTGGCTGGTGGTGTAGCCGTCCACGATCCACTTGACGCGGCCGTCCACCACTGCCGGGTAGGCGTTGCCGTCAACCGTCAGGTAGGGGGCAACCTTCTCCACGCGGTCCCGGGGATTGCGTTCGTACAGAATCTGCGACTCCGGGTTGACACCGTCCGACAGCAGCAAATCCGAGGACTGGAACTTGATGGAGTACAGCACCCTGTTGAAGAAAGTACCAACGTTGGGCCCGCCGTTGCCTTCGAAGGTGTACTGGGTCTCACCCTCCCCTTCGCGGCCGGAAGGCCTGTCCTGCTCGCGTGCAGGGGCACCTTCCGGCGCACCCACAATCGAGTAGTCCGGCGAGGATTCGCCGAAGTAGATCCGGGGCTCGTAGCTTGAGTCATCGCCCAGCACGCCCGTTGAGGGAATGCCCGACTGCAGGAACTCGGGTTTGCCGTCCACAGTGAACTTATTTCCCTTTGCTGCCACCACACCGTAGCCGTGCGTGTACACAACGTGCTGGTTGAGCCAGCCCTGCTGGTTTGTTTCCACGTTGGCGGGGTTCAGCTCGCGGACGGCGATCACCGTGTCCTGAATCTTGCCGTCCACCTCGTAGCGGTCCACGTTGAGGGCTTCGGGGAACTGGTAGTAGGGCCGATACTGCTCCAGCTGCGAGAACGCGTCGGAGATCAGGTTCGGGTCCAGCAGCCGGATGTTCGCCGTCGTCTGAGCGTCCGGTGCCAGCGCGCCCGTGGTGGCTGTGTTGGTGGCGTCGTACCGGTCTACTTGGATTTTGTCCAAACCGTAAGCCGCACGCGTATTGTCAATGTTGCGCTGGATGAATTCCCTTTCCAGCGTTTCCTCCGAGGGCCGTACCTGGAACTGCTGGATAACCCAGGGGTAGACGCCGCCCGCCAGGATAGACGTGATGACCAGCATCGCTGTGCCGATCACGGGCAGGCGCCAGCGACCAATAACCGCCGCCACGATGAACAGGATGGCAACCAGCGCTGCAGCCACGGCCAGGATGGACTTGGTGGGGATGACCGCATTGACATCCGTGTAGAGGGCACCGGCCCAGCGCCCGTTGTTGCTCTGCACTGCCGAAAAACGGTCCAGCCAGAAATTGATGCCCAGAAGCACCAGGAAGGCGGCACCGGTGACGGCGATGTGGATCTGCGCGGCGCGGCTCGTGAAGACACCCCGCTCCATCAGCCGGATACTGCCGTAGAGGTAGTGCGTGAGGATGCCTGCGATGCCGGCGATCACCACCACGCTGATCAGGAAACCGGTGACGAAGCCCAGGAACGGCAGCGTCATGAGGTAAAAGCTGATGTCCAGCCCGAATTGCGGGTCCTCCTTGCCAAACTGTTCCTGGTTGAAGAACAGGAGGACCTTCTGCCATTGGCTGGCCGCTGCGCTTCCGGCGAAGAGGCCGAACAGGACGGGCAGGCCCACCATAACAACCCGGCGGACAGGTTCGAGCTGCGCCTGGTAGCGGTTCAGGTTGTCGCGGATTTCCGAGTCCGGGGCGTAGACCGGCCGGGACTGGTAGGCAATCCGGATGGCGAAGAAGACGGCCAAGAACATGATGGCGAAACCGGCGGCGAAGATCGCGATCCGGGCCAGGTTCTCAGTAATGAACACTTCGATGAAGCCAAGCTGCCGGTACCAGAGGACATCGGTCCAGACGTTGGCAAAGAAGATGAAGCCCACAACCACCAGGGCAACAACGATCAGGGTGGGCGTCAGCGGCCCCCGTCTTGAGGGGGGTTTACCTGTGGACATGGTGCTGGCGGGACGGGACAAACTCGGTACCTCATAGCTGGTCGTCAGATTATTCGAAGCGTGCGTGCGAGCGACGTACTAACCGTCAAACGCTGGTTTCGTCCGTCTTAATTGCCACGAGTGGCGGTAAAGCTTAGTTCCTGCCCAGTCTAGTTGGTTGTACACGCCGGAAGGCCGGATGTGTCCCCTCCGGAACCGGCAAGCTCGACGGCGCGCCGGGCCTCCGCGAGGTTCTCCACCTTGACCACTTGCAGGCCGTCCGGAATATGGCCCACCACTTCCCCGCAGTTGGCTGCAGGAGCGAGGAACAGGGTGGCTCCCCCGGACCTTGCGCCCTGCATCTTCTGCCCGATGCCGCCGATGGGCCCAACCACGCCGTCAGGGGTAATGGTCCCGGTACCGGCGACGTGTTTTCCTCCTGTGAGGTCCCCGGGCGTGACGGTGTCGATGATGCCGAGGGAGAACATCAGTCCCGCGCTGGGCCCGCCCACTTTTTCGAGCGAGATCTGCACGTCGAAGGGGAAAGTAAACAGGTATTTGAGCATCACACCCAGGATGAAACGCCCCGCACCGTTGTCCTTCGGGGTGATCTCCTGCGTGACCTGGCGGCCATCGCGTTCCACCACCACTGTGGCGGACGCACCCTTTCCTGCCGCAAGTTCCTCCTGGATAACAGCGAGGGAAGTGATGTCTTTGCCGTTGATGGTCTTGAGAATGTCCCCCGGCTCAATTTTCCCGGCGGCGGCAGAACCCTCGGAAAGGTTTGCAGCCTGAAGCTGCTGCCCGAAGGGAATGTCCAGCTCGTTGAGGGCCGAGGCCACAGCGTTCTCCTGCGACGTTGTCATGGCCACCGAGCTCTGTTCCTCGGCCTCTTCTTTGGTGGTGCCGGTGGGGTAGATCAGTTCCTGCGGGTACACAGCCTTTGAGGGGTCGAGCCAGGCCGAGAAAACGCCCATAATGCTCACCGGGCTGCTGGGGCCGCCGCTGACGTACACCGTTGTCAGGTCAAGGTTGCCGGCTGCCGGATAGGTTTCCCGGCCGCTGACCCTGATGACCGGGCTACCCTGGCTCTGGCCCAGCGTGTTGTATGTAGGGCCGGGTGTTTCGACGACGTACGGAACCGGCAAAGTGCCCACAGCGATTCCGAGCACCAAGGCAGTTACTCCGGCCACCATCATGGCCGACACTTTCCTGTCCCGGGGGGCCGGGCCACCGGGAAACGGTGCAGTTTCAGCCGCTGGCCAGGCTTCCAGTGCACCTGCTGGCGCGCCGGTTTCAGGATTGCCTGATTCCCCGTGCCGGGTACCGGAAGGGAGCTCGGCAGCGTGGTCCTCGGAGGGGTGGCCGCCACGGGTTGTAGTCACTGAACCAACACTACCGGTGCCCCGCGGGCGGAGTTCTTTGCCTACAGCGAACGGTAACGCGGTGCGGCAGACAGCCGACCACCACCGGGGTACCGTGAAGGTTGATCAACAGTCACACCGACGATCGGCGGGATCATGACCTCCAACCCACTCAATCCGTCCAACGGCGACGACACCCCCAAGGACCCGTTGACAGAGATGCTGCAAAACCTGATGGGCGGCAAGGGGATGGAAAACTTCGACCCCGCCGAACTGGCCAAGGCTGCAGGCCTTCCCAACGACCCCAACCTGCTGGCCCAGATGTTCTCCCAGGTCCAGGCCATGATGAGCGCACCGTCCGAGGGACCCGTGAACTGGCAGCTGGCCCACGAGAACGCCCGGCGGGTCGCAGCCGGCAGTGCGGACCCCTCCGTCACCTCGCAGCAGTCCCGCGAAGTGGACGAAGCCCTGCGCCTCGCCGAACTGTGGCTCGACCCCGTCACCGATCTTCCCGCAACAGGCCTGATCGGCCGGGCGTGGTCCCGTGCGGAGTGGGTCGAAGCCACCCTGGGCACCTGGAAGAGGCTGACCGAGCCGGTGGCAAACAGCATCGCCAATGCGCTCTCATCCGCCATGACGGAGCAGATGCCCGAAGAGATGAAGTCCATGATGGGCGGAGCCTCGTCAATGCTCCAGAACATGGGCGGTGCCATCTTCGGCATGCAGCTCGGGCAGGCCATCGGTGCCCTCTCCACGGATGTGGTGAGCTCCACCGACATCGGCGTGCCCCTCGCGGACCTTGAGATGGCCCTGCTCCCCATCAACGTAGCCGCCTTTGGCGAGGGGCTTTCCCTGCCCGAGAACGATATCCGGCTCTTCCTCGCTGTACGGGAAGCTGCGCACGCCCGGCTCTTTGTCCAGGTTCCCTGGCTGCGGGGCCACCTGCTGGGCGCCATTGAGGCTTACGCGCGGGGCATCCATATCGATACTTCCCGCATCGAGGAACTGGCGCGGGATCTCGATCCCAGCAATCCCGAGGGCATCCAGGAAGCCCTTTCGCAGGGCGTGTTCATGCCCCAGCGGACCCCGGCCCAGGATCAGGCCCTGGAGAAACTGGAAACAGCACTTGCACTGGTGGAGGGCTGGGTGGACGAACTCACTGCAGCCGCCACCGAGAAGGTGCTGCCGTCTGCCGGCGCCCTTCGGGAGACTGTCCGCCGCCGCCGTGCCACCGGCGGCCCGGCCGAGCATGCGTTCGCTTCGCTGGTCGGTTTGGAATTGCGCCCCCGCCGGCTGCGGGATGCAGCCACTCTGTGGGCAACGCTTAAGGAAGAACGCGGCATTGAAGGCCGAGACGCGATCTGGCACCACCCGGACCTGCTGCCCACAGCCGAGGACCTTGACGATCCCCGCGGATTCAGCGGACGCCGGAAACTGGCGGAAGCCAGCGACACTGAGGTGGACGACGCCCTGCAGAAGTTGCTGAGCGGCGGGTTTGACGCCGCCCCGGCCAACGGAACGGAAGAAACCGACGGCGGACAGGACGGCAAGGCAACTGACGGCCCCGATGCAGGTGGGCCGGACGCTGAGGCCCCGGACACTGACGGACAGGATGGCGGGCCCAAGAGCTAGGCGAGCCTAGTCGGCGTCGTCCGCCCAGTGCTCCTGCCCTGGCTGGACGGCGCGGGTCCCGTCACCCGCTTCACTGCCCGGAAGGCCACGGGCCATGGCAAAGGACACGCCCTCCAGGAATGCCTTCGCCCGCGCAGTCTCCGGGTAGGCCTCCAGCAGCTTCCAGAATGCGGCGTTGTGCCCTGCCACCAGGAGGTGTGCGAGCTCATGGAGCAGCACATAGTCGATGACCCACTGGGGCATCCGGCGCAGTTTGTCCGAGAGACGGATGGTGCCGTCCGCCGGGGTGGCCGAACCCCACCTTGAGTTCTGGTTGCTGACCCAGCGTACCGACGCCGGTGTGGCCTTTCCGCCGAGGTACCTTTCGGAGAGCCGGCCCGCGTGGGCCGCGAGGGTGGCGTCCGAGGTTGGGCGCTTCCGGCCGGAAGCTGAGCGCCGTTCGCCCTGGCGGTGCAGCTTGGCCAGCATCCGCTGGACCCATTCTTTTTCCTGTGCTGCCGTGAACCGCGCCGGGATGGCCACCACAGCGGTGCCGTTTTCCCAGAAGGCCGCCACGGTCCGGGTCCGGCGGGCGGACCGCCGGACCTCAACGGGGGCGCCGCCCTCGGTGGTGATCACAGGGAGGTGCTTTCCACCAGTACCCGCAGGACGTCTTCCCCGTAGCGTTCCAGCTTGGACGGTCCGACTCCTGCCAGCGCCGCAAGTTCTTCCAAGGATCCCGGCAGTGCTTCGGCAATGGCTGTGAGCGTTGCGTCGGTGAACACCACAAAGGCGGGGACATCGGCAGCGAGCGCTACTTCGCGCCGCCAGGTCCTCAGGGCGTCGAAGGTCTGTTCCTCGTAGCTCGGCGGGCAGGCGTTGCACCGCCCTACCTTGCGCTCCGCACCGGTGGCAAGCATGCTGCCGCAGACCCTGCACATAGCCGGGGAGGCAGCCTTGCGGCGGGGAGCCGGACCCTTGCCCCTGATGTTTGAGCCGGCGACGGAATCCGGGCGCAGGCCGTCCAGGAACCTGGAGGGTTTTCGGTTGGCACGGCCACCCGGCGTCCTGGCGGTGGACCAGGACAGTGAGAGGTGTTCCCGTGCGCGGGTGATTCCAACGTAGAGGAGCCGCCGTTCCTCGTCCACAGATTCAGGCGAGTCGGCGAAGGAGATGGGCATGAGCCCTTCGCTGAGCCCCACCAGGAACACGGCGTCCCATTCCAGGCCCTTGGCCGCGTGCAGGGAGGCAAGGGTTACGCCCTGCACGGTGGGTGCGTGTTGGGCCAGCGAACGTTCCTGGAGTTCGTTGACAAACTCAGCGAGGCCAAACTCCGGGCCCCGGGTCTTGACGAGTTCGTCGGCGAGCGCGACCAGCGCCGCGAGGGATTCCCAGCGTTCACGCAGCGCGCCGCCGTTGTGGGGCGCCGCGTCCGTGTAGCCGAGGGAAGCCACGATATCCCGGACCAGCTGGCCCAACGGCTCCGGTGACTCCGCGGAGACTGCCCGGGTGGCTGCCCGCAGCTGGAGGATGGCGTCACGAACTTCCTTGCGGGCGAAGAACCGCTCGCCGCCGCGCAGTTGGTACCCGATGCCGGCGGCAGCAAGCGCCTGTTCGTAAGCCTCGGACTGACCGTTGGTACGGAAGAGCACTGCCACCTCGCTGGCCGGGGTGCCGGCGTCGAGCAGCGCTTTGATCTTTTGCGCAACCGTGGCTGCTTCAGCTTCGTCATCCGAGCACTCGGTGAACTGGGGGGCAGGCCCGGCGGGCCGCTGCGCCACGAGCTGGAGCGGTGCAGCCCAGGCAGCATCAGCAACAGCGCCGCCGCTGCGCCTGCCCGCGAGGAGATCGTTGGCGAGCTTGACCACCTGCGGCGTGGAGCGGTAATCCCTGATGAGCTTTACCACGTTGGCCTGCGGATAGCGGGCCTTGAATTCCAGGAGGTGCTTCGGGGAGGCGCCGGTGAACGAGTAGATGGTCTGGCTGGCATCCCCAACGACGCACAGCTCGTCCCTTCCTCCCAGCCACAGTTCCAGGAGCCTTTGCTGCAGCGGGGAAACGTCCTGGTACTCGTCCACGACAAAATGCCGGTACTGCTCGCGGACGGTGGCGGCGACCTTTTCGTCCTCCTGCAGGATGCCCACCGTGATCAGCAGGACGTCCTCAAAGTCGATGACGTTGCGGTCTGTTTTGACGTCTTCATAGGACTGGAAAACCCGTGCCACGGCAGTGAGGTCGAAGCCGCCCGGAGCGCCCCGGTCCTGCGCGTTTTCGAGGTAGTTGGCGGGGGTCAGCATGGATACTTTTGCCCACTCGATTTCCGAGGCAAGGTCGCGGATGGAGGCCCTGTCCGTGCTCAGCCGAAGCCGCCGGGCTGCCTCCGCGAGCATTTGGGCTTTGTGGTCCAGCAGTTTGGGCAGCGTCCCGCCAACGGCCTGCGGCCAGAAGAACTGCAGCTGGCGCAGGGCCGCGGCGTGGAAGGTGCGGGCCTGGACGTTGCCTGCGCCAAGGTCGCGCAGCCGGCTGCGCATCTCCGCCGCCGCGCGGGCAGTGAAGGTTACGGCCAGCAGCCGCTGGGGTGTGTAAACGCCGGAGTGCACGCCATAAGCGATGCGGTGGGTGATGGCCCGGGTCTTGCCGGTGCCGGCGCCGGCCAGCACGCAGAGCGGGCCGTTGAGCGTGCTCGCCACCTCGCGCTGTTCCGCGTCCAGCCCGCCGAGGATGCGGTCTTCCAGGGAAGCTGCACCGTCAAAATTTTCTGTAGTCACTTTTGCTGCTTTTTTCGTCTCGACTACCGCGTGCTGGAGTCTGATGGATAAGTAGGGCTTCAGGCGCCTGCCAGGTCCTGAATACGTCCGCCGAACCAGTGCTCTATCAGGGAGCGGGCAATCGACAGCCGGCTGGAGATGGTGATCTCACCGGCGAGCACGGCGTCCTGGAGCTCCTCACGGCTGAACCAGCGCGCCCTGGTGACCTCCACGCCGTCGGGCGTTGCCTCGGCGTCTTCAGTGACGGCGGTAAATCCAAGCATAAGGGAGGCGGGGAACGGCCAGGACTGCGAGCCAAGGTACTGGCAGGCGGTAACCCTGACTCCCACTTCTTCATGAATCTCCCGGACCACTGCCTGTTCCAGGGACTCCCCCGGTTCCACGAACCCCGCCAGGGTTGAATAATTCCTGGCATCACGGGCACCGCCGCCGCCCAGGAGCAGGCGGCCGTCCGGGCCTACCACGGTGACGATGATGGCCGGATCGGTCCGCGGGTAGTGTTCAGAGTCATCAACCGGGCAGCGCCGAACCCATCCCCCGGCTTCCACGTCCGTGGGCGAACCGCAGCGCGGACAGTGCGTGTGGGTGGCATGCCAATTGGCGATGGCGCTGGCTTCAACAAAAAGTGCCGTATGCGTTGGGGTCAGCCCGGCCGCAACGTCCCGGAATCCGGCCCACGTTGCATCCGATGGGACTCCAGCGGTTCCAGGCTCCACTGCTTCCGGCAGGACGAAAAGCAGCAGTTGGGTGCCCGGGGCAAGGTCCGAATCGGGCAGGGCAGAACCAAGGTAGACCGTCAGTTCTGGCACCGCACCTGCGGCGGCAAGCTCATCACGGAGTGCCCGGGCCCCGGACATGAACAGCCCGCCGCCCTGGACCAGGCCCTGCCGGCCGGACAGGACAACCGCCAAGGTGTCTGCATTGGCAAGGAGTTCCTCCACCATCCCCGGTTGTGCCCGGGCGACGGAGCCGCGGTCAACCAGCGCGGGAGGCACCGGGAGTACCGTGTCCATCAGGTGGTTCGCCGGCAGCCGGGCTGCCTTGCCCAAGTGGACCGGTGTAACAGACTCCGCATGGCTCATGTGTCCACCGTACTGATTGGGACCGACAATTGATATTTGGGGTGCATGCCCCGGTCGCCAGGCCACCTTGCCTACCCGGTTTTGGACTATATCTGAAGACTCGCCGACCTTGGACCGGTGTGTTGGACTGGACGCAATCTACCGTGGAACGGTGAGAAGAAAACCGATTGAACTGGCAGCCGTTGCAACCGCGGCAGTCCCCGGACTGACCCCGACGGCCGTCAGCTCTGCCCCGGATGACCCCGCGGACTTCGACTCCGCCCTGCTGCTCGACTCCGAGGGCAAGCGGTGGCGGGTCCGCTCACCGCGGCACGCCGAGGCAAGCGCCCGGCTTGAGACGGAATTTCTCGTGCTGCGGGCGTTCGCTCCGGCCATCCGCGCCGAACTGCCCTTCCTTATGCCCACAGTTGCGGGCAGCGTGCGGCTGGGGACCTTGAGTACGTTTGTCTACTCGCATCTGGCCGGCAGCACGCGCAGCGTCGAGGAGCTGACCGCCGGTCCGGATGCCCTTGCCCGCGAAATCGGCGTCGCCCTTGCCGCCATCCATGACCTGCCCCGTTCGCTGGTCAGCAATGCCGACCTGCCCAGCTACACCCCCAATGAGTTCCGGCAGCGCCGGCTGAATGAACTTGACCAGGCAGCCACCACAGGCAAAATTCCCCCGGCCCTGCTGCTCCGCTGGGAGCACGCCATGGAAGACGTCTCCCTGTGGCGCTTCAACCCCAGCGTTGTGCACGGCGACCTTCATGAGGACAACCTCCTGGTGGAAGGCCAGCGGGTCACTGCGGTGACCGGCTGGACCGACCTCAGGATTGGCGATCCTGCCGACGATTTCGCCTGGCTTGTTGCCTCCAATGAGCAGGACTTCGTGGATGCGGTCCTGGGCGCTTACACAGCCAGCCGCCGGGATACCCCGGACAACCATCTCCTGCGCCGGGCAGCACTGTCCGCCGAGTTCGCCTTGGCCCAGTACCTGGTGAAGGGAATAGCCTCGGATGATCCCGGCATGTTGTCTGAGGCGGAGGAGATGCTGGGCACCCTTGCCCGGGATATTGAGGAGCACGGCGGGCAGCCCATCAGCGTGGAGCCCCAGCCGGCGCCGGGCGCTCCGGCTACAGGCAGTGTGCCCGCCGTGGGCAATGCCCCGGCCGTGGGCAATGTGCCGGCCATGAGGGCGGCCGACGCCGGGCCTTCAGGTTTGCTGCCTTCCGTTACGGTAGTGCCGTTGCCGGCCCCGGTTCAGCCGGCGGTCCACGTCACTCCCATCCCCGCGGATTCCTCGGCTGATGCCGGCAAAGACGACCCCGCCCGCGACCTCGGGACGAAAGACAGCGCACAGACCAAGGCGGATGACAGGAAAGAACTGGACGACACGTCCACGGCCGCCATCTCCATCGTGGACGTCACTAAGAACTAAGCGCAGCCGCCACGATTTCCTCCAGCTCTGCGGCTGTTCCGAGGTCGTGGGGCCGCACCACCTCGTTGTCCGCCACGTAGAAAAAGGCCGCCCGGACTTCCTCGAGAGGTACTCCCTTCAGGCGTGCCCAGGCCAGGCGGTACGCCGCAAGCTGCACGGACTTTGTCCTAAGCTGCGCAGCGGACGGCCGCCGTCCGGTCTTCCAGTCCACCAGGTCCCACCGGCCGTCGGCATCCCGGAAGACGGCGTCAATGCGCCCACGCACCACGACGTCGCCCACACGGGTCTCGACCGGAGCCTCCACATAGGCCGGCAACCGGTCGGCCCAGGGGGACGCTTTGAAGGTTGCCACCATGGCGTCGAGGTCGTAGGCAGCATCGATGTGGTCGTCGGAGCCCGGAGTTTCGCCGAGGTCGAGCATTCCGGCGGCGCCGAAGTACTCCTCCACCCATGCATGGAAGGCAGTTCCCTTCCGGGCCGACATGCCGGGTTCGCGCGGTACGGGCCTGCGGAGCCTGCCAAGCACCGCAGCGGGGTCCTCCCGCAGTTCCACCAGGGTGGATGCAGAGATATGGCCGGGCAGGTGCACTTCCCGGCCGGCGGTCCTCCTGGCGCGCCGTTCCAGCAGCAGTGCCGCTTCCCGTGCCCAGCCCCGTGCCACACCGGCCAACTCCCTGCCAGGATCAGGCTGCCCCGCGGGTGCTTCTGCTTGGTGCGGTACCGGAAGTACTTCCCCGCCCCGGGCCCCCAGGGCGGCAAGAACGTTGGCGGCGGCTGTCTCCATGGCATGCCGCCGTCCGCGTGACAGGCGCAGGCGGTTGCCGGTACGTGGATCCACGGGCCCCTCAAGGGGGTCGTACGGCCAGCTGGCAACTTCGGCTTCCAAGGTGAGCGGGCTCTTCTCCGGGAGAGCGGCTTCCTCCAGCGACCCGGGATGAACAGTCGCAGCAGCCCGCGGCGCAGCTCCGATCACCTTGGTGAGTTTCTCAAGCCCGGTAAGAAACGGTGACATCTCCGCACGCCCCGCCCGGGAGCCGACCCACGCAGGGCTGGACACCCACAGGACGTGCTTGGCCCTGGTGTAGGCCACGTACGCAAGTCGGCGCTCCTCTGACTCCCCGTGGGCCTGGACGGCTGACTTGAAGTCCTTTTCCGCGTCAAGCCAGCCTTTCTGGTCCGGCTGGTCAAGGTCCCACTGCGGAAGGTCGGCACGGTCGCCCCGGAGCGGCCAGGGCAGTGCCGCCGAACCGCTGCTCCAGCGGGAGTCCCTGTCACTGGGGAAGGCCCCGGCATTAAGTCCGGGGACAAAAACCGCATCCCATTCGAGGCCCTTAGATGCATGGACTGTCAGGAGTTGCACAGCCTCGCGGTTGACGTCGCTGGCCGGCGCTTCCAACCCGTTTTCCTCCACAGCTGCAGCCTCCAGCCAGGACAGGAACGCGAGGATGTCCACGCGCTGGGACGTCCGCAGGAACCCCGCAGCGGCGTCCTGGAAGGCGTCAAGGTTACGGCGGGCCTGGTGGATGCTGATGCCGGGCCGCGCGGCCACTTCGATGTCGAGCAGCATTGCCCGCTCGACTTCACCCAGCAGTGTGGTCAGGTCGTCGCCGAGGTAGGTCCGGAGTTGGCGCAGCTCAGATGACAGCCGGGCAAGCCTGGTGCGGGCGCCGGCGCTGAGCGACCGGCCATTGGCGGACGTCCAGCCCTCCCTGGGCAGCCAATCCAGGGCTTCCACCAGGCTGGCGGCGTCGGTCAGGTCGCTTTCGAGGACGGTTTCGCCGGCTTCGTCCGGCTGCTCGTCAAGGGGCCGCTCAGCGGCGTGCCCCCGCCGGCGCGCCAGCTGGCTGGACCAGTCGCGCAGCGCCATCAGGTCAGCGGGGCCGATGCGCCAGCGGGCGCCCGCCAGCAGGCGCATCAGCGAATCCGAGCGTCCGGGGTCGGCCAGCACGCGCAGCGTGGCCACGAGGTCCACAATCTCCGGGGTGTCCAGTAGTCCGCCGAGGCCGACAATTTCATACGGGATTCCCCGGGCTTCAAACTGGCGCCGGATGGTTTCCATTTGCGCGCGGCGTCGGCAGAGAACAGCGAGGGCAGGCGGTACGGGGGTTCCGTCGGGTTTCAGCTCGAAGTCCGTCACCCGGTACCTCTGAACGTCTTCAGCCAACGCACACGCCTCATCAACATCGGTCCCGAAGCGCCCCAGCACCACTGTTCCCTCGACTGCATGCGGGCTGGGCTGCAACGGGGGCACGTCCGCTGCTGCAGAGCCTCCCCCGCCCGCCGGTCCGCGCCGGGATGCCGCCTCGCCCAAAGACTCAGACATAACGTTGGCTGCTGAGAGGATGGACCGCCCGTTCCGCCAGGCCGTCGTCAGGTAGGACGTGGGGGCAGGAGCCCACTGCCCGGCCTCCGCTGAACCGCTGTGTACGGGGAATTCGCGGACAAAGTGGAAAAGCTGCCCGGCCGAGGCCCCACGGAAACCGTAGATCGACTGGTTGGGGTCGCCCACTGCGGTTACCGCGTGACCGCCAGCGAAGAGCCGGGAGAACAACACCAGCTGGGCATACGAAGTGTCCTGGAATTCGTCGAGCAGCACCACCTTGTACCGCTGCCGTTCCATGTGTGCCGCCAAGGGGACATCCTGCGCCACCTTGGCGGCGAGGGCCACCAGGTCTCCGAAGTCAAGGGCGCCCCGTGCCCGCTTCGCCGCTGCGTACCGGCCAACCATGTCGGCCACGCTCGCCCGGGTGCGGAGCATTCCGGCGAGCTCGGCCGCCGCCTGGGGCGGGTTCTTCATTTTGCCCTCCTGGTACGGCAGGGACTCAAATTCGGACAGCCGGGCCATCAGCCAGGCCTCAACGTCCTCGGGCTCCTGAAGGTGCTCCGCGCATTCGCCGGCCAACTGGATGACCGCTTTCACCAGCGTTGATTTGGCAGAACGGAAGTGGGCGTACTCGCCGTCGTAGGCCTCCACCACTTCACTGGCCAGCTGCCAGGCCTGTGCGCCGCCGAGGAGGACCACGTCCCGCTCCACGCCCAGCCGGAGTCCGTAGTCCGAGACGATGCCGCTGGCAAAGGAGTGGTAGGTGGACACCTTGGGCTCGAGGGAATCGCTGCTGACCACCTGTTCCGGGAACAGCCGGTGCCTGTTGTCCTGGCCGGCCAACCGTTGCAGGGCAGCCAGCTTGGCCCGAATCCGGGACGCAAGCTCGCCGGCGGCCTTGCGGGTAAACGTCACCCCGAGGACTTCTTCAGGCCTCACCCAGCCGTTGGCCACCAGCCAAACGACGCGGTCGGCCATGGTGGCGGTTTTGCCGGATCCCGCGCCCGCGATGACCAGCCGCGGCGTCAGCGGCGAACTGATGATGGCCGACTGTTCCGGCGTGGGGATGTTCTTCTCTCCCAGCAGCACGGAGAGCTCTTCCGGGGTGAACCGCGGTTCGGGCACGGTGATCCTGGGAACGGCTGAATTCTGGCTCATTCCGTGACCTGCCTTCCCCGCACGCACAGCGGACACACTTCGGGGAGCCGGCAGCCGTGGCCGCCGTGGCTTCCCTTCGAGGGATCATGCCGCGCCAAAAACTCGCTGCCGCCCATCACCGCAGCGGCCTCCTTCACCATGTCCATGGCCCAGTTGTCCTGCGGATCAAGGGCTTCCTGCTGCTGGATGCCGGGATTTTTTGAGCCCGTACCAAGCTGGGCGAGTACTGCGCCGCCGGGCACACCAGGGGTACTCCCTCCGGGGCTACCGCTGAAGGCACCGGCAAGGACTGCGGCCTGGTAGGACCCAAGCTGCGGATGAGTGGAGAGTTCCGTTTTACCCGGCTGGCGTTTTCCCGTTTTAAGATCCACGATGACAAGCCTGCCCTCGGTGTCAATTTCCAGGCGGTCCACCTGCCCACGGAGAACGGCTGCGCGCGGCGCACCGTCGTCCACAGCCACGTCCGGGAGCGCCACCTCGAAGTCCTGCTCGACCCCCAGCAGGCTCCGGCCCTCGCTCCTCATGACCAGCACGTACTGGGCAAGCTTGCGCACCATCGCCTCCGCACGCTGGAAATCAAGCCTTCCCTCCCAGTTGTCCTTCATCCCCAGCGCAGGCCAGCGGCGAACCAGTTCGGCCACGTATTCTGCTCCAGACGCATCCGGAAGCTCCTGCGCGATGGCGTGGACCAGCGTGCCCAGGCTCCTGGCGAAGTCCGTGGCCGCTTCGCCGCCTGCTGCCTGTACAAACCAGTCGAGTGGCGACTTCTGGACTGTCTCTACTTTCGAAGGCGACACAAACACTGTTCCACCGGGGGGAACCACGGCATCGGAAGAGGTCAGCTGTGGCAGCCCCCACCAGCTTCCGGGGTGCGCGCCCGCCACGGCCGGCTCAGCAGCGGCGAGCTGCGCGAGGACCCGCACCGCTTCCTCCGCCTCAGCCTCGTGCCGTCCATCCAGCTGGGCATATTGCCGAAGTTCGGCAACCAGCGCGCGCAGGGTCATGGGCCGTTCTACCGGGGTGAAAGTCCGCCGGTCCTGGTCCGGGTTGAGGGGAGAGACGTAATCAAGGAAGGAGGACGGCTGATCGTCCTCGGAGGAGACGGCAGTGCAAATCAGGAGCTCGCTCGCCCTTGACACCGCGGTGGAAAAGCTTCGCAGTTCGTCGTACCGGATGTCCCGCAACCGGCTCAGCGGATCCCGCTGCAGTGCATACCCTGCTCCATGCTCAACTGCGTCCGCGTACAGGGTGCTGCCCAGCAGTTCGCCGCGAAGCCGGGTGTTGGGCCACACGCCTTCCTGGAGTCCGACTACCAGGACAACGGGCCATTCACGCCCTGCTGCGCTGGCGGGAGTCATCAGTTCCACGGCGTCCTCCAGCTGCGCCCGGGCGGCAAGGGTGTCCATGGGAAGTTCCTGGTTCAGCAGGTACTCCAGGAACTGCTCCGGACCGGCGCCAGGCATCTGGTCAACGTACCGTTCAGCCGTGTGGAAAAGCGCCATCATGGCATCAAGGTCACGGTCGGCACGGGCACCGTGCGGCCCGCCGGACAGCGCTGTTTCCGTCCAGGCCGTGGACAGGCGGGTTGAATCCCAGAGGGCCCACAACACGGACTCAGCGTTGGCACCCGGTTCAAAGGCGGCTTTCCGCCCCGCCTGGATCATGCCCGCTGTGCGGCGCGCAGCCCTGCCTTCCATGCCGAGGGAGGACAGTGCTCCCGGTTCCAGCAAAGCCTCGACGAGCAGGTCATCGCTGGTGCGCCCTCCCCCGCCCAAAAGCTCCTCGCGTCTCAGCGACTGCCGCAGACGGCGCAGCTCGATGGAGGAGGCACCACCGATACGGGACGTCAAAAGGGATACAGCCGTTTCGGGGGTCAGCAAGGCAGGGTCCACCGCGACGGCGAACGCATCGAGCAGGGGCCGAACCGCCACTTCGTCCCGGACGGCCGATTCGGCCACAGGCACCCGAACCGGGATCCCCTGGCCGGACAGGTAACGCTGCAGCTCGCTTACCTGAGCTCCGTTGCGCACAATGACTGCGACGTCGGACAGGTCCCGGCCGTGGTTGATGTGCTGGTCCAGGATGCGCTGTGCCACATACCGCAGTTCATGAACTGCTGACGGCACCAGGTGGGCTTCCACCGCTCCCTGCTCCCGGTTCCCCGCCAGCTGCTCGAGCTGCCTGGCAAGCTGCCCGCCAGCCCGCTGGGAAATACGGGCCGCGACCCCCAGCCACGCATCCGCCAGCACCTGCGTATGCCGGTGTGCGTACCGGAGCGGCCGCTCCAAAGCGGGGGCATCCGGCGACAGCAGCTGCGGCAGTTCGGCCACCAGGTCAGGGCGGGCCCCGCGGAACCCCTGGACCACGGTGTCCGGGGAGAAGGACACGTAGCAGTCCTTCCGGCGGGCTATGTCAGCCAGAAGCTCAAAGACGGCCGGATTTGCCTCCTGCACGTCATCAACGAGGATCATCTGCAGGCGCTCGCGCTCGGCAGCCAGGAATTCAGGGACGTCCTGGAAGATCTGGCGTGCGGCGGTGATGATTCCGGCCGGATCAAAAGCCTCAGGCATCCGCAGGTCCAGGACGTCACGGTACTCCGAGTACAGCCCAGCGGCGGCAACCCAGTCAGGCCGGTCGCACTGCCGGCCCAGGTGGGCGAGGTCCGCGGCGGTCAGGCCGGACTCGATCACGCGGTCGAACAGTTGCCGTACCTCCTGGCGGAACCCGCGAGTCTCCAGGGCTCCGGCGAGATCGTCAGGCCACGGCAGCTCCAGCCCTGGCAAGCGGTGGCCTTCGAGGAGTTCCTTGATGATGAGGTCCTGCTCCGGACCGGAAAGGAGCCGCGGCGGCCTCGAGAGCGGGAGTACTCCCTCGGCCTTTGCCCGCCGGAGGACATCAAAGGCGTAGGATGCCCAGGTCCGGGCCGGGGTGGTGCTGAGGCTCCTGTCCAGCCGGGCCGTAAACCGGTCCCGAAGGGAGTCGGCCGCCAGCCTGGTGGGGGCCATTATGAGCATCCGTTCGGGGTCCACCCCGTCCCGAAAGACCCGCGTGACCGCTGCCTCGACCAGGACAGTCGTTTTTCCCGTCCCTGGCGCCCCCGGCACCAGCACCGGCCCGGATCCCTGCGCTACGTCGACAGCCGCCTGCTGATCGGAGGTCAGCGAGGGAACTTCGGCATGGACCTGCCGCGGCGGCAGCAGTTTGAGGCCAGGAAAGCCGGGTTGGGCAAGATGCCCGGTCCCGCCGTCATCTTGCAATCCTTCAGCTGCTTCTGCGAACCCGGTCTCAAGGCCATTTGCTGATTGGTGCCGGTATTCGTCGCGGGGACCTGTAAAGGGAACTGTTATTGTCACGCCGACATTCCATCATCAGCCACTGACAATTTCCGGAGCCGGCCCTCCAGCTCGCCGGCAATGGCTTCGATGTGGTCGAAGTCTTCATCGGTGGGCGCCCAGCGTGCGGCTGCAAGGTCCACCCGCCAGGAGCCCTCTCCCGTGCGCAGATAGGCCTCGTAGGCGCCGGTAAGCACGGTTCCCTCCTGGAGGTAGTGACGGAGCGCTTCGGCTTCGTGGCCCTCCGGTGCCCGGCCACTGGCTTTGAGGATGCGCCACCAGGGAACACCGCTGCCGCAGTGGCTCATGACCGAGCCCACCTGCCTGGGTCCGCCCGATCCCACGAGTTCGGCGACGTCGCCGTACGAGACCGCGGACCCTGCCGGCACCAGCCTCACGAGGGCCAGTACCGCCTCCACATACTCAATCCGCATTGATCCAATGTAGCCGCAGTGGCGCTCCCGGGAATTGTCGGTGGCCCCCGTTAGCGTTGACGTATGAGCACCTGGAACACCCTTCCCCGCGCGGCCTTCGACCTCGAAACCACCGGCCGCAACTCGCGTGCCGCCCGGATTGTCACGGCGTCAGTCACTGTTGTGGACCACAAGGGCGAGGTCATCACCGAGCATGAGTGGCTGGCCGATCCAGGGGTTGAAATACCTACCGAAGCCAGTGATGTGCATGGCATCACCACTGAGCAGGCCAGGCGTGAAGGCAGGCCGGCCCGCGAGGTGACGCAGGAGCTCGCGGCGGTGCTGCAGGGGCTTTTCGACGACGGAACGCCCGTCATCGCGTTCAACGCCAGCTACGACTTCACGGTGCTCGCAGCCGAGTCGGCCCGCTATGGGGTCCCGCAGCTAACCCGGTTTCCGGTGCTGGACCCCTACATCATGAACAAGCAGGTGGACCGCTACCGCAAGGGCAAGCGCACCCTCACGGCCCTGTGCGAAGAGTACGGCGTGGTCCTGGACAACGCCCATACGTCGGCCGCTGATGCCCTCGCCACCCTGCGGGTCCTGGATGCCATGGCCGGGAAATTCCCGAAACTGAGCATGCCGGCCAGCCAGTTGCACCAGCTTCAGGTGGACTGGGCAGAGAGCCAGGCGGCAGATTTCCAGGGCTACCTCCGCAAGACCAAGCCGGCAGCTGTTATTGAAGGCGACTGGCCGGTGCTCCCGCCGCAGGACGCCACCACCGGCGGTTTCTAGCTCCAAGGACCGGGCGGCCGGTCCGAGATATATTTCACAGTCACATGGGTTCATAAGCCGGCTTCTTTCCGCGCTCCGAGGATTCGCTCTTGGAACCGCATAAGGCCTTGCAACAACGGACAGGTCAGCAAATGGCCGAATTTTGTTCGTAAACTAGTACCCATCAGCCGCACTTCTTCGTGACAGGGGCAGGAAACGCCCTAGTGAGACAATAAAGTTTTGCGGTCACCCCTGCCCCGGCCTTGCTTGACCAGCACCAGGCAGGTGCCAGGCGCCAACAGCGCAGCCTTGCGGCCCGGTTGACTTATGACTCAATGAAAGTGACAACCTGATGAAAATCAAAGCGATGAAGTGGCTGACTACCGCTCCCGTGGCACTAGCCCTCGCGGTTTCCCTCGCAGCATGCGGCGGCGGCTCGGGCTCCGCCGAGCCCAGCGGAACGCCCACGGACGCCCTGGCCGGCAGTGACCAGCAGACGCTGGACAAGTACACCACCGCCGACGTCACCCCGATCGATCAGATCGACAAGACAAAGCTCGGCCTCAACACTGAAGGCAAGCTCGAGGTGGGCACCCTCTCGGACGCCCCGCCGAACATCTTTATTGACCCCTCCGGCAAGTTCACCGGTTACGACAACGAATTGCTGCGCGCCATCGCCGGCAAGCTCGGCCTCGAGGTCGAATTCGTTGCCACGGACTTCTCCGCGCTCCTTTCCCAGGTGCAGACCAAGCAGTTCGACGTCGGCTCCTCCTCGATCTCCACCACGGACGCCCGCCGCGAGAATGTCGGCTTCACCAACGGCTATGACTTCGGCTTCATGGCAGTAGTTGCCAAGACCGACAGTGACATCAAGGGCTTCGCCGACCTCAAGGGCGACCTCCGCATCGGCGTTGTCCAGGGCACCGTCCAGGACGACTATGTCACCAACACCCTGAAGCTTGAGCCGATCCGCTTCCCGGACTACGCCACCGTGTACGCCAACGTGCGCAACGGCCAGGTGGACGCCTGGGTAGCTCCGTCGCAGCAGGCCACCGGACAGGTCAAGGAAGGCGACGGCACCGTCATCGCCGAGTCCGTCGTCAACACGCAGAACTTCACTGCCTACGCTGTTGCCAAGGAGAACCAGCCGCTGATCGACGCGCTGAACTCCGGCCTGGACGCCGTAATCGCTGACGGAACCTGGTCCAAGCTGACCAAGGAGTGGTACCCGGACCGCGAAACGCCGAGCGACTGGAAGCCGGGCAGCAAGGCCGCCACGGTTCCCCAGAGCTGATTGAGCCGGGACGTTCATGGATCTCTTGGATCAGCTGGCTGACACCTTCTTCAACTGGGAGGAAATGGCCAAAGTCATTCCCGCCCTGCTGATGGTCGGTTTGCCCAACACCCTGATACTGGCCATAGCCTCCGGTATCCTCGGTTCCCTGCTGGGGCTGGGGTTGGCCATGATGGGGATTTCCCGTAATGCGGGCGCCCGGTGGGTGGCACGCATCTACACGGACATCTTCCGGGGCCTGCCCGCCATCCTGGTGATCCTGGTCATCGGCATCGGGCTCAGTCCCATAGCCCGGGAAATCACCGGGTCCCGGAATCCGTATCCCCTGGGCATCCTGGCCCTGACCCTGGTCGCGGCCGCCTATATCGGCGAGATCTTCCGTTCGGGCATTCAAAGCGTGGAGAAGGGCCAGCTGGAGGCATCCAGGGCGCTCGGATTCAGCTACGGCAGCTCCATGCGCCTGGTGGTGGTGCCGCAGGGCATCCGGCGGGTCCTTCCGGCGCTGGTGAACCAGTTCATCTCGCTGCTGAAGGATTCCTCCCTGGTCTTCATGCTGGGGCTGGCTGCCTCTGACCGGGAAATCTTCCGGATCGGAAATGACGCCATGGCCAACACCGGCAACCTTTCTCCGCTGGTGGCTGCCGGGGTGCTGTACCTGATCCTGACCGTCCCGCTGACGCACTTCGTGAACTACATCGACCACCGGTTGCGTACCGGCAAGCCGGAGAAGAAGGAACCGGATGAGCTGGCAGCACCTATCGGTAAGGGGGCACAGGCATGACGGAATTCGCTTCCGGAACCCTGACCGGCAAGAACCTGCACCTCTCATTCGGCCACAACCATGTTCTCCGCGGCATTGACCTGCACGTGGAGAAGGGCACCACTGCCTCGGTAATCGGCCCTTCCGGCTCCGGTAAGTCCACCCTCCTGCGGGTGATGAACCGGCTGATCGAGCCCGACCAGGGCGACATCCTGCTGGATGGCCGCTCGGTCCTGAAGGACAACCCGGATGAACTCCGGCAGCGGATCGGCATGGTGTTCCAGCAGTTCAACCTGTTTCCGCACAAAACAGTGGTGGACAACGTGTCCCTGGCGCTGCGGAAGCTCCGGAAGCTGCCGCAGGAACAGGCCCGCGCCGAGGCCTTGGAGCAGTTGGACCTGGTAGGCCTGAAGCACAAGGCAGACGCGCGTCCGGCCAACCTCTCCGGAGGCCAGCAGCAGCGCGTGGCGATCGCCCGGGCCCTCGCCATGAAGCCGGAAGTGATGTTCTTTGACGAGGCTACGTCCGCGCTGGACCCTGAGCTCGTCAAGGGCGTCCTGGCGCTTATGACGGACCTCGCGAAGGGCGGCATGACGATGGTGGTGGTGACCCACGAGATGGGTTTCTCCCGCAACGTGTCAGACACGGTGACGTTTATGGACGCCGGCGTGGTGGTTGAATCGGGACCGCCGCAGCAGATCTTCAGCGAGCCCCGCACGGACCGCCTGAAGGACTTCCTCTCGGACGTTCTGTAGCTCCTGCCCCAGGCACAAAAAGAATCCCCGGTTGCATTGTGCAACCGGGGATTCTTTGTACCCAGCGGGTGAGACGTCCGACGGCGGGACTGGCCTGAGTTTCTAGCCTTGCGCGGCTGCTGCCGCCTTTGCTGCGGCCGGAAGTGCGTCGAAAATCCGGTTCATGGCGGCGTCGTCGTGCGCGGCGGACAGGAACCAGGCTTCGAAGACCGACGGCGGCAGGTAGACGCCGGACTCCAGCATCGAGTGGAAGAACGGCGCGTAGCGGAAGCTCTCCTGGGCCTGGGCGTCGGCGTAGTTATGCACGCCGCGGGCTGAGGTCCCAAAGGCCACCGAGAAGAGGTTGCCGGCGAACTGGATGGAGTGGTCCACACCGGCGGCGTCCAGGGCGCTGGACAGTGCCGAGGAGAGTTCCAGTGACCGGACATCGATGTAGGAGTAGACGTCGCGGGTGGCGTGGGTCAGCGTGGCCACACCCGCGGCCATCGCCACCGGGTTCCCGGAAAGCGTCCCGGCCTGGTACACCGGGCCGATCGGAGCGAGATGGTCCATGATATCGGCACGTCCGCCAAGGGCCGCCGTCGGCATTCCGCCGCCGATGACCTTCCCGAAGGTGAGCAGGTCCGGCGTCCACAGCTCGGCAGCATCAGGCGCACCGCCGGTGAGGCCCCAGTAGCCGGAGTAGCCGGTGCGGAAACCGGTGAGGACCTCGTCCACGATGAGCAGGGCACCGTGTTCGCGGGTGATGCGGGACAGGCCCAGGTTGAATCCTTCGCCGGGCGTGACAACGCCCATGTTGGCCGGCGCCGCCTCGGTGATGACGGCGGCGATGTTGGGTCCGTGGGCGGCGAAGGCTTCCTTGACCGCGGTGAGGTCGTTGTAGGGCAACACCAGGGTCTCGGCAGCAGTGGCTTCGGTGACGCCGGCGGAACCGGGCAGCGCGAGGGTGGCCACGCCCGAACCCGCAGCGGCCAGCAGCCCGTCGAGGTGGCCGTGGTAGCAGCCGGCGAACTTGATGATGAGGTTCCGGCCGGTGAAGCCGCGGGCCAGCCGGACGGCCGTCATGGTGGCTTCGGTGCCGGTTGACACCATCCGGACCCGCTCGGCGGCAGGGACGCGTTCCTGGACTATCGCCGCCAGGTTGGCCTCATCGGGGGTGGACGCGCCGAAGGACAGGCCGCGGTCCACGGCTGCGTGGACGGCCTCGAGTACGGCGGGGTGGGCGTGGCCCAGCAGTGCCGGTCCCCAGGAGCAGACCAGGTCCACATATTCCTTGCCGTCGGCGTCCGTCAGGTAAGGGCCTTTGGCGGAGACCATAAAGCGCGGAGTTCCGCCGACGGACCCGAAGGCCCGTACGGGAGAGTTGACTCCGCCCGGCATCAGCTGGCGGGCGCGGTCGAAGAGTGCCTCATTGCGAGGATTGCTGGAAGTCATGGTTCCTATTCTCTCAGCTACCCGGCGAGCAGTTCGGCCACCCTGGGCGCCACCGCCGTCCCCAGCAGCTCGATGGAGCGCATCATGGCGGAGTGCGGCAAAGGGCCGTTGCTGTACTTGAGGTCGAAGCGGTCCACGCCCAGGTTTTGTTTAAGCAGGGCTATCTTCCGGGCCACGGTTTCAGGCGATCCGACGTACAGGGCACCCTCGGGCGCGCACATGGCGTCGAACTCTCCCCTTCCGGCGGGTCCCCAGCCGCGCTCGGCCCCGAGCTTGTTCCGCAGTTTCAGCCAGTGCGGGAAGAGTTCCTCCCGGGCCTGCTCGTCTGTTTCGGCCACGTGGCCGGGCGAATGCGTGGCAACCTGCTGCATCGGGTGGCCGTACTTGGACATGGCTTCCCGGTACAGGTCCACCAGCGGGCGGAAGGCGCGCGGCTGCCCGCCGATGATCGCAAAGATGATGGGATAGCCGTACTGCGCGCACCTCAGCACCGATTCGGGTGTTCCGCCGACGCCGATCCAGGTGGGCAGCAGGTGCCGCTCCAGCGGCGGGTACACCGTCAGCCCGGAAAGGGCGGGCCTGGTGCGGCCTTCCCAGTGCACCGGCTTCTGCGTCCGCACCTTGTCGAACAGCTCGAGCTTCTCTTCAAACAGCACCTCATAGTCCGCGAGGTCCAGCCCGAACAAGGGGAAGGATTCAACGAATGAACCGCGGCCCAGCATCACTTCGGCACGGCCGTTGGAGAGGGCGTCCACAGTGGAGAACCGCTGGAAAACTCTTATGGGGTCATCCGAACTCAGGACCGTGACCGCGGAGCCGAGGCGGATCCTGGTGGTGCGGGCGGCAGCGGCGGCGAGGAAAACTTCGGGCGCGGAAACCGCATAGTCCTTGCGGTGGTGCTCCCCCACCCCAAAGGCGTGAAGTCCGACGGCGTCCGCCAGCTCTGCCTGCTCCAGCAGCTGCCGCAGTACTTGCGCATGCGACTGGGGGCTGCCGTCGCGGTGCTCCCCGATGTCGCCAAAGGTATTCAGGCCGATCAGGATGCGGCCCGTGCCCACCGGCTCTGTAGGACCCAGGACAGTGGCACCCGATGCGGGCGTTCCACCCGGAGCGGCCGGTTCCCGTCCGGCTCCGGCTGCAGCTCCGGCCCCTGGCAGTTCTTCACTCATCAGGACTCCTTCAGCCAGCCGGCCAGCTCAGCCGCCCAGTACGTCAGCACCATGTGGGCGCCTGCGCGGCGGATGCCCAGTACGGATTCGGTGATGGCTGCGCGCCTGTCGATCCAGCCGTTCGCGGCGGCGGCCTCGATCATGGCGTACTCCCCCGAAATCTGGTACGCGGAAACAGGGACCGGACTCATCGCCGCCACGTCGGCAACAATGTCCAGGTAGCTCATGGCCGGCTTCACCATCACCACGTCCGCCCCCTCGGCGAGGTCGAGTTCCACCTCACGCAGGGCTTCGGTGCGGTTGCCCGCGTCCATCTGGTAGGTGCGCCGGTCGCCTTTGAGCTGGGAGTCCACAGCTTCCCGGAACGGGCCGTAAAAGGCTGACGCGTACTTGGCGGCGTAGGCAATGACGGAGGTATTGGTGTGCCCTGCCTGGTCCAGGGCGGCGCGGATGGCTCCGACCTGGCCGTCCATCATGCCGGAGGGACCCAGCATGTGGGCACCGGCCTCTGCCTGCGCCACGGCCATTCGCGCGTAGATCTCCACTGTGCGGTCGTTGTCCACATAGCCCTCGGCGTCCAGCACGCCGCAGTGCCCGTGGTCGGTGAACTCGTCGAGGCAAACGTCGCTCATGATAACGAGGTCGTCGCCGACCTCTGCACGGACATCCCTGATCGCCTTGTTCAGGACTCCTTCGGGGTCCAGTGAGGCTGTCCCCTCCGCGTCCCGGCTCTCGGGGATGCCGAACAGCATGATGCCGCCGAGGCCCAGCTCCACCGCTTCTGCCGCTGCCCGCTTCAGCGTGTCCGTGGTGTGCTGGACAACCCCGGGCATCGAAGTGATGGGGTTCGGCTCGCTGAGGCCCTCCCGGATAAAGGCCGGAAGGATCAGCTCAGCCGGGGCGACGCGGGTTTCAGCGGTCAGCCGGCGCATGGCCGGGGTGGTGCGCAGGCGGCGGGGGCGTTCGCTCGGGAATGTCATGCTGTGTCCTTCATGGTGTCTGAAATCGGGTGATCCAACTGGCAGGTTTGGCGGCACGTCAGGGTGGTCCGCCGGCATTCCCGCCTGCGCCGAGTGCCGTTTCGACGGCGGCCACCAGCCCGCGGGGCGTGGGCTCAACGGCGGTTGCCGCAACGGCGAGGCCCAGCGCGGCGGCCTGTTCCGCCGTCGACCGTCCAATCACCACCAGGCGGCAGCCGTGCAGGGGCGAGAGGGCAGAGACCCGCCTGACGGCGCTGGGCGAAGCGGCCACCACTGCGTGGATCAGCCCGGCCGCGATATCGGCGGCGGCTGCTTCCGGCGCCAGGAGGGAGTACGACGGCGTCCGCCGTCCAGGTCCATCGTCCTCCAGCGGTATGGCCAGCCTGCGCTCCGCTGCCGCGGGATAGTCGACGGTGCAGTAGGCGGTCACTGCCGTGACGGTGCTGCCTGCCGCCGTCAGGCCCCCGGCGAGGCGTGCTGGTGCAATGTCCGCCTGGGGAAGTAGCACCTTGCCGGCGCCGGCGGGCCATACCTCCAGCAGTCCTGCGGCCGACTGTTCGTTCCGGGGCGTCAGCGCCACCGGCAGCCCGGCGGCTTCGAGGAGCCTGCGGCAGGCCGGTCCTATCGCGGCGGTCCGGGTACCCGCGGGGATCCATTGCCGCAGCGTCAGGCCCCGTTCGGCTGCCTTGGCGTTGAGCACGTGGACAGTGGTGGCGCTGCTGATCACCAGCCAGTCGTACGCGCCGGCACCGAGCGCATCGCAGGCCACATCCAGGGAGTGCTGGTCCGCGGCACGTTCAAAGTCGATCAGGGGCAGCAGGAGGGCCACGGCGCCGGCCTCCTCGAGGGCCGCCACGAGAGGCAGTGAGCGTTCGGGGCTGCGCGTGATCAGTACCCGGGCCCCGTCAAGCGGCTTCCCGCCCACAGGCCCGGCGACGGCGCCGGTTGCGCTGTCCGCCATGGTCAACCCTCCCCGCGCAGGGGGTGCCGGACAGGGCGGGAAGGCAATACCATTGCCGGCTCAGGAAGCCTGCAGGTCTGCAATATCGGCGGCACCTGCGGCGAGGAGGACCTCAGCAAGTTCGATGCCCAGCAGGGTGGCCCCTACTTCCGTGAGGCCGTCGGTGGCCCGCTTGTCCCGGACTGAAGCGGTGCCATCCACGGCACACACGACGGCCTCCAGGTGGAGCATGCTGCCCTTGCGGAAGGCGTAGGCGCCCACCGGTGCTGCGCAGCCGGCTTCGAGCCGGGCCAACAGGGCCCGTTCAGCGGTGACCGCAAGCCGGGTGTCGGGATCGTCCAGTGCGGCGAGTGCTTGCGCCAGCACTTCCCTGGATCCCTCGCCCGAGCCCGGCCGGGGCGGAGCGTCGGCCGTGCGGCATTCGATAGCGAGCGACCCCTGGCCTGCAGCGGGAAGCATAACGTCCGTTTCGAGGAACTCACTGACGGTATCCAGCCGGCCGATGCGCTCCAGGCCCGCTGCAGCGAGAACCACGGCATCGAGGTCGCAGGACTTCCCCGCAACCACCTGGTCGGTGGCGTTGCCCGGAAGGCCGGGCACCCGGCCCAGGCGGGTGTCCACGTTGCCGCGAATATCCACGATCTCAAGATCAGGCCGGGCGGTGCGGAGCTGGGCTGCACGGCGTGGCGAGCCCGTTCCTACAGTGGCACCGGAAGGGAGATCGGCAAGTTTGAGCCCGTCACGGGCACAGAGGACATCGCGGACGTCCACCCGCTTCGGTGTAGCCGCCAGGCTGAGCCCCACTGCGGCGCCGGTGGGCAGGTCCTTGAGCGAGTGGATCGCCACATCGCACTCGTCGCGCAGCAGCGCGTCCCGCAGGGCGGCGACGAAAACGCCCGTGCCGCCCATCTGGGACAACGAACCGGTGAGGACGTCACCGTCGGTCCGGATGTGGACGAGCTCCACGGCGAAGCCTCCGACCGCGGCGAGCTGGTCAGCGGTCTGCTGCGTCTGGGTCAGCGCCAGTTTGCTGGCGCGGGTTCCTATGCGGACTGTCACTGCTGCGGCGCTCCCGCGGCGGCGCCGGACTGGACAGTGCCGGACTGACTGGCCGCTGACTGGCCTGCAGCGGGTTCACTCGGGTAGGGATCGTGGCCGGTGCCTACGGTGGTGTCCGCTGCGGCAATGGTGGGCTTTTCACCGCGGAAGTTCGCGCAGCATCCCGGACGGCAGACGTCGTACCACGGGCCAAGGCCGGTCAGGGCAGGGCGGTCGCTGATGTTGTTGGCGACGGTACGTTCGGAAATCAGGTCCACCATGCCGTTGACGAACTTGCGGTGCGTGCCGGGCGTAGGGACGCGGGTGGCGGTGAGACCGAGGTTTGCGCAGGTCTCCAGGGCTTCCGTGTCCAGGTCCCAGACAACTTCCATGTGGTCGCTGACAAACCCGAGGGGCACAATAACGATGCCCTTGACGCCCTGGCCCGCGAGCTCCTCGATGGCGTCGTTGATGTCCGGCTCAAGCCACGGCACGTGCGGGGCGCCTGATCGGGACTGGTAGACAAGGGACCAGGGGGCAGTAAGGCCTGACTCCTCTTCCACACGCTTGATCACGGCGGCAGCGGTGGCGAGGTGCTGGGCAACGTACGCCGAGCCCTCTTCGAATTCGCGGGGCTCGTCCTCGGACCGGCCTGCCGCGTCCGCGTCCCGGGTCGGGATCGAGTGGGTGGCGAACAGGATCTGGACCGGCGCGTCGGGCGTGCCTGCAGCTGCGAGCTGTTTCCGGACCTCCGCCAGGCCTGCAGCGGTGCCTTCGATGAAGGGCTCCACGAAACCGGGGTGGTCGAAGTACTGGCGCACCTTGTCCACCTCGAGCCGGCCGTCCAGGCCTGTTTCCGTCAGTGCCATGCCAATGTCCTCGCGGTACTGGCGGCAGCTGGAGTAACAGGAGTAGGCACTGGTGGTGATCATGAGCAGGCGGCGGTGCCCGGCGTCGTACGCGTCCTGCAGGGTCTGCGGGATGTACGGGGCCCAGTTGCGGTTGCCCCACAGAACTGGAAGGTCGATGCCCTGGGCGGCGAGCTCTGCCTCAAGGGCTGCCTTGAGCTCGCGGTTCTGCTGGTTAATGGGGCTGATGCCGCCGTTGGCGCGGTAGTGGTGCGAAACTTCCTCGAGCCGTTCGTCCGGGATGCCGCGGCCGCGCGTGACGTTGCGGAGGAACGGAATGACGTCCTCCTGCCCTTCCGGCCCGCCGAAGGAAGCGAGGAGGACGGCGTCGTAGTTCTTCGGAGCCATCCGGCCGGCCTCAGTAACGGGATTCACGGCGGTAAGTTCTGCCGGGTCCCGTGCCTCGAGGGGGCTCATGCCAGCACCTCTGCAACTTCTGCCGGAGAAATGCGGCGTCCGGTGTAGAAGGGGATCTCCTCCCGGACGTGGTTGCGTGCTTCCGTGGCGCGCAGGTGGCGCATCAGGTCCACCAGGTCCACGAGCTCCGGCGCCTCCAGTCCCAGGATCCATTCCCAGTCGCCCAGGGCAAAGGAAGAAACTGTGTTGGAAATGACCTGCGGGAAGTCTCGGCCCAGCAGGCCATGATCACGGAGCATCTTGCCGCGCTCGGCGTCGGGCAGGATGTACCACTCGTAGGAGCGCACGAACGGGTAGACGCACAGCCACTCGGCCGGTGCGACGCCCCGGGAGTACGCGGGGGTGTGGTTCTTGGCAAACTCGGCCTCACGGTGCACGCCCATGGCGGACCAGACGATGTCGGTTCCGGCAAAGAGGGTGCTGCGGCGGATATCGCGGATGGCCTGCTGCAGCGCTTCCGGCTTGGGGCCGTGGAGCCACACCATCACGTCAGCATCTGCGCGCATCGCGGAAACGTCGTAGCTGCCGCGGTGAGTGACACCGGCCTGGGCGAGACGTTCAAGCAGGGCCTCGAAGTCGGCGGCAGCATCTGCACTGCGGATCAGCGCCTCGGAACGCTTGAAAACCGTCCAAAGGGTGAAAAACTGCTCGACTGATTCTTCGGTTTTAGTGACAGATTCGGCAGAAGTGTGGCTCATGGTTACAAGTTTGCCCCTTCGTACCCGTCAAGTCGAAACCAGCGAGTTCTACGGCGCGTAGAAGTGCTCAATGTCACAGCAGTGTCAGTTTTCCCGCGCTCCGGAAGCCGGACTAGGGATTCCGCAGACGGAAGAAGACCAGTCCGGCAGCACCGGCAACCCCTACCAGCCCGGAGCCAAGCCACACCAGGGCACTTTTCGGTTCCGGCTGCGCTTTGAGCGTCGCGCTGCTGCGGACAGGGTTGCCAGGGATGGCGGCGGTGTACGGCGTCCACCCTGCCCGGGTCTGCGGCACAGAGTAAATCGGCACGTATGCTGCCTGTCCGCCAACCGGAGCCGTCCCGGGCGCGGTAGGTTCACCTGCCGCGGCATCGGCCGCGGGCTGGTCCTTTCCCGTTACGGGGAGGTCACCGGCCACGGCTGATTCGGGCGAGGCAGGCTGTGCCGGCGTCGTCCCGCCTGACTCTGCGGCCACGTCCGGGGTTGCAGGGGTGCCGGGGGCCCCGGCGGCAGGCGTTTCCGGCACGGCAGCGGGGACTGAGGGCGCAGTGCCAGGCGCAGTCCCCGACGACGCGGGAGCGGAGGTTGCCGGGGCAGACGCCGCTGGGTGGCTGGATGAGGGGGCAGACGCCGGTGGGCGGCTGGCTGCCGGAGCGCTGGATGAGGGGGCGCTGGATGCCGGGGCGCTGGAGGTCGGAACCGGGGATGCCGTGGCAGTGGGCGCAGGCATTGGGGCCGGCTTCTCCGTAGCCGTCACGGCCGGCCGAAGGGCTGAGGGAACCGCGGACGCGGAAGGAGAAGCAATTGGGCCTGGACTGGCAGGCGGGGAATCCTTACCCTTGCCTGAAGGACCCTTGTTGACGTTCTTCCCTTCGCGGTTCCGGCCGGGCGCGTCCTCGCGCAATGCAGCAGACTGGCCCTTTAGCTGGGCCACCACCGGGAGGGATTGTGTGTCCACGGCAGGGACCGCGGGGTCACCGGGGTCGGGCGATCCCTCGGTGGCTTGGGACGCCGGGACGCCTGTGGCTAGAACCAGTACCGCTCCGATTGCAGCGGCTGCTGCGCCGCGTCGGATTCCCCCATTGGTACCGGTCCGGGACATGGAAAGCTCGGGCCTGTTGTGAACCATAGTCATCGACACTAACCATTTGGCCAGCCGATTTGAAAACCACTGAAGTGTGGAACGACAGCCCGGAACAGCAACGTTTTACACTGCTGTCCCGCTGACCAGCGACGACGCTCAGCTGGTCAGATTCCGGATTTGCGTCACCGTGTCGGACACCACTGCGGCGAGTCCGTTCCCGGCCACCCAGCCACCCACCACGGCGAGATCACCAGCCGCGTTGCACGCTTCCCGGATTGCCGTCACTTTGGCACGGTGTCCGACGGCCGCAAAAGGCAGGGAGCCGCGCCACCGGACAACGTCCCACTCCACAACGTCCTGCCGGCTGATGCCAACGTCCAGCAGGGCCGATGCATCGCGAAGCGACGCTGCCAGGAGCTCATCGTCAGTATCCGGCCCACCGGGCTGGTTGCCGGCGCCGTCAACGCGGCCGTAGGAGAGCCGGATGACATGCCGTCCGGAACCTGCGGCGGCCGCCAGCCAATCCCACTTGCCGGTGGCGTGCGTCAGGGCCTTTGCCTGGACGCCGGGAGTTTGCGGTGCAACGAGGATGCCGGTGCCGCGGGGACGGCGGTCCAGTTCGGGCTTGTCCAGGATCAGGGTGACGAGCTGCACGTCGGGCCCCGGGACCGGTTGCTTCCCAGCAATGGCCGGGACTGCTTTTTCCAGCAGTCCGACGGCGGCCGGACCCTCCACTGCCACCGCCAGCAGCCCGGCGTCGTACGTTTTTTCCCCGGCGCCTACGCGCCACCCTTCGGAAGTCCGGGAGACGGACGTTGCGCGCGTGCCGGGCAGGAGTGTCACGCCCCGACGGCGGAGGTCGCTGACCAGGGCGCCAACCAGGGTGTGCATGCCACCTTCCAGGCCCGCGACGGCGGCGCCAGCCTTGGCCGGACCGCTGCTGTTGCGCCGTTGGGAAGCCACGGCCGCGGCCAGGGAACCATGCTGCCGGAGTCCGGCGCGGAGCCCGGGGGCCACCATGTCGACGTCGAGAAGTTTCGGATCAGCGGAGTGGACGCCGCCCACAACGGGCTCTACCAGCCGCTCCAAAACCCGCCGTCCCATGCGTGCCCTGACAAGCGCGGACACACTGACAACGTCCGCGGCCGTGCCGATGGACGCAGGCAGGACCCTGTCCAGGGAAGCGCGGAGCGAGCCAAGCAGGCCCAGGGACCGGCGGACTTCGGGGTCCCAGGGGTTGGCCGGAATCCCCAAAACGCCGGTCTTGGGAAGTTCGCGCGGACCGTCCGGGAGCTGGACCCAGGCGCCGCCGGGCCGCGGCGCAACAATCCTGTCCGAAAGGCCCAGTTCCCCGGCGAGGTTCGCGACGGCGTCGGACCGGGTGGCGAACGACTCGGCGCCGCTGTCCAGTGTGAGGCCCGCTACAACATGGCTGCCCACGCAGCCGCCCCACTCCACGCTGGCCTCCAGGACTGTGACCCGGTGCCCGGCGGCGGCCAGCTCCCGCGCGGAGAGGAGACCTGAGATCCCGCCGCCCAGCACCAGCGCGGATTGGGCACCAGCCGGGTGAGTCGCCACCGCTACTCCGGCGAGATGGAGTGGATGAGCTCTACAACCCGGGTGAGGACGGCGGGGTCGGTCTCGGGGGGAACGCCGTGGCCAAGGTTGAGGACGTGTCCGGGTGCGGCTGCTCCGGCTTCGATAACCGAGCGGACGTGGGCTTCCAGGATTGCCCAGGGGGCGGAGAGGAGGGCCGGGTCGATGTTGCCCTGCAGCGGGACCGATCCGCCCAGCCTGCGGTTGGCCTCGTCCAGCGGCAGGCGATAGTCAACACCCACCACGTCCACGCCTACGTCCCGCATGGCGACAAGAAGCTCGGAGGTGCCGGTGCCGAAGTGGATGAGCGGCGCGCCCAGGTGCCGCACGTGGTCAAGGGCACGCGTGGATGCCGGAGCCACGAAATTTTTGTAGTCGGCCAGGCCCAGGGAGCCTGCCCACGAGTCGAACAGCTGCCCCGCAGAGGCGCCGGCCTGCAGCTGGGCCTGCAGGAACATGCCGGACGCGTCGGCTGCCCAGTTGGCGAGGGCACGCCAGGTCTCCGGGTCTGCGTGCATCATGGTGCGGGGCCCGAGGTGGTCGCGGGACGGCTTGCCCTCCACCATGTAGGCCGCGAGGGTGAAGGGAGCCCCGGCGAAGCCAATCAGCGGGGTGCTCCCGAGTTCGGCCACCGTGAGGCGGACCGCTTCTCGGATGGGTTCAAGCGCCTCCCAGGTCAGCTGCGGCAGGGCGGCAACGTCGGCGGCGGTCCGCACGGGCTTGTCCAGGACCGGACCTACCCCGGGCACGATGTCGACGCCGACGCCTGCCAGCTTCAACGGGATAACGATGTCGGAAAAGAAGATGCCTGCGTCCACGTCGTGGCGGCGGACCGGCTGGAGTGTGATCTCCGAAGCAAGCTCCGGCCGCAGGCAGGAGTCCAGCATGGCGATGCCTTCACGGACCTTGAGGTACTCAGGAAGGGAGCGCCCGGCCTGCCGCATGAACCAGACGGGGCGGCGGGATGGCTTCCCACCCCGGTAGGCCGTGATCAGCGGCGAGTCTGCGGTGCGGCCATCCACCAGTGGATGGCCTGCAGCAAGGGCGCCGGCAGCGGACGTGGCAGGGCTGGAAGTCATGCCTTCGATTGTGCCCAAAAACAGCAGTAAAAGATAACGACAGGCTGTCACGCGAGGGGCACCTGCCCACGCCGTGGCAGGAATCACAGCGCAGGCCGCCCGCTTCGGCGCCGGACAGTTGTTCTACCGAGGAACGAAAAAGCTATGATTGACCTGCTGTGGTTCTTTTCTCATTGGTGGCTACACACGCCGACATCGATCTTGAGACCGTTGCTCAGTTGAGCAACGGTGCTTCCGGGATCGCCACATCCGCTCTCTCCGGATCGCCGGCAGTGACGGGTGCGGTGGTCCTTGCCACCTGCAACCGGTACGAAATTTACGGCGAAGCCTCCCAGCCCGACGATGTCGAGGCCGCCCGCGCTGCCCTGGTCTCACAGATCAGCGAAGTCAGCGGACTGAGCGAACCGCTCGTCTCCCGCTCCTTCAGCACCCGCACCGGCCCTGAAGTAAGCCAGCACCTCTTCGCCGTCAGTGCCGGGCTGGACTCCGCAGTGGTTGGAGAGCGCGAAATTGCCGGCCAGGTACGCCGGGCACTCATCACCGCACAGCACGAAGGAACCGCCAGCTCCGGGCTGGTCCGGCTGTTCCAGGCCGCGTCCAAGACCGCCAAGGACGTCGGTGCCCAGACTGCCCTCGGATCAAGGGGGCTCTCCATCGTTTCCGTAGCCCTGGATCTGGCAACTGACCTTTCCGAGAACCCGGACTGGTCCGCCAAGAACGTGGTGGTCTTTGGTACCGGAGCCTACGCCGGTGCCACGATGGCCCTGCTGCGCGAGCGTGGCTGCACCGATATTTCCGTCTTCTCCTCATCCGGCCGCGCCGAAGGCTTTGTGGCCACCCGCGGTGGCACGGCCCTCGACGCCGAGTCGCTCCGCCCCGCCGTCGCTGCCGCTGACGTGATGATTGGCTGCAGTGGTTCTGACACCCGCGTCGAGGCCGACGAACTCGCCTTGGTGCGAGCGAATTCGCCGCAGCCGCTGATTGCCATCGACCTCGCCCTGACCCATGATTTCGACCCCGGCGTGGGCGAGTTGGACGGCGTTGAGCTGCTGACCCTGGAGTCCGTGCGCCTGGCCGCACCGCAGGAACAGGCTGAATCGCTCACCCAGGCAAGCGGCATTGTCAGCGGCGCTGCCAAGGCCTTTGAGCAGGAACGGGAGGCCCGTTCCGTGGATTCCGCGATCGTTGCACTGCGGCGGCACACCATGAACGTCCTGGACGCGGAGATGGAAAAGGTCCGTGCCCGGCACGGCTGCACCGCCGCGGCTGAGGAAGTGGAGTTCGCACTCCGGCGAATGGTCAAGCAACTGCTGCACGTCCCCACGGTGCGCGCCCGCGAGCTGGCCGCCAACGGCCAGCAGGACGAGTACGTCGCCGCCCTTGAGGCCCTCTACGGCATCACCGTGGAGCAGCCGGCAGCCCGAGCAGTTCCGCAGGCTGAATGCCCGGTGGACCACAGCGGCCTCGAAAGCGCCTGACCAGCCCTACCACCCCCGGTTGCGCCATCACTTTTGGTCCCCATGAAGCCCTTTTGGGGACTCCAAGTGATAGCGCAACGGCCTCAGTAGACGGGTTTGTTGGGCTCCACGTCACGCACCCAGGCGAGGATCCCGCCGTCGAGGTGGCTGACCCGCTGATAACCGGCCTTCTGCGCTGCGGCCAGCACATTCGCGGACCTGGTCCCGGCCTTGCAGAGGAACACGATGTCCCGGTCCTGCGGCAGCTCCTGCCACGCCTCGCCGGCAAGGATCCGTCCCTGCGGGATGAGCACGGCGCCGTCGATCCGAACGATGTCGTATTCGCCGGACTCCCGCACATCCACCAGCTCAAAGTCCTTCAGGCCGGCATTGCGCGACGCGAGCATGGTGGCCAGCTGGGTGGCGGTAACGGTGTGTTCCGTGTCCGCCTGCGCCGCCGGCGTGATGCCGCAGAACGCCTCGTAGTCCGTCAGCTCCGTGATGCGCTCCGCTGCGGGGTCCTTGGAGACACGGATTTCGCGCCAGCTGCCGCCAAGGGCGTCGAACAGTGCCACGCGGCCCAGCAGGGAACGTCCGACGCCGGTAATCAGCTTCACTGCCTCAGTCACCATCAGCGACCCCACCGCTGCGCAGAGCATGCCGAAGACGCCGCCCTCGCCGCACGAGGGAACAGAGCCTGCGGGCGGCGCCTCAGGGTAAAGGTCGCGGTACGTGGGCCCGTGCTTCTCCCAGAAGACACTCACCTGCCCGTCGAAACGGAAGATGGACCCCCAGACGTAGGGCTTGCCCAGGATCGCGGCGGCGTCGTTCACGAGGTAGCGGGTGGCAAAGTTGTCCGCGCCGTCCAGGATCAGGTCGTAGTCGGCGAACAGCTCCAAAGCGTTGGAGGCGCCAAGTCGCACGTCATGCAGCCGGACGTCCACCAGCGGGTTGAGGGCGGCGATGGCATCCCGCGCAGACTCAATCTTCTGCCGGCCCACGTCGGCCACCCCGTGGATGACCTGGCGCTGCAGGTTGCTGAGGTCAACAGCGTCGTCGTCGATGATTCCCAGCGTTCCCACCCCGGCGGCAGCAAGGTAGAGCAGAGCTGGAGAACCGAGCCCGCCGGCACCGATGACCAGAACCTTCGCGTTCTTGAGCCGCCGCTGCCCCAGCGCGCCGATTTCCGGAATGATGAGGTGCCGCGAGTAGCGTTCCACCTCGTCGGGAGTGAGCTCACCTGCCGGTTCAACCAGCGGATCCAGTGAAACAGTCGAAACATTTGCGGTGAATGTCGAAGCCATACTTCAATGTATGCCCCGGGATACCGCCGGGTCATATTACCCCGAAGTAGAGTGGGGGTAACTGCAAGGGAAAGAAGGACAACTGTGGTCCATGAAGCACGGGCTGACCGCCCGTCCGCAGCCGAACCGCAAACCGCCCCGCGCCCCGCCGGGCAACGGTCCGCCCGGCTTCCCAGGGACGAGCGACGCGCACAGCTCCTTTCCGCGGCACAGGAAGTCTTCGTGGCCAACGGCTACCACGGCGCAGCAATGGACGAAATCGCCGAGACGGCGCACGTCAGCAAACCAGTCCTGTACCAGCACTTCCCCTCGAAGCGGGAACTGTACCTTGCCCTGCTCGAAAGCCATCTGGCGTCCCTCACCGATCTGATGCTGGGGGCGCTGAACTCCACCACGGACAATGATGAACGTGTGCAGGCCGTTATGCGGGCCTATTTCCAGTTCATCGCCAACGATGACCAGGCCCACCGGCTCGTCTTCGAATCCGACCTCATCAACGATCCTGATGTCAGCGCGCGGCTGGAGACCTTTAACCGGACGTTTGCCGATGCCATAGCACGCGTCATCGCCGAGGACACCAAGCTTCCCCACCTGGAGGCAGAGCTGCTGGGCCGCGGGCTTGCCGGGATGGCGCAGGTCAGTGCCCGGTACTGGCTTGAAACCGACGGGAACCTGGACCTCAATGTGGCCAGCGACCTCATCTACCGTTTAGCTTGGCGCGGAATCTCTCGCTTCCCCAAAGAGTCCTAGACTACAAATAAGACATAACCCGAGAAACGTGAACCGGCTGGGAGGCCCCCTGTGGAAATTAAGATCGGCGTTCAGAACGTTGGCCGCGAAATTGTCCTGGAGTCAAATGATGATGCAGACTCAGTGGCCAAGGTCGTCCAGGAAGCTATCAGCAACGGCGGCGAACTGCGTCTGAAGGATGACAAAGGACGCCTGATCATTGTTCCCGGCAAGGCACTGGCGTATGTGGAAATTGGCGCCGAAGAGGTCCGTCGCGTAGGTTTCGGCCAGTTCTAGCCCCAGGCACCGCTGAAGGGCGGGCATTCCAAGGAGAGCCATGCTTTCGCTGACCATCGTGGTGCTGGTGACGGCCGCCGCAGGTTTTATCGTCTGGGCCAACGACAAGCGGCACACAAAATACGGAGTAGTCCTTCCCGCAGCCGTTAGCGTGGGTGTCGGAGCTGTCAGTTGGATCATCCTGATGGCTGCGGGCTTTGGCTACCGGCCGGGAATGACGTGGCTTCCGTGGGTCCTGCCCATGGTTCTGGGGGCGGCCGCGGCGGTTGCTGTGGTCCTCTACCTGGGCCGCACAAGGGCCAGGCATGACCTGGAACGGCTTACTCAGGCCCTGAAGCTCTAGCCGAACTACTACTGTGACCACTGCCCCAGGGCGGTGGTCACAGGCAGTTAAGAGCTGGCAGGGTGCCTCTCCGGCTCAGGAACTGCCTGGAGCGCGGCTGCAGCTTCACGCACTGCTTCGGCCGCGCCCACGTCGCGGGCAGTGACCTCTCCCCCGGCGTCGTGGGAGGTGTAGCGGAGGAATACCCGGTTGTACCGCCAGTCCAGGTCAGGATGGTGGTTATGTTCCTCGGCGAGGCGCCCGACGGCGGCAATCAGCTCGAGTGCGGCAGCCGCCGTCGGCAGCTTGTACACGGTCACCAGCGCACCCCCGCGGTACCGCCAGTCCGGCAGGACAGCCAACGCGTCCTCGAGCCGCTCGGGAGAAAGAACGTCCTTGCCGGCCATAGCTGCTCCTCGCCTGATGGTCGGCGTCCGCGGCAGCGGGAGCGGGCTACAGGAACTCGGCCCGGCCCTCCATGGCCGACGACGCCAGTGCGTGTTCGCGGCGCGGGATCCTGCCGGCCGCTTTCGCCAGCCTACCGGCGATCACCGCGTGTTTGAAGGCCTCCCCCATCAGGGCAGGATTTTGGGCGCGGGTCACGGCAGTGGCCAGCAGCACGGCGTCGCACCCCAGCTCCATGGCCAGGGCCGCGTCCGAGGCAGTGCCGATGCCGGCGTCCAGAACCACCGGAACTGCGGCGCGGGACACGATCAGCTCGATGTTGTGCGGGTTCAGGATGCCAAGTCCGGTGCCGATGGGCGCCCCGAGGGGCATCACTGCGGTGGCCCCGAGGTTCTCGAGCCGCAGCGCCAGGACGGGATCGTCGTTGGTGTATGCGAAGACCTTGAAGCCCCTGTTGACGAGTTGTTCCGTAGCGTCCACCAGTTCGACGGCGTCCGGCAACAAAGTCTGTTCGTCGGCGATGACTTCAAGCTTCACCCAGTCGGTTTCCAGCGCCTCACGGGCCAGTTCGGCGGTCAGCACGGCGTCCCGCGCCGTGAAGCAGCCTGCCGTGTTGGGCAGCACGCGGATGCCGTGGTCCACGAGCAGATGGAAGAGTGAGCCCGTTTCCGCGGTGGAATACCGCCGCATGGCCACCGTGGTCAGTCCCGTGCCTGACGCCAGGAGGGCTGCCCCCAGGCCGTCCAGGCTGGGCGCGCCGCCGGTGCCCATGATGAGCCGGGAAGTCAGTGCGACGCCGTCAATCACCAGCGGATCGTCGTGGCCGGCCAGGCTTGTGGTGGTGATGGTTTCGGTCATGGTGTCAGCCTCCCTGCACTGCCGTGACGAGCTCGACTTCGTCGCCGTCCGCGAGCGCAGTGGCAAACCACTGGCTGCGCGGCACTACCTGTGAATTGTGCGCCACGGCCATGCCAAGTTTCCGGCCGTCAGCAGCCTGGCCGCTGGCAGCGAGGGGGCGCCCGGTGACCTGGCTGACGAGCACGGTGATGGAGGCACCCTCGGGCACAACGTGCCGGGTTCCGTTCAAGGTGATGTTCATGCTGTTTCCTTAATGGGCGGTGTGTTGAGCAGGCGGGCAGGAGTGCGGGCACCTGGCTTGGCGGAAAAGCGGCCCGGGTTGAAGACAGCCCAGCGGGGGTCCTGATGCCCGTCCAGAAGTTCCCGGCAGACCGCGGCGGCCGCCGGCGCCAGCAGGACTCCGTGGCGGAAGAACCCGGTGGCGATGATGAGGCCGGCAATGTGGTGCCCGGGTTCCCGCCCAGCTTCCGCACCAGCCACGGGAACCCGCCCCAGCAGCGGCGCGTTGTCCGGAGTTCCGGGGCGGGCCCGGGCCGTGGATTCCAGCAGTTCGAGTTCGGCGACGGCGGGAACCAGCACCTGCGCATCGCGGAGGAGCCGGTACACGCCCCCGGCGGAAACGGCATCCATGGCCGAAGGCGCATCCTCACGCTGGGTCGCCCCGATCACCACCGTCCCGTCCCGGCGTGGCACGATGTAGACCGGAACGCCGTGCACCAGCCCGCGGACGGTGGAGGTCACCAGGGGCTGCAGGTGCCGCGGAACTGTAAGGCGCAGGATGTCCCCGTGGACGGGCCGCAACGGCAGGTACAGGTTTTCGGGCAGTGCTTCCAGTGCTGCCGCGTGCAGCCCGTTCGCCACCACCGTTTCGGCGGCCAGCACAGTTCCCCCGCCCGCCAGGCCTACGCCGGCCACAGCTCCGTCCTGCCACAACAGCCCGGCCGCCCGGGCCAGGACCGCGTAATCGTCGACGGCGCCAGCTGCTGGAGTGCCGCGTCCTGCGGCTCCGCTCTTGATCCCGCCTTCGTCCCCCGTGCCGTCGCCTGCCAGGGCGGCCTGGAGGCAGGCCACCAGCAGCCGCGGATCCACCTGGTGGTCTGCCGGGGTGTCCAGCGCGCAGGCAATCCCGGGGCTGAGCAGGGGCTCCCGCTTCCGTGCTTCGCGGACGGTAAGCAGGTCAACGGAGAGGCCGTTTGCCTGCTGGACTGCCCGGAGGTCCATAAAGGCCCGGCGATCGGCGGCGTCGGCACCCACGGCGAGGGTCGGCGTCGTGATGTATCCCGGATCTGCCCCTGACGCAGCCGCAAGGCCGGCGGCGAAAGCCGGCCAGCGGGCCGAGGCGTCCAGCATGAATGCCAGGAGATCCTCCTCCTGGTAGTGCAGCTCGCTCACCGGAGCCAGCATCCCGGCGGCAGCCCAGCTGGCACCCGTACCCGGTGCGTCGTCGATGACCACCACTGTGCGGCCGGAGCGCCTCGCCTCCCAGGCGATGCTGTGGCCGATGACTCCGCCACCGATTACTGCTACATCGGCCTGGATGATGCCGTCAGCGAGCCTGGGCGGGCTGCCTGAAAGGCCGTCAGATGGTACGCGCATGTGTCTCCTTCCCTACGCCGGCATTAACCGGATCAGGTCAAGCGGTCGGCTCTCACGCCCTCTCAGCCCGGCGCTTTGTGACAGCTGCCGCGGGCTCCCGCAGTACGAGGCCAGTGTAGAGGAACTAGGCTTTTCACCATGAATGTGTCCCGAACCCCTGCCGCCGGCACCGACGTCCTCAGCAGTGCCAAGGTCAGCAACGGCCTCAGCGCTGCCCGTCTCTACCTCTGCACGGACTCCCGCAGGGACCGCGGCGACTTCGGCCAGTTCGTGGATGCGGCGTTTGCCGGCGGGGTGGACATCATCCAGCTCAGGGACAAGTCCATCGAGGCAGCCGAGGAGCTGGAGCTCCTGGCCGTCCTCAAGGAGGCGGCAGAACGGCACGGCCGGCTGTGGGCGGTCAACGACAGGGCGGACATCGCTATACTGTCCGGCGCGCCGGTATTCCACATCGGCCAAAAAGACCTGCCCCTGGACGCTGCGCGAACCTTGCTCAACGGCAACGCCGCCATTGGCCTTTCCAGCCACACCCCGGTGCAGGTGGACGCCGCCCTCGCTGCCGCCGCGGCCCCCGCCGGGCTGGACTACTTCTGCGTCGGCCCCGTCTGGGCAACCCCCACCAAGCCCGGGCGGGCAGCCGTCGGGCTCGAGCTGGTGCGATATGCCGCCGAAGCTGCGCGCTCAGGGCTGGATGGACAGCCCGACGGCGGTGTTCCCTGGTTTGCGATCGGCGGCATCGACCAGAGCAACGTGGAGCAGGTGGTGGAAGCGGGCGCCCGCCGGATTGTGGTGGTCCGCGCCATTACTGAAGCCAGCGATACCGCAGCCGCCGCGGCGTCGCTGCTCGCCGCCCTGGACGCCCCCAATTCCTGACGACTCCCATCTCCGAAGGAGCGGAACCCGGGGCGACGGTCACCACGGCACTCCGGGCCCGGCGCCTGCACTATGGCGAGAATTCGGGCTAGGCTGATTTTCGTGTCACACCATCGGCTGGGTCCCAACGTCCACGAGCACACGAACGCGCTCGAGGATGCTCTGGGCGCCCTGCGGACCGAGCTTGAGCTGCCCGGCACCTACCCTGAGGAGGCGGTGGCTGACGCGAAAGCGGCAGTTGAGTCCCTGCAGCTCCCTGACCAGGACCTCACCGGCGTCGACTTCATCACCATCGATCCGGCGTCGTCCACGGACTTGGACCAGGCGCTGTTTATTGAAGCCGAAGACGACGGCTACCACGTGCTGTACGCGATCGCGGATGTCCCCGCCTTTGTGAACCCCGGCGGGCCCCTGGACGCGGAAACGCGACGGCGGGGCCAGACCTTCTATGCTCCCGATGGGCGGATCCCGCTGCATCCGGAGGTGATCAGCGAAGAGGCCGGCAGCCTCCTCCCCGGCCAGGACTGTTCTGCCTTTGTCTGGGACTTCCGCCTGGACAGCGCCGCCGAGGTGAAGTCGGTGACGGTGAAACGGGCCACGATGCGCAGCCGCGCGAAGCTCAGCTACAAAGGGGTGCAGGCTGAGCTCGACGCCGGCACCGCCCCGCCCGTACTGCAGCTCCTTAAAGAGGTGGGGCTCAAGCGCGTGGAACTGGAACGGGTCCGCGGCGGTGCGAGCCTGAACATGCCGGAACAGGAGATTGTCCAGCTTCCCGACGGCGGCTACCGGATTGCCGCCGCTCCCCAGCTTCCGGTGGAGGACTGGAACGCCCAAATATCCCTCATGACAGGGATGGCGGCGGCTCAGCTCATGCTGGCAGGGAAGGTGGGCATCCTGCGGACCATGCCGGCCCCGGATGAGCGCTCCCTGAACCACTTCCGGCTGCAGACCGAGGCTCTTGGCAAGCCCTGGGACGGCGAAGTCAGTTACGGCGAATACCTGCGCAGCCTGGACCCCACCGAACCCCGCCAGCTGGCCATCATGCACTCGGCCGGCATGCTGTTCAGGGGCGCCGCCTACACCGCCTTTGACGGCTCCGTGCCGGAGGACGCTGACCAGTCGGCCATCGGCGCCGCCTATGCCCACACCACCGCGCCGCTGCGCCGCCTGGTGGACCGCTTTGTGCTGGTGATCTGCGAGGCCTTGAGCAACGGCGGCCACGTGCCGGGGTGGGCGCGGGACGCCCTTCCAACCCTGCCCGAGATCATGGCCGGATCCGACCAGCTCGCGTCACGGATGGAGCGCATGGCCCTGGATACCGTGGAGGCGGCCCTGCTGGTCAACCACATCGGGCAGGAATTCGAGGCGATCGTGATCTCCGGGTCAAAACCGCAAAAAGAGAACGGCAAAAACGGCAACGGCAACGGCAACGGGAAGAACGGCAACGGCAACGGCGGTTCGGGGATTATCCAGATCGCTGACCCCGCCGTGACTGCCCGGTGCGCCGGCGAACTGGAGTCCGGAACCAAGGTCCGGGTCCGCCTGGTCTCCTCGGATATCGCGACGAGGGAAGTCCATTTCGAGCTCGTGGAGTAGTGGCGCAGTAGGGCCACCGGGCTGCAAAAGCCGGGAATTGGGGTGTCTGCGGCTAGACTGAAGGAGTAGAAATGGATGCCCGGTCGTTGATTTCCTTGATTTGAAACCAACAAGCCCGCCCCTACGCGATCTTGAGATACACCCGTTGGTCACCAGTGCCAGCATTTAGATAGCCCGCGATCGGCTTCCACTGGAATTGCGTGTGCGCCCGAGCGTGCTCCGGAACAGCCTTGCGGCCGGCCCGTTGAGCAGGCAGCGCCATTGCCCAAATGAATAAGGAAACTCCACCGTGAGTGAATTGCATACCCACCAGCTTCTGACCGACGAGTCCGGCACTGAAGTTCTCGAGCCCGAAGAAACCATCATCTCGGACGAGAAGCCCCACGAGATCGAGGAGAAATCCTTCGCGGACTACAACGTCCGGGCCGACATCGTGGAATCCCTGGCCGACGCCGGGATCACCCACCCCTTCCCCATCCAGGCCATGACCCTGCCGGTTGCCCTGTCCGGCCACGACATCATTGGCCAGGCCAAGACCGGTACCGGCAAGACCCTGGGCTTCGGCATCCCCGCCCTCCAGCGCGTAGTGGGGCAGGACGACCCCGGCTACGAGAAGCTGGCCGTCCCCGGCGCCCCGCAGGCCCTGGTCATCGTGCCCACCCGTGAACTCGCGGTGCAGGTGGCCAACGACCTGCAGACGGCGTCCCGGAAACGCAACGCCCGCATCGCCACCATCTACGGCGGCCGCGCCTACGAGCCCCAGGTAGAGGCATTGACGAAGGGCGTCGAGGTTGTGGTCGGTACCCCCGGCCGCCTGATCGACCTCTACAAGCAGAAGCACCTCGTGCTCAAAAACGTCAAGATGGTCATCCTCGACGAGGCCGACGAAATGCTCGACCTCGGCTTCCTGCCCGATGTCGAAACCCTCATCGCCGGCACCCCGGCCGTCCGCCAGACCCTGCTGTTCTCCGCCACCATGCCCGGCCCGGTCATCGCCATGGCCCGCCGCTACATGACGCAGCCCACGCACATCCGCGCCGCAGATCCCGACGACGAGGGCCTCACCAAGCGCGACATCCGCCAGCTCATCTACCGTGCGCACAGCATGGACAAGATCGAAGTTGTCGCCCGCATCCTGCAGGCCCGGGGCCGGGGCCGCACCATCATCTTCACCAAGACCAAGCGCACGGCCGCGAAGGTAGCCGAGGAACTCGTGGACCGCGGCTTCGCCGCCGCCGCCATCCACGGCGACCTGGGCCAGGGCGCGCGCGAACAGGCGCTGCGCGCCTTCCGCAACAACAAGGTGGACGTCCTGGTGGCCACCGACGTCGCCGCCCGCGGCATCGACGTCGACGACGTCACCCACGTGATCAACTACCAGTGCGTTGAAGACGAAAAGATCTACCTGCACCGCGTTGGCCGCACCGGCCGTGCCGGCAACAAGGGCACCGCCGTCACCTTCGTGGACTGGGACGACATGCCCCGCTGGGGCATGATCAACAAGGCCCTCGGCCTGAGCGTCCCGGAGCCCGTGGAAACCTACTCCTCCTCGCCGCACCTCTTCGAGGAGCTGGACATTCCGGCGGGCACCAAGGGCCGCCTGCCGCGTGACAAGCGCACCCTCGCCGGCGTTGACGCCGAGGTCCTCGAAGACCTGGGCGAAACCGGGAAGAAGAACAGCCGTAGCGGCCATGACAGCGGGCCCTCCCGGGAACGTGACGGCCGGGACCGCACCAGCCGCGGCCGCGACAACAGGGGCGGAAACCGCGACGGCGGCCGCACCGGCGGTGACTCCGCGGGCCGCACCGGCGAGCGCCGTCGTCGTACCCCCGATTCAGCAGCAGCCCCCGCTGCTGCCGGCGACGCACCCGCTGCAACCTCGACGGCGACCGAGGACGAGCAGCCTTCGCGCGCCCGCCGCTCCCGGACGCGTACCCGCCGCCGCAACGGCGAGGTAGTAGCCGGCAGCGACACAGCAGCGCAGCCTGGCAGCACCGAGGCCTAATACCCTTTATGACTGACACCGTCTGGGCGCCGGACGGCAGCAGCCTGGTGGTTCACGCAGACAATGCGGAGTTCCTCCCGTCGCTGCCGGACGGCGCCTTCACACTGATATACGTGGATCCGCCGTTCAACACCGGCCGGCCCCAGCAGCGCCAGCAAACCACCATGGTGGCCAACGCCGGCGGCACCGGCGACCGTGTAGGTTTCAAGGGACGCTCCTACGACACCATCAAGGGCGCCCTGCACCGCTACGACGACGCATTCAGCGACTACTGGTCCTTCCTGGAACCACGGCTGGTGGAGGCCTGGCGCCTGCTGGCCGAGGACGGCACGCTGTACCTGCACCTCGACTACCGCGAAGTCCACTATGCCAAGGTGATGCTGGACGCCATCTTCGGGCGGGAATGCTTCCTGAACGAGATCATCTGGGCCTATGACTACGGTGCCCGCGCGAAGAACCGCTGGCCCACCAAGCACGACAACATCCTGGTGTATGTGAAGAACCCGGCGAAGTACCACTTCGACAGCGCCGAGGTGGACAGGGAACCCTACATGGCGCCCGGGCTTGTCACCCCCGCCAAGCGCGAACTGGGCAAGCTGCCCACGGATGTCTGGTGGCACACCATCGTCTCCCCCACCGGCAAGGAAAAAACCGGCTACCCCACCCAGAAACCGGAGGGCCTGGTTCGGCGGGTAGTGGCAGCCTCAAGCCGGCCGGGCGACTGGTGCCTCGACTTCTTCGCCGGTTCCGGCACGCTGGGCGCCGTCTCCGCGAAACTGGGGCGGAAATTCGTGTGCGTGGACGAGAACCAGCCTGCCATCGACATCATGGCCAAACGCCTCGGTGCCTCCGCCGAGTTCACCTCGTTCCCGCCCAATTAGGTAGCAGCAAGTGTCGTTTTGACCGCTCATAACGACACTTAGTGCTATCTGGTTAGGGAAGGCGGGCGGAGGTCAGGGGCGGACGACGGCGGTCCCGGTCGCCATGTCTTCGATCCGGGCAAGGACCTCAGGCTCCGTCAGGTTTTCCCCGAGCAGGTTGGGCTTCCCGGTCCCGTGGTAGTCGGATGATCCGGTGATCAGCAGGTCATGCTTGGCGGCGAGCCGGCGCAGGAACCCGCGGCCCTCCTCCGGATTGTCACGGTGGTCGATCTCCAGGCCGGCCAGCCCGGCGTCGATCATCTCCTGGTAGACCCGCTCGCCCACGATGCGGCCCCGGGAGGAAGCCACCGGATGGGCAAACACCGGCACGCCCCCTGCAGCGCAGACCAGTTCGACGGCGGTGGCCGGGTCCGGCGCGTAGTGCTGGATGAAGTAGCGGGACCGGGAGGTGAGGATGGATGCGAACGCCTCGGACCGGTCCTCCACCACACCTGCGGCCACGAGCGCGTCGGCGATGTGCGGCCGTCCAAGGGTGGCACCCGGCGCCACATGATGGATGACGTCGTCCCAGGTGAGCGGATAGTCCTCGGCGAGCAGGGTGACCATCCGCTCGGCGCGGGTCTGCCGGGCATCCTTGGCCTTGGTGATCTCCTCCAGCAGCCCCGCATGTCCGGGGTCATGCAGGTAGCTCAACAGGTGGACACTGATCCCTTGCTCCGTCCGGCACGAAACCTCCATGCCGGGCACCAGCGCAACGCCGTGCTCCACCGCAGCAGCCGACGCTTCCACCCAGCCAGAGGTGGAATCGTGGTCGGTCAGCGCCACCACATCCAGCCCGGCACGGGCTGCCGACGCCATCACGTCGGCGGGCTTTTCCGTGCCGTCGGAAACATTGGAGTGGGCATGCAGGTCAATCCTCACCTCCCCAGCCTAGTAGACCGCCGCTCCCGCGTTCATGCGGGTATTCGCACAAGGCTTCGCGCTGGTGAGACGATGGTGCCGTGAACGATGCCGATAACACCCAAAATTCTGCTTCCCAGCCCTTGGAAGAGCGAGTTAACAACCGCTCCCAGCGGCCCAGTTCCGACGCCTTCAAGGCCTTTATGGCCAGCAATTGGGCGCCCTCCAGCCAGGAACTTCCGGCGCGCGACGCCGTTGCCAGCCACGCCGCAACCCGGCGCAGGGCGATCTCCGACCAGTTCAAGGGCGAACGCCTGGTCATCCCGGCCGGACCGCTGAAGGTCCGCTCCAACGACTGCGACTACCGCTTCCGGCCGCACTCGGGCTTCGCGCACCTTACCGGGCTTGGCCTTGACCACGAACCGGACGCTGTCCTGATCCTGGAGCCCGCCGAAGAAGGAAAGGGCGACGACGGCGGCAACCACCGCGCCACGCTCTACTTCCGGCCGCTCGCCGGCCGGGATACCGAACAGTTCTACGCCGACTCCCGTTCCGGCGAGTTCTGGATCGGCGCGCGTCCCACGCTGGCCGAGTTCGAGGCCCGCCTGGGCCTTGCCACGGCACACATCGACCAGCTCGAAACGGCCATCACCAAGAATGTGGGCGCCCCTGAGATCGGCGGCATTTCCATCCGCCTGGTGCGCAAGGTGGACGAAAACATCGACGCCCTCGTGGACACCGCCCGGTACAACACGGCGAAAGACCCCGACAACCTGGACCTCGCCGTCCTCGATGCCCTCGACGAAAAGCTCAGCGAAGCCCTCTCCGAGCTGCGCCTGCTCAAGGATGAGTGGGAGATCGAGCAGATGAAGCTCGCAGTCGCCGCCACCGTCGAAGGGTTCGAGGAAGTTGTCAAGGCCCTGCCCCGGGCTCTGACGCACGTCCGCGGCGAACGCGTCGTGGAGGGCGCCTTCTTCGCCCGTGCCCGCGAGGTGGGCAACGAGCTGGGCTACGACACCATCGCGGCCTCGGGCAACAACGCCACCGTCCTGCACTGGACCCGCAACACCGGAAGAATCAACGCCGGCGAGCTCCTGCTGCTGGACGCCGGTGTGGAAGCGGATTCACTGTACACCGCCGACATCACGCGGACCCTGCCGGCAACCGGGGTATTCTCCGACGTCCAGCGCAAAGTGTATGAGGCTGTGCTGGACGCCGCAGATGCCGGTTTCGCCGCCGCGCAACCCGGCACACGGTTCCGCGACATCCACACCGCCGCCACTACCGTCCTCGCCGAGCGCCTCGCGGAATGGGGGCTCCTGCCGGTCAGTGTCGAAGAGGCGATCAGCCCGGAAGGCCAGCAGCACCGCCGCTGGATGCCGCACGGAACCAGCCACCACCTGGGCCTCGATGTCCACGATTGCGCCCAGGCCAAGCGCGAGCTGTACCTTGACGGCATCCTTACCGAAGGCATGGTGTTCACCATCGAACCGGGCCTGTACTTCAAGGAAGAGGACCTGGCCATCCCCGCTGACTACCGAGGCATCGGGGTGCGCATTGAGGATGACATCCTGATGACCGCTGAGGGTCCGGTGAACCTGAGCACCGCCCTGCCGCGCAAGGCGGAAGACGTGGAGAACTGGATGGCCGGCATCTACCGCGAAGCGGAGGGCGCACACTAGCCACAAGCAAAAAGCGGGGCCACCGAAAATTTCGGTAGCCCCGCTTTTGCTTTGTGCTTGCCTGCCCGCAATTACTGCCGGAAGTCGTCCGGCCGCTGATCGTCCACGGGCCGCTGGTCTGCAGGCTGCCCGCCGTCGGCCTGTCCCGCCGAATGCCGCGCCGGAGCGTGCGGCGCCGGACCCTGCTGGCCTTCTGCTGCCTCGCCGCCTTCGGCATCAGGCTGCGGGGGAATCCGGACGCCGTACTGGGGCCGGCCATCCGGCAGGTCGGGGTAACGCACCGCCCGCGCCGGTGCCTGCGCGGGCTGCTGCTGGGCGCCGGCGTCGGGCTGCTGCCCGGCGGGCGCCCCGTAAGCGGGGTTCTCCTGCACTGAAGAGCCCGACGACTGGTTAGTTGGGGACTGGCCGTAAGGGTCATTCCAGCCGGACGGGCGGGCAGGACCCTGGCCCGGATGCTGGTACGGCTGGTTCTGGTAGTCGCGCTGCGTGTAGGGACCGTTGCCCGCCGCCGCGTCCGAGCGGGTCATCGGCAGCTGCTGCAGCAGCCGGCGCGCCTCGTGCGCAGCCTCCGGCGAGACGACGACGTCGTAGCTGGTGGCCACCACCTGGCTCGTGGAGGTGAAGTCACGCTTCCCGCGCTGCATGGCGTAGGTGACGATGCCGAAGAGCATAAAGAACGCCGCACCCATCAGCACGGACGTCAGGATCGAGAAGTACCCCGGTGACGGCGCGAAGAAGGAGAGCATAACGCCCACAAAGAGGCCGAACCACATGCCGCTCAGCGCACCGGAGAGAGCAACGCGCGGGTAGCTCAGGCGCCCAGTGACCCGCTCCACCATCTTCAGTTCGTTGCCCACGATGGACACCATGTGGACCGGAAACTGCTGGTCCGCGAGGTAGTCCACAGCCTTCTGCGCGTCCAGGTACGAAGTGTAGGAGCCGACGGTGTCGCCTGTGGGGACCGCGCGGGCTTCGTCCACGCCGTTCGGCCCGCCAGCCTTGGGAGCACCAAAAATGTTTGCCATAGTCCCATTCTTGCCCATGTCTATGTGTGCTGCCTGTAAATTCAGCTAAAAGAGAGCAGACTCGGTAGCCTGTAGGAGTGAGCACAACACCTACCCGCGTCTTCGTGGCGCGCCTACTGGGCCTGGACGTCTTCGACCCTCTGGGCGACCGGCTGGGCCGGCTGCGCGATGTTGTTGTGCTCTCCCGCGGTACCCAGGGTGCCCCGCACGTGGTGGGCATCGTGGTGGAAGTTCCCGGGAAGAAGCGGGTCTTCGTTCCCATGACCCGGATCACCTCCATCGACCAGACCCAGGTCATCTGCACCGGCCTCGTCAACCTGCGCCGCTTCGAGCAGCGCGGCGCCGAAACCCTGGTTGTCGCCGAGATGTTCGACCGCCGTGTCACGCTCCGGGACGGCAGCGGTGATGCCACCATCGAAGACATTGCCATGGACCAGCACCGCTCCCGCGACTGGTTCGTCAGCAAGCTCTTTGTCCGCCGGGGTCATTCCCTCTCGCCCTTGAGCCGGCTGCGCCGTAACGAAACCCTCATCATCGACTGGGCTGACGCCCTGCAGGGCCCCCGGACCGAGCCGCAGGCCGCCACCCAGTTCGTGGCGAACCACGAAGACCTCAAGCCCGCGGACTTCGCCGAGGCACTCCAGGAGATGAGCGACAAGCGCCGCTTCGAGGTGGCCAGCGAGCTGCAGGATGAGCGCCTGGCTGACGTCCTCCAGGAGTTGCCTGAGGATGACCAGGTGGAGATCCTCTCCGCCCTTGACGTCCAGCGCGCCGCCGACGTGCTCGAGGAAATGGACCCCGACGACGCCGCCGACCTCCTCGGCGAGCTCCCCTCCGCCCAGGCAGAGGAACTGCTCCAGCTGATGGAGCCCGAGGGCGCAGAGGACGTCCGGCGCCTGCTGGAATACGACGAGGACACCGCCGGCGGCCTGATGACCCCGGTACCCGTCATCCTGCCGCCCGAGGCTACGGTGGCCGAGGCGCTGGCCCACGTTCGCCGTGAAGAACTCTCCCCCGCGCTTGCCTCGTCCATTTTTATTACCAGGCCTCCGTTGGAGACTCCCACGGGGCGCTTCCTGGGCGTCGTCCACATCCAGCAGCTGCTCCGGTACCCGCCGTTCGAGCCGCTGGGGAACCTGGTGGACAAGAACCTCGAGCCGCTGTCCGACCAGGCCCACATCAGTGAAGTGGCACGGACCCTGGCTACCTATAACCTGAACTCCCTCCCGGTGGTCAACGACACTGGCCGGCTTGTGGGGGCGGTGACTGTTGATGACGTTCTGGATCATCTGTTGCCGGATGACTGGCGCGCCCATGATGGCGAAGCTCCGATAAGAAGGCTTGGTGGCCGCATTGGCTGACAGCAGCGCTCCGAAGAACCCCAACCAGCGGCTGCCCGCCAAGGCGGCGGCGAAGGGCAGCCTGGACACGCCCCTCAGCGGCCGGCAGCGGATCCTGCCAAAGTTCTCCCCGGATCCGGATGCCTTCGGCCACGCCACGGAAGGCTTTGCCCGCTTTATGGGCACGCCAACGTTCCTGGTCTACATGACGGTCTTTGTCGTCGTCTGGCTGGTTTGGAACACGTGGGCACCGCTGGCCTGGCAGTTCGATTCCCGCGATCTGGGTTTCACCCTGCTGACCCTGATGCTGTCCCTGCAGGCGTCCTATGCTGCTCCGCTGCTGCTGCTGGCCCAGAACCGCCAGGATGACCGTGACCGCGTCTCGCTGCAGCAGGACCGCCAGCGCGCCGAACGCAACCTGTCAGACACCGAGTACCTGACCCGGGAATTGGCTTCCCTGCGGATCGCGTTGCGGGAGGTGGCGACACGCGACTACGTCCGTGCGGAGCTGCGCTCGCTCCTCGAAGACGTGCTGGAAGCCCAGGAGGAGCTCCGGACCCACGACCCTTCCGGGCAGGGGCAACACGAATCACCCCGGGACAAGGTGAAGGAAAAACTCAAGGAACAGCGTGACCGGCAGCGGAACCCACGTACCCAGCAGATCCCCCGGGTCAAGCCCGGGCACTCCACCCAGGACCGCTAAGGAGCCCACCCATCAATAACACCTCGCTGGCCGGGGCGGTCAATGCCGCCCTGGCCACGGTCATCGATCCCGAACTTCGCCGCCCCATCACCGAGCTGGGCATGGTGGAGTCCGTTGACGTGTCCGACGACGGCAAGGTCAGCCTGGTTGTCCTGCTCACCATCTCCGGTTGCCCGCTCCGGGACACCATCACCGCCGACGCAACCAAGGCATTGCTGGCAGTACCGGGAGTGGCCGCCGTCGACGTCGAACTGAAGGTGATGACGCAGGAACAGCGTAATGCCCTCAAGGAGCTGCTGCGCGGCGCCGGGGGCCAGCGCGGCATCCCCTTTAACGAGCCCACCTCCCTCACCAGGGTCTACGCGGTGGCCAGCGGCAAGGGCGGCGTGGGAAAGTCTTCCGTGACCGTCAACCTCGCCTGTGCCCTGGCCGCACAGGGGCTGCGCGTCGGTATTGTGGACGCCGACGTCTACGGCTTCTCCGTTCCGGCCCTGATGGGCATCAGCCAGGCGCCCACCCGCGTGGACGACATGATCCTTCCCCCGGTCGCGTACGGCGTGAAGGTGATCTCCATCGGGATGTTCGTCAGCGGCAACCAACCCGTGGCCTGGCGTGGGCCCATGCTGCACCGGGCCCTCGAACAGTTCTTGACGGATGTCTATTTCGGCGACCTGGACGCACTGTTCCTGGACCTGCCGCCCGGCACCGGCGACATTGCCATCTCCGTGGCTCAACTGCTGCCCAAAGCCGAGATCCTGGTGGTCACCACGCCGCAGGCTGCAGCGGCCGACGTCGCCGAAAGGGCCGGCGCCATCGCCACCCAGACAGGGCAGTCCGTGGCCGGCGTTATCGAGAACATGTCCTACCTGGAAATGCCCGACGGCGGCAGGATGGAACTGTTTGGAAGCGGCGGCGGGGCGGTCCTCGCCGAACGGCTGACGGCCACCGTCGGCGCCGACGTGCCGCTCCTGGGGCAGATCCCGCTGGACATCCAGCTGAGGGAGGGCGGCGACGCTGGGGTACCGATTGTCCTCGGCAAGGCCGGAACACCGGCAGCGGAAGCGCTTTCGAACATTGCCGGGAGGCTGGCCGCCAAGCCGCGGGGCCTGGCGGGCATGAAGCTGGGGCTGCAGCCCCGCTGAGGATTCCCCTCGCCAGGGGCTTCTGAACCTGCCCGGCTAGGTGGCTTCTGTGTCGAAAGGGGCGGCTTCGCCCGCCGGAAGTGTCTGAAGCACCCGCTCAGGCCGCTTCGGAGCGGCGGTGTCAGCCCCCGCTACGGCAGCAGCCCCGGCGACAGCCGCAACAGCAGCAGGCGCACCGGCACTGACGGGTTTGGTGTCATCGTCCAAGAGCGCTTCTTTGATGATGCGCCGGGGATCGTACTGGCGGGGGTCGTACTTCTTCCAGTCGACATCGTCGATGTCGATCCCCACTTCTTCCTTGATCTGTTCGCGCGCGCCGGAGGCCATCCGGCGGACTTCCTTGACCAGGTTGGCCAGTTTCTGCGTGTATTCGGGCAGCCGCTGGGGGCCGATCACGAGGACGCCAATGATCAGCAGAAGAAAGAACTCCGGGCCGTTGATTCCAAACACTTTAGGAAGATTACCCTCTCCGGGCTGCCAGTGACGATTCCCGTCCGCAAGCGGCGGGAACTGTGCGGTTTACTGGGTAAAAAGGGCCACGATCTTGTTCACGCCACGCTGCAGGCGCGCCTCCACCGACTCGGGGTCCCGTGCCCGGCGCTCCTCCGGCACTTCCGCCGTAATACCCTCCCCCGCCTGCTCGCTGAGCCGCCGCAGGATGGGCACGGCGTCGTCAGCCTGTTCGGCGGGGAGGTCGGAAACATAGGTAAAGGTGCGGCCCTGTGTCCGGTAGGTGGCGGACCAGGGCGAGGACCCCAAAATCTGCAACGGCGGGCCTGGCTGTCCCTCACCTGGATCACCTGGTGTGCCGGCAGCGGGGTTGTGCCGTTCAGTGACGGTGGCGTAGTGCGTCCCGTCGGAGAGCTTCAGTTCGACGGCGGGGCTGCCCTCGAGCACCATGGCCTTTGCCGACTCAAGGTGGAATCCCATCGCCCTGAGCTCGGGGCACACCCAGCCCTCCGAGCGCAGGCCAGAGAGCCGTTCGGCACTCAGGGTCCGGCCGTCGGCCGGGGTTTGTGCAGAGATTTGAGCGAGGGTGGACGCTGTTGCAACATCTGCCGGGAGCGGCTCACCGGCCACGGCGAAAGCACCGGCAGCGAGCACACCGGCCGCGGCAACGGTGCTCCCGGCCGTCAGGGCAAGCACCCGGACTGCGGCCCGGGGAGCCGGGCGATGCGGGACAGTTACTGGTGGCTGGGCTGCCAGATCCTGGGTCCTGGCCAAAAGCCGGGCGGTCAGGTCATCACTTGCCGGCGGAATGGGCGCGTCCCGCAGCCGCTCCAGGTACTGGCGCTCCCGGCGCACGGCAGAAGCGCATTCACGGCAGGACTGGAGATGGCTTGCGGTGCGCTGATGCGAGCGGCCAAGCGGGAACTGGGGCCTCATGCGCCGTTCAGAGGATGCCGGCAATGCGCGGCAGTGACAGTTTGGGCCTCGACTGCTTCGGCCGCGGGTCACGGTGGGCCAGCTTTTCACGGAGCATCGTGCGGCCACGGTGGATGCGGGAGCGCACAGTGCCGAGCTTGACGCCCAGGGCAACAGCCACCTCGTCGTAGGACAAACCTTCAAGGTCGCAGAGAACCACAGCGGCCCGGAAGTCGGGCGGGAGTTCTTCGAGCGCGGCCTGGACGTCGAGGTCCAGGTTGTTCAGCTCGAAGCTCTGCTCAGGCCCGGGTTCCCGCCCCGGGATCCTCGATTCGGCGTCCTCCGCAAGGGCGTCAAACCGGATACGGGTTTTCCGCCGCGCCTGGTCAAGGAAGAGGTTGGTGGTGATGCGGTGCAGCCAGCCGTCCAGCGTTCCGGGCTTGAAATTTTCCAGCGACCGAAAGACGCGGACGAACACCTCCTGGGTGAGGTCTTCGGCGTCGTACTTGTTCCCGGTCAGGCGGTAGGCCAGCCGGTACACCTTGGCGGAGTGGTTGGTCACCACTTCTTCCCAAGTGGGGCGGACCCACTCGGTCTCGGGATTATTTGCTGCAGGGACAGGTGCCACAACTGATGATGACATCGTCCACTCCCCTCGTGGAATGCTAACGCCCGGACACTGGTGACATAGCTGATTCGGCGCCGACCACCCTATGGATGAGCGGATAATAATCATTTCAAACTTGGCTGGGAATTTCCTGACTGCAGGGAAACTTCAGCCGTGGGCGCAACAGCCCGCCTCCCCGGCTGTTGCCCGGCGACACAGTAGGCTGTAGAGGACACTCCCCTGCCGCCCAGAAAGCGAAAATCCATGAGCGCCGACAAGTCCACCAGCTGGTCCTATGCAGAAGATCTGCCCGCTGAGGATGAGGTCATGCTGCGGGCGCGGGAGCGGTCTTTCGAACTGGGCGTTACAGCCATCGGGCCGGGCGTCGGCGCTGTACTGACCGTGCTGGCAGCGTCATCCAAGGCGCAGACCGCCGTGGAGATTGGAACCGGCGCCGGCGTTTCGGGCGTATGCCTGCTCCGCGGCCTTGGTCCGCACGCTGTCCTCACCACAATCGACGTGGACGTCGAACATCTCAAAGCCGCCCGGGAAGCTTTTTCGGAGGCTGGCAGCCCTGCCAACCGGACGCGGACCATCTCCGGCCGCGCCGGCGATGTCCTGCCGCGCCTCACGGACAGGGCCTACGACCTGGTGTTCATCGACGCTGACAAGCCGGGTCTTCCCGGTTACGTGGAGCAGGCCATCCGGCTCCTGAAGCCTGCCGGGTTGCTGATCATCAATGATGCACTGGACAAGGACAAGGTAGCCAACCCTGCCGGCCGTGAGGCCACCACTGTGGTCCTGCGCCAGGTGGGGAAGGGCATCCGCGACGACGACAGGCTGGCTTCGGCCATGCTTCCCACCGGCGACGGCCTGCTGGTAGCAGTCAAAAAATAAGACAGGATCCGCAGCCCGAAGGCTTGCGGACCCTGTCCTGCACGATTATTCGGTGACGCCGACCAGGCATTCCTTGAGGTTGGCCGCTTCGGCAGCATTCAGTTCGACCACCAAGCGCCCGCCGCCTTCGAGCGGGACGCGCATGATCAGGCTGCGGCCCTCCTTGGTGACTTCCATTGGGCCGTCGCCGGTGCGTGGTTTCATAGCCGCCATGAGGAATTCCCCTCCATTTAGTCCCAGGACTGATCAGCCCGGGTGGGCTGTGTCCGCATGTAGATCAAGCTGCCACAGCGGAGTGGATGTACACCGCCGGTGCTGCACGTACTCTTAATGCTTTTTGTCCTTGCTTACCTACCATTATCGCGGAATTACCCGTCCGTAGCTAATCGATGGACATTTGCGGGCGGGTCCAATTTGCACTCTGACCTGCACGGAAGCCGGAATTTCTACGGCGGATAATCCCCGCCACCGGGCAGCTGCGCCCATGCCCACAGCCACACGATCCACACAATCTGCAACAGCACGAACATCACCACCACGGTTCCCCGGTAAGCCCTGGACCGGGAGAGGAGCGCGGCGCCCAGCGCCAGCGGGAAAAGCGGCAGCAGCATACGGAACGTACTTGTCTGCGGGAGGAGGAACATCACGAGGTAACCCATGTAGCAGGCGCACCACAGGCGGAGTTCGACGCCGAGCCGGACCACCGGCGGCAGGCCCAGCATCGCACCGAAGAGCGCCACAAAAACAAAAGGCGCCAGCACTCCGAGCACCGGGCCGAAGAGGTCGACGCCGGTGTCGAACCAGGGTTTGAACAGCACCAAATCGTGGCCCCGCCACGCCGTTTCAGTCTTGGTGTAGGCCTGGATGTCCCCCGTGGCCGCCCATGCTGCCGCGGGCCACGCCAGGGCCGAGAGGCACGCCACTGCCGTGAGGGCGGTAAGGGCCGCCAGGTCCCGGACCGAATGCGGATCTGCGTCCCGGCCCCGGAAGCGCTGCACCAGCCCATGGATCAGAAGGAGCCCCAGCATGGCCGCGAACGGAACGCCCACCGGACGCGAGAGACACAGCACCACGACCACCGGAATGGCCCACAAGTACTGCCGCCGGACTACCAACAGCAACGAGGCCGCGAGCAGCAGCAGTGACAAGGGCTCCGCGTACGGCACCTGGAGCACCGCGGACACAGGGAAAGTAGCGAAGAACGCCACCGCCCACAGTGAAGGTCCGTGTGCAGCCTTGTGCCGGAAGAGCACGTAGACCACCAGCGCGGCAGCCAGGCCGGACAGCATGGCGATAATGGTCAGCGAGGCAGCAGGGGCCAACCCCGTCAGCCTGCTGAGCCCCCCTGCCAGGGACGGGTACAAGGGATAGAAGGCCCACGTATTTTCCTGGACATTGCCCGCGCCATCAAGGGGAAGGGTGGTGGGATAGCCCTCGGCGATCACCCTGCCGTACCAGCGCGCGTCCCAGATGTTGATGAAGTTCCAGTAATCGGGCTTGGCCGGAAACCAGGGGTTGAGCCCCTGGTGCAGGGCGGCGGCCATAAAAATTCCGGCGCTGATGAGCCGTGCCGTGACGTAGATGGCCGAGACCTGCAGCCACCAGGGCCAGCCGCGGACCGTTTCCCGGGAGCGGAGCGCGAGCGCCTGGAGGGACGCTGAAACTCCTGTTCCCCGACGGGTGGCGGTACTCAAGCCCGGTCCTCCCCTGCCCCGGAATCTTCCCCGGTATGCCCGCCGGCCTCAGCCGCCGGTGCTTCCGCATGCGTTCCGGTCCTGGCGGACGGCCCCGCCTCTTCTACGGCCTGCAGCCGGGCCTTCAGGGTTTCCACTTCATGCCGGCTGGCCGCAAGCTGGTCCCTCAGCTCATCGAGCACCTGGTCCACCTGGTCCATCCGGTAGCCCCGCAGTCCCAGGGCAAACCGCACTCGGTCCACGTCCTGGGGCGCAGCATTGGCCGGCAAAAGGACCGGCGGGAGGTTGGCCGGGGGCTGTTCAAGACCGGCGTCCAGCAGGGCAGGCAGCGCACGGCCGCCCGGCTTGCCCGAACGGCCCCCGGCGCTGGCCCATAGGACGGCGCCGATCAGCACCACGGCGAGGAAGACCAGGAAAAAAGTCACTACCCCATCGTGCCAGACCCGGCCGCGTTCGCTACTCCGGGCGCTGTTCGCCGTTCAGTGAGGGGGTGACGCCCTCGTGGAGCACCCGGTCCACCGCTTCCGCAGGATCATCCACTACCTGGATGAGGTCCAGGTCCTTTTCGGACACCATGCCCTCAGATACCAGGGTTCCCCTGATCCAATCGATCATCGGGCCCCAGAAGTCGACGCCCAGCAGCACGATCGGGAAGGATGTTACCTTCCGGGTCTGTACCAGGACCATGGCCTCGAAGAGTTCGTCGAGAGTGCCAAGGCCGCCCGGCAGGACGATGAAGCCCTGCGCGTACTTGACGAACATGGTCTTACGGGCGAAGAAGTAACGGAAGTTGATGCCCAGGTCCACCCACTGGTTTAAGCCCTGCTCAAACGGCAGCTCGATGCCGAGTCCCACTGACACCCCGTTGCCCTCAACAGTGCCGCGGTTGGCCGCTTCCATGGACCCCGGGCCGCCTCCGGTAATGACTGCAACGCCGGCCTCCGCAAGCTTCCGCCCCACCTCGACGCCCATCTCGTAGTACGGGCTTCCGGGTTTGGTCCGGGCCGAACCGAAAACGCTGACGGCCGGGCCGAGGTCGGCGAGCGCCCCAAAGCCCTCCACGAATTCGCTTTGGATCCTCAGCACCCGCCACGGATCGGTGTGCACGAACTGCCCGGGCCCCTTGGTATCAAGCAGATGCTGGTCGGACATCTCCACCGACGCCTGCTTGCGGCGAAGTTCGAGGGGTCCTTTACGGCGCGGCTGGGTGTTTTTGGCCGGATCTGCACTGATGCTCATTCCCCAAGGCTAACCTGCCGGCGGGAGGTATCTCTTGAATCACGATCCGCAGGAACTTGGGGTGATTCGCATCATAAGCTGCCGTTCTTCGCTAGATTCTTCCTATGACTACTCATGTGCCCGGCGATGCCCTCGTCTCCCTGAACGCCGTAAATAAGCATTACGGCCAGCTGCACGTTCTGAAGGACATCAATCTGCAGGTCCGCAAGGGCGAGGTTGTTGTGGTCATCGGACCGTCAGGCTCCGGTAAGTCCACCCTGTGCCGCGCCATCAATCGTCTCGAAACCATTGAAGCCGGCACTATCAGCATCGACGGAAAGGTCCTTCCCGAGGAAGGCAAGGAACTCGCACAGCTCCGGGCCGACGTCGGAATGGTCTTCCAGTCGTTCAATCTTTTTGCACACAAAACCATCCTCGAAAACGTCACCCTTGGCCCCATTAAGGTCAAGGGCGTTGCGAAGGGAACTGCGGACAAGGACGCCATGGCGCTCCTTGAGCGGGTGGGCGTCGGCCACCAGGCTCCGAAGCTCCCCGCCCAGCTGTCCGGCGGCCAGCAGCAGCGCGTTGCGATCGCCCGTGCCTTGGCCATGAAGCCCAAGGTCATGCTGTTCGACGAGCCCACCTCGGCGCTGGACCCCGAAATGATCAACGAGGTCCTGGACGTGATGATCCAGCTGGCCAAGGAGGGCATGACCATGATCGTGGTCACCCACGAGATGGGCTTCGCCCGCAAGGCCGCAGACCGCGTGGTCTTTATGGCGGACGGCCAGATTGTCGAGGACGCCACCCCCGAGGAGTTCTTCACCAATCCCAAAAGCGACCGCGCCAAGGATTTCCTCTCCAAACTCCTCACCCACTGATTCACCTACGAACAAACACTCTCAGTTCGCATCCAGGCCGTGACCCACGGCCATCAATGAAAGGAATGTCATGAAGGCATTTATGACCCGGCGGAAGTCATTCTTTGTGGCAGCTACCGCTGCCCTCGCCCTGTCCCTGAGCGCCTGCGGCGGAGGCGGAGCCGGCACCACCAGCGACCCCACCGTGGCCGAAAAGCCTACGTTCGCCGCCGGCACTACCATGGAAAAGCTCGCCTCGGCCGGCACCATCAAGATCGGCACCAAGTACGACCAGCCGCTCTTTGGCCAGGTGGGCCTGGACGGCAAGCCTGTCGGGTTCGACGTCGAAATGGGCAAGCTGATCGCCGCCAAGCTGGGCATCGCCGCTGACAAGATCGAATGGTCGGAGACTGTTTCGGCCAACCGCGAACCGTTCATCGAGCAGGGCAAGGTTGACCTGGTGATCGCCACCTACACCATCAACGACAAGCGCAAGCAGGTTGTCAGCTTCGCGGGGCCTTACTACGAAGCCGGCCAGGCCCTGATGGTGAACAAGGACAATGACACCATCAAGACCCCTGAGGACGTTGCGGGCAAGAAGGTCTGCTCGGTTACCGGTTCGACGCCGGCCGCCACCATCGTGGACAAGTACAAGGCCGAACTCGTCCCGGCTGCCACCTACTCCGCCTGCCTCGAGCCGCTGCGCAACAAGCAGGTCGAAGCCATCACCACCGACAACGTGATCCTCGCCGGCTTCGTGGACAAGGAACCGGACGCCTTCAAGCTCGCTTCGGATGAAACCTTCACCAAGGAGCCCTACGGCATCGGCCTGAAGAAGGATGACACCGAGTTCCGCAACTGGATCAACGACCAGCTGGAAGCATTCCAGGAGGACGGGTCTTACAAGAAGGCCTGGGAGGCTACCGCAGGGGCAGTCATCAAGACTGCCCCTGAGCTGCCCGCGCTCGACCGTTACTAGGTAATTCAGTGGTTGCCGGGGCTGCACAGCGGCCCCGGCAACCACTGTCTCCACCCGTCCACGCCCAGAGCCGAAGGATCCAATGGACGTCATTCTTGAAAACCTCCCCCTGTACTGGAACGGTTTTCTCCGCACACTTTTCCTTTCCGCAGTTTCCGGCGTCATCGCGCTGGTGCTGGGGACCCTGCTCGCGGCAGCCAGGGTTTCCCCGGTGGCTGCGCTCCGCGGCTTCAGCACGGTTTATGTGGAGGTTCTCCGCAACACTCCGCTGACCATCGCCTTCTTCTTCGCAGCGATTGTCCTTCCCCGGCTCGGAGTGAAATTCGAGCAGTTCGAGATCGCTGCAATTATCGCGCTCAGTACCTACACCGCAGCGTTCATCGCCGAAGCTGTCCGCTCAGGTGTCAACAGCGTCCCGGTGGGCCAGGCCGAAGCCGCCCGCAGTATCGGCATGAACTTCGGGCAGGTCCTGAACCTCATCATCCTGCCGCAGGCCCTGCGGACCGTGGTCCCGCCGCTGATCAACATCCTGATCGCCTTGGTAAAGAACTCCTCTGTGGCCGGCGCCTTCTTTGTGCTCGAACTGTTCGGCTACGGCCGGCAGCTGGCCAACGCCAACGGTGATGCCGTGATCCCCGTCCTGCTGGGTGTTGCGTTCTTCTATCTGCTCCTCACCGTTCCGCTGGGCATCCTTGCCAGCACGGTGGAACGAAAGGTGGCGATTGCCCGATGAGCTCTGTCCTTTATGATGTTCCCGGCCCCAAAGCCAGGCGTATTTCCCTGATTGGATCGATCGTAGGTTCCCTGCTGATTTTGGGCCTGCTGGCCTGGATCATCATGACCTTCGCCCAGCAGGGCATATTCGAAGGCCGCCGTTGGCAGATCTTCACCCGGGCCGACGTGTGGACACTCCTGGCCAACGGTCTCGGTGCAACGCTGAGCGCCGCGGCCCTGGCGGCAGTCATCGCATTCCCCTTGGGACTCCTGCTTTGTTTGCTGCGCATTTCCGATGCGGCCTTTATCCGGATTCCTGTCCGCGTGGTGCTGGAATTCCTGCGCGGCATGCCCGTGGTCCTGATGATGCTGTTCGTCCTGTTGGGCTTCGGCACTTCGCCGTTCATTGCCGTGGTCACAGGCCTCGTGCTCTACAACTCGGCAGTGTTCGCAGAGATCATCCGTGCCGGTATCCAGTCGCTCCCCAAGGGGCAGCGGGAAGCCGGGCTGGCCATAGGCCTGACCAGCTTCAAGTCCCGCATGCTGATCGAACTGCCGCAGGCCATCCGGCGGATGATGCCTTCGCTGGTGGCACAGATGGTGGTGCTCCTGAAGGACACGTCGCTGGGCTACATCGTGGCGTACGGCGAGCTCCTGCGCGCCGTTCAGGTGATGGCGGACTTCCTGGGCACGCAGTTCCTGTTCCCCATCTTCTTTGTGGCGGCCGCGATCTACATCGCCATCAACATCTGCGTCTCGAGGATCGCAGTGTGGATCGAGCGCCGCGGGTCCAAAAAGGCGGCCGGCGGAACGGTCAAAGCCGAACCCGCCGCAATTGAGGCCGGAGCCCCCTAAGCTCCCAGCTAAAGTGTGATGGCCCGGATCCTCGGATCCGGGCCATCACTTTTTAACGTCTACCCAGCCAGCCAATCCTGCAAAGCCTGCAGGCACTTCCGAATGGCGTCCGCATGCACGTGTTCGTGGTCCTTATGGGCCAGCAGGGGGTCCCCCGGCCCGAAGTTCACCGCCGGGATTCCCAATTCGCTGAAACGCGCGACGTCGGTCCAGCCGTATTTGGGCTTAGGCTCGGCTCCGACTGCGGCAATGAACGAAGCTGCGGCAGGGTGCTGGAGCCCGGGGCGGGCACCGGCGGCGGCATCGGTTCGGACCACCTTAAAACCTTCCAGGAGTTCCCGCACCACGGCCTCCGCCTGATCCGGCGACTTGTCCGGGGCGAAGCGGTAGTTTATTTCCACCACGCACCGGTCAGGGATGACGTTACCGGCGGTGCCGCCGTTGATTTTTACCGCATTCAGGCTCTCGCGGTAGTCCAGGCCATCCACGTTGACGGTGGCCGGTTCATAGGCCGCCAACCGGGCCAGGATTGGTGCCGCCGCATGAATGGCGTTGCTGCCCATCCACGCGCGGGCGGAGTGGGCTGCCTCGCCCACCGTTGTTGCCTCAAACCTGCTGGTGCCGTTGCACCCGCCCTCCACTGTGCCGTCGGTAGGTTCCAGCAGGATGGCAAAGTCGCCGTCGAGCAGGTGGCCGTGGTTGCGCACCAGCCGGCCCAGGCCGCTCTTCACGGCCTCCACTTCCTCGTGGTCGTAGAAAACAAAGGTCACGTCCCGCTTTGGGGTGGCCCCGTCGTCGAACATTGTGGCCGCCAGGGCGAGCTGCACGGCGACGCCGCCCTTCATGTCGGTGGCGCCTCGGCCGTACAGGATTCCCTCCCCGGGGACGCCGGACTCCCAGCTGGAGGGGACCGTTCCCTTGGACCCTTCGGTCAACGGCAGCGGAACGGTGTCCAGGTGGCCTGCGAGGATGACTCGTTCCTGGTTGCCCAGCTCCGTGCGGGCAATGATCGAGTCGCCGTCGCGGACAACGTGCAGGTCCGGAATGGTCAGCAGGGCCGATTCAACGGCATCGGCCAACGCAGTCTCATTTCCGGACACGCTGTTGATGTCCATGATGGCGGCGGTCAGGAGCGCAACATCCTGGCGGAGGTCTAGCTGAAGGGCGGGAGATTCCGGTGCGGTTTCGGCAGTCACGAAGCCAGTCTAGTTCGGAGCAGGTCCCCGGCCCTCGATAGACTGGAGCCATGACTGAGACTGCTTCCTCCGCTGTGCCCGAAATCCAGAACGCCCCCACCGAAGAACGCTCCGCCTACGGCTTCGGCGTGGCCACCATTGCGTCTGCCAAAGGCAAAGAAACAGGTGATGCCACCGTCCTGGACGTCTGGTACCCGGCGCCGGCCCTGGGTGTTGCCGCAGAACACCTGCGTGCAGTGGAGAACGCGGACGAGGCCCTCACCAGCATCGCCGAGGCCGGAACCGATGAGGACCGCGGCACCGAGCAGAAGGTGGTCTTTGTCCAGATCAACCTCGACGAAGCCCCGGCCGACACCGCTGACGCCTACCTGCGCCTGCACCTCCTCTCGCACCGCCTGGTCCGGCCGAACAGCATCAACCTGGACGGCATCTTCGGCAAGCTGCCTAACGTCGTGTGGACCAACTTCGGGCCCGCCGCGGTGGAGGGCTTCGAACTGACGCGTGCCCGGCTGCGCCGCCGCGGTGCCGTCACCGTGTACGGCATCGACAAGTTCCCCCGGATGGTGGACTACGTTGTCCCCACCGGTGTCAGGATTGCCGACGCCGACCGTGTCCGCCTGGGTGCCCACCTGGCGGAAGGCACCACCGTGATGCACGAAGGCTTCGTCAACTTCAACGCCGGAACGCTGGGCACCTCCATGGTTGAAGGCCGGATTTCCGCCGGCGTGGTGACCGGTGACGGCAGCGATGTCGGCGGCGGAGCATCGATCATGGGCACGCTATCCGGCGGCGGCAAGGAGAAAATCACCATTGGCGAGCGGGTCCTGCTCGGTGCGAACTCCGGCGTGGGCATCAGCATCGGCGACGATTCAGTGGTGGAAGCCGGCCTTTATGTCACGGCAGGAACCCGCGTGCGGGTACCGGGTCCCAAGGACGAGGTGGGCGAAGACACCACCAAGATCGTGAAGGCCGCGGAACTCTCCGGTGTCCCCAACCTGCTGTTCCGCCGCAACTCCACCAGCGGTGCGGTGGAGGTCCTTCCCCGTGCGGGCCAGACCGTGGAACTGAACGACGCCCTGCACGCCAACTGATTTTTATGGCACGAAGCCGCGGCCTGCGCCGCCTCCTGGTGATGCTGCTCGCCCTCGCACTGGTGGCGTGCGGCGTCTATGCGGCGGTATTTTTTGTGCAGCGTTCCGAGACCCTCGTTTCGGAACGCTGCATCGCCGTCGTAGGTGGAGGAACGGCAGAGCTGGCACCTGACCAGGCCGTATACGCTTCCCTGATTTCCGCCGTCGCTGTCCAGCGGGGACTCCCGCCGCGGGCCGCGAGCATCGCACTGGCCACCGCAATGCAGGAGTCCAAGCTCCGGAACATCGCCCACGGAGACCAGGCAGGCCCTGATTCGCGGGGGCTGTTCCAGCAGCGTCCCTCACAGGGCTGGGGAACCGAGGCGCAGGTGATGGACCCTTACTACGCAGCCAACGCCTTCTACGACGCACTGGTCCAAATTCCGGACTATGAGTCGATGGAGATCACGGAGGCGGCGCAGACGGTCCAGCGGTCCGCCTTCCCCACCGCCTATGCCCAGCATGAGCAGATGGGACGCTCATTTGCCTCCGGACTGTCAGGCCAGACGCCCGAAGCCGTCGAATGCACGCTCCGTTCCGCGGTTGCTGCCGGCGACCCCGTCGCCGTGTCAGCCGAACTGGTCCAGGCCTACGGTCCGCTGGACACGGCAGTGGAGGGCCAGACCCTGGTGGTGGAGGCCAGCGGCAACCAGGCCTGGTCGGTAGCCCAGTGGGCCGTCGCAAACGCCAAGGGCTACGAAGTGACGCAGGTGCAGGTGGCAGGACGCAGCTGGGACCGAGGACAGCGGAACGGCTGGCAGGAATCAACGGCCGCTGACGGGCAGGTCCGGATCACGGTTTCACCGGCCATCGCCTAAGGCGCCCCCTGCCAGCTGTGTTCTAAGCCAGGATCTCCACCACGGGCTGGACGTAGCTGCGGAACAGTTCAGGCTGGCCCATCAGCTGGTGGCTCATGATGATCTTGTCCGGCTCCAGGTACCAGGCCCGCTGCTCATTCAACGGCAATTCGATAATGGTCAGCTTGAAGTCGCGGGCGTCCCGCCCCACTTCCAGCAGTCTGTCATCCACCATGTCTTCCAGCAGCTGGTCCGCGCCGATGGCAGCGCGCTCCGCTTCCAGCTCGGCGTACTCACTCCTGCGCTCCCGCGCCCAGGTGAGGGCAGAACCGAAGTGTGCCTGGAGTACGCGCTGCAGGGCGGGCGAATTACCAAAAGCCTCAAATTCGGGCGGCGACAGTTCAGGCGACGTCTGAGGATGGGCCTTGAGCAGCTGCGCCCACCAGGCCTCCCATTCCGTCTTGAGCACGCTCAAACCACCAACGTCCGCGGTGAGGTGGGAGTGGTCCGCATGGCGGATTTTCGGAGCAGCGTGGGACAGGGCCGGATTGCCCGCGCCGTCCAGCCCGGCTGCATCGCGGACATACAGGGCGATCATCATTGGCCCGGACGTATCGGTGGTGATCTGCCACCCGGAACCGCCTGTTTGGTGCATCCGAAATCCTTCCCTGGCGTGCTGCTACCGGGCCTGTTGATCCGGTTCCACGCCCCCCCGGTTATCAGTCTATTCCCCCACGTTGCCGACGTTAACGGCAGTCACGACTCCAGCCCCTCAAGGTGCCGCTCCAGGACATCGAGGCACATCCGGGCTGTCATCCAGCCCGGCTGGAGCAGGGCATGCATGCACAGCCCGTCAAGGGTCGCCAGAAGCCTTTCGGCCTCCACCACCAGTATCTCCTCAGGCTCATCTGCAGGCACCAGGGTGGTGACGACACGTCCCACCAGGGCAGCGACCTCCCGGTGGCTGCGGTCCGCCTCAGCTCCCAGGAACGGCTTGATTCGCGCGGCATTGCGGAAGGCCATCCAGACGCAGGCCTCCACAGCCCGTTGTTCATCCAGCGGGAGCAGTTCGCTCAACAGTGTTAAAACGGCCCGGCGGTGTTCAGCGCTTGCCGGCGGGGTCTTCTGCAGGGCGACCAGGGCCCGGTCCAGCCTGGCCACAATACTGTCGATGACCCTGGCGAAGGAGTAGGCGAGGAGCTCCTCGCTTCCCGCGAAGTAGTGGCGTACTGACCCGACGGCGAGTCCCGCCTCGTCTGCCACTTCCCGCAGTGATGCCCTTTCGAGCCCGTCCACCGCGATGATCCGCCAGACCGCTTCAACCACATCCTGGCGCCGGGCTTCGGCATTGACTATTTTAGGCACTATTCTTTTTAGCACAACCGTGCTCAATAGCATGGCCAAACCACCGCCGCCTGGTAAGTAAGCGCGTTGTCATGCTGCCCGTCATCCGGGACACACCGGCGGAACGGTGCCCGGTTGGGATAGCGTTGGAGGCATGAAAATTCTGGTCACAGGGGGCACCGGTTACATCGGTTCCCACACTGTTCTGTCCCTGCAGGAAGCCGGCCATGACGTGGTGGTCATCGACAACCTCGTCAACTCCAGCGAAGAGTCGCTTCGCCGGGTTGCGGAGCTCACCGGCAAGACCGCCGAGTTCCACGACGCTGACCTGGTGGACGAAGCCGCCGTGGAGAAAGTATTCACCGGTAACACCATCGACGCCGTAATCCACTTCGCCGGGTTAAAGGCTGTGGGCGAGTCAGTGCGAGAGCCGCTCAAGTACTACTACAACAACCTGGTGGGGACCCTGAACCTCATCCGGGTCATGGACCGGCACAACGTCCGCTCCATTGTCTTCAGCTCCTCCGCCACTGTCTACGGCGAGCACAACCCCATCCCCTACGTGGAAAAGATGGAGATCGGGGCCAACAACCCCTACGGCCGCACCAAGGAACAGATCGAGGACATCCTCTCGGACCTGGGATCCGCCGACAGCCGCTGGCATATAGCCCTGCTGCGCTACTTCAACCCCGTTGGGGCGCACCCCTCCGGCCGGATCGGCGAGGACCCCCAGGGCATCCCGAACAACCTGGTGCCCTTCATCGCCCAGGTGGCCGTGGGGCGCCGCGAAAAGCTGATGGTGTTCGGGGGCGATTACGACACCCCGGATGGCACCTGCCTGCGCGACTACATCCACGTCGTGGACCTGGCCGAAGGCCACGTGGCCGCCCTGAACCATGTGGCGGACCGCGCCGGCGTCTTCCGCTGGAACCTCGGCTCCGGCAAGGGCTCTTCGGTGCTGGAGGTCCTCCGCTCCTTCGAGAAGGCAGTGGGAAAGCCCATCCCCTACGAGATCACGGGCCGCCGTGCCGGCGACCTGCCGGCCTTCTGGGCCGACGCCACCTCAGCCCTGGCTGACCTCAGCTGGTCCACCACCAAGACTGTGGATGAGATGTGCGAGGACCACTGGCGCTGGCAGAAAAACAATCCCCAGGGCTACGCCTCCTAGCATCGATTGCTCCGTAACGGGCCTTTAGGAGCCCCATAAGGGCCGTTACGGAACAGCGGATGTGATTAAAGACGTCGGCCGCCCACCTCTGAGAGGTGGGCGGCCGACGTCGTACTTCAGGCTATGCAGAACAGGAGGCTACCGGGCCGGGTAGTCCCGCTCGGGCTCGCCGATGTAGAGCTGCCGCGGGCGGCCGATCTTGGTGTTCGGGTCGCTGATCATTTCGCGCCACTGGGCAATCCAGCCGGGGAGGCGGCCGATGGCGAAGAGCACGGTGAACATCTTCTCCGGGAAGCCCATGGCCTTGTAGATGAGGCCGGTGTAGAAGTCGACGTTCGGGTAGAGCTTGCGCTGGATGAAGTAGTCATCGTTCAGCGCCTTCTCTTCCAGGCGCAGTGCGATGTCCAGCAGTTCGTCGTTGCCGCCGAGCTTGGTGAGGATCTCGTGGGCGGTGGCCTTGACGATCTTGGCGCGCGGATCGTAGTTCTTGTAGACGCGGTGCCCGAAGCCCATGAGGCGGACGCCGTCTTCCTTGTTCTTGACCTTCTCCATGTAGTCCTCGGGCTTGGTGCCGTCGGCCTGGATCTGGCGGAGCATCTTCAGCACTGCCTCGTTGGCGCCGCCGTGGGCGGGCCCAAACAGGGCGTTGATGCCTGCCGAAACGGACGCGAACAGGTTGGCGTTCGAGGAGCCCACCAGACGCACCGTGGAGGTGGAGCAGTTCTGCTCGTGGTCCGCGTGCAGGATAAGCAGGAGGTCCAGGGCCTTCGCGACCACCGGGTCAACCTCGTACTGCTCGGCCGGAAGCCCGAAGCTGAGCCGCAGGAAGTTCTCCACGAGGTTGTGCGAGTTGTCCGGGTACAGCATGGGCTGGCCGATGGACTTCTTGTGCGCGTAGGCCGCGATCACCGGGAGCTTTGCCATCAGGCGGATGGTGGAAACTTCCACCTGCTCGGCGTTGAACGGGTCCAGCGAGTCCTGGTAGAAGGTGGAGAGCGCCGAAACGGCTGAGGACAGGACGGGCATGGGGTGCGCGTCGCGCGGGAAACCGCCGAAGAAGCCCTTGAGCTCCTCGTGCAGCAGCGTGTGCCGGCGGATCTTCTGGTCGAATTCGTCCAGCTCGGTAGGCGAGGGCAGGTTGCCGTAGATCAGCAGGTAGGACACCTCAAGGAAGCTGGAGTGCTGTGCCAGCTGTTCGATGGGGTATCCGCGGTAGCGCAGGATGCCAGCATCGCCATCGATGTAGGTGATAGCCGAAGTTGTGGCTGCTGTGTTCATGAAGCCGGGGTCAAAGGTGACTGCGCCCGTCTGCTTCAGCAGTTTGGAAACGTCGTAGCCTTCGTTTCCTTCAACAACCTGGATGCGCGGCAGCTCGAGCTCGCCTCCTGCATGGTGCAGGGTCGCGGCATTGTTGGTCTCAGTCATGGAGTCCCCTTCATGAGGCGCCTGGGCCTCTGTCGAAAGCTTGATCCAACATCAGGTGAGCCGCGCACGAAGCCTGAGAACACAGGTTCCAACACCCGGGCTGCCTTCTTGTAGAAAGCCACCATTGATAGTCACTTAAAAACTACCGCTCCTTGGCGGGTGCCACTAATCCGCGACGGTTGAAAAAGCCCTAAAACGAGGCGGATGTGGCGCGAGTCACAGCATTGTTACGATGCGGCACCCAGGCGGGCTACAGCTGCGTCGATCCGCTCGTCGGTACCGGTGAGGGCCACCCGGACATAGCCGTTGCCTGCCTCGCCGTAGAAAACGCCCGGGCCCACCACAATGCCACGCTCCGCCAGCCGCGCCACGGTGTCCCAGGTGCTCTCCCCCGCCGTGGACCAGAGGTACAGCCCGGCGTCGGATTCCTTGATCTCCAGGCCAAAGTCCAGCAGCGCCGGGACCAGCCGTTCGCGGCGTCCGCGGTACAGGTCCTTCTGGGCCTCCACGTGCGCGTCGTCGCCCAATGCCACCCGCATGGCCTCCTGCACGGGATAGGGCACGATCATGCCCGCGTGCTTGCGGCTGTTGACGAGGTTGGGCATCAGGTCCGGGTCCCCGGCCACAAACGCTGCCCGGTATCCTGCCACGTTGGACTGCTTGCTCAGCGAGTACACAGCGAGCAGGCCCTGATGGGATCCACCGGCCACCCGGGGATCCAGGATGCTGGGGACAGCCTGGCCGCCGCGCTGCACGTCCCAGTCGCCCCAGCCAAGTTCCGCGTAGCATTCGTCTGACGCCACCACGGCACCCAGTTCCCGCGCCTGCACCACGAGGGCCTTCAGGGATTCGACTCCCCTGACGCTGCCCGTCGGGTTCCCGGGGGAATTGACCCAGATCAGCCGGACACGTGAGCGCGTGGCGTCGTCCAGCTCGTCAAGGTTGTCAGTTGCAACGGAGGTGACGCCGGCGAGGGTGGCGCCGATATCGTACGTGGGGTAGGCAACTTTGGGGCGGACGACGACGTCGCCTGGCTTCAGCCCCAGCAGCAGCGGCAGCCACGCCACCAGCTCTTTGGAGCCCACCGTGGGCATGATGTTCCGCGGGTCGAGTCCAGCCACTCCCCGGCGGCGTTCAAACCATCCGGCGATGGCTTCCCGGAGCGCGGGTGTGCCATGGACTGTGGGGTATCCGGGCGCATCCGCGGCGGCCTTCAAGGCTTCCTGGATCAGCAGGGGCGTGGGGTCCACCGGGGTGCCGATGGACAGGTTGACCGCTCCCCCGGGGTGCTCCGAGGCCTTGGCGAGATACGGCGCCATGGCCTCCCACGGGTAGTCGGGCAGGTCGAGGCCGAACGTATTCACTGCTGCGGTCACGGTTCCAGCCTGCGTTAGTGGTCTTGGTTCTGCGGCGGCAGTGCGGCAATCATCGGGTGGTCCTTGCCGGTGTTGCCGACCTTCGCCGCTCCGCCGGGTGACCCGAGGTCGTCGAAGAACTCCACGTTGGCCTTGTAGTAGTCGGCCCATTCGTCCGGGGTGTCATCTTCGTAGTAGATGGCCTCAACGGGGCAGACGGGCTCGCAGGCCCCGCAGTCCACACACTCGTCCGGATGGATGTACAGCGAACGCTCACCCTCGTAGATGCAGTCGACGGGGCACTCCTCAATACATGCCTTGTCCTTGACATCTACACACGGCTGCGCGATTACGTACGTCACGTCCCTTGCCTCTCCACGTTGGTTCCGGCATCCCGCCGGCACTTGCATCCGGTAACTTGGCCGGACCCTGACATCTGAGCCTATTATCTCCCGGCCCTTTCCCGCGAACCTAGCCGGGACCCTTGTGTGAAGCCACTTAGTATGAAGTAGTGAGCCTGCCTGCCCCGACACCTGCCGGATTCCTTGCCGCTGCCGCGCCCGGCACCCGAGTAGTGGTGCGATACCGCATCGACGGCGGCCTCACCGACGCCCTGGGCGATCTGGTGGCCTGCGACGCCGGTTCCGTCACTGTCCGCACGCGCCGGGCCGCCGTCGTCATACCCCTGGACCTGGTTATCGCGGCCAAGGAAGTCCCCCCGGCCCCGGAGCGGCGCCGCCCTCCCAGCCGGGCTTGAGCAGGGCGCCAGCAGTTTAGGCAAAGAAAAAGCCGGAACGACGGCGGAAAATTCCGCCTGCCGTCCCGGCAAGTTCCATCGGCCCGGAGGCTGGTGTTGCTAGACCTTTGCGCGTGCGCGGTTGGCCTTGGAACGCTCGTTGGTGTCCAGGATGACCTTGCGGATGCGGATAGCCTCCGGGGTTACCTCGACGCACTCGTCCTCGCGGGCGAATTCGAGGGACTCTTCGAGGGTGAGGTCGCGCGGGGGCGTCAGGTTCTCGAAGGTGTCGGAGGAGGCTGCACGCATGTTGGTGAGCTTCTTTTCCTTGGTGATGTTGACGTCCATGTCATCGGCGCGGGAGTTCTCGCCGACAATCATGCCCTCATAGACCTCGGAGGTGGGCTTCACGAAGAAGGAACCGCGCTCCTGCAGGTTGATCATGGCGAACGGCGTCACAACACCTGCGCGGTCGGCGATCATCGAACCGTTGGTGCGGTACTCGATGGGGCCGGCCCAAGGCTCGTAGCCCTCGGAGATGGATGCTGCGATGCCGGCGCCGCGGGTGTCCGTGAGGAACTTGGTGCGGAAGCCGATCAAGCCACGGGCGGGAACGATGAACTCCATCCGGCACCAGCCGGTGCCGTGGTTGGCCATGTTGGTCATGCGGCCCTTGCGGGCTGCCATGAGCTGGGTGACGGCGCCGAGGTACTCTTCCGGCACGTCGATGGTCATGTGCTCCATGGGCTCGTGGATCTTGCCGTCGATGGTCTTGGTGACAACCTGCGGCTTGCCCACGGTCAGCTCGAAGCCTTCGCGGCGCATCTGCTCCACGAGGATGGCCAGGGCCAGCTCGCCACGGCCCTGGACTTCCCAGGCGTCGGGACGCTCGGTGGGGAGAACCTTGATGGAGACGTTACCGATCAGTTCCTTGTCCAGGCGGTCCTTCACCTGGCGGGCGGTGACCTTGGCGCCCTTGACCTTGCCGGCCAGCGGGGAGGTGTTGATACCGATGGTCATGGAGATCGCGGGATCATCCACGGTGATCAGCGGCAGCGGCTGCGGGTTCTCGGCGTCGGTCAGGGTTTCACCGATGGTGATTTCTTCAATACCGGCGACGGCGACGATCTCACCGGGGCCGGCGGATTCGGCCGGGACGCGGTCCAGGGCCTTCGTGGCCAGCAGTTCAGTGATCTTGACGTTCTTCAGTTCACCGTTGGCGCGTGCCCAGGCAACGGTCTGGCCCTTGCGCAGGGTGCCGTTGTAGATGCGCAGCAGTGCCAGGCGGCCCAGGAACGGGGAGGCGTCCAGGTTGGTGACGTGCGCCTGCAGGACACCTTCCGGGTTGTAGGTGGGAGCCGGGATGTGCTCAATGATGGTCTTGAACAGCGGCTCGAGGTCCTCGTTCTCCGGGGCGGTGCCGTCGGTGGGCTGTTCCAGGGAGGCGCGGCCAACCTTGGCGGCAGCGTAGACAACGGGAACTTCGAGGATCTTGTCCAGGTCAAGGTCCGGAACTTCGTCGGCCAGGTCAGAGGCCAGGCCCAGGAGGAGGTCCATGGACTCGTGGACGACTTCCTCGATGCGGGCATCGGGACGGTCGGTCTTGTTGACGAGCAGGATGACGGGAAGGTGCGCGGCCAGGGCCTTGCGGAGCACGAAGCGGGTCTGCGGCAGCGGGCCTTCGGAAGCGTCAACGAGGAGGACGACGCCGTCGACCATGGACAGGCCGCGCTCCACCTCGCCACCGAAGTCGGCGTGGCCGGGGGTATCGATGACATTGATGGTGATGGTCTCGCCCTTGGAGGACGGACCGTTGTAGGCCACAGTGGTGTTCTTGGCCAGGATGGTGATGCCCTTTTCGCGCTCGAGGTCACCGGAGTCCATCACGCGGTCTTCGAGGTGGTTGTGCTCGGCAAATGAGTTGGTCTGCTTGAGCATGGCGTCGACCAGGGTGGTCTTGCCGTGGTCAACGTGGGCCACAATCGCGACGTTGCGGAGGTCACTGCGTGATGCAGTGGCTACCGCGGTGTTGGTGGTGGTTTCAGACATGCGTAATGGCTCGATTCAGTGGTGAAAGTCAGCTGTTGTATCGCGACATTTCCAACTGGAACGCACGACGATCAGGCCCTTAGCACAGGGCGCCTTCCTCAATTCTAGCCGCAGAGCCGTTTATTGGCCTAAATTTTTCGAGGCCGCCCGGGTCCGGCGGGCGCTCAACGGCCACGTCACGGACGAAATTAGTGAGAAAAATCACTGGCCATTCCTACTGCCGTGCCACATGATTGCTCTGACACTCAACGCACGCCCGAAAGACACCAGATGCAAAAAGCCTTGGCCCGGACCCGCTTTGCCGCATCCGGAGCCGCCGCCGTTATCGCGGTGTTAAGTGTTATTGCCTTGTCGGGTTGCGGGGTGCCGGCCCGGCCCTCCGCCGTCCCACCGTTGCAGGCTGCAGCCGCGGGACAACGGGGAACTGTGGCCCTGGATACCGGCGGTACGGCTGCCCGTGTCCTGAACCCGGCGAACGGGCGGCTTGAGGCAGTTGTCCCCGATATCAGCAGTGTGGTTCTTTTGATCGGGGATTCGCAGTCGGAACCGCTGGACGGCTGGCCCCGGCAGGGTCTCGCCGCTGCAGGGTACAAAGTGTACTTCGGCGGGCGCGGCGGCACTGGATTCGTGGCCGCCAACGGCAAGACAGGGAACTACATTGACGCCCTGTTGCGTGGTGACTGGCTGCTCCCCGCGGGCACGCCCGCCCTAATTGTCCTCCAGGGCGGCGGCAACGATGCTGCCGGCGGAGCATCCGACAGCCAGATCGCCAACAACGCCGGGCGTCTGATCGCGGAGCTGCAGGCCCGCTACCCGGGAACCAGGCTCGCGATGATTGGCACTTTGGCCCGGGGCAGGGACAACGGGGGCGGCCGGCGCACCGAAGTCGATGCCCTGCTGGGATCGGTGGCCGCGCAGCATAGCCTGCCCTTCGTCTCTGTGGGCGACTGGCTCACGAGGCATGGCCTGGTTAGAGACCTCGCCGACGCAGTACACATGAATTCCAGTGGCCGGGAGGCACTCGGTGCCCTCCTGGCACGCAGCCTGCGCGAGCTGGGCCTGGAGCGGAAACCGTCAAGTGTTCAGGGTGAAAGCAGTTGGAGCCGGAGCCAGCAGGCTCCGGCTCCAACCGGTGAATAAGAAGGGCCGCTAAGCCACTTCGGGCGGAAGCATCAGCTTCGCGCCGGGGATGGCGTTGAGCAGTGCCTTCGTGTACTCCTGCTGCGGCGCTTCGAAGACGTCGTCCGTGGATCCGGTCTCCACCAGGCGCCCCTTCTCCATGACACAGACGTGGTCGGCGATCTGCCGCACCACCGCAAGGTCGTGGGTGATGAAAAGGTAGGTCAACCCCAGGTTGGACTGAAGGTCAGCCAGCAGGTTCAGCACTTGGGCCTGGACCAGGACGTCCAGTGCGGACACTGCTTCGTCACAGATGATGACTTCAGGATCCAGGGCCAGAGCACGGGCGATCGCGACACGCTGCCGCTGCCCGCCCGAGAGCTCGTTGGGGTACCGCCGCATGGTGGACTGGGGCAGCGCCACTTGGTCCAGCAGTTCACGGACCTTCTTTTCCCGGCTGGCCTTGTTCCCGATCTTGTGGACCCGCAACGGTTCCTCAATGGTCCGGAAGATGTTGTACATCGGGTCCAGGGAGCCGTAGGGATCCTGGAAGATGGGCTGCACCCGGCGCCGGAACTTGAAGAGTTCCGAGGGCTTCAAGACGGAAGTGTCGACGCCGTCGAAAAGGATCCTGCCGTCTGTGGGCTTCTCAAGCTGGAGCACCATCTTGGCTACCGTGGACTTGCCGGAGCCCGACTCCCCCACGATCGCCGTCGTGGTTCCCCGAAGGACATCGAAGCTCACGCCGTCGACCGCCGCAAAGTCCGACGATCTCCCCAGGCCCTGCCGAAGCTTGTACACCTTCCGCAGATCCTGGATCTGCAGCACGTTGTCGGCAGCAAGGGCCTCCGCAGCCGGAGCCAGAAGATCCGCTGCCTCCACGCCCTGTTCCTTGGCAACCTGGATCCTTCGGCTGGCCAGGGAGGGTGCAGACTCGACGAGCCGCTTGGTGTAGGGGTGCTGCGGGTTCTGCAGCAGCTCCAGGGATGGCCCGGACTCCACCACTTGCCCGCGGTACATCACCACTACTTTGTCTGCGCGCTCGGCAGCGAGGCCAAGATCGTGTGTGATCAGCAGGACAGCCGTTCCCAGTTCGGAGGTCATGCCCTCGAGGTGGTCCAGGATCTGCCGCTGCACCGTGACGTCCAGCGCCGACGTAGGTTCGTCGGCGATTAGCAGCCTCGGCTGGCAGGACAGGCCGATGGCGATCAGGGCCCGCTGCCGCATTCCGCCGGAGAACTCGTGCGGGTACTGCTTGGCGCGCCGGTGGGAGTCCGGCAACCCGGCCTGGGACAGGACCTTGGCGACGTCCTCGGGGCCACTCGGACGGCCGTTGGCCTGCAGCGTTTCCTTGACTTGGTAACCGATTTTCCATACCGGGTTGAGGTTGGACATGGGGTCCTGGGGCACCATGCCGATGGTGTTGCCGCGCAGTTCGATCATCCGCTTTTCGGGTGCGTGCGAGATGTCTTCGCCGTCCAACAGGATCTGCCCGCCGGAGACCCTGCCGTTGCCGGGCAGGAGGCCGATGGCAGCCAGAGCGGTGGTTGACTTTCCGGACCCCGACTCGCCCACGATTGCAACGGTCTCACCTGGCATGATGGTCAGGTGCGCGTTCCGGACAGCATTAACTTCCCCGTTGCTGGTGTCGAACGTGATGGCAAGGTCCCGGATTTCCAGCAGGGGACGGTCCGCCGGTGTTCCGGCTTCAGTAATAGTGACATCGGACGTAGTCACGTGTGCCTCCTTCATCGCTGACGGCTCTTCGGGTCAAGAGCGTCGCGCAAGGCATCGCCCAGCATGATGAAGCTCAGGACTGTGATGGACAGGGCGGCAGCCGGGTAGAGCAGCACGGCCGGGTTGGTGCGGAGTGATGACTGCGCCGCAGAAATGTCATTGCCCCAGGACATGATGCTGCCCGGGAGCCCGATGCCGAGGAACGACAACGTGGCCTCCAGCACGATGAACACACCGAGCTCCATCGTGGCCAGCACGATGATGGGCGCGAGGGCGTTGGGCAGCACGTGCCGGATCAGGCTCTGGATCCTGGACACACCCAGCGAACGGGCGGCCGTGATGAAGTCGGCATTCCGGACTTCGATGACCGCACCGCGGGTTAACCTTGCCATCGTGGGCCACGCCAGCAGCACGATGATCATGATGACTGTCCACACACTCTTGTTTTCCCGGAAGAACGGCAACTGGGTAACCACCAGGGCACCGAGCACCAGCGGGAGTGCGAAGAAGATATCGCCGAGGCGGGCAATGACTGCGTCAACCCAGCCGCCGTAGAAACCGGCCAGCGCACCGAGGGTCACACCGATGAGGAGAACGCCGATGACGGCGAAGACACCCACCATGACGGAAGCCTGCGTGCCGTAGATGACGCGCGCGTACACGTCGCAGCCCTGGAAGGTAAAACCGAACGGATGGCCGGCCGACGGTGCGCCGTCCGAGTTGGCCAACTGGCAGTTGTCGTTGGGCGCTGTCTGGGTGAACAGGCCCGGGAAGAACGCCACAATGAGGATGATCAGGATCATCACTGCCGCGACGATGAACAGCGGACGACGGCGGAGCTTCCGCCAGGCGTCAGCCCACAGGCTCAGCGGGGCCTGGTCAGTCTTTACCGCGTCCGTTGCCAGCAAAGGGGTCTCCTCGAAGGGGGCAACGAAATGCGTAGTGTCTTGGTTACTTTTCATAGCGAATCCTCGGATCAAGCCAGGCGTACAGCAAATCAACCAGCAGGTTGGCGATAACGAAGACCAGCACCAGCACACTCACAATGGCGACGACGGTGGGTCCTTCGCTGCGGAGAATCGCCTGGTAGAGCTTCTGCCCCACGCCGGGAACGTTGAAGATGCCTTCGGTAACAATGGCTCCGCCCATCAACCCGCCAAGACTTGCGCCCAGGTAGGTGACCACGGGGATCATCGAGTTCCGGAGGATGTGCGCCATGACCACGCGCGGCCGGGACAGTCCCTTCGCAGTCGCGGTACGGACGTAGTCAGCCGTTGAATTTTCGATCACCGACGCCCGGGTGAGGCGAAGCACGTAGGCGAAGGACACCAGGGCAAGCGCGAAGGCCGGAAGCAGCAGGGTGTCCCAGCCGACGTCCGTGCCGACCGTGGGTTTGGCCCAGCCGAGGTAGACGCCGAAAACCAACTGCAGGACGAAGCCGAGCACAAAGATGGGAATGGCGATGACGACGAGCGAGGCGAGCAGCACTGAGGAGTCGAAGATCTTGCCCTTGCGCAGGCCCGCGATGAGGCCGAAGCCGATGCCGAACACTGCCTGGATAACCAGCGCTTCGATGGCGAGCATCACGGTGACGGGAAAAACACGGCCCAGGGTTGCCGCGATGGGCTGGCCTGTGAAGTCGACGCCCAGGTTGAACGTAAAGAGGTTTTTGAGGAACAGGCCATACTGGACCCAGAACGGCTGGTCAAGGTTGTACTGCTGGCGAAGGGCTGCGATGACAGCTTCGCTCGGCGGGCGCTCACCGAAGAGTGCCCTGACGGGATCGCCGGGAAGGGCAAACACCATGAAGTAGACCAGCAGGGTGGTGCCCAGGAATACGGGGATGACTTGGAGCAACCGCCGGAGAATGAACCGGATCACAGCACACCCTCCGAGGATTTTGGAGATGTTGGGAAATTCATGTGGGACAGCTTCCTGCCGGTATCAAGGCTATGGGGGCCCGGCTGTTGCCGGACCCCCACTAGCTATTTGAGTTGGACGGTCTCAGAACTACTTAGCGGTGATGTTGTAGTACTGAATGACACCGTTCCAGCCGCTGTCCACGTTGGTGACGTTCTGGCTCCACACGACCTGGCGTGCGGAGTACCACAGCGGGAGGTTGGGCAGGTCCTGGAAAAGGACCTCCTGGGCCTCGGTGAACTTGGCGTTGGCGTCGTCCGTGGACTTGGCGCCCAGTCCTTCGTTAAGGAGCTTGTCGAACTCGGGGTTCGTGTAGCCCTCGTAGTTGGCGCTGGCACCGGTCTTCAGGAGCGGGCCGAGGAAGTTGTAGAGCGACGGGTAGTCGGCCTGCCAGCCTGCCCGGGTGAAGCCGGGGAGTGTCTGCGCCTCGCGGAGGTCGAGGATCTCAGCGAACTTGGCGAACGGCTGTCCCTCGGCCTGGATGCCCAGGTTGTTCTTCAGGTTGTTGGCAACGGCGTCGATCCATTCCTTGTTGCCGCCATCGGTGTTGTAGGCGAGCTGCAGGGTTTTTCCTGCGGGCCAGGGGCTGATGGCGTTGGCCTTTTCCCAGGCTTCCTTTGCCTTGGCGGCATCGAACTTCAGGACCTCGGATCCCTCAACGTTCTCGTTGTAGCCATCCACAGCCGGGGAGGTGAAGTCCTTGGCCGGGATGCGGGTGCCGCTGAAGATCACCTTGGTGATTTCGTCACGGTTGATCGCCATGGAGATGGCCTGACGGCGCAGCTTGCCTGCCTCACCCTGGAACTCGGGCAGGTAGCCCGGGATGTTCAGGGTGGAGTTGCCGGCATACGGCTTGTTCAGGTGGTTCTCGGGGAAGTCCGTGGTGTAAGTCTTCAAGGCGTTCGTCGGAAGGACGTCCGTAACGTCCAGGTTGTTGGCCTGGATGTCAGTGTAGGCGGGAGCCGGATCGGTGTAGAACTTGAAAGTCACACCGCCGTTCTTGGCTACACGGGGGCCGGCGTAGTCCTCGTTCTTGACGAGTTCAATCTGGCTGTCGTGCTGCCAGGCGCCTTCCTTGGCCATCTTGTAGGGGCCGTTGCCAATCGGGTTTTCGCCGAATGCCTTCGGATCGGCGATCGCCTGGGACGGGAGCGGCATAAAGGCGGTGTAGCCAAGGCGCAGCGGCCAGTCGGCTTCCGGCTGGGTCAGCTTAACCTCAATGGTCGTGTCGTCCTTGAGGACCAGGCCGGAGAGGGTCTTCGCAGTGGGAGCGGGAACTTCGCTCTCGCCTTGCTTCTTGGTGGCGCTGACGGCGTCGTAGCCTTCAATCGACTCAAAGAAGCTGCTGTTGGACTGGGCGTTGGTGCTCAGTGCAGCAAAGTTCCAGGCGTCAACGAAGCTCTTGGCAGTGACTTCCTCACCGTTGGTGAACTTGGTGCCGGTCTTGACCTTGATCGTGTAGTTCTGGCCGTCCGGTGATTCGATCGACTCGGCCAAGGCGTTGACTGACTTGCCACTGGGGTCGTAGCTGGTCAGGCCTTCGAAGAGAAGTTCGACGACGCGGCCGCCGTAAACTTCGTTGGTGTTTGCCGGCAGCAACGGGTTCTGTGGTTCGTTGCTGTAAGCGGTGATGACCTTATTGGGGTCGCCAGCAGACTGGCTGGCACCCTCATTGCTGCCGCCTCCAGCGCCGCAGCCGGTCAGGGCGAGCGCGGCGATAGCCACGATGCCCAGTGCTTTGGAAGTGCGCGCAAAACGCATTCCGCCTCCTATGAGTTGTGGGAGAAAACGAGGGGAATCTTTGCTTCCCCGCAGGCGAGACGCAGCTAGCAACTGTGACGCAACCTACATATACGAGTAGCCTAACCGCACGAAGTCCAGATACTGGTACTCCGTTGCCAAACCGTGACCGGCACGGTTCAATGCCTTAGCCGGTCAACGGAAGTTGTGCAAGTCACATGCTACTCGCCGGTAGGCTGAACAGCGAATTGAAAATGTGAACCCGAACACGCGACCTGCGGCAGACGTACAGCAGCTCCTAGGCCAGCCGCCAGTCCCAGACGTTCCACCAGACCCCCAGGGTGCCCGGACTTGGTTTCACCCCGGTAATCCGGGCGCTGAAAGCTGTGGTGCCCACGGTCTGGTACAGCGGCAGGCCGTAAGCGTTCTCCCACACCTGCTTATCAATTTCCGCCAGGAGCTCGTCCTGTTTCGCCAGGTCAGTGGTCCCGGCGAGTTCTTGCATGACCCTGTCCGCGTCGCCGTCGGAGAATCCGTTGAAATTGCTGCCTGCGCCGGTGCGGAAGATCTGCGGGACGCGGCTGACACCTACTCCGGAGCCGATCCAGCCGAGCAGTGCCGCGTCGTACGCGCCGCCACCCAGGGCCTTGGCCCAGTCGGCGTTGCCTTGTCCGGCGTCAACCACCTGGAAGCCTGCCAGCGCCGCCGAGTCCCTGATCAGGGCAAAAGCTTCAGCGCGGTTGGGGTTATCGCGGTTGTAAAGGATGCGGACGGTGGGGGTTTCTCCATCCAGGAGCGCCCGTGCGCCGTCTATGTCCACCTCGGCATAACCTGCGGAGCCATTGTTCTTGGCGGTATCTTCGTACTTTGGCTGCCCGGGCAGGAAGACGTGCGAGTCGAGGGGCGTTGCATCGGGCAGCAGGTCCCCGACGACGGCGTCAACAATGGCTTGGCGCGGCACCGTCTTCAGGAAGGCCTCCCGGACGTCTTCCCGTACGAAGGGCCCGGAGAAGTTCAGGTCCAGGTGGTCATACCCGGACTGGTTGTACCGCTCAACAGTGTTGCCCTGCCCGGCGAGGCCGGTGAACAGATCATCGGTACCCGCTGAGGGCTGGGGCGAGATGATGTCCACCCGCCCGTTCCGCAGGGCATCCACAGCCGCCGGCACGGCGCCGGTAAACCGGATGTTGATCTCATCGAGCCACGGCTCCTGGCCCCAAATGTAATCCCGGTTGCGGACCAGCCTCATGGAAACTCCGGGGACGATGTCCCGGACGATGTACGGCCCGCTGGAGAGGTAGACAGCGGGATCATCAGGAAGTCCCTTGGTATCGAATCCGGAGTTCCAAAAGTCGCTGACCTGCTTCAGCGCAGAGTTGACCGCCGGCTCTTCGACGTCCCCACGGGGTGAGTCCTTAATCAGGTCGATGAGGTCCTCCTCATCGTTCAGGCCGCTTTTCGCGGCCACCACGTGCGCCGGCAGGCCGACGTCGAACCCCACTTCCCAGTCGGCGTACGGCAGGGTGTACTCCAAAGTGATGGAACGTCCGTCCGCTCCGACCTCGGGAAGAACTGTTCCTGCCAGCCCGCTGGTGTCGGCGGCGGTGGAGAAATACTTGGTGCCGGTCCCGGCCATCGGATCGGCGTCGTCGAAGTAGCCTGAGCCGGCAGCCCAGCTCAGCAGGAGGTCGCCGGCGTCGATGGCTTCGCCGTCAGACCACGTGACGCCCTCGTTGACGGTGTACCTCACCTTGAGCGGCTCGTCCGAAACCTTCTCGAAGCGCCCGAACTTTTCGTTGCGTACGACTGTGGACGAAGCGTCAAGGTAGTAGAACCCTGAGTGGGTGATGTGCCCGACCTTCGAGTTGATGTCCGTGTTGCCGTCAGTGCTGTAGGGATTGAAGGAGGAGAACGCGTTGACCTCGGCAACGGTGGCGCTGCCACCGCGCTTGGCCTCCCCCACCACCACGGGCGTGGTGCCTCCGCTGCTTGAGCAGCCCGAAAGCACCACGGCAGCCGCTACCGCCGCGGTGATGGCCTGCATTAGACGCCTGACCGGCATGCCGCCTCCTTGTTTTCCTTCTGCGGGAGGGGCTCCTGGAATTGCCAGGATCACGCCCTGTACTCAGGATAAGGCGTCTGGCGGCGCGATCGTCGACGCCGTTCGCAGCAGCCGTGTTGCCTCCTGCCCCACGCCCAGCAGCGCTTCAGCACGTCGGCGGTGCTCCCGCCGCTTGTCCGGGTCCATCTTGTCGAGCAGCGAGACCACCATCCGCGAGCGCGGATTCCTTTCGAAGACCTCCCTGTGGTCATCAATGAAGGTCCAGTACAGCCCATCCCAGTCAAGCATCCATTCCCCTGCCGGCAGGTCCGACATCTTTCGGAGGTAGTTGCTGCCGGAAACGTAGGGTTTCGTGGTGATCTCCTCCCCCACAGCGAACTGGCTCATTGCATACACGTTCGGGACCATCACCCAGTCGTACGCGTCGATGAAGAGTTCCATGAACCATTCGTAGACGTCGTCGGGATGGATCCGCAGCAGGGACATCGCGTTGCCCAGGACCATCAACCGCTCAATGTGATGGGCATACCCGGTGGCAAGGACGCGGGAGATCACCATGTCCACAGGCGCAAGCCCCGTGCCGGCATCCCACCACCCTTCCCCCAGTTCGTTCTTGTGATTCAACCGGTTGGCGGTGCGCATCTGCCGACCGCGGGTCCGGTACGTGGCGCGCATGTACTCCCGCCAGCCAATCACCTGCCGCACGAAACCCTCAAGGGAGGCGAGCGGAGTGTCCGGCCCCGCACCGTCGAGCACCTCCTGCAGGACCTGCCGGGGGTCCAGCAGTCCTATGTTCAGGGCCGGTGTGAGCAAGCTGTGGGAAATGAACGGATGCACAGCGGAGATCGCATCCTCATAGGGTCCGAAGTCGTCAAGGCGTTCGCGGACGAATTCCTGCAAATGCTTGTGTGCTTCGTCGGCGCTCGTTGGCCAGGCAAACAGGTGGGGGTCACCCGGAGCGTCCGGGAACTCCTCCGCCACCCAGGCAATCGCCTGGGCGACGTCGTCGGACGCCCCGTCTCCGGCACCGGCGGCATGGTCGCTGAGCCCTTCAAGGTCGAAGGTCCCCTCCTGCCGCAGGACGGGATGGCGCGCAAACCGGCCAACGGTGCGGGGCGTGTACCCGCGGGGGAGCTTTTTCCGGTTATCGGCGTCAAAGGACCATTGCCCACCTGCTGGTTCCCCGCCGTCGACAAGAACGTCGAGCCGGCGGCGCTGCCACACGTAAAAATCGTGCATACGGGACGCATTGTGGGCAAACCAGCCATCGATCTGTCCGCGGCCGGTAAGGAAGTTCGGCGTCTCCAGCACGTCCTCTTCGCGCATCCGGTAACCACCGTCGGCCAGGCCGGCAAACAGGTCCTGCTCAAGCCAGTCATCCACCACGTCGAACCATGTCACCTGCGCCGGGCGTCGGTGACGCACGAGTTCTGCGAGCCGGTGGCGGGAGCTGCGGCCGGCCTCACTGCCGAGGACCACAACTTCGTGGCCTTTCCCGCTCAGACGGCGCGCAAACCGGCTCATTGACGCGCGGTGCAGGACCAGCTTGTGGGAGTGGAACGAATACTGGCGAAAGAGCAGGTCATGCTCGATGAGCACAAACACGGTGCCGTTTGCCGCATCAAGATGCTGGTAGAACAACTGATGCGGCAGAACAAGGCGCAGGTGCGGGCCGGAAGTCATTTCCTAACAATAGGCGCGGCGCCGTGGCCGGGCACGGATCAGACGTTGAAGCGGAACTCCACCACATCGCCGTCGGCCATGACATATTCCTTGCCTTCGATCCTGACCTTACCCCGGGACTTGGCCTCCGCCATTGACCCCGCATCGATAAGGTCGTCAAAGGAGACCACCTCGGCTTTGATGAAGCCGCGCTGGAAGTCAGTGTGGATCACACCGGCGGCCTGGGGAGCAGTATCGCCGCGGTGGATGGTCCACGCGCGCGCTTCCTTGGGACCGGCTGTGAGGTAGGTCTGCAGGCCCAGGGTGTGGAAGCCGACCCTGGCGAGCTGGTCCAGCCCGGATTCGTCCTGGCCGTTCATTTCCAGCATCTCCCGAGCCTCTTCCTCGTCCAGTTCCACGAGGTCGGCCTCAAGCTTGGCGTCGAGGAAGATGCAGTCGGCCGGGGCCACGAGGGCCCGGAGTTCTTCCTGCTTTTCCGGGCTGCCGAGGATTCCGTCGTCAGCGTTGAAGACGTAGATGAAAGGCTTGGCCGTCAGGAGGCTGAGCTCCTTGAGGTGGTCCATCTCCAGCTTGTCGCTCTTGATGGAGGAGAAGATGGTGTCGCCGCGCTCAAGCACCTTCTGTGCGGCGAGGATCGCGTTCAGCTCTGCGGCCTCGCGCTTTTTGATCTTCACTTCTTTTTCGATTCGCGGAATAGCTTTTTCGATGGTCTGCAGGTCCGCGAGGATCAGCTCGGTGTTAATGGTCTCCATGTCGGAGCGGGGATCCACCTTGCCATCGACGTGGATTACGTCGGGATCGTCGAAGACACGCACCACCTGGGCGATCGCTTCTGCCTCGCGGATATTGGCCAGGAACTGGTTCCCAAGGCCTTCGCCCTCACTGGCGCCTTTGACGATGCCGGCGATGTCCACGAAGGAGACCGCGGCGGGCAGCAGGCGCTGGGAGTTGAAGAGGTCGCCAAGCTGCTTGAGCCGGGGATCCGGCAGGCTGACAACGCCCACGTTGGGCTCAATGGTGGCGAACGGATAGTTCGCTGCCAGGACCTGGTTGCGGGTCAGTGCGTTGAAGAGGGTTGATTTGCCGACGTTGGGCAGTCCGACGATGCCAATAGTAAGAGCCACGAGCATTGATTCTACCCGCAGCAGGCATCAGGGTGGTTCGGGGACGGGCGGGCCGAAATGTCGCTTCGGCAAAATGTCATAGCCCCATGCGACAGTGAGCACATGGATGCTTTCGCGCTGATACTGACTTTGTTCATGCTGTTACTGGGGGCCCTTGCGGGCGCCGCAGCCACTTACTTTGCGCTGCGGAAAAACAGCCGCGCCGTGGAAGAGGACTTCGACGCCGTTTCGTCGCGGCTTTCAGAGGTGAGCGCACAGTTCGCCGCGGCCGACGCCGAGCGCCGCCTTTTGGCCGCACAGAACCGGGAGCTGGGCGAGTCGCGGTCCCAGGACGGCAGCGTGCTCCGTGCACTTGCGCCCGTGGCCGAAAAACTGACAGCAGTGCAGCAGCAGGTGGCGCTGCTGGAGCGGGACCGGCTGGAGCAGTACGGCCAGCTCGCGCAGCAATTGCAGGAAGCCCGGCTCTCGGATGAACAGCTGATCCGGTCCACCCACGCGCTGGAGTCCGCCCTGCGGTCCAATAGCGCGCGGGGGCAGTGGGGCGAGGTCCAGTTGCGACGCGTTGTGGAGGCGTCCGGAATGTTGCGGCACGTCGACTTCATCGAGCAGGTCCACAGCACCGGCAGCGAGTCGTCGGTCCGCCCGGACCTGGTGGTCCAGCTCCCCGGCGAGAAGCAGTTGGTGGTGGACGCAAAGGTCCCCTTGTCGGCCTACCTCGAAGCCCAGGAGCTTGGCGCATCCATGGACTCCCGCGCGGCGCAGGCCGGGCCGGTCCTGAGTACGGACCGCCGCTCGCAGCAGGCGCTGCTGGCCGCCCACGCCAAGGCCCTGCGGGCCCACGTGGACTCCCTCAGCAACAAAAAGTACTGGGACATCCCCGGCAACTCCCCCGAGCTGGTGGTCTGCTTCATCCCGGCGGAATCGATCCTCGCCGCGGCACTTATGGCCGACGCCGAGCTCCTTGACCATGCGCTGTCCAGGAATGTTGTCCTGGCGTCGCCAAGCACACTGCTGGCTGTGCTGAAATCAGTCGCGTTCACCTGGCGGCAGGACGTCCTGACGGACAGCGCCCGCGAACTCTTCGACCTCGCAAGGCAGTTGTACGACCGGATGGGGACCCTGGGCGAAAACGTCACCAAGCTGGGGTCGTCACTGAAGACGTCCGTGGACCGCTACAACTCCATGGTGGGCACGCTGGAGGCGCGTGTCCTTCCCACTGCCCGGAAGCTGAACACGCTGGAGGAATCCGGGCTGGTCACTCCTCCGGTTGTGGAGGTCACGCCGCGCGCGCTCGCAGCCCCTGAACTCCAAAGCGAGGACGAGGCTGCCTAAGGGCGGCCGCCGGTTCGCGATTCGCGGATAAAAACTCCCGGACAAGGACTTTGGATACAGGAAGGGCCTGGCAGCGACGGCTGCCAGGCCCTTCCCACTTCTTACTGTCAGCTGCGCGGGCGGCGTCCACCCAGGGCACGGGTGACATCGCCGGCCTGCTTCAAGGTTGCCCGGAGCTCTTTGGGCAGCGAGAAGAGGAGGTCCTCTTCGGCGGTGACGACTTCCTCGACGCTGCCGTAGCCGTAGTCGGCCAGCAGGCGGAGGACGTCCTGCACCAGCACCTCGGGCACTGATGCGCCGGACGTCACACCAACTGTGGCGACGCCTTCGAACCAGGCCTCGTCCACTTCATTGGCGAAGTCCACCCGGTAGGAGGCTTTGGCCCCGTATTCCAGGGCAACCTCCACCAGCCTTACGGAGTTGGAGGAGTTGGCCGAACCCACCACGATGACCAGGTCGGCCTGGGGAGAGATCTTCTTGATGGCCACCTGGCGGTTGGTGGTGGCGTAGCAGATGTCGTCGCTGGGCGGGTCCTGCAGGGTGGGGAACCGATCCTTCAACAACCGGACCGTTTCCATGGTCTCGTCAACGCTGAGGGTGGTCTGCGAAAGCCAAATGACCTTTTCCGGATCCCGCACCGTCACCTTGTCCACTTCGTGCGGGCCATTGATGATCTGGATGTGTTCTGGAGCTTCACCCGCAGTGCCTTCCACTTCCTCGTGGCCGTCGTGGCCGATCAGCAGGATGTCGAAGTCGTCCTTCGCGAAGCGGACGGCTTCCTTATGGACCTTGGTCACCAGCGGGCAGGTGGCGTCAATGGTGCGGAGGCCGCGGTCATCAGCGGACTGGAGCACGGCCGGCGATACGCCGTGGGCAGAAAAAATCACCAGGGCACCCTCGGGCACTTCGTCCGTTTCTTCTACGAAGATGGCGCCCTTTTCCTCCAGGGAGCTGACCACGTGGACGTTGTGCACAATCTGCTTGCGCACGTACACAGGAGGGCCGTAGTGCTCGAGGGCCTTCTCGACGGCGATGACGGCGCGGTCAACACCGGCGCAGTACCCACGCGGAGCAGCAAGCAGCACCTTCTTGGTTCCGGACACCGGGGCTGCAGCAGCTACTTCCTCAGGAGAGCGGCGCCTACGCGGGATAGTGGGCATCGAAAGGGAAACAGCTGAGGGGGTCATTACTCGATTCTACCGGGTTGCCCGTGCCCGCCTTCCCGCTATGAGGCCGGCCACAATCCCCGCCAGCAGCAAGGCCCCGCCGGTGATTGCCGCTGCCAAGGTCCAAGTTTGGAAGTGGGCGGAAGACGCCGCTACGAACTCATTCCGGAACATGTTCGCCACCTCGTTTCCGCTGTCGGCTGTCAGCACGGCAGCAGAGCCCAACTGCGCGCCGAACGCCCAGAGAGCCGCCAGCAGCAACGCGCCAGCTCCTGCACCCACGAGTACTGTCCAGCGGCGGCGCGCGGCAACAAGGGCAAGGAGCAGCGCCACCGCCGATCCCCCGGCCAGCAGGTAACCTGCGGGGGCATAGGTGCTGAGGCGCTCGGTCCATTCCTTGTGCTCAGGCTGGCCCACGCTGATCAGCGTTTCCTCCGGCGGATCCAGGGGAAGCCGGGTGGTGCGTGAGATTTCCTCGGCGCCCAGCGCCACCAAAGGCGCGACGTCGAGGGTCAGGGAGGAGGCGGCTGCCGTTTCAGCGCTGGCACCCGTGCCCGCGAAACTGAGGAGGTGGCTTTTCCGCAGCGTTTCTTCCCACGCAGCGGGGTAGCCGGGAAGACCGGTCAGGGACTCCGCGGCACGTTCCAGCACGGGCCTGACCAGGTCCGAGAGGAAGCCCGGGACGGCGCTGGTGTCGATCGTTCCAATCGCAGCCGCTGCCAGTCCTTGCTGGAACTCCGAATTCCTGCCGAGCGGCGCCGCCAGTTCCACGAAGCCCTGCTCCTGGACGATGTTGCGGTCCAGCCAGATTGCCGGCACTGCCACAGCAGCAAGCAGTACGGCCAGTACGGTGGCAGCAGCGGAAACAAAAGTGCGCACAGCAGGTCCTTCAGGTCGATGGCGGTCAACCCATCCTAGGCGGGCATCCCGGCCTGCCACTGTCAGCCCCGCGTGCTACAGCTTATGGATAAGGTTGAATGACCGCCGCACAAAAGACGAAGGACCCCATGCCCGCAGCTCCAGCTCCGCAAGGGAGTCCGCATGTCTGAACAGGCCTCGCTTCCGGTCCCCGGCCAGAAAATGGCTGCGCCCACCACCCTGCCGGCGACGGCGGCAGAAACCACCCCTGACAATCCCTGGCCGCTGCAGCTCCTCTCGCAGAAGCTGAAAGCCCACATCGACCGCACGCCGTCGGCGTGGGTTGAAGGCCAGGTCATAGAACTGAACCGTCGAGGCACCAACGCCTACCTCACCTTGAGGGACGTCGACGCGGAAGTTTCGCTGCCGGCCTCGGTGTGGACCAAAGTGCTGGAGCGCCAGAATCTGCCGCTGGAGCGCGGTTCCCGGGTAGTTGCCCTGCTGAAGCCCGAGTTCTGGATCAAGACCGGCCGGTTGAACATGCTGGTCCGGGACATCAGACCCGTGGGCCTGGGTGACCTCCTCGCCCGGATCGAGCGCCTCCGCCAGGCCCTCTCTGCCGAGGGGCTTTTTTCGGACTCCCGCAAGAAGCCGCTGCCCCTGCTGCCGCACCGCATCGGACTCATCACCGGCCGCGACTCCGACGCCAAAAAGGACATTGTCCGGAACGCCGCCCTGCGGTGGCCCGCCGTGGAGTTCGAGATCCGCGAAGTGGCAGTCCAGGGAAACACTGCCGTGTCCCAGGTTATCCGTGCCCTGCGGGAGTTGGACTCCCGGCCCGAGGTGGACCTCATCGTTATCGCCCGCGGCGGCGGGGCCCTGGAAGACCTGCTGCCCTTCAACAGCGAAGAACTGATCCGCGCCGTGGCAGCCGCCGTCACCCCTGTGGTCAGTGCCATCGGCCATGAGGCGGACAGGCCGCTGCTGGACGACGTCGCCGATCTTCGCGCCTCCACCCCCACGGACGCGGCAAAGCGGATTGTGCCCGAAGTATCCGAAGAGCTGGCAGGGGTGCGCCAGGCCCGGGAGCAGCTGCGCAGGTGCATGGAGCGCCTCGTGGACAGGGAATCGGACCGCCTGGCGTCCCTGCACTCAAGGCCGGTACTGGCTGCGCCCGAGGGCCTGGTGACCATCCGCTCGGAAGAAATTGAGCGGCTGCTCCGAAGGTCCTCCGCAGCGGTGAGCTCCACCGTGGTGCGCGCAGCCGACCAACTGGAGCACCTGAAGGCCCAGGTGCGTGCGCTGTCACCGCAGAAAACACTCGACCGGGGATACGCCGTCGTCGAACTCGCCGATGCACTGGCCGCAAGCCGCGGCAGCTCAGGGCATGCGGTGGTGCGCCGCCCGGCCGAGGCGCCGGCGGGAACCCCCCTCTCAGTCCGGGTTGCAGAAGGCCGCTTCGGCGCAACCTCCACGGGCGGACTTGAAAAGCACAAATCGAAAACCGGAGAACCCAATGACTGAGCAGAAGCCAGGAACCGACGTCGCAGCGCTGAGTTATGAGGAAGCGCGCGAACAGCTCATCGCAGTGGTGGGCAGGCTGGAAGCGGGCGGCGCCAGCCTGGAGGAATCCCTGGCCCTGTGGGAACGCGGCGAGGCTCTTGCCTCCCGCTGCGAGGAATGGCTGGAAGGCGCCAGGAAGCGGCTGGCCGCTGCCCGCGACCAGCCGATGTAGCGGGACGGGTCAAGACCGGGCAACCAGCTCGCGCTCGGTGGCGACATCGAAGTCGGCCTTGGGCCACTCAAGGTTCAGTTCGGACAGCGCTCCGAGGAGCAGCTGCTGCACGGCGATCCGGGCGTACCACTTCTTGTTGGCAGGGACTACGTGCCAAGGTGCGTCAGGGGTGCTGGTCTCATCGATTGCAGCCTGGTAGGCCTTCATGTAGTCGTCCCAGAAGGCGCGCTCGTCGAGGTCGCCGCGGCTGTACTTCCAGTGCTTCGCCGGATTGTCCAGCCTGGCCAGGAGCCTTTTCTTCTGCTCTTCGCCGCTGATGTAGAGCATAACCTTGACCACCTTCGTCCCCGAGTCCGTCAGCCGGGACTCGAACTCGTTGATGGCCACGTAGCGCCGCTTTAGTTCGTCGGGGCTTGCCCAGCCGTGCACGCGGTGGATGAGCACGTCCTCGTAGTGTGAGCGGTCGAAAACACCCACCATGCCTGCTGCCGGTACTTCCTTCTCGATCCGCCACAGGAAGTCGTAGGATTTCTCCTCCTCGGTGGGCGCCTTAAAGGCCTTGAACTGGACCCCCTGCGGATTCATTGCAGCCATAACGTGGGTGACGATGCCGCCCTTGCCTGCGGTGTCCATGGCCTGCAGGATCAGCAGGATCCGCTTGTTGCCGCCGAAGCGGGACTCCGCGAAGAGCTTTTCCTGCAGTTCGCCCAGATCATCGTCCAGTTCTGCGAGCAGCACCTGGCCGTCCTGCTTGCGGCCGCCGTACCCGGGAGTGGAATCGGGATCCACGCTTTCCAAGGAAAACCCCTCCCCTGCCCGAAGAGTTTCGGAGGGGTACTGATCGAACTGGACGACGCCGGCCATGAGAGGATCCTTTCCGCGAAGGTACACGGGCCCGGGGCGCCCGTGACCACAGGCTAGTTCCCCTGGTACCTGCTTAGGAAGTCCCCCATCCGCCCGACTGCCTCTTCAATGTCCTTGACGTTGGGCAGGGTGACCATCCGGAAATGGTCGGGGCGTACCCAGTTGAAGGCGCGGCCGTGGGAAACCAGGATCTTCTGCTCCCGAAGGAGGTCCAGGACAAACTTCTCGTCATCCCGGATGTGGTAGACCTCGGGGTCGAGCCGGGGGAAGAGGTAGAGGGCGCCCCTGGCCTGCTGGGTGCTTACGCCCGGAATGGCGTTCAGCATTTCATAGGCCTTGTTGCGCTGCTCCAGCAACCGCCCGCCGGGCAGGATCAGGTCGTTGATGCTCTGGTAGCCGCCAAGCGCCGTCTGGATGGCGTGCTGGGCGGGGACATTCGCGCAGAGGCGCATATTCGCCAGGAGGCTGATGCCCTCAAGGTAGTCCGCCGCGTCCTTCTTGGGACCGGAAATTGCCATCCAGCCGGCGCGGTAACCGCACACCCGGTAAGCCTTCGACAGGCCGCTGAAGGTGAGGCAGAGGACGTGGTCGCCGGTGAGCTTGGCCAGATTTACATGGACGGCGTCCTCGTACAGGATCTTCTCGTAGATCTCGTCAGCGAAAATCACCAGCCCGTGCTTTTCCGCGAGGGCCACGATCCTCTTCAGCGTCTCCTCCGGGTAGACGGCGCCGGTGGGGTTGTTCGGGTTGATGACCACGATGCCCTTGGTCCGCGGCGTGATCTTGGCTTCCATGTCCTCAAGGTCAGGCTGCCAGCCGGATTCCTCGTCGCAGAGGTAGTGGACCGGCTTTCCGCTGGCGAGCGCCACGGATGCGGTCCACAGCGGGTAGTCGGGCGTGGGGATCAGTACTTCGTCGCCGTCGTCGAGCAGTGCCATCAAGGACATGGTGATGAGCTCGCTGACGCCGTTGCCCAGGTAGATATCATCGACGTGGATGTTCTGGATTCCGCGGGTCTGGTAGTACTGCGAGACGGCGGTCCGGGCGGAGAAGATGCCCCGGGAATCGCTGTAGCCCTGGGCGTGCGGCAGGTGGCGGATCATGTCCACCAGGATGGCGTCGGGCGCTTCGAAGCCAAAGGGCGCCGGGTTGCCGATGTTCAGCTTGAGGATGCGGTGCCCCTCCGCCTCCATCTGCTGGGCGGCCTGAAGAATCGGTCCACGGATGTCGTACAGGACGTTATTGAGCTTCGTGGACTGCTTGTATTCTGCCATCCATCAAATATGCCACAGTACGCATGGGCTTCTGTTGAGACGTCAGCCACACACTGCGCGCGCCGCGGGCGCGCAGGTAACCACCCAAGGAATTACGACGGCGGCTGCCGGACAGGGAGGTCAGAAACCCCGCGCAGTCCGGCAGCCGCCGTCGTACTGGTAATCAGGAGATGGGCTCCTACTTGACGATGCCCTTGTCCTTAAGCCAGGCCTCAGCCGCTTCCTTGGCGCCCTGCTTCTGGCTGCCGCTGACTGCACGGTTGAGGTTTATCAGGTCCTCGGTGGTGAGGATCCTCGAGACCGAGTTCAGCGCTTCCTTTGCCTTGTCCGTCATCTTGGCCTCGTTATAAAGCGGGATGACCTGCTGGGCGATGAAGTTGTTCTTCGGGTCCTCAAGGACCACCAGGTCGTTGTCGGTGATGGACGGGGTGGTGGTGTAGATGTCCGCCACCTGCACCTGGTCTTCGAGCAGGGCCTTGAGCGTCACCGGTCCGCCGCCATCGCTGAAGGGCTCCAGCTTCTTGGGCTCACAGTTGTAGTTGCTCTTCAGGCCGGGCAGCCCGTAGGCGCGCTCAGCAAAGGTGGCCGGGGCTCCCACCACGATCTCGCTGCAGACCTTGGCCAGGTCCTCGATGGACTTCAGCTGGTACTTCTCGGCGGTTGCCTTGGTGACCACCATGGCGTCCTTGTTCTCGGCCTTGGCAGCTTCCAGCACGGCCAGGCCGTCCGGCAGCTTCTCCGGCAGGGCCTTGGCGATCTCGTCCGCCGAGACCTCCTTGGCTTCCTTGTCAACATGCAGCAGCAGGTTGCCGGTGTAGTCCGGGATCACGTCCACAGAACCGTCCTGGACGGCCTTGAAGTAAACCTCGCGGGAGCCAATGTTCGGCTTGGTGGTGGCGGTGACTCCGGCTGCGGTCAGTGCCCCTGCATACAGCTCGGCGATGATCTGGCTCTCGGGGAAGTCCGCGGAGCCGATCACCAGGGAGGTGGCTCCCCCGGACGCCGTGCCGCTGGTTGCCGGGGCGTTGCTCAGCGGATCGGACGATCCACCGCAGGCGGACAGCGCCATGGCCAGGCCAATTCCGGCGGCCACCCCGCCGAATGCCCGCCTGCCAAGGCCTAGTGGTCGGCTTTCTTTCATGACTTACCTCCTTGTGCCACAGTCTCCGCGACAACGGGGTCTGTGAGATCGACCGCAGCCTGCTGGCTGCGGTGGGACTGCTTCGAGGCCCTTGGTGTCAGGAACAGCCTCTGGAATAGGGCAAGGACAAGATCGACGCCGATGGCCAGCGCGGCGATCAGCAGCGATCCTCCGAGCATCTGCGGGAAGTCGCTGAGGACGAGTCCGTCGAACAGGTACCGGCCAAGGCCGCCGAGGTTGATGTAGGCCACCACGGAGACCGTGGCAATCACCTGCAGAACACCTGTCCGGAACCCGCCGAACATCACCGTCAGGGCGTTGGGCAGCTCGGCCCGGAACAGGACCTGGAGCCCGGTCATCCCCATGGCGCGCGCGGCGTCCACCACGTTGCGGTCCACGCTGGAAATGCCGGCATAGGTTCCGGCCAGGAGGGGCGGAACGGTGAGGATCACCAGCGCCCAGACGGGAGGCATCAGTCCAATTCCGGCGAGCAGGACAAACAGCGTCAGCAGGCCAAGTGTGGGAAGGGCCCGCAGGGCACCGGCAAGAGCCACGATGGCAACCCTTCCCCGCCCAGTGTGGCCGACATAGAGGCCGACCGGGACGGCAATGGCAGTGGCGATCAGCATCACGAGCCCCGTGTACTGCAGGTGCTCGCCCAGCCTTGCGGGGATGCCGGCGCTCCCGGTCCAGTGCAGCGGGTCGGCCAGCCAGGCGAAGGTGTCGGAGAAGACGTTGCTCATTCGGATCCTCCCGCTGGCGCCGGATTCAGCCTGCGCGGATCCGCCGGGCTGGTGCCGGCGCGCCCGCGGTTCCCCTGCTGCCCGGCCCGCTCCCACGGGGTCAGCAGCCGTTCAAGCATGACCAGGATGGCGTCCATCAGCAGCGCGAGGACCAGGATGGCAACGATGCCCACCATAATTTCTGTCACGAAGCCCCGCTGCAGCCCCGAGGTAAAGAGCATGCCCAGGTTTCCCACACCCAGCAGGGCGGCCACGCTGACGAGCGAGATATTGCTGACCGAAACCACCCGGAGGCCGGCGAAGAGGACGGGCAGGGACAACGGGAGGTCCACCCGCAGGAACCGGGCGAACGGCCTGTACCCCATGGCGACGGCGGCCTGGCTGACGTCCTTATCAACCGAGTCGAAGGCGTCCAGGGCAGCCCGGACAAGCAATGCCACGGCGTAGATGGTCAGGGCCACCACCACATTGAGTGGATCGAGGATCCTCGTTCCCAGGATGGTGGGCAGGATGATGAACAGTGCCAGCGAAGGAATCGTGTAGAGCAGCGACGACGCCGTGAGCACCACCGAGCGGAGCACGGGGTGCTGCCGCGCCAGCTGCGCCAACGGAATGGAGATCGCCAGCCCCAGGACCATGGGCACCAGGGCCAACACCATATGCTGGCCGGCCCGTTCCAGGACCATGCCGCTGTTCGCGAGGAACCACTCCATCAGAGCGCAGCCTGCCTGACCTGGCGCGCCTCTTCGATGAGGGCCAGGACTTCGCCGCCCCTGACGACGCCGAGTACCCGGCCCTCGGAATCGACGGCCACGCCGAGGCCGGACGGTGAGGACAGGGCCGCGTCAAGGGCCCGGCGCAGGCTCTCGCCCGGGCGGAAGAGTGAGCCGCCGGGAATGAGTCCGCCGCCGTTTCCGGGGCCGGTCCAGCCCAGCGGATGCCCATCGGCACCCACCACGAGCTGCCAGCCGGTCGCTGCGGAATCAGAGTCGAAGCTGCCGTGGAGACCGCGCACCACCGTGGGCACCTGGTGGACGGTCACGCCGTCGGACGGTGTAAATCCCAGGTGGCGGAACCCGCGGTCCCGCCCCACGAAGGAAGCCACAAAGTCGTTGGCCGGTGCCCGCAGGATCTCCTCCGGCGTGGCGTACTGCGCGAGCTTTCCGCCGGTGGCGAAGACGGCCACCTTGTCGCCCAGGATTGTGGCCTCGTCGATGTCGTGGGTGACGAAAACGATGGTTTTGGCGAGGTCCTTCTGGAGCCGCAGGAGTTCCTGCTGAAGTTCGTCGCGGACCACGGGATCCACGGCGCTGAAGGGTTCATCCATCAGGAGGACAGGTGGATCGGCGGCGAGTGCCCTGGCGACGCCTACGCGCTGCTGCTGGCCGCCGGAGAGCTGTGAAGGGTAGCGCTTCCCCAAGGCGGGGGCCAGGCCAACGACGTCGAGCAGTTCCTCGGCGCGTTTCCTTGCATCGGACTTGGCCACACCGTTCAGCCTGGGCACGGTGGCTATGTTGTCCAGCACCGAGCGGTGAGGCAGCAGTCCGGAGGACTGCATGACGTATCCCATGGAACGCCGCAGCTCCGGCGCGGGGACTGATGTAACATCCTTGCCCGCCACCGTGATGACACCCGAGGTGGGCTCGACCATGCGGTTGATCATGCGCAGCGAGGTGGTCTTTCCGCAGCCGGAGGGCCCGACGAAGACGGTGATGGAGCCTGGGCTGATGGACATGGTGAGCTGGTCCACGGCCGGCTGTCCGCCCTGGTACTGCTTGGTGACGCTCTGAAACTCGATCATGGCCTGGTCCATGGTGTGGACTTACCTGTTCTGTTGGACGGCTTCGGAAAGCAACGCGAAATTGTCACAGCACGCTGATAGTTACGGTAACCCAAACCGGACGTTACAACACCTGCAGCGCACCCCAATTCGGGCAAAGGAATCCCTACTGTAACCATTCGGGGCCGACCCTCTGCCGGATGGGTGGGTGTTCTGCCGGAGCGATGGGCAGGTGGCCGGGCAGGACATACCGCAGGCTGCTCACCCGGCCTAAAGTGGGGAGGTGACCAACTTGGAAGTTTCCCCCCAGCAGGAAGTCTGCCCGCCGGCGAACCCGGAAGGAAGCTCCGGCCCCTGCCTGCAGCTGTGGCCCGAGCGTCAAGTACCGCTGGGCGGGGTGCGTGCCATGAACGTCCAGCGGACGCTGCCCCAGCGCGGGCTTCCCACCATCGGCGCCTGGTGCTTCCTGGACAGTTTTGGCCCGGACCGGACTGCCATGTCCGTGCTTCCGCACCCGCACATCGGGCTCCAGACGGTGACCTGGCCGCTGGCCGGGACCATACGGCACCGGGACAGCGTGGGCAGTGACGTGGTGGTGAGGCCGGGCGAGCTGAACATCATGACGGCAGGGCACGGCGTTTCCCATTCCGAGTTTGCAGTGCTGCCGCCGGAGGGCGGGCTGCCGCTGCAGCGCGGCCTCCAGCTGTGGGCTGCGCTTCCGGATGGGGAGCGGCACCGGCAGCCAGCCTTTGAACAGCACCGCGACCTTCCGAAAGTGGCCGGCGACGGCTTCACCGCCACCGTTATGGTGGGCCAACTCGGCGGCGTTGCCTCCCCTGCCACAATGTATTCCCCGATTGTGGGAGCGGACATCTCATGCGGGGGAAGTGCAGTGCTTCCCCTCAACGAGCACTTTGAACACGGCATCCTGGTGCTCGACGGCGGGCTGACGCTGGACGGACGAGAAGTGCCGCCGGGACCGCTGGGCTACCTCGGCACCGGCCGCCGGGAACTTCACGTTGAGGCGTTGCCGGGCACCCGCTTCCTCCTGATCGGCGGCGAGCCGTTCCAGGAGGAGCTGCTGATGTGGTGGAACTTTGTGGGACGCACCCACGATGAAGTCGAGCAGGCCCGTGACGCATGGGAAGCGCAGGCAGCACTCCCGGACGGGGAGATTTCAATAGCCCGCTACGGTTTGGTCCCGGGGCACGGTCCGGACGCCGGCCCGGAGTCCGGCCGCATCCCTGCTCCGCCGCTGCCCGCCGTGCGGCTCACTCCGCGGAAGCGGGCTGTGTAGTGGTTTAGGGCTTTTCCGCAAGCAGCTGCAGCACGCCGAACACGGGATCCTGGTCCAGGACCCGGACATCCGTCACGCCGGCCTTCGCCAGGTGCCGCCGGAAGGCCTCCTGCAGGGGCACCACGTTCATGCCCAGGCCGCTGCCCAGGATGACCGGGCCGGGGATGCCCAGCTGCTGCAACACCTGCAGCGCCAGCGCGGCCAGGTCTTTGCCTGACTGCTCCAGCAGTTCCTGGCTTGCGGTATGGCCCGCGGCCGCGGCGTCCACCACGTGCCGCGCCTGCTGCGCCCAGAACCGGCGGCCGGTGTCCGGGGAGTGGAACAGCGCAATCAGTTTGTTGGGGTGGTCCACACCGCAGGACTGCAGCAGGGCGGCGGTAAGCTGGTCAACCGGAAGGCCCTGGTTCATCCGCCGAAGGCTGTGCCGCACCGCTTCGCGGCCCAGCCAGTAGCCGCTGCCTTCATCCCCCAGAAGATAACCCCAGCCGCCTGCCCTGGCCTCGCCGCCGTCGGCATTCCTGCCCCACGCCGCCGAGCCCGTCCCCGCTATCACCGCGACACCGGTGCTGGCGTGGCCGGCGGCAAGCAGCAGGCGCGAATCATGCACCACCGTAATCTGCGCGCCGGGAACGTGCGGTTCAATCAGCGCTGCGAGGGCCGCGGCGTCCGCTTCCGTATCAATGCCTCCGGACCCGGCATACACGTGGGACACAGCTCCCCCGCCGATCTGCCCGAAAAGGGTGGCAAGGTTGCGGGCCGCCTCCTCACGGGTGACGTTCTGGACGTTCGAACTGCCGACGGACTCGTCCAGTACCGGAACCCCGTCCTCGAAACGGATTCCGTGCGTCTTGGTCCCGCCGATATCCAGGCCGATAACCACACCAGGTGGCGCATCGAGGGGAGGCATCAGCGGATCGGCGGGCCGGGAGGAGGGGTTTTCGGTGTTCGTCACGTCACAAGGGTACTGGCCTCAGGGCCGTCAAGCCTCGCGTCCGTTCCCGCCGGCGCCGGTCAGCCGGGACCGCCGCTTCACCAGCCCGGCCAGGAGGTCCGGCCCCTCAGTGAGGACCATTTCGCGAAACAACCGGACAGCTGCCGGTTCAACCTCGGCCCTGCGCTGCCGCCAGCTCAGGCCAACATCACGGAAGGCCAGGGCCGAGTCGAGGGGCACTTCCACCCAGCCCAGGTTGCCCGTTTCCAAACTGACGTTCCAGCCGGGGGCGTCGTCACCCGGCGGCAGGATGCTGACGCCGAGTCCGGCCGAGACAAGGCCCCGGGCCGTGTGCGAATCCTGGCTTTCAAAGGCGATGCGGGGACGGTATCCGGCCTCACGGAACAAGGCATCGGTCAGCGAGCGCAGGCCGTAACCGGGACCGAGCGCCACAAATGGGTCGGAGCGGATGGCAGTGACGGAGGCCATTGGGCTCCCCGCGAGCGGGTGGGTGTGGTGGACAACCAGGCGCAAGGGTTCCCGGTACAGCACGGCGGACAACAGGTTGCGGCCTGCCGCGGCAACGGGTGCAGTCAGGGCAAGGTCGGCGTCTCCGGCCGCCAGCTCGGCCAGGCAGGAGTCGCGCGCTCCCTGGCTCAGCGTAAAGACTGCGCCCGGGTGATGGCCGCGGAAGGCGCTGATGAGGAGCGGGAGCGTGGACTCGCCGAAGGTGTGCTGGAACGAGACGGAGATCCTGCCGCGGACCACATCGGACTCGTTGCGGACCACGTCCAGCCCGGCCTGAAATTCGGTCAGTGCTCTCTCGATATACGGCAACAGGGACCGGGCGGCTGGGGTGAGGCGCACTCCCCTGCCGTCCCGCACCAAAAGTTCCGTGCCGACGACGGCGCTGGCCCGCGCCAGTGCCCTGCTCACCGTGGACTGGGGTACTCCGAGGATTTCGGCGGTTTCGGTGACATGCTCGGTCCGGCCGAGTTCGGACAGCAGCGGCAGGAGTGGAAGAAGCTGCACCAGCTGTTTGTGGTCGGGCTCCATGCTTCTCCTGGTCCTGAAGCCCGTGGCGGGCGATTCTTCCGGATTTGATATGAGTCTGGCACAAAAGATGCATTGGAGGCACATGTCCGGCCGGGTCTACGCTTGCCAGATGCACCTAAGACCTCCGCATCCTGGTCACCAAACCTCCCCGGCGGGCTGGGAGGGGCACGCGAAAGGCTCGGCGGCGTACGGCCGGATCATCGCCGGCCTGGCCTTTGCCGGGGTAGCGACCTTTGCCCAGCTGTATTCCACCCAGGCCGTCCTGCCGATCCTTGCCACGGACCTGCAGGTCACGGCCGCAGAGGCGGCGCTCACCATATCCCTGGCCACCGTGGGGCTGGCAGTCACCGTGATCCCCTGGTCCTTTCTCGCGGACAGGATTGGCAGGGTCAAGGCCATGACCTGGGGAATCTCGGTGGCGACCGTACTGGGCCTGCTGGTTCCCCTGTCCACCAGCTTCGCCATGCTCCTCAGCCTGCGGCTCCTCGAAGGGATGGCCCTGGGAGGGATCCCGGCCATCGCGATCGCCTACCTCAACGAGGAGGTCACCAAGGCCCACGCAGCGGTTGCAGCCGGAAGCTACGTTGCAGGAACCACGCTGGGCGGCCTGGCCGGCCGGCTGGTGGCCGGGCCCGCCGGGGAGCTGTGGGGCTGGCGTGCCGCTGCCCTGGCCGTCTCCGTCCTGGCCACGCTCGCCGCCGTCGCTTTCCTGCTGCTGGTGCCGCGTGCCCGGGGATTTACCGCGGTAAAGGCTCCCGGTCTTCGCGGAGCTGCGCGTACCTTGGGCGGCCATCTGCGCAACGTCCGGCTGCTGGCCCTCTACATCCAGGCTTTCCTGATGATGGGCGGCTTCGTGGCTGTCTACAACTACCTGGGGTTCCGGCTCTCCGGAGTGCCCTTCGGCTTACCCACCACCGTCATCAGCCTCATTTTTTTGGCCTACCTGTCCGGGACTTTCACCTCCCGCTGGGCTGCAGGGCTGACCATGCGCTTTGGGCGCCGCAACGTGCTGCTGGCCGGCCTTGCCCTGTCGACGGCGGGCCTCGCCCTCACGCTGGCGCCGTCGCTTGTGCTGATACTCGCAGGGCTCGTGGTTTTCACCGGAGGCTTCTTTGCGGCGCACAGCATCGGCGCGGGCTGGACGGGTGCCATTGCCAGCACCGGACGGGCGCAGGCGGCCTCGCTGTACAACCTTGCCTACTACCTGGGGTCGAGTTTCATCGGTTGGGCCGGGGGCCTGCTCTTCCAGTCCTACGGCTGGAACGCCCTGGCGGCCGCCGTGATGATCCTCGCCTGCCTCACCGCGGTGACTGTCGCCGTCGTCCATCCCAGGGAAGCCGGCGGCGCGGCCTGAACGCGACCGCCTGCGTCTAGGATGAACGCAGGAACTTTCAGAGGAGCCGCCGTGAGCACGAATGCCAGGAACGTCAGGCCGGGAGTGCATCTGGAGCCCCTTGATGCCATCGACGAACGCCTTCTTGCCGCCCTGGTGGAGGATGCAAGGATCTCCAACAAGCAGCTTGCCGAACTGGTGGGCATAGCTCCCTCCACAGCGCTGATGCGGACCCGTGCGCTGACGGAGCGGGGCATCGTGCAGGGTTTCGAGGCGAAGCTCAACCTGTCATCCATCGGCAGGTCCGTGCAGGCTCTGGTCGCAGTCCGGCTGCGCGCGCACGACCGGGACCAGATCGACCGCTTTACCGCACGCGTCCCGAACCTGCCGGCAGTGCTGTCCACTTTCCATACCTCGGGCTCCGTGGATTACCTGCTGCACATCGCCGTTGCCACCACCGAGGATTTGCGGGACTGGGTGCTGGACAACCTGGCCACCGATCCGGTGGTGGGCCACACGGAAACCACGCTGGTGTTCGAACACATCCAGGGCAACCACGGGCCGCTCCCGGAGTAGCCGCAACTGCGGGCTTAGCCCCGGGTTCGCACTGCGCAGCGGAGTGTTACCGCAGCCATAACAAGCGCTGCTGAGCCACACAGCAGCACGAATCCAGCCACGGAAGCCGCGAGGCCGAACACGCCCGCGGCCCAGCCGAGCCCCAGGACCGGGACCGCGCTGCCCAGGTAGGTGATGACGTACATCGCGCTGATTGTCTGGGCCTGGCGGGCGGGCTCTACCCGCGCGGCCACGTCATTGAACACAGTGCGGAAGGCCAGGCCCTGTCCCACGCCGGCGGTAAGACTGGCGGCGACCAGCAGGACGGGACTGTTCCATGGCCCGGCGCCGCCGAGCAGGAGAACCGAAGCACCAAGGACCGCCAGCCCGCCCGGGACCACGTAACGGCCGCGCAGGGTCACCAGCTGGGTCAGCGCCGACGCCGCAAGGGTCAGGCCGGCCAACACACCGATCACCGGACGGCTCTCCACACCCAGGATCTGGGCGAAGTAGCCGGGAGCCAGTGAGAGGCAGAATCCAAAGACGGCGAAGCTGAGGAAGCCGACGCCGGAAGCCAGCCAGAACGCGCCCCTCGCCTCCCGCGTCACGGAAGGACGGCGCGGTGCCAGCAGGTGCAGCGGACTGGGGCCAGCCGGCGGCTGGATGGCAGGGCGGGCCCGCAGGAGGAACAGCGGAACCAGCAGCGCGGCGAGGACTGCAGCATGGATGTAGTACGGCGCCGACGTGGCCCCGGGAAGCAAGGACAGGAACCCGCCGATGACCGGGCCTGCGGCCACGCCCCCGGCAGAGGCCAGCAGCGTGAAGCGGGAGGCCCACTCGGGGCGTGAGGGCAGCAGTTCGCGCAGGGCAGCGGCACTGGCCCCGGTGGCAAGGGCAACGGCAATACCCTGCAGCGCCCTGCCCGCGCACAGGCCGGCCAGGTTCTGCGCCTCGGCAAAAAGCCAGCCACCCACCAGGCCTGCCACAACGGCCAGGATGAGGGCAGCCCTGCGCCCGATGTGGTCCGACCAGTGCCCGGCAAGCATCAGCGTGGCCACCAGAGCCAGCACGTAGCTGGTAAACGCGGCAGTCACGTCCAGCGGCGACAGTCCGAGTTCCGCCTGCAGGAGCGGGTACAGGGGTGTGGCGAGGTTGGCGCCCACCAGGAGCGCAAAAATGACGGCACCGGCGAGCACCAGGCGTGCAGTGACTGACGCATCCCAACCGGCCGTGGTGGCTGGAGCCGGGCGCATACGGAGTTCGCTGAAGACCGTCATTGTGCCGCCTTTGCTGCTGCCGCGTCAGGTGGTCCTTGTGGGAGCCCGCCGCGGGTGGACATGTGATAGCTCTAGGGTGCAGTATTTCTGCCCATTCGAGCGGAATGTAGTGCCACAATTGAGCAGGATCATCAAATAATTGATGCTGCAGTGACGGAGAGTGACCATTTGAACAATCTGGACCCCACCGACCTGAAGATCCTCCTGGAGCTCATCCGGGACCCCCGGATCCAGATCGGTGAGCTCAGCGATGCACTCGGGATTGCCCGGAACACGGCGCAGTCACGGGTGCGGCGCCTGCTCCGGACCGGGGTCCTGCGGTCCGGGGGCCGCGAGGTGGACCTCGAAGCTGTGGGATACGACGTGGTGGCGTTCGTGACAATCGAGGTTTCGCACCGTGAGCTGGACGGGGTAGTGGGTGCCCTGCGGCTGATCCCGCAAGTCCTCGAGGTGCACGAGATCTCCGGGCGGGGCGACGTCTGGTGCCGGGTGGTGGCTACGGATACCCACAACCTCCAGGCGGCCCTGCGGCAGGTCCTGAGGATCAAGGGCGTTATCCGCACCGAAACGGTCCTGGCGCTGCATACGCACATCCCCTACCGGACCGAGCCCTTGATCAGCGGCCTGGCCAAAGCTGCGGGGGCCAGCCAACACGCCCCGGCCAAAGCCCCACGGACCGCCGGGGCGGGGACGGACAGCTAGGATTTTCAGAATGGATTGGCTCTCATACGTTTCACAGATCAACTGGCTCGCCGTGCTGCTTGCCTTCATCGCCACCATGGCCATCGGCTTTGTCTGGTACATGCCGGCCGTCCTGGGGAACAGGTGGATGGCGGCCATCGGCAAGACCGAGGACGATCTTAAGAACATGAGCGGCGGAGCCGGAGTCTGGGTCCCCATGGTGGTGGCGGCGGCCCTGACGGCAGTCCTGTTGGCTGTCCTGATCGGCAAGCTCGGGCTGGACAATGCCCTGGCAGGGGGCTGGTTTGCCCTCGTGGTGGGGCTGGTCTTCCGTGCCGGCGGCCACGTGATCCACAACGGCTTCGCGGGCCGGCCTGCCGCTGTCACCCTGATCGACTCCGGCCACGACCTGCTGGCCATGACCGTATCGGGCGCCATAATCGGGGCGATGTCCTGATGCCGCGCACCGCCTTGGCGAGGGACGGCCGGCCATGACCATCATTGACAATGCCGTTTACGTTGACGGCGTGCGCCACGCCGAGCCCGAAAACCTGGAACAGACTTTCGAGACCCTGGCGCACCACGGCGGGATGGCCTGGATCGGCCTCTACCGCCCCACTGCCGAGGAAATGGCGGCAGTGGCCACTGAGTTCGGACTGCACGCGCTGGCCGTGGAAGACGCCATCTCCGCACACCAGCGTCCCAAGCTTGAGCGCTACGAGGACAACCTGTTTACCGTCCTTCGGCCAGCCCGGTACCTGGACGCCACGGAGACCGTGGAGTTCGGTGAGCTCCATATCTTCACGGGCAAAAACTTCGTCGTTACAGTGCGGCATGCCGAGACGGCCGGCGTGGCACGGGTGCGGCAGCGGCTGGAAAGCAGGCCGGACCTGTTGCAGCACGGACCCGAAGCCGTCCTCTACGCCCTGCTGGACCGGGTGGTGGATGACTACGGACCCGTGGTGGGCGGGCTTGAAAACGACATCGACGAGATTGAAGACCAGCTCTTCAGCGGCGACACCACCGTGTCCCGCCGTATCTACGAACTCGCCCGCGAGGTAATCCAGTTCCAGCGGGCCATCCACCCCCTGCCCGACATGCTGCACCAGCTCGAGCGGGGGTTTGAAAAGTACGATGTCGAAAGCAACCTCCGGCACAGCCTGCGCGATGTCGAAGACCACGTGGAGCGCGTGATCTCCCGGGCCGATTCCTTCCGCGACCTGCTGCAGAACGCCCTGACCCTGGACGGGACCCTCACAGCCAACCGGCAGAATGAGGCCAGCGCCGAACAGAACGAACAGGTGAAAAAAATTTCCTCCTGGGCGGCGATCTTCTTCGCGCCGTCCTTCGTGGCCGGCGTTTACGGTATGAACTTCGACCACATGCCGGAGCTCCACTGGGTCCTGGGCTATCCGATGGCGATCGGTCTAATGGCCGCGACGGCCGGCGTTATGTACGCCATCTTCAAGAAGAAGGGCTGGCTGTAGGGAACGGTTGCAGGCCACGACGCCGCAGAGTACCCGGCCGGAAGATTTGTGGAGTTAAGGGGATTCGAACCCCTGACCTCTTCGATGCGAACGAAGCGCTCTACCAACTGAGCTATAACCCCGGGAACCAGTCGCTTTTCTTCAGGTGCGGCACCGGTGAACCTAGGCTACAAATTTTCCCGGCCCAATGCCAACCGGCGCCACAATGGCCTGCTGAGGCAGCCGGCCCGGGACAAAAGCTCAGGCGCGGCGGCGCTGCAGGACGTCGTCGAGATTGCTGAGTGCACTCTGGGCCTTGCTGAGCTGCTGGGCATCCGGATCCGGGGTGGCGGGAACGGCGGTGGCGCCCTGCTTAAGGGACGGCTTCCCGGTGGCCTTGGGTGCCTCAGGCAGCGCAAGCGGCTCAGGTGCGGGCCGCTCGGCCTTAGCCGCCTCGACGTAAACCGGCTTGGGCACCTCCACAGGCTCCCAGGTGCTGCTCGGTGCAGCCTGTACTGCACTGGTGTCACCGGCAGCGACGGCGACGGCAAGTGCTGCCTCGCGCAGTTCCACGGCTGTCAGGGGCTTGATCCTGGACTTGCCGGCCTCGGCGTCGAAGAGCGGGCTCTCCGCGCGCATGGGCGCGGCTTCAGGCTTCGGCGGGACGTGTGCGACTGCGGGCTGCGGAGCAGGTGCGCTCATTGCTGAGCGGAAGGCAGCGTCCACTTTGGCTTTGCGGTCCCGGACGGCAAGCCAGCGAAGAAGGACCACCGACGCCACGGTCAAGGCCGCGCAAGCCAGGGGAAGAACTGGGGCGCCCAGTCCAAACGCCAGCAGTACCGCAGAGGCGAACGCGGTAAGCAGGGAGACCAGGCCCACGAGGGCAAGAGCCGTCCGGCCGTATCGGATCCGGAACTGGCCCGTCGGCGCAGCGCTGGCTGTGGCCGTAGCGGATCCGGCGCTCTTCCTTGTGTCCATGGCTTTCTCCTGCTGGGCGGCGACCTTCAAAACCAACCCTGCTCGCGGGTCCGGTATTTCATCGGCGGGGGCGTCTGCCAGGAAGTCGCCGGCGGCTTGGAACTGGTGCCGGCGGTTCCGGAGGACGTAGGGGGCAACCCATACAATCCAGAGCACAACGGCAACCACAAGGATCACTGAGCTGCTAAGGGGGAAGTCCACAATCAAAACCGTATGAGCATCACGTCGGCTGCAGCCGCATTAGCACCGGTGTGTCGTGGCGCGGCTGACAAATCAATGGATTTATGACGGCCGGGAGGCAAGCCAGCGGTGCAGCAACCCCTCTGGAACTTCATCGGATGTCAGGGCAAACGACCGGTGGTCCGCCCACTCGCCGTTGATGTGCAGATAGCGCGGCCGGTATCCCTCATCCCGGAAACCCAGCTTCTCCACCACCCGCAGGCTTGGCCCGTTCTCGGGCCGGATGTTGATTTCCATCCTGTGCAGCCCCAGGGTCCGGAAGCAGTGGTCGGTTACCAGGGCCACAGCGGTGGGTGCTATCCCCCGTCCCGCCCGCGACTGGTCCACCCAGTATCCGAGAGTCGCCATCATGGCCGACCCCCACACAATCGACGAAACAGTCAGCTGGCCCACGATCGCCGGGTTCCTGCTGGCGGGAACCCGTTCCGTTATCACAAACGGAAGGGCACTTGCCTGCGCCGCCTGCGAGTTCAGGGAACGGACCATCTGCCGGTAATCAGGGAGGCCTCCGGCCGGGTCCGGGTTGGACGCTTCCCACGGTTCCAGCCATTGGCTGTTGCGGGCCCGCACTTCTGTCCACTCTTTTTTGTCCCGGTATCTGATGGGCCTCAGGACCAGGTCTCCGCATTCCAGGGTCACGGGCCAGATGGGGCCGGGGCGCACAGTGCTACTTGGACAGGCCGGCGGTGAAGCCCGGCAGCCACTCCCGCAGGCCGGGACCCAGGTCATCGCTGTCAATGGCGAGCTGGACGCAAGCCTTGAGGTAGCTCAGTTTGTCGCCCGTGTCGTAGCGGCGTCCCCGGAACACAACGCCATAGACGCCTTGCCCCTCGCCATCTCCGGCCGCGAGCTCCTGCAGAGCGTCAGTGAGCTGGATTTCACCGCCGCGCCCCGGGCCGGTGTGCTCCAGGACATCGAAGACGGCGGGGTGGAGGACGTAGCGGCCAATGACCGCGAGGTTGGAAGGGGCTTCCTCGGCGGAGGGCTTTTCCACCAGGCGGTTGACACGCACGTAGCCCTCGCCGTCGATCTCCTCAATGTCGGCACAGCCGTAGGCGCTGATCTGCGACGGCTCCACCTCGATGAGTGCGACGACGGACCCTCCCGTTTTCGCCTGCACCTCGATCATGGTGCTGAGGAGTTCGTCACGGGCGTCAATGAGGTCATCGCCCAGGAGGACGGCGAAGGCTTCGTTGCCTACATGCTGCCTGGCGCGGAGGACAGCATGGCCAAGGCCGTTCGGGTCGCCCTGGCGGACGTAGTGGATGTCGCCCAGGTTGCTCGCGGCCTGGATGGACGCCAGTTTTTCCGTGTCGCCCTTGTCCTCAAGGGTGGACTCCAAGGTTGGTACGCGGTCGAAGTGGTCTTCGAGGGCCCGCTTGTTCCTGCCAGTGATCATCAGGATGTCGTTGAGGCCCACATTCACGGCTTCCTCGACGACATACTGGATGGCAGGCTTGTCGACGACCGGAAGCATTTCCTTTGGCATGGCCTTGGTGGCAGGCAGGAACCTGGTGCCGAGTCCGGCAGCGGGTATTACGGCTTTGCGAACTCTCGGGTTACTGGTAGTCACCCGACTAATCTAACGTCAGCGTCAAGCATTCAGTAATTGTTGAACGGCTGCCGGCCACCCTGTGGCCACAGCTGACACCGTCACAACGGCAACCGATGGAGGAATACACCGTGCTTGAGGACGCCAGGGCGACCAAGACCAGAATCCGCACCGCCCACCGCCTGCGGCGGGCAGCCCTGACCCAGCAGCAGCTGGAGGCGGCTGGGTCGGGAATCGCGCGCCACGGCGCTGACTGGGCGGCATCCATGACCGGCGGTGCTCCTGCCACGTTCTGCGTCTACTTCGGGGTCGGCGTCGAACCGCCCACCCTTCCGCTGATCAACGCACTCCACAACAACGGCCACCGGGTCCTGCTCCCGGTGTGCGAACCCGGGCGGGAACTGGCGTGGGTCTTCTGGAACCCGGACGCCGGCTTTGAGCAGAGCCGATACGCGCCGATCCTGGAACCCCAGGGCGACCGGCACGGACCCGATGTGGCAGGAACCGCCGCCGCCCTTTTCATCCCGGCTACCGCCGTCGACCTTGCAGGCAACAGGGTTGGGCAGGGCGGCGGGTACTACGACAAGTTCCTGGGTCATCTCGCTACGGCGGGGAAGAATATTCCGCTGGCCGCCGTTATCTATGACGAAGAGCTGCTCCCCGCCGGGGACATCCCCGAGGAGGAGTTCGACCGCCCCGTCCCTGCCGTCCTGGCGCCTTCCGGACTCCGGCTGCTCGACGGCCACCGCTGAAGCCACAGTCCGATGCTGCGGGGATGATAGAATTAGCACTCAGGCCCTGCGACTGCTAACGGTAACTCCGTCCACGCAGCACGGGACCTCTCGTTTGCCCAAGAGGAGGAGCACTAGTGCCAACGTACGCATACGCCTGCAAGGATTGCGGCCATGCCTTCGACATCGTCCAGTCGTTTTCGGACAGCACTTTGACCTCGTGCCCCGAGTGCCAGGGGACACTGCGCAAGAAGTTCAACAGCGTGGGTGTCGTCTTCAAGGGATCCGGTTTCTACCGCACCGATTCCCGGGACTCCAAGGGAAGCACCGTCTCGCCGGCCCCGGCGGCTGCAACGCCCGCTCCGGCTGCGGCATCAGCCGCGTCCGCTCCGGCCGCTGCAGCCAGCTAAGCAGGGGTGTCCGACGCCGGCCCATCCGGCTTGTCCACATAGCGCACCGTGCGCCTGTTGCGGGTATTCCCCGCAGCCATAGCGTAGGCGCATGCCTGCAAACCTTTTACGCCCCGGCCGGGCTGCCTCCCGTTACCCGCGCACCCCTCGCCGTCCCGGCAGGTCCAGCAGCAGATCCACGGCGGTCCGGTTCAGCGGGTGGCTGAGCCGAAACCGGCGGCTCGCCGTGGCGCTGCTGCTCTGCGTGGCGGCTTCAATCACCGTGCATCAGCTCACTCCCGCGCCCGTCCACACGGTCACTGCCCTGGCCGCCGCAAAGGATCTGCCCGCCGGCTCAGCGATGAAGGCATCGGACCTGGCCTATGTGCAGGTGCCGCCGGCCATGATGGCCGCAGGTTTCCTGGACGAAGAGAGCGAGTTAGCCGGTAAACAGCTGGCCGCCCCGCTGCGCAGGGGGCAGTTGCTGACGGACGCCCAACTGCTCGGTCCCGGACTCCTGGCAGGCACCCCGCCGGGCTCGGCCGCCGTGCCCCTTCGAATGGCTGATCCGTCCTCCATCCAGCTCGTCTCGCCCGGGCAGCTTGTGAACGTGGTGCTGACGGCGGGCAACGGCTTCGACCAACAGGCACCGTCCGAAGTCCTGGCAACAGCCGTGCCGGTATTGTGGACCTCCGGCAAGGGCGGCGGGAGCGGGCAGTGGCTGGGCACAGCTGAGACGGACGGGCTTATAGTTGTGGCGGCCAGCTCCGAGCAGGCAGCCCGGCTGGCCGGTGCTTCCACCCAGGGCAAACTGTTCTTTGTTCTTGTTGGCCCCTAGCCCACCCTGAACTCAGGGCCAACCCCAAACCCGTCAGCCCCAGTGCGGCGGCTTCTGTTCCTTCAGCCAGGCGTCATGGTCATCGTCGGCATCGCCCCAGCGCTTCGGGTCATCTTCCGAGGCCTTCGTAGGCAGAATGCCTTGCGTCTCGCCCTGCCCCTGACCCTTGCCCTGCTCCTGGCCCTGTTCATCTTCGGGGGCCGGATCCACGGGGACGGACTGACCGTCCTCAGAGCCGTTTCTGTTTTCTTCAGGGGCCACGGGGACCGCCTCCTTGCTGTCCAAGTCTTTGTCCTGCGGCCGACGGCGCGCCTGCTCGCCGGCATCGATACCATTGAGCGCCTGGTCCACGTCGTCGTCAAGGAAGCCCGTTGAGGTTGACGTCCGGCCGGGAAGCACCACCCGCTCAAGGCCCAGGTAGCCGGCAATACGGTCGGCGCAGGCTGAAGGATCAGTAAACACCTCAATGGTCCACAGCGGCATGTACCGCCACCCCAACCGCTCCAGCAACTGCGGCCGCAACCGGCTCCGCTCACGCACGCTCATGGTGCGGTACTGCTCGGTGCCGTCGGACTCGATGGCCACAGGCCACGGCAGGTCGGTTTCGTCCCGGCCCATGGTGCTCAGCGGATCCGCGGCCGCCACCACATCAATTGCGCCGTCATACTGGTGCCAGACCCGGGCGCCTCGTGCCCGGAGCCGGTCCCCCAGGTCAGCGACCAGTGGATCGGCACCGAGTGCCTGTTCGCTGGCAGCGGCACGGGAAGCGGGAGTCCCCAGATCCGTGTTTCCCGCAATTTCACGGTCCAACAGTGAGTAGAGGTCCACCGCCCCGTGCGTCAGCCGGGTGTGGTCCAGGTCTTCAGGCCGGAAGCAGGTCAGCACGTGTATAGACCGGCGGGCCCGGGTCATGGCCAGGGCGAATTTCTCCCGTCCCCCTTCAGCAGAGAGCGGACCGAAGTTATGCAGGGCGCGGCCGTGCGGGGTACGTCCGAAGCCCGGCGAGAAAATGACGTGGTCGCGCACCAGGCCCTGGGCCCGTTCCAGGTCAACGACCCGGAAGGACTCGGGTCCGGCGCCAAAGAACCCTGCAAGGCCCGGGTGGTTGGGCAGCTGGAGCCGGATCGACTCACCAATTCGTGCAGCATGCCGGAGGCTGGCTGTGACCACGGCAAGTGATGTGCGGGGGCGGGTGCGGGCGTGTTCGAAGACCAACTGCACCACCCGGTTGACCTCAGCCACCACCGACTCGACGCCTTCGTGGTCCGCACTCGGAAGGCCGGTGCCGTCAGGCAGGTACTCCACCACCAGGGACCGGTCCAGGCCGGTAGCGGACTGGCCCTCCGGAAGGCGGCGGAGGGCGCCGTCGTAAAAGTTCTTGCTGAGCTGGAGGACCAGGTCCTCGTCCACCGCGCGGTAAACGAAGTTCAACCGCCACACGGGGAGCACTGCCGAAAGCGCTTTGAACGCGCTCTCCACCCGCTGGTGTGCCGTTTCGCCTGCTGCCAGCCGCTCCACGCCCACAGTAAACGTCCGGGGGCTGGCGATCATGGCGTCGCCGAAGGCAATAACCTGGCGGGCGCGGGCAATGGACGGCAGCACGGCCTGGAGCGATGTCGCTTCGGAGTCGAGGATGACCACGGCATCGAAGCGCTGTTCCGCGGGCAGCAGCCCGGTCATCAGGTAGGGACTGACGGACCAGACCGGAACGAGGGTACCGATCAGGTCGGGAGCCTGTGCAGTCAGCGCGGGCAGGGACACCCTGCCGTCTTTGAGCAGGCTCCGCATGAGGTCTGCCTGCCGGGGGTGGGCTGCGATGCCGGCCCGCCACCGCTCGGCCAGATCCCAGCGGAGCCGTGCTGCACCGCTGGCGATGTGCGCGTTGTCCGCCAGCCGGAATTCGGCCTCGAGCTGCCGCAGGGCGTCACCGTCGGACATGGCGAGGTAGTCGTCCCCGCTGATCATCGCTTCCAGCGCCGACTGCCACCACGCGAGTTCAAGTTCGGCAGCGACTGAACCGGCCGGAACCTCGCGTTCGGCCAGATCGGCCAGAAGCTCCCCCAGCCCGTGCTCACGCATGTTCTCCACCAGGAGGGTCCGCTCCGGCAGCGTTTTGAGGGTGTCGCTGTCGGCCACCAGCCGCTCAAGCCGTTCCATCAGCTCTTCATAACGGACAGTGGACAGCGCGCCGCCCGCTTCCGTGTGCCGGAGGGCCTCTCCCAGCTGGCTGAGTTCGCGGTCCAGGGCGCGGTATATCACGTTGATTTCCGCCAGCCCGGAAGGCACTGCAGGGTGGCGCTGCGTGGTGGCATAGCCCGCCCACAAAGCACGCTGTTCCTGGACCAGGACCAGGGAGCTGTGGAGATCGGCAATGTGGACGCCGGGCCGGACGTATTCCTTGGCCACCCTGCGCAGCCGCGAACGCTGCATTGCGGTCAGCTCGATGCCGCGCTCACGTCGCCAGGCTGAGGGCGCGGTGGCAGAAATGAGGTCGGTGACGGGCCTGTCAAAGATGTCGGGGGTGAACTTGTCCAGGCTTCCGCGCACGGCTACCAGGAGCTCGAGCTGTTCGCCCCATTCGGCGAAGGTGGCGCCCCGCCGGATTTCCGCGTGCTCCGCCACTGCGTTCATCCGTTCCCGCAAGGCGGGAAGGCTCTTCTCAACGGATTGCACCAGGTCCTGGGCTTCCTCCGTCTCCTTGCGGGTGAGGAGGCGCGCGCCATGCCAGGGGCTGGTGGTGGACGCCTTGCTGAAGCTGCCCAGCTCGGCGGCACGCCGGAGCCTGCCGGCAAGCTCATCCCGGTCCCGGATGCTGTCAAGGACACTGCGCTTCAACCGGACGGTAGTGGCAGGTGCGGGATGGATCGACGTCAGCTCAGCGAGCGACTGCATGGCCTGGTAGGGCGAGCAGCCCCAGCGCTGGCGGACGTTGTGCAGTGATGCCACGTGATCCATCAGGGCGTGGCGGTGCTCCGTCAGGGTGTCGTGCAGGTTCCCGAGCTGGGGTTCCAGGGATTTCTCATTCCGGACGATCGCCCGGACCAGCTGACCCTTCAGCTGCTGCGGAGTAATGTTTCCGGACAGCTGGAAAAGGATAGACTCCAGGCCCAGGCTTTCGAGCTGGCCGGAGACCTCGTTAAGGCTGGCGCGGCGGTCGCCTACCACCAGGACCGTCTTCCCGGCGTCCACCAGTGCACCGATGGTGTTGATGGCAGTCTGGGTCTGGCCGGTACCCGGCGGGCTGCTGACCACAAGGGAATCCCCGGCACGGGCCGCGTCGATGACGTACTGCTGGTCGATGTCCGCGTCCAGCAGGAGCATTTCGTCCCGGGGGTGCCGGCTGTCCAGCGACGCGAAACGGGACGGGTCCGGCTCGTCGAAGTCCACCACTTCGCCGCCTGCCGCGGTGGCCAGAGCGGACACAAAAGGGTTTGAGTCATTGATCCACGGATCGTCCAGGTTCCCGGAAAGGTCGGCGAAGGTGGAAACCAGCAGGTTGTGCTGTGCCTCGGCACCGTGGATGGGCCGGATAAGTGTTGCCAGCTTGTCCAGGACAGGCTGGGGATCGAAGCGGGCGGTGCTGTAGGCGAGCCGGGCGACGGCATTGACGTCGAAGACAATCCCGTGGGTGTTCTTCAGGTGCCGCACCAGGGCCGGGTTGATGTGCGCCTGCTCAGTCAGCTGCAGTTCGTAGTCGTCCTCCCCCGGACGGACAGTGAGCGAAATCGCCGTGAGCATGACCGGAGCCGAAATGCGCTGCGGCTTGCCGCCCACCGCAGAAGTCCATACCACCGTGCCTGCAGAGAAGTAGCCGGCATCGATGCCGCGGTCGTTGGCAAGCTCGAAGATCTTTGACCGGATGTTGCGGGAAGCCCTGGCCGCAACCACATACTGCTGACGGTCCCGGATCAGAGTCGAAAGCCGGGTCTTGCGCCCGGCCATGAGCTGGGCGAGGCCTGACGGGTGGGCGTGCGTCAGATCGATGGACCCTTCGGGGGTCTTGGTGAAGCGCAGCATCGTATCCGCCCCGGTGACGGGTTTGAGCCCGGACAGCCATTTACGGAGCTCCTCGGAGCCTTCCGGGTGGCCTTGACCAACTGACACTTCTGCCTTCTTTTCTGCGTTTGCACGTGACGCCCTGGACCATACCGGCATAGATTCGAGCGTAGCCGCTTCCATGCCCGGACTGAGAGACCGCAACACTGGAGCAGGCTAAATTGCGGAGGTTTTCGCTGAGGAAACAGCAGTGGCCGGCCTCCTTCACCGGAGGCCGGCCACTCATGACGCTATTCCCACTCGATGGTTCCCGGCGGTTTGCTGGTGACATCGAGCACTACGCGGTTAACACCCTCCACCTCGTTGGTGATGCGGTTCGAGATCCTGGCGAGGAGCTCGTACGGCAGGCGAGACCAGTCCGCGGTCATGGCGTCTTCCGAGGAGACGGGACGGAGCACGATGGGGTGGCCGTACGTGCGGCCGTCACCCATGACGCCCACGCTGCGTACGTCGGCGAGCAGGACCACGGGCATCTGCCAGACCTCGTTGTCCAACCCGGCGGCAGTGAGCTCTGCACGGGCAATGGCGTCGGCTTTGCGCAGCAGATCCAGCCGTTCCTTGGTGACATCACCGACGATGCGGATCCCAAGCCCCGGTCCGGGGAAGGGCTGGCGGCCCACAATTTCCTGCGGCAGTCCCAGCTGGGCACCGACCGCGCGGACCTCGTCCTTGAACAGGGCACGCAGGGGCTCCACGAGTTCGAACTGCAGGTCCTCGGGCAGGCCGCCCACATTGTGGTGGCTCTTGATGTTCGCGGCACCTTCGCCGCCGCCGGATTCGACGACGTCAGGGTACAGCGTGCCCTGGACCAGGAACTTGATCTTCTCGCCATGGGCGGCTGCCTCGGCGATGATGGCAAGTTCTGCCTCTTCGAAGGCACGAATGAATTCGCGGCCTATGATCTTGCGCTTGGTTTCAGGATCGCTGACGCCGGCAAGGGCGGACAGGAACCGTTCCTGCTCGTTGGCGACGTAGAGCTTCACGCCCGTGGCGGCGACAAAGTCGCGTTCCACCTGTTCCGCTTCGCCTTCACGCAGCAGTCCGTGGTCCACAAAGACACAGGTGAGCTGGTCGCCGACCGCACGCTGGACGAGGGCGGCTGCGACGGCGGAGTCAACGCCGCCGGACAGGCCGCAGATGACCCGGGCGTCGCCGATCTGCTTGCGGATGCGCTCCACCTGCTCCTCGAGGATGTTGCCGGTGGTCCAGTTCGGTTCCAGCCGGGCGCCCTTGAAGAGGAAGTTTTCCAGGACTTGCTGGCCGTAGGCGGAGTGCTTGACCTCAGGGTGCCACTGGACTCCGAACAGGCCCTTTTCCTCGTTGGCGAAGGCAGCTACTTCAGCACCCGCCGTCGTCGCAAGGACTTCAAAGCCGTCCGGGGCCTCGTGGACGGAGTCGCCGTGGCTCATCCAGGTGTTCTGGTGCTGAGGCATGCCCTCCAGTACCGACCGGCCCTCACCGAGAATGGTGGTTTCCGTGGAGCCGTACTCCCGCAGCCCGGTCTTGTCCACCTTGCCGCCCAGGGCGTTGGCCATCGCCTGGAAGCCGTAGCAGATTCCAAAAACGGGAACGCCGGCTTCGAAAAGGTCGGGACCGACACTTGGGGCGCCGTCAGCGTAGACGCTTGAGGGGCCGCCGGAAAGGATGATGGCGGCGGGGTTCTTGGCCAGGAGCTGCTCGGTTGTGTAGGTATGCGGAACCACTTCCGAATACACATTCGCTTCCCGGACGCGGCGGGCAATCAGCTGCGCGTACTGGGCACCGTAGTCAACAACCAGCACCGGCTTCTGGGAAGTCTGGGATGCAGTGGGAGTAGTCACCGTACTAGCCTACTGGCCGCCGTTGCACCGGCGCACCTTGAGAAGCTGCCCTGTGACGGAGCGAACTCCCACGTTTACAGCGGCTGCTAGTACCTCTGCGGCGCCTGGGGGTTGGCCGCAAGCTCTGCCTCTACCTCGGCATGGAACTTCTTCTCCACGATGAAGGACAGGAACGGAATGACTCCGCCCAGCGCCAGCAGGACCATCTTCAGGAACGGCCAGCGCATGAGGGACCAGAGCCGGAAGTTCGACATCAGGTAAACCACGTACATCCAGCCGTGCACAATGAGGACCGTGACGGACAGGTTGACTCCCCCAAGCACCCCCGGCGGTTCCGCATCCGCGAAACCAAAGCCGAACGGCTGGCCGGTTACGGCGTTGGTGCCGCCGGCAAAGAGGTACTGCCCGAATCCGTACCGCGCGATCAGTTCGGCGCACAGCAGCAGCAGCATAGCGCCGGTGAGGTAGGCCAGCACCTTATAGAACTTCAGGGCCGAGCGGATCTGCGCCTCGGTGCCGCCGAAGCGGCGCTTCTTGCCGGACGCCTTGCCGGCAGTGTTGCTGCCTGCGCTGGTGCCTGTGTTAGTGCCTCCGGCCGCGGCGGGGTTGGCGGGTTTCGGATCAATCATGGCTGTACCTTTTGCTGGTTCTGTGGAGGTTGCTGGTTCTGTTCGGGGAGCAACGGGTTGACGTCATCGTCATCGTCAAGGCTTTCCTCAAGATCCCGGTGGTAGTCGTCCTTGACCAGCCGCCACCAGATGAAGAGGGCAAAGCCGGCGAAGACAACCCATTCAAGGGAGTAGAAGAGGTTGAGCCAGTTGATCTGCTGGGCGGGCGGCTGCGGGCCGATCTGCAGGGGAAGGAGGTCCCCCGGCACTGCCGCGGGGCTGACGTCCGCGCCATCGGCAATTTCCGCGGTGGCGGCAACAAAGCCCGGATAGCTGCTGACTTCCCAGTAATTGATCAACTCGGCCACCGAAACAGCCGTGGCCTCGCCGGCCGCGGCTGCCGTCCCTGCCACCGGAGCTTCGGACGGCAGCAGCCGTCCGGTCAGTTCAACAGTGCCCGACGGCGGCGCTGGAGCATCTGCGGGATCTGCCACCCATCCGCGGGCAACCGGAATCCACGTCTGGGGCGACGCGGCGACGCCGCTGAGGGTAGGGGCGCCGGTGACCGCGAAGGCCGAGACCACCCAGTAACCGGTCTTGCCGCCGTGCAGGCGGCCCGGCACCAGGACCTGCTTGGCCGGGTCATAGGTCCCTTGCGCGCTCACCATCTGATCGGCGTCGGTCCCGTGGAAAAAGTCCCCGGGCTCCAGTGTTTCGGTCAGGGGCTGCACCTGCTCGGTGGCCGGGTTGACCGGCACTTCCGGTTGGGTGGAGCGTCCGAATTGCCATTGGCTGAGCAGCACGAACACCCCGGAAATAGCGATCGCGAAGATGAAGCCTGCGATCCATCGGGGTTTGAGGGCTGTTTTCCACACGTCTTAACCGTACTTCGTCCCGCTGTAGAACAACTAAACGCCGAGGCCCGGGACGGTCCCTTCCAGCGGCAGGACCCGCGGCGGAACCATACGGGAGCGGGCCCCGTAACCCGGGGTTCAGTGGTCGAAAAACACCAGGCTGGAATTGATGAGCTCTGCGATCACTTCGGCGTCGTAGGCGCGGCGCAGCGATTCGCGGAAGGACTCCTTGGACAATGAGCGGGCCAGGGTGGCCAGGACCTCGAGGTGGTCCGAGAAGGAACTGGCAGGGGTGGCGATCAGCAGGATCACCGTGGCCGGACCGTCCGCGGCACCGAAGTCCAGCGCGTGGCCGTATTTGGCAATGCCGACAGCTATGGAGGTGCGGGACACGAACTCGCTGCGGGCATGGGGCAGGCCGATTCCGCCTGGCAGCCCGGTTGCCAGCTGGTGCTCGCGCGCATTGACGTGCTTGAGGAATCCGGGCAGGTCCGATACCCGTCCGGCGGCGAAGAGCCGTTCCGCGAGCTGGGTGGCGGCGTCTGCCTTGTTGGATGCTTCAAGCTCCAGGATCACCATCTCGGGCGTGGTGAGGCCGGCGTCGTACCGGTCAAGTGGTTCCGCCAAGGCGTATCCCTTCGGTCAGCAATGCTGGTGCGGCGGGCCCCTCAGCGCAAGGGCACGATATCTTCCACACCCAGGCGGGCGGCGTCTGCGGATTCGTCGTCCGGCTGTTGCTGGCTGAGGCGCTCCGCCTCCACCCGTGCAATGTAGTGCCTGACCTCATTTTCACGTTGGGCGTCGCTCCAGCCAAGGACGTCACCCATCAGTTTAGCGACTACGGGCACAGCAGACACACCACGGTCCCAGGCCTCGATGGATATCCTGGTCCGCCGGGTCAGGGCGTCGTTGACATGGCGGGCACCCTCGTGGCTTGCCGCGTACACGGCTTCCGCCTGCAGGTAGTCATCGGCGCCGGGGATCGGCTCGGCCAGGGCAGGGTTGTCTGCGATGATGGCGAGCACCTCGGGCGTCAGGGACCCGTACCGGTTGAGCAGATGCTCGATCCGGGCCACATGGACGCCTGATTCCTCCGCCGTGCGGTTCCTTCGGTTCCAGGCAGCCTTGTAGCCGCTTGCCCCCAGGAGCGGGATGGTTTCCGTGCAGCTGGGCGGTACCCGCTCATCCATGGTGCGGGTGGCCTCGTCCACGGCGTCCTTGGCCATAACCCTGTACGTGGTCCACTTTCCGCCGGCCACCACCACCAGGCCGGGGACGGGGTGTGCCACCACGTGTTCCCGCGACAGCTTGGCGGTGGAGTCGTTTTCCCCGGCCAGCAGCGGACGCAGGCCGGCATATACGCCTTCCACGTCTTCCCGGGTGAGCGGGCGCTTCAGGACCTTGTTGACGTGTTCAAGGATGTAGTCGATGTCCTTGCTGGACGCGGCCGGATGGGCCTTGTCCAGGTGCCAATCGGTGTCCGTGGTGCCGATAATCCAGTGCCGGCCCCAGGGAATGACAAACAACACCGACTTTTCGGTGCGCAGGATCAGGCCGACAGTGGACTGGAACCGGTCGCGCGGAACCACCAGGTGGATTCCCTTGGAGGCGCGGACCTTCAGCTGCCCGCGGTCGGTGACCATCGCCTGGGTTTCATCCGTCCAGACTCCGGTGGCGTTGATGACCTGCTTGGCCCGGATGTTGAATCGCGTCCCGTCCTCGTGGTTGACCACCTTGGCCCCCACCACGCGTTCGCCTTCGCGCAGGAAGTCCACCACAGCCATCTGGTTTACAGCATGGGCGCCGTAGTAGGCAGCTGTCCGGATGAGGTTGGCGCAGTATTTCGCGTCGTCCACCTGGCCGTCGTAGTACCGGATGGAGCCCACAAAGGCATCATGCTTCAGGCTCGGTGCGGCACGGAGTGTACCCCGCCTGCTGAGGTGTTTATGGAACGGCACTCCCCTGCTGTGGCCGCTGGAGACGGACATGGCGTCGTACAGTGCAATGCCGGCGCCCACGTAGGGGCGCTCGAAAAAGGGTTTCGTCAGCGGATACAGGAACGGCACCGGCCGGGCCAAATGCGGCGCCAATTCGGAGAGCAGCAGCCCGCGCTCCTGCAACGCCTCCTTGACCAGGCCAAAGTCGAGCATCTCCAGGTAGCGCAGGCCGCCGTGGATGAGTTTTGAGGACCTGGAGGATGTGCCGGCAGCCCAGTCGCTCGCCTCGACAATCCCTACGTCCAGTCCACGGGTGACGGCGTCAAGGGCCGCACCCGTACCCACGATGCCGCCGCCGACGATCAGGATGTCCAGTTCCTGGCCCGGCTCAGCGGTTGCACGCAGCCGCTGGATTGCTGCTTCCCTGGCTGCGGGGCCCAGGGCCCCACCGTTAGCAGGAACACTCTTCATCGAACGCCTCCAGTGCCACTAGTCCCGGTAGTGAGACCACCCTACTTCGTTGCGGCACGCTTGGGCAGGGCGGCAGGGAGCCGTTCAGCCCTGCCCCCGCGGGTCAGTTCCCCGAGTAGGGGGAAACCACGACGTCGACCCGCTGGAATTCCTTCAGGTCCGAATAGCCGGTGGTCGCCATGGAGCGGCGGAGCGCGCCGATGAGGTTGGAGGTTCCGTTGGTGTGGTGGCCTGGTCCGAAGAGGACTTCCTCGAGCGGACCAACGGTACCGACGTTGGCACGGTCACCGCGGGGCAGTTCCAGGTGGTGGGCTTCCTGGCCCCAATGCCAGCCCTTGCCGGGTGCCTCTTCGGCCCGGGCGAGGGCGCTGCCCAGCATCACGGCGTCGGCGCCCATGGCGATGGCCTTGACGATGTCGCCCGAGCTGCCCATGCCGCCGTCGGCAATGACATGGACGTAGCGGCCGCCCGACTCGTCCATGTAGTCACGGCGGGCGGCGGCGACGTCGGAAATTGCCGACGCCATCGGCGAGTGGATGCCCAGGGCACGGCGGGTGGTGGTGGTGGCGCCGCCGCCGAAGCCCACGAGCACACCGGCAGCACCGGTGCGCATCAGGTGCAGCGCGGGCGTATAGCCTGCTGCGCCGCCCACGATCACGGGGACGTCCAGTTCGTAGATGAACTGTTTAAGGTTCAGCGGCTCGTGGTCCCTGGAGACGTGCTCGGCGGAGACGGTGGTGCCGCGGATCACAAAGATGTCGACGCCGGCGGCCACCACGGTCTTGTAGTGTTCCTGCGTGCGCTGCGGGGTGAGTGAACCGGCCACGGTCACGCCGGCGGCGCGCATCTCCGCGAGGCGGGAGGTGATCAGTCCGGGCTGGATGGGGGCCTTGTACAGCTCCTGCATCCGCCCCGTCACGGCCGGGCTGTTGGTCTCGTCTTCCAGCGCGCCGATTTCGTCAAGGACGGGCTGCGGGTCCTCGTACCGGGTCCAGAGGCCCTCGAGGTCCAGGACGCCGAGGCCGCCCAGCTTGCCGAGCGCGATAGCCGTCGCCGGAGACATGGCCGAATCCATGGGGGCGGCGATGACGGGCATGCTGAACTGGTAGGCGTCGATCTGCCAGGAGACGGAGACGTCCTTGGGGTCGCGGGTACGACGGTTGGGGACAATCGCAATGTCATCCAGGGAGTAGGCACGACGCCCACGCTTGCCACGGCCGATCTCGATCTCGTAAGTCACTGCTCTAGGTTATCCCAGCAGCAGTACTGTCTTTGGCTACAGTGGCCTGATGGGCAGACGTTGGATCTTTGACGGGCACATCGCCGGGATTGGCACCGCGTCCGGCCTGAGCGCCGTGGTGGGCTTGTGGCAGCACTCACCCTTCGGGATCTTCGCCGACGTTATGGTCCAGCAGCCTTCCGGGCACAGAATACTGTTGGCGCCCACCGGGGAGGTGGCCGACTTCATCTCCAGCACCTACAGCTTCGACGAGGTCCGGGTGGTGGAGGTAAACACCACCCTGGCCAGTGGTCTTTTGACGGTGGACGCCGGCTCCCTGGCTGTCCGCGCCCGGCTCGGCGGGAGGACGATCCTGGGCAGCGCGCTGCGGGCAGTGCCCCGGCCCCTCGCCGTCCACCCTCGCTGGCTCCGGACTATCAGCCCGGTTGCCGCCGTTCTCAGCGGCGGGTCGCGCACCTCGGGAACCGCCGGGAGCGGCCGGCACGAGTATTACGGGGTGAGTGACCTTCACAGCATCAGCTCCGCCGTCGTCAGCTGGGACGGCGTGGACGCCGGGGCGCTGGCACCCATCGTTCCGGCGGTGCAGTTCGGTTTCAGCAGCGTTCCGCCGCAGCCTGGCCTTGCCCGCGTCCGCACCACTGTGGTGGAGGCCTAGGGTCCTGTTGGTTCCTCTACGCTCAACTGCGACTCAAACATCCTGAAGTAGCGGCCCCGCAGCGCCACGAGTTCGTTATGCGTGCCCTGTTCCACGATTTGCCCGTCTTCCAGCATGTACACGATGTCCGCCTTCTCGATGGTGGCGAGCCGGTGGCTGATGGCGATGATGGTGCTGCTGCGGTCCGCGAAGAGGCGGGTGAAGATGCGGTGTTCGGCGAGGGCATCAATGGCGGACGTGGGCTCGTCCATCACCATAAACGAGGCGTCCCGGTAGAAGTTGCGGGCCATTGCCAACCTCTGCCATTGGCCGCCCGAGAGCCCGCTGCCCTTGCGGCCCCGGGGGTCCTCCATCCAGTTGCTGACGTGGTTGTCCAGTCCGTTGGGCAGCTTGTTGATGAAGTCCAGCGCCTCGGCGTCTGCGGCGGCCCGCCGGATGCGGTCATCGTCCCGGGGCGAGTCGACGTCGCCGAAGTAGATGTTCTCGGCAGCCGTGGCGAACTCGTACTTAAGGAACTCCTGGCTCAGCACCGCGAGGTGGCGGTGCCAGGAGGTCACGTCGACGGCGGCGAGGTCCACGCCGTCGAGCATTACCTGCCCGGAGTCCGGACGGTAAAGGCCGGCCAGAATCCGGATCAGGGTGGACTTTCCGGCGCCGTTCTCGCCCACGATGGCGATGTGCTGGCCTTCCCGGATGGTCATGCTGATTCCGCGGATCACCTCGATATCACTGCCCGTGTAGGTGAAACGGATGTCCTTCAGCTCCACGGTTTTTGGGGTCTCCAGCAGCGGGGGCGCGTGCTCGGAATGGACCGGCAGCGCCATGAACACTTCGTAGTCCTTGAGGTTGGCCAGGTCCTCATCGATGGAGCTGAGGGAGGACACCAGGCTGTTGGCCGTGGACAGTGCCCGGCTCACGATCTGCTGGACGTACAGGAACTGGCCCACGGGCTGTGCGCGGGCGATGATCTGCCCCACCACCCAGATCAGCGAGACGACCTCTGCGCCGTACTGCAGGGCGTCAGCGGCGAGCTGCTTGGGGATGTAGCGGCGCTGGAAATCAAGACGGCGGCGCTCGTCCGCGTCGCGGAGGCGGGACCGGAAGTCCATCAGGAAGCCCACAATGCCGTAGAGCCGCATCTCGGCGATGTGCTGCGGCCGGAGCAGGTTTTGTTCGATCATCCGGCGCTGCCGCCGGGAATCCACCTGCGTGTTCCAGTGGGCAATTTGCTCTCGGGACAGCTTGAACTGCAGGTAGACGCTGGGCACGATGGCCACCAGGACAATCACAGCGATCCACCAGCTGACCAGCAGCAGCGCGCCCACGGCGAGGATGACCGAAACGAGCTGGGTGAAGATCGCGGCGATCCTGTCCAGCACCCGGGCGTAGGAGTCGGAGAACCTTTTGGCTCGGTCGTACAGGTCTACGGTTTCCTTGTCGTCGTAACGCCAGAACTCGAGGGCAAGGAACCGCTCGTACATCTGGTCGCCAACGATGGCTCCCACCTTGAAGCTCATCAGCTGCTGGATGTACCGGTCCACGCTGTTGAACGCGCCCCAGAAGAGGCCCAAAGCAGCGGTGATGACGACGTAGACAATTGCCAGCTGCCCGGCACCGGCATCGCCCGAATAGGCAGCGGCCAGCGCGGTGGTGGTGAGCGCGGCGAAGTATGTGGTGACCAGCGGAAGCACGGCCGAGATCAGCGAGCCGAGCACTTTCATGACCACCGCCCCAGGGGAGGCCCGGAAACTGACGCGCAGTACCTGGGCTACGGCGCGGGCGTACGGGCGAAGGGCCAGCCGCCGCGAGGGTTCCCGCTGTGGGGCCAGTTCCGCCGGATGGCGTGATGGGGGCATGGAATCAGCCTAGTGCCGCGCACCGGGCAAGGCGGGTGTCAGTACTCCTCGCCGTACTCGTACTCCGGGAAGTCGAAGCAGGCACTGTAGCCGGACACCCTGAGAGTCTCGGGTGATTCCCGGAAGGACACCAGCAGGTGGGTACCGTCACTGTGCAGCAGGTCAATTCTCCGCTTCCCGCCGGCGGTTTTGCCGTCATCCACTGTCCAGCCGTCTTTGGCGGACATCGATTCCAGGACCTCGTCCAGGAACACATCACGGTCGACTCCCGGGGCAACCTCCGCCTCGGCGTCGCCGGTCCACTTTCGTTGCTCCCCGGAGCAGGGCATCAGCGGCGAGGTGTCGTGGGCGAATCTGGACAGCACCTTCTCCTGAGGCAGCAGGCCCAAAATCTCCTGCTCAGTGGCCATGACTTTCTCTTTGGCTGATTCCAGGCTGATGTCCATGTTTTTTCCATTTCCGGCCTGCCCGCACGAGGCCACCATTGCTAGCAGTGCTGTTGCTCCGGCAAGTGGCCAGGCAGGAGCATACCTGGACTTACCGGCCACTGATTTTCTCTTCGATGTCATCAAGGGCTTTCTCGTTTTCGGGAACTGTCTTGGCAATCAGGGAGTGATTGTCGATGCTGTACATCTCGGCGGGCCTGAGACCGCCCGGCGGAGCATAGATGTGCTTTTCAAAAGCGGGCTCCCGCATGGGGTAGTTCTCGCCGACCAGCCCGTTGACCTCAGCCGTGAGCAGGATATCGGGATAGGTGTAGCTGGCGTAGTCGGTTCCAGGGGTGGGCGTCCAGCCCGGCGGCATGGCGGCACCGGAGAGCGCGAGGACCTTGCTGTAGGACGCCCCCTCCATTTCGGAGCCCGTCAGGTTCCGCGCTCCCCAGCTGTGCCCTATGCCAACTGTCTGGGCCTGGGGCGGCAGTTCCAGGCTCACCGCCTTCTGGAAGGCCGCAAGGACAGGTGCCGATGCAGCGACGAATTCGTCGTTTTTGGCCTCGATCAGGAAAGCCTCCACGGGACCGCCGTCGGGAAACTCGGACCCCTTGTAGACGAAGGCCGCCGTGCCCCCGGACGTGTCGGCCTTGACCAAGTGGCCTGGAATGGCCTGCGGGCCGCGGCCATCGTAGAACGACGCCTCATTGCTCAGGGTTCCGGGAACGTAGGTGATGACCGTCGTTGTGTTCTCGTCATAGGTACCGATGAGCTCAACGATGGACTGATTGCCGGGATCATACGCCGCGAGCTGCACTTTGCCGTCCACAACCTTTTGCAGGTAACCGATCCCCTCCTGGCGCTCACGCCACTCCTCATGTTCGGCAGCGAAGCGCGCGGGATAGCTTGAGTCAAGGATCCAATAATTCAGCTGGGGCTCGGGGTCGTTGTTCTTCAGCCAGTCAATCCGGTCCTGCGCATTGTGCCGGTTGGCCTCGATCCGTGCTTCGAACGGGATTCCGTTGGTGTTTCCCGCCAACCCCGGGTAGTTGCGGATAAACGCCTGCTGCTGGTCGCTCGTCAACCCGAGCCACCAGGTTTTTGCTTCAGCCGGGGAGATCCCTTCAAGGTCCTCGGGCTGGGGCGCCGGGGACCGGACCGTGCCAGGCAGGGGCGGCATTGCTGACGCACTGCCTGCCGTGCTTGCTGACTGTTGTTCATCAGCATGCCGCAACAGGTCCTGAGCGGTCTGTTGCAGGAGTGTGGCGGCTGCCCCCAGCGACCGGCTATGGACCGATTTCCATTCTTGCCGGAACACCTCCGCGTCCGGACCCGGCCAAGGCGTGCCGGCCACACCGCCGTTCAAAGCCAGCCGCTGGGCATCCAGCTTTCGCCCCGCCGTCCGCATGGTGTTTGCCAGCTGCCGCAGTTGCTCAACATCGGCTCCGTAAAATCCGCCGCTCAACCGTCCCCCAAATGCCGATATTTTATCCATCGAATGTACTTCACGGCCGAAAAAGAAGGGATGGGCAGTAGTGCCCATCCCTTCCGAGTGATCAGCGGGATCCGTAGTTCGGCGCCTCGACGGTCATCTGGATGTCATGCGGGTGCGATTCCTTCAGCCCGGCCGGGGTGATGCGGACAAACTTGCCCCGCGCCTTGAGGTCGGGGACGGTGGGGGCACCGGTGTAGAACATGGTCTGGCGCAGGCCGCCCACCAGCTGGTAGGCCACGGAAGCCAGCGGGCCGCGGTAGGCGACGCGGCCTTCAATGCCCTCGGGGATGAGCTTGTCGTCGCCGGAGACGTCCGCCTGGAAGTAGCGGTCCTTGGAGTAGGACGTGTTCTTGCCACGGGACTGCATGGCGCCCAGGGAGCCCATGCCGCGGTAGGACTTGAACTGCTTGCCGTTGACGAAGATCAGCTCGCCCGGTGACTCATCGCAGCCTGCCAGGAGGGAGCCCAGCATCACGGTATCTGCACCGGCCACCAGGGCCTTGCCGATGTCGCCGGAGTACTGCAGGCCGCCGTCGGCGATCAGCGGAACGCCCGCCGGGATGGCTGCCTTGGCGGATTCGTAGATGGCAGTGATCTGCGGGACGCCCACACCGGCCACCACGCGGGTGGTGCAGATGGAACCCGGTCCCACGCCCACCTTGATGCCGTCGGCGCCGGCGTCGATCAGGGCCTGGGCGCCTTCACGGGTGGCAGCCTGGCCGCCGATGACGTCAACGTGCGCCGCCACCGGATCAGACTTGAGGCGGCGGATCATATCCAGCACACCCTGCGAGTGGCCGTTCGCGGTGTCCACGAACAGGGCGTCGACGCCGGCATCCACCAGTGCCATGGCGCGCTCCCAGCCGTCCCCGAAGAAGCCGATGGCAGCGCCTACGCGAAGGCGGCCTTCGTCGTCCTTGGTGGCCAGCGGGTACTGCTCCGCCTTGGTGAAGTCCTTGGTAGTGATCAGGCCCTTCAGCCGGCCCTGCTCGTCCACGAGCGGCAGCTTTTCGATCTTGTTCGTGGCCAGCTTGTGCGAGGCCTCCTCGCGGCTGATGCCGACGTGCCCGGTGACCAGGGGCATCTTGGTCATGACGTCGCTGACAAGCCGCAGCGGGAAGTCGGCCTCGGGCACAAAGCGGGTGTCGCGGTTGGTGACGATGCCCAACAGGCGGTTGTCCTCGTCCACCACCGGCAGGCCGGACACGCGGTACTGGGCGCAGAGGTCATCCAGTTCGCGCAGGGTTGCCTCGGGCCGGATGGTCAGCGGATTGGTGATCATCCCGGATTCGCTGCGCTTGACGCGGTCCACCTGGTCCGCCTGGTCGGCGATGGACAGGTTGCGGTGAACCACGCCCAGGCCGCCCTGGCGGGCCATGGCGATCGCCATCCGGGACTCGGTCACGGTGTCCATGGCCGCGGACAGCAGGGGCGTCTGCACGGTGATTCGCTTGGAAATCCGGGAGGACGTATCCGCTTCCGAAGGGATGACCTCGGTGTGGCCAGGCAGGAGCAGGACGTCGTCGTAGGTCAGGCCGATGAAGCCAAAGGGATTGTGTTCGGGCTCGGTCATGAGTGCGCCTCTTACCTTGGTTGCTGTGCGGGTAGGGGTTGCAGCCGATGACCAGCCCGTCATTACGGGACTGGCCTGTGCAGAAGGGACCGCCAGGTTGTCGGCGCTCCGGGTCAGAAAGTGTTGAGTAAATATTAGAACCTCGGGGCCAATCCCCCTATTCCATGCAGGCAATGTGAGCAACCGCACGCGCCCCGCCTGCTCCCTGGCCTCGCAAGTCCGCCCGGCCTCCCTGCGGGCGTGCGCCGGGCAACCGGGCCGTCAGCTCCACCCTGTGGCGGCGAGGAGGCGCTGCTCGAACATCGGGACCATGCTTTCCACGTAGGTGCGCGTGAGGTGGTTGTCGTCCTTGTAGACGTAGACATTCCCCACGACACCGGGGCAGACTCCGCGCGCACAGATGAAGTCACTCATATCCATCAGGTGCAGCCCCTGAACCTGGCCCGCATAGCTTTCCAGCGGAGAGGGGCTTGCCAGCGACTTTTCAAGGGACACGCTGCACTCCGGCGCGTCCGGGCCGTTCCGCTGGATGCACTCAGGCATGTTGAACGTGAAGCGGGGGTTGTCCCGGATGCCAATGATCTCGATCCCGGCGTCCGCAAAAGACCGGACACCCTCAAGGTAGCCGGGGACTTCGGTCTCGAAGGGGGCTTCTTCATGGGTCAGTGACGCCACCGTGAACACTGCATCGGGCTGATGTTCCAGGACGTAGGCGGCGCTGGCCTGGTTGTAGGCGTTGCACTCCGCGCTCCTTTCCGCCGACTCGGCCCCGAAGCGGCACGCCGGCATCAGCAGCGTCACCAGTTCCCAGCCCCGCGCAGCCGCAATCGGCGCCAGCGCACCCAGGTACTGCTGGGAGTGGGAGTCGCCCAGGACCACAATGCGTTTGGTGGTTTCCCCTTCAGGGACCGCCTGCCGGCATCCCTCAAGGATGGGGTTGCTGGTGGCGTTGGCACCGGTGCAGGGAGCATGGATACCGGCCCAGTCGTGGTCCAGCGCGGCCGGCCCCGGAATGATTTTGGCCTCAGGAACCGGCACCGGCGCGTTCTTCGGGGTGAGCGCTGCCGCCCCTGGCGTGAGCTCGCGCGGCTGGGCCGCCGTCGCGCTTTCCTCTGCAGTGAGGGTGGTCTGCCAGACGGCGACGGGACCGGCGAGGACGGTGCCGCAGGCAACAATGACGACGGCGGTGCGCCAGGCGCGGCGTTTGGGCCAGTGCCAGTCGCGGAGCGGCTTTTCCACGAAGCGCGTGGTGAGGACAGCGAGCACGACCGCTGCGCCGACGATCCCCAGTCCCTGGGACAGGTTGGGTGCCTCCACGCCGGTGGCTGCGAGCGCGAGCACCAGGACGGGCCAGTGCCACAGGTACAGCGCATATGAATTGTCGCCGAGCGCTACCAGTGGCTTGCTGCTCAGGAACCGGTCAACGCCGCAGCGGCTGCCGGTTTGTCCCCCGACAATGATTGCAGCCGCCGCGAGGGTGGGCCACAGCGCGACGTACCCGGGAAAGGACCGGTCCACGGTCAGCAGCAGGCCGCAGGAAACCATGGCGACCAGTCCTGTCCAGCCCAGCACTACCCGCAGCACCCGGGCGGGTTTGAGGTAAGGCAACGCAAGGGCCAGGAGGGATCCCAGCGCAAACTCCCAGAGCCGGGCCCTGGTGTCGAAGTAGGCGTACGCCTGGTTGGTTGCGGTTTGCTCCACGGAGTAGGCGAGGGAAAAGGCGAAGACCGCACCGAAGACCAGCGCCAGCACTCCCCGGTAGTTCACCCTGCTGAGTGCGGGGACGCGGCGCAGCAGCGCCAACAGTGCAGCGCTGCCGGCGAAGATCACCGGCCACAGGATGAACACCTGGCCTTGGATGGAGAGCGACCAGAAGTGCTGGAGCGGGCTGGCTCCAGCATGGTCCTGGGCGTAGTAGTCAACGGCTGTCTCGGCGAGCAGCCAGTTCTGGCTGTAGAGCAGCGATGCCCACGCCTGATCCAGCACCTCCGGCCAGCGGCTCTGCGGCAGGATCAGCCGCGTCCCGGCAAGGACGCCAAGAATGACCACGACGGCGGCGGGCAGCAGCCGCTTGAACAGATGCAGCCAGTGCGCCAGGAGCCCGAAGGGACGCCCTGTTTCTGCTTTCCGGACAAAGGACAGCGTGAGCAGGAACGCCGAAATCAGCAGGAAGATATCCACGCCGCCGGACACCCGGCCCAGCCACACATGGTAAGCAACCACCATCAGCACGGCGAGGGCGCGGAGCCCCTGCACCTCGGGCCGGAAGGTTGGTTTCCGGCCCTTGGTATCGGCTCCGGAGAGCGTTCCGGTTGCTGGCTCTGTTCTCGCTATCGACACAAAAAGACCTCACGGTCGCATGGGCAAAACATCAATTCTACCCATTTGGGGTGTTTTCCCTGCAAGGTAACGCGAATCACGGCCTGCAACGGAGAGGGCGGCGGAGGCCGCGGCGTGAAGGAATTCCTGACCCAGGAAGAACGGTCCTGGCGTATCAAGCGCTACGCCTCGGTGCTGCGGTGGCAGCCCGCCAGCCGCCCAACATGCCGGTCTGCCCCACATGGACGTATCGGCAGTTAAGCGCCACGGTACGACCACCCGGGAACCGGCACAAGGGAACGCCAGGGCTAGGGACGGAGCAGCGCGCGCAGCGTCTGGATGGTGTCGGCTTCCGCAGCCGTTTTGTCGTCGCGGTAGCGCTTCACACGTGCGAACCTCAGCGCGATTCCGCCGGGATAGCGCGGGGATTGCTGCACGCCGTCGATGGCGATCTCAACCACGGTGACGGGGTCTAACCAGACCGTGCCCGCCGTGCGCCGCACCGCGAGTTCCTGGAAGCGCTCCGTCTGCCAGCGCAGCAGGGCGTCGGTAAGGCCCTTGAAGGTCTTGCCCACCATGACATAGCCGCCGGGTTCACCGAACTCGCCGGCGGGGTCGAGGGCTCCGAGGTGCAGGTTCGACAGCATCCCGGTGCGCCGTCCTGACCCCCACTCGCACGCGAGCACCACCAGGTCGTAGGTGAGCACCGGCTTCACCTTGATCCAGTTCGAACCGCGCCTGCCGGCCGCGTACGCTGATCCAACTGCCTTCACCACCACGCCCTCATGGCCCGCGGCGAGCGCCTCTCCGGATACTCTTTCGGCAACGGCGGGATCTGCCGTGATCTCCCCCGGGATCCGGTGCCCGGGGGCGATGCGCTTAAGCACGCCGATGCGCGTGGCCAGCGGCTCGTCGAGCAGGTCGCGCCCGTCGAGGTGCAGCACGTCGAAGAACCAGGGATGCAGCAGGGTACTGCGCGCGGCGTCGGCCCCGAACCGCGACATGGTCTCCTGGAACGGCCGAGGGCCGCCGTCCTCGTCGAGGGCGAGGGTCTCGCCGTCGAGGATCACCTCGCGCACCGGCAGTCCGCGCACTACCTCCACCACTTCGGGCAGGCGGTGGGTTACCTCGGCCAGGGTGCGGGTGTAGATGCGCACGTCGTCGCCGACGCGATGCACCTGGATGCGTGCGCCGTCGAGCTTGTATTCCACGGACGCCTCGCCGGTGGTCTCCAGCGCCGCCCCGGCGCTGGCCGCGGTTGAGGCGAGCATGGGTTGCACCGGACGGCCAACGACGAGGCCGACGGCGTCCAGCTGGGCTGCAGTGCCAGTGATCGCCAGCAGGGCGGTCCCGCCGAGATCGCCGGAAAGCATCGCTGCGCGGCGTACGGCGTCGAGGGGCCGATCGGCGGCGCGGGCTACGGCATCCGTCAGCACCCCTTCAAGCGCACCGGTGCGCAGTTCGCCGAGCAGCACGCCGGCGATGAAGGCCTGCTCGCGCTCGGTGGCTGCCGCCGTCAGCGACCTGAGGGTCGCGGCGCGTTCGGCTGCCGATCCGGCACCTGCGGGGAGGAGCAGCCGGTCCAGCGCAGCATCGAGGTCGGCGACGGTCAGGCTCGGCGCAGCGGCCGGCTCTCCCATAGCCGCTGACATGCCGCGCCAGCCGACTCCTACCCGGCCCTGACGCGGCCTGGCGGTGAGCAGTCCGACCGCCGTCGCGATCTCCCCGGGCTCCAGCCGGCGCAGCAGGTCTGCGAGCGCGTTAACCTTCGCGAGCCGGGAGCGGGTCATCGCGACGGCTTCCGCGGTTTTTACGAGCTCGTCGAGCAGCATGGCACCAGTCTGCCACGCACGCCGCCGAGGCTGGACAGCGCCGGAGCGCGGTCTCACAATGGACGCGTGGGAATCATCGTCGCGAACCTGTTCCTTACCCTCGACGGCGTCTATCAGGCGCCCGGCGGCCGCGAGGAGGACACTGCGGGAGGCTTCGCCTTCGGTGGCTGGCAGGCGCCGGTGTCCGACGACGAGGCTGAGGCGGCCATCGAGGCAGAGATCAACCACATCGACGCCCTGCTTCTGGGCCGGAAGACCTACGACATCTTCGCTGCCTACTGGCCGCACCAGTCCGGCGACATTGGCGGCGCACTCAACCGGGTGCCGAAGTTCGTCGTCTCCGGCAGCCTGGCCGATCCAAGCTGGGCTGGCACAACGGTCCTGCCGGATGCCACGGCCGCGGGCCGGCTCCGAGAGGAGTACGGCCAGGTGCACATGTTCGGCAGTGGGGTCCTCATCCGCTCACTGCTCGCGGCAGACGTGATCGACCGCCTTCACCTCTGGCTTTATCCGGTAACCCTCGGGCAGGGCAAACGTCTCTTCGACGCCGGGACTATCCCCGCCTCATTCCGCCTCGCGGAGCCGGCCCGCAGCTTCCCGAAGGGGGCGGTGTCGCTGGTGTACGAGCGCGCCGGCGACGTTGAGACGCAGGACATGGCGGGCACCTAGATCCCCGCCGTCCCCCTAACCTCGCTTCGCTCGGTCAGGGAACCCTGACGGCGTGGGCCCTGCTGTGAAACAAAAACCGGCCCAGCGGATGCTGGACCGGTTTTTCGCGGCTATAGGGCCCACGCCGGCGAGGGACCCAAGTCGAGCGAAGCGAGACTCGGGGAGCCGGCGGGGATGCTAGTGGCTGTGGCCTGCGTGCTCGTCTTCCTCGGCAGGCTTTTCCACAACGAGGGTCTCGGTGGTGAGAACCAGTGCAGCGATGGAGGCTGCGTTGCGGAGGGCTGCGCGGGTGACCTTGACGGGGTCGATGACACCGGCGGCGATCAGGTCTTCGTACTCGCCCGACTTGGCGTTGAAGCCGTTGTTGGTTTCGAGTTCGGCAACCTTGGCGGTGATGACGTAGCCATCAAAGCCGGCGTTCTGGGCGATCCAGCGCAGCGGCTGGACCAGCGCGCGGCGGACGATGCCCACAGCAGCGGCAGCGTCGCCTTCAAGTGCCTTGACGGCGGGATCCTCGTCGAGGGCCTTCAGTGCGTGGATAAGAGCGGAACCGCCACCGGCCACGATGCCTTCTTCGAGGGCAGCGCGGGTGGAGGACACTGCATCTTCAATGCGGTGCTTCTTTTCCTTCAGCTCAACCTCGGTGGCTGCGCCGACCTTGATCACGCCGATGCCGCCGGCCAGCTTGGCCAGGCGTTCCTGCAGCTTTTCCTTGTCCCAGTCGGAGTCCGTCCGGGTCAGCTCGGCGCGGAGCTGGGCAACGCGTGCTGCCACGTCTTCGGCCGAACCTGCGCCGTCAACGATGGTGGTGTTGTCCTTGGTGACCGTGATGCGGCGGGCGGTACCCAGCACCTCAAGGCCAACCGTGTCCAGGCTCAGGCCCAGTTCAGGGGAAACAACCTGCGCACCGGTGAGGGTGGCAATGTCCTGCAGCATGGCCTTGCGGCGGTCGCCGAAGCCCGGGGCCTTGACGGCGACGACGTTCAGGGTGCCGCGGATGCGGTTGACGATCAGCGTGGACAGGGCCTCGCCGTCGATGTCTTCAGCGATGATAAACAGCGGCTTGGAGCTCTGCAGCGCCTTTTCCAGCAGCGGCAGGAATTCCTGCACCGCGGAGATCTTGCCCTGGTTGATCAGGATGAGGGCATCCTCGAGGACTGCTTCCTGGCGTTCCGCGTCGGTGACGAAGTACGGGGACAGGTAGCCCTTGTCGAACTGCATGCCCTCGGTGAGGACCAGTTCGGTCTGGGTGGTGGAGGACTCCTCGATGGTGATCACACCATCCTTGCCGACCTTGCCGAATGCCTCGGCGAGGAGCTCGCCGATCTCGTCGCTCTGGGCGGAGATTGCTGCAACGTTGGCCACCTGGGTGCCTTCAACGGGGCGGGCGTTCTCCAGCAGGCGTGCGGCCACGGCTTCAACGGAAACCTCGATGCCGCGCTTGATCTGGCCGGGAGCGGCGCCTGCCGCTACGTTGCGCAGGCCTTCCTTGACCAAGGCCTGGGCCAGGACCGTCGCGGTGGTGGTGCCGTCGCCGGCAACGTCGTTGGTCTTGGTGGCAACTTCCTTGGCCAGCTGCGCGCCAAGGTTCTCATACGGGTCGTCCAGCTCAACTTCGCGGGCGATGGTGACGCCGTCGTTCGTGATGGTGGGCGCGCCCCACTTCTTGTCCAGGACGACGTTGCGGCCGCGCGGGCCGAGCGTCACCTTGACGGTGTTGGCGAGCTTATCGATGCCGGCTTCAAGAGACCGGCGTGCAGCGTCATTAAACGCAAGCTGCTTTGCCATGGTTTTGTCCTTTCAAGACAGAACCCCGCGCAGCTGACCAGCAGAATGCAAGACCAGCGGCACGGGGATCCGGGGGAGTTACTTTACGACGATCGCCAGGACGTCGCGGGCGGACAGCACGAGGTACTCGGTGCCGCCGGTCTTGACTTCGGTTCCGCCGTACTTGGAGTAGATAACGACGTCGCCCACGGCTACGTCGACAGGAACGCGGTTGCCGTCTTCGAAGCGGCCGGGGCCTACTGCAACAACTTCGCCTTCCTGGGGCTTCTCCTGCGCGGAGTCCGGGATAACCAGGCCGGAAGCCGTGGTCTGCTCGGCTTCGAGCGGGCGGACAACAATACGATCCTCAAGAGGCTTAATAGAGACCGACACTCGGACCTCTCCTTTTCGTCAGCAAATTCGTGGACTGGAAAGCTTTCTGCCCTGGCTGGCAAACCGTCGTCGCGGTGCCGGCAGCAGCCTGGCTGGCAGCTCTTCATGTGTTAGCACCCTCCTAGGGAGAGTGCTAATGAAGACTCTATGTAAGGGTTAGCACTCGGTCAAGGCGAGTGCCAGCGTTTCGTCATTGGATTACTTGCATCCGTGTACATTTGACCGGTGCGAGCTGCTGTTTACCTCATCCTTGCCAACCTGTTCTGGGCCGGAAATTTTGTGGTGGGCCAGGCCGCCATGCAGACCATGGAGCCGCTGCAGCTGACGTTCTGGCGCTGGGTCCTCGCTGCCGTGCCACTGCTGGTGCTGGCCCACTGCGTGGAGCGGCCGGACTGGCGGGCGGTCCTGCGCCGCTGGCCGGTGCTGCTGCTCCTGAGTGCCCTGGGCATGAGCGGGTACACCCTGCTGCTCTACAGCGCCCTGCAGAACACTTCGGCCCTGAACGCCTCGCTGGTGACGGCCGCAAACCCGGCACTGATTATGGTGCTGGCCGTGGTCCTGCTCCGGGACAGGCCGCGCCCGCTGAGCTGGGTGGGGATCAGCCTGGGCCTCCTTGGCGTCCTGATGGTGCTCACCGGCGGCGAGCTGCAGCGCCTGCTGACATTTTCGATCAACAAGGGCGAACTCCTGATCCTGGGAGCCATCACTGTCTGGGGCCTCTACACCATCCTCGCCCGCCGGCTGGGCATCCCCGCAATCACCTCCACGGCGGTCCAGGTGGCCATGGCGGCTGTGGTCCTCAGCCCGCTCGCGCTCGTTAAGGGCGCCGGCCTGCCGGAAACCCCTGCGGAAGGCTGGTCCCTGGCGTTCATCGCCCTGTTCCCCTCACTGGGTTCCTACCTGCTCTGGAACCTGGCCCTCAAGCGCACCACCGCAGCCAACGCCGGCAACTACCTGAACCTCATTGCTGTATTCACCGCCATTATCACCGTGATCCTGGGCCAGCCCATCACCGTTCCGCAGATCCTCGGCGGCGTCCTGGTCATTTCCGGGGTGTTGCTGACTAGTGCAGGCGGCAGGACGCCTCAGCGTCCAAGGTCGTCGAAATCGACGTCGTCTTCACCCCCGCCGTCGACGGCCGCCGATTTCCGCGCCCGGTAAAGAACCACGCCTGCGGCAGTTGCCGTCAGCAGGGCGAAAACCAGGACGGCGATGCTGCCGGCCCGGGCGCCGTCGTACAGTCCGCGGATGTCCCGTGCTTCCTGGGTGTCGCCGGCGATGTCGTTGCCGCCCACCGAGTAGACGGTGGCGTTGAACGTGTCCAGGGAAAAGATGACCACCAGGAGCCCGATGCACACCACTGCCACCAGGGATCCGGCGATCAGTGCCGGCCGGGCGAATCTGGCGGGGCCCCTGTCCCTAATTGGTTCTTCGGACTGCTGGGGGCCTGCGCTCTCTTCCATGGTTTCAACACTATCCGCATCCCGCCGGACGCTACTCCACTAGGCTGGACCGCATGTCTCAAGCTCCCCAGGACCAGATCGCGCCGTTGCTGACCCCCGAGGGTTGGGAGCTTTTGGCCTCTCTGGGCCCCTACCAGGAGGACAAGTCCTTCGCGCTCAATTCAGCCCTGCGCAAGGCCGGCCACTCCCCCGCACTCGTCTCCGCCGTGCTGACCCAGTCCCGGCTCCGCACCAAGGCTGAGGCAAAGTTCGGTGAGTTTGCCCGCAGCATGCTGTTCACCCAGGCGGGCCTGGAACAGGCCACCAGGCTCAATGTGGCCGCGCGGCACGCCCAGCGGTTCGCAGAGGCCGGAATCAGCCACGTGGCGGACCTGGGCTGTGGCCTTGCCGCCGACTCGCTGGCGCTTGCGTCAATGGAGATCAACGTCACGGCAGTGGAAATGGACGAGACCACTGCCGCCTGCGCCACTGTGAACCTCATCCCCTTTTCCAATGCGACGGTGGTCCACGCAGATGCCACCGCTGTTCCGCTGGACGGGATCGACGGCGTCTGGCTGGACCCTGCGCGGCGGGTCACCTCCACGTCCGGCACCAAGCGCATCTGGGACCCGGAGGCTTTTTCGCCGCCGCTGTCCTTTGTTGAGTCCCTGGCCGCGTCCGGCCGGGCGGTCGGGGTGAAGATGGGGCCGGGAATGCCCCACGACTTCGTGCCGGCTGGCTGCGAAGCCCAGTGGGTTTCCGTGGCCGGAGATGTCACCGAAGTGGCGCTGTGGTTCAACTCCGTGCAGCGGCCCGGCGTCCGCCGGGCTGCCCTGGTCCTGGGTTCCGAAGGTGCGGCCGAGCTCACCAGCGGCGAAGATTTCGGGGCCGGTCCCGTCGCCCCCGTTGGTCCGGTGGGAGGTTACCTGTACGAGCCCGACGGCGCCGTCATCCGCGCGGGACTGGTGGCCGACGTCGCACTGCAGCTGGGCGGGCACCTGGTGGATGAACACATCGCCTACATCTGCGCGCCGCAGCTGGTGGACACCCCCTTCGCGCGGGCCTACAGGGTCCTGGACGTCATGCCCTACAACGTCAAGGCGCTTAAGGCGTGGGTGAAGGCGGAGGGCATTGGTGTGCTGGACATCAAGAAGCGCGGCACCGCCGTCACCCCCGAGGAACTCCGCAAACAGCTGCTACCCGGAGGTAAAAACGCGGGCGGCAAAAGCGCAGGAAAAAAGGGCGGCTACAAAACAGCCACCCTGGTCCTGACCCGTATCGGGGAGGACCGGGTGACCATCGTGGTGGAGCCGGTGTAACCAGCCGCTACTGGGCGCGCGTGAACTCTTCGGCCGCCCGCACCTGCTCGGCGCTGGGCCGCACACCGGTGTAGAGCACAAACTGCTCCAGCGCCTGGATGGTGGCCACCTCCGCTCCGGTGATCACCGGCTTTCCGGCAGCCCGGGCCGCACTGATCAGTGGGGTTTCGGCAGGCAGGGCAACCACGTCGAACACCACCTGCGCGGCGTCGATGGTTTCCTGCGGGAAGGCCAGGGTGTCCGCGCCGGGTCCGCCGGCCATACCGAGGGGTGTGACGTTGATGATCAGGTCCGCCGTCCCGCCGTCGAGCGCCGGACGCCACTGGAAGCCGTACTGTTCCGCGAGCGCCCGCCCGGTGGTTTCGTTCCGTGCGAGGACCGTGACGTTGGTGAATCCTGCATCCCGGAGCGCGGCCACGGTGGCCTTGGCCATGCCCCCCGCTCCCTGGACCAGCACCGAGTAGCTGGTGGGCACGGCGTTGGAGGCCAGCAGCTGTTCAATCGCCGTGTAGTCGGTGTTGTAGGCCTTCAGGTGCCCGTCCGTGTTCACGATGGTGTTGACCGAGTCGATGGCCGTGGCCGAGGGGTCCATTTCGTCAACGAGGGCAATCACGTCCTCCTTGTACGGCATGGAGACGGCGCAGCCGCGGATCCCCAGGCCCCGCACGCCGGCGATGGCCTGTTCCAGATTGGTGGGAGCGAACGCCTTGTAGATCCAGTTCAGCTCCAGCTGCTCGTACAGGTGGTTGTGGAAGCGGGTCCCGTTGTTGCTGGGCCGGGCCGAGAGCGAGATGCAGAGGGTCATGTCTTTATTCAGAATGGGCACCTGACCATTTAACCCGTTCCCACCCAACTGACTGGCAGATAACGCACTGAAACTCGGGAATGACGACGTTAAGTGCGAGCCAGTTGGGGTCACGGGCAGCCAGTTCCCGCCGGGTAGCTTCCGACGGCGGCCGGCAGCTTTCCCGGTGCCGGCGCCGTCCCCGCCAGGACCGCGGCGAGGGCATCGAAGGCACCCTGGGTGCGGCCGTACAAGGCCACCTTGACCGGAGCGGCGGAGTGCTGCAGCGGCCAGGGCGCGTCAAGGGCGACGGCGATGTCTCCCCCTGCGGGCCGTCCGCCAAACGGGATGAGGCTGACCAAGGTCCCGGAACCCAGGGCGAGGCCGTGACGCGCCGCAGCATCAGCGAACCGCGCCCTGTCCGCCGGGCTGCCCCCGGCAACCCGGACCGCGCCGGGCGCCAAGGCACCGCCGCAGTGGCCGGAAAGGATGGTGACGGCGGCGGCGGACACCTTGGCGGCGAGAGGGGCGCCGCTGCCGGCCGCACTGCCTGGTGGTTTCCCGGTTCCCGCGGCTGCCCGGGCGTGCCAGGTCATCATGGTTGCCACCCGCAGGGCCGCTTCCTCCAGCCTTGCCGCGGGCAGGCTGCCGGTAGCCACGGCGTGAACAATCGCGGCGTGGGCCTGCCCGACGTTCGCGGGCATCAGCAGGAGGTCCGCTCCCGCCGCGAGGGCCATGACCGCCGCGGATCCGGCAGGGTACTTCTTGTGCACTGCCCCCATGTTCAGGGCGTCAGTCACGGCCACCCCCTTGAAGCCGAGTCCCCGCAGCGCCGTGTAAGTCGGCGCCGAAAGCGACGCCGGCACTCCGGGTTCCAGCGCTGGCACAGCGATGTGGCCGGCCATCACCATCGGCGCGCCGGCGGCAATGGCGGCCCGGAAAGGCTTCCAGTCGCGGGCGCTGAGTTCCGCAACGGTGGCCTGCTGCGTGGGAAGGTTTACGTGCGAATCCGTGGTCACCGAGCCGTGGCCGGGGAAATGCTTGACGGCGGGAAGGACGCCGGCGGCCAGCATGCCCTGCGAGTATGCCACCCCCAACGTCGCAGCCGCGTCGGGGTCACCTGACATGGAACGGGCACCGATAGTGGGGTCCGCCGGCCCGATGGTCACGTCGGTGTCCGGGGCAAAATCCGTGTTGAAACCCAAAGGCACCAACTCGCCGGCCAACCCCTGCCCGGCCTCGCGCGCCAGGGGCCCGCTGCCTGCGGCCCCGAAGCTCATGGGCGCAGGCCACTCCGTCAGCGGCGCACCGAGCCGTGCCACCAAGCCGCCCTCCTGGTCAACGCCGATCATCCCCGGCCACGGCCTGCCGTCCGCAGTGGCCGCCTGCCCAAGCCGGTGGTTGGTGGCCCCCATGGCCGCGAGGTCAACTTTCCCCTGCGGGTCCAGCGGCACGTTGTCGCCCATGATGATGGACCCGGCAAGGTGCAGTCGTTCGACGACGGCGGCATGGGCGGCAGGGTCCGTGCCGGTGAAGAACGGAAGCAGGACCTGCCCCGCCTTCTGCTCCGGCGACATCTTCGCCACGGCCGCGGCGGCGGCGTCCTGGTCGCGCTGCTGCGGGCCCCACCCCAGCGGACGCAAGGCAGGGTCCGCCGCCGGCGAAGGTGAGGGGGAAGCCGTGCGGGGTGCCGGCGTCGTACGCGGTGTCGCTGAAGGTGCGGCGGGGGCGGAAGGTACCTGCGACGGGACAGGGGCCGGGGCGGCGGTGCAGGATGCAAGGGCCACCGCAGCAGAGGCTGCAGCCAGGAAAGGGAAGGTTTTGTGAAGACTGTCACGCAGGTGTTGGAACGGGGCCATCAATACGATGCTACCCCTGCACTAGACTTGAAACATCCGTTCGCCTGCCGGCAAAAGCCCTTCAGTGACGGCGTGAGCCAGCGGCAAACAGGACAGTTAGGAAACGCGTGAAGATTGAGTTCGCTTCATCGAGGCAATCAACACTTGGTGTCGAATGGGAACTCGCGCTGGTGGACGGCAAGACAGGTGAGCTTGCCTCCGTGGCCAATGAGGTGCTCCGCGGCGTGGCCTCCCGCCACCCGGAGCTCAACGAGGATGACGAGCACCCGCACATCAAGCAGGAACTGCTGCTGAACACGGTGGAGCTGGTCACCGGCATCTGCGAGACCGCTGCCGAAGCCAAGGAAGACCTCAGCCGGTCACTCGTGGCCGTCCGGGAGATCACCGATCCCATGGGCGTGGAAGTGTTCTGCGCCGGAAGCCACCCGTTCAGCCCGCCACAGCTGCAGCCGGTGACGGACAAAGCCCGGTACGCAAAACTGATTGACCGCACGCAGTGGTGGGGCCGCCAGATGGTCATCTACGGCGTGCATGTGCACGTGGGCCTGGACCGCCGTGAGAAGGCGCTTCCCGTGGTGGACGGGCTGTTGAACTACTTCCCGCACTTCCAGGCGCTCTCGGCGTCGAGCCCTTTCTGGGGCGGCGAGGACACCGGCTACGCGTCGCAGCGGGCCCTGATGTTCCAGCAGCTGCCTACGGCCGGGCTGCCCTTCCAGTTCAGCTCCTGGGACGATTACGAGTCCTATGTGCAGGACATGTTCACCACTGGAGTGATCGACACCCTCTCGGAAATCCGCTGGGACATCCGGCCCGTGCCGAACCTGGGCACCATCGAAATGCGCATCTGCGACGGTTTGGCCACACTGGAAGAAGTGGGCGCCATTGCCGCCCTCACCCAGTGCCTGGTGGACGAGTTCTCCACCACCCTGGATAACGGCGGAACCATCCCCACCATGCCGCCGTGGCACGTCCAGGAGAACAAGTGGCGGGCAGCCCGTTACGGCATGGACGCCATCATCATCCTGGATGCCGCCGGCAAGGAGCAGCTGGTCACCGACCATCTGCTCGAAACGTTGAACCGGCTCGAGCCTGTAGCGGCCAAGCTGGGCTGCCCCGATGAGCTGGCCGACGTTGAAAAAATTATCCGCCGCGGCGCCGGTTACCAGCGCCAGCGCCGGGTTGCCGAAGAGCACGGCGGCGACCTCCAGGCCGTCGTGCTGGATCTGGTGAAGCAGATGCGGAACGGCCCCACCGCCTGATTCTCCTTCGTTGCCCTATCAGTTTTGGTCCTTAAACCGGTGCTTTGGGGACCACATCCGATAGCGCAAGCGGGGTCAGGCGGGGAGCGACACCGCTGTAACCGGCATGGACGAGTCCGGGGCGAAGCGGATGCCGCTCGGCCCTACCCCCGCCATCACCAGCTGCGCTCCGAGTGCGGCAACCATGGCACCGTTGTCGGTGCAGAGGTCCAGCGGGGGAACGTGCAGCCTGATCCCGGCGGAGGCGCAGCGCTGGCCCGTCAGCTCGCGCAGACGGGAGTTGGCCGCCACCCCGCCGCCCAGCAGCACATCCTTGATGCCGTTTTCCCGGCAGGCCAGCACGGCTTTGGAGGAAATGATGTCCACCACCGCTTCCTGGAAGGCGGCCGCGATGTCCGGGACCGGAACCTCCTCGCCGCGGGCCTCGAACTGCTCAACACACCTGGCAACCGCGGTCTTGAGGCCGCTGAAAGACCAGTCGTAGCGGTGCGGGCCCGGTTCCTCGGCAGTTCCCATGTACTTGGGCTGGCTGAGGCCGCGCGGGAAACGGATCGCTTTAGGGTTACCGGTGCGGGCCACCTTGTCGATGGCGGGTCCGCCAGGGTAGCCGAGTCCGAGGATGCGGGCCACTTTGTCGTAGGCTTCGCCGGCGGCGTCATCGATGGTGGAGCCGAGGAGGACTACGTCCTCGGTGATGCTGTTGATTTTCAGGATTTCGGTGTGGCCGCCGGACACCAGCAGGGCGCCGAGATTCTCGGGCAACTGGGGTGCGGCTGCGCCTTGCTGTCCGTCCAGCAGGCCCACGCCCACATGGGCCACGAGGTGGTTGATGGCGTAGAGCGGCTTGCCGGTGGCCACGGCCAGGGCCTTTGCGGCGCAGACCCCCACCATGAGCGCGCCGGCAAGGCCGGGGCCGGACGTGACGGCGATGGCGTCCACGTCATCGAGGGTCACACCGGCGTCGGACAGTGCCTGCTCAAGGGTGGGAACGAAGGCATCAAGGTGCGCCCGTGAGGCAATTTCCGGGATGACCCCGCCAAAGCGGACATGCTCATCCATTGACGAGGACACGGTGTTGGTCAGGAGGGTGGTCCCCCGGACAATGCCCACTCCGGTCTCGTCGCAGGAGGATTCGATGCCGAGCACCAAAGGCTGCGGGCGGTTCATGGCTGGCCTGCTTCCGCTGATGTGCCGTCGCCCGTTCCTTCGCCGGTGCTGCCGGCGAGCTGGAGCCGCATGATGAGGGCGTCCACACCGTCGCGGTAGTAGCGGGGGCGGACGTGGATCTGTTCGAAACCGAAGCGCCGGTAAAGCTGCTGGGCGCGGGGATTATCGGCGCGGACCTCCAGCAGCATGTCCAAAGCGTACCTGCGGCGCGCCTCCTCAATAAGCCGGGTCAGCAGCGTGGTGCCGATCCCGCGCCCTTCATATTCAGGCACGACGGCGATGGTCTGCACGTCCGCGATGGGTTCAATGCACATCAGCCCGGCGTAGCCCACAATGCCTTCGCTGCCCTCGGCCACCAGGTACCACCGGGTGTCGGGCTGGGCCAGCTCGTCATAAAACATGTGCAGGGGCCATGCATCCACCGGGAAAAGCCGCTGCTCAAGAACGCTGACAGCGATCACGTCGTCGGGGGTCATCTCCCGTACGGAGACGCCGTGGTTGCTGGTATCCGGGGCGGTGCTCACAGGGCCCTCTTCCTCGGTCCGGGGACCTGGGCATCGGATTCGCGGAGGTACAGAGGGGTGGAGTCGAGGAGTGCGTCTCCTGCGGCGAGCCGGGCAAGAGCGAACTGTCCCAGGTACAGGGCATCCGGCTGTTCCTGGGCGAATTCCGGGTTCGCCTTCAGGGTTTCTGCGTAGAGCCCCGCGCCGGCGCCATAGGCGGGAAGGTCCGGCAGGTCCGCCGCGAAGCTGACGTGGGGCCCGTCCTCCAACAAGGGAAGCTGGCCGTCTAAAAGGCTGTAGCGGGCCCAATAAACCTCTTTGCGACGAGCGTCCGTCACCACCAGGAACTCGGCGACCGCGGCGGTGGATTCCGCCACTTCCAAGGCAACAGCGTCCAAGCTCATGAGGCCATACAGAGGCTTGCCCCACACGAAGGATAGGGTGCGCGCCGTCGCTATGCCTGACCGCAGCCCGGTAAACGGTCCGGGGCCCACGCCCACCACCAGGGCATCAATGTCGCTGCCGCTGACACCGGCATCAGCGAGCAGCTGCTCGATTCCCGGTGCGAGCACTTCTGCGTGGCTGCGGGTGTCCTCGGTGGAGAAGTTGGCCACCACGCCTTCCAGTGCGTCGCCGGAAACCAGTGCCGCGCTGGCCACGGCGGAGGTATCTATGGCGAGGATAAGCATCAGGCTTTCCCTTCAAAGGCTGCGACCGGTTCGGGAAGAGCCGGCCAGCGTGGACCGTAGCCGCGCATCACGATGGTGCGGGGCTCGTCCGTGTCCTCGTTCTCGAAATCCAGGGTGCCGCCGTCGGACCTGGTGAAGCCCGCGGCTGCTCCGGCAGTCGGGCCAACCGCACTGAGTTCCGTGCCGTTGAGTCCCGTGCCGCCCAGCCCGATCGCACGGTGCAGGTCAATCTCCAGCCGGCTTTCGCTCAGGTGCTCCACCCGGTCATGGCCCCATTCAACAACCGTCACCGAGGAATCCAGGGTGTTCTCGAGGTCGATGTCGTCAATCTCCGCTGCTGAGCCCAGGCGGTAGGCGTCCACATGGACCAGGTCCGGCCCGCCCGGACGCGGGCCGTCGGGCAGGTTGGGGTGGATGCGGACCAGGACAAACGTGGGGGAAATGATGCCTGCACGGACCCCCAGCCCCTCCCCCAAACCCTGGGTAAAGGTGGTTTTCCCGGCACCCAGCTCGCCGGAGAGCACCAGCAGGTCCCCGGCTTCCAGGACCGCCGCCAGACGCACGGCGAGCGCGTGGGTCTGGTCCGCCGTCGTCGCGGTGACTGTCTTTTCCCAGTTGGGACGGGCCTCACCGTTGTCCCGGGCCTCGTGAGCCTCGGGCGCGTTCATGCCGCGCCCTCGGAAGCGCGCTCGACGGCGGCTGGGGGCTGTTCGTTAATGAAGCGCCGGGGAACCCGCGGGCTGATCCGGGTGACGATCTCGTAGTTGATGGTTCCGGCGGCGCGCGCCCAGTCATCAGCGGTGGGGCCGCCGTCGGCGCCGTCCCCGAACAGCTCAGCTTCGGCACCCAGCAGGCCTGCACTGGCAGGGCCGGTGTTCCCGAGGTCGATAACCATCTGGTCCATGGCGATGCGTCCCACCACGGGGTACGTTTTGCCGGCCACCCGGACGGGCCCGCCGGTGGCGATGCGCGGCACTCCGTCGGCGTAGCCCACCGGGATCAGGCCCAGGGTGCTGGGGCCGCTGGTGCGGTAGCGCAGTCCGTAGGAGACGCCTTGCCGGTCCGGGACCTCCTTGCACTGCGACACCAGGGTCCGCAGCGTCATGGCGGGGCGGAGCCCCAGCTCCGCGGACGTCTGCCCATCGAAAGGCGACAGCCCGTAAATCCCCAGGCCCACCCGGACCAGGTCAAAGTGGGTGTCCGGGCGGGACAGCGTTGCCGGTGTATTGGCAAGGTGCCGGACTTCGGGGTCGACGCCGGCGTCCTCGGCAACAGCGAGCGCTTCCCTGAACGCGGCAAGCTGCTCGTCGGTCTCCGGCCGCTCCGGTTCATCGGCGACGGCGAGGTGCGAAAAGATCCCCACCACACGCAACAGCCCCTGGTCCTGGTATTCCATGGCCTCGCCCACCAGGTGGTCCCAGGTATCAAGCGTTGCGCCGTTGCGTCCCAGGCCGGTGTCCACCTTCAGGTGGATCCGGGCGGGGCGCTCCTGCTCCCGGGCTGCCGCGACGATACGGTCCAGTTCCCAGCCCGAGCACCCGATGTCGACGCCGGCTGCCACCGCTGCGCCGAAGTTGCTTTCCGTGGTGTGCAGCCAGGCGAGCAGCGGCGCATCAATTCCGGCAGCGCGCAACGCCAGGGCCTCGGAGATGTGGGCGACCCCCAGCCAGGCGGCGCCGGCTTCCAGGGCCGCGCGGGCCACCGGAACCGCGCCGTGTCCGTAGGCGTCCGCCTTCACCACTGCCATCACTTTTGCCGGCGAAGCTGCCGCAGCCAGGCGGCGGACGTTGTGCCGGATGGCATCAAGGTCGATCACGGCGGACCGCTCGTTGCGGGGGTCCTGTGCCGGGGCAGTGTCAAAATCACCGGTTGTTGCGGGGTAAGTCACCCTAGTGATTCTAGTGCTGGCGCTTCGGGCCGAATAATCAGGCGTCCGAGAGGTGTGCGATGGTGGCCGATGCCCTGCGCTGGGCTGCGAGCGGTACGTCGTGGACGATGTCGGCCAGGAAGGAGAACCGCCGGAGCCACTGGCTGGTTTGCCGTTCAGGCCGGGCATTGGCCCGCTGCCACCAGTCGGCGATGTCGCCCCAGCCCGGCGCCGCCAGCGATCCTCCCACTTCCTGTACCGCCAGCGAGGCACAAAGGTTCGCGAAACGCAGCCTGTTCCCCAGCGGCCACCCGGCCAGGCTCCCAACGATGAATGCGGCGTCGAAACAGTCACCGGCGCCGGTGGGATCAAACGCCTTGACGGGCAGGGAAGGCACCCACTCCTCCTCACCGGTTTCGGAATCAACGGCCATGGCGCCCTGGGGCCCGAGGGTCACCACGGCAACCGGCACCCGGTCCGCCAGCGCGTACAAAGCGGTCCACGGATCGTCCTTGCCGGTGAACGCCATGGCCTCGCGCTGGTTGGGCAGGAACGCGTGGAAGTACTGCAGGTTCTCCAGCCGGACCGGCGCCCATACGCCGCTGGGATCCCACCCGACGTCCCCGAACAGCTTCACACCCGCCTGGTGCGCTTCCTTCGCCCACGGCTCAACTTCCAGTCCCACCTCCGCGATGCCGGCGAGCGCGGGAGGCGGGTCGCCGATGAGCTCCGACGCCGTCACCGGTGCAGCATGGCCATGGGTCACCAGTGACCGGTCCTCGTCCACGCACAGGGAAACCGTCACCGGCGAGTGCCAGCCGGGAACCTTCCGGGACAGGCTCAGGTCCACGTGCTCCTGGCCGGACAGGATCTTCCAGTTGAAGTCCCCGTAGCCGTCGTCGCCGAAGGCCGCCGCCAGGCCGGTGCGCAGGCCCAGCCTCGCAGCAGCGATGGCCTGGTTGGCAACCCCGCCGGGGCAGCTGCCCATGCCGTCGCTCCAGATTTCCGTGCCCGGTTCGGGTCCGTGGGGCAGGCCGGTGAAGATGATGTCCTGGAACACTGTTCCGGCCAGCAGCACATCGAATCCGGGGTCCGAAGGCGAGCGGACGGCAGCAAGGGGGTCAAACGGGCGTGCTGGAATCGCGTCCATGTGCCGCACACTACGCCCTGCCACGGACATCCGGTAGGGGCGGCCGTAGGTGCTGCGGACACCCGCGCCTAGACTGCTGGTTATGCGGCTTCTGATTGTTGGCGGCGGAGGTTTCCGGGTTCCGCTGATCTACCGGGCGCTGGTCTCCGGCCCCTATCAAGGCGTGGTCACCGAACTGGTGCTGTTCGACGTCGACCTCTCCCGCCTTGCCGCCGTGACAGCGGTCCTGCGCAGCATGCCCGGCCCGGGTCCCCGCCTGCCGGTCCATCCCACCACCAACCTCGCGGAGGCGTTGAAGGGAACGCAGATCGTGTTTGCCGCCATCCGCCCCGGCGGCACCGCCGGACGGGTGGCCGACGAAAAGGTGGCGCAGGACCTGGGCCTGCTGGGGCAGGAAACCACCGGTGCCGGCGGCATTTCCTACGCCCTCCGGACCATCCCGCACATGCTGGACCTGGCGCGGTTGATGAAGGAACACTGCCCGGACGCGTGGCTGATCAACTTCACCAACCCCGCCGGCATGGTCACCGAGGCACTCCTGCCGGTGCTTGGCAGGCGCGTCATCGGGATCTGCGATTCTGCGGGCGGCCTGGTGCACCGCGCGGCGCGGGCCGCCGGCGTCACGCTTAGGGAAGGAACGCTCGACGGCGTGGGCTACTACGGTCTGAACCACCTGGGCTGGCTGTACCGGCTGGAGTCCGGCGGACGGGACGTCCTTCCCGCGCTGCTGTCGGATCCGCAAGCCCTTCAGTCCTTCGAGGAGGGCCGGCTGTTTCCCCAGCCGTTCCTTGCCCACCTCGGCGCCCTCCCCAACGAGTACCTGTATTACTACTACCAGCCGGACGCCGCGCGGCAGGCGATGCGTGCCATGCCCGCCACCCGTGGGGAATCCATCCACAGCCAGCAGCAGGAGCTGTACCCGCGGCTGGCCGCAGCGGGCGGTGAGGCCTTTGGGTTGTGGGAGGCTGCGCGCCGCTCGCGGGAGGAAGGCTACCTGGCGGAGGCCCGCGGGAAGGGCGAACACCGCGATGAGTCCGACCTCGCCGGCGGCGGCTATGAGCGGGTCGCGCTGGCAGCCATGCGTGCCCTGTCCGGGTCCGGGGACGCGCAACTGATCTTGAACACCCGCAACACTGTGCCTCCAGTCAGCGCCGGGACGGAGGAGGGGGCGGCGGCGCCACAGCCAGCCACTGCTGGGTCAGCCGCCACCGAAGCCGCCATCCCGGGGCTGCCGGCCGACGCCGTCGTCGAACTTCCCTGCACGGTGACGGCCGACGGCGCACTGCCACTGGCCCAGCAGGCACCGCTGCCGGAGCAACTCCAGCTGCTGCGGCAAGTGAAGGACGTAGAGCGGCTGACCGTGCGGGCAGCGACGGAAGGTGACCGGGAGGCAGCAATGCAGGCCTTCGCCCGGCATCCGCTGGTGGGGTCCGAAGAGCTGGGCACCGCGCTGCTCGCGGGCTACGAGGACGCGTTTCCCGCCCTGGGGAAGATGTGGCGCGGCGGTACGCGTTGACACAGGAGTAGTGTTTTATCGAATGCCCAGCACTGACCCGGCGTGGACCTGCGCCGGCGGCCGGAAGGAGGTACCGTGGCACCGGTTCGCAGGGTGGCTCTACTGTCCCTCCACACCTCCCCCATGGAGCAGCCCGGTTCCGGCGATGCCGGCGGCATGAACGTATACATCCGTGAACTCGCTTCCGCACTGGCCGAAGCCGGCGTGGAAGTGGAGATTTTCACACGCTCCACCTCCGCCAGCCAACCCGCCGTCGAGCACCCGGATCCCGGGGTCTGCGTCCACAACGTCCTGGCCGGGCCGACGAACAAGATTCCCAAGGAAGAGCTTCCCGGACTTCTCCACCACATGGTGGAAGAGATCGAGCAGATCCGGCAGCGGCAGCCGCACGGCCGCTACGACGTCATTCATTCGCACTATTGGGTGTCCGGCATCGCAGGCCTGGAGCTTTCCGACCTGTGGGGCGTGCCGCTGGTCCACACCATGCACACCATGGCCAAGGTCAAGAACCTCCTGCTCGAGTCCGGTGAGCAACCCGAGCCGCGGCGCCGTGAGCTGGGTGAGCACCGGATCGTGGACGGAGCTGCGCGGCTAGTTGCCAACACCAGTGCCGAGGCCGCCGAGCTGGTGTCGCATTACGGCGCTTCGTACGACCAGATAGACATCGCCCCGCCCGGGGTCGACCTCAGCACTTTCACTCCTGCGTTCCGGGCCAGGTCGCGGACGGAGCGGGGCATCGACCCGGAAACTTTCCACTTGGTTTTCGCAGGCCGGATCCAGCGGCTGAAAGGGCCACAGATCCTGGTGAAGGCAGCGGCCCTGCTGCGGCGCCGGAGGCCGGACATCAACCTTCGGCTCACCATCCTCGGCTCGCTGAGCGGGAACAAGGAATTCAATCTCCGGCGGCTGGTTGCGGAGGCGGGGATGGACGACGTCGTCACGCAGCTTCCGCCGGTGAAGGCACCGGAGCTGGCGGCCTGGTTCCGCGCGGCCGACGTGGTGGTGATGCCGTCCTACAGCGAGTCGTTTGGGCTCGTGGCGCTTGAAGCCCAGGCCTGCGGCACTCCGGTGGTGGCAACCCGCGTCGGCGGGCTGTCGCGGGCGATTTTTGACGGCAGGACCGGCTTGTTGGTGGACGGCCACCACGCCTCGGACTGGGCGGATGCGCTGGAGGCCCTGTATGACGACCCCGTGACCCGTGAAGACATGGGGCGGGCAGCCGCCATCCGCGCCCAGAACTCGGGGTGGCAGCGCACCGCCGCCATCACGCTGGAGACTTACCACGCCGCCGTCGAAAATCACGTAAGCCATCCCATGACAACCGTTCCTGCCTCCTGAAGCTTTACCGCGCCAGCTGCCTATCCGCCCAAGCAAAGGACAAAGATGTCTGCTACCCCGAGTGACCTCGAGATCGCCCGCGCGGCACGGATCCGGCCCATCGAGGGGATCGCGGCCGCCGCCGGCATCAACGCGGAGGCGGTGGAACTGTACGGGCGGTACAAGGCGAAAATTGATCCTGCGCGACTTTCGGCGCCCCCGCCCCACGGGAAGGTGGTACTGGTCTCGGCCATGTCCCCCACCCCGGCCGGTGAAGGAAAGTCCACCACCACGGTGGGGCTTGCCGACTCGCTTGCCCGGGCGGGGCACCGGGTGATGATCGCCCTGCGGGAGCCGTCGCTGGGCCCGGTTCTGGGCATGAAGGGCGGAGCCACGGGCGGCGGGTACTCGCAGGTGCTGCCTATGGACGAGATCAACCTGCACTTCACCGGTGACTTCCACGCCGTGACGTCGGCGAACAATGCCCTGATGGCGCTGGTGGACAACCACATCTACCAAGGCAACGAGCTCAATATCGATCCCCGGCGGATGACATTCAAACGGGTGCTGGACATGAACGACCGCGCCCTGCGGGAGGTGGTCATTGGGCTGGGCGGACCCTCGCAGGGAGTCCCGCGCCAGGACGGTTTCGATATCACCGTGGCCTCGGAGATCATGGCCGTTTTCTGCCTGGCCACTGATCTGGCGGACCTCCGCGAGCGCTTGGGCAGGATCACGTTCGGCTACACCTTTGACCGCTCCCCCGTCACTGTGGCCGACCTGGGAGTGCAGGGCGCCCTGACCCTGCTCCTGAAGGAGGCCATCAAACCGAACCTGGTGCAAACCATCGCCGGAACCCCGGCCCTGGTCCATGGCGGTCCCTTCGCCAACATCGCCCACGGCTGCAATTCCCTCATCGCTACCCAAACGGCCCGGCGGCTCGCGGACATCGTTGTTACGGAAGCGGGTTTCGGCGCTGATTTGGGTGCCGAGAAGTTCATGGACATCAAGGCGCGGTTTGGCGGCCTGACCCCTTCAGCCGTGGTGGTAGTGGCCACCGTTCGGGCCCTCAAGATGCAGGGTGGGGTGGCAAAAGACCAGCTCACGGCCCCGGACCTGCCAGCCCTTGAAGCCGGGGTAGCCAACCTGCGCCGGCATGTTCGCAACGTGGAGAAGTTCGGCGTGGCGCCGGTGGTGGCCATCAACAGGTTCTCTTCAGACACACAGGAGGAACTGGACTGGCTGCTGGCCTGGTGTGCAGCTGAAGGAGTCCCGGCCGCCGTCGCGGATGTCTGGGGACGCGGCGGCGGGGGTGACGGCGGCGACGAACTCGCAGCCCTCGTGGCCCACGTGGTGGCCGGACCAAACAGCTTCCGCCATTTGTACCCGCTGGAACTGCCGGTGGAGGACAAGATCCGGACCATAGCGCAGGAAATCTACGGCGCGGACGGCGTCGACTTCTCCGTGCCGGCCCTGAAGCGGTTGGCCGACATCGAGCGGAACGGCTGGTCCGGGCTGCCGGTGTGTATGGCCAAAACCCAGTACTCATTCACCGACGACGCTTCCCGCCTCGGCGCACCGAAGGGCTTCACCATCCACGTGCGGGACCTCCTGCCCAAGACCGGTGCGGGCTTTATCGTGGCCCTGACCGGAGCGGTGATGACAATGCCCGGCCTGCCCGCCACCCCGGCCGCGATGCGCATGGACGTGGACGACGCCGGCAACCCAGTAGGCCTCACCTAACCCATCCCTTCCCCAACCCGCGCTCACTTACGGCCGGTTCTTTCCCAACCCGCGCTCACTTACGGCCGGTTCTTTCCCAACCCGCGCTCACCAATGGCCGCCCCATCCCCAACCCCCGCCCACTTACGGCCGACCCATCCCCAACCCGCGCTCACCAATGGCCGACCCATCCCCAACCCGCGCTCACCTACGGCCGGTTCTTCCCATCGCTTCTGGGGAAGGGATGGTGCCTGTGGATAACTCTGAAGCCTTGTCGGTTGCCTGGATGAGAATGCAGTATGCAAACTCTCCATCCCTTACCGCCGCAACTGGCCACCAAACCATTCACAGTCGAAAGAGCACGGAGCGCAGGCTTGAACCGCGGCCGTCTTCGTCGCGCCGATGTAGCTCATGTTGGCCGGGGCCTTTACCGTCCCTCCACGTGGGATTTTGATCTAGAGGATGCCGCCCGCGCGTTGTCGGAAGCAACCCCAGGGGCTTGGATATCCCATGTCACAGCAGCACGCTTGCGGAATTCATGCCTGCCCCCGTGGCTCTCCGACTGCACGGAACTCCATCTCAGCAAGCCCAAGGCCCTTCCCGGGGCACGCAGGAAGGGCATCCGCGGGCACAGGGTCCTAGTTGGCCCCAACGAGGTGGAGTTCGTCGACGGGATTTGGGTCAGCACCCGCGCACGTACTTGGCTGGACATGGCGAGACTGCTGCCGCTGCACCATTTGGTAGCCATGGGTGACGAACTGATCAGGTCGCCCCGGCCAGACTTGGAAGGCAGGGAGCACCCGCACTCGAGCGTGGACAGCCTGCGCGCCATGATCGCCCGGCACCCAAACCTTCAAGGTGTCGTCCGTGCCAGGCAAGCGCTGGAGCTGATGCGCGTGGGTGCGGACTCCGTTCCCGAAACCTTCCTCCGCCTGGCCATGCTGGACGCCGGTCTTCCCGAGCCGGAACTTCAGCTAAGCCTCCGCCCTGGTGACGCTCGCTCGCCCTCGGCGGATCTCGGCTTCCGCCTGCGGAGGGTCGCCATTCAGTACGACGGCGGGCATCACCTTCAGGAACCACAGCAACTAAGCGATCGGCGCAGAGACAAAGCGTTCGAAGCGGCGGGATGGTCCGTCATCATCCTAGACAAGGCGGATCGGGACGACGATTTCGCGACTGCCGTCAGAAGAATCAAACGAGCCCTCAGGAGCTCTGCCGTGAATCCTGCTGCTGCGTCAGGTTTCGCGACAGCCTAAGTTACCGGCGAGGTTTCCGGAACTGCGGCAAGTCGAAACACATAAGGCTCGTCCCCGATACGGGTGACGCCGCCCACACCGATGCGGCACACGCCGTCGTACGGATGCGGAAGTGGCCGGACGCTAACAGCGACGCGCGCGACGCCCTGGAGCGCCACATCGCGGTGATGGACGGGCGGGCAATAGCCTTCCTCTGGAACTTCTCGATCAACACAGCCGCGAGGTGGTCACCCGATCACAGATCTTGACCCTGAACTGACTACGGCGGAGAACGACGCGGATCACTTGCATTCCCAACTGATGCTCAAGTTGCTCGCCTTGGCCCAAGCCAGCCATGCCATCCGCCGGCTTAACTGCGCGGACTGACCGTTGAACGCCGAACGCTTCCCCGTCTGAAACGGAGAAGCGTTCGGGGAAACCCGGCCGCACGTGAGCGCACGTCGTCAGAAACCCGGCCACAAGTGAGCACGCGTCGTCAGAAACCCGGCCACACGTGAGCGCGCGTCGTCAGAAACCCGTCCACAAGTGAGCGCGCGTCCGAAGGTGGTTAGCGGTCGAGGTCTCCGCGGATGAAGGCTTCGACCTTTTCGCGGGCGAGGTCGTCGTTGAACTGCTCCGGCGGGGACTTCATGAAGTAGCTGGAGGCGGAGATCAGCGGGCCGCCGATGCCGCGGTCCAGGCCAATCTTCGCGGCGCGGATGGCGTCGATGATTACGCCGGCGGAGTTGGGCGAATCCCAGACTTCCAGCTTGTATTCGAGCGAAACGGGAGCGTCGCCGAAGTTGCGGCCTTCGAGGCGGACGAACGCCCACTTGCGGTCGTCAAGCCACTGGACGTAGTCGGACGGGCCGATGTGCACGTCCTTTGCGGCCAACTCGGCTTCCACGTTGGAGGTAACAGCCTGGGTCTTGGAAATCTTCTTGGACTCCAGGCGGTCGCGCTCCAGCATGTTCTTGAAGTCCATGTTGCCGCCAACGTTCAGCTGGTAGGTGCGGTCCAGCGTGACGCCGCGGTCTTCGAAGAGCTTGGCCATAACACGGTGCGTAATGGTGGCACCGATCTGGCTCTTGATGTCGTCGCCAACAATCGGCACGCCGGCGGCGGTGAACTTGTCCGCCCATTCCTTGGTTCCGGCGATGAACACGGGCAGGGCGTTCACGAAGCCCACGCCGGCGTCAATGGCGCACTGCGCGTAGAACTCGGCAGCGGCTTGAGACCCGACCGGCAGGTAGCAGACCATCACGTCAACGGCAGCGTCCTTGAGTGCCTGGACAACGTCTACCGGCTCTTCGGTGGACTGCTCGATGGTCTCAAGGTAGTACTTGCCCAGCCCGTCCAGGGTGTGGCCGCGCTGGACGGTAACGCCGGTGGGCGGCACCTCAGCGATCTTGATGGTGTTGTTTTCGCTCGCCAGGATCGCATCGGCAAGGTCAACGCCGACCTTTTTGCCGTCAACGTCAAACGCAGCAACGAACTGAACGTCACCCACGTGGTACTGGCCAAACTCAACGTGCATCAGGCCCGGAATCGTGGCCTTGGGATCAGCGTCCTTGTAGTACTGGACCCCCTGGACCAGCGAAGCGGCACAGTTTCCTACGCCGACGATTGCAACACGAATGGGATGTGAAGACACGAAACTCCTTTGAGGACAAACGTCAGCCGGCCGGGTTCCGCTGTGAGGAAAGTACGACGGCGGCCGGCAGGCTCGGCGCCGCGCGGCGCCTTTTCATAGTACCCAACACAGTGGGACGGAGGCTTGTTCCCCCGTCCCACCTTTTGGATGACAAGGTGGAGATCAGACCGGCTGTTTCCAGAGGTTGATGTCCGATTCCACCGCGAATTCATCGATGGCGTCCAACTCGTCCGCAGTGAATTCGAGGTTGTTGACGGCAGCCAGGGAGTCCTCCAGCTGGCGGACGCTGGACGCACCAATCAATGCCGAGGTCACAGGCGAGCCCTTCGGCTGGTCCCGCAGGATCCATGCGATGGCCATCTGTGCCAACGACTGCCCGCGGCCCTCGGCAATATCATGCAGTCCGCGGATCCGGTCCAGCTTCTCGTCGGTAATGGCATCCTCGGACAGGAACCGGGCCTTGGCGGCACGGGAGTCCGCCGGAATGCCCTTGAGGTAGCGGTCGGTGAGCATGCCCTGGGCCAGCGGCGAGAAGGCGATGGAGCCGGCCCCGACCTGGTCGAGTGCCTCGTACAGGTTGGGGCTGCCGTTCTCGGTCCAGCGGTTGAGCATGGAGTAGCTGGGCTGATGGATCAGCAGCGGCGTCCCGAGTTCCTTCAGGATGCGGGCCGCCTCGATGGTCTGCTCGGGGGTGTAGGAGGAGATGCCTGCGTACAGCGCTTTGCCCGATCGCACGGCATAATCCAGGGCGCCCATGGTCTCTTCAAGCGGAGTCTCGGGGTCCGGCCGGTGGCTGTAGAAGATGTCCACGTAATCCAGGCCCATCCGTTGCAGCGACTGGTCCAGGCTGGAGATCAAGTACTTGCGGGAGCCCCACTCACCGTAGGGGCCGGGCCACATGTAGTAGCCGGCCTTGGTGGAGATGACCAGTTCGTCACGGTACGGCTTGAAGTCGTCCTTCAGGTGCCGGCCGAAGTTGGTCTCGGCGGAACCGTCCGGCGGGCCGTAGTTGTTGGCGAGGTCGAAGTGGTTGACGCCCAGGTCGAAGGCGCGGCGCAGAATGGCGCGCTGCTCGTCAAAGCGCTTGTCATCGCCAAAGTTGTGCCAGAGGCCGAGCGAGATGGCCGGGAGTTTCAGGCCGCTGCGGCCGACGCGGCGGTAGGGCATGGATTCGTAGCGGTCTTCCGCCGCGGAATAAGTCATACGTTCCATCCTGCCAGTTGTGACCGGCACAACAGCCCACGGCAGAAAAGTTACGCCGCGGGCTGACATCATCAACCCGCGGCGCAACGTCGCCTCAACAGTAACTAGGACTTCAGGATCGCGGCGCTCCACGGAGCCAGGGCCAGGGCGTCGCCTTCAAGGGCGCTACCCTCATCTGTTGCCAGCAGGACGGACCCGGACACGTCGTCCAGACGGACCTTGGCGTCCGAGAAGTTGAGCAGTACCTCAACACTGCCGCGCCGGAAACGCAGCCAGCCCTCGTCGTCGTCGAACTTCACGTCCGTCTCCCCGAAGCCAAGCCCGGCAAGCTCGGCGTGCTCCCTGCGAAGCGCGGTCAGGGAGCGGTACAGCTCCAGCAGCCGGGCGTGGTCGCCGCCGGCGGCTTCGTCCCAGTTCAGCTTGGACCGGTGGAAGGTTTCGGGGTCCTGGGGATCGGGCACGACGGCGGGATCCCATCCCATGCGCTCGAACTCCTTGATCCGGCCCTCCGCAGTGGCCTTGCCCAGCTCGGGTTCGGGATGCGAGGTGAAGAACTGCCAGGGTGTACTCGCTGCAAATTCCTCGCCCATAAACAGCATGGGCGTAAACGGAGACGTCAAAGTGAGCACGGCCGCCACAGCCAACTGCCCGTAGGACAGCGACTGCGAGAGTCGGTCCCCTGTGGCGCGGTTGCCGATCTGGTCGTGGTTCTGGTTGCACACCACCAGGGCGGCAGGGTGAACCAGGGAGCTGTTGATTGGCCGGCCGTGGTGCCGCCCGCGGAAGCTGGAGTAGCTGCCGTCGTGCAGAAAGCCGTCCTTCAGGACCTTTGCCAGGACCGCCAGGGACTGGAAGTCCTCGTAGTACCCGGTGGTTTCGCCGCTGACGCTCACGTGCACCGTGTGGTGGAAGTCGTCGCTCCACTGCCCGGCCAGCCCATAGCCATTGGCGTCCCGCGGGTAGATTAGGCGCGGGTTGTTCAGGTCCGACTCAGCGATCAGCGTTTTTGGCAGCCCGGTTTCAGCCGAAACGGCATCACCCAGGGCGCCGAACTCCTCCAGGATGTGCACGGCCCGCTCGTCGCGCAGCGCGTGCACGGCATCGAGCCGCAGACCGTCCACGTGGTAGTCCCGGAGCCACAAGGCGAGGTTGTCCAAGATGTACTCGCGCACTACGTCCGAACCAGGCCCGTCCAGGTTCACCGAGTCGCCCCAGGTGTTGGCGTCCCCCTGCTTCAGGTACGGACCGAACTTGGGCAAGTAGTTGCCGCTCGGCCCGAGGTGGTTGTACACCACGTCCTGGATGACGCCCAGGCCGGCAGCGTGGGCCGCGTCCACAAAGCGCTGGTAGGCGGCAGGCCCGCCGTAGCCTTCGTGGACGGCGTACCACTGCACGCCGTCGTAGCCCCAGTTGTGAGTGCCGTTGAAGCCATTGACCGGCAGCAGCTCCACGAAGTCGACGCCCAGGTCCACCAGGTAGTCCAGCTTCCCGGCAGCAGCATGCAGCGTCCCCTCGGGAGTAAAGGTCCCCACATGGAGTTCGTAAATAACCGAACCCTGCAGTTCCTTGCCCTGCCAGCCGCCGTCCCGCCAGGAGTAGGCGGCGGGGTCAAAGGTCCGGGAGAGCTTATGGACGCCGTCGGGCAGGCGGCGCGACCGCGGATCGGGCACGGGCTGGCCGTCCCCATCCAGCAGGTAGCCGTAGTCCACGTCACCGTCAGCCGGAGCGTCCGGGGCGGTCCACCACCCCTCCGAGCCGGGCGCCGTCTCCTTCTTCAGCATCGGGTACTGCCGGCCGTCCGCCTGCAGGATCATTGAGTGTGCGTCCGGGGCCCAGACGTCGAAACGCTCGGGCCCACTGTGTACGAGGGTCATGCCTTTTCTCCATCCACCGGTACGAGCAAAGCCACGGGGTAGGTACCCAGCACCTCGCCCACCAAAACTGCGCCCGGCCCGTATCCGGCACCGGTCAGCTCGTCACGCACCGCGACGGGGAGTTCGACGGCGGTGTCCCGCCACCCGCCGTCGGCCGCCAGTCCTGCGGGGAGCCGGGTGGCCAGCGTCAGGGCTCCGGGGGCACCGTCAGCACCGCGGTGGAAGGCGAGCAGGTGATCAGCGGCCGCGCCTGTTGCTGTCACCGGGCTGTAGCCCTGGAACAGTTCGGGTCGGTCGCGGCGGAGCCGTAGCGCACGGGAAGTAACCAGAAGCTTGCTGGTTTCGGTACCCGCCTCCGGCAAGGTGCCGGCGTCGAGCTTTGCCAGCTCCTCCTGGCGGACCGCGAAGTCCACCGGCCGCCGGTTGTCCGGATCGGTCAGGGACCGTTCCCAGAACTCACTGCCCTGGTACACATCCGGAACGCCGGGCATGGTCAGCTGGACCAGCTTGGCAGATACGGAGTTGGACGCGGCGCAGGAATCGATCCGTGCCACGAAGTCCTCCACCACCTGGGTGACCCGGCTGTCATCGAACGCGGCGTCAACTGCCGCCTTGACGTGCGACTCGAACTCCTCGTCCGGGTCCGTCCACTTGGTGGAGTTGCCGGCTTCCCGGGCCGCTTTCTCCGCGTAGCCCTGGAGCCGCTCCCGGCTCGCAGGCCAGGCGCCGACGATGGCCTGCCACAGCAGGTTCTCGTACGGACCGTCCGGAATCGGGGCCAGCTCGCGGAGGCTGTTCAGCGTGGCAGTCCACTCCTGCGGCAGTTCCGCTATCACCGAGATCCGGGCCCGGGCATCCTCGCTGCGCTTGGTGTCGTGCGTGGACATCGTGGTCATGGAAAGCGGAAGTTCCTGCTGCCGCCGGGCCATCCGGTGGTGGAACTCCTCGAGAGAAACAGAGAACTCCGTCGGTTCGGCTCCCACCTCCGTCAGCGTGCCCAGCCGGGTGTAGCGGTAGAACGCCGTGTCCTCCACACCCTTGGCCATCACCATGCCCGAGGTCTGCTGGAACCGGACCGCGATCGGGTTGGCCGGGTCCAGGAGCAGCGGCAGCAACGTGCCGACGGCGACCTCCAGCTCGGGCCGGTGGGCCGCCGCGGACTCGGAGGCTTCCTTGAGGATCTCCGCGCCCGTCGGCAGGTAGGAACGGTACACCGGGAAGGCAGCGATGATTTCAGCGATGGCATCGGCAGCCTGTTCCACCGGAAGCCCGTAGGAGTCCGGAACCAGGCGGGCCAACCGCAGCACCTCGGAGCGGAGGATGCCGTCGGCGATCATCCGCTTGGTGCCCCGGATCATCTCGGCGTAGTCCGCAGGGGCTGCTGATTCCCGCAGCTTCGCGTCGAGGTCATCGAGCGGCTGCTGGCCGGCAGGGTCCACAAAGACCCGGTCAACATCAGCCAGGGCGTCGTACCCGGTGGTGCCTTCGGTGGCGAAGTCCTGGGGCAGGACTTCACCCGGCTCCAGGATCTTTTCCACCAGGATGTAGGCACCGCCGCTGAGGTCCTTCAGCCACCGCAGGTAGCCGGCAGGATCCGCCAGCCCATCAGGGTGGTCCACGCGGAGCCCGTCTACGAGCCCCTCCTTGAACCAGCGGCCTACTTCGGCATGGGCTTCCTCGAAGACGCCGGGCGTCTCTACCCGGATGCCGGCCAGCGTGGTGACCGCAAAGAAGCGCCGGTAGTTCAGCTCGGCATCGGCGCGGCGCCAGTCGATCAGCTCGTAGTGCTGGCGGGTGTGGACCTCCTGCGGCGAGTCACCATCGGAATAAGTGCCCTCGGCCAGCGGAAAGCGGTGGTCGTAGTAGCGGAGTTCGCCTTCCTTGACCTCCAGCTTGTCCAGGTCATCATCCGAGCCAAGCATCGGCAGGCGGATCTTCCCGCCGGCCAGTTCCCACTCGACGTCGAAGGCTTCGGCGTACGGCGAGCCCTGCCCTTCCTTCAGCAGGGACCACCACCAGGGGTTCTGCGCCGGCGTGGCGACGCCCACGTGGTTGGGCACGATGTCCACGAGGACACCCATGCCGTGCTCGCGGGCAGCCTTGGAGAGAGCCAGCAGGCCCTCCGGGCCGCCCCGCTCAGGGTCCACGGCGGAGGGGTCGGTCACGTCATAGCCGTGGTCCGAGCCCTGCTCCGCCGTCAGGATGGGAGAGAGGTAGATCCAGTCGACGCCCAGGTCCTTCAGGTAGGGAACCTTTTCGGCAGCGTCAAACAGGGTGAAGCTGCGGCGGATCTGCAGGCGGTAGGTGGAAGCCGGGACCCTCACTTCCCCGTTACCTTCCGCTCCCCGACCTTGGTGGTCTTCCCCGGTTCAGCCACCATGGGTGTGCTGAGGGATTCGGTCTCGCTGGTGGAGGTCTGCGTCAACGCCGCGAGGGAAGCAGCCACCGAGTGGTCCGGCTCAACTTCCTCGATGGTGTGGGCGCGGAGGACAACCAGGGACTTGGCTTCAACGGGCAGATGCCCGCCTGCTGAAACTGGCTCAGTGTCGGCGTTCTGCCCCGCGGTATCGATGATGACGTCCCAGGCAGGGGCAAATTCGTCGGAAGGGAGCGTGAATTTGACGGTGTCGTCATGGGCATTGAAGTAGAGCAGGAAATTGACGTCCGTGATCCGCCTGCCCCGGCTGTCCTTGCCCTGGATGCCGTCACCGTTCAGGAACACACCCACGGATCGGCCGAAGCCGCTGTCCCAGGCCTCCGGCTTCATGTACTCGCCGTCCGGGTCCAGCCATACGATGTCCGGCAGCCGTTCGCCTTCGCCCCGCAGGACCGGCCGCCCGTCGAAGAACCGGCTGCGGCGGAAAGTGGGGTGCTTGGCACGAAGTGCGTTGACCGCTGCGGTAAATTCGATCAGCGGCTGGTCAATGTTGCTCCAGTCAATCCACGTGATTTCTGAATCCTGGCAGTAACCGTTGTTGTTGCCCTGCTGGGTGCGGCCAAGCTCGTCACCATGCAGCAGCATCGGCACGCCCTGGGACAGCAACAGTGAGGCGATGAAGTTCCGCTGCTGCCTGGCGCGGAGGCCAAGGACCTCGGGATCATCCGTGGGGCCCTCGGCCCCACAGTTCCAGGACCGGTTGTGGGATTCTCCGTCGTTGTTGTCCTCGCCGTTGGCGTCGTTGTGCTTCTCGTTGTAGGACACCAGGTCCGCCAGGGTGAAGCCGTCATGTGCTGTGACGAAGTTGATGGAGGCTACGGGGCGCCGCCCCGAGTGCTCGTAGAGGTCAGCCGAGCCGGTGATGCGGGAAGCGAATTCACCCAGGGTGGCGGGCTCGCCGCGCCAGAAGTCACGGACCGTGTCGCGGTACTTGCCGTTCCATTCCGTCCACTGTGGCGGGAAGTTGCCCACCTGGTAGCCGCCGGGGCCAACGTCCCACGGCTCGGCGATGAGCTTGACCTGGGAGACTACCGGGTCCTGTTGGATGAGTTCGAAGAAGGTGGACAGTTTGTCCACGTCGTAGAACTCGCGGGCCAGGGTGGACGCGAGGTCGAAGCGGAAGCCGTCCACGTGCATCTCGGTGACCCAGTACCGCAGCGAGTCCATGAGCAGCTGCAAGGAGTGCGGCTGGCGGACGTTCAGCGTGTTTCCGGTGCCGGTGTAGTCCATGTAGTGCTTTTCGTCGCCCTCCATCAACCGGTAGTAGGAAGCGTTGTCAATCCCCTTGAATGACAGAGTTGGGCCCAGGTGGTTGCCTTCGGCGGTGTGGTTGTACACCACGTCCAGGATGACTTCGATACCGGCCTTGTGCAGCGAACGGACCATTGCCTTGAAGTCCTGGACCTGCTGGCCGGTGTCGCCGTTGGAGCTGTAGGTATTCTGCGGCGCGAAAAAGCCAATGGTGTTGTAGCCCCAGTAGTTGTTCAGGCCCTTGTCCTCCAAGGTGCCGTCATTGACGAACTGGTGCACTGGCATCAGCTCGATGGCGGTTACGCCCAGCTTCTGGAGGTGGGAGATAACGGCGGGGTGGGCAACACCGGCATAGGTTCCACGCTGTTCCTCGGGGATTTCGGGGTGCAGCTGGGTGAGTCCCTTGACGTGGGCTTCATAAATGACCGACTGGTGGTACGGGACCCTCAGGTTCTGGTCGCCGTCCCAGTCAAAGAAGGGGTTGATGACGACGCCCATCATCATGTGGCTGGCGGAATCCTCGTTGTTGATGGAGTCCGGCTCGCCCAGGTTGTAGGTAAACAGCGAGGGGTCCCAGTCGATCTGGCCATGGACGGCCTTAGCGTAGGGGTCCAGCAGGAGCTTGTTGGGGTTAAAGCGGTTGCCGGAAGCAGGATCGTACGGGCCGTGGACCCGGTAGCCGTACTTCTGGCCGGGCTGAACCTGCGGGATGTAGCAGTGCCAGACGTACCCGTCCACCTCGTCGAGGGTTATGCGGGTTTCCTTGCCGTCCTCGTCAAAGAGGCAGAGCTCAACTTTTTCGGCACGTTCGCTGAACAGCGCAAAGTTGGTGCCGGTTCCGTTGAACGTGGCGCCAAGGGGATAAGCCGATCCAGGCCAGACTTCCATAATGCTCCTCATTAATAATTCGACAGCAGAGGCTGGTGGAAGGCTACTGCTGCCGGTGCGAACTAATGCCTACCGTAACGGCTGGGTGCGACTATTACGCTTCCGGACCCCAGAGTTACTAAGCGTGCTTACTTTACCCCAAATATCGGGTAAGGAGTCAGCGACTCCACCTGCAGCGATCGGCCCGCCCGAGCCGGCGTCCGACGCCGCCCTCCCGGCCCGGCCGTGCAGCGCGGCTCCCAGCGCGGCCAGCACAGCCCATTGCCCCTCAGGTTCGGTACCCAACTCCCGGGAGCGTCCGACGTGGGGACCCGCCTGGGCGAGCAGCGCACCTATGATGCCCGCGAGGACGTCGCCGCTGCCTGCTGTGGCGAGCCAGGGCGTGCCGTCCGCCTGGCTGTATACGTCCCCGGAGGGTGCGGCCACCAAGGTGGTGGCACCTTTCAAAAGGACGGTGGCTCCGGTCAGCTCGGCGGCTTGGCGGGCGGCCACGAGGGTTCCTGCCTCTACCGCGGCGCGGTCCTGGTCAACGCCCAGCCGCTTCAGCAGTGCGGCGAGCTCGCCGGCGTGCGGTGTCAGCACCACGTGCGGGGCGAGGACATCGGGGAGTGCGGGCAGGGCGCCGGCGTCGGCCACCACGGGCAGGCCGGACTCGACGGCGTCCCGGGCGCGCTGCAGCTGTTCGTGGTCCCCTGGTCCCATGCCGGAACCCACCAGCCACGCCTGGACCCGGTTGTCGGCTACAGTGCCGGTACTGCAGACAACTTCAGGGCAGGATTGACGGACCAAATTGGCGGCCTCGGGCGGCCCGAGGTACCGGACCATCCCTACCCCGGCGGCCAGGGCGCCCCTGCATGCCAGGACGGCCGCACCTGGATAATCGGCGGATCCCGCCACCACTCCCAGGACTCCCCGCGAGTACTTGTGGGCACGCCGGGCGGGGTTGGGAAGTAGGCCCGCGAGGTCTGCATCTTCGAGCCGGCGAACGGCTGGCCGGGCGAAATTGTCCTCGATGCCGATGGGCACCACCTGCACCCTGCCTGCGTGATCGGCCCCGGGGTCAGCCAGCAGGCCGGCCTTGGCTGCGCCGAACGTCACTGTGACATCCGCCGAAAGCACCGGTCCGGACACCTCGCCGGTATCGGCGTCGACGCCGCTGGGCAGGTCGCAGGCCACAACAAAACCGGCCGCGTTGGGTCCGGTGCGGGCATCGGCTATGGCGCTGACTAAGTCGGCGGCACTCCCCCGCAGCCCGCCTTTCGCACCTGTCCCCAGCACAGCATCAATGACGACGTCGGCGCGAGCCGCTTCTGCCGCCAGTTCGCTGAGTGCCGCGCCGGTAAGATGCCGGACCCTGCCGCCGGCGCGCTCAAAAGCAGCCAGGGCTTGGGGATGGGCTGAATCAGCGGTGAGCACCGCCGTCGTACGCATGCCCCGGGCAGCGAGGAAAGCGCCGGCGTACAGGCCGTCTCCACCGTTATTGCCTTTGCCGGTGAGCACCACAACGCTGGAGCCGTAGAGCCGGCAGCTGCGGGACTTCAGCTCGCGAACCACTGCATTGGCCAGCCCGTGGGCCGCGCGCTGCATCAGGACGTCGCCCAGGCCTGCGGCCAAGAGGGGTTCCTCGGCTTCCCGTACCTGGGTTCCGGTGTAGGCGCTGATCACTGTGTCAGTTGCAGCGGGCCGGTTCAGCCTTCGGCCAGGACCGTGGCCGTGGCGATGCCGCCGTCGTGGCTGATGGAAAGGTGCCAGCGCTTGACGCCCTTGGACTCGGCGACGGCCAGCACCGTGCCCTTGACCTGGACCGTAGGGCCGTTGTGGTCCAGGCCGATCCAGCAGTCCTGCCAGTTCATGCCGGCCGGCGCACCGAGGACCTTGGCCACAGCTTCCTTCGCAGCGAACCTCGCCGCCAGCGAGCGGGTGTTCAGCTCCCGCTCGGCGGGGACGAACAGCCGGTCCCTCAGGCCCGGGGTGCGCTCAAGCTGGCGGCCGAACCGCTCGATGTCTACAACGTCTACGCCTATGCCAACGATCATGCGGCTTATTCTACGGTGACGATCTGCGCTCCCGGTGCGCCGTGCACCGCGCCAGATACAAAGAACGCCCCAGGCCAGGGGCCCGGGGCGTTCAGTGCAAAACAACCGGCGCGTCGCCGATCCGCAGTTACTCGACCGTGACGCTCTTGGCGAGGTTGCGGGGCTGGTCCACGTCGTAGCCCTTGGCTGCGGCGAGTTCCGCGGCGAAGATCTGCAGCGGAACGGTGGTCAGCAGCGGCATGAGCAGGGTGGGGGTTTCGGGGACGTAGAAGACGTACTCGGCGTAGGCCTTGACGGCTTCGTCGCCTTCCTCGGCGATGACCAGGGTGCGGGCGCCGCGGGCGCGGACTTCCTGGATGTTGGACACCACCTTGGCGTGCAGCGAATCGCGGCCGCGCGGGGACGGGACCACCACGAACACCGGCTTGCCCTCATCGATCAGGGCGATCGGGCCGTGCTTGAGCTCACCGGCGGCGAAGCCCTCGGCGTGGATGTACGCGATTTCCTTCAGCTTCAGCGCACCCTCGAGAGCCACGGGGTAGCCCACGTGGCGGCCGAGGAACAGCACTGACGTTTCGTTGGCCATGCTGCGGGCGAGTTCGCGGAGTGGTTCGGCGTTGTCCAGGATGGTCTGGATCTTCGCGGGGATCTTGTTCAGGTCCGCGAGGACGTCCTTGATCTGGCCGGAGAAGATGTTCCCGCGCAGCTGCGCCAGGTACAGGCCCAGCAGGTACGCTGCGGTGATCTGGGCCAGGAATGCCTTGGTGGAAGCCACCGCGATCTCCGGGCCGGCGTGCGTGTACAGCACGGCGTCCGATTCGCGCGGGATGGTGGATCCGTTGGTGTTGCAGATCGAGATGGTCTTCGCGCCCTGTTCCCGGGCGTAGCGGACGGCCATCAGGGTGTCCATGGTTTCGCCGGACTGGCTGATGGAGACCACCAGGGTGTTCTCATCCAGGATCGGGTCGCGGTAGCGGAACTCGTGCGCGAGCTCCACCTCGGTGGGGATCCGGCACCAGTTCTCGATCGCGTACTTCGCCACCGTGCCGGCATAGGCGGCTGTGCCGCACGCCAGGACGATGATCTTGTTGACCTGCTTCAGCAGCTCCGGGTCGATCCTCAGCTCATCCAGGGTCAGCATGCCGTTCAGGTCGGAACGGCCCAGCAGGGTCTGGGCGACGGCGTCGGGCTGGTCATGGATTTCCTTCTCCATGAACGAGCTAAAGCCGCCCTTTTCCGCCGAGGCGGGGTCCCAGTCCACGTGGTATTCCTTGCCCGCGGCGGGGTTGCCGAAGAAATCGGTGATGTCCACCGTGTCCGCGGTGATGGTGACAATCTGGTCCTGGCCCAGCTCCACGGCTCGGCGGGTGTAGTCGATGAACCCGGACACGTCCGAGCCCAGGAAGTTCTCGCCCTCGCCCAGGCCCACCACCAGGGGTGAGTTGCGGCGGGCGGCCACCACGACGCCGGGCTGGTCCGCGTGGACCGCCAGCAGCGTGAAGGCGCCCTCGAGGCGCTGGCAGGCGAGCTCCATCGCCCGGGTCAGGCCGCCGTCGGACGTGTCGCCGCCGAGCTTGTTCCGGAAGATGTCCGCCAACAGCGCCGCGGCCACCTCGGTGTCCGTTTCGGACAGGAACGTCACGCCCTTGTCCAGCAGCTCGAGCTTGAGCTCTGCGAAGTTCTCGATGATGCCGTTGTGGATGACGGCGAGCCTGCCGTCATCGGCCAGGTGCGGGTGGGCGTTGCGGTCCGTCGGTCCACCATGGGTGGCCCAGCGGGTGTGGCCGATCCCGGTCACCGTCTCCGGCAGCGGACGGGCTTCCAGCTCGGCAATCAGGTTGCTCAGCTTCCCCGACTTCTTCCGGGACTCAATCAAGCCCTGAGACACCACGGCGACCCCTGCGGAGTCGTAGCCCCGGTACTCCAGCCGGCGCAGTCCCTCAAGAACTACATCCAGCGCACTGTGACTTCCGCCGTGATTAGAACGGCCCACGTATCCTACGATTCCACACATAGGCTCAAGACTATCGGCAGGGATGCCTGAGATCTAAACCGGGACGCCTCCCGGGAGCCGTTTCTGTTGCGCACTCCCCCTGTGGGCGTGCGCCCGCATTTCGCTCTCAGCCGGGCTGGGGGCAGAATCTCTAAAGTGACTGTGCAACGCAATGACGCGAACGGCGAAGGCGTCTCCCCGTTCGTTGAGCTGGACCGGCAGACCTGGTCCCGGCTTGCAGACGAGATGGAACAGCCTCTCAACCAAGAGGACATTGTCCGTCTCCGGGGCCTTGGCGACCCGCTGGATATCAAGGAAGTACGGGAGGTTTACCTTCCGCTCTCCAGGCTGCTGCACCTGTACGTCGAAGCCGCGGGCCAGCTGCACGCCGCCACCACCACCTTCCTGGGCGAGCAGACCCAGCGCACCCCGTTTGTGATCGGCGTGGCGGGGTCGGTGGCTGTCGGGAAGTCCACCATTGCCCGCGTGCTCCGCGAAATGTTGCGCCGCTGGCCGGGCACCCCGAACGTTGAACTCATCACCACTGACGGTTTCCTGTACCCGCTGGCTGAATTGAAGCGGCGGCAACTGCTGGAGCGCAAGGGTTTTCCGGAGTCCTACGACCGCCGCGCGCTGCTGCGCTTTGTGAGCGAAATCAAGAGCGGCGCCGAGGAAGTCCGGGCGCCCTGGTACTCCCACGTCACCTACGACATCGTTCCCGGCAAGGAAGTTGTGGTCCGCCGTCCCGACGTGCTGATTGTGGAAGGGCTCAACGTCCTGGCGCCGGCGCGGCCCCGGCATGACGGCCGGCAGGGGCTGGCGCTGAGCGATTTCTTCGACTTCTCCATCTATGTGGACGCCAAAACCTCCTACATCGAGGAATGGTACGTGGACAGGTTCCGCAAGCTCCGCACCACGGCGTTCGCCCAGCCGGAGTCCTACTTCCACCGGTACGCGGCGCTTTCCGACGACGAGGCTGAGAGCACCGCGCGGGACATCTGGAAGCGCATCAACGAGCCCAACCTGGAGGAGAACGTCCTGCCGACGCGCGGCCGGGCGCAGCTGGTGCTCACCAAAGAGGCGGACCACTCAATCCGCCGAATGCTGCTCCGGAAGGTTTAGCACAGGTGTGCTACGACTGCGCTCCTTCCTCCGGACCGGCTGAAACGGCGACGAGCCGACGCAGCTTCGCCCGTTTCCTCGCTGCCGGGGCAGGACTCACTGTGCTGGCTGCCTGCACGCCGGAGGCACCCGGGGCGCTGCCGCCGTCGTCGGGCTCCCCCTCCGCCTCACCTTCACTTTCGCCCTCACCGATCACGACGACGGAGGCTACCACGGCGGCTCCCGCACCTCCGGAGCCTTCCCCCACGCCGTCGCCCTCCTCCGCCCTGCCGCGGCAGTTTTCGCTTACGAACCCGGCGAGCCCGTGGCTGATCGTGAACAAGCGCCGGCCGCTGGTCCCGGCCGACTACGTGCCGGCCGACCTCGTGCAGCCCGCCGTCGCCTCAACGGTTTCCGGCGAGGCAGCAATGCTGAACAGTACGACGGCGGCCGCGGCCGAGGAGATGTTCGAGGCTGCCGCCCGGGACGGGGTGGCGATGGTGCTGGCGAGTGGTTACCGCTCCTATGGCACGCAGGTGGCCACGTACAACGGGTATGTCGCGTCCCGTGGCCAGGCTGACGCTGATACCGCCAGTGCCCGGCCCGGCTATTCCGAACACCAGACCGGCTGGGCCTTCGACATCGCGGACGGCGGGGGCGTGTGCAGTTTCCAGCCGTGCTTCGCAGACCAGCCCGCGGCCGTGTGGGCGAAGGCGAACGGGCACCGGTTCGGGTTTGTGGTGCGGTACCCGTGGATGCTCCACCCCCTCACCGGTTACTACTACGAGCCGTGGCACCTGCGGTACATCGGCGTGGAGGCGGCCACGGACATGTCGAAGCGGGGCATCAACACGCTGGAGGAGTATTTTGGCGTGGGGGCGGCGCCCGGGTATCCGTAAGGCTTGTGGGCAAGCTGGGTGCCCAACACGCACCGGGGAGATTGCCGCCCTTCAACAGGGGTTGACGAAGCTGGGCTAGCTTGGTTCCTATGCTGAGTGGATTCAAGAATTTCATTATGAAGGGCAATGTCGTTGACCTTGCCGTCGCCGTCGTTATTGGAACTGCCTTCGGCGCGGTGGTTACGGCGCTGGTGAACAAGGTGTTGATGCCCTTTGTCGCTGGGCTGGTGGGCTCCCCCAACTTCGACAGCTTCGCGAAGGTTGACCTGAACGGCAACGCCATCGAGTTCGGTGTCCTGCTGACCGCAATCGTCAATTTCCTGCTGATCGCCGCGGCCATCTACTTCGTCGTGGTGATGCCAATGAACCTGATGATCGAACGCCGCAACCGCAAACTGGGGATCAACCAGGACGTGAAAGAGGTGTCTGCGGAGGACCCGCAGATCGCGCTGCTGACGGAGATCCGCGACGCGCTCAAGAGCCGGACGCCCTAACTCCACCGAATAAAACGCCAGCGGCCCGCCTCCTGATGGAGGCGGGCCGCTTTGGTTATCCGTCGGTTTACTCGGAAACGAGTTCCAAAGCGAGCTCTGCGCGGACCACCTGGGCAAGGTGTTCCGCGATGGACTGGGCGGTCTCTTCGTCGGCTGCTTCCACCATCACGCGGACAACGGGCTCGGTGCCGGAGGGGCGGAGCAGGACGCGGCCGGTATCGCCCAGAGCGGCCTCCGCCGCTGCGACTGCTTGGGCAAGGACCTCATTGCTGCGGACTCCGGCGCGGTCCACGCCCTTGACGTTGATGAGTACCTGCGGGAGCTTGATCATGACTGTGGCCAGCTCCTTGAGCGGCTTTCCGGTCAGGGCAATCTGGGCTGCGATCTGGAGTCCGGTGAGCACGCCGTCGCCGGTGGTGGCGTGGTCGGCGAAAATTACGTGGCCGGACTGTTCGCCGCCCAGGTTGAAGCCGCCGTCGCGCATTTCCTCGAGGACGTAACGGTCCCCCACCGCAGTTTCACGGATGCTGATGCCGGCTTCACGAAGTGCGATCTTCAGGCCGAGGTTGCTCATCACCGTAGCTACGAGGACGTCGTCCTTGAGCTTGCCCGAGGCTTTCAGCGCGACTGCGAGGATGGCCATGATCTGGTCGCCGTCCACCTCGTTGCCCTCATGGTCCACTGCGAGGCAACGGTCGGCGTCGCCGTCATGCGCGATGCCCAGGTTTGCGCCGTACTTCACGACGGCCTCCTTGAGGGGACCCAAATGGGTGGAGCCGACGCCGTCGTTGATGTTGTGGCCGTCCGGGTCTGCGCCGATGACCACGACGTCCGCGCCGGCGTCCTTAAATACTTGGGGTGAACAACCGCTGGCGGCGCCGTGGGCGCAGTCAAGGACCACCGTGAGGCCGTCCAGCCGGTGCGGCAGGGTCTGGAGGAGGTGGACGATATAGCGGTCCTCGGCGTCGGAGAAGCGCTGGATGCGTCCGACGTCGGCGCCGATAGGGCGGACTGCTTCCTTGGACATCTGGGCCTCGATGGCGTCCTCGACCTCGTCGGGGAGCTTCTGGCCGCCGCGCGCGAAGAATTTGATGCCGTTATCCGGCGCCGGGTTATGGGAGGCGGAGATCATCACGCCGAAGTCCGCGTCCAGATCGGCGACCAGGTAGGCGGCGGCGGGGGTGGGCAGGACGCCGGCGTCATAGACGTCAACGCCTGAGCTGGAGAGCCCGGCCTCCACCGCTGCGGCGATGAACTCACCGCTGGCACGCGGGTCCCGGGCCACCACGGCACGCGGCCGGGACCCGTTGGAGTTGCGGTCGTGGCCGAGCACGACGGCGGCCGCCTGGGCCAGCTGCATGGCCAGCTCCGCAGTCAACAGACCGTTCGCCAGGCCCCGGACACCATCAGTTCCAAATAATCTAGACACCGGTCAAGTCTAGAGGATGGGGTGGGTTGAGCTTGAAACGGCAGGTGAGGCGCGCTCAATGCATGTTGAACTGCTTAGCCACTGCGACCGGGAGCTGAAATTTCCTCCACGCTCCTATACCAGGTGCACTTAAGGCAGAAACGGCAGAAGCCCGCCCCGCCAATGGCGGGACGGGCTTCTGCGCAAGCGGATTTAGCGCTTGGAGTACTGCTGAGCCTTGCGGGCCTTCTTGAGACCGGCCTTCTTACGCTCGATGACGCGGGCGTCACGGGAGAGGTAACCGGCCTTCTTCAGCGTGGCGCGGTTGTTCTCGACGTCGATCTCGTTCAGCGAACGGGCGATGCCGAGGCGCAGGGCGCCGGCCTGACCGGAGATGCCGCCACCGTGGATACGGGCGATAACGTCGTAGGCGCCTTCGAGATCAAGGATCTTGAAGGGCTCGTTGACGTCCTGCTGGTGCAGCTTGTTCGGGAAGTAGTTGTCCAGCGCGCGGCCGTTGATGGTCCACTTGCCGGAGCCGGGAACAACGCGAACGCGTGCAACGGCTTCCTTGCGGCGGCCAACTGCTGCGCCGGCAACGGTCAGGGCCGGGCGCTCCTTCTTCGGCGCAGCGGCGTCAGCAGCTGAGCTTTCAGAGGTGTAGCTGGTCAGGGTTTCCTCAGCCTCAACGGCTTCGGTGGTCTCTTCGTTCTGAGCCACGATTCTCCTTGTATAGATAAGTTGTTTGGTGGCCAGGACTACTGGGCGACCTGGGTGATTTCGAAAGTCTTGGGCTGCTGGGCGGCGTGCGGGTGCTCAGCACCGCGGTACACCTTCAGCTTCCCCAGCTGCTGTGCAGCGAGGGAGTTCTTCGGGAGCATGCCCTTGATGGCCTTCTCAACGGCGCGGACCGGGTTGGATTCCAGCAGTTCCGCGTAGTTGACGGAGGTCAGGCCGCCCGGGTAACCGGAGTGGCGGTAAGCGCGCTTCTGCTCCAGCTTGGCGCCGGTGAGGGCGACCTTTTCAGCGTTGATGATGATGACGAAGTCGCCCATGTCCATGTGGGATGCAAAGGTGGCCTTGTGCTTGCCGCGCAGCAGGATTGCGGTCTGGCTCGCGAGACGACCAAGGACAACGTCTGTGGCGTCAATGACGTGCCACTGGCGGTTGATATCGCCGGGCTTCGGGGTGTACGTACGCACGGTGTTTGCCTCGTTCTTATTCTGGCGTTCTTGTTTAGGAGCCACTCAGGGGTGGGCACCTACTATCTGCGCGCTACCGGAACAGAGGTGAGGGCTCTATGTAACCAGTCATCCTGTGGTTCCGAATGTGCACGTTGAGTAGTTATCCTGCAACCGGATTCTCAAGCGGGCACGCACCATCGGAATAGGACACGCACAACGACTACCAAGATTAGCGCGTTAAGGGGTTCAGGGTCAAAATGGGGTAGCCGGACGGCGCCTCAGCTCCCGCCGGCCTGACGGACGCAGGGGGTCGCAGTGTTTGCAACGGGTGACGACAGTCCCGCCGGTTGGCTCCTCGTTGTCGGGGCCGCCCTCCTTGGGCTGGTCCTCTCCCCTGTCGCGGAGATCCTTATTGCCAGGTACCTTCCCAGGCTGGGCGGGCTTCCCCGCCCTTCAGTCCGCATTACGACGGCGGCGCTCACCGGCCTCGCATGTGGCGCCTTCAGTTTGCGGTTTGGAATGGGAATTGCCCTGCCGGCCTTCCTATTCCTGGCGGTTCTCGGCGTGCAGCTCGCCCGGATTGACATCGCACTACATTTGTTGTCTAACCCACTCGTGTTAATGCTGCTCGCGGGTGGACTCTTATTGCTTTTGATGCCCGGAGTATTTGATCAGCAGACTGATAATTTGCTGCGCGCCCTGCTCGGAGCCGTCATTTTATTTGCTGGCTACCTCATTTTGGGACTAATTTCTCCGGGCGGGATCGGAATGGGCGACGTGAAGCTCGCAGCGCCCGTCGGCCTTTATCTCGGGTACCTAGGTTGGAGCCAACTGCTCTATGGGGGCCTTTTCGGGTTCGTTTTGAACGGTGTAGTCACGGTGCTGATTCTCAGCCGAAAAGGCCGGAACAAAGCCTCAGAAGTCGCTCACGGACCCTCAATGCTCGGCGCCACTGCCGTCGCAAGCCTGTTCATTTTCTAGCTTCTCCGGCGGCATTTTCCGGCCCTCGCCCTGCTCAAGACTGCATCAATTCAAGTAGTGCATCCGTGTACTCGATTCATTACATGAGTACTGCACGCCAATTTCAAGTAGTACTTTTAACCGGCCTTAGAAAACTCGCGTACCACTACGCATTGCTGGCCCTATCCTCTGGATGACAATCTCCCTTTAGCGAAGTCCAGCCGCTGAAGATGTATGGGGGCAGCTGGAGATTCGTTGAAATAAACCCCAATCCATTTCACCGAATTAAGGAAACTACAATGACTTCAATCATGGTCTCGATGATGGCTTTCGTCGCCGGCGTCAAGGATCGCTTCTCATCTGAGAAGGGCGCAACCGCCGTTGAATACGGTCTGCTGGTGGCACTGATCGCCGCTGTAATCGTGGGGATCGTCGTCACCCTTGGTCAGGATATCCTCAGGGGCTTCACAACCGTTACCAACGCACTCCCGTAAGCAGCGCTGTCCCCGACAAGCAGCCGGAGCCCGGAAGCAGGGCGGTAGGACCACCTCGTCCACCACCGCCCTCCTGCCGGGCTCTAGCCGCCGGAACGCAAATGACCCGGCCGTAACTAGGCCTTCAGCCCAGCCGCCGCTTCCCGGTATATCCGGCCATTCGAATTCGGTGACCACATGAACCTAATTGGCATTTTAAAGTCCCGGCAGCGACCCCGGAACGAGACCGGAGCTGCGGCGGTCGAGTTTGTCCTCATCCTGCCTATTTTCCTGGTCCTCGTCCTGGGCATTGCTGAGATGGGACGTGCCTTCAACATCCAGGTTTCGCTGACAGAGGCAGCCCGTGAGGCTGCCCGGTACGCGGCCATCCACAATGCCGAAGCGGGCTACACCACTGCGAGCGCTCAGGCTGCGGGCGTAGCAGCAGCCCCGTCCGTCGCGTTGAGCGCGGCTAACGTCGGAGTCTCATATTCCTCAGGCGCGTCGTGCACCTCCAACGGCAACGCCTTAGTCACTGTCACCTACACAACTGCCTGGATGACAGGGTTCCCCAACCTCATTCCGGGAATGCCTGCCACCCTCTCGATCAAAGGCAAAGGAGTTATGAGATGCGGCGGCTGAGATCACGAACGAGCGAACGGGGTGCCATCGCCCCCCTGTCGGCGTTGACCATGGTGGCCCTCCTGGGCTTCACCGCCTTTGCCGTGGACGTTGCCACCATGTATTCAGAGCACTCCCAACTGCAGAACGGGGCCGACGCAGCAGCCCTTTCCATCGCCCAGGGGTGCCTGGAAACGCCGCCAGCCGCCGGGTGCGCTGCCCCGGTCGCAGAGGCAGCCACGATGGCAGGTCAGAATGCCCTGGACGCCAACACCAACATTGTCAGCGCTACGGTGGGCTCCGGCGTCGTCAACGTCACCACACAGTCCAAGGACGCTGCCGGTAACAACCACTTCTCGCTGACCTTCGCGCGGGCCTTGGGAGTCCAGACTGCCGATATCCGGGCAACAGCGCAGGCTAAGTTCGGCGGTTTCGCGGCAGGAAATGTCATTCCACTGACTTTCTCGAAATGCGAATCGGATCCCTTTTTCACCAAGGACCTGCAATTCTTCCCGGCGCATGGAAGCTCTCTCGCCTCAGACCCGCTGTACGAATGCATTACCCCGTCGTCCTCCGGACTGGAAGTCCCCGGCGGTTTCGGCTGGCTGGACGACCCTTCCCACGACTGCAGCGTGAAGGTGGACATTGCCGACCCATGGGTCGACACAGACACCGGTAACGACTACAACAGCGACTGCGCAGCCATGATGAACCGGTGGGGTGCCGCCCTGGTGGACTCGTCAAAGACCGTAGAGATTCTGGTCCCTATTTTCGACAACCGGCGCGGCACCGGCTCGAACGCAGAATTCCATCTCGAAGCCTTCGCGCATCTCTCCCTTCGTGGCTGGCATCTGAAGGGTGGCAGCGGCCTGCCCGAAACGTTCATGACCTCCGAGGCCACTGCGCTTTCGAATTCCTTGAACTTGAAGAACAGCGATCTTGGAGTCTTCGGCCGCTTTATCAAGAAGATCTCCCTGGCCGAGGCTATGACTCTTGGCGGACCAACAACGTACGGGGCCACGGGCGCCCAACTGAGTAACTGACCCCTTTTATGCACCACCTGGGCCTGGAGCAGCCAGCTCAGCCGAACATGAACCAAAGGAGATAGACAAGTGAAGAACCGCCTTCTGGGAGGCATCGTAGCGCTTGTGCTAGCGGTAGTTGGCACAATGCTCCTAGTCTCATATGTCCAGGGTTCCGAAGCCAGGGCCCAAGCGAATTTACAGCCAGTACAAGTATTGGTAGTCGAGAAACAGATTCCACGCGGTGCCACCGTGGACCAAATACAGGACTCCGTACGGCTGGCGTCGTTGCCCGGCGCATCCGTACCCAATGGAGCGCTGAAAAGCCTTGACGGCCTAAAGGACAAAGTGGCCGCCGCTGACCTGGTACCCGGTGAGGCCCTCCTTGGCGTCCGTTTGGTGGATCCAACAAGCCTTGCGGCACCCGGCTCGGTCCCGGTGCCCAAGGGAATGCAGGAAGTTTCCGTTCAGCTTGAGGCCCAGCGCGTCGTTGGAGGCCGGATTGCCGCCGGCGACACCGTGGGCATCGTGGCGTTGTTCTCAGCTGGCACCGGTACGGGCGCAGGTGAGGAGATCGGGCAGCAAATCTTCCACAAGGTCCTGGTCACCAGCGTCCAGCGCTCCACAGCAAAGGCATCGTCCTCCGGAGACGAGGTAGAGCAGGCTAATACCCAACTGCCAGAGGGCCAACTGCTGGTTACATTCGCCCGCAATGACGCGGACGCAGCAAAAATTGCCTTCGCCGCAGAATTTGGAAAGCTGTGGCTCACGAAGGAACCCGGCTCCGCCACAGAAAGCAGCCCGACAGTTGTGAAGAAGACGGAGCTCTTCAAATGAGCAGGTTCGTAGTGGTCACCGCGGACAGAGCCTTCTCCCAGCGCGCCCAGGAAGCCGCCAAGGGACTTCACGGCAATATTCAAGTGCTGCCGGCCGACTATCTTCCCCCAAGTCCCGAAGATGTCCTCCGGGCGGTAAGTGCCGAACCCGCGGAAGTTGTTCTCTTGGGTCCAGGGTTGGCGGCAGAAGATGCAATCCGGATGGCCAGTCTTTTCGACCTGCAGTTTCCGGAGATCAGCATTGTCCTGGTCACGGAGGTTGACGAGGGGATCGCGTTGCCGGCCATGCGCGCCGGGGTCCGTGATCTGCTGCAGCCGGATGCGTCAAGCGATGACATCAGAAAGATGCTGGAACGGGCCAGCTTGACCTCCGCCAGCCGCCGCCGGGGACTGGGTGCCACCCTTTCCGAACCCAAGACCGGTGGCCGGATCATCGCCGTAATGTCGCCCAAAGGCGGTGTGGGCAAGACCACCGTCACAACCAACCTGGCAGTGGCACTGGGCAAGTTCGCCCCAATGAGTGTGGTGGTACTGGACCTCGACTTACAGTTTGGGGACGTAGCCAGTGGTTTACTGCTGGAGCCCGAGCGGACCCTGGCTGATGCGGTGACAGGAGCTGCCGTCCAGGACACCCTGGTCCTGAAGTCTTACTTGACGCTGCACAACAGCGGCATCTACGCGCTTTGCGCTCCTGTCAACCCAGCCCACGCTGACCACATCACCGGGGAGCAGGTGGCGCATCTGATCCGGCAGTTAGCCGACGAATTCCAGTATGTTGTGGTCGACACAGCGCCCGGGCTGGGGGATCACTTGTTGGCCACCCTTGATCAAGCGACCGATGCAGTTTGGGTTTGCGGCATGGACGTACCGAGCATCAGGGGGCTGCGAACTGGCTTCCAGATCCTCACGGAGCTGGATCTTATGCCGGACGGCCGTCACGTTGTATTGAACTTCGCTGACCGGAAAAGCGGCCTGTCAGTGCAGGACGTGGAGGCCACCATCAGCCGGCCGGTAGATATCGTCCTGCCGCGTTCGAGGGCGGTCCCATTCTCCACAAACAAAGGGGTTCCCCTCCTGCAGGAGGGCAGCCGCGATGGCGTGGCCCGTGGACTCGGACAACTGGCTGAAAGGTTCAAGCCGGGCTGGGAAGAACGACCCCACAAGAAGCTGCACAGAAGGGCGCTGGTCTCATGAGTCTTACACGAAGGTTGGACGCCGCACGCGGTCTGGGTGCGCCCGGGGAGATGGGCGCACAAGCGCCGGCCGCCCCTTGGGCTCCGGCAGGTCAGGACTCCTCGGGATATCCAACGGCCTCGCAGGAAGCCCGCAACCACAGCAATGAGTCGAACGAAGCGTTGGCTTCCGTGAAGGACCGGGCCGGTGTGGCACTCTACGAGCGGATGGGCAGCCGAATCACAGACAGCTCATTGGAGGATTCAGAACTCCAGCAGTACGTGAAAGATGAGCTCCGGAAGATCATCGAGGAAGAAGAAATCCCGCTCACGGTCTCTGAACGCGGACGCCTGGTGCAGGAGATTATCGATGACGTCCTTGGGCTGGGTCCCCTTGAGAAGTTCCTCGGCGACAGCGACATCACGGAAATCATGGTGAATGGGCCCGAAAGGATCTATGTCGAACGTAGGGGAAAACTAACACTCACCGGGTCCCGTTTTACCGGTGAGGAGCACCTTCGGCGTGTGATCGAGCGAATTGTCACCAAAGTTGGTCGCCGGATCGACGAGTCATCGCCGCTGGTGGACGCCCGCCTCAGTGATGGATCGCGCGTCAACGCAATCATTCCGCCCCTGGCCGTGAGCGGTTCATCATTGACTATTCGTAAGTTCGGCCAGGTACCGCTCACAGTCAACAACCTCATCTCCCTCGGATCCATGTCTCCGGAAATGGCTGAACTCCTGCAAGCATGTGTGAGAGCACGGCTCAACATTATCGTTTCCGGAGGCACTGGCACCGGGAAGACCACCCTGCTCAATGTGCTCTCCTCGTTCCTGCCGTCCGATGAACGCATCGTGACCATTGAGGACGCAGTTGAACTTCAACTTCAGCAAGACCACGTGATCCGGCTGGAAAGCCGGCCACGGAATATCGAAGGCAAGGGCGAGATTACCATCCGGGATCTGGTACGGAACTCGTTGCGGATGCGCCCGGACCGTATAGTGATCGGCGAAGTTCGTGGCGGGGAGTCCCTGGACATGCTGCAGGCCATGAACACGGGCCACGACGGGTCCATTTCTACAGTCCACGCCAACTCGCCAAGGGATGCCATTTCACGTTTGGAAACGCTGGTCCTGATGGCAGGCATGGACCTCCCGTTGCGGGCCATCCGCGAGCAAATCGCGTCGGCGATAAACGTCATCGTCCATATCTCCCGGCTTCGCGACGGGACCCGCCGCGTCACGCACGTCACCGAAGTGCAGGGAATGGAGGGCGACGTCGTTACCCTCCAGGATGCCTTCACGTTTGACTACAGCGCGGGGGTTGACGCCGACGGCAGGTTCCTTGGTCGGGCAAAACCAACGGGGGTCCGCCCCCGGTTCGTCGACCATTTCGCTGAACTCGGCATCCCCATCTCGCCAGCGGTATTCGGCGCTGCGCCCACCGGAGGTGGATTCCGGTGACGGTCACCCATCCCCTGTTCCTGACGGCCGGACTTGCCCTCTGTTTCGGTGCCGTAGCGGTGTTGCTGCTCATAACCTTTGGAAGCAGCACGGGACAGATCGCGTTATCCCGGCGCCGGCCAGGGGTGGTGGCGGGTCCGTCCCTCCTTACGCGCGCCACAGATTCCGCCACCGCCTACCTGGAACGAAACGTCAGCCGGAATGCTGCGTTCGGCATTAGGGCTTCCCTTGAACAGGCCGGCCTCAAGATGCGCCAGGCCGACTTCATCCTTTTGGTGGCCTGCATCGCTGTTACAGCCGGAGTCATCGGCTTCATTTTGTATGGCTTCCTGGCCGCGCTCCTGTTGTCTGCAGCCACTCCATTGGTGGCAAGGCTGACCCTTAACGTCCTTTCGGGTCGTCGGCGGTCACGGTTCGACGCCCAACTCGGCGACACATTACAAATGTTGGCCGGGGGCCTCCGTGCTGGGCACAGCCTAATGCGCTGCGTGGATGCGGTCGCCCAGGAAGCCGATGCGCCTACTTCCGAGGAATTCGCGCGGCTGGTTAACGAATCACGGCTGGGTCGTGATCTGCAGGAGTCCATGCAGGACGCTGCAGTCCGCATGCGGAGTGAGGACTTCAGTTGGATCGGGCAGGCCATCGAAATTCACCGGGAGGTCGGCGGAGACTTGGCCGAGGTTCTCGACCAGGTTGGTGAGACCATCCGGGAGCGGAGCCAGATCAAAGGCCAAGTCAAAGCGCTCAGCGCAGAAGGCCGCCTCTCTGCCTATGTCCTGATTGCCTTGCCTGTGGCCATGTTCCTGTACATGTCGGTAGCTGGTAGCGCCTACATCTCCACTTTATATACCTCTGTCATCGGATGGGTCTTACTCGGAGTGGCGCTGATCCTTTTGGCAGTCGGATCCTTCTGGCTTAGCCGTGTCGTCAAGATCAAGTTCTAGGAGGCGACCATGACAACCATGGCGTGGCTTTTTATCGGTCTGATCGTGCTTCCTATTGGCTTTATGTCCTGGTTGCTAGTTGCCGTAGACCGGCGTGGGTTCGCGGCGGTGCAGTCGAACCTTCGCCGGGGTCGTTTCGGCGGTGCTGGCCCTGACGGTGCGCAGGCACCGCAAACGGATGCAAGCGGTTCATCCCGCCTTGGCTTGCGCCTCACCCCCAGCCGCTACGCGGCCTGGCTAGACGGGCTACTTGCCCGCGCGGGTCGGCCGGCGCAGCTGCCCCTCGACAGGCTGTTGATCGCCAAACCTGCCCTCGCGCTTATCGCCTGCATCCTGGGCATCCTGATGATCAGCAAAAACCTGACAGCACCTGCAGTAACGTTCGTGGCCCTTGCAGCTGCTTTGGCTTACTTCGTCCCAGACATCCTGATCCACGGGCGCGGCGCGGAACGGCAGAAAGCCATGGAACTGGAACTGCCCAACACGTTGGACCAGATGCTCATCTCCGTGGAAGCCGGCCTCGGATTCGAATCAGCGATGGCCCGGGCCGCCCAAAACGGGAAGGGACCGCTGGCCTTCGAACTGACCCGTACTCTCCAGGACATGCAAGTTGGCAGGAGCCGCCGCGACGCCTACCTGGCTTTGGCCTCGCGGACTGACGTACCGGACCTCCGGACATTCGTTCGGGCAGTGGTCCAGGCCGACATCTACGGCGTCGCCATCGCCGGCGTCCTCCGGATCCAGGCGAAGCAGATGCGTGTGAAGCGCAGGCAGCGGGCTGAGGAGAAGGCCATGAAACTGCCCATCAAAGTGCTGTTCCCGCTGATGTTCTGCATCCTGCCCGTGCTCTTTATCGTGATCATCGGCCCGGCCGTCATCAATGTGATGGCTAGTTTCGCAGGAAACCTGTAGAGGTCCTGCTGATCTCCACGCCTCCAAGGCGCCCCATAGACCGGACCCCCTCGGCACCCAGAACCGAGGGGGTCCTCGATGTGCTCAGAATGTTCAAACCCAGCGTTAGCGCAGCAGAAAGCAAGCAAAAGCGCAGGAAAAGTGCGGGGATGAAAGCGTTTGCGCAGGGTCTTCCAAGATCCCGGTTCTACACCAAATTCGCTTGCTAACTTCGTCTTAGTGCTGGTGCAGGGCCAGCCATCCGACTCGCTCAGGAGTACAAAATGCTTTCTCTTATCGCTACCCTTCAGACCCTCGGCCTCAACCTCAAGAACCGATTCAGTGGAGAAAAGGGCGCGACCGCCGTTGAATACGGCATCATGGTCGGCCTTATTGCAGTCGTCATCATCATCGCCGTTAGTACTCTGGGTGGAACCCTTGGTGGCTTCTTCGACAGCATCAACACCGGTCTCGGCAACCCGACCCCGACCACCCCCTAGCACCAACAATGAGTCCGGTTCCGGACCCCATATCGGAACCGCACCGCCTCGCTCAGCCAGGCCCAAAACACGAGTCACTCAAGAGGAGGCGCAGCAGGTGTCACAAGATTCGGAGCGCGGCGCGGCCGCCGTCGAATTCGCAATCCTGCTGCCCCTCCTTTTGATGCTGGTGCTGGGAACCATTGAATTTGGTCGCGCCTACAACGCCCAGATCACCCTCACCAATGCAGCGCGCGACGGCGTGCGGGTCATGGCCATCGCCAACGACGCAGCAGGTGCCAAGACCGCTGCTAAGAACGCGGCCGCATCCGTCAGCGCCACCATCCCCACTTCGGACGTCATGCTCAGCACCGATAAATGCAGCACGGGCAACCAGGTGACCCTCACCATCAAGTACAATCTGGCCACCATCACCGGCATTGCCGGCCCCTTCGCCATGACCGGCAAGGGGGTCATGCTGTGCGGCGGCTGACCCAGAACCAAGCAACAAACGAACGCGGCGCCGTCTCGGTCATAGTCGCCATCCTCTTGGTAACGCTCCTCGGCTTCGTGGCAATTGCCGCCGACGTCGGGGTCATCTACTCGGAACGCGCGCAGCTGCAAAACGGCGCAGACGCCTCCGCTATAGCAATTGCCCAAAAGTGCGCCAAAGACACCACCGTCGCGGCGTGCTCTACGACGTCGGACCTCGCCACCAGCCTCGCCAACCAGAACGCGCTGGACGGCATGAGCAAGGTGCACACCATCGAGCTCGACAAAACCGCCCGGACCGTCGCGGTCACCACGAGTGCCAAAGAAGTGGGAGGCCCGGACAACTCGGTTTCCCTCTTTTTCGCTAACGCCCTCGGCATTCCCAGCAAGGAAGTCGGTGCACGGTCATCGGCCGCTTGGGGAACTCCTTCCAAAGGACCTGTCATCCTGCCGTTGGCCATCGCGCACTGCAAACTGAACATTCCTGCAGGCGGCGCAAAGGGTCCGGAACAGGTCCTGGAACAATCAGTCAATGGATGCGGCGGTATCCCAGGCGGATTCGGCTGGTTACAGACCACGTCAACGAAATGCTCAATAACCGCAACAGCGGGAGCCTCGAGTAACTCCGGAATCTGGTTCTCCAGCGACACGGGCGCGAGTGTCCCCTCCACGTGCAGCGCCGCCGACTTCACCCAGATGCAGAGCCAAACGGTCCTCCTGCCCTTGTACGACATAGCGACCGGAACCGGCTCCAGCGGAAAGTACTACATCAAGGGTTTCGCGGCGTTCCACGTCACCGGCTACCACTTTGCTTCCATCAGCTGGACAGCAGGGGCAAAAGTGGAGAACAAAGCCATCAGGGGCTACTTCGTGAAGTACGTATCCCTGGCCCAGGGTTTTGAATTGGGCAATACCCCGGACTATGGGGCGTCGGTTGCCCGCCTCACCCTTTGACTACCAATCCCTAACCACGGAGTAACACAGTGAAGTCTCGTATGCTCGCCGGAACGGCCGCGGTCGCCTTGGCGATTGTAGGAGCCCTCCTTATCATCTTCTATGCCAACGGGGCAGACCAGCGGGCGCTGGCAACAACGGAACCCGTTAACGTCCTGGTTGTAAAGACTGCCATTCCCGCCGGCACCCCGGTAAATGACATGACTGCCTCACTCGTAGTCGAGAAGGTGCCTGCGGCAGGAGTTTCAGCCTCCGCGCTCAGCACCCTGGACAACAAGGCTGGCACAGTCAGCGCCGTGGACCTCGTGCCCGGGGAGCAGCTTTTGGAAGAACGCCTCGTCGCCCCGGCAGACGTCAAAGCTGAAGGCTCCGTTGAGGTTCCAGCAGGGATGCAGGAAGTCTCCTTCCAGCTTGAACCGCAGCGCGTAGTGGGCGGCCGGATCAACGTGGGTGACCACGTGGGCATCTCGTTGAACTTTGAGAACGGCACCGACAAGGCCGGCGCCGGCGATGCCACCACCCAACTCACCCTTCGCAAGGTCCTGGTGACGGCCGTCCAGCGCGCACCCCAGGCAGCGAGCGCCGAGACACCCGCCGAGGGCGAACCGGATCCGGCAGACACCACCCTCCCCGAAGGCTCCCTCATGCTGACCGTCGCGGTCACCGACGTGGACGCCAGCAAGATCATCTTCACCTCCATCAATGGCAGCCTCTGGCTCACCAAGGAGCCCCTGAACGCCAAGGACAACGGGCCCCGGACCGAACGAAAGGACGTGGTGTTCAAGTGAGCCGTTTCGTCCTCCTCTCCCCCAACGTCGAATTCGACCAGAAGCTGCGGGCCGCCGTCGCGAACGGCCTCCGCGGCTCCGTCCAGACCATCGCCTCGGACATCCTTCCCGCCGGCCCACAGGAACTCTTCGCCCTCCTCAACCAGGAGCAGCCGGAAGTCCTGATCATTGGACCCGACGTCCCCTACGAAGAGGCGCTGCGGTTCGCCAAGGTCTTCGACGTCCAGCTCCCCGGCCTCAGCCTGGTGCTGGTCAGCGACGTTGATCCCGGGCACCTCCTCAACGCCATGCGCGCCGGCATCCGCGACATCCTCAGCCCCCAGGCGGACGCCGCCGAGATTCGTGTGCTCCTGGAGCGTGCCTGCCAGTCCTTCGCCACCCGCCATCGCGGCCCCGAAACACAGACTGAGAACGGCGGCAAAGGCCTGGTGATCGGCGTCTTCTCCCCCAAGGGCGGCGTCGGCAAAACCACCCTCGCCACCAACATCGCCATCGGCCTCGGCCAGATCGCGCCGATGAGCGTTGTCATCGTGGACCTGGACCTGCAGTTCGGCGACGTCGCCTCCGGCCTTTACCTCAACCCCGAGCACACCGTCACCGACGCCGTCTCGCCGGCGGCATCCCAGGACTCCCTGGTCCTCAAGGCTTTCCTCACCGTGCACCCGGCCGGCATCTACGCCCTGTGCGCCCCGCCCAACCCGGTGGACGCGGACCACATCACCCCCGAACAGATCACCAGACTGCTCGACCAACTGGCCCAGGAATTCCAGTACGTGGTCCTCGACACCGCCCCCGGCATGCCCGAAATCGGCCTCGCCGCCATGGAGCAGTGCACCGACGTCGTGTGGGTCAGCGCCATGGACATCCCCAGCCTTCGCGGCCTGCGCTCCGGACTGGAAGTACTCCGGCAGTTGGAAATCATGCCCGAATCACGGCATGTTGTCCTGAACATGGCCGACGCCAAGTCCGGGCTCGACGTCCGCGACGTCGAATCCACCATCGGCGCGCCCGTAGACGTCAGCGTCCCCCGCTCCCGTGCCGTGGCACTCTCCACCAACCGCGGCATCCCCGTCCTCCAGGAATCCAAAAAGGATCCCGCCGTCAAGAGCCTCCGCCAACTCGTCGAGCGGTTCAACCCGTCGTGGCGTGCCCAGGCCCAGCGCAAACTTCACCGAAGGGTGGTCATCTGATGAAGCTCTCCGAGCGGATCAGCGCGGTCCAGGACCGCAACCAGGCGCCCGGCAGCAACGTCGCCGTGCTCGAGGCGCCCCGCCCCGCCGTCGTTCCCTCCGCTCCGGTGCGGGAGAGCGAGCCGCGTCGCCTTCCTGCGCAGCAGGCTCCTGTAACACCAGCGCACGACGCCGGCACCTCCTTAGTGCCCAAGGCTCAGCCTGTGGATGTCTTCGCCGCCATGAAGCACCGGGCGGCCACCGCCCTTTTCGAGCGGATGGGCGCGCGTTTCAACGACGCGGCCGTCACCGAGCAGGAACTCCGGGCCACCGCCAAGGAGGAGCTGACGCGGATCATCGACGCCGAACAGGTGCCGCTAAGTGCAGAGGAACGTACCCGCCTGGTCCGGGACGTGGCGGACGATGTGCTGGGCTACGGACCGCTCCAGCGACTGTTGGACGATCCGGCCGTCACCGAAATCATGGTCAACCGGATGGACCAGATCTACGTGGAACGCAAGGGCAAACTGACACTCACCGAGTCCCGGTTCAGTTCTGAAGAGCACCTGCGCAAGGTCATCGAAAGGATTGTCTCGAAGGTGGGCCGCCGCATCGACGAGTCCTCCCCGCTGGTGGACGCCCGTCTGGAGGACGGCTCCCGTGTCAACGCAGTCATCCCGCCGCTTGCCGTGGGCGGCTCCTCACTCACCATCCGTAAATTCAGCAAGGTCCCCCTCACGGTCCGCAACCTGATCGATTTCGGAACCCTGACACCTGAGATGGCTGAATTGCTGAACGCGTGCGTCAAAGCCAAGCTCAACATCATCGTCTCCGGCGGCACGGGCACCGGCAAAACCACCCTGCTCAACGTACTGTCTTCCTTCCTCCCGGCTGATGAACGCATCGTCACCATCGAGGACGCTGTAGAACTCCAGATCCAGCAGCAGCACGTGGTCCGGCTCGAAAGCAGGCCGCCCAACACTGAGGGCAAGGGCGAAGTCACCATCCGCGAACTGCTCCGGAACTCGCTGCGTATGCGCCCTGACCGGATTGTGGTGGGTGAGGTCCGTGGCGGGGAATCGCTGGACATGCTCCAGGCCATGAACACCGGCCACGATGGATCCCTTTCCACCGTTCACTCCAACTCCCCCCGCGACGCCGTAGCGAGGCTCGAAACTCTGGTCCTGATGGCCGGCATGGACTTGCCGCTGCGCGCAATCCGCGAACAGATCGCCTCCGCCGTCAACCTCATCGTCCAGATTTCCCGTCTGCGCGACGGCTCCCGCCGCATCACCCACGTCACCGAAGTCCAAGGCATGGAAGGAGACATCGTGACCCTTCAGGACGCGTTCGTCTTTGACTACTCCGCCGGGGTTGACCAGCACGGGCGATTCCTCGGCAAGCCGGTGGCCACCGGTATCAGGCCGCGGTTCATTGACCGGTTTGAAGACCTGGGCATCCATGTCTCCCCCGCAGTCTTTGCCGGTCCGCAGGCTCCCGCCACTCAAACCACCCCCGGAAGATAGGGCACGGCCATGATTCTTGCTGTTGGAGCAGTCATCCTGCTCGTGGCCGTCAGCCTGCTGGGCGTGGCAGTGCTGCTGCCGAGCGAACCCCATGTGCCGCTGGACCGCCGTCGTCCGTTCGAACAGGAGCCGCCGTCATCAATCGCCCGCGTGGCACTCTCCGCAGTGCGCACCTTTGAACGGGTCCTGCACGGACGCCACGTCTCCCTGTTCTCCCGCACGGAACTCGAAAACGCCGGGCTCCGCCTGAGCCAGGCCGAGTTCTTCCTGCTGGTGGGCATCGGGGCCGGCGTCGGAATGCTCGTGGGTGTTGTCACCGTGGGGCCACTGGTGGGAATCCTGCTGGCCATCCTCGCGCCGTTCGTGGGGAAACTGGTCCTGGGATTCCTGGCGGGAAAACGCCGCGCCACCTTCGACAGCCAGCTCGGCGATACCCTCCAATTGCTTTCCGGCGGCCTCCGGGCCGGCCACAGCATCCTGCGCGCCATCGACGCCGCAGCCACCGAATCGCAGAAGCCGACGTCGGAGGAAATGCGCCGGGTGATTACCGAAACCAGCCTGGGCCGCGACCTGCTCTCCGCCCTCAATGACACAGCCGAGCGTATGAAGAACGAGGACTTTGTCTGGATCTCGCAGGCTATCCAGATCAACCGCGAGGTGGGCGGCAACCTGGCCGACGTCCTGGACCAGGTCAACGAAACCATCCGCGAGCGCGCCGAGATCAAGGGGCACATCAAAGCCCTGGCTGCGGAGGGCAAGTTCTCCGCCTACATCCTGATAGCCATGCCCTTCGGCATCGTGGCCATGCTGCTGGCCGCCAGCCCCAACTACATGAACTCAATGTTCACCCATCCGCTGGGCTGGATCATGATCGGCGCCTCGTTTGTCCTCATGACCATCGGTGCGCTGTGGATGCGCAAGATCATCGACCTGAAGTTCTGAGGAAGCCATGAACCTGATAGTTCTCCTCTCCATCCTGCTGGTTTGTGTCCCCGTCGCGGGGCTGGCCTGGTCCGTCCTCACCGTGGACAAGCAGGGCCGCCTGGCTGTCAACGATCTCCTTTCTCGCGGCGCCGCCCCACTCACAGTCGTTGAAGCCGCCAAGCCTGACCTGCTCGAGGGCATCGGCCGCAGACTCACACCGCCGTCGTACGTTTCGTTCCTGGACCGCCTGCTCGCACTCGCCGGCCGCCCCGCCACCATGCCGCTCGGCAAAGTCCTCGGCTCCAAGCTGGCCCTGGGCTTGACCGGCGTCGCCGCTGGGGTCTACTTGACGGCCACCGGGAGCACGCCTCTGATGAAGCTTGCGGGCCTGTTTCTACTCGTCCTTGGGTATTTCATCCCGGACCTCCTGCTCTACAGCAAAGGGCAGGAACGCCAGAAAATCATGCAGCTGGAACTGGCCAACACGCTGGACCAGATGCTGATCTCGGTGGAGGCCGGGCTGGGTTTCGAGGGGGCCATGGCGCGTGCGGGCGAGAACGGCAAGGGACCGCTGGCCGAAGAGCTTGTCCGTACCCTGCAGGACATGCAGGTCGGCCGCAGCCGCCGGGAGTCCTACGTTGCGCTGGCAGAGAGGACCAACATTCCGGAGCTGCGCAGCTTTGTGCAGGCCGTGGTCCAGGCCGACACTTACGGCATCGCCATCAGCCGCGTGCTCCGCGTGCAGGCGAAAGTGATGCGTGTAAAGCGCCGCCAACGGGCCGAAGAAAAGGCCATGAAGCTTCCTGTGATGATTCTGTTTCCGCTGTTGTTCTTCATTTTTCCGGTCCTCTTCATTGCAATTCTTGGACCTGCAGTCATCAACACCATAGAGACATTCAGCGGGCAATAAGCGCCCCAGCGAGGCAGCAAAAATGCCTCAAGTTTTACACAGGATCACCCCAAATAGGCCGACCAACTAATTCCAGGAAGTAGCCTTGAAGAATGCAAAGTCCAGATCCCGGCTCCAGCGACAGGAGCGCAGCTGCGTTTCCACCGCAGCCCGGGATCACAACGGTTACCGCCTCGGACATGTCACAGGAAGCGGCCGGGCTCTTGCCGCTCGTTGACGCGGCGGTGCTGGAGGAGCTGGAGGACGAGCTTGCCGGCTCGGGACTCGCCCAGCGATTCGCCCGTGACTACGCAGCAATGTGGGACCTGCGCTGCTCCCGGCTTGCCGCTGCGGTGGACAGCCAGGACAGCGATTCAGCCCTGGACGCGGCCACCAGCCTGAAGATCAGCTCAGCCATGGTGGGCGGATTGCGCCTGGCCAAGCTGGCTGAGTTGCTGGAAGTGCTCATCCGCCGGGGTGACTTTGGCCAGGGGCAGGTCCTCATGAAGCGGGTTGCCTACGACGGCGGCCAAACGGTTTCAGAGCTCCAGTCCACGTACATCCTCAAAAACGGCTAGCCCTCGCCCGCGGCCCCGGTCAAAGGGGCTTATCCAGCGTCCGGCCTGCTCGGCGCCAGCCGGTAACCGACGCCGCGCACGGTCTGCAGCCAGCGCGGCGAAACCGAATCTTCCTTCAGCTTCCGCCGCAGGTTCCCGATGTGGACCTCGACGGCGCGTTCGTCGGCCTCACTGATGTAGGTGTCCTCGTCGTAGTACTCGCCGCGGACGGCCCGGACGAGATCGGCCCGGGTGCACACGGCTCCGCCGCCTCGCAGGAGGACGTGCAGCAGATCGAATTCGCTCCGCGTGAGCCCCAGAGGCTCCCCTTTGATTTCCACGGTGCGCGTCCGGTGGTTCAGCGCCAGACCGTTGTGGCGCAGTACGGCGGGGTCCTCGGGCCGGGCAGGCGGAGCTGCGGCAGCGGGCGCTGTCCCCCACATGGGCGGTGGCGAATCCTGGCCGTTGATCTCGTGCCGGGGCCTGCGCATCATCGCTGCAACACGGGCTCTCAGCTCGCGGGGCCGGAAGGGTTTGGCAATGTAGTCGTCAGCGCCGGCGTTAAGGGCGGACAGCAGATCCGGCTCCTCAGTCCTGCCGGTCAGCATCACCACGTAGGCGTTGCTGAAGTTGCGGATACGCCGCAGCACCTCAAAGCCGTCGATGTCCGGCAGCCCGATGTCCAGCGTCACCACGTTGGCTTGCTTGTCCCGGACCACTTCCACTCCGGCCCGCCCGTCAACCGCTGTGTGCACCTCAAAGCCTGCCTGGCTCAACACTCCTTCGAGGAGGTTCCGCACATCGGCATCGTCTTCGATTACTACAGCCACACCAAGATCGTCCATTGATATCCCTGCGCCAGGCGATTATGACCCCCCATCAGCCCAGCGCCAATGCCATAACCGCTCCAACCCTTTATACGCTACAAGTAAGCCGGCCTGATGACATCTCTTTCAACCATGCATTTGAAAAGTCAATTATTATGACAAGGGATGTAGATTACGAGCCGGAGAGGACGCGTGCCAGGTTGCCCTACAGGAACACGTACGCAGGCACGGCCCAATTCGGTTCCATGTCCCCGCTTGGCCGGAGCATGATTCATGGCTGAGCGCCTTTTCCCTCGCGGGCCCGCCCGCTTCTTCCAGCGTCTCGGGCCGCGTTCGCAGGTTGCCCTGTGCCAGCTGCCACTGACGCTTATCGTTGCAGCCCTTGCCGTGGCCACTCCGTTCGCCTGGCCAACGCTTTTGAACAGTCCCCTCTTTCTTGCTGGCATCCTGCTGTCCGGCGCCCTTTTCCTCGGCTGCCTGGTTGTTCCGTGGGAGCGGCTGATGCACCGCCCCTACCTGCTGATTCCCATCCTGGACTTCGTCGCGATCGGGCTGCTGCGGAACGGGGCAGCTCCCCTTCTTCCGGGCCTGGCTGTGCTGGCGGTGTTCCCGGTCATCTGGCTCTCGGCCTCCGGCATGCTCACCCGCAGCAGCCTGGTCCTGAGCTTCTTCGGCCCCATGCTGATCATGGTTCCCTCGCTGGCAGGACGGTTCCCCAACCTGACGGCCTCGGACGTCACCAGCACCTTCCTCTTTCCCCTTATGATGCTCTCCGTGTCCCTGGCGATTCGATTCGCGAGCGTGCACGTCCGGCTGCAGCAGCGCGAGCTGGCGGAGAAGGACATGGAGCTCCGGAAGCTGCTCCGGGAGAGCAGGGAGCGTGAAAAGCTTCTTATGACGGTCCTCGACGCCACCGACGTCGGAATTGCCGCCGTCGACAGTTCCGGCCATTTCCTGGTGTCCAACAACAGGCAGCGGAACTTCCGCCAGGCAACACACGCCGACGACGCCGTACCCGGCCAGGGCAACCAGCTGATCTTTGGGCAGGACAGGCGGACCCTCCTGCCGCCTGAAAAGCGCCCGATCAGCCGCGCCATCGCCGGCGAGTCCTTCGCGGACTACCTTGTATGGGCTGGAGAGGGAGTGGAGCAGCGGGCCATGTCGACGGCGGCCCGGCCGTTGGTCAGCGAGGACGGCCAGCTCACCGGTGCTGTAGTCGTCTACAGTGACGTCACCGGCTGGGTGGAGGCGCTGGCAGCGAACCAGGAGCTCGTCTCCAATGTGACACACGAGTTCAAAACGCCGCTGAACTCCGTCATCGGCAACGTGGACCTGGTGCTCGACGACGTGGCAGCCTTGCCGCCGCCGGTGGCCCAGCGCCTGCTGGTGGTTCAGCGGAACGCAGAGCGGCTGCTTGCGCTCGTGGCGGACCTGTCAGCTTCGGCGTCGGCCGCACTCAACGTCCATCCCAAACGGACAGACCTCGCCAGCCTGGTGGAGACCAGCATCGGATCCGCGCAGGCATTGGCCGAGCATGCGAACATCCGGCTCACCGCCGACGTTCCCTCGCCCCTGTGGGCCTACGCGGACCCGCTCCGGATCGGGCAGGCCCTGGACAACCTGGTGTCCAACGCCATCAAATACTCTCCCGACGGCGGGAGCATCAGCATCAGCGCCCACAGCACCAAGGAGTGGGTGCAGCTCAGCGTCAGCGACACCGGGATGGGAATCAGCGGCGAGGACACCGCCAGGGTGTTCAACCGCTTCTACCGCACGGAGTCTGCCAGGGGCGCGGCGATCGCCGGCGCGGGACTGGGCCTCTCCATTACCAAGATGATCGTGGAGCGTCACGGCGGAAAGATCACCTGCGCCAGCGGCCAAGGGCAAGGGAGCACTTTCACCCTGACCCTCCCGGCCGAGGGACCGCCGCCGTCGTTCTAGTGGGCCCACGCCCGCAGGGTTCCCTGGCCGAACTTGTGAGGTTAGGGGGCGGAGGGGGACTCCCGCCGCGCCCGGGTGAGCTCGGCCCGGGCCAGCAGCTCGTCGTCGGACGGGTAAGCCACTTCCTCGAGTACAAGCGGGTGCGGCGCCGCCAGCACGGACTTGGCGTCGCGCTTCTTCGCCAGCAGCCGCTCATGAAGCCAGCCTGGCTCCTCCACGCCCTCCCCCACATACAGTGCAGAACCAATCAGGGCCCGCACCATGTTGTGGCAGAACGCGTCAGCCTGGACGGTGGCAACGATAACCCCGTCCTCTGCCCGGGCGAACTCGAAACGCTGCAGCTCACGGACGGTAGTGGCGCCCTCACGGGGCTTGCAGAAGGATAGAAAGTTCTGCAGCCCCAGCAGTTTGGAAGCGCCCTCATTCAGCAGGGAAACGTCCACCGGATTCTTGTGCCAGAGCGTGAAGTAGCGCTCCAGGGGGTCCCACAATGCGGGGCCGTCGGCAATGCGGTAGCTGTAGCGCCGCCACAACGCGGAGAATCGGGCGTCGAAGCCAGGGGGCGCCAGAGTGATCCGGTGGACCTCCACTGCCCCGGTGAGGTCGCCGAGCACCCGGCTCAGCGCACCGCGCATCCTGCGGAGCATGGCGACGGCGGGGTCAAGTTCGTGCCCGCGCGGCAGTCCCAGCCACTCGGCTTCCGACAGGTCCACGTGCACCACCTGGCCGCGGGCGTGCACACCGGCATCGGTGCGGCCGGCGACGGTCACTCGGACTGGACGCCGGACCAGCATATGGAGCGCCTCCTCGAGGACGCCCTGGACTGTCCGGCGCCCGGGCTGCAATGCCCACCCGCTGAAGGGGCCGCCGTCGTACGACACATCAAGCCGGATACGCAAAAACCCGCCGCCCCCTATAACGGGGGCCGCGGGTTTTTGGTGGTTCATAGACTCAAGTCTATGCGAAGTGAATCAGCGAATTACTTCGCGTCCTTCTCTTCAGCAGCCGGAGCTTCGGGAGCTTCCTCAGCGGCCGGAGCCTCTTCGGTTGCTGCTTCCTCAGCAGGAGCCTCGGTGGTCTCCTCAGCGGCCGGAGCTTCAACAGCTTCGGTCTCGGCAACCTCAGCCTCAGGTGCTTCCTCGGCAGCCGGAGCAGCCTTGGCAGCAGCCTGGGTAGCCTCGGCTACCACGGCCTGCTTGGCGGAAACGGGCTCAAGGACGAGCTCGATGACAGCCATGGGAGCGTTGTCGCCCTTGCGGTTGCCGATCTTGGTGATGCGGGTGTAGCCGCCGTCGCGGTTCTCCACAGCCTGGGCGATGTCGGTGAACAGCTCGTGGACGACGCCCTTGTTGCTGATCAGGCCGAGCACGCGGCGGCGGGAAGCGAGGTCGCCACGCTTGGCGAAGGTGACCAGGCGCTCTGCGTACGGCTTCAGGCGCTTGGCCTTGGTCACCGTGGTGGTGATCCGCTTGTGCTCGAACAGTGCTGCTGCCAGGTTCGCGAGCATGAGGCGCTCGTGAGCCGGGCCGCCTCCGAGGCGCGGACCCTTAGTGGGGGTAGGCATAATTGTTTCTCCTCAAATGGAAGCCGTGGGCTGTGCACACCATGGTGCCCAGCCCGCGGCCAAGGTCTGGTTTAGAGTTCGTCGTCGCCGAAGGCGGCGTCGTCCTCTTCGATTGCTGCGGCGCGTGCTGCGAGGTCAAAACCGGGAGGCGAGTCCTTGAGGGACAGGCCCAGTTCAACCAGCTTTGCCTTGACCTCGTCAATGGACTTGGCACCGAAGTTGCGGATGTCCATCAGGTCAGCCTCGGAGCGGGCAACGAGTTCACCCACGGTGTGGATGCCCTCACGCTTGAGGCAGTTGTAGGAGCGGACGGTGAGGTCCAGATCCTCGATCGGCAGGGCCATGTCGGCTGCCAGGGCAGCGTCGGTGGGTGACGGGCCGATCTCGATACCTTCAGCTGCGGTGTTCAGCTCACGTGCCAGACCGAAGAGCTCCACCAGGGTGGTGCCTGCGGAAGCGACGGCATCGCGCGGGGCGATGGCCTGCTTGGTCTCGACGTCGACAATCAGCTTGTCGAAGTCGGTGCGCTGCTCAACACGGGTTGCTTCCACGCGGAAAGTAACCTTCAGTACCGGCGAGTAGATGGAGTCAACCGGGATACGGCCGATCTCTGCATCGCCGGACTTGTTCTGAGCTGCCGAAACGTAGCCGCGGCCGCGCTCGATGGTCAGTTCGAGTTCGAACTTGCCCTTCGAGTTCAGCGTGGCGATGTGCAGATCCGGGTTGTGGAATTCGACGCCGGCCGGCGGAGCGATGTCCGCTGCGGTGACGACTCCGGGGCCCTGCTTGCGCAGGTAAGCAACAACCGGCTCATCGTGCTCGGAGGAGACCGACAGGCTCTTGATGTTCAGGATGATCTCAGTGACATCTTCCTTGACACCCGGAACCGTGGTGAACTCGTGCAGCACGCCATCGATCCGGATGCTGGTTACAGCGGCACCGGGGATGGAGGAGAGCAGGGTACGGCGGAGGGAGTTTCCGAGGGTGTAGCCGAAGCCCGGTTCCAGCGGTTCAATGATGAACCGTGAACGGTTTTCGGAGACTACCTCTTCGGAGAGGGTGGGGCGCTGTGCAATGAGCACTTAGGTTTCCTTTCGGCGAGCATCCGCTATATGACGCAACACAGGTGGTGGAAATTCGGTCTGAAGACTTAACGCGCTGGGCTTGCCCGGACCATCAACGGTCCGGGCAAGCTCATGCGGCGGGAAAGCCTTAGACGCGGCGGCGCTTCGGCGGGCGGCAGCCGTTGTGCGCAGCGGGGGTGACGTCCTGGATGGAGCCAACCTCAAGGCCTGCGGCCTGCAGCGAACGAATCGCGGTCTCGCGTCCGGAACCCGGTCCCTTGACGAAAACGTCAACCTTGCGCATGCCGTGCTCCTGAGCGCGCTTGGCAGCGGCTTCAGCAGCCATCTGGGCAGCGAACGGAGTGGACTTACGCGAGCCCTTGAAGCCAACCTCACCTGAGGAAGCCCAAGAGATAACAGCGCCGTTCGGATCCGTGATGGAAACGATGGTGTTGTTAAAAGTGCTCTTGATGTGCGCCTGGCCCAGCGCGATATTCTTTTTGTCCTTCTTACGCGGCTTGCGAACCGCGCCACGAGTCTTCGGGGGCATTATTTCTCCTACAGAAAGTTATTGGGGAGCCGGTTAATCCCGAAGGATTTAACGGGCCTTCTTCTTGCCTGCGACGGTGCGCTTCGGGCCCTTGCGGGTACGCGCGTTCGTCTTCGTACGCTGTCCGCGTACTGGCAGGCCCTTGCGATGGCGGATACCTTCGTAGCTGCCGATTTCAACCTTGCGGCGGATATCTGCTGCTACTTCGCGGCGAAGGTCACCCTCAACCTTGTAGTTGCCTTCAATGTAGTCACGCAGCTCAACCAGCTGGGCGTCAGTGAGGTCCTTGACACGGACGTCAGCACTGATGCCAGTGGCAGCCAGGGTTTCGTGTGCACGGGTCTTGCCCACGCCGTAGATGTAAGTAAGCGCAATTTCCAGCCGCTTTTCGCGGGGAATGTCTACGCCAGCGAGACGAGCCATAGTGGCAGTACTCCTTGAATAAACCGGAGGTCGTAGGCAGTACACCCGCACGTTCTATGCGGCCCCAGCCTCCGACCGGGGGTTAGCTGTCCGGGCTCATGCGTCCCAATTCAGCTTGTGCTGCCTTTATTTACTTGCGTGGGTTAGCAACCCAGGATTTCCTTCAGGGAAGGAAATTAGCCCTGGCGCTGCTTGTGGCGCGGGTTCTCGCAGATCACCATGACCCGGCCATTACGGCGGATCACTTTGCACTTTTCGCAGATCTGCTTGACGCTCGGCTTGACCTTCATGGCATTCCTTTGCGTGTAACAGTTGGTCAACTGGAGCGGCAGTCAGTTCGCACTGAAGCCGCCCAGCAATTTACTTGTAGCGGTAGACGATACGACCACGGGTGAGGTCGTACGGGCTCAGCTCCACCACTACGCGGTCCTCAGGGAGAATCCTGATGTAGTGCTGACGCATCTTTCCAGAGATGTGTGCCAGTACGATGTGCTTGTTGGTGAGCTCAACGCGAAACATCGCGTTAGGCAGCGCCTCAGTCACAACGCCTTCGATCTCAATGACCCCGTCCTTCTTGGCCATACCCTCCGCTAACTGTTGTTGCCGCAGTCCTGCCGGATTGCACCGGGCATGACCACGAACGTTTTTGTTGGATCGATTGTCAGCTCCAGGCCCCAAAAGGGCGTGGCAGTCCAGACAACCAACAAGCAACACTACTCCGTATCGGCGTAAAAGTTAAATCGGCCATAGTAACGTACTACGCGCCGAAGGCACCATATTCACCGGCTGGAGTGCTCACCGCCTTCGCGCTGGCCACGCCGTCGAGGATGGCCAAACGTACGACGTCGGCTGCCGCACTTTGAAGGGTAATAAGACTCATCTGCCGGGCAGCTTCGTCCGTGCGGTCCAAGTGCACTGAGCCCGTCGCGAGGCAAAAGACGGAGTCACCGTCGGCAAGAGTGTGGCTGGGGTTGAGGGCCCGGGCGATCCCTGCGTGGGCAGCAGACGCAGTCCGCTTACATTCGGCCACATGCAGGATCGCATTGGTAGCGACGACGACAAGGGTTGTGTTCAGTTGCGAACCCGGTTGGGCCTCCGCCGCAGCAGCCGAAACCCCCTGGGTCGTTGTGTCGAACGGCAGTCCGAGCGCATTCACCACGGCCAACGCGCCGACAACGACTCCGTTGTCCAGGATGATGGATGCCGTACCGACGCCGCCCTTATAGGTCCGGGCCATCAGTGCTCCGGTGCCGGCTCCGACGTTGCCGCGTTCGACGTCGTGCCCTTCCTCTTCCGCAGCGGCGGCGACAGTTGCCGCGTAGCCCATGTCCGGCGTCGGGCGTGCTGAGAAGTCGCCGCCGCGGCCGAGATCGAAGATCGCGGCTGCCGGGACGATCGGCACTACTCCCCCGGGAACAACGAAGCCCCGGTTGTTTTCCTCGCACCAGCGCTGCGCACCGGAGGCAGAGGCCAGGCCATAGGCGCTGCCGCCGGTGAGCACCACGGCGTCCACTGCGCTGACCAGGGTTGTAGGGTCGAGAGCATCAGTTTCATGGGTGGCCGGCCCGCCGCCCTGGACATCCACCGAACCAACTGTGCCCGGCGGCGGCAGGACCACTGTCACTCCGGTGAGCCAGCCGTCGTCGGACTTCTGTACGTGGCCAACCCGGACCCCGGGCACATCGGTGATTGCTCCCATGGCACCCATTGTTCCCCCTCCCCCAATCGGGAAGAGGCAAACGACCTACGGAATCGGGACGGGGGTGACGCCGAGGGGCACTAGGTGCTCCGCGCCGCCGTCGGGCGCTGAAAGCACCCAGATGCCCTTGTCGTGGACCGCCACGGAGTGCTCCCACTGGCAGGAGCGCTTGCCGTCCGTGGTGACCACGGTCCAGTCGTCCTCCAGCACCGCTGTGTCGATGCTGCCCCGGACCAGCATGGGCTCGATCGCGAGGCACAGGCCCGGACGGACCTTGGGGCCGCGGTGGCTGGTGCGGTAGTTGAGCACGTCCGGCGGCATGTGCATTTCCGAGCCGATGCCGTGGCCCACGTAGTCCTCGAGGATGCCCAGCGGCTTGCCGGGAACGGAGGATACGTAGTCGTCGATGGCCGCGCCGATGTCGCCCACGTGCTTTCCGGTGGCCAGTGCCGCAATACCCCGCCACATAGCCGCCCGGGTGACGTCCGAGAGGCGCTGGTCCTCGGGGTCAGCGGTGCCCACGATGACGGTCCGCGCAGAGTCCGAGTGCCAGCCGTTGACGATCGCGCCGCCGTCGATCGAGATGATGTCGCCGTCGCGGAGCACGCGGCTGCCGGGGATGCCGTGGACCACTTCCTCGTTCACGGAGGTACAGATGGTGGCCGGGAAGCCGTGGTAGCCGAGGAAGTTGGATTTCGCGCCGGCTTCGTTGAGGACGGCGGCGAAGACGTCGTCCAGGTGCTTGGTGGTGACTCCGGGGACGGCTGCTGCAACGGCGGCGTCCAGGGCGCGGCTGAGAACCAGGCCTGCTTCATGCATGGTGCGCATCTGGGCGTTGGTCTTGTATTCGATGCGGGGCTGGCCAAAGGCCATGGTGTTTCCTTTCAAATGGCTGAGGCTCCTCCCGTTTACCGGGAGGAGCCTCGGAAAAGCTTTGCCTGAATCAGGCTGCCTGTGCAGCCTTGATGGCCTGCATCACGCGGTCTGTGACCTGGTCGATAGGGCCAATGCCGTCCACCTGGGTGAGGATGCCGCGTTCGGCATACTTGGACACCACAGCTTCGGTCTGCTCGTGGTACAGGTCAAGGCGGTGGCGGATGACGGCTTCGTTGTCGTCGCTCCGGCCTGTTTCCTTGGCACGGCCAAGCAGGCGGGACACCAGTTCCTCATCGTCGGCGGTCAGCTGCAGGACGACGTCGAGCTTCTCCTCGCCCTCGGCGAGGATCTCATCGAGGTAGTCCACCTGCGCGGTGGTGCGGGGGTAGCCGTCCAGCAGGAAGCCGCTTTCGACGTCGGACTCGCTGAGCCGGTCGCGCACCATCTTGTTGGTGACGCTGTCCGGAACGAAGTCCCCGGCGTCCATGTACTTCTTGGCTTCAATGCCAAGAGGCGTTTCGCCCTTTACGTTTGCACGGAAGATATCGCCGGTGGAGATCGCCACAACGCCGAGGCGCTCCGAGATCCGCTCAGCCTGCGTTCCTTTTCCGGAACCGGGAGGTCCAATAATCAGCATTCTCGTCATCGCAAAAGCCCTTCGTAGTGACGTTGTTGTAGCTGCGCATCAATCTGCTTGACGGTCTCCAGGCCAACGCCCACCATGATCAGGATCGAGGTGCCACCGAACGGGAAGTTCTGGTTCGCGTTGATCAGTACCAGTGCCACCAGCGGAATCAGCGCCACGAAGCCCAGGTAGAGGGCGCCGGGCAGGGTGATCCGGGAAAGCACGTACTGGAGGTAGTCTGCGGTCGGTTTGCCCGCGCGGATACCTGGAATGAAGCCGCCGTACTTCTTCATGTTGTCCGAGACCTCTTCAGGGTTGAAGGTGATCGCGACATAGAAGTAGGTGAAGAACACGATCATGGCGAAGTACAACACCATGTAGATCGGCTGGTCACCGCGGACCAGGTTGTTGTTGATCCATTCAACCCAGGGCTGTAGCTGTTCGCCCTGCCGCGGCTGGTTGAACTGGGAGATCAGGCCCGGCAGGTAAAGCATGGACGAAGCGAAGATCACCGGGATAACGCCGGCCATGTTGACCTTGATGGGGATGTACGTACTGGTACCCCCCACTGTGCGGCGGCCAATCATCCGCTTGGCGTACTGCACCGGTACACGGCGCTGGGATTGCTCAACGAAGACAACGAGAGCCACGGTCAGCAAGCCGATTGCGAGGACCATAAAGAAGGTTCCGGGACCCTGCGAGCTCCAGATGGCGCCGAGGGAGGTGGGGAACGTGGCCGCGATGGACGTGAAGATGAGCAGGGACATGCCGTTGCCCACGCCCTTCTCGGTGACCAGTTCGCCCATCCACATAATCAGGCCGGTGCCGGCCGTCAGGGTGATGATGAGCAGGATGGTGGTGATGACGCTGCTGTCCGGGATGATCGGCAGGTTGCAGCCGGGCAGAAGCTGCCCGGAACGCGCCAGGGAAACCAGCGTGGTGGCGTTCAGCAGGCCCAGGGCGATGGTGAGGTACCGCGTGTACTGGGTCAGTTTGGACTGCCCGGACGCACCCTCTTCGTAGAGCTGTTGGAACCGGGGAATGACCACCCGGAGCAGCTGGACGATGATGCTTGCCGTGATGTACGGCATGATGCCCAGGGCGAAGATGGACACCTGGAGCAACGCACCGCCGCTGAACAGGTTGACGAGCTGGTACAGGCCGCCTGCGGTCTGACCGTTCTGCAAGCATTGCTGGACATTCTGGTAGTCCACACCTGGCGAGGGAATGAAGGCACCCAAGCGGAAGATGGTGATGATTCCCAGCGTGAACAACAACTTGCGTCGCAGATCAGGCGTGCGAAAGGCCCGGCCAAATGCGCTAAGCAAGCGTCCTCCTGGTGGTTAATTAAGAGTGGTGTGATGGGGATCTATCAATCCCAACAACCGAGTCTAACGGTTGGATGCGCCATGCGAACAATCCGTGGACGCGCGCAAGCGGTGGGTGGCGGGAAATATACGCCCGGCGGATGCAAAAAACTCCCGGCCTCCAGGGCCTCAGCCCCGGAAACCGGGAGTTCAACAGCGGGCTTTCGCCCCACCGGCTCTAGAGAGCGGTGGTGCTTCCGCCTGCTGCAGCAATCTTTTCAGCGGCGCTGGCCGAGAATGCGTGGACGGTGACGTCAACCTTGACGGTGATGTCGCCGGTGCCCAGCACCTTGACGGGCTGGTTCTTGCGAACGGCACCCTTTTCGACCAGGTTCTCCACGGTGACTGCGCCACCTTCCGGGAACAGCTCGTTGAGCTTGTCCAGGTTTACAACCTGGAACTCAACCCGGAACGGGTTCTTGAAGCCGCGCAGCTTCGGCAGGCGCATGTGCAGCGGCAGCTGGCCGCCGGCAAAGCCAGCCTTGATCTGGTAGCGGGCTGCAGTACCCTTCGTACCACGACCGGCGGTCTTACCCTTGGAACCCTCACCACGACCAACGCGGGTCTTGGCGGTCTTGGCACCCGGGGCGGGACGCAGGTGGTGAACCTTCAGTGCGTTCTGCTTCTCAGCAGCGGCGCTCTGTGCCTTGTCAGCAGTGTTCTCTGCCATTTACTTCGCCTCCTCTACCTTTACCAGGTGCGGAACCGTGTTGAGCATTCCCACGGTGACGGCGTCGGCGGTGCGGACAACGGTGTGTCCGATCCGCTTCAGGCCGAGGGACCGCAGGGTGTCGCGCTGGTTCTGCTTGCCGCCAATGGCGGACTTGATCTGAGTGATCTCCAACTGGGTGTCGGAGGGAATCAGGTTCTTAGCCATAACTAGGCACCTGCCTTCGAAGCCAGGAGAGCCTTCACCAGTGCCGGCGGAGCGATCTCGTCGAGGGGCAGGCCGCGGCGTGCTGCCACTGCTGCCGGCTCTTCGAGGCGCTTCAGGGCATCAACGGTCGCGTGAACGATGTTGATGGCGTTGGAGGAACCGAGCGACTTGGAGAGGATGTCGTGGATGCCCACGCACTCCAGTACTGCACGGACCGGGCCACCGGCGATAACACCGGTACCGGCGGAGGCCGGACGCAGCATAACGACGCCTGCAGCAGCCTCACCCTGAACGCGGTGCGGGATGGTGCTGCCAACGCGGGGAACGCGGAAGAAGGACTTTTTGGCCTCTTCTACGCCCTTCGCGATCGCGGCAGGAACTTCCTTAGCCTTGCCGTAGCCAACGCCGACCATGCCGTTGCCGTCACCGACGACGACCAGGGCGGTGAAGCTGAAGCGACGACCACCCTTGACCACCTTGGAGACGCGGTTGATGGTGACGACGCGCTCTACGAACTGGCTCTTCTCGGCTTCACGGCCGCCGTCGCGGCCGCCACGGCCACCACGGTCGCCGCGGCCCTGGCCACGGTCGCCACGCTCGCCGCGACGAGCGCCGCCACGGCGGTCGTCGGCAGCTGCGGGAGCAGTGGTCTCAGTGGCAGCTACGGCTTCAGTAGCCTTCTGATCTGCAGACACAGTGTCCTTTTCCTTGTTTGCTTCCGTCACAGTGACAGCCCACCTTCACGTGCACCGTCAGCGACGGCGGCGATCCGGCCGTGGTACTTGTTACCACCGCGGTCGAAGACAACAGCTTCGATACCGGCAGCCTTGGCACGCTCTGCGACGAGTTCGCCAACGCGCTTGGCCTTGGCAGTCTTGTCGCCGTCGAATGCACGAAGGTCGGCTTCCAGAGTGGAGGCGCTCGCTACGGTCAGGCCCTTGGTGTCATCGACAACCTGGACGAATACGTGGCGTGCGGAACGGTTGACGACCAGACGAGGACGTACAGCCGTACCGGAGATGCGCTTACGGATACGAAGCTGGCGGCGGCTGCGCGAAGCAGACTTGCTCTTGTTCGTACGCTTCTTGTTAATTGAGATGGCCATGGTTACTTACCAGCCTTTCCGACCTTGCGGCGGATGACTTCGCCGGCGTAACGGATGCCCTTGCCCTTATAGGGGTCCGGCTTCCGCAGCTTGCGAATGTTGGCAGCAACCTCGCCGACCTGCTGCTTGTTGATTCCTGAAACAGAGAGCTTGGTCGGGGTCTCAACTGCAAAGGTGATGCCGTCCGGTGCGGAGACATTGACCGGGTGGCTGTAACCGAGAGCGAACTCAAGGTCAGATCCCTTGGCCTGAACGCGGTAACCAGTACCAACGATTTCAAGCTTCTTCTCGTAGCCCTTGGTAACGCCCTCGATCATGTTGGAGATCAGGGTGCGGGTCAGGCCGTGGAGTGAACGGGAGGCGCGCTCGTCGTTCGGGCGGGCGACAGTCAGGGTGTCTGCTTCCAGGGAAACCTCGATCGGGCTGGCCACAGTGTGGTTCAGCTCGCCTTTGGAACCCTTGACGCTGACGACAGAGCCGTCAACCTTGACCTCAACGCCGGCAGGAACGGTGATGGGGAGACGTCCAATACGTGACATTATTCTCTTCCTTTCCCGTTACCAGACGTAAGCGAGGACTTCGCCGCCCACGCCCTTCTTGCCGGCCTGCTTGTCAGTCAGGAGGCCGGAAGAGGTGGACAGGATTGCGACACCCAGGCCACCCAGCACGTGCGGCAGGTTGGTGGACTTTGCGTAAACACGCAGGCCCGGCTTGGAGATACGACGAACACCAGCGATTGAACGCTCGCGGTTCGGTCCGAACTTGAGCTCGATGGTCAGCTTCTTGCCAACCTCAGCGTCTTCTTCCTTCCAGCTGGCAATGAAGCCTTCGGCCTTAAGGATGTCAGCAACGCGTGCCTTGAGCTTGCTGTACGGCATGGACACGGAATCGTGGTATGCCGAGTTTGCATTGCGCAGACGCGTAAGCATGTCTGCGACAGGATCTGTCATTGTCATGGTGGGCTCTTGCCCTTCCTCATAACGGTTTCCGCGGTGCTGCTTCGAGTAGAAGCCGTACCGCCGGACCTTTTACGTAGTTAGATTAGTCTTCGGCCTTGAACGGGAAACCAAGCGCCTTGAGCAGCGCACGGCCTTCGTCATCGGTCTTGGCAGTGGTGACAACCGTGATGTCCATACCGCGGACGCGGTCGATCTTGTCCTGGTCGATCTCGTGGAACATAACCTGCTCGGTCAGACCGAAGGTGTAGTTGCCGTTACCGTCGAACTGCTTGCCGGAGAGACCACGGAAGTCCCTGATACGGGGCAGTGCGAGGCTGACCAGACGGTCCAGGAATTCCCACATGCGGTCTCCACGCAGGGTAGCGTGTGCACCGATGGGCATGCCTTCGCGCAGCTTGAACTGAGCGATGGACTTGCGGGCCTTGGTTACCTGCGGCTTCTGGCCGGTGATCTGGGTGAGGTCGCGGACAGCGCCGTCGATCAGCTTGGAGTCCTTGGCGGCATCTCCAACACCCATGTTCACAACGACCTTCACGAGGCGCGGAACCTGGTTGACGTTTTCGTACTTGAATTCCTCAATGAGCGTGCTCTTGATGGAATCGGCGTACTTGGTCTTCAGACGAGGAACGATCTTCGTTGCCGGAGTCTCGAGAGTCTCAGTCATTAGATGTCCTTCCCTGAGCTCTTGGCCACGCGGACGCGCACTTCGCGCTGGACGCCATTGCGCTCAACAGTCTCGGTGCGGAAGCCAACGCGGGTGGGCTTCTTGGTGGACGGGTCAACCAGAGCCACGTTGGAGATGTGGATCGAAGCTTCAACAACCTCGATGCCACCGGTCTTGGTGCCGCGCTGCGACTGACCGACCTTGGTGTGCTTGGTTACGCGGTTGATGCCTTCGACCAGCACGCGGTTGGTCTCGGGGAACACGCGCAGGACCTTGCCCTGCTTGCCGCGGTCGCCGCCACGCTCAGCCTTGGCGCCAGTGATGACCTGAACGAGGTCACCCTTTTTGATCTTAGCCATGGACTAGAGCACCTCCGGAGCCAGAGAAACGATCTTCATGAACTTCTTGTCACGAAGTTCACGACCAACCGGTCCGAAGATACGGGTACCGCGGGGGTCACCGTCAGCCTTCAGGATCACAGCTGCGTTCTCGTCAAACTTGATGTAGGAACCATCCGCACGGCGGCGTTCCTTCTTGGTACGGACGATGACTGCCTTGACAACATCGCCCTTCTTTACGTTGCCGCCGGGGATTGCATCCTTGACGGTTGCGACAATGACGTCGCCAATGCCTGCGTAGCGACGGCCAGATCCACCGAGAACGCGAATGGTAAGGATTTCCTTAGCACCCGTGTTGTCGGCGACCTTGAGTCGCGACTCCTGCTGAATCACTATTTACTCCTTGCGTCGCGCCGGTTCTCAGACCGAAAATCTTCCTACGGAATGAGCCTTGCGGAACGGTTGATCGGGGTGTCTCTTGACCTGCCTGGATTTTGCCAGACCAGGCCTAAACTCCCGTGCCAGAAGCAGTTGCTCCCATCCGGTCCAGGAGATCCTGGGCGCAAGGGGGCACTATGCCGTAGCACGCTTGTTTACGAGGTTTGATGTCGGCGCACGAAAGGCGCCATACAAACTCAAAATCTTAGCACGTTTTCCGCTCATCCCCATATCACCGCCGGCGCTCCCCCGCAAGACGGACGACGGCGTCGCGCACGGCAGCCTTTCGGCCCGCCTCGCCTGCCACTCCCCCGCAAAGACGCCGCCCCGACGTCGTCCGCGCCTAGAGGCCTGCGGGCGTGACGGCTTTCAGAGGCGCCGGGTTAACGCGGAAGCCCCCGCTCCCAAAGGGAGCAGGGGCTTCCGGTTACCGAAGCAGCAGGTGCTACTTGGCCTTCTCGAGGATTTCCACGAGCCGCCAGTTCTTGGTGGCGGACAGCGGGCGGGTCTCGGCGATGACTACGAGGTCGCCGATGCCGGCGGTGTTCTCTTCGTCGTGTGCCTTGACCTTGGAGGTACGGCGGATGACCTTGCCGTACAGGGCGTGCTTCACGCGGTCTTCAACCTGGACAACGATGGTCTTTTCCATCTTGTCAGAGACCACGTAGCCGCGACGCGTCTTGCGGTAACCGCGCTGCTCAGCCGTGGCTGCGGTAGCAGTTTCGGTCACGTTCTCGTCCTTTTCACTCACTTGGCATCCTCCCCGGTCTCAACCGTTTCAGCCTTGTCGGCCTTCTTGGTTGCTGCCTTCTTGGACTTCTTCTCTTCCTTGGCTTCCACAACCGGTGCGGCAACCTCGGCACGAATGCCCAGCTCGCGCTCACGGAGAACGGTGTAGATGCGGGCGATGTCCTTCTTTACCGCGCGCAGCCGACCGTGGTTCTCCAGCTGTCCGGTGGCGGACTGGAAACGCAGGTTGAACAGCTCTTCCTTGGCCTTGCGGAGTTCTTCAACGAGACGCTCGTTGTCGAAACCGTCCAGCTGTGCGGGAGCCAGATCCTTGGATCCTACTGCCATTTCTATTCACCACCTTCGCGACGCAGAATGCGTGCCTTCAACGGGAGCTTGTGGATTGCCAGGCGCAGGGCCTCGCGTGCTACCGATTCTTCGACGCCGGAGATCTCAAAGAGAACCCGACCCGGCTTGACGTTTGCGACCCACCATTCCGGTGAACCCTTACCGGAACCCATGCGGGTTTCGGCAGGCTTCTTGGTGAGGGGACGGTCCGGGTAAATGTTGATCCAGACCTTACCGCCACGCTTGATGTGGCGGGTCATCGCGATACGTGCAGACTCGATCTGACGGTTGGTGACGTATGCCGGGCTCAGGGCCTGGATGCCGTACTCACCGAAGGAGACCTTGGTGCCGCCCGTAGCAGCGCCGGAACGACCCGGGTGGTGCTGCTTACGGTGCTTGACTCGACGTGGGATAAGCATTTAAGCCTGTCCTCCTTCTGCAGCAGCAGGTGCTGCCTCAACTGCCGGAGCTTCGGCAGCAGGAGCTGCGTCAGCGGCCGGGCGGTCGTTGCGACGGCGGCGGTCACCACGGTCAGCGCCACCCGGGCGGCCCGGACGGTCGCTGGGACCGCGGCCACGGGACGGGGCGGAAGCGGCCTGCTGGGCCAGTTCCTTGGCGGTGACGTCACCCTTGTAGATCCAAACCTTCACACCGATGCGGCCGAAGGTGGTCTTGGCTTCGTAGAAGCCGTAGTCGATGTTCGCGCGGAGGGTGTGCAGGGGCACACGGCCTTCGCGGTAGAACTCCGAGCGGGACATTTCAGCGCCACCCAGTCGACCCGAGCAGGCGATACGGATGCCCTTGGCACCTGCACGCTGTGCGGACTGCATGGCCTTCTTCATTGCGCGGCGGAAAGCCACACGTGAAGTCAGCTGCTCAGCAACGCCCTGGGCAACAAGCTGTGCTTCCATCTCGGGGTTCTTGACCTCGAGGATGTTCAGCTGAACCTGCTTGCCGGTGAGCTTTTCGAGCTCGCCGCGGATGCGGTCTGCTTCTGCTCCACGGCGGCCGATGACGATGCCCGGGCGGGCCGTGTGGATGTCCACGCGGACACGGTCACGGGTGCGCTCGATCTCAACCTTGGCGATACCGGCGCGCTCCATGCCCGTGGACATGAGCTGGCGGATGCGGATGTCTTCGCGAACGAAGTCCTTGTACCGCTGGCCGGCCTTGGTGCTGTCAGCGAACCAGTGCGATACGTGATCGGTGGTGATGCCGAGTCGGAACCCGTGCGGGTTTACTTTCTGTCCCACTTAGCGAGCCTCCTCTTTCTCCGGGGTAGCGACTACCACGGTGATGTGGCTGGTGCGCTTCTTGATCTGAAATGCACGACCCTGGGCACGCGGCTGGAACCGCTTCATGGTCGGGCCTTCATCAACAAACGCTTCGCTGATGATGAGGTCGCCTTCGTCAAACGCCACGCCGTCGCGGTCCGCGAGGACCCGGGCGTTGGAGATTGCCGACTGAACTACCTTGAATACCGGCTCCGAAGCTGCCTGGGGGGCAAACTTCAGAATTGCCAGAGCCTCATTCGCTTGCAAACCACGAACAAGGTTGACGACGCGCCGGGCCTTCATAGGCGTTACGCGGATGTGGCGCGCAATTGCCTTGGCTTCCATTGCTTTCCTTCTCTCGTCTTTGACGTAAGTGCAGGCGCCTAGCGGCGCTTGCCCTTACGGTCGTCCTTGACATGGCCGCGGAATGTCCGCGTGGGAGCGAATTCGCCGAGCTTGTGCCCGACCATCGACTCAGTGACAAACACCGGGATGTGCTTGCGTCCGTCGTGCACGGCGATCGTGTGCCCGAGCATGTCGGGGACGATCATCGAACGGCGGGACCAGGTCTTGATGACGTTCTTGGTGCCCTTTTCGTTTTCCCTGGCTACCTTCACAAAGAGGTGCTGGTCAACGAAAGGACCTTTTTTCAGGCTGCGTGGCATGTGTCCAGGCTCCTATCGCTTGTTCTTGCCAGTACGACGGCGACGCACAATAAGCTTGTCGCTCTCTTTGTTCGGGCGGCGCGTGCGGCCTTCCCGCTTACCGTTCGGGTTGACGGGGTTACGTCCACCGGACGTCTTGCCCTCGCCACCACCGTGCGGGTGGTCAACCGGGTTCATGGCGACACCACGGACGGTCGGGCGGACGCCCTTCCACCGCATACGGCCGGCCTTGCCCCAGTTGATGTTCGACTGCTCGGCGTTGCCCACCTCGCCGACGGTTGCGCGGCAGCGCACGTCAACGTTGCGGATTTCACCGGAAGGCAGACGCAGCTGGGCGAAGCGGCCTTCCTTGGCGACGAGCTGGATGGATGCACCGGCGGAGCGGCCCATCTTGGCGCCGCCACCCGGACGCAGTTCAACTGCGTGGATAACGGTACCCACCGGGATGTTGCGCAGGGGCAGGTTGTTGCCAGGCTTGATGTCAGCGTTGGCACCTGCCTCTACGAAGTCACCCTGGGACAGCTTGTTCGGGGCGATGATGTAACGCTTGGTGCCATCAACGTAGTGCAGGAGGGCGATGCGAGCCGTACGGTTCGGATCGTACTCAATTTCAGCAACGCGGGCGTCAACGCCGTCCTTGTCGTGGCGACGGAAGTCGATCAGACGGTACTGGCGCTTGTGTCCGCCACCCTTGTGACGGGTGGTGATCTTACCGGTGTTGTTACGGCCGCCCTTTTTGGGCAGCGGACGTACCAACGACTTTTCCGGCGTCGACCGCGTGATTTCGATGAAGTCCGCTACGCTCGAGCCACGACGGCCCGGGGTAGTCGGCTTGTATTTACGGATTCCCATAATTTATTTCCTCGTTAAAGTGGTCTCCGCTACGCGAGCGGACCGCCGAAGATGTCGATAGTGCCTTCTTTGAGGGTGACAATCGCACGCTTGGTGTTCTTGCGGGTACCCCATCCGAATTTGGTGCGCTTGCGCTTACCGGCACGGTTGATGGTGTTGATCGAGTCGACCTTGACGGAGAAGATCTTCTCCACGGCCAGCTTGATCTCGGTCTTGTTCGACCGGGGGTCCACCAGGAAGGTGTACTTGCCCTCGTCGATCAGGCCGTAGCTCTTTTCCGACACGACGGGTGCAAGCACGACGTCGCGGGGATCCTTGATGGTGGCTGCACTCACTTGGCATCCTCCTCGTTCTTTGCCACTGCCTTGCCCGCAACGAATGCTTCGTAGGCAGCCTTGGTGAAGACAACGTCATCAGACACGAGAACGTCGTAGGTGTTCAGCTGGTCTGCGTACAGAACGTGAACACCGGCGAGGTTGCGCACGGACAGTGCAGCAACATCGTTGGCGCGCTCGATGACAACCAGCAGGTTCTTGCGGTCGGAAACGCCGCGCAGCGTTGCGAGTGCAGTCTTGGCGGACGGCTTGGTGCCCTCAACCAGTTCGGCAACAACGTGGATGCGTCCGTTACGCGCCCGGTCAGACAGTGCGCCGCGCAGTGCAGCAGCAATCATCTTCTTGGGGGTGCGCTGGCTGTAGTCACGCGGGGTGGGACCGTGGACAACGCCACCGCCGGTCATGTGAGGAGCACGGATGGAACCCTGACGGGCGCGGCCGGTACCCTTCTGCTTGAACGGCTTGCGTCCTGCACCTGAAACTTCAGCGCGGGTCTTGGTCTTGTGGGTACCCTGGCGAGCAGCAGCGAGCTGGGCAACGACAACCTGGTGCAGCAGCGGCACGTTGGTCTGTACGTCGAAGATCTCTGCAGGCAGGTCAACCTGGACAGTGTTAGCCATTGGACTAGGCTCCCTTCACGGCGGTGCGTACGAGGACGACCTGGCCGCGGGCGCCGGGAACGGCACCCTTGATAAGGAGCAGCGACTTCTCGACGTCAACCGCGTGGACCGTGAGGTTCAGCGTGGTGTGACGAACGGCGCCCATGCGGCCGGCCATTTTCATGCCCTTGAAGACGCGGCTCGGGGTGGATGCGCCACCGATTGAACCGGGCTTACGGTGGTTCTTGTGGGCACCGTGGGAAGCTCCAACGCCGTGGAAGCCGTGACGCTTCATAACACCGGCGAAGCCCTTACCCTTGGTGGTGCCGATGACGTCGATCTTCTGGCCGGCTTCGAAGACCTCTACGGAGAGCTCCTGGCCCAGCTCGTACTCAGCAGCATCTGCGGTACGGAGTTCGACGACGTGGCGGCGAGGCGTGACGCCTGCCTTTTCAAAGTGACCAGCCAGCGGCTTGGTTACCTTGCGGGGGTCGATCTGGCCATAGCCGATCTGTACGGCTACGTAGCCATCAGCTTCTGCGTTGCGCAGCTGGGTGATGACGTTCGAATCTGCCTGGACCACAGTGACAGGGATGAGCTTGTTGTTCTCGTCCCAGACCTGGGTCATGCCGAGCTTCGTGCCCAGCAGGCCCTTTACGTTACGGGTTGCGGTCATAGTCTCTCAGCACCTCCCTACAGCTTGATTTCGATGTTCACGTCTGCCGGCAGGTCGAGACGCATAAGCGAGTCAACAGCCTTCGGCGTGGGATCGATGATGTCGATAAGACGCTTGTGCGTGCGCATTTCAAAGTGCTCGCGGCTGTCCTTGTACTTGTGCGGAGAGCGGATTACGCAGTAAACGTTCTTCTCCGTCGGCAGCGGCACGGGGCCAACTACAGTTGCGCCTGCGCGCGTGACCGTCTCAACGATCTTCCGTGCTGAAACGTCAATGACCTCGTGGTCGTATGACTTCAGCCGGATGCGGATTTTTTGTCCCGCCATGTCGCCTGACTCTCTTTCAGTAAATGCTGCTCTGTTTACTTACCTGTTGTATGTGGCTGCCGAAGCATTTGAAGTCGTAACTACCACCCGCCGCACAAACTGAATCCGGATGAATCCGGGTTCCTCACCTTGCCGACGTAACCGACCCCCGCGGTCGGGCGTGTCGCGCTTGGCACGCATACAAATCCGCAACTCCATGGGGAGGGGGTTATGTTTGGTCTTCCACCTGGACCCTGCACCCGGCATTATCCGGATCGGGACGCGAAGAAGCGCTTGAACAACTCATCTAGTATGCCGGAATCTGGCGCCATAAGCGAATTGGCCCTTTTCTCCGGAGCCCTTCCCCGGGTCATTGCCAACGGCAACAGCCGAATGGATGATAGGGGCATGACGCTGGAGAGCACCGAATCCGTGGCTGAACTGGCCAGCCGTATGCCGCCGTCGTTCACCCTGGGCGTGGCGGCCGCAGCTTTCCAGATCGAAGGAGCCCTTACCCAGGGAGGCCGGGGCCCTTCGGGCTGGGACGCCTTCGCCGAGAAGCCGGGCAGCATTATGGACGGGCACTCCCCCGCTGTGGCCTGCGACCACTATAACCGCCTGCCGGAGGACATCGCCCTTCTCCAGGAGCTGGGCGTGGACTCCTACCGCTTTTCGCTGTCCTGGCCGAGGATCCAGCCCGACGGCCGGGGAAACCTGAACGCCGAGGGGCTGGACTTCTATGACCGGCTGATCGACCAGTTGCTCGCCGCCGGCATCTCCCCCATGGCAACCCTCTACCACTGGGATACCCCGCTGCCGCTGGAACAGCGCGGGGGCTGGATGAACCGTGAGACAGCTGAACGGTTCGGCGAGTATGCCGCTGCCGCCGGCGAACGCTATGGCGACCGCGTGGCCCAGTGGGTCACGCTGAACGAGCCGCTGTCGGTGACCCTGAACGGCTACGCCCTTGGCGTCCATGCCCCCGGCCACACCCTGATGTTCGACGCACTTCCGGCCATCCACCACCAGCTCCTGGCCCACGGGCTCGGTGCCCAGGCCCTGCGTGCTGCAGGAGTCAAGGGAGACGTTGGCGTCACCAATCTCCACTCGCCAGTCCGGCCTGCCAGCCGGAAGGTCGGGGACAGGTTGGTGGCCAAGCTATACGACCTGCTCATGAACAGGATCTACGCCGATCCTGTACTGCTTGGCCGCTACCCCAGCCTCCCGCTGTATGCCAAGCCCTGGCTGCGTTCAATAGGAAGGATTTCCGACGCCGATCTCCGGACCATCCACCAGCCGCTCGATTTCTACGGCCTCAACTACTACTTCCCGGTGAAGGTGGCCATTGGCCGGGGGGTGACGCCCATTCCGGCGGATACGCACAAGGCGGTAGCCAGGCTCCCCTTCCACGAGGTGGGCTACCCGGAGTACAACCGCACCGGATTTGGCTGGCCCGTGGCTCCGGACCATTTGGGTGTCCTGCTCAAGGAACTGCAGGACCGGTACGGTGACGCGCTCCCGCCGGTCTACATCACCGAAGGCGGAGCAAGCTTCCCTGAGCCTGACCGGGTCTCCGGCCCCGTCCAGGACGAGGAGCGGATGAATTACATCGCTTCGCACCTGCGGGCTGCGCTGGACGCCACCTCGCCTGGCGGGGCAGCCCCGGGCGTGGACCTGCGCGGCTACTACGTGTGGACCCTGATGGACAATTTCGAATGGGCGGCAGGCTACTCGCAGCGCTTCGGGCTGGTGCACGTGGACTTCGAAACATTGGAGCGCACACCCAAGCAGTCCTTCTACTGGTACCAGGCGCTCGGCAAGGCACGGAGGGCCGCAGCGGGCTAGCCATCCGGCCTCGCGCCACTACTGGTTTTTGTTTGCCCTGTTGATCCGCTTGGCGCGGTCGATCTCGTTGCGGAAGTGCTTCTTGGCCCAGAACACACCGGCCACCACCACAACCGCGATAATCAGAAAAATAAGCCATCCCATGATGAACTCCTTTCGGTCCAGCAACAGTATCAGGGAGGGGTAAACCAAAAAGAACAGCCCCGCTGCAGTAGCAGCGGGGCTGTTCTTCAGTTCAACCAGAATTACTTGTTGATCTTGGTAACGCGTCCTGAACCAACGGTGCGGCCGCCTTCGCGGATTGCGAAGCCGAGGCCCTCTTCCATGGCGATGGGCTGGATGAGCGCAACGGTCATCTCAGTGTTGTCGCCAGGCATAACCATTTCCGTGCCCTCGGGCAGGGTGATAACGCCGGTTACGTCCGTGGTACGGAAGTAGAACTGCGGGCGGTAGTTGGAGTAGAACGGGTTGTGACGTCCGCCTTCGTCCTTGGAGAGGATGTAGACGTTAGCCTCGAAGTCGGTGTGCGGGGTGATGGAACCCGGCTTGACGACAACCTGGCCACGCTCTACGTCATCGCGCTTCAGACCGCGGAGCAGGAGGCCACAGTTCTCGCCGGCCCATGCTTCGTCGAGCTGCTTGTGGAACATCTCGATACCGGTAACCGTGGTCTTCTGGACCGGGCGGATGCCGACGATCTCGACCTCGGAGTTGATGGCGAGGGTTCCACGCTCGGCGCGGCCCGTAACAACGGTGCCACGGCCGGTGATCGTGAAGACATCTTCGATCGGCATCAGGAAGGGCTTGTCGCGGTCGCGGATGGGGTCCGGAACGGACTCATCCACAGCAGCCATCAGGTCCTCAACGGACTTGACCCACTCGGGGTCGCCTTCCAGGGCCTTCAGGCCGGAAACGCGGACAACCGGTGCTTCGTCGCCATCGAAGCCCTGTGAGCTAAGCAGCTCACGAACTTCCATTTCAACGAGGTCCAGCAGTTCCTCATCGTCAACCATGTCGGACTTGTTCAGCGCGACCAGCAGGTAGGGAACACCAACCTGGCGGGCAAGCAGAACGTGCTCGCGGGTCTGAGCCATCGGGCCGTCAGTGGCGGCAACCACGAGGATTGCACCGTCCATCTGTGCAGCACCGGTGATCATGTTCTTGATGTAGTCAGCGTGACCGGGGGCGTCTACGTGTGCGTAGTGGCGCTTCTCGGTCTGGTACTCAACGTGGGAGATGTTGATGGTAATGCCGCGCTGACGCTCTTCGGGAGCAGAGTCAATCGACGCGAAGTCACGCTTCTCGTTGAGAGTCGGGTACTTGTCGTACAGCACCTTGGAAATGGCGGCCGTCAACGTCGTCTTACCGTGGTCAACGTGACCAATGGTGCCGATGTTAACGTGCGGCTTAGTCCGCTCGAACTTTGCCTTTGCCACAGGTTCCTCCTAGAACGTTTTCAAATGACATACCCTTCAGCCGCGCTTGTCGCGGCGGAAACTCAGGTAAGTCTACTTGGGGGGCTTTGGATTGGTGAAATTGCAGATTCAGGAACTAATACTAGTCCCTCGAGCCTGTTCGTGCAGATGGCCGGAAACCGGCTTGTCCGGATGAATCCGACCGTACCCGGCCACCTGCACCAGGCGGACCTCCGTCAACCGGAAGCACACCCGAGTTTGTTCGCTGCGAGCGTCCGAAGACTACTCGCCGCGGTTCTTCTGGATGATCTCGTCGGCGAATGCCTTCGGGACCTCGGCGTAGCTGTGGAACGTCATGGAGTACACAGCGCGTCCCTGGGTCTTCGAGCGCAGGTCGCCGATGTAGCCGAACATGCCGGACAGCGGGACGTGCGCACGGATGACCTTGACACCCTGTGCATCTTCCATGGACTGCATCTGGCCACGGCGGGAGTTGAGGTCACCGATAACTTCACCCATGTATTCCTCAGGGGTGCGGACCTCTACATCCATCAGCGGTTCGAGCAGGACAGGGTTCGCCTTGCGTGCGGCTTCCTTGAAAGCCATACGGCCGGCGATCTTGAATGCCATTTCCGAGGAGTCAACATCGTGGTAAGCGCCGTCAATCAGCGTCGCCTTGATGCCAACAACGGGGTAGCCGGCCAGGACGCCGTCGTTCAGTGCATCCTGGATACCAGCGTCAACCGAGGGGATGTATTCGCGAGGAATACGGCCACCGGTGACCTTGTTCTCGAACTCGTACAGCTCGCCCTCGGAAGTGTCCAGCGGCCCAATGGCAATCTGGATCTTCGCGAACTGGCCCGAACCACCGGTCTGCTTCTTGTGCGTGTAGTCGTGACGCGCAACAACATTCTTGATGGTTTCGCGGTACGCGACCTGCGGCTTACCGACGTTTGCCTCGACCTTGAATTCGCGGCGCATGCGGTCCACCAGGATGTCCAGGTGGAGCTCGCCCATGCCGGCGATGATGGTCTGGCCGGTGTCTTCGTTGAGGGAGACCTGGAAGGTGGGGTCCTCAGCGGAGAGCTTCTGGATGGCCGTGGAGAGCTTCTCCTGGTCACCCTTGGTGTTCGGCTCGATAGCAACAGAGATCACGGGCTCAGGGAAGCTCATGGACTCGAGCACGATCTGGTTGGCGGAGTCGCACAGGGTATCCCCTGTGGTGGTGTCCTTCAGACCGATCGCTGCGTAGATGTGGCCGGCGGTAGCGCCGTCAACGGGCATTTCCTTGTTGGCGTGCATCTGGAACAGCTTGCCGATGCGCTCCTTCTTGCCCTTGGTGGAGTTGACCACCTGGGCGCCTGCTTCCACGTGACCGGAGTAAACGCGGATGAAGGTGAGCTGGCCGAAGAACGGGTGCGCGGCAATCTTGAACGCCAGAGCCGAGAACGGCTCCTCGGAGGAAGGCGCGCGGACAATTTCCTTCTCTTCGTCGCGGGGATCGTGACCGACCATCGGCGGAACGTCGAGCGGGTTCGGCAGGTAGTCGACAACTGCATCGAGCATGGGCTGAACGCCACGGTTCTTGAAGGCCGAACCGCAGAAGATCGGGTAAAGCTCGGAGTTGATCGTCATCTTGCGGATGCCGGCCTTGAGCTCGTCGACGGAGATCTCTTCGCCCTCAAGGTACTTCTCCATGAGTTCCTCGGAGGACTCCGCAACAGCCTCAACGAGGCTTGCGCGGTACTCTTCGGCCTTTTCCTGGAGGTCAGCCGGGATCTCGCGGATCTCGTACTTCGCACCCATGGTGACATCACCCTTGGCATCGCCGGGCCACACCAGCGCACGCATGTAAAGCAGGTCCACGACGCCGATGAAGTCGTTCTCGGCACCGATGGGCAGCTGCATAACGAGCGGCTTGGCCCCCAGGCGGCTGATGATGGTGTCTACGGTGAAGTAGAAGTCGGCACCAAGCTTGTCCATCTTGTTGACGAAGCAGATGCGCGGGACGTTGTACTTGTCAGCCTGGCGCCAAACGGTCTCAGACTGCGGCTCAACGCCTTCCTTGCCATCGAAGACGGCGACAGCGCCGTCGAGGACGCGCAGTGAGCGCTCAACCTCAACGGTGAAGTCAACGTGGCCGGGGGTATCGATGATGTTGATCTGGTTGTTTTCCCAGAAGCAGGTCACGGCGGCAGACGTGATGGTGATGCCGCGTTCCTTTTCCTGTTCCATCCAGTCAGTGGTCGAAGCGCCGTCGTGCGTTTCGCCGATCTTGTGGTTCACACCCGTGTAGAACAGGATGCGCTCGGTGGTGGTGGTCTTGCCGGCATCAATGTGGGCCATGATGCCGATGTTGCGGACCTTACTAAGGTCGGTAAGCACGTCCTGTGCCACGGTGTCTCCCTTTCGGATGGACTACACGTTCGCCGCCGGCCTGTGAGGGCCGGCGGCGTACGGGAAGTATTACCAGCGGTAGTGTGCGAAGGCCTTGTTGGACTCGGCCATCTTGTGGGTGTCTTCGCGACGCTTCACAGCGGCACCGAGACCGTTGGAGGCATCCAGGATTTCGTTCTGGAGGCGCTCGGTCATCGTCTTCTCGCGGCGGGCCTTGGAGTAGCCAACCAGCCAGCGCAGGGCGAGTGCGGTGGAGCGGCCCGGCTTGACCTCAACCGGAACCTGGTAGGTGGCGCCACCGACGCGGCGTGAGCGGACCTCGAGGGAAGGCTTGACGTTGTCCATGGCCTTCTTGAGGGCTGCTACGGGATCGCCGCCGGACTTGGCGCGTGCGCCTTCGAGGGCACCGTAGACGATGCGCTCTGCCGTGGACTTCTTGCCGTCAACGAGCACCTTGTTGATGAGCTGGGTGACCAGCGGGGAGCCGTAAACGGGATCTAGTACGAGCGGCCGCTTGGGGGCCGGACCCTTGCGAGGCATATTACTTCTTCTCCATCTTTGCGCCGTAGCGGCTGCGGGCCTGCTTACGGTTCTTGACACCCTGGGTATCGAGGGCACCACGGACGATCTTGTAACGGACACCCGGGAGGTCCTTCACACGACCACCGCGAACGAGCACAATGGAGTGCTCCTGCAGGTTGTGGCCTACACCGGGGATGTAAGCGGTGACTTCAATGCCACCGTTGAGGCGCACACGCGCCACCTTACGCAGTGCCGAGTTCGGCTTCTTCGGGGTGGTGGTGTAAACGCGGGTGCAGACACCGCGGCGCATCGGGCTGCCGTTAAGCGCGGGGGCCTTGGTCTTTTTGACCTTAGGCGTGCGGCCCTTGCGGACCAGCTGGTTAATCGTAGGCACTCTCGTGTTCTCCGTTGGTTTGATCTCTACCGGAACATTCGGGCGTCAGCCGTCATTGCATCGGTTTGGCGTTGTCCTGCAGCCTTGGTATCTCGAATCGTGCCCAAGGCGTGCAAAAGAGTGGCATTCGTTGCGCACCTAGCCCGCAACCCGGAAACAAGCTCACACCCAACATCATGAGAACAAAACCAAAATGATGCTGCGGCGGCCTTCATCCACTGCCACACAGAACAATTACAAAAAGTCTAGCACGGCTTGATCCTGGGCCTTAATCGGGTGTATACGAAAGGCCCCGCCTCCCCCTGCCAGAACTGAAGCAGAGGGAAACGGGGCCTTCCTGGCGACTCCTAGCGGAAGTCGTTGCCCAGGTCGTAGTCATCCAGCGGGATGGCGTGGAACTCAGGAGCTCCGTCGCCGCCCAGGGTGTCGTACGAGAAGTCACTGAATGCGCTGGGGCCGGTGAACAGGTTGGCCTTTGCTTCTTCGGTGGGCTCGACGGTGACCTCGGTGTAGCGCGGGAGGCCCGTGCCGGCCGGGATCAGCTTACCGATGATGACGTTCTCCTTGAGGCCGAGCAGCGGATCGCTCTTGCCTTCCATGGCCGCCTGCGTCAGGACGCGGGTGGTCTCCTGGAAGGAAGCTGCGGACAGCCAGGACTCGGTAGCCAGCGACGCCTTGGTAATGCCCATGAGCTCAGGACGTCCGGAAGCCGGAGTCTTGCCCTCGGACACAACGCGGCGGTTGGCGTCCTCGAAGCGGCTGCGCTCGGCGAGCTCGCCGGGGAGCAGATCCGATTCGCCGGACTCGATGACCGTAACGCGGCGCAGCATCTGGCGGACGATAACCTCGACGTGCTTGTCGTGGATACCGATGCCCTGGCTGCGGTACACGCCCTGGACCTCGTCCACCAGGAACTTCTGTGCCGCACGCGGACCCATGATGCGCAGGACCTGCTTGGGATCCACCGGTCCGTTGATCAGCTTCTGGCCGACGGTGACGTGGTCGCCATCTTCGATCAGCAGGCGTGAACGGCGCAGGACCGGGTAAGCGATCTCTTCGGTTCCGTCATCAGGGGTGATGACCAGGCGCATCTGGCGCTCGGACTCTTCGATGGCGATGCGGCCGGCTGCTTCAGCAATCGGTGCAACACCCTTGGGAGTACGGGCTTCGAAGAGCTCCTGGATACGGGGCAGACCCTGGGTGATGTCGTCGCCACCGCTGGCAGAGACTGCACCACCGGTGTGGAACGTACGCATGGTCAGCTGGGTACCGGGCTCACCGATGGACTGTGCGGCGATGATGCCCACAGCCTCGCCGATGTCCACGGTCTTGCCGGTGGCCAGCGAACGGCCATAGCACAGGGCGCAGGTGCCGACGCTGGACTCACAGGTGAGTACGGAGCGGACCTTGACCTCGGTGATGCCGGCTGCGAACAGCTCGGCAATAACCACGTCGCCGCAGTCAGTGCCGGCAGCAGCAAGCACATTGCCCTTGTCATCGACGACGTCGACAGCCAGCGTACGTGCGTAGGCGCTGTTCTCGACGTTCTCGTCCAGCACAAGCTCACCGTTGGAATCGGCGACGGCGATGGGCGTGACCAGGCCACGCTCGGTGCCGCAGTCCTCTTCACGGACGATGACGTCCTGGGACACGTCCACCAGACGACGGGTGAGGTAACCCGAGTTGGCGGTACGCAGGGCGGTGTCAGCCAGACCCTTACGGGCGCCGTGGGTGGCGATGAAGTATTCCAGAACCGACAGGCCCTCACGGTAGGAGGACTTGATGGGACGGGGAATAATTTCACCCTTCGGGTTGGCCACCAGGCCACGGATACCCGCGATCTGGCGGACCTGCATCCAGTTACCACGTGCACCGGAGGACACCATGCGGTTGATCGTGTTCATCGGGGACAGGCTGTCACGCATCGCCTGAGCGATTTCGTTGGTGGCCTTGTTCCAGATCTCGATCAGTTCCTGGCGGCGCTCGTCGTCGTCGATCAGGCCCTTGTCGTACTGGCCCTGGATCTTGGCGGCGCGCTCCTCGTAACCGGCAAGGATCACCGGCTTGTCCTTGGGCACCTCGATGTCCGAGATGGCCACGGTGACGCCGGAGCGGGTTGCCCAGTAGAAACCGGCATCCTTCAGGTTGTCCAGCGTTGCCGCCGTAATCACCTTCGGGTAGCGCTCCGCGAGGTCGTTGACGATCGTGGACAGTTCGCCCTTGTCTGCAACGTTCTCAACCCACGGGTAGTCCTCGGGCAGGGTCTCGTTGAAGAGAACCTGTCCCAGTGAGGTTTCCACCAGTGCGGTCTGGCCCGGCTCCCAGCCTTCCGGAGCTTCCCAGCCGGCGTACGGCACGAAGCCGTCGAGGCGGATCTTGACCTTGGAGTTCAGGTGCAGCTCGTGCAGGTCGTAGGCCATGATGGCTTCCGCTACGGAACCGAAGATCCGGCCTTCGCCAGCCGAACCGACACGCTTGGTGGTCAGGTGGTAGAGGCCGATGATCATATCCTGCGAGGGCAGGGTGACCGGGCGGCCGTCGGACGGCTTCAGGATGTTGTTCGAGGACAGCATCAGGATGCGGGCTTCCGCCTGGGCTTCGGGGCTCAGCGGCAGGTGCACTGCCATCTGGTCGCCGTCGAAGTCGGCGTTGAAGGCGCCACAAACCAGCGGGTGAAGCTGGATTGCCTTGCCTTCAACAAGCTGCGGCTCGAACGCCTGGATGCCGAGGCGGTGCAGGGTAGGTGCACGGTTGAGCAGCACCGGGTGTTCGGTGATGATCTCTTCCAGCACGTCCCAGACCTGCGGACGGTAACGTTCCACCATGCGCTTGGCCGACTTGATGTTCTGGGCGTGGTTGAGGTCAACCAGGCGCTTCATCACGAACGGCTTGAAGAGCTCCAGGGCCATCTGCTTGGGCAGGCCGCACTGGTGCAGCTTCAGCTGCGGGCCGACGACGATGACCGAACGGCCGGAGTAGTCGACGCGCTTGCCGAGGAGGTTCTGGCGGAAACGGCCCTGCTTGCCCTTGAGCATGTCGCTCAGGGACTTCAGCGGACGGTTGCCCGGTCCGGTGACCGGACGGCCGCGGCGACCGTTGTCGAAGAGGCTGTCAACAGCTTCCTGAAGCATGCGCTTCTCGTTGTTGACGATGATCTCCGGAGCACCCAGGTCAAGCAGTCGCTTGAGGCGGTTGTTGCGGTTGATCACACGGCGGTACAGGTCGTTGAGGTCGGAGGTCGCGAAGCGGCCACCGTCCAGCTGGACCATGGGGCGCAGTTCCGGCGGGATCACCGGGACGGCGTCGAGGACCATGCCAAGCGGGCTGTTGTTGGTGGTCAGGAACGCGTTGACCACCTTCAGGCGCTTGAGGGCACGGGTCTTGCGCTGGCCCTTGCCGTTGGCGATGATGTCGCGCAGCAGGTCCGACTCGGCCTGCATGTCGAAGTTCTCAAGACGCTTCTTGATGGCTTCGGCACCCATGGAGCCTTCGAAGTACATGCCGTAACGGTCGCGAAGCTCGCGGTACAGGCCTTCGTCACCTTCGAGGTCTGCGACCTTGAGGTTCTTGAAACGGTCCCAGACCTGCTCGAGGCGCTCGATGTCGGCGTCGGCGCGCTTACGCACGTTGGCCATCTGGCGGTCGGCGGAGTCGCGGGCCTTCTTCTTGTCGGCAGCCTTGGCGCCTTCACCCTCAAGGCGCGCGATTTCGCCTTCGAGGTCACGGGCAATCGCCGCGATGTCGCCGTCGCGGTTGTCGATGAGCTGCTTCTTCTCGATGTCGTGCTCAACCTGCAGGTTGGGCAGTTCCTCGTGGCGGGCAGCTTCGTCAACGCTGGTGATCATGTAGGCAGCGAAGTAAATGACCTTTTCGAGGTCCTTCGGTGCCAGGTCAAGGAGGTAGCCCAAGCGGGAGGGAACACCCTTGAAGTACCAGATGTGCGTGACGGGAGCGGCCAGCTCGATGTGGCCCATGCGCTCACGGCGGACCTTTGCGCGGGTGACTTCAACGCCACACCGCTCGCAGATGATGCCCTTGAAGCGCACGCGCTTGTACTTGCCGCAGTAGCACTCCCAGTCCCTGGACGGGCCGAAGATCTTCTCGCAGAAGAGTCCGTCCTTCTCAGGCTTGAGGGTGCGGTAGTTGATGGTTTCCGGCTTCTTAACCTCGCCGTAAGACCAGCCGCGGATGTCTTCCGCGGTTGCGAGGCCGATTTGCATGAGGCCGAAGGAGGATTCGCTGGACATATGGTCCCTGTTCTCTCTTGTTCTCTAAATTCTGAAGTCTTGGGATACGGGAAGAGGGAGGTGACTCACCGGGAAAGGTCACGGCGGCGGGGCCGCTTGCCTTTCCCGGTAAGTCCCCTGCTAAACCTCTTCTACCGAACTGGGCTCTGCACGAGACAGATCGATGCCCAGTTCTTCCGCAGCGGTGAAGACTGCGTCATCAGAGTCACGCATTTCAATTGTGGTTCCGTCCGTGGAGAGGACTTCCACGTTCAGGCACAGCGACTGCATTTCCTTGATCAAGACCTTGAAGGACTCGGGAACGCCCGGCTCGGGGATGTTCTCGCCCTTGACGATGGCTTCGTAGACCTTCACACGACCATGGATGTCATCAGACTTGATCGTGAGGAGTTCCTGGAGCGTGTAGGCGGCGCCGTAAGCTTCGAGCGCCCACACTTCCATTTCACCGAAGCGCTGGCCACCGAACTGTGCCTTACCACCCAGCGGCTGCTGCGTGATCATGGAGTACGGGCCGGTGGAGCGCGCGTGGATCTTGTCGTCCACCAGGTGGTGGAGCTTCAGGATGTACATGTAGCCGACCGAGATCGGATCCGGGAACGGCTCGCCGGAGCGGCCGTCGAACAGACGGGTCTTGCCGGAGGAGTCGATCAGACGCTGGCCATCGCGGGTGACGTTGGTGGAGTCCAGCAGGCCCGTGATTTCCTCTTCACGGGCGCCGTCGAACACCGGCGTTGCAACAGTGGTCTGGCCACTCTCGCGCGGCAGGTTCGGCAGCTGCTTGACCCACTCGGGCTCGCCTTCGATCTTCCAGCCGGTCTTGGCAACCCAGCCGAGGTGCGTTTCGAGTACCTGGCCCACATTCATACGGCCCGGGACACCCAGCGGGTTCAGGACAATATCAACGGGGGTGCCGTCGGCAAGGAAGGGCATGTCCTCGATCGGGAGGATCTTGGAGATAACACCCTTGTTGCCGTGGCGGCCGGCGAGCTTGTCGCCGTCGGTGATCTTGCGCTTGGCAGCCACGTACACGCGGACCAGCTGGTTCACGCCCGGGGGCAGCTCGTCGTCGTTGTCGCGGTCAAAGACGCGCACGCCGATGACGGTGCCGGACTCGCCGTGGGGCACCTTCAGGGAGGTGTCACGGACTTCGCGGGACTTCTCACCGAAGATGGCGCGCAGCAGGCGCTCTTCCGGGGTCAGTTCGGTTTCACCCTTCGGGGTGACTTTTCCGACCAGGATGTCCCCTGCTTCAACCTCGGCACCGATGTGGATGATGCCGCGCTCGTCCAGTCCTGCCAGTACTTCCTCGGACACGTTGGGGATGTCACGGGTGATTTCCTCGGCACCAAGCTTGGTGTCGCGGGCATCGATCTCGTGCTCCTCGATGTGGATGGAGGAAAGAACGTCCTCGGCAACAATGCGCTGCGAGAGGATGATGGCGTCCTCGAAGTTGTGGCCTTCCCATGACATGAATGCCACGAGCAGGTTCTTACCGAGGGCGAGTTCGCCCTGGTCCGTTGCCGGGCCGTCGGCGATGATGCCGCCAACTTCTAGGCGCTGGCCTTCGTTTACCAGTACGCGGTTGTTGTAGCAGTTGCCCTGGTTGGAGCGGGCGAACTTGTTGATGCGGTAGTTGGTTTCCGTACCGTCGTCGTTGAGCATGATGACGAGCTCAGCGGAGACCTCGGTAACCACACCGGCCTTCTTGGCGATGGTGACATCGCCGGCGTCGACGGCTGCGGCACGCTCCATGCCGGTGCCCACGAACGGAGCCTCGGAACGGACCAGCGGCACGGCCTGGCGCTGCATGTTGGCACCCATGAGCGCGCGGTTTGCATCGTCATGCTCGAGGAACGGGATCAGGGCGGTAGCCACGGACACCATCTGGCGCGGGGAAACGTCCATGAACTCGACGTCCTCGGCGGGAACCAGGACAGGCTCGCCTCCACCACCACGGGCACGGACCAGGACGGTGTCCTCGGCGAACTTCTTGTTCTCGTCCAGCGGCGCGTTGGCCTGGGCGATCAGCACCTCAGCCTCGTCGTCGGCCGTCAGGTACTGCACGTCGTCGGAAACGACGCCGTTCTTGACCAGGCGGTACGGCGTCTCGATGAAGCCGAACGGGTTGATGCGTCCGTAGGATGCCAGCGAGCCGATCAGGCCAATGTTGGGGCCTTCAGGGGTTTCGATGGGGCACATACGTCCGTAGTGGGACGGGTGCACGTCACGGACTTCCATGCCGGCGCGGTCACGGGACAGACCACCGGGGCCAAGAGCCGACAGGCGGCGCTTGTGGGTCAGGCCCGAAAGCGGGTTGTTCTGGTCCATAAACTGCGACAGCTGGGAAGTTCCGAAGAACTCCTTGATGGCAGCGACCACGGGCCGGATGTTGATCAGGGTCTGCGGCGTGATGGCCTCGACGTCCTGAGTGGTCATACGCTCGCGGACAACGCGCTCCATGCGGGACAGGCCGGTGCGGACCTGGTTCTCGATGAGCTCGCCGACGGCGCGGATGCGGCGGTTACCAAAGTGGTCGATGTCGTCGATTTCGACGCGCAGGTCCACTTCCTGGCCATCGCGGATGCCCTTGGTGGTCTTCTCACCGGCGTGCAGCGCGACGAGGAACTTGATCATGGCAACGATGTCTTCAACGTGCAGGACCGAAGCTTCCTTGTCGCCAAGGGAGCGGTCGATGCCAAGCTTGCGGTTGATCTTGTAGCGGCCAACCTTGGCCAGATCGTAGCGCTTGGAGTTGAAGTACAGGTTGTCCAGCAGCGACTGGGCAGCCTCGACGGTGGGCGGCTCGCCCGGGCGCAGCTTCCGGTAGATGTCCAGCAACGCGTCTTCGCGGGTTTCGGTGGCGTCCTTCTCCAGGGTTGCCCGCATGGAGTCGTACTGGCCGAACTCTTCGAGGATCTGGCCTTCGGTCCAGCCAAGGGCCTTCAGCAGGACGGTGACGGACTGCTTACGCTTGCGGTCGAGGCGAACGCCGACCTGGTCGCGCTTGTCGATTTCGAGCTCGAACCAGGCGCCGCGGGACGGGATGATCTTCGCAGTGAAGATGTCCTTGTCGCTGGTCTTGTCGGCGGTGCGCTCGAAGTAGGCGCCCGGGGAACGGACCAGCTGGGAGACGACGACACGCTCGGTGCCGTTGACCACGAAGGTGCCCTTCTCGGTCATCAGCGGGAAGTCGCCCATGAACACGGTCTGCTGCTTGATTTCGCCCGTGTTGTTGTTCATGAACTCGGCCTTGACGTACAGCGGAGCCGAGTACGTTGCGTCCCGGTCCTTGCACTCGGCCATGGTGTACTTCGGGTCAGCGAACTCCGGATCGGAGAAGCTCAGGGACATGGTGCCCTGGAAGTCTTCAATCGGGGAGATTTCTTCGAAGATGTCCGAGAGACCGGACGTGGTGGCGACGCTAAGATCGTTTTCTTCGACGGCCTTCGCTACGCGTGCCTGCCAGCGTTCGTTTCCGACCAGCCAGTCGAAGCTGTCCGTCTGGAGGGCAAGCAGATTCGGAACGTCAAGAGGTTCGTGAATCTTTGCGAATGAGAGCCGGCGAGTGGCACCATCAGTGCTGTCGGCGGTGTTAGCGGTTTCGTTATTAGAGGTGCTCGAGGCGACCAAGAGGGATCCTTCCACAGACCTTCAGGCGTTTTCAGATCTCCCCCGCTGTGCACCCTGCGGAATGCTCCGCAGTGCTACCATCCGGTTCCGCTATATGACCCGGGGCCGGTGCTGACTATGCTGTGACGTTGTTGACGGCACGTTGATTGCCAGCTGCCAGGCGAAAGCCCACCGCTATATGAAGGCTGAAGGTAAACAGGGAAGACGCAAATATCTACGATACGGCAAAATAACCTACATGTCTACCCCACATCCGGCCCGATTGCAAGCACCGATTTTGCGGGGCTGGTTCCGGAGGCGTTCCTGGGCTATTCGTGTGGTGCCTCCGCGCCGCTTCCGGCAGACGGGACTAAAGCCGCAGGATGACGCCTTCAGCGGCGCACGTCGCGGCGTTGGCAAACCCAGCGTCGCAGACGGCATCCTTGGATTCCTGCGCCGGCCCGCCGTCGGATTCTGCAGCTTCTCCCCCGCAGTTGCGGTCCCGCGAACCCGGCCCCTGCCGGAATGGACATAGCGGCGGGGGCGTTTGAATAAATGGGTGACCAGCGTCACGATAGCCTTGGTGGCCTACAACGGAACAGATCGGAAGAGATATACATGGGCAACTCCGCAGACAACACTGACGTTGTCATACTCGCAGCAGTTCGTACGCCGCAGGGCCGGATCAACGGCCAGTTGGCGAGCTTTACTGCCGTCGATCTCGGCGCGCACGCCATCAAGGCAGCGCTGGAGGCCAGCGGCGTGGATGCCGGCCAGGTGGACGCCGTCATTATGGGACAGGTGCTCCAGGCAGGCGCCGGGCAGAACCCCGCACGCCAGAGCTCCATCGCCGCCGGCATCGGCTGGAACGTTCCCGCCGTGACCGTGAACAAGGTTTGCCTCTCGGGGCTGACCGCAGTGATAGACGCCGCCCGGATGATCCGCGGCGGGGAGGCATCCGTGGTGGTGGCCGGCGGGCAGGAGTCGATGACCCGCGCGCCGCACCTGCTGCCCGGCTCCCGGCAGGGGTGGACCTACGGCTCCATCCAGGCCGTGGACGTTGCTGCGCACGACGGACTCACCGATGCCTTTGACGGCCAGTCAATGGGCCTGTCCACCGAAACCGGGAACCTTGCGCTGGGCATCGACAGGACGTCCCAGGACAACGTAGCCGCCGAGTCGCACCAGCGGGCGGCGCTGGCGGCCAAGAACGGAACGTTCGACGACGAGATCGTGCCCCTCAGCGTGAAGCAGCGTAAGGGCGATCCGCTCGTTGTCTCCACCGATGAGGGGGTCCGTCCCAACGCCTCCGCCGAGTCCTTGGCCGGGCTGCGCGCTGCCTTCGTTACGGACGGCACCATTACCGCGGGCAACTCCTCTCCCCTGTCCGACGGCGCCGCCGCCCTGGTCCTCGCCTCCCGCGGTTTTGCCGAGGAACACGGGCTGGATTACCTGGCTGTCGTCGGCAAGCCCGGGCAGGTAGCCGGGCCGGACAACTCGCTGCATTCCCAGCCTTCCAACGCCATCAAGAACGCCCTTGGCCGTGCGGGCTGGACCACCGCGGACCTGGACTTTATCGAAATCAACGAAGCGTTCGGGTCTGTAGCGGTGCAGTCGCTCCAGGACCTGGACTACCCCCTGGAGAAGTGCAACATCCACGGCGGTGCCATCGCGCTGGGCCACCCCATCGGGGCATCGGGGGCCCGCCTGGCAGCGCACGCCGCACACGAGCTCAGGCGGCGCGGAACGGGCAAGGCGGCGGTGTCCCTGTGCGGCGGCGGCGGGCAGGGCGAAGCGCTCCTGCTGTACCGCGACTGATGGCGGACGAAACCGCGGCAGGTGCTTCGTCTCAAGGCGGCACCGGCAGGGACAGGTTCCTTGCCGATGCCGCAGCCCGCGGACTGCAGGTGGACGTAGTGGAAAGGCCGGCTGCCAAAAGCCTCGAAGAGGCGGCCGGCATCCTGGGCATCACACCCGCGGACATCGTGAAGTCGCTGGTGGTCAAGCACAAGGATGGCTCGTTCCTTTTTGCGTTGATCCCCGGTGACCGCCAGATCTCCTGGCCCAAGCTGAGGAACCTTGTGGGCGTCAACAAGCTCTCGCTGCCGCCCGCGGACGTGGCAATGGACGCAACCGGCTATGAACGCGGCACCATCACCCCGCTCGGCAGTACCAACAAGTGGCCGGTGTACGCCGACGCCACCATCGCGGGCCGGCGGATTTCGATGGGTGCAGGTGTGCACGGCTACAGCGCCTTTGTGGACGCCGACGCCCTCACGGGAGCGCTGCGCGCCGTCGTCGCGGATATCAGCGACCCTGCCTGACCCCACCCCCGCCTGACTCGCACGTGACGTCGTGAAGTCGCATTTTCGCGACGTAAACTGCGAGTTGGTTGGGTGGTACGGAACGCAAAAAGCCCCGCCCACAAACGTGGACGGGGCTTTTGAGGAAAAGGCGTTGTTACTTGACGGTAACGCGGGCGCCTGCAGCCTCGAGCTGCTCCTTGGCCTTCTCGGCAGCTTCCTTGGTGACACCCTCGAGGACGGCCTTGGGAGCGCTGTCGACAACGTCCTTGGCTTCCTTGAGACCCAGGGAAGTGATGGCGCGAACTTCCTTGATCACTGCGATCTTCTTGTCGCCGGCAGCTTCGAGAACGACGTCGAATTCGGTCTGCTCTTCAGCTTCTTCAGCGGCGCCGCCACCGGCGGGGCCAGCAACAGCTACAGCAGCAGCGGTTACTTCGAAGGTCTCTTCGAAGAGCTTGACGAACTCGGAGAGCTCGATGATGGTCAGTTCCTTGAAAGCTTCAATGAGCTCTTCGTTGGTGAGCTTCGCCATGGTAGGCGTCCTTCCTGTTGTGGTGTTCAGCGGCACGGAGCCACGCGTCACACCGGAGTCTGGTGGGGTAAAGAGAACTAGTTCTCTTCAGCTGCGGGAGCGTCAGCTGCGGGAGCTTCGGCTACTTCTTCAGCTGATGAATCAGCAGCTTCTTCAGCGGCGGGCGCCTCGGCAGCTGCCGGTGCACCGTTCTCTTCTTCAAGCTTGAGGCGCAGTGCGTCAATGATGCGCACAGCGGCGGCAGCGGGTGCCTTGAGGACACCAGCAACCTTGGCGAGCTGCAGCTCACGGGACTCGAGGGCTGCCAGTGCGGCAACCTCGCTGGCGTTCAGTGCCTTGCCCTCGAAGTAACCGGTCTTGATAACCAGCTGCTTGTTGGTCTTGGCAAAATCCGTCAGGCTCTTGGCAGCGGCAACTGCGTCACCCTTGATGAACGCGATTGCAGTGGGGCCGGCAAGCTGGCCGTCGAATGCTTCGACGCCGGCTTCCTTGGCTGCAATGGCGGTCAGGGTGTTCTTGACGACCGCGAACTTGGTGTCCTGGCCGAGAGAAACACGCAGCTGCTTGAGCTGTGCAACGGTGAGCCCGCGGTATTCGGTCAGGACAGCGGCGTTCGATTCCTTGAAATCGTTCGTGATCTCAGCTACTGCTGAAACCTTGGTAGGCGTTGCCATAACCCTCCTTCCGGGGATAGTGCCGGTATGCGACGGTCCCCGCTCAGGTGAGCTAAAACTAAAAACGCCCCGCGCAGATGCACGGGGCTTGGCTCAACACAGATAATCCGTGGAGCTTTGCTTCGTTCACCTGCGCCGGCCGCCCTACGTTCAGGGTCCTTCGTCCAGAAAGCCACTGCTTCTCCCGCGCACAACTGCAGAGTTGAGCCATGTTCGAGAGAGTGGATTTCCAACAACCGACGGTCTTTGGTCCTTCAAGTCTACGGGAGAGCCATCACTCCACCAAATCGGCCCTCAGCTGGTGCTGGTGTGCAAGTGCGGGAGCTCCTTTTGCCAGATTCCCGTCACCCCGGCCGTCTGGAAACCCAGCTGCTGGTTGACGGTGAGGAGGTACCGGTTCTCCGGGGCGTTCCAGGTGTAAATGATCCGGGCATCGGGAAACTGCTCGGTGAGCCGCTCCATGTTGGCCACCTTGATCAGCAGGCCCAGCTTGTTACCGCGGTGCTCCTGCAGCACCAGCGTGTCGTCCTGAAAGACAACGTCCGCGCGGTGCGCCAGCACCGTGATCGTGGTCAGGCCTACAAGCGCCCCCGAGGCGAGGTGCTCGACGGCGGTGACCACCGTCCGCCTGCCCTGCGCAATGGCTACTTCCTCGGCTTCCCGCAGGATGTCGCCGTCGAGCACCATGTCCTGCTCAACAGGCGGTTCCAAGGAGAGGTCGACGTCGGCCCCCGCCTGGTTCTCAAGGGCAGCGACCGCTTCCAGCCAGCCGTCGGGGCAGCGGTCCGTCCAGTGGTGCAGCCGGTAGCGTCCGCTGTTGGCCGCGTCCGCCTCAGCCTGCAGGTCAGCCACCAGCTTTGTGTCCAGCGGGAGCGCACAGGAACTGAACTGCTCGATGTGCTGCAGCGTGTAGCCAGTCTTCTGCGCGAACTCGACTTCACGGCTCTCCAACGGCACAAAGCCCTGCCCCGTGCCGGGAACCAGCTGGGCCCGTTCAAACTCATGCAGGGAGGCCCCGGGGTGATTCGTGTCCACCAGGATCATGGTGCGGCCTTCCCCGCGGGCAAACTGCTCCGCGGCCTGGAGAAGGCGCCGCCCTACGCCTTGGCGCTGGAACTCCGGCAGGATGTCCAGGGTGAATTCCGCCAGGTCCAGGTTGTCCGTGAGGGGAAGGGCGATATCGACAGTCCCCACAATCTCCCCGTCCACCTTGGCGACAAGAATGAGCTGCCGTTCGTACGGGTCCTGGAACTCAAGGAGCTTCTCCAGGGGGCCGTAAGCGAGGTCGTCGCTCCCCCAGGTCTGCATTCGAACCTTCCGGCCCACCTCGACGGCGGCAAGGAAGTCCGCTGCGTCCGGCGCGTCCAGTGAGTCGGGAATCCAAAGCTGCTCGATCTTCACGTCTTTAGCCATAGGCGCATCATCCCAGCCGTTTCTGCCACTCGCCTTCATAACCTGCGGGTTTGAATCCAAGCGCGATATTTATGGCCAGCATATGTTGGTTTTCGTCGGCATTCCATGTCAGCACCGACTTCGCTGACGGCCATCTTGCTTGGGCGCGCCGGAGGTTTGCCACTTTAATCCGCATGCCGAGGCGGCGGCCGCGGTGTTCCGAGGTCACCAATGTGTCCTGCTGCACGATCGAGTCCGGCACGCCGGCACGCCAGTTCAGGACCGTATAGGCCACCAGTTGCCCGGTGTCCGTGTGCCGGGCGGCCGTCACAGCTGATTGGACCCCACTCCGGATCAGCGTGTTCTCCTCTTCCCGGACCCTGGCGGCGTCCCATTCCTCGCCATCCCAATTCATCCCGGCGATGGGAACGTCCGTGGTCATCGTGGCCTTGAGACGGGCATAGGCATGCACCAGGTCCTCCGGGCAACTGTCGTCCCAGCCGGTGATGGCGTAATCCGCGGCCCGGGCCGCGGTGTCGGCCTCCAGCCGGTCCAGCAGTTCGGGCGGAACGGGCAGGGCGAGTCGGCTGGACCGCTCCACCTGTTCCAGCTCATAGCCGGCAGCAACGGCAAAGGCCACGGCGGGCTCATCAAGCGGCAGTCCGCCGGCTCCGGATTTCGCCGGCAGAAGGGCGGCTCCGTCCGCAGCCTGCAACGGCACTTCGTGGTAGGCGTCAAGGGATGTTCTGCCGCGCCCGCGGGCGACTGCTTCGGCGTACTCCAGAAGGGCACGGCCCAGGCCCCGGCGCCGGTAGGCAGGGGCGATGAGGACCTGGATTCCTGCGGTGTGCGTGTTCTCGCGCAAGGGGAAGGTCACCGAGCATGTGCCCACGGTTACCGGGCCGACCTTCGCCAGGTACAGGTGCCGTTCCTCATACTCGTTGCCGCGCCAATACTCCACAGCTTCCTGCAGCGTGTCGCAACGGTCAAGGTTGCCCCACACCGCAAGCTCATGCTCCTCCCGCAGGGTGTGGCACTCCTTAAATTGGGTCGTAACCTGGCCGGCACCCGTTTTGCTGCCCGGCGGTGAAACGTCCACAGGGGTTATTGCCAGCGCAAGGGTTTCTCCAAGGGACGGTTCCACATCCGGTTTGGCCATTTCTACAGCTTAGGCAGGAATCGGACCTTTCGGGCATGGTTCCTGGGCTTAAACAAAACCGCCCGGCGCGTGCGCCGGGCGGTTCACTTTGCAGCGGAAGGATCCGCGGCGGAGCTTCAGACGGGGATTTAGCCCTCGGTCAGAACCTTGGTGACGTTCGGGTCAACGGCGATGCCGGGACCGAACGTGGTGGCAACCGTGGCCTTCTGGATGTAGCGGCCCTTGGAAGCGGACGGCTTCAGGCGAAGCACCTCTTCCAGTGCTGCTGCGTAGTTCTCAGCCAGCTTGATGGCGTCGAAGGACACCTTGCCGATGATGAAGTGCAGGTTGGAGTGCTTGTCGACGCGGAAGTCGATCTTTCCACCCTTGATGTCGTTGACGGCCTTGGTGACGTCGGGGGTCACGGTGCCCGTCTTCGGGTTCGGCATCAGGTTACGAGGACCCAGGACCTTACCGAGGCGGCCAACCTTACCCATGAGGTCAGGGGTGGCGACGGCGGCATCGAAGTCGGTCCAGCCGGCTGCGATCTTTTCGATCAGGTCATCGGAACCAACGAAGTCGGCGCCGGCAGCGATTGCTGCCTCAGCCTTGTCGCCCGTGGCGAAAACCAGGACGCGGGAAACCTTACCGGTGCCGTGGGGCAGGTTGACGGTGCCGCGGACCATCTGGTCGGCCTTGCGGGGATCGACGCCGAGGCGGAACGCAACCTCAACGGTGGCGTCGAACTTGGACGGGTTGCTGTCCTTGGCGAGGGTCACTGCCTCGAACGGCGCGTAGAACTTCTCCGCGTCGATCTTGGCGGCTGCTGCCTCATATGCTTTGCTGCGCTTTGCCATGCTGCTGTTTCTCCTTGTGCAGTTGTGGTCTGCGGACCGCGCTGGGCCCTGCCACAGTTGGTGAGCGGGCTCGTTATCCTTGCCCGGTTCCCAACATTTCAGTTTCGGTGGTGCCGGTTTCCCGGCGGTGCCGCCCGTCGTCGTGATCGGTTTCCCGAGCCCGACATCCGGCAGCGAGGGGACTAACCCTCGACGGTGATACCCATGGAACGGGCGGTGCCGGCGATGATCTTCGCTGCGCCTTCGAGGCTGGTGGCGTTGAGGTCTTCCATCTTGGTGGAAGCGATCTCGTTGACCTGGGCCTGGGTCAGCTTGGCAACCTTGACGGTGTGCGGGGTTGCTGAACCCTTGGCGACGCCTGCAGCCTTCTTGATGAGCTCTGCAGCCGGCGGGGTCTTGGTGATGAACGTGAAGGAACGGTCCTCGTAGACCGTGATTTCCACGGGGATGACGTTTCCGCGCTGGGCTTCCGTCGCAGCGTTGTACGCCTTGCAGAATTCCATGATGTTGACACCGTGCTGGCCAAGCGCAGGACCGATCGGCGGAGCCGGGTTAGCGGCACCTGCCTGGATCTGCAGCTTGATGAGGCCGGTGACCTTCTTCTTGGGAGCCAATGTAGGGTCCTTCTCTCAATAACGTCCTGGGGCACAGGAGCGTGCCTCAGGTTCTTGGCCGCCATGGCGAGGCGGCCGGCCGTTCCGGTGCTGCTAAAGCGGGCAGCCCCGGGACGAATTCTTGGTTGTCAGATCTTGGTGACCTGGTTGAACGCCAGGGTGACGGGCGTTTCGCGTTCGAAGATGGAAACCAGCACCACGAGGGTCTGCGATTCGACCTTGATCTCGGAGATCGTGGCGGGAAGGGTCTCGAACGGGCCTTCCTTGACGATGACGGACTCGCCAACTTCAAAGTCGACATCCACGGGAGCCTGGTGCTGCTTGTTGACCGGCTTGCCCTTCTCGGCCTGCTCTTCCTCGAAGACGGGGGCGAGCATGGAAAAGACCTCATCCAGGCGCAGCGGCACGGGGTTGTGGGCGTTACCCACGAAGCCGGTGACACCGGGCGTGTGACGGACGGCGCCCCATGATGCGTCGGTCAGGTCCATGCGGACCAGGACGTAGCCGGGGATGCGGACTCGGTTGATGACCTTGCGCTGAGCGTTCTTGATCTCAACGACTTCTTCCATGGGCACCTGGATCTCGAAGATGTAATCTTCCATGTCCAGGGTCTGGATGCGGGTTTCGAGGTTGGCTTTCACGCGGTTCTCGTAACCGGCGTAGGAGTGGATGACGTACCAGTCACCTTCCTGGCGGCGCAGCTTGGCCTTGAACTCCTCGGCGGGGTCAACCTCGGCCTTGGCGGCGGCAGCGGCGAGGGCGTCGCTGGACTCTTCCTCGGAGCCGGCGTCGTGCGCCTCAGCGTCCTCGTCAGACTCGGCGTCTTCATCAGACTCGGCGTCCACGTCAGACTCGGCGTCGCTGGCTTCGGGCGCGGAGGACTCAACCTCAGACTCGTCACCGGCTTCTGCCGTGATGTCCGCGGACTCTTCCAGCTCAGTCTCGGTTACCTCGAGCTCCTGCTCAGACACTTGGTCTCCTGCTTCCTGATTGCCTAACATGCCTATTTAAATGGCTCAATTCCGCACGCCGGTGTTTCCCTCCGGTTTCCCGGATGGCACACACGGCCTGCGGACGGTTCAGCCCTAGCTGTCCGTGGGGACGCTACCGCCGAAGATCCAGCTGACAGCGGTTCCAAAACCGAGGTCCAGCAGGCTGACGATGATCATCATGATGCCGACGAACACCAGCACCACGAGCGTGTAATTGATCAGTTCCTTGCGGGTTGGTGCAACAACCTTCTTCAGCTCGCCGATGATCTGGCGGATGAAGAGTGCAATGCGGGCGAAGAAGTTTGCCTTGGCGTCCTTCTTAGCTGGGCGGCCCTTGGAGCTGCTGGCAGCTGTTTCGGTCACCTGGTCCTCGCTCATCTTTGCAATGTTGGATTACCCGGCTCTGATCAGAACCATGGTTGCTGCGCTTGCCCCGGATTTTCGCCCGGGACAGCTTGCGCAGGGCAGACAGGACTCGAACCTGCAACCTGCGGTTTTGGAGACCGCTGCGCTACCAATTGCGCCACTACCCTATGGATTGAATTCCACGTTCCGAGGACGAACCGCCAGCTTGCACTGGGGCGCACGTCATCATCCGTGTTTTCAACACCGGTGAACCAGTCTACGCAACAACTTCGCGTTCGTCGAACCAGCCCGTTTCCGGCCCTCCCCGCTGGCCAGTATTGACCTTGACTGGCAGGCAGTCATAATCAAAACCGGCAACCCGGAGGGTCCGGTGAACAGCATAGAGTAGAACTCGTCGAATCCCACATTCCAGCCTCCGGGCTGCAAGCGAAGAACGGACCTGCCATGTCTGCCGCCCGCGTTTCCCAACGCATTTCCGCTATTGCCGAATCCGCAACCCTTGCTGTTGATGCCAAGGCGAAGGCGCTGAAGGCAGCAGGCCGTCCGGTTATTGGTTTCGGCGCGGGTGAACCTGATTTTCCCACCCCGGACTACATCGTCCAGGCAGCCATCCAAGCGGCCAGCCAGCCGAGGTACCACCGCTACTCCCCCGCCGGCGGGCTGCCTGAGCTGAAGAAGGCCATCGCCGAGAAGACCCTGCGGGACTCCGGCTACGCCGTCGACGCTTCCCAGGTCCTTGTTACCAACGGCGGCAAGCAGGCGGTCTACAACACCTTCGCCACCCTGGTTGATCCGGGCGACGAAGTTATTGTCCCCACCCCGTTCTGGACCACATACCCGGAGGCCATCCGTCTCGCTGGCGGCGTGCCCGTGGAAGTGTTTGCCGGACCGGAGCAGGACTACCTGGTGACCGTGGAGCAGCTCGAAGCAGCCATCACTGACAGGACAAAGATCCTGCTGTTCGTTTCGCCGTCGAACCCCACCGGTTCCGTCTACTCTCCGGAGCAGGTAGCGGAAATTGGAAAGTGGGCCGCTGCCAAGGGCCTGTGGGTTGTCACCGATGAGATTTACGAGCACCTGACCTACGACGGCGTTCCCTTCACCTCCATCGCCACCGCCGTTCCCGAACTGGGCGACAAGGTGGTCATCCTCAACGGTGTGGCCAAGACCTACGCCATGACGGGCTGGCGGGTGGGCTGGATGATCGGCCCGGCCGACGTCATCAAAGCCGCCACCAACCTGCAGTCGCACGCCACGTCCAACGTCTCCAACATCCCGCAGGTGGCCGCCCTCGCCGCCGTGTCCGGGCCGCTGACCGCCGTCGACGAGATGAAGGTCGCCTTCGACCGCCGCCGCAAGGCCATCGTTGCCGGACTGAACGCAATCGAAGGGGTGGAATGCCCGACGCCGAAGGGCGCCTTCTACGTCTACGCGGACGTTCGTGCGTTGTTGGGCAAGGAATTCCCGACGGCGTCCGGCACCACTGCACCGCAGACCTCCGCCGAGCTTGCGGCCTTGATCCTGGACGAGGTTGAGGTGGCAGTGGTTCCCGGCGAGGCTTTCGGGCCTTCCGGCTACCTGCGCCTTTCGTACGCGCTTGGCGACGACGACCTCGCCACCGGCGTCCAGCGCCTGCAGGACTTCCTGGGCAAAGCCCAGTAGGACGCTCTCTCACTTCCTGCAGGAAAATCCCGAACGCTCTATCCCTCTCTTCAGGAGAGTGATAGAGCGTTCCGGTTTAAGGCGCATCAAGTGAGAGAGCGTTGGGGAAAAGCGCGCTTTAAGTGCGAGAGCGTTTTTGGCTAGAGGAGGCGGCGCTCGGCGGCCCATTTGGTCAGTTCGTGCCGGCTGGAGAGCTGCAGCTTTCGGAGGACGGCGGACACATGGGTTTCCACCGTCTTGATGCTGATGAACAGCTCCTTTGCCACTTCCTTGTAGCTGTAGCCGCGGGCGATCAGGCGCATGACCTCCAGCTCCCGGGCCGAGAGTTTGTCCAGTTCGTCGTCGGCGATATCCGCGGGAGCGGTCCCAAAAGCATCAAGGACGAAGCCGGCAAGCCGCGGCGAGAACACGGCGTCGCCGCCGGCAACCCGGTACACGGCATCGGTGATTTCCGCCCCCGAGATGGTCTTGGTGACGTAGCCGCGCGCTCCCGCCCGGATCACCGCCACAACGTCCTCGGCCGCGTCCGAGACGCTGAGGGCGAGGAACTTGGTGGTGGTCAACAGGGCAGCGGAGCCGGCGATGACCTCGCGGCCCCCGCCGCCCAGGCCGCCGGGCAGGTGGACGTCCAGCAGCACCACGTCCGGTCGCTGTTGCGCGATGACGGCGATGGCCTGCTCCACCGTCGCCGCCTCCCCCACCACGTGGATGCTGGGGTCAAGGTCCGCCTTCAGACCGGAGCGGAAGATGGCGTGGTCGTCCACAATGACCACCCGGGCAGACCTGGCGGTCCGGACGGGTCCTGTACCGGCTCCCTGCGTTGTGTTCATGGTTTGCCTTCCGTGCTGTCCTGCGGCGCGGCGGGGAAGCCCAGCCGCACCTCCGTGCCTTCACTGGTACTGGTGATTGTGGCTGTGCCGCCGTGGCGGTTCATCCGGCCGATGATGGACTCCCGGACGCCGAGCCTGTCCTCCGGCACGTCCTGCAGATCGAAGCCGGGGCCCCGGTCCTTGATGAAGACCTCGGCGCGGCCGTCGGATGCCTCCAGGTAGACCGAGACGGTCCCGCCGCCGTGGCGGGAGCCGTTCAGCATGGCCTCGCGGCTGGCCTGGATCAACGCTTCATGGCCCTCACTAACGGGGGCGTCTCCCACGCTGACCACCTCAACCGCGTTGCCCAGCAGGTCTTCCACTTCGGCAGCTGCGGCCTTGATCCGGTCCGACAGCTGCCCGGCGTCCTTGCCCGGGTCCTCGAACAGCCAGCCCCGCAGCTCCCGTTCCTGCGCACGGGCAAGCCGGACGACGTCGTGCTCATTGGCGGCGCGGCGCTGGATAAGTGCCAGCGTCTGGAGCACGGAGTCGTGCAGGTGGGCTGCAATCTCTGCCCGCTCGGTTTCCCGGATCCTGCCGGCGCGTTCCGCCTCCAGGTCGCGCCAGAACTTCAGCGCCCATGGCAGGAGGACCAGCACCACCCCGCCGAGGACAGCTACGGAAGCCAGCAGCGCCAGCCAGGTCTGCTCCCACGAACCCGATCCGGACACCATCACCAGAACGCCGGCCACCACCAGCGCCAGGCCCGCCGCAAGGCGGGCCCAACCGCCGGCCTGGTCCGCCTTGGTCTTGTCCACGAGCCCGGCCCGCCGCGTTTCGTCCAGCTGCATCCAGGCAATGGAGGCGCCGCCGAGAACTGCAGCCGCCGGAATCAACGTGCCCAGGGGAACGTCCACTCCCAGAAGCTGGGCGACCAGGATGCCTCCCGCCAGGAGCAGCCCGACGCCCAGCAGGATCTCCTTGCCGTAACGCATCTCACGGAACCTGAACCAGGGCGGCCGGGCAGCCTCGGAAGCGTGTCCGGGGGCCTGCCCGCCCGATGCGTAACCACGGGCATCGGGAGGGGCAGCGTCCACGCCACGGCCGCCGTCCGCTACTCCGGGCGGCACCGCTCCGGGGCCACCCAAGGACGCTCCGGTCCCAGCCGGTGCCGCCGCCCGGGGAACGGAAGCCGGCACGGGCTCGCGGCTCACAGCCGGGGCAATGGGTGACGCCGGACGGCGCGCCTGCCGGCGGGCGCTTTCGTCCGCGGTGGGCACCATAATCCACAGCCAGGCATAGAAGACGACGCCGGCCCCACCGGCCAGCGAGGCCAGGACCATCGCGACCCGTACATTCCGGACCGGCCAGCCCAAATGCATGGCAAGGCCGGAGCACACACCCGCGAGGAAGCGGTCGCCGCGGCGGACCAGCGGGGGGCGGGCGGGGACGGTTGTCATGGATCAATCCAAACACGGATCAGGGTTCCCCGGACCGCATTCCGGCCGGAACCGGGGGCCACTCAGGGACCGTTCAGGGTGTCCCCCAGTAGAGCCAAACCGCCGCGGACGGAAGGATCGAGGTATGAACTCGCAAACCCCCACCCCTGATGACGGCCAGCCAACGGAGCCCCTCCCCAAGCGGGAAAACGAACACCCCACAGAGCCCCTGCTGCCGCCTGCTTCCCCAGCGGCGTCGGACCAGAACCCGGAGCCGGAGTCCAAGCAGGACTCCCCGCAGGACTTCGCCCACGATTCCACCCAGGATTACCCGGCGCAGGACAGCTCCGGCGGGCCCAACGCCGGGCCGTCGGCCGGACCCTACTTCAGCCAAGGCAACTCAAACCAGAACACCGGCGGCTATGCATACGCCGGAATGCCGCACCAACAGACTGACTTCTTCGGCTGGGTCCGCAGCCACGGAATTACCCGCGGCCAGGACCGCTGGATCGGCGGCGTCTCCAGCGGCATCGCCCAGCGCATGGGCATCGACCCGCTGATCGTCCGGGGTGTCTTCATCGTCCTCACCCTCTTCGCCGGCATCGGGGTGCTTGTCTACGGCCTGGCGTGGGCCTTCCTGCCCGAGCCCGATGGCAGAATCCACGTCCAGGAAGCCGGCGCCGGCCGCTGGACCAGCGGCATGACCGGTTCCCTGATCGCCACCATCCTCGGCTTCAGCGGACTGGGCGGCGGCTTCTGGGGCTGGGGCGACCACGGCTTCGGCTCCTTCCTCTGGACCATCTTCTGGGTCGGCGGCGCCATCTACCTGATCTACTACCTGGCCCAGCGGAACAAGGCGGCGGTTGGAACACCGGCGAGCGCAGCCGGGCCCGGCACCACCTCTTACCCCGGCAGCGCGGCCTACCCCGGAACCAACGCTTACTCGGCAGCAACCTCCACTGGAACCACGCCCCCTTACTCGGACGTTGCGGGCACCGGTCCTTTCACCGGCAGCCCTTACGGAGGCAGCGGGTCCGGCAGTGGATGGAACAACGGCGGTGCCGGTGGCACCCGCCAGCCCCAGGGTCCCCCACCCGCGCCCAAGGTACGGCCCGCGGGTCCCGGTGCTCCCGCCGTCGCGATCGCTGCAGGCAGCGCCCTGCTGGTGGGCGCGGGACTGAAAGCGCTGGATGTCACGAACATCATTGACCTCGGCGACTCCAACAACGCCATCGCCTGGGCCAGCGCAGCAGCGGTCCTGGGCCTCGGGATCCTCATCCTGGGCCTGCGCGGCAGGACCTCCGGCATCCTCTCGTTCTTTGCGGTGGCTGCCCTGATCATTGGCGGCATCTTCAACGTGGTGGGCAACAACGGCGACCGGGTCCGCTTCCAGCAGGTTGACTGGACGCCCACGAGCATCGGGCAGGCCAGCGACGGACTGAACATCACGGCAGGACGCGGCATCGTTGACCTCACCGAACTCACCCTTGCCGCCCCGCTCCAGTCCGAGGTCGTGGTCCCGCTGGACTTCACAGCGAGCAACGTCACGGTGGTCATTCCCGACACCGTGCCCGTGGACATCCGGGCCGATATGACCCTCGGCAACCTGACCGAAGGCGGAAGCCAGCGCGGCGGAACCACCACGCGGGAAAGCAGCTACAACACCGACAAGCCCGGCAGCCACCTGGTGATCCAGATCGACGGCACCGTCAGCAACGTCACCATCAAGGAAGGTAACTGACATGAGCAGCCAAACTCCGGACCCGTACGTTCCGGGAAGTACGACGGCGGCACACACCGATTCTGCCCCTCCCTCGGGGGCCCGGGTGGGAACCGTGGTGTGGGGCATGATCGTCCTCGCCCTCGCCGCCCTGATCATCATCGCGCAGTTGGGCATCATCACCCTGAATGGGACCTACGTCCTGATCGGACTGCTGATCGGCGCGGGCGCGGCCCTGGTGGTCGGCGGCCTCCTCTCCGCCCGGAAACGTGACAACAGTCCTACAACAGGGAAGTCTTGAGCCATGGACAAGTTTTTCAGCATCGTCAGGGGCCTTGGCCTGAAACGCGGACCTGAGCGCTGGCTCGGAGGGGTGCTGGGAGGTATCGCAGCGAAGCTGAACGTGGATGTGGCCTTCGTCCGCATCGCTTTCCTCCTCTTCTGCCTGCTGCCCGGCCCGGCCGTCATCTTCTATCTCCTGGCCTGGGTGGTCCTGCCGGACCAGCGGAACGTCATCCCGCTCCAGACCTTCCTTGACCGTCGGTCCATCGACCGGCCCTGAGACTGTCAGCAGAGGGCCCCCGCTCCGTTTTTGGAGCGGGGGCCTTCGTGCGTTGCGCCAATCCCCCGGGCGGGACCTTATGTAACCGGTTTGTGTCGTACCGCACACCCCGCACTAGACTCTATGTGAGCTCAGCGTGGCGCTCTGCCTGTATACCTTCTCCCAGGATTTGAGCCAGAGACATGAAAATTGGAATTCTCACCAGCGGTGGCGACTGCCCCGGATTGAACGCCGTGATTCGCGGAGCCGTCCTTAAAGGCATTGCCATCCACGGTCACGAATTCGTGGGTTTCCTTGACGGCTGGCGCGGCGTGGTCGAGGGCGACATCATCGACATCCCCCGCACCATGGTCCGCGGTATCGCAAAGCAGGGCGGCACCATTCTGGGCACCTCCCGCACCAACCCCTTCGAAAACGGCGGCGGCCCCGAGGTCATCAAAGCGCACATGGACCGGCTGGGCATTGACGCGATCATCGCGATCGGCGGTGAGGGAACCCTGGCCGCGGCGAAGCGCCTCACCGACGCCGGCCTGAAGATCGTGGGTGTTCCCAAGACTGTGGACAACGACCTCGACGCCACCGACTACACCTTCGGTTTCGACACCGCCGTTCAGATCGCCACCGAAGCCATCGACCGGCTCCGGACAACCGGCGAATCGCACCACCGCTGCATGATCGCCGAAGTGATGGGCCGGCACGTCGGCTGGATCGCCCTCCACGCGGGCATGGCCGCCGGCGCCCACGCCATCCTTATTCCTGAGCAGAAGGTCAGCATCGAGCAGATCACCGAATGGGTGCAGGAAGCCCACGCCCGTGGCCGCGCACCGCTGGTAGTGGTGGCCGAAGGATTCGTTCCCGAGCACATGGAAACCCCGCACTCCGAACGCGGCCTCGATACGTTCGGCCGGCCCCGCCTGGGCGGCATCGCAGACCAGCTCGCCCCGGAACTTGAAGCCCGCACCGGCATCGAAACCCGCGCCACCATCCTGGGCCACATCCAGCGCGGCGGCGTACCGTCGGCCTTCGACCGCGTCCTCGCCACGCGGCTGGGCATGGCGGCCATCGACTCCGTGGTGGAAGGCTACTGGGGCACCATGGTCGCCTTGAAGGGCACGGACATCGAGCACGTGGGCTTCGAGGAAGCCCTGGGCCAGCTGAAGACTGTTCCGCAGAACCGGTACGACGAAGCCGCCGTCCTGTTCGGCTGAGGTGTTTCGCGCAGCCAAGGTGTCCTGTTCGGCTGGGCTCCCTGCCCGCCCTAGGCTGGAAGCATGACACTTGACCCCGGTTCTGCCGCCATCATCCAGCTTGCCTGGGCCCGGCGCCTGGGACTCGACGACGACGCTTTCGGAACTGCGTTGGCCTCCGGGGAGCGCATTGTCCGGGCGGACGAATCGGCGCGGACCGTGGAGTTCGTGCGGCTCTTTGGCAGTTCGGCACTCGTGGGTCCGCAGTGGGTTATTGACGCCGCTGCGGGCATTCCGGATGCGGAGATGGCCCAGCACGTCACGCTCCTGACGCTGACCCGGTCCCACGGCGGCCACGGCCTGGGTGCTGCCGCTTTGTTCTTCGCGGACGATCTGCCCCTGAAGCAGCCATCGGAAGAGATGACCGTTTCGCACGGCAACCCGGAGGCCATTGAGCTGGAGGGCCGCTGCCCGCCGGACGACGTCAACGAGGTTGGTCTTTCGGACCTCGAAAACCGATACACCATCGTGCATGAGATTGACGGCCGCCGCGTACCCCTGGCCTGCGGGGCCTACTCAGAGTGGGTGGGCCTGCTGGCGCATCTGGGTGTCCTGGTGGATCCGGAGTGGCGACGCCGGGGCCTGGGTTCACTCGCTGCGTCCATCGCGGCCCATGAAGCGCTGTCCGCAGGGCTCACGCTGCAGTGGCGGACAGATGTCAGCAATACCGGATCCCTGGCGCTGGCCCGCAAGCTCGGCCTCTCAGCCGGCGGAATCCAAACCAGCGTCCACCTTGGCTGACGAAGCAGGCTTGCTGCCGCCCCAGCCCTGAACCGGCTGGGGCTTCGCAAAGAACAGGGCCACGGCGGCGCCGACCAGGATCACACCGGCGGGCAGCAGGATGGACTGCCCCATCGCCGTCGAGAATCCGCTGTGCAGGGCGTCCGGCAGGGTGCCGGTAAGGGGCATGCCCTCGCCTGCGGCCCCGCCTGGTGCGCCCGCGGGGAGCTCGGCCGCGAGCCGGGCCTGGATCAGCACGGCGATGGCGGCGCTGCCCAGCACTGCCCCGAACTGACGGGTGGTGTTGTAGACACCTGAGCCGGCACCGGCTTGGCGGGCCGGCAGGTTGCGGGTTGCGGTGGTGCTGAGCGGCGCCCAGATGCCCGCGTTGGCGAAGCCCAGGATGGCGCTCGGCAGCAGGAACATCAGGATGGGCGTGTCCGGCTGCATCAGGACGGCGTTCCAGGCCAGTGCCACGGCCATCAGGGTCAGGCCGGCGGCGGCAAGGTACTTTGGATTCACCCGGTCCACGATCTTCCCCACCACGGGCGCCAGGCCCCCGGAAATCAGCGCCATGGGCACCATCAGGAGGGCTGATTGCGTAGGGGTCAGTCCCCGGACCATCTGGTAGTAAAAAATGAGGGGCAGGCCGAAAGCCGTCACGGTGAAGCCCACCATGGTGATTCCCAGGTTGGCGAGGGAAAAGTTCCGGTCCCGGAACAGCCCCAGCGGCAACAGCGGTTCCCCCTTGTTGAACCCCTGCCACACCACAAAGCCAGCCAGCACCAGCAGGCCCGCGATGATTAGGCCCCATACGCTGACAGGCCCAATAATGGTGCCCCAGTTGTAGGTCTCACCTTCCTGGATACCGAAGACCAGGAGGAAGAGTCCGACGGCGCTGAGCACCACGCCGGGGATGTCGAACCTGTGCGGGTGGGTGCTGAGCGTGGGGACGTTCCGCAGCGCCAGGATAAAGCCGGCGATGCCAACGGGTACGTTGACAAAGAAGATCCACTCCCAACCGAGGGAGTCCACCAGGACGCCGCCCAGGATGGGCCCGACAAGCGTCGCCATACCGGCGGTGGCTCCCCAAATGGACATGGCGGCTCCGCGCCTGTCGGGCGGGAAGATCCGGGTGATGACAGCCATGGTCTGGGGTGTCATGATTGCTGCGCCGAGGCCCTGCAGCACACGGGCGGCGATCAGGGTTTGGACATCACCGGACAGCCCGCACCACAGCGAAGCCAGGGTGAACACCACCAGGCCCAGGAGGTAGAGCTTCTTGGGCCCGAACCGGTCTCCGAGCCTGCCGGTTACCAGAAGCGGCACGGCATAGGCCAGCAGGTAGGCGCTGGTGACCCAGATGACTGAGTTGATGTCGGCATCCAGGCTTTCCATGATCCGCGGATTGGCCACGGACACGATGGTGCTGTCGATCAGGATCATAAAGAATCCGATCACCAGCGACCAAAGGGCCGGCCATGGCCTTGCTACGTTTTCCACTGGGTCATCCTTCGTCAGGTGGTCATCTGCCGGGCGGGACCCGGTGGTATCAGCCCAGGAGATCCAGGATCTCCCGGCGCGCGAACATCTGGGCAGCTGCGCGGGCGGACGGCGAACCGGCGTCCGGATCGGCTCCGGCATCCAGCAGGACCCGGGCAACATCGGTGTAGCCCTTGAACGCCGCCCCGGCGAGCGGAGTCTGGCCGCGGTCGTTTGCGGTGTCGGCCTCAGCTCCGTGCTTCAAAATGAGCTGAACGGTCTCCGCGTGGCCGTGGTAGGCGGCCAGCATCAGGAGGGAATCCCCGGCGGAATTGGTCAGGGTGGCGGGAGCGCCGGCGTCGAGGTATGCACGCAGCAGCGCCGTGTCGCCTTCCCTTGCCGCCTGGAAGAGCGTGTGTGCCAAAGCCAACGCCTCGTCGTCGGGCCCGCCTTGGGCCGCGGGAGAGTCGGACGGCGCAGCGTTCGATTGCCTTAAGTCGTTTCCGGCGTTGTCTGTCATTAGCGTGGCCCCTTGAGGAATCCGGTCTGGCGCCCTACCACCTGGCCGGCGTCCGGGGCAACGATGAGTTCCTGGGCGGCAGGATAAGGCTCCTCGCCGTCCAGGACTGTCAGTATTTCATCTGCGCCCACGGAACGCTTTATGACTGCCAGGGCAACCGCCCCCATCTCGTAGTGCTGGGCCACCGACGTAACAGTCCCGACTTTCCGCTCCCCTGACAGCACAGGGCTTCCGGCTTGGGGCAAGGTGTGCTGGGATCCGTCCAGCTGGAGGAACACGAGCCGGCGCGGCGGGTGCCCAAGGTTGTGCACGCGTGCGATGGTTTCCTGGCCTTTGTAGCAGCCCTTGGCCAGATGGACGGCCGTGCGGAGCAGGTCCAGCTCGTGCGGGATGGTTTTGTCGTCCGTCTCAGCACCGATGCGGGGGCGCCAGGCCGCGAGCCGCAGCGCTTCCGCTGCGAGGACACCGGCCAGCTGCCGCCCTTCAATGGTCTGTTCCAGTTCCGCGGCCGGAACCAGGTACTCAAACCAGGGGCGCTCCAGCCCGGGATGGCTTGCCGGGGGGACGGTGGCGTAGGAGTAGCCGCCCGGGGCCACGTTGGGCCAGGGATCCTGCCACACCAGCAGTCCGGCCCATTCCGGAACTGCCTTGGTGCTCCCCACAGCCGCCCAGTCGGCGGAGACGTCAGCAATTTCCACCCGCAGCATGAACTTCATCCTGTTCAGGAACTCCGCAAGGGGTGCTGCTTCGGCGGCCTCTACGAGCAGCCAGGTAGTCACGCCGTCGTCAATCACCCGGGCGTCAAAGTCGATCCTGCCCTGGACACTCAGGAGGAGCAGCTCGCTGGACTCTCCCGGCTGGAGGCCGGTCACCTGCTGCGAGGACAGCGTGTTGAGCCAGCTCAACCTGTCCGGCCCGGTGACCGTGACAACGCCGCGGTGGGAAAGGTCGACGACGGCGGTACCGGCCGCGAGTGCGCGCTGCTCGCGCAGCGGCTCGCCGTAGTGGGAAGCAACGCCGGCGTCCGCGCCGGTTGCCTCAACGGCTCCAGGGCGCGACAGCAGGGGGCTGGGAGTAGTCATACTGGGGGCAACGTCCTTTAGTCAGTGTGTATTCCGGCGGCGCGACGGGCTCGCGGGCCCAGGGCCCACGACCGCAGGGTTCCCTGGCCGTGGAACCGCTCCGGAGAGGGCCCCGGCCCGAGCTTGCGAGGGCAGGGAGCCGGTGCGGCCTTGCGAGGTTAGGGAGCCGTTGGGGATCGGTATTCGGGATTTTCGAAATCGAACCGGGTTCCTGCCGCCCACTCATTAGGGAGGTTGCCGTGGGCCGGATAACCGCCGGCGTCCTTGAGGATCCGGGCAAGGTGCAGGAGGTTCCAGGTCATGAAGGTGACATTCCGGTTGGTGAAGTCGGTTTCGGGGCCACCCGAGCCCTCGTCCAGGTAGCTCGGGCCGGGACCCACGGCTCCGATCCAGCCCGCATCCGCCTGGGGCGGAATGCTGAAGCCAATGTGCTGAAGGCTGTAGAGGATGTTCATGGCGCAGTGCTTGATGCCGTCCTCGTTGCCGGTAATCAGGCAGCCGCCCACTTTGGGGTAGAAGACCCACTGGCCCTTGCTGTTGAGCTCGCCGGAGTGGGCATAGAGGCGTTCGATCAGCTTTTTGGTCTGGGAGGAGTTGTCACCGAGCCAGATGGGCCCGGCCACCACCAGAATGTCCGCGTCCTCCACCGCAGGAAACAGTGTGGGCCATTCGTCGGAGGGCCAGCCGTACTGGGTCATATCCGGGTAAACGCCGCTGGCAATGTCGTGGTCCACGGTGCGGATCACCTTGGTGCTGACACCCTGCTTTTCCATAATGAGCCGGCTGATGTTGATCAGCCCGTCGGTGTTGGACGTCTGGGGCGATCTCTTCAGGGTGCCGTTGAAGAAGACGGCTTTCAGGTCGCTGTAGTCCCGGCGGTTCCCGGAGGCAGGTACGCTCTGCGGATCTTCCATGTGCCACCACCCGCTTTCATTCGTCCGGACCGGCGAGGTCAGGAGACTTTCTTGAGGAAGGCGGAGGCGTGGGCTTCCAGTCCCTTGCCTTCCTTGCCGCCGACGGCGACGTCCCACCGCCAGAGCAGGTTTCCGTCCACCAGCCCGAAGATGCGGGTGGCGGCGCTGTAGTCCTTGGAGTGGCTCCCACGCATCACCATGTCCGTGGTGAGCTGGATCTGCGGTCCTTTAATCTGCCCGTAGTACAGCTCGGAAATCCCGCCGGGATGCGAGATGGACACGGAGATGTCGAAGCCGCCCTCGCTGTTGCGGAGGGCCTCCACCTCATCGGCACTCTTCAACGCAGGAACGATGTCCGCCGGAATAAGGCCCGGGCCGCCGTCGGCGTCGAGCTGCTTGCGCTCCAGCGCCCAAAAGCCGGTCTCGACGGTCAGGGGCCGCAGGCGCGTGCCGTCGTCGTCCGTCAACCAGCTCTCGGCACGGTACTGGAGGTAAGCCAGCCCGTTGTGGGTGAAGGACACGTGCTGCAGGAAGTGTTCCGAGTCCTCGTCCCCGGTGCCCAAACGGCCGCGGCCCTCCCACTCACCAATGAGCCAGGAAAGCGGGACAAGTTCTGGGGTCAGGTCTGTGGGAATCTCAATCGGCACAGCAAATACCTCGGGAAACTGCTAGCTCCGGAAAGGGTCTACTTCTGGCCTTTGAACAGGCGGTAAACCACAAAGCCGGCAAACCACGCCATGGACAGGCTGGCGATGCCGAGCAGGACAAGGAAGAAGATTTCAAAAGCAAGTACGGACATGATGCCATCCTAACCCGTTAGTAGATGAGTAGTTTGTCTATGAAGTAAGCCAGGGAACCCACCGCGGAGACGGGCGCCAGCCCCATGCTAAGGGCAGCAGGAACATTAAGCGGTGCGCCGCGGAGCGTCACGAGCCGGCGGAAGCTGACCAGGACCGCGCCCACCACCACACCAAAAATGGCCGCCGGCAGGACGGTGATGTCGGAGAGGACCAGCCCAGCGAGCGGACCGGCCAGTCCGGCGAGGACGATGCCCAGGGGGGCGATGATGCTGTCCGGCCACCTGATCAAGCAGGCCATCAGGGCTACTGCCGCGCTGATGGCTGCCACCAGCAGCATCTCCCTTACCCCGTTGAACCGGGCACCGGCGATCCAGCCCGCGCCGAGGCAGGCCAGCAGCACTCCGACCGAGCAGCCAAGCGTCGACTCCAGCCGTTGGGCCTGCCCCGTTCCGCGGATGAGCTGCACCACGAAGACAGCCATGATTCCCAGGGCGATGAAGGGCGGCGTCCAGTCCAGGTAGCCCGGAGCGGGGGCGTAAGCGGCGGCGAGCGCAGAGCCGGCCCCAGCGAGGGCAATTACCGCCGCGAGTGTCTTTTTGGCGGGAATCCGAAGGAAGTGGGGCCAACCGATGCCCACGGCGGCCGCGCTGGCCACAGCAACAGCGACGAGGGCCTCGCGGGAGGTGTAAACCCCGGCGATGATCGCAGCCAGCCCGGCGATGCCCACCACGCCGATGGTCCACGAGCCCAGGGAGCGCGCCGGCGCCTGCAGTTCCGCCGTCATACGGATCCCGGCCCGGGCTTAGTCTGTGCACTCACTGCGCTGCATCCCATCCTGCGTTGACCTTGGAAGGCGGTCCGCCCTCAGTGGCAGGGCATCCGGCCCTGCCACAATCCTGCCTTATGTGAACGGCTTATGTCGCAAAACGTCCCCTGATCAGGGCCGGACCAGTGCCAGCTTCGGGGCCGCCGGGTATACTCGGAGCTCAGCTAAGTTCCCTGCTGAAGTGGCCGGACCCCTGCTGTCGGCAGAGTCCCAAACCGGGGCAGGGAGCCAGTACCTGCCGGTGAGAATCCGGTTCAGTCGCCCAACGATGCGCGGACGGCCCTTGGAGGAACAATGTCGCACATCCTGTTATTGACGAACAGCACTGGTTCTTCGGTGGACATCCTGCCTGCCTTGGAATTGCTGAACCACCGGGTCCACATCCTCCCCGCCGAGCCCACCGCCCTGCTGGAAACGGACCCCTGCGACATCGTGCTGCTGGACGCCCGCAAGGACCTGGTGGGGGCCCGTTCCCTCACCCAACTCCTCAAGGCCACCGGGCTGAGCGCCCCGCTGGTGTTGATCCTCACCGAAGGCGGCATGGCCGCTGTCTCTTCCGCCTGGGCCGTGGACGACATCGTGCTCGAATCCGCCGGCCCCGCCGAGGTGGAGGCCCGCATCCGGCTGTCCGTCGCCCGGGCCATCCCCGAGCAGGACGACGCTCCGTCCGAGATCCGTGCCGCCGGCGTCGTTATCGACGAGGCGAGCTACACCGCCCGTGTAAACGGGGCTCCCCTGAACCTGACGTTCAAGGAATTCGAGCTCCTGAAGTACCTGGCACAGCACCCCGGCCGTGTGTTCACCCGGCAGCAGTTGCTCACCGAAGTGTGGGGCTACGACTACTACGGCGGCACCCGTACCGTGGACGTCCACGTCCGGCGGCTGCGCGCCAAGCTCGGCGCCGACCATGAAAACCTCATCAGCACTGTCCGCAACGTTGGCTACCGGCTCACCCTGGTGCGGCAGCAGGAAGACGAGCTGACGGAAGCCTGAGCCGGGCCGACCGCGGTCCGGTATCCGTTGATCCCGTATAGCCTTGCCTCATGACTCCAGCACACCCTGAGAAGTGGCCCGTCCATGTTGTTCAAGGCGGTGTTGACCGGCAGCTCCTGAAGGACTGCAGCCATCTGCTGGCTGCGGCGGAAGAGTCGGACGGCAATCCCTCCATATCGGAGCAGACCCTCATCAGCATGCGCGCCGGCGATTCCGCGGAACACCAGGTTCTCACGCTTGCCCTGTATGCCCCGGATGAGGACTCTGATCCCTCCTCCGGCCAGGACCTTGCAGGGTTCGCCGCGGTGGTTGAAGAAGCGGACGGCAGCGGCGTGGTCGAAATAGCCGTGCATCCCAGCTACCGCAACCAGGGTGTCGCCGACCGCCTCGTGGGCGCCCTCCAGGACAAGCGCGGACTCCAGGGACTGAAAGCCTGGTCGCACGGAAACCATGAGGCAGCTGCGGATCTTGCCGCACGCTACGGCTACGTGCCCGTGCGCGAGCTGTGGAAGATGCGGATGACGACGGCGGCAGCGGACCTACCCGACGTCGTCCTTCCGGACGGCGTCTCCATCCGGACGTTTGTGCCCGGCCAGGACGAGGACGGCTGGCTTACTGCCAACCGTGCAGCGTTCTCCCACCACCCCGAGCAGGGCAGCCTCACCCGTGCCGACCTCGATGCCCGTATGGCTGAGGAATGGTTTGACCCCGCAGGCTTCCTCCTTGCCGTCGATGGGAACGACCGGCTGCTCGGCTACCACTGGACCAAGGTGCACCCGAGCCACGGATCCCACCCCGCGATCGGTGAGATCTATGTAGTGGGCGTGACCCCGGAAGCCCAGGGGTCGGGCCTGGGCAAGGCCCTGACGGTGGCGGGCATCAAGTACCTGCAGGACCTGGGGCTGCACGCCGTCATGCTGTACGTCGACGCCGACAACGCCCCCGCGGTTTCCCTGTACCGGCGGCTGGGCTTCACGCGCTGGGACATGGATGTGATGTACGGCCCGGCGGCAGGTTAGTCCAATCCCCTGACGCAAGCGCCTGCCGGCGACAAATCAAGGGCCCCGGTTACTGATTGCTTGTAAGGTTGAAACAGAACCGCGCAGGCCGGATACGGCCTCATTGAAGCGCCAGGTAAAGGAGATGCCATGAACCCGGAACCATCCGGAGCAGCCACGTCCCAAGAGACTCCAGTCCCCGTGCGCGCCCGATTCGGCTCCTCGGAGGTTCCGGCGTCGCGGGCCACGCAGGACCGGATCGACATTCCGGATTTCGCGCCCAACCTGGAACCCGAGGGTGACATCCGGCCGGACCGCTTCCTGGACCGGGAACTAAGCTGGCTCAGCTTTAACTCCAGGGTCCTGGAACTTGCCGAAGACGCTTCCCTGCACCTTCTGGAACGGGTCAGCTTCCTCTCCATTTTTGCGTCCAACCTGGACGAGTTCTTTATGGTCCGCGTGGCCGGCCTGAAGCGGCGCATCGCCACCGGACTGGCTGTCCCCTCCCCCGCAGGCCTGAGCCCGGTGGAAGTGCTGGAAAAAATTGGTGAGGAAGCCCACCGGCTCCAGCAGCGCCACGCACAGGTCTTCGCAGAACAGATCCGCCCGGCCCTGGCTTATGAGCACATCCACCTGATGCACTGGGACGAACTGGATGATGCCGCCAAGCAGCAGCTCAGCCAGATGTTCGCCGAAAAGGTGTTCCCCATCCTGACGCCCCTGGCGGTGGACCCGGCACACCCGTTCCCCTACATTTCGGGCCTGTCCCTGAACCTGGCCGTCGTGGTGCGGAACCCCGTCAGCGACAAGGAACTGTTCGCCCGTGTCAAGGTGCCGGACCAGCTGCCGCGGCTCATCTCCATCGACGGCCCGCGTGCCGGCGCGGTGGCAGGCCGGGTGGCCCGCTTCATCGCGCTTGAGGAAGTCATCGCCGTCCACCTGGACAAACTGTTTGCCGGGATGGAGGTCCTTGAGCACCACACCTTCCGCGTCACCCGGAACGAGGACGTGGAGGTTGAAGAGGACGATGCCGAGAACCTGCTGCAGGCGCTCGAAAAGGAACTTCTTCGCCGCCGCTTCGGCCCGCCCGTCCGGCTCGAGGTCACCAATGACATCAACCCCAACATCCGTGCGCTGCTGATCCGCGAGCTGGGCGTTGAGGAATCCGAGGTGTACTCGGTCCCGGCCCCGCTGGACCTTCGGGGCCTTTCAGTCATTGCAGGCATCGACCGCGCCGACCTGCACTACCCCAAGCACGTTCCGCATACCTCCCGGTACTTGAACGAGTCCGAGACCTCCAAGGCCGCCAACGTCTTCGCCGCGATGCGCCGCCGCGACATCCTGCTCCACCACCCGTACGACTCGTTTTCCACCTCTGTGCAGGCCTTCCTGGAGCAGGCGGCGGCGGACCCGAAGGTCCAGGCCATCAAACAGACCCTGTACCGCACCTCGGGCGACTCCCCCATTGTGGATGCGCTCATTGATGCCGCCGAGGCAGGCAAACAGGTCCTGGCCCTGGTGGAGATCAAGGCCAGGTTTGATGAGCAGGCGAACATCTCCTGGGCCCGCAAGCTTGAACAGGCCGGCGTGCACGTGGTGTACGGCATCGTGGGCCTGAAGACGCACTGCAAGCTCTCGCTGGTGGTGCGCCAGGAAGTGGACGGACTGCGGCGGTACTGTCACATCGGCACGGGCAACTACCATCCCCGCACAGCCCGCTACTACGAGGACCTGGGCTTGCTCACAGCCAACGAACAGGTGGGCGAGGACCTCTCCAAGCTCTTCAACCAGCTCTCCGGCTACGCGCCCAAGTCCACGTTCAAGAGGCTTCTGGTTGCTCCTCGCTCGGTGCGTTCGGGGCTGATCGACCGGATCGAAACGGAGATCCGGAACGCCCGCGCCGGGCTCCCGGCCCGCGTCCAGATCAAGGTCAATTCCATGGTGGATGAGGCCATCATCGATTCGCTGTACCGTGCGTCCCAGGCCGGGGTGAAGGTGGATGTCATCGTCCGCGGCATTTGCTCGCTGCGCCCGGGGGTGTTTGGACTCAGCGACAACATCACGGTCCGTTCCGTTCTGGGCAGGTTCCTGGAGCACTCCCGGGTGTTCGCGTTCGCGAACGGCGGGAGTCCCGTGGTGTACATCGGCTCGGCGGACATGATGCACCGCAACCTGGACAGGCGGGTTGAGGCCCTGGTCCAGCTGGCAGCACCCGATGACATCACCTACGTCCTGGACCTGTTGCGCCGCTACATGACCCCGGAAACTGCAAGCTGGCACCTCGATAACGAAGGGAACTGGTCGCGTCACCATCTGGCCGACGACGGCAGGCCGCTTGAGGACGTTCAGTCCTTCCTGCTGGCGTCTCGGCCGCGGCAACGCAGCCTGAGCCGACGGTAAGGGCCGCGGTTTTGTCGAGCGACGCACTCGTAGCAGACCAGACAGACCACCCAGGCGAACCGGTAGCCGTCACGGCTGCCGGGGCGCTGCCGTGGCGCGTCAATAAGGACACGCTTGAGGTACTGCTGATCCATCGGCCCCGGTACGATGACTGGTCCTGGCCAAAAGGCAAGATTGACGACGGCGAGACCATCCCCGAATGCGCCATCCGCGAAGTGTGGGAGGAGATTGGGCTCATCGCCGCACTGGGCAGACCGCTGCCCCCCATCCACTACCACGTGGCAAACGGCCTGAAGGTGGTGCATTACTGGGCAGTCAAGGTCAACGGCGACAGGCTGGTCCCGGACGGCAAAGAGGTGGACAGTGTGATGTGGTGTGCCCCGGAAAAGGCGGCCCGGCTGCTGTCCAACCCCTCCGACGTGGAACCCCTTGAGTACCTGCGGGACGCCCATGAGCGCGGGGAACTGGACACCTGGCCCCTGCTGGTGGTCCGCCATGCAAAAGCGAAGCCGCGCTCGTCCTGGAGCAAGGCCGAAGGCGAGCGGCCCCTGGCTGCCACCGGAATGCGACAGGCGCAGGCGGTCGGCCGGCTGCTTCAGGCGTGGAAGCCGCCGCGTGTTGTCACCAGCCCGTGGCTCCGGTGTGTCGCCACCGTGGCTCCCTACGCGAAGGCAAGCGGAGCAAAGGTCAAGCTGGCGGAAGCCCTCACCGAACACCGGCATCAGCGAAGCCCCAAGAAAACAGCGGCCGTGATCGAAGCCGTTCTCGAGAGGCAGCGCGCGGTGGCCGTCTGCACCCACCGGCCGGCTCTGCCCACCGTATTCGAGCAGCTGGCCAAACACATGCCGGCACATCTGGGCGCCCTCCTGCCCGCCGAGGAACCGTTTCTGTCCCCCGGCGAACTGGTGGTGTGCCATGTGGCTCCGGGCGGGAAAAACAGGATTGTTGCCGTGGAGCAGTTCAAACCCTTCGACGACTGACTCCCGCGGTGACAGCCGCACTTGACCCGCAAAACTCTGTATCAAACACTTAGTACATTGATGCATGATCTTGGGGGAAATGTGCCTGGTTCCGATGTGGTGGCTGTCTTCGCTAATGTCCCGCCCATGGTGTCGCTCTGGCCGTTCCTGCTCGCGGCAGGGACTTACCTGGCGCTCCGGTGGGTGATCTGGCAGCCGGGAGGGGGCGCATCGGCCACCACGGCGTCGCAGCACGCCTTCTGGGTGGGGATCATGGGCTGGCTGGTCAGCTCGCTGCAGCCCGCCGGAAACGCCGGCATCCTTCCCGCCAGTCCAACCGCCAGCCCGCCTGCCGATCCCGGCAGCATCATCCCTGCCCTCGCCTGGCCAGTGCTGGGCTGCCTGGCCGTTCACGTTATCGGCCAGTTGAGCTACCCCGGCCCGCGCCTGACGCGTCGCTTGGCGACGCTCGAGGTGCGGCGGGTACGGGACTTCCTGCCCCGGCCACTCGCCTGGACCGTGCTGGCAATCTTTGCCGCAGCTGCATCGCAGATCGGCTGGGTGGCGACGCTTCCCGGCTTCGCACCGGTCCCTTACGGCTCGAGCCCCGACCCCGTCAACGGCTACACCAGATATGGCGGTGACGGCAGGGTGCCGGGCCTTGAACTGGCTTCCTACCTCGGACCTGCCCTCCTTATCCTGGCCGCCGGGACGTGGCTGGTGCTTGAGCTCATCACCCGGCGCAGGCAGCTTGAGCCGCTGACTCCGCACGAGAACGACCTGCTCAGGACCATAGCCATGAACCGGCTGCTTCGAACCGTGGCCACTATCGCCGCCGGGCTGGCCGCTATCGCGGGAAACCATGCGGCGCGGCCGGATCCTTCCGTTGCTTCCGGCGCCTGGACGAACGCTGCAGGGGCGGTTGGGCTGGCTGTCCTGCTGGTTATGTGGTGGTGGGCCCCGCCCAAGCTTCCGGGCGAAAGGGCGGCTGACGGCCTGCCGCCATCCCATGAGTCCTCCGCTGCGACCCAACCGGCCACCCGGCTTTCCGTGTCTTTGGGCGCCGCACTTGGACTGGCCGCCCTTGTTCCCCCCGTGGTGGCGCTCTTCATTCCGGGAGCGGTGACGGGGCACCCCGCCCTGGTGGTGGCAATCGCTGCCTCGGCAGTCCTGATGGTCACGGCCGCGGGGGAAGTGCTGATGCATCGCAATCACGGAACGCCGGATGCACCCCGCATCTGGCCGCGGCAACCTGTCAGCCCGGCGCTGCTCACCACCGGAATTACAGCCCTCACCTTGCTGGTGGCGGTGGCTGTCATAACTGCGGTTGCTGAAGCAGCACTGGAGGTGCCGCCGTCGTGGCGGAGTACGGCTTGGGCAGCTGCGGCAGCGGCGGTCCCGGCCGTACTCCCGCTTGCGGCAGCCAAGGCACGGCACAGCATCCCGCCAGTAGTTCCGGGACTCGATGCAGCCCTCCGTGCCATCACTGTGCACCGGGTGGTGAGGGCACTTGCGGCTTGCTTCACAGTGCAGGCCGGGGTTCTGCTGTTGTCCGCCGGCTTCGCTGTCCGGCGGTCAATCAGCCTGGACCCGACGCCATGGGCAGGTTTTTGGGAGGCGTCGGGCGCAGTCGGCGCCCTGCTTGCTGCGGCAGGTGTGGTGATCGCGGTAATTCCCGTGCGTGGTTTCGCCCGCACTCCTGCAGCGGGCCGCCAGCCGGTGGGGCAAGCTGCCCCGTGAGCGCTGGCATCACGGTCGATTTGAGGTCGGCAGTCCCGCCGTACGAGCAGATCCGCTCACAGATCAGTTCCCTGGTGGCAATGGGCGCCCTGGCCACGGGAACCCGCCTCCCCACCGTCCGCAGCCTTGCAGCTGATCTTGGCATCGCGGCTGGCACTGTTGCCCGGGCCTACAAGGAACTGGAGGCCGCGGGTGTCGTTGAAGCACGACGGCGGGGAGGCACCGTTGTTGCCGGACCGCCCCAAGGGAGCTCCGGCACACGCGGAAGGGTCCCGGAAACGGTGACAGCCGCCGTCGAGCGTTACATCGAAGCGGGGCGGGAGGCCCGGCTGACCGACGAGGTCCTGCTGGATCTGCTGCGCGGCCGGCTGAGGAGGGACTGAGCGGCAACGCCGGCTGGTCCCGCCCGGCGGATAGACTTGAGGGGTGAGCATCCCAACGCCTTATGAAGACCTCCTGCGCGATGTCCTGGCTTCCGGCACCCACAAGTCGGACCGCACCGGAACCGGAACCACCAGCGTTTTCGGGCGCCAGATGCGCTTTGACCTGGGGAAGAGTTTTCCGCTGATCACCACCAAGCGGGTTCATTTCAAGTCCGTGGCAGTGGAGCTCCTGTGGTTCCTGCGCGGTGAAACCAACGTGAAGTGGATGCAGGACCAGGGTGTAACCATCTGGAACGAATGGGCTGATGCCGATGGCGACCTGGGACCCGTCTACGGTGTCCAGTGGCGCAGCTGGCCCACCCCCGACGGCGGCCACATCGACCAGATCGCGGAGCTCATCGACAACCTGAAGTCCAACCCGGATTCCCGCCGGCACATCGTCTCCGCCTGGAACGTTTCCGAACTGCACGATATGGCCCTGCCGCCGTGCCACGCGTTCTTCCAGTTTTACGTGGCGGACGGCAAGCTCTCCTGCCAGCTGTACCAGCGCTCCGCGGACATGTTCCTTGGTGTGCCGTTCAACATCGCTTCCTACGCACTGCTCACCTGCATGGTGGCCCAGCAGGTGGGACTCGAGCCAGGCGAGTTCGTCTGGACCGGCGGTGACGTCCACATCTACGAAAACCACATGGACCAGGTCCTCAAACAGCTGGAACGCGAACCGTACGAGTACCCGCAGCTGAAGATCACCCGCAAGCCGGCCTCGATTTTCGACTACACGCTGGAGGACTTCGAGGTGGTCGGCTACCAGCACCACCCCACCATCAAGGCCCCGATCGCCGTATGAGCACGGAAAACTTCACCGATCCGCAGTCCTTTACCGAGGAGCTGGCCGCTTCCGTGACAGGCGTGGGGCTCGTATGGGCGCAAACTTCGGACGGCGTGATCGGCAAGGACGGGGACATGCCCTGGCACCTGCCGGAGGACCTGAAGCACTTCAACCGGCTCACCACGGGCCACCCCGTGGTGATGGGGCGCAAGACCTGGCTGTCCTTTCCCGAGAAGTACCGCCCCCTGCCCGGCCGGACGAACATTGTGGTCACCCGGCAAAAAAGCTGGGCCGACACGCCCGAGGCGGAGGGCGCCGTCGTGGTTTCCTCCCTTGATGACGCCCTCCTTGAGTCCCAGTTCGTCGACGGCGGCGGAACCGTCTGGATCCTGGGCGGCGGGGAAATTTTCCGCCAGTCCACCGAGCTCGCCAACGTCGCGGTGGTCACCACCATCGACGTCGATGCCGACGGCGATACCTTTGCGCCCGAGCTTGGCACGAGCTGGGTGGCTGCCGCTTCTGTCCCGCCGGACGGCTGGCTGACGGCTGCCAACGGAACACGCTACAGATTCACCAAATGGTCAAGGACTGAAGGCTAGGCATGTTAAAGAAACCGGAAACCCTCTTTGTGCTGGGCTACATGCTGCTCCCCCTGCTGGCGCTGCTGTCCGCCATCGTGGGGTTCACCATGATCCTGGGCGGCAACAAGATCGCCGGCGCCATCGTGCTCGTGGTGGTGACGCAGGCGTTCGCGTTCGGGGCGTTCTTTGCGCTGCGGGCCCGGAAGGCCGCTGTGCTGGAGGAGTCCAAACGCAGCTAGCCCCCGGTGGCGTGTGGCCGCGGCGCATGGGGAGGTCACCCCATCGCGGCTAGTCGCCTACTGGCATAGGCTGAAGCCTGCAGCCTGAGGGACTGCTGTTTGGACAATATTGGGGGGATGCCGGATGGCAGGAACTTTGTGGGGTGCCGACGTCGAGCAGTTGCGCACCTTGGCGCGGCAATTCAGCAAGGCAGCTGACCAGCTGCAGCAGCAGTCGCAGCAACTGAGCGGCCACATCAACAACAGTACGGCCTGGAAAGGCCAGGACGCCTCGCGCTTCCGGTCGGACTGGAACAGCAGCCACCGGACGCTTCTGCAGAAGACGGCCATGCGCCTGCAGCAGGAGTCCAAACTGCTGCTGACGCATGCCGACGAGCAGGAAAAAGCGAGTGCGACCGCCGGGGCCGGCAATACGGGCGCCGGGGCACCGGGCGGCAACGGACCAGGCGGGCAAGTCCCCGGCCAGGGGAGCAACAACCCCTGGGGTCCCGACTGGCTGGCAGACCCCGACTCGCCTTTCCGTGACGGATGGGACATCTACGGCCTCACTAAAGCGTTCCCGAACATTCGGGCCGGCGTGTTCGACATCGCTGCCATGCTGCACAAGTCGCGCATCTCCGATTTCCTGGATCCGGCAGCATGGCGGGCCTTCCAGAATTCCAACGAATTCAGCAAGTTCTTCAACCTGTCCAACAGCCTGTTTGAAGGCAAGTTCCACGAAATCCTGAACCTCGCCGAGGGATCCACCGCCTTCAAGTACCTCGATGGGTTCAGCAAGGGTTTGGGCGTTGTGGGCGTCGGCCTGGACAGCATGGACGCCTATAACAACTTCCAGGAGGGCGACTACGGCTCCGCCGCCTACTCCACCACCAAAGCCCTGTTGGGCGCCGGCTCGTTCCTGCCGCCGCCGGCTGGTACTGCGTGCATGGTGGCCAGTGGTGCCCTTGCCCTTTATGACAACGTCCCCGTCATCCATGATTCCGTGAATTACGTCGGGGATAAGATCGCCGATGGAGCCGAGGCCGTTGGCGGCGCCATCAGTGACGGTGTGGACGCCGTCGGCGACTTTTTCGGCTTCTGAGAACTGAGGAGAAGAACCAGTGACTGAAACAACCACAGCCCATTCCTCAAGCGCTGGCCAAGGCTTTCCGGACGCGATCGGTTTTGGCTTCGCCGAACTCCTTGTGCTCCTGAACCTGCGGCGCGGCCCTGCAGCCAATGCCTCGGCGAAGGCACTTCGGCTGGAGGGCGAACTCGATGATGCCTCTTTGCTTTCGGCGGGCGCTTCGTCCTTGGTGGCCCGTGGCGCCGCCAGCGTAGGCGGGGACAGGGAACTCTCCGTCGACGGTCCGGTGGCGGCCGTTACCCATGCCCTCACGGAGGCGGACAAGCTGGTGCAGATCAACCTCCTCACCGCCGGCTCCGTGGACAACGTCCTGTCCGTCGAGTCACCCGAGTACCGGATCCTGTTGCAGCCAAGGGCTTACCTCAGCTGGTTCGCGATGGCGCAGCGTCCGGATACCACCCCTGCAGAAGCCAACTTCTTCATTGTCCGCAAGCATCTTGAAGACAACCCCGATGGCGGAGCCACCATCCGCCTGTTCCAGGGTGCCGACGGCAAGCAACTACTGGTCAAACGGGGTGGGGAAGGCTGGATAGTGGGCTACGGCAGCCTTGATGCCCCCTCCGAGCCGATCCGCGAAATTTCTGGCCTCACCGACGACCAGGTGTTGGACCACATCCGATTGATTCGACAGGACTAGCATGCAGAACGGCAATCCGGGCAATACTTCCGGCAGCGCATTCACACCGGACGATCAGGTCCGTACCTTTCACGAGCAGGCGCTGGCGCGCGGAGAAAAACGTGTCCTGTTCCGTACGGTGGATGGCGCGCTGCACAGCTATGCGCAGGACGAACTCGGCGTGGTAACCGCAAGCTCCCACCCGCAGGTACGGTCCGCAGGCGGGTTCCTGGTGATGGCTGTGTTCCTCGCGGCATTGTCGGTGTTCTCCGTACTGCTGGTGGCCGGACCCACCAGCAGAGGCCAGGATCCCATGTGGGGTGCCTTGATCCTGACCGTGGCCGGCGCGGGCGGCGTGCTCTATGCTGCCCGAATGGCCGGAGTCGCCGCCAAGGCCAAACGCCTGCGCGCAGAGCGCGGAATTCCGGAACCAACAGCCAAGCAATTCGACTGGTAAGGGTGCAACCTGCCGATGGTTTTCGATCGGGAGGCTGAGCGGCGCAACGAGGCCGTGTACGCCGAGCACAAGGAAGCGCTCGCCCGTGGCGAGAAGCGGGTGTTGCGAAGGACCGATGCCGGTGAACTCCACAGCTATTCCGCTGACGAGATCGGTTTCTCGCCCGGGCGGGGCCAAGCGCAGGTCAGAACCTGGCGGGGAATGGGAATCCTCACCACGGTGATGGGTCTCCTGCTCGTTCTTTCCCTGGTAGTACTGCTAGCGCCTATGGGCCGCGGCGAGCCGCCCTTTTGGGGCGCCCTGTTTCTCACCGCGCTAGGAGGTTTTGGAGTTTTGTATACCTTCGGTATGGCGAGGGACGAGTACCGTGCCAAAAAGCTACGGAAAGAGCGGCAGGCACTGGAGCCAGGCGCAGGCAATGTGTCCCAGTGAACCGCCGGTGGCTACACCCGGAACGTGGGCAGTGACGTAACCGACTGCGCTGTGCCAGTACCGGCGACTAAACTGTACGAATGACTACAGCAGCTACCCCTTCCGTCGGCCTGGTCGGATGGCGCGGCATGGTCGGTTCCGTCCTCATGCAGCGCATGCAGGACGAGGGCGACTTCGCCAACATCAACCCGGTGTTCTTCTCCACTTCCAACGCGGGAGGTGCCGCGCCTTCTTTCGCTGAGGGTGCAGGCGAGCTTGAGAACGCGTTTGACGTCGACACGCTGGCTAAGCTGCCCATTATCGTCACCGCCCAGGGCGGGGATTACACCAAGCAGGTCCACGGCGAGTTGCGCAGCGGGGGTTGGGACGGCCTGTGGATCGATGCCGCCTCCACCCTGCGCATGAATGACGACTCCATCATCGTCCTGGACCCGATCAACCGCGACGTTATCGACAAGGGCCTGGTTAACGGGACCAAGGACTTCATCGGCGGCAACTGCACCGTGTCCTGCATGCTGATGGGCCTCGGCGGGCTGTTCAAGAACAACCTGGTCGAATGGGGCACCTCCATGACCTACCAGGCCGCATCCGGCGGCGGCGCCCGGCACATGCGGGAGCTCCTTAGCCAGTTCGGCACGCTCAACGCCGAGGTCAGCACAGAACTGGACGACCCGGCGTCGGCCATCCTGGACATCGACCGCAAGGTCCTGGCCCACCAGCGGTCAGCCATCGACGCCACCCAGTTCGGCGTCCCCCTGGCCGGCTCCCTGATCCCCTGGATCGACGCGGACCTGGGCAACGGGCAGTCCAAGGAAGAGTGGAAGGCCGGGGTGGAGACCAACAAGATCCTCGGCACCTCCGACCAGGACCGGGTCATCATGGACGGCCTCTGCGTCCGCATCGGTGCCATGCGCTCCCACTCCCAGGCGCTGACCCTGAAGCTCCGCGAGGACCTGTCCGTCGCCGAGATCGAGAAGCTCCTGGCCGAGGACAACCAGTGGGCCAAGGTGGTCCCGAACACCAAGGAAGCCTCCATGGCGGAGCTGACCCCCGTGGCAGCGTCCGGCACCCTGGACATCCCCGTAGGCCGCATCCGCAAGATGGAGATGGGCCCGCAGTACATCAGCGCCTTCACGGTGGGCGACCAGCTCCTCTGGGGCGCCGCCGAGCCGCTGCGCCGCATGCTCAACATCGCCACCGGAAACCTTTAGCCCTTCCGCTGCTCACGAGCGGCCCTGCCCCGTCTGAAGGTCCTGCCCAGGACCGCTCGCGCGGGGCAGGACCGCTCGCGCGGGGCAGGGCCGCTTTTGTTGTCAGGCGTTGAGGAACGCCAGGTAACGCTTGGCGGCGCGGGCGAAGGCAGCCTGGGCTGTTACCCCAAGGGGCTTTGTCTCGTCGAAGAGCTCGGGCACGACGGCGGCGCGCGGGCCTGTGCCTTCCCGCGCCCATGTGCCTATCACCTCTCCCCCGGCCACCACGGTCTTCTTGAAGATGCCGTTGCCGCCGGGGACGATCCTGTTGAAATACTCCGGTTTAAGGACGAGGCTCCTGTCCGTGTAACCCAACACAGACTCGTCGAAGCCGGGCAGCAGGAGGACGGACCGCTGGCCGGGTACACCGCCGCCGAGCAGTGCCGCTGCCTCCGGGGACAACCAGTAGCTGGTGCCCTCAAACTCGAGCTCCACCAACTGGTCTTTAATCTCCTCGAACGCCGCCCGAACCTCTGTCAGGGGAATCTGCGTCCACCAGGCGAAGTCCCGGATAGTCGCGGGGCCGTGGCTCCGGAAGTAGCGCAGCGTGAACTCGGCGATCGCCTCCTCCCGTTCGAATTTCCGCGACACCGGGATCCAGCTCTCGAAGTCCACAAGCAACTGCTGGTTTCCGGCCAGCGGCCCCTGCACGAGCCAGCCATGCCTGCACAATGTCCCCAGGATGTGGATGCCCCGCTGGCCCTGGGTTGCCTGCCCGGCGTCGTCGAAAGCCTGGAAGAGCTCCGCACGGCTGGCAGCCCCGCCGCCGGCAACCCGCTCCAGTGCGATGTCGCGGGACTTCTCTATGTCAGCCCACGTGATGCCCAGTTCGCGGTGCCGGGCGGCGATGCTCTTCGTGAGGCGCTCTGCGGTGAGGTCCAGCATCCAGTGCAGGTCCTCCGGCGCTACAAGGTGCAAGGTTCCCCGCATCGGCCACGACCGCACCACGGCACCCGAATCGAGGGCGGACCGCACATCGCCCAGGCGCGCTCCGGGAACCCTGACGCCAACAGCCCAGAGGGCGGCCTGCAGATCCTGGGCCTGCATCGCTGTCATCCACCGGACCGTCTCCGCCACGGAGGCGGCGACATCAGGTACCACCGGCGGCGGCGTGGCCTGAAGCGGCACCAGCCGTTGGGACGCCAGCCGCAGCCTGCCCATGCTCCGGCGGTCAAGTCGGTTTCCCACCCTCGCAGCCATGGGCCCATCCTAGGCTCCGTACTCGCCCGCCGACATGACGGCTAGGGTAGAAGCATGACTTTGGGGAGTTTGTGGCAGTTGCTTGATTTAAGAACGAAGCGGTGGATGACTGGCGGGACAGTGTCTGTCCTGGCCGGAACGGGCCTGGGGCTGGCCTCCTTGTCCGCCTTCCTGGCTAGCGGGCGTTCTGACCCTCTGCTGCTCCTTCCACCCCTCGCCTTAAGCCTGGGCGGCGGCTACGCGGTACTCTTTCCCGGCATCAGCGTAAACCGGAACGGCCTGCACATCATCCGTGACTGGCACCAGCACCCCCGGTCCGGGAAGGTCCTCTGGGTCCTGTCCCTCGCCATCGCCGCCGGGGGTCTCGGGACCTGCGTCATGGCCGCTATCGCCAACCCGCTGGCCCCCGGCCTCCTCGTCTGGCTGTTTATGGGGCTGTACCTGGCCAGCGCCGGCTGGGCCTCCGCCATGATGGGACTCGGCAACGCCTCAAAGGGGGCCCGGAACGGAGAACCTGACGAGGCGCGGGCTACAGTTCCAAGCCGATAAGCAACGGCTCCGGGTGCAGTTTGATTCCGAAGCGCTGTTCGACGCCGGAACGAACCTCGCGCGCCACGGCCACCACGTCCGCCGCGCTGGCCGAGCCGCGGTTGGTGATGGCGAGGGTGTGCTTCGTGGACAGGGACGCGCGGCCCCCGCTGACGCTGCCCGGCTCCAGGCCGAAGCCCTTGCTGAAGCCTGATTGGTCGATCAGCCAGGCTGCGGAGAGCTTAACCAACCCGTCCTGGCCTGCCGGATAACGTGGCGCCCCCTCGGGAAGAGCCGCAGCGACCTCGGCCGGGACAATGGGGTTGGTGAAGAACGAACCCGTAGAGTACGTGTCCCGGTCCTCGGGATCCCACACCATGCCCTTGGAAGCCCGCAGCCGGAGCACTTCGCGGCGCACGTCGGTGGAGTAGGCGCGCTTTCCCTGTTCCACGCCCAGCGACCGGGCCAGCTCCGCGTACCGGACCGGTGCGCTCATGCGCCCCAGCGGCAGCTGGAACTCGACTGTGAGCACCACGTAGCGGGGTGAGCCGTTGACGGTGGTCTGCTTGAGGATGGAGTCGCGGTAGCCGAACTTCAGCTCCGAGTTTGTAAAGGTTTTCACGGCGTTCCGCTGGCGGTCCCAGGTGCGGACTGCGGCGATGGTCTGGGAAACATCAGAGCCATAAGCGCCCACGTTCTGTACCGGAGTTGCCCCGGTAGAGCCCGGGATGCCCGCGAGGGCCTCGATCCCCGACCACGCATGAAGGACCGCGTGCTCCACCAGCTTGTCCCAGTTGTGCCCGGCCTGCACCACCACAGCCACGCCGCCGCAGGAATCCTCCGCATTGACGGTGAACCCTTCTGAGGCGATCCTGACGACGGTGCCGGGGAACCCGTCGTCGGAAATCAGCAGGTTGGAACCGCCGCTGAGGATCAGCAGCGGTTCGCCGGATGCGTCCGCAATGCGGACCGCGTTGATGATCTCAGCCTCGGTGCGGGCCTCGATGAAGGCACCGGCCGGGCCTCCGACGGCGGCCGTGGTGAGCTGGGAAAGCAGAGTGGAAGTCACCCAACAACACTATCGGGAAAGTCGGGCCGGGCTTCCCTGCTCAGCTGAGCCGGACGACTGCCTGGGCCTTCATCAGGACTTTCTGCCCGGCGGAAACTACGGTGAGGTCGACACGGGCGGTGCCGGCGTCGGCGTCGAGCTTTCCGATGGTGCCGCTGACCTCGATGGTGGCGCCGGGCTCGGCGGTTCCCGTGGTGTCGGTGACCATGACCGGCTTGGTGAAGCGGGTCTGGAAGTCGACGACGGCGGCCGGGTCGCCGGCCCAGTCGGTGACCAGCTGAACGGCGGAGCCCATGGTGAACATGCCGTGCGCGATGACGCCGGGCAGCTCCACGCCGGTGGCGAAGGTCTCGTTCCAGTGGATGGGGTTAAAGTCGCCGGAAGCGCCGGCGTACTTGACCAGGTCGGTGCGGGTGACCTGGATGGTGCGGCTGCCGATTTCCTGGCCGGCGCTGAGTTCGTTAAAGCTTGGGCTCATGGTTACTGTCCCTCTCCGCGGACCAGGATGGATGACGTGGTGGTGGTAACGGGTTCCTTGGAATCGTCGGCACCGAGGGCGAAGATTTCCGAGCGGGTGGTGATCATCGCTCCCCCGCCCATGGCCCGGACCCCGTCCACGTGGAGTTCCGCCACCAGGCGGTCGCCGGCCAGGATGGGCCGGTGGTGGATGAAGCGCTGGTCGGCGTGGACCACGCGGGAGAAGTCGATGCCTGCCTCGGGATCCTCGATGAGCTGGGCGTCGGCGCGCTGGGCGATGATGATCGCGAACGTGGGCGGGGCAACCAGGTCCGTGTGGCCCAGGGCCTTGGCGGCGTCGACGTCGAAGTGCGCAGGGTGGGTGGCTTTCACGGCGCGGGCGAACTCGCGGATTTTCTCGCGGTCGACGTCGTACACCTCTGCGGCAGGGTAGCTTCGGCCCTGCAGGTCCGGATTGATAGTCATGGGCTCAAGCCTATCGTCAGGCTTGGCGCGGCCCGAAAGGTTACCGGCGCAGGTTCCTGCGGATGGTTTGGCCGCGGACCACGATCCCGGCGATGTGCAGGACGAGGCCAAGGCCAATCAGCGGAAGGGATGCGGTGGCGAGGCCGGAGTTGCCGCTGGTGTTCCCCACCAGGTTCAGGATGATGCCGACGGCGATCAGTCCCATCGCGCTGAAGACCAGGACTTTATAGCGGGTGGGCGCGGTGGCCCAAAATTCGTTCAGCACCCTGTAAGTCTACTGGGACACATCCGGGGCCGGCCCCGACGTCCGCTGTAGAAAGTCAGAACAGCGCTTCCTGGACGGCCGGCACCTCGGAGGTGTAGTGGCCCACTTCGATGGTGCGGCCCTTGAGCTGGCCAAGATCCACCACGAATTCCAGGTCGGCGTCATCGAGGGCTGCCAGCACGAAGCTGCCGCAGATGGACCGGATGGTGAACCCGTGCTGCCCGGAGGCCAGCGTGTGGGGGTAGGCGTGCCGGGCGGTTCCGGAGCACAGCCGTTCCGCCAGTCCGGGCCTGCTCCAGCCTTCGTCCACCACCTCGAAACCGTCTTCGCCTGCCGCGGAGATGACCCGGCGCGCGGTGGTTGCAAGCGCCGCGTTGCGGGCGGTGAGCTCCGAAGCAGGAGCCGGGGCGGCAAGGGCGGCGGCCTTGGCCGCGGACCGCACCTGCTGCGGAAGCCCGCCGTCGCGCGTTACCAGGTCCTCAAGGATCCGCACCACCCGTCCGTCCGCCGCGCGGGCCACATAGCTCGCCGCCACGGCGCCCTGTTCGGCGAGCCGTTGCCACTTCCGAAGGTCAGACGCAGTACCTACCTTGCTTGCCCCGTTGGCGAAGGTGGCGACGTAAAGCCAGTGCGGCTGCATCAAATAGCTTCGCAAGCCAGGCGGGACGCCGCCGGCCCGGTGGAAGTCGTGCATCAGCCGGAAGTCGTCCGCCACAAAGCACCGCTCGCATTGGTTCCCGCGGGCCGCCGGTGATTGCCCGGCACACAGGACGTGGTCCCGGTGGGCGGGGCCATGCACACGGTGGTGGCCCAGGCAGGACTTCCCCTCGGTGGCGAGCCGAAAACCCAGGCGGGTGCCGCCGTCGAGCGCTATCTCCCGGAAAGTGCCGTCCGGGGCCTGCAGCCGCAGTGCCGGACAGGACGCTGGCGGCGCAGGCCAAAAGACCCCGTGGACCAGATAACGGGTATCGGTCACGGGGTCTCCTGAGGTGGAACTTGTGGGTGCTAGAGCGCGGGCTGCACACCGAAGGCTACCGCGAGCTTCATGATCTTCTCGGCGCGGCCCAGGCGGGGCAGGTCCGAGCCGTCGCGGATGACGCGGCCGTTGGCTTCGAAGTCGGCCATGAAGTCAGTGGCCCAGGCGACGTCCGACGGTGTGGGGCTGATGACCTCGTTGATGACGGGGGTCTGGTCGATGGCGAGGCAGAGTTTGCCGGTCATGCCCATCATCACCGTGACGCCGGTCTGCTCCCGCAGGATGGGGTGGTTGGTGCCGACGGTGGGGCCGTCAATGGGGCCCGGGAGGTTGCCGACGCGGCTGGCTACCACCAGTTTGGCGCGCGGGTAGGCCATCGCCTCAGCCGTGGCGGCCATGCCGGTGTCGCGGCGGAAGTCACCGGAGCCGAAGGCCAAGCGGAAAGCGCCCTGGGCCTTGGCAATGTTGTTGGCTTCCTCGATGCCGACGGCCGATTCCACCAGCGGGATGACGGGTGTCTTGCCGTCCATGCGGTGGAAGCTCTCGGTGACCTGGTCGGCGGACTCGGTCTTGGCGAGCATCACGCCGAGGAGGCCGGGAGTCCCGCGGAGGCCGGCGAGGTCGGCGGCCCAGAAGGGGCTGGTGGCATCGTTGATCCGGACCCAGGCCTTTCCGCCTGCGGTCAGCCAGTCAACCACGTTGTTCCGTGCGTGGTCCTTCTGGGAGGGGTCTACGGCATCTTCAATATCCAGGATGATCGAGTCGGCGCGGGACCCGGCCGACTGGTCAAAAAGCTCGGTCTTCATGGCATTTACAAGGAGCCATGAGCGGGCTATCTCTGCTGGGATATTGCGTTCCGGCCTTACGGTCTCGGTGGCGATGGTAGACGTCATGTATCTACCGTATCCGCCCGGCAACCGGCATTGCGCAGAAATCGGCCCCCGTGTGAGGTTCAATACGAACTAAACCGGATATGACACGAGGTCTCCTGGATGTAGGTAGCAGCAAGTGTCGTTATGGGCTTCATAACGACACCTGCTGCTACCTGGTTGGGGCGGGTCAGGGGATGTTGGTGCCCCGCGCCGTCACCCAGAGCCGGTACCAGTCTGCCCGGCTCATGGCCTGGGCCACGCGGGCAGCGTCAGCGCAGGCACGGATCCGGCCGGGGTTGACCGTTCCGATCACCGGGGCGATACCCGCCGGGTGCTTCATCAGCCAGCCCAGCAGGACCGCCTCCCCCGAACTGCCGTACGTCCCGGCGAGCTCCGCCACCAGCTCCGCAGTGGCGGCTTCTGCCGACGTCGGGCTGTCCTGTTCCGCGCCCGTGTACAAGCCGCGGGCCAGGGAGCCGTAGGCCTGCAGGGTGATCGAGTTGCGGACGCAGTACTCCAGCGTGCCGTGCGGGAAGCTGTAGTCCAGGTGCTCGGCGTGGTTGACCAGCACCTGGCTTTCCAGCCAGGCCCGCTTGAGCAGGCTCATCTCCAGCTGGTTCGCCACCACCGGGGTTTCCAGCCGGTCCTGCAGCGCCTCAATCTGCGCTCCGGACATGTTGGACACACCCAGCTGCCGGACCTTTCCTTCGGCCATCAGCTGCCCGACGGCGGCGCCCACCTCTGCGGGGTCTGCCAGGGGGTCCGGGCGGTGCAGCAGCAGGATGTCCACATAGTCCGTCCGCAGCCGCTTCAGGCTTTCGTTGACCCGCTCCAGGATGGCCTCACGGCTGAGGTCGTAATGTGTCTGCAGGCCGCGTTCGTTCAGCCTGATGCCACACTTGGTCTGCAACCGGATGCGGTCCCGAAGCCCGGGTGTTGCGGCCAGCACTTCGCCGAAGACTGCCTCGGATTTGCCGCTCCGGTAGATGTCCGCGTGGTCGAAGAGGGTGATCCCCGCGTGCAGCGCGGCCTCGACGGCGGCAGCGGCCTCGTCCACATGCTCACCTGCGTGCGGCTCGTCGGACCAGCTGCCGCCCAGGCCCATGCAGCCATAGATCAGTTCCTGCATCAGCTCAGCTCCTGCATCAGGCTGTGCACCCCGCGAGGCATGGTGATGACATCAGCGCAGCCACGCGGTGGTGTTGGCGGGCAGCTTGCCGTCCTCAAGGGGGGCGCTGCTGGCCAGGACCGTGCCTGCCGGAAGGTCGACGGCGGTGTCCCCGAAGTTGGTCACTGACTGCCAGCCGTTGGGGCGGCGGAAGTGCAGGACGTCCGGGGTGCCGGTCTCGACCCATTCCAGATCCTCGTCGGTCTGCAGTTCGCGGCGGAGCTTCAGGGCGGCGCGGTACAGCTCCACGGTGGAGCCCTGGGTACCGTCCTGTGCCTCCACCGCGTACTTGCTGAACCAGTCGGGCTGGGGCAGGTGCGCGCCGCCGGCGCCGAAGCCGAAGGAGGTTCCTTCCACCTTCCAGGGCAGCGGCACGCGGCAGCCGTCGCGGCCGATTTCCACACCCTTGTTACGGAAGAAGGACGGGTCCTGCCGCTCCGACTCTGGGATGTCGGCCACTTCCTGGAGGCCAAGTTCCTCGCCTTGGTACAGGTACGCGGAGCCCGGGACGGCGAGCATCAGCAGTGTGGCGGCGCGGGCACGGCGTTCACCAAGCTCCACGTCCAGCTCTCCGGCAGGGCCGCCGGCGAGCAGCCAGTCCTTGCCGTCCTGGCCCTTGGTGCGCTCCTTGCCCTTGGAGACCTGGGGCAGGCCGTAGCGGGTGGCGTGTCGGACAACGTCATGGTTGGAGAAGACCCACGTGGAGGAGGCGCCGGTGGCGGCAGCCTCGGCGAGGTTCCGGGTGATGATTTCGCGGTACTCGGCGCCGTCGAAGTCGGCCTGCAGCAGGTCGAAGTTGAAGGCCTGGCCGAGGCCCTGCGGGCTGGCGTAGCGGGCACGCCGGGTCGCGTGGACCCAGGCTTCGGCGACGGCAGTGCGCGGCGGGTTGTACTCGTTGAACACCTCGCGCCATTCGGCGTAGATCTCGTGGACCTCGTCGCGGTCCCAGAAGGGGTGGGTGCCGTCGTCGAATCCGTCCACACCGGTGTTGGCCGCGCTCAATTCCAGCTTCGAGAGCAGGGGTTCAGTGAGGTCTTTCGTGAGTGCGTGGGCGACGTCCACCCGGAACCCGTCAACGCCCCGGTCGGACCAGAACCGCAGGGTCTTGAGGAAGTCCTCGCGGATTTCCCGGTTGGACCAGTTCAGGTCCGGCTGCTCCTTGGCGAAGATGTGCATGTACCACTGCCCAGGGGTGCCGTCGGGTTCGGTGATGCGCTCCCAGGCGGGGCCGCCGAAAACGGAGTCCCAGTCTGACGGCGGAAACTCACCGTTGGGGCCCTTGCCATCACGGAAGATGTAGCGGTCACGGGCGGGTGAACCCTTGGGTGAGGCGAGTGCTTCCTTGAACCACTCGTGCCGGTCCGAGGAGTGGTTGGGCACAATGTCCGCGATGAGCTTGATGCCGGCCTCATGCAGGGCGTTGGCCATCTCGTCGAAATCCTCGAGGGTTCCCAGCTTCGGATCCACATCGCGGTAGTCATCCACGTCGTAGCCGCCGTCTGCCAGCGCCGAGGGGTAGAACGGGCTCAGCCAGACGGCGTCGATCCCCAGCGACTTCAGGTACGGGACCTTCGAGGTGATGCCCTTGAGGTCACCGATGCCGTCGCCGTTGGAGTCCGCGAAGCTCCGCGGGTAGATCTGGTACACGGAGGCCTGGCGCCACCAGTTTGGATCGGCCAGGCGGTCGGAATCGGAAAGGGTTGCCAGTGTGGCGGTGGTGGACAAGGGGTGATCCTTTGCTTCTTGTCGACTATATTTATTTTGACTCTAAATTTAGTTGCCCGATCATTATCTGGCGCGACGTACGGAAAGGTCAACAGCATGGCTGATACGGCCGCGGCAACACCGCAGCTGCTGCGCAGGGTCAGTGCCGGTTCCGTGCTGGAGTTCATGCGCTCCTCCAGCGACGTGACCGTCACGGCGGTCATGGAAGCAACGGGACTGACGCGTGCCACAGCCATCGCGGTCTGTGAAGACCTCAAAGAACGGGGTTGGATCCGGGAGCTGGAAAACCAGCGGGCTTTTGGCGGGTACCAGAAGGGTCGACCCGCCAGGCGTTTCGAGCTGAACGAACGGGCCGGCTACGTACTGGGCATGGACGTCGGGGTGTCCAAGGCAACGGTGGTGGTGTCCGATCTCCGCGGGGACGTCCTTGGCAAGTCAAGCCTGCCGTTCCCGGATGCGGAGATATCGGCGGAGGAACGCGTCTCCGTCATCGACCGCGCGGCCCTGATGGCCCTGGACAGCGCGGGCGCCTCGCCCGATTCTGTCCTGGCGGTAGCCGCCGGCATCGCTGCCCCCGTGGACCGAAACGGGGACGTGCTGGTGACCCAGCACTTCTGGGGACTGTTCGACGTCGGCCTGAAGTCAGCGCTGCGGGAGCGGCACGGCTGGACAGTGCTGCTGGAAAACGACGCCAACCTTGCAGCCCTTGGGGACCGCTGGCGGGGTGCTGCGGCGGGAGTCGAGGACGTCGTCGTGATTCTTGCCAGCGAACGCCTGGGTGCAGGGATGCTCGACGGCGGGCGGCTGCTCCACGGCAGCCGCGGCGGCGCCGGCGAGCTCGCATTCCTCGAACAGGTCCAGGGTGTGGGCGACACGTTCGGTATCGCAAGCCTCGCCAGGGTCTGGGCCGCACAAGCCCTCGCCGGCAAGGCGAGGACGTCCCTTCGCGCCCACCTGCAGCATGGCGGCGCGGAAGCTGAGCACGTCTTTGCAGCCGCCGCTGAAGGGGATGCCGTGGCCCTGAAGATCCTCGACCGCCTGGCCGACAGGATGGCCAGGGTGATTGGCGCGGTGGCGACGATGCTCAACCCTGAGCTGGTGGTGATTGGCGGCGCAGTGGCCAACTCCGCCGGGGTGCTGCTGGAACCGATTGCCGGGAAGCTGAAGGAGTTCACCGCCACGCCGCCGCGGGTGGCGGTATCGCCGCTGGGCGACTCGATCGTCACCGTCGGTGCTGTGCGCGCCGGCTTGGACTATGTGGAGAGGAACTCCTTGGACCTGGAGCTGGCTGGGGCAGTCAGCTAAGTGACTCCAGCGCGGCGGCAACCGGCAGCGAGCCGTCGCAGAATTCAATCATCCGGCCAGCCGTCTCCGGCAGGTCCAGTACCGCAGCCGCCACGATCGCCGTGTTGCTGCGCGACGTTCCCCGGTCCCCCTCTCCCGGTTCGGGGTCCACCTTGATCGAGCCGGTGCCGGGTTTGTCCGTCAGGGTGCCGGGCCCCAGGATGGTCCAGGCGAGGTTGGTGCCGCGAAGATAGTCATCAGCGGCAGCTTTGGCTTCGGCGTAGGCGAAGAAGCCGTTGCTCTCCGGCACGCCGTGGTCCTTGCGGGCTCCCAGGTAGGACACCATCACATAGCGGTTCACTCCCGCCTGCGCTGCGGCGTCCATCGACCGGATGGCAGCATCCCGGTCCACGGCGTACGTGCGGGCCGGGTTCCCGCCGCCCGCGCCCGCGGACCAGACCACGGCGTCGTGGCCCTGCAGCGCCTCGGCGATTGCCGCCGTCGTCGAATTCTCAATATCAAGGACCGACGGCGTTGCGCCCGTCTCCGCGACGTCGGACGTATGGTCCGGGTTACGGAAAAACGAGGTGACGCTGTGGCCCTCTTCGGTGAGCAGGGTGGACAGGTGGAGGGCCACTTTGCCGTGGCCGCCGATGATTGCGATTCGGGTCATGGCCCCATTCTGCCCCCCGCCCCGCGGATGCCACACCCCCGGCGCGTTGGGACTGAACAGGCTCAGAGGACGGTGCGGTACCTGAGGTACACCACGCCGTTGCGGAACCTGCGCTCCTCCTGCAGTTCGAGCCGCAGGTTCAGGCCGTCCGGAAGGAACCGCAGTCCTCCTCCCACGGCTACCGGGTTGAGGAAGATTTGGCACTCGTCCACGAGCCCCGCCCGGAGCGCAGCAGCGGCCAGTGTGGCGCCGCCGATGCTGATGCTGCCGCCTGCGCTGGCCTTCAGCTCGCTCACGGCCCCGGGGTCGAAGGCCCGTTCCAGGCGGGTGCGGGGGGTGGTGGGATTGGCCAGCGAAGCTGAGTAGACAACTTTGTCTGCCCCTTGCCAGATACGGGCGAAGTCCTGGATGACCGGCGGATCATCGGGACCGCCCATCGTTTCCCAGACTGACATAACCTCGTACATACGACGCCCTAAAAGGTACGTTCCGGCGTCGCGCTCGAGATCGTTGACGAAGGCATGGACTTCTTCATCGGGAGCGCTCCAGTCGAAGTTGCCGCTGCTGTCCGCCACGTATCCGTCCAGGGAAGTGATGCCGGAGTAGATGAGCTGCGCCATGGGCCCATTCTGCCCGAGGCGCGTGTCCCTGGTAAGGCCTGCGGCTCCCGGGGCAGAGTTCCGGGCCTACCTGCTGTCCGGTGCCTGCCGGTCCCGGACGAAGGACTGTTGGGCCAGGGTCCAGGCGTTGGTGACGGTCCAGTAGACCAGGACGCCGATGGGGAAGAAGACCCCGCCCACTGCGAACACCACCGGAAGGATGTACAGCAGCATCTTTTGCTGGCGCATGAACGGGCTTTCCTCGGCCCCGGCCGGCACATTCCTCGCCATCACCAGTTTTTGCGTGATGAACTGCGCCGCACTCATGGCAAGGATCATCAACAGGGTCAGCACTACAACGGCGACCTGGTCGCCATCCCCGCCATGCAGTACGGATGCGGTCAGCGGGGCGCCGAAAATGCTGGATTCGTCGAACTGCACCACCTGGTCGTGACTCATCGCACCGATCCCCTCCCCCTGCCTTGCCCGGGTGCTGATGCCGGAAAGGACCTGGAACAGGGCAAAGAAGAACGGCACCTGGATCAGCATGGGCAGGCAGGCCGAGAAGGGGTTGGTCCCGTGCTTTTTGTACAATGCCATCTGCTCCTGCGCCATTGACTGGCGGGAAAGCGGGTCCGTTTTTCCTTGGTACTTTTCCTGCAACGTCTTCAGGTCAGGCTGCAGGAGCCTCATCCGGCTTTGGGCGTCAAGCTGCTTCAGGAACACGGGAATCAGGGCGGCACGTATCACCAGTACCAGCCCAATGATGGACAGCGTCCACGTCCAGCCGCCGGCAGCCGGCATCCCGACGGCGCTCAACCCATCATGGAAGCCGATCATGATGACGGACACAACCCACCTGAACGGAACCATGATCGCGTCAAAGTCCATGTGTTCCCCCATCCGTCAGATGCGGCAAAGCTACGGCGAAACAGTGAACTTGTCACGCTTTCGTGCCCTGGGCCCGTCGAGGCCGTCTATGTTGGCGAAGAGCACGTCCAGGCGGTGCTCGGTGCGCTGCCGCAGGTCGATGAGGACCTCGGCCGCCGCGTCGGTCACGATGGTGCGCCCGGTCGCCTCCATGATTCCCGCCGGCGCGGTCGTCACTGCGGCGTCGTCGGTCTGGTAGTACTTTTGCCCCACCTGCCCGGTCACCAGCACCACACCGGTGTTCCGGTCGACGAAATCCCGGCTCGCGCTGGAGAAGACCACCGCCCCCGGGTTGGCGCTCCCGCTGCCCCATATGTCGTTGTTGTCCTTGAGCCAGCCATACATCCTGCCGCGCCAGGGACTTCCAAGCAAGGAAAAAACCCCCGGAATCTCAAGGAATCCGGGGGTTTTTCTCTGTAGCGGTGGGGAGGCTCGATCTCCCGACCTCACGATTATGAGTCGTGCGCTCTAACCAACTGAGCTACACCGCCACGAATGAGAAAAACCTGTGTCAAGCCGGTCAAAACCGCCTTGACACAGGCTCTCATTCAGAGCCCCCCACCGGAATCGATCCGGTGACCTCGTTCTTACCAAGAACGCGCTCTACCACTGAGCTAGGGGGGCAACGAGTAAATACTCTACCGGAAGATTCCACCACCAACAAATCGGCGTCCGGGCAGGTCAGGAGGTATCAAAACCGTCGCCCTGCACCCCGCCAATGGCCTGGAAACGCCGGGAAATCAAGGAAAACCGAACCCTCAACGAACACAGGCGAGCCAGTGCGGGCGACCTTTTGGCGGCGCACTTGGGTTAGTGTGTCCATCCCCACACTCCCCGCGAGGTTCTGTTATCCACGTCCGGAGACGCGGGCCGCCCGGATGTCCCGGTTGTGGAAACTTCAGGCGCTTAAACGCCGGTGGGCCGGCTCGAAAGCCGGCCCACCGGGGGAACGTGTCAGACTAGCTGACGGTTACCACTTGCCCTTGCGGTTGAAGTCGCGCTGGCCGCCCTCGTTGCCGTGGCGGGGCTTGCGGGAGCCATCACCGTGGCCGCCGAAGCGGGAGTCGCTGGCCTGGCCGCGGCTGGAACCGCTGTCGGCGCCGACGCTGCGCTCTGAACGCTCGCTGTACGAACGGCCGCCACGGTCAGCAGCGCCGCGCTCGCCGTCGGACTTCCGGAACTCCTTCTTGAAGCCGCCGTTGCCCTTGAAGTTGCCGCCACGGTCGCTGCCGCCGGAGTAACCCCCACGGTCGCCGCCGCGGTTACCTTGGTAGGCGCCACGCTCGCCGGACGGCTTGCGGCCGTTATCCAACTCCAGGTGGATCAGCTCGCCGCCGATCCGGGTGCGGGACAGGGCACGCAGCTGCTCGGGGCTCAGGTCCGCCGGAAGCTCCACGAGGGAGTGGTCCGAGCGGATGTCGATGCCGCCGATCTGGGCCGAGGAGATGCCGCCCTCGTTGGCGATGGCGCCCACGATGGAGCCGGGCATAACGCGCTGGCGGCGTCCCACGGCGATCCGGTAAGTGGCGTTTCCCTCGGTGAGGGTGCGGGTCGGTCCACGTGAGCCGAAGCCGTCCTTGGCGCGTTCGCGCTTCTGGAACTCGGGAGCTGCGGGCAGTTCCTTGACGAGCAGCGGCTGGCCGCCCTGGGCCATCACGGCAAGGGCTGCAGCGATCTCCGCAGCCGGGACATTGTGCTCTTCCTCGTAGGAAGCAATGAGGTCGCGGAACGCTGAGACGTCCTCGGATGCCAGCGTCTCGGTGATCTTCTCGGCAAACTTGCCCAGGCGCAGGGTGTTCACGGACTCGGCCGTGGGCAGGTGCATCTGCTCCACCGGCTGGCGGGTGGCCTTTTCGATGGAACGCAGCAGGTACTTCTCCCGCGGCGTCATGAACAGGATGGCGTCGCCGGAACGGCCTGCACGGCCGGTGCGGCCAATGCGGTGGACGTAGGACTCGGTGTCATGCGGGATGTCGTAGTTGACCACGTGGCTGATGCGCTCCACGTCAAGGCCACGGGCTGCGACGTCGGTGGCCACCAGGATGTCGATGCGGCCTTCCTTCAGCGCGTCAACAGTGCGTTCGCGCTGCTGCTGCGGGATGTCGCCGTTGATGGCGGCAGCCTGGAAGCCCCGCGCCTTCAGCTTGTCGGCCAGGTCCTCGGTGGCCATTTTGGTGCGCACGAAGGCGATAACGCCGTCGAACTCTTCAACCTCGAGGATGCGGGTCAGAGCATCGAGCTTGTGCGGCCCCATGACCTGCAGGTACCGCTGGCGGGTATTGGCGCCCGTAGTGGTCTTGGACTTCACCGAGATCTCAGCCGGGTTGTTCAAGTACTGCTTGGACATACGGCGGATCTGGCTCGGCATGGTGGCCGAGAACAGTGCAACCTGGCGGTCCGACGGGGTCTGCTGGAAGATCTGCTCCACGTCTTCGGCGAAGCCCATGCGCAGCATTTCGTCAGCCTCGTCCAGCACCAGGTACTGGAGTTCGGAGAGGTCCAGGGAACCCTTGGAGATGTGATCGATCACGCGGCCGGGGGTACCCACAACAACCTGTGCACCGCGGCGAAGGCCGGCGAGCTGCGGGCCGTAAGCGGAGCCACCGTAAACAGGGAGGACGGTGAAGTCGTCGATGTGCTTGGCGTAGGAGGTGAAGGCTTCCGCTACCTGGAGCGCGAGCTCGCGGGTGGGAGCCAGGACCAGGGCCTGGGTCTTGCGGGACGGGCCGTTCAGGTCGTGGAGCTCTGCCAGGCGGGACAGCGCCGGTACTGCGAATGCTGCAGTCTTACCGGTGCCGGTCTGGGCGAGGCCCACCACGTCGCGGCCTTCAAGCAGCAGCGGGATGGTCGCTGCCTGGATGGGTGAAGGCTTTTCGTAGCCGACATCCTGCAGGGCAGCGAGGACACGGCCGTCGATGCCAAGGTCGGCGAACTTAACGCCCTCTTCGTCTTCCTCAGGGCTGGCTGCGGGAGCTGCGGGAACTTCCTCGGCCCTAACAGCGGGTGCGGCGGCGGCTTCTACAGAAGCTTCGGCTGCGGGGGCGGGCTCTGCTGCGGGAACAGCGGCCTCGGTGAATTCGACAGCGGCGGTTTCCGGCGTTGCCGTTTCGGCAGTTGCCGCTTCGAAGGTGGCGTCGTTTTGATTTTCGGGCATAGGAGAATATTCCTCATCCATAGGGGGCCAGGCGGCACAACCCGAGGTGAGCGGGGCCGCAGTACGTGTGCCGTGGGTGCCGGGCATACATTGACCGGCCGGTCACTTAGAAGTCCGGCGCTTTCGCAATCCCGTGGCAGGACTTCCCGCTGCATCTCTTGGCTGCTATCCCAGCAGTCTGTACAGCGTTTTCTTTAGCCGGCTCTCCCTATGAAAATGCCCGCATCGCGTTAGCGGGCCCCAACACTTGCCAGTCCTGCCTCAAGAATTGGGCAGGAATAAGGGATTTCCGGAGTGGGGGATATTTCAAGTGTAGGGCACGCACCTGTCCCAGCGGTAATTGAGGGCACGACGGCGGCGGTGACCTTGCGCACACGGCTCGCCTACCAGCCACCAGGGTGTGCGGTTACCGGCCCAGCTGCCGCTCCAGCTGCGCGAATTTCTGCCTGAACTCAGGCTGCTGCAGGCGGATCTCGCCGTCGGCCTCGGCGTCCCGCAATGCTTCCATGGACTCCCTGTCCGGTTCGCTGAACCACTTACCCACGGTGACCCCGTGCTTGGGGACGTACACCCGGTGGATATGGTCCCCCGCCCGGATGGTGCCAACACGGATCACCCGAAGGTACGCGCCTATCCGGCCTTCGCCGGTGAACCGCTTAACGAACTGGGGCTCCCCCATCCGACGCTGGAAGGTGGCGCAAGGGGTGCGGGGCGACGTCACCTCAACCTCCACGAGCCCGATCTTCCAGCGCTCCCCGATGACGGCGTCTGTGGCGTCGATCCCGGCGACGCGAAGGTTTTCCCCGAAGATCCCAGGCGGCAGCTCACGCTCGAGCTTGGCTGCCCAAAAGTCGGCGTCCACCTGCGAGTAGGCGTAGATGGCTTGGTCCGGCCCGCCGTGATGTACCCGGTTCGCCTGGATATCGCCCTGAAGGCCCAGCTTGTGCACCTTTACCGGCCCCTCCACCGCACGCTTGTCGATGGCGGTCACCCCCACACTGGAGGCATCCGGCACGAGCTGGTGGACACGGCAGACGGCGAGCACAGAGGCGGTTTCCATGGCACCAGTGTAGGTAGCCGGTGCCGCCCCAGCCGGGCATTCCGGCTATGGGAAGTTCTCCCGGGTTGCCTGCTCGCAGCAGCGGGCCGCAGGGACTACGCTGAATCGAGGATTGCAATTGGGGGTGCAGCGCTGTGCCCAATTCACGTGGACAACTGAGGGGGACGCCATGGACCCGAACAAGGATCCGGAGCACGATCCAGCCAAGGGTGACGGCCAACAGGCCGCCGCGGCCCGCGGGTCCGGTGCCACACCGGACGGCAGCCCCGCCCGGGACGCCCCCAAGCCTCCCCCGTGGCAGGTTCCCAAGCCGGAGCTGCGCCCGGACCTCCTCAACCAGCCCGTCACCCCGGTGGACCCCTTTGCCCGGGACCGCGAAAAGCAACTTGATGAGGCGGCGGCACGGAAGAAGCGCTCCCAACGGCGCACCGTCGTCGTCGGTTTGGGCGTAACCGCGCTGCTTGCGGGCACCATCACCGCCATTGTGGCCAGCAACCAGGACGACCCCGAGTACGCCCAGGTGTGTTTCAACGACGAAACCGGCGAGCGCGTGGAGGACGCCAGCTGCAACAGCTCCGCCGGGAGGGGCGGCGGCATCTATGCCTGGTATTTCTTCTCCCGCGGCGCTTACGTCCCCGCCATCGGGCAAAACCGCTCCACGGCGCCCAACTTCACCAGGACCGTACCGAGCGGGGCGAAAGCATCCACCGGGTACAGCACCCAGGGCGGAACAGTGAGCCGCGGCGGCTTTGGCACGAGCGCCAAAAGCGGTACCGGCGGCGGCGGCAAAGTCTCGGGGGGTTAGGCGTGAAGCGGAAGGTGAGCGAGCCCAGGCCCGGGTGGAAGCAGAAAATTGAAGATCAGGGCCTGGTGTTCTCCACCACCACCATGCCGGACGGCCGCAGGATTGAGTACTGGAACGAGGCCGCGTACTACGAATTCACCATGGACGAGGTGGAGACCCTTGAGGTAACGGCCGAGGACATGCACAAGATGTGCCTGGAGGCCGCCCGGTTCCTGGCCACCGGGGCCATGGGACACATCGGCATCGGCCCGCAGGCACTTGAACTGGCCGCCGAGTCGCTCCAAGCCGCCGACGTGGACGTCTACGGCCGGTTCGACTTCATCTATGACGGTCAGGGCAGCCCTGCCAAGATGCTCGAGTACAACGCGGACACTCCCACCGGCCTGATCGAAGCAGCGGTGGCCCAATGGTTCTGGCTGCAGGACGTCTTCCCGGAGAAGGACCAGTGGAACGGCATCCACGAAGCGTTGATCCGGCAATGGAAGAAGGTGCAGTTCCGCACGGGCATGAGCACACTGCACGTGGCGCATTCCGAAGTTGAGGAGTCCGGCGAGGACTGGATGACGGCCGCCTACATGCGGGATGTAGCCAGCCAGGCCGGGTGGACCACCATCGGCATCAACATGTCGGATATCGGCTGGGACCCCAACCTGAACCGCTTTGTGGACATGGATAACTTCATGATCAGCACCATGTTCAAGCTGTATCCGTGGGAGCTGATGATGAAGGAGCCATTTGGGCACCGGCTGCTGGAGCGCGCCCACAATCCCCGCTGGGTGGAACCGGCCTGGAAGATGCTGCTCTCCAACAAAGCACTCCTCGCGGCACTGTGGCACCTGTACCCGGAGCACCCCAACCTGCTGCCGGCGTACCTCAACGAGCCGGGCCCGCTTAAGGAATGGGTGGCCAAGCCCCTGCACGGCCGCGAGGGCGACAACATCAGGATCCACGCCCAGGGCATCAACCTCGAACAGCCCGGAGGGTACGGACGCGAAGGCTGGTGCTACCAGCAGTACCAACCGCTGCCCGATTTCGACGGCAACCACCCGGTCCTTGGCCTGTGGGTGGTGGACGGCGAATCCGTAGGCTGCGGAATCCGCGAATCGGACGGCCCCATTACCGATTACTTCTGCAGGTTCGTGCCCAACACCATCGACGCTGCTGCCCCGCTCTCGGCGGCGGCCCACTCAAGCAAAGCAGGTATCGCACTATGAGCCCGGTGACACTATGAGCACAGAGACCACGACGGCGGGAGGACCGGGCGGCGTGCCCGGCACCTCCGTTCCGCCCAAGGGGCTCCGCGCCGGCGTCCTGGACCTCGGCGACTCGGTCATGCTGGGCCTGGCATCAACGGCGCCGGTGTATTCGCTCGCCGCGACCCTGGGCCTTATTGTTGAGGTGAACGGGGACCACACTCCCCTGATCCTGCTGCTGGGCTTCATCCCGGTCCTGTTCATCGCCTATGCCTTCCGCGAACTCAACAGTGCCATCCCGGACTGCGGCACCACCTTCACCTGGTCCAGGCGGGCTTTCGGGCCATGGGCGGGATGGCTGGGCGGCTGGGGTGTTGCGCTTGCCGGCATCGTGGTGCTGGCCAATCTCGCGCAGGTGGCGGGCCAATACCTCTGGCTCTTGGTGAGTGACGGCTCACTGGCCGAGAACAAGGTACTGGTCACTGCCACGGGCGTGCTGTTCATCGCCGTGATGACACTGGTAAATTACCGGGGCATCCGGCTGGGCGAGCACGTCCAGCGGGTCCTGACCTACGTGCAGTACATATCGCTGGGTATCTTTGCACTTGCCATTGTTGTGGGGATCGTCAGCGGTTCAGCCCGCGGCGACACAACCATCCAGTCCTTCAATTTTGAGTGGTTCAACCCTGTTGGTGCCTTCGCAGACCCCGGCGCCGTGGTGCACGGGGTGCTGCTCGCACTCTTCATCTACTGGGGCTGGGACACCTGCCTGGCGGTCAACGAGGAAACCGAGAACCCCTCCACCACCCCAGGCCGGGGGGCCGTGATCTCCGCGTTCGTCCTGGTAGCCATCTATGTATCCGTTGCACTTCTGGTGATGATGTACGCCACCGTTGGCACTGACGGGATAGGCCTGGGTAACGAGGCCAACCAGGACGATGTGTTCCGGGCCATGAAGGACGTGGTGCTGGGACCGTGGGGCTGGCTGATCGTCGTCGCTGTCCTGGCTTCGGTGCTGTCCTCCACCCAGACCACCATCCTGCCCACTGCCCGCGGAACCCTGTCCATGGGGGTCCATGGCGCGCTGCCAGCGAAGTTCGGCGAGGTGCACGCCAAGAACCAGACGCCCGGTTTCTCCACCCAGGTCATGGGGGCCGCCGCCATTTCCTATTACGTGGCCATGAGCCTCCTGAGCGAAAACCTGCTCTCGGACTCGATCAGCGCCATCAGCCTGTTCATCGCGTTCTATTACGCCCTCACGGGATACGCCTGCTTCTGGTACTTCCGGAAAACGCTGCGTCAGTCCGCACGAAATCTGTGGTTCCGGGGCATCCTTCCGCTGGTGGGCGCGCTGCTGCTGACCGCTGCCTTCTTCATCTCCGCCGTCCAAATGTGGGACCCGGCGTACGGGGACACCCAGATCTTCGGCGTCGGGGGTGCCTTCATCAGCGGCGTGCTGCTGCTGGCCCTGGGTGTGGTTCTCGCAGTGGCCTGCCGGTTCCTCCCTGCAACCCGCGGCTATTTCACGGGGAAGGCTCCCGCCGGGCAAACCACCAGCTCCCTCCCCAAGTAGGTTGCGCTAAGTGTCGTTTTGACGGTTCAAAACGGCACTTAGCGCGTATTAGTTGGGAGCAGGGCAGTGTCTACGCGGAAAAGCCGCCGTCGGACTTGATGAGCTGGCCGGAGACCCAGCGGCCCGCGGGTGAGAGCAGGAACGCCACCGTCCCGGCGATGTCGGCAGGGGTGCCCAGGCGTCCGGTCGGCTGGCGGGCCAGGACGGCTTCCCTGATCCCGTCGTCCATCCAACCCGTATCCACCGGCCCCGGGTTCAGCACGTTGGCTGAGATGCCCTGCGGCCCCAGCTCGCGGGCGGCGGCAATCACGATTCGGTCCAGCGCCCCCTTCGAGGCGCCGTAGGGAAGGTTAAACGCTGTGTGGTCACTGGTCAGCGCAACAATCGCGCCGCCGTCGGACGTTGCCTGCCGCGCGAACCCGGCGATCAGCTGCCAGCTGGCCCGCGTGTTCACGGCAAAGTGGCGCTCGAACGATTCCAGGCTCGTGTCCAGGATGCCGGAGTCCACCGACTCGGCGTGGCTGAGCACCATCCCCTGCAGCGGACCGGCCAGCCGCACCGCTTCAGCCAGCAGCTGCTCCGGCGTTGCAGGGTCTTCAAGGTTTGCGGACACAGGATGGACGCTCGCACCGATTGCTTCCAGCTCGGCGGTCAAACGGACGACGTCATCCGACTCGCTCCCCCACGGCATCCGGGCATCGTAGTCCTGCCAGTAAGCCAGCACCAGGTCCCAGCCTTCAGCGGCAAGCTGGCGGGCGATGCCGGCGCCGATGGAGGCAAGCCGGCCCGCGCCGGTGATCAGTGCGACGTTCCGGACGGGGCCTTCGGAAGGGGTTTCCATTCGACCAGCGTACTGGCCATCCCACGGCGACCAGGTCAGGCGGCGGCACCGGCGGGAGCGGGTTCCTTGGAGCTGCCGTGCTTGCGGATCGTAGCGCTGATCACCGCCGCGATGGTGCACATGGCTGCCGCGCCGAACCACGCGTAGGTGTACTGGCCGGTGGCGTCCCTGATGGCGCCGGCGCCCAGTGCAGCCGCGGCCGCCCCGAACTGGTGGGCCGCGAATACCCAGCCAAACACCACGCTGCCGTCCGCGCCGAACGTTTCCCGGCAGATGGCCGCAGTCGGGGGCACAGTGGCCACCCAGTCGAGGCCGTAAATCACCACAAAAACGATCATGCTGGGCTGGACTTCGGCGCTCAGGAGCAGGGGAAGCACCAGCAGGCCGATCCCGCGGAACTGGTAGTAGACAGCGAGCAGGATCCTCGGGTTGAACCGGTCGGTCAGCCAGCCGGAGGCGATAGTGCCCACGATGTCGAAAATGCCGACGACGGCGAGCAGGCCGGCGGCGGTGGTTTCGGGCATGCCGTGATCGTGCGCGGAGGGGATGAAGTGGGTGCCGATCAGGCCGTTGGTGGTGGCTCCGCAGATCGCGAACCCGGCCACCAAAGCCCAGAAGGTGCGGATACGGCTGGCCCTCTTGAGGACCTGCAGGGCACGCACTGCGGCGTTCGCCCGAGGACCGGCCTCCGCAGGGGGCGTCAGTATCGCAGTTTCGCCGGCAGGTGCGGTTTCCCCGTATGGCAGCACGCCGACGTCGGCCGGGGAGTTTTTGAGGAACTTCAGCACCAACGGGACCACAGCCAGGGCGCCGGCGGCGATCAGCAGGGAAGCCTGCCGCCAGCCCGGGTCCTGGGCCAGCATGGCGATGAACGGCAGGAAGACCAGTTGCCCGGCGGCGCTCCCCGCCGTAAGGATGCCGATCACCAGCCCGCGGCTCTTGACGAACCAGGTGTTGGCGATCGTGGCGGCGAAGACCAGTGCCATGGAGCCCGTGCCGAGCCCGATCAGCAGGCCCCAGGTCAGCAGGATCTGCCAGGCCTGGTTCACCAGCACGGTAAGGGCGCTGCCTGCGCCGATCAGCACCAGCGCGGTGGCCGTTACGGCCCGGATGCCGAACCGCTCCATCAGCGCAGCCGCGAACGGTGCCGTCAGCCCAAAGAGGACCAGATTGATGCTGACTGCTGCCGACAAAACGGTGGTGGACCAGCCGAACTCCTGCTGCAGCGGCACCATCAGGACCCCGGGCGCGGCGCGGAACCCGGCGGCGCCGACCAGGGCAAGGAAGGCCACGGCGGCCACAATCCAGGCGGGGTGGAAGCGCCGGGGACGGGAAGGTGCGGGAACACCGACGGACCCGTGCCTGGCAGTTCCGCCGGCGGCGGCCGGGCTGGCGTCCGCGGCGGGTTGGTTGACGTCTACCGTGCGGTCGGCGCTCATGCGGCTGCCCCCTTCTTTCCTTCGGAGGACGGCACCGCAGCGGTGGCCAGCTCCACGGGCGCCTTGGTCCTTGTTTGGCTGTGCCAGCTCGTGTTGGCGGCGGTCAGCCGTTCACCGCACCCCGTGCAGGTATCCGCGGAGCTGGTGCGCTGCCCGCAGCCGGAGTGGATGACGTACATGTGCGCCTGCTCCGATGGAGCCGGCAGGTGTTTCTCCGCCCAGATGGTGACCGCGTTCAGCACCGGGAGGGCGTCTTCGCCCTTGGGTGTGAGGACGTACTCGCTCCTGGTGCGGCCGCCGTCGTCGTAGGCCCTTTTGGTCAGCAGCCCGGATTCCACGAGGTTTGCCAGGCGCTTGGTGAGGACGGAGTCGGCCACTTCCAGCCGGGCCTTCATGGCGTCGAAGCGGCCTATCCCAAAGAACACCTCCCGGAGCACGAGGATGGACCAGGGATCGCCAAGAACATTCAGGCCGCGGGCCATGCTGCAGTTGCGCCGGGACCAGTCTGATCGGAGTGCCATACCGGCACCCTAGCTGGCTTTCTTCAAGAAAGCCAGTATCCGAAGGAGTTCAGGGGATGGAGGAGAAGGCCTGGTCGAGGTCAGCCACCAGGTCCTCCACGTCCTCGATGCCGCAGGACAGGCGGAGCAGGTTCACCGGAACAGCCAGTTCCGTACCCTTGACCGACGCGTGGGTCATCTCGGACGGGTAGTTCATCAGCGATTCAATGCCGCCCAGGGACTCCGCCAGGGTGAACACGGAGGTGGCTTCAGCCACCTTCCGGGCGGCCGCTTCACCGCCCTTGAACTGGACTGAAACCATGCCGCCGAAGCTCCGCATCTGCTTCCTGGCCAGCTCGTGGCCGGGGTGGGACGGCAGCCCCGGGTAGAGGACGGCTTCAACCTCGGGGCGTTCCAGCAGCCATTCCGCTACGGCCTGGCCGTTGAGGCTGTGCCGGTCCATCCGCACACCCAGCGTTTTGAGGCCGCGCGTGGTAAGGAAGGCGTCCATTGGACCCGAGACGGCGCCTACGGCGAACTGCACAAAGCCGATCTTTTCGGCCAGTTCAGCATCCTTGACCACCACGGCCCCGCCCACCACGTCCGAGTGCCCGCCAATGTACTTGGTGGTGGAGTGCACCACGATGTCGGCACCCAGCGCGAGCGGCGTCTGCAGGTAGGGCGAAGCGAAGGTGTTGTCCACCACCAGGAGGGCGCCGGCGTCGTGCGCCACCGCAGCGAGGGCCTCAATGTCCGTGATCTTCATCAGCGGGTTGGACGGCGTCTCCACCCAGACGAAGCGGGTTTTGTTGGCGGCGACGGCCTTGGTGACGGCGTCGAGATCGGCCATGTCCACCGGGGTGTTGCCGATCCCCCAGTCGCCCAGCACCCGGCTGATCAAGCGGTAGGTGCCGCCGTAGGCGTCGTTGCCCAGCACAATGTGGTCCCCGGGGCGGGTGAGGGCGCGGATGAGGGAGTCCTCGGCCGCCAGTCCGGAGCTGAAGCTGTAGGCGTGGGTGCCGCCTTCAAGCGCAGCAAGCTGTTCCTGCAGCGCGTCACGGGTGGGGTTGCCGCCGCGGCCGTATTCATAGCCGTCCCGCAGTACCCCGATGCCGTCTTGGGCGTAGGTGGAGCTGAAGTGCAGCGGCGGCACAACGGCCCCGGTGCGGGGCTCAAAAGCCTGGCCGGCGTGTACGGCGCGGGTGTTGAAACCCTGGTTCTTCGATACGGACATGATGCTCCTTTACGGCGGTGTTGCTGTCAGTTGCTGAGGTAGGCCAGCAGGTCGTGCCGGGTCAGGATGCCCACCGGTGCGCCCACGAACGTCACCATCACGGTGTCCACATCCGAGAGCAGCTCCCTCGCGGCCGAGATGGTTTCGAGCGAACCGATGACAGGCAGCTTGGGGCCCATGTGCTCGGAGATTTTGTCCGTCAGCTTGGCTTCGCCGCGGAACAGCTTGGCCGTGAGGGTGCGCTCATCCACCGCGCCGAGCACCTCGCCCATCACCACCGGAGGCTCCTGGGACAGGACCGGGATGTGGCTGACGCCGAACTCGTTCATGATGTTGATGACATCGCGGACGGACTCATTGGGGTGGATGTGCACCAGGTCCGGCAGCTCGCCGTTCTTGGAACTGATGACCTCACCCACGGAGGTCTCCTCGCCGCCCGCGAGGAAGCCGTAGGACCGCATCCACTGGTCATTGAAAATTTTGGCGAGGTAGCCGCGGCCTGAGTCAGGAAGGATTACGACGACGACGGCGGACTCCGGCAGGTCCCGCGCCACCTGCAGCGCGGCCACCACAGCCATACCCGAGGATCCGCCCACCAGCAGGCCCTCCTCGCGGGCGAGGCGGCGGGTCATGGCGAACGAGTCGGCGTCGGTGACGGCAATGACCTGGTCCGGGACGGACTTGTCGTAGTTCGCCGGCCACATGTCCTCCCCCACGCCCTCCACGAAGTAGGGGCGTCCTGTGCCGCCTGAGTAGACCGAACCTTCGGGGTCCGCGCCGATGATCCGGACCACCCCGCCGTCGGGTGCCGGCCTGTCCGCCGAAACTTCCTTGAGGAAGCGGCCCGTGCCGGTGATGGTGCCGCCGGTGCCGGCGCCGATGACGCAGTGCGTGATCCTGCCGTCGGTATCGCGCCAGATCTCCGGGCCGGTGGTCTGGTAGTGGCTGCCGGGTGCTGCGGGGTTGGAGAACTGGTCCGGCTTGTACGCGCCGGGCGTCTCCCGGACCAGCCGGTCCGAGACGCCGTAGTAGCTTTGCGGGCTGTCCGGCGGGACGGCGGTGGGGGTCACTACCACTTCGGCTCCGTAAGCCTCCAGGACGGCCCGCTTGTCCTCACCCACCTTGTCCGGCACCACAAAGATGCACTTGTAGCCCTTTTGCTGGGCCACAAGTGCCAGGCCCACGCCCGTGTTGCCGGACGTGGGCTCAATGATGGTGCCGCCGGGCTGCAGCTTGCCGTCCCGCTCCGCGTCCTCGACCATCTTGGCCGCGATGCGGTCCTTGATGGATCCGCCGGGGTTCAGGTACTCCAGCTTGACCAGGACTGTGGCTTTGATGCCCTCCGTCACGTGGTTGAGTTTGATGAGCGGGGTATTGCCGATGAGGTCCAGGACGGACTGGGCGTACTTCATGAGTACAAAGCTACCGCTTTCACAGGCGCAATCCCCTACCCGGCGGCCTGCGCCTGCTGGTCAGCGGGAAGGTTCTCCCAGAGGCCCATCACGTTGCCTTCGGTGTCCTTGAAATATGCGAAGGAGCCCATCCCCGGGATGGTTTCCTTCGGCCTCACCACCGCGCCGCCCAAAGACTCCACTGTCTTCAGGGTGGCCTCGATGTCCTCCACGTCCACGGTGATCACGGGGTTGGACAGGTCCGCCTCCCGCGCCATCAGGCCGCCGTTGATGGCGCCTGCTTCTGTGGGTTGTCCCGTGGACTCGTCCATGGGCGTGGTGACCACCATGTTGTAGTCCATGCCCGGTACGGGGTCGATCCGCCAGCCGAGGGCCTCCTTGTAGAAGCTCCTGGCCCTCTCCTGATCGTCCGCGGGGATTTCGAAATGCACTACTCCACCCATCGTTTTCCTCCTGGTTTTTCGAGCTTGCGGGCGCGGTGTTTCCGCACCACAGGCAGGAGTCTAGTCCCCGGATGCCCGCGGGATAAGGCCCGGAATAAGCGCCGCCGATCCATCCCGGCGGGTGCTTTGTCACCCCGCCGTGGGACGATTGCTGCATGACAATCGCAGAGGCACCCCCGCGGCTGGCAGCCGCCGCGGACGCCTCGCTCCGGTGGTATCCGGGCGGCCCTTATGACTTGGCCCAAACTCTCGGCCCGCTCCTGCGCGGCAACAGCGATCCGTCCTTCAGTGTCCAAGGCAGTGTCATCTGGAATGCCTTCACCACCGAGGAGGGCCCCGCCACCGTGCGGTTCACTCCGGCCGGCAGCGGCGGGATGGAGCACCGGGTGGACGTGCAGGCGTGGGGCCCAGGTGCCGGCGCGGCCATCGAGTCAGTCCCGCGGCTCCTGGGGGCGGAGGACGACTGGCAAGGCTTTGACGAGCCGGCGTTCCACGCCACGCTCCCCCGCATGGTGCGGGAAGCCCGACGGCGAAGCCTGGCCCTGCGGCTTCCCTCCAGCGGGCGGGTGGTCGACCAACTCGTGCCGATCATCCTGGAACAGAAAGTAACAGTGATCGAGGCACGCCGGGCCTACCGTTACCTCCTGCACCGCTACGGCTCCCCTGCACCCCAGGCCGGATCCCTGGCTCCCGCTGGGCTGCTGGTGGCACCCACTGCCGCCCAGTGGCTGCAGGTTCCCAGCTGGGAGTGGCACAGGGCAGGAGTGGGGCCGCAGCGCTCGGCAACGGTCATGCGGGCGCTGCGCGCCGGCGTCGCGCTTGAACGGCTGGCAGCGCTGCCGGCTGTGGAAGCGGCGGCGAAAATGCAGACCATCCCGGGCATCGGCATTTGGACCGCGGCGGAGGTGGTCCAGCGTACCCACGGCTGCCCGGACTCCATCTCGGTGGGCGACTATCACCTCGCCGCCTATGTTGGGGCTGCCCTGACGGGGCGGCGGACGGACGACGCCGGCATGCTCCGCCTGCTCGCTCCGTGGCAAGGGCACCGCCAGCGGGTGGTGCGGATGATCCAAAGCAGTGGCTTCCGCAAACCCACCTTCGGCCCCCGGATGACCATCCAGGACCACCGCCGGCACTGACACCGCGGGACGGCGTGAGCCGGTGCGGTTTTCCGTGGACTTGCGCCTGCGATCGGGTATAGCGTGGCGCTGGGAGCCCGTTCCAGAGCCCCGGTGAGCCGAATCCTCTGGAGTCACCCATGATCCACACGGACAAACTAACAAAGACTTTCACCGTCAAAAAGGAAACAGTAGAAGCCGTCAAGGGCGTCAACATCGACGTTGCCCCCGGCGAACTGGTGGCATTCCTCGGCCCGAACGGCGCCGGCAAGTCCACCACGCTGCGCATGCTCACCACCCTGCTTCGGCCCACTTCGGGGACCGCCTTGGTGGCCGGCACGGACGTCACCGCCGACCCCGCCGGGGTTCGGGCGCGGATTGGCTACATCGGCCAGGGCAACGGCGGTGGCCACAGCTTCCGGGTCATTGACGAGCTGGTGATGCAGGGCCGTTTTTACGGCATGAACTCCGCGGACGCCATGGCCCGGGCGCAGGAGCTCCTGAAGTCCCTCGACCTGGCGGACCTCGCCAAGCGGACCGTCATCAAATTGTCCGGCGGGCAGCGGCGCAGGATGGACGTGGCACTGGGCCTGATGCATTCTCCGCGGCTGCTCTTCCTCGACGAACCGTCCACCGGAATGGACCCGCAGAACCGGGCCAACCTGTGGGAGCACATCATGCGCATGCGGGAGGAGCACGGCACCACAATTGTCTTACCACGCACTACATGGACGAGGCGGATTCCATGTCCGAGCGGGTGATCATCATTGACCACGGGCAGATCATCGCCGATGACACTGCCGCCCGGTTGAAGGCAAACCTTGCCGGCGACCTGCTCGCCGTCGAGGTCGCAGCGGGAAGCGCCTCCGGGGTTCGCGGGCTGCTGGGCCGCGCCGCGGCCGGCGGGGAGGTCAACGAAAATTCGTACGACGGCGTGGTCCGCTTCCTCCTCCGGCTCCCGGAGGGCGCGCGGCTGGCTCCCGCGCTCCTGAAAGAGATGCACGATGCCGGCGCTCCCGCCCAGTCCCTGGAGCTGAAGCCGCCAACGTTGGACGACGTGTTCCTGGAACTCACCGGCCGCAACCTGAGGGAAGGGGCAAACCGCTGATGGCCACACAAACCGCCACAGCCGGGGTCCGCGAAAAGCCGGGCCTGGGCCAGGTCCTGCATGACACCCGGTTCGTGTTCTGGCGTGAGATGCTGCTGCCGCTCCGCGACCCGTTCTCGCTGATCTTTTCGCTGATCCAGCCTTTGGTGTTCCTGGGGCTGTTTGGCCCGCTGCTGGGAGCGGCCGTGGGCGCACCGGCCTTCGGGGGCCAGTCGACGCTGCAGTGGTTCCTGCCCGGTGTGGTGGTGATGATTGCCTTGTTCGGCACGTCCATGACCGGCTCCAACCTGCAGTACGAGCTGATGACGGGTTCGTACGAGCGGATCCTGGCCACACCGTTGTCCCGGTCGTCACTGATGATCGGCCGGGCCCTGAAGGAGTGGGCGCCGCTGGTGGTTCAGGGGCTGCTGATCGCCGTGGTCTGCATCCCGTTCGGTTTTGTCTTCTACCCGCTGCATGTCCTGTTCGGGCTGGTGATCCTGGGGATCTTCGGGATCGGGGTCGGCGCGCTGTCCTATGCGCTGGCACTCGTTTCGCAGAACAAGGAGTGGATCTTCTGGGGTGTGCAGCAGACGCTACTGTTTCCGCTGATGATCCTCTCCGGGATCATGCTTCCCATCGAGGCCGGTCCTGCTTGGATGAAGACCGCCAGCCTCTTTAACCCGCTGACCTACCTGGTGAACGCGGAACGGGAGCTGTTCGCCGGCAGCGTCGGGACCGACACCCTCCTGGGCCTGCTCGCCGCTTCGGTGACTGCCGCCGTCGGACTGGTGGTGGGTGTCCGGGCCATCAACCGCAACATCCGCTAAAACCGGCAGGGCCCCCGGCAGCCCGCGAGGCACCTGCGCTCAAAGCCCCAGCCTGGCCACGGCTTCCTCCCGCATCTCCACCTTCCGGACCTTCCCGGACACGGTCATGGGGAAGCTCGCCCGGACGTCCACGTAGCGGGGAATTTTGAAGTGGGCGAGCTTGCCCCGGCAGAAGTCCGCAACGGCAGCGGCGTCCAGCGGTTCGGCGCCGGGCCTAAGGATGATGCACGCCATCAGTTCCTCCCCGTACTTGGTGTCGGGAACGCCGATCACCTGCACGTCCTGGATGGACGGGTGCGTGTAGAGGAACTCCTCGATTTCCCGCGGATAGATGTTCTCCCCGCCCCGGATCACCATGTCCTTGATGCGGCCCTCCACCACCACGTAGCCGTCTTCATCCATCCGGGCGAGGTCGCCGGTGTGCATCCAGCTTTCTGGGTCGATGGTCTCTGCGGTTTTGTCCGGCTGGTTCCAGTAGCCGTCCATCACCGCGTAGCCCCGGGTGCACAGCTCCCCGATCTGCCCGCGCTCGAGGATGTCCCCCGAACCCGGGTCCACGATCTTGCTCTCCAGATGCGGCATGGTCCGGCCCACGGTCTGCGTGCGGTGCTGCAGGGTGTCACCGTCCCGGGTCATGGTGGACACCGGCGACGTTTCGGTCATGCCGTAGCAAATGGCCACGTCCCGCATGTTCATCTCGGAGATGACGCGGTTCATCACCTCGATGGGACAGGTCGATCCCGCCATTACACCCGTGCGAAGCGTGGACAGGTCGTAGGAGGCAAAGTCCGGCAGCGCGAGCTCGGCGATGAACATGGTGGGCACTCCGTACAGGGACGTGCCGCCAAAGTCCTGCACCGCTTCCAGCACCGCGGCGGGGTTGAAGCCGCGGCCTGGGATGATCGTCGCTGCCCCGTGGCTCAGTGCGTTGAGGTTGCCGATCACCATGCCGAAGCAGTGGTAGAACGGCACGGGGATCACCACGCGGTCGTGCTCCGTGTAGCCGAGCAGCTCCCCTATCGAGTAGCCGTTGTTGAGGATGTTGTGGTGCGTCAGCGTGGCGCCTTTGGGGAAACCTGTGGTCCCGGAGGTGTACTGCAGGTTGATGGGATCGTGCGGGCTGAGTTCAGCCATGCGGGCCCGCAGCCCTGAATGCCCGACGTCGTCCGCCCGCCTCAGCAGCTCGGCGTACGTCAGTTCCGCGTCGCTTAGCGGAACGCCGGCGTCGAGCCAATCCCCGCCGGGGCCTTGCCCGTCTGGCCCTTCCCAGCCCGGCACGGGCAGAAACACAAGTTCACGCAGGTTAGGGCACTCCGCGAGCGCGCGGCGCGCCATGCCCACGTAATCGCTGTTCCGGTCCGAAGGGGCCGCGACCAGCATCCGCATGCCGTTTTGCTTCACCACAAACTCAAGTTCATGGCTGCGGTAGGCGGGGTTCACATTGACAAGGATGGCGCCGGCCTTGGCCGTGGCGTACTGCAGCAGCGTCCACTCGGCGCAGTTGGGGCTCCAGATCCCCACCCGGTCCCCCTTGGTGATACCCAGGGCGAGGAGGGCACGCGCCAGCCGGTCGACGTCGTCGTTCATCTTGGTGTAGCTCCACCGCCGCGCGTCCGCGCCCGGCACCGGGGCGGCCTCGATCAGGGCGTCGTGGAAAGGGAACCTTGCCACCACCCGCTCAAAGTTCCCGCCGACGGTCTCCTCGAGAAGCGGAACATCAGTGTCCCCGGCTGTGTAAGCACGCATGATGGCACGCTACCAAGCGGCCCCCGGCAAGAGAAGCACCTAGAAACGCAAAAGTCCGGTGGCGGGCGTAAACAGCACCGGGACTGCAGGCGGCGGCCGGTATTGTGAAATTCATGAGTTCACCCATTGACCTGCAGGCAACGTTCATTCCCAACGACGGCGAGTTTTACCGTGTGAAGCTGGCCCTCGAAATCGCCATCGACGAGGTGGTGAACGAGCCCGGCTGCATCCGTTACGAGCTCACGGAAGCCACGGAGGAGAAACTGGTCCTTACCGAGCAGTGGGCGTCGGAGGAGGACCTGGCCAAGCACTCCAAAGGCATCGCGGTCCAGGACCTGAACGAATCCCTGAGCGCGCTGCTGGCCGAGCCCGTCAAGCTGGAACGCCTCTGACGTCCGGCCTTTAACCACGGCTTAAAACAAGGCAGCGCCCTCCTCTTGGAGGGCGCTGCCTTGAAATTTAAGGAATGGTTACGCTTCGGGAATCTGTGTGCCGTCCTGCGGGCCCGCTGCGGCAGCGGCTTCTTCCCGCTGGCGCGCCACGTGGGCGTGGACCTCGTCCATGTCCAGTGCCTTGACAGCGTCAACAACCTGTTCGAGCTGCAGTGAGTTCAGGGCGCCGGGCTGTGAGAACACCAGCACTTTTTCGCGGAAAGCCATCAGGGTGGGAATGGAGGAGATGCCTGCCTCGGCGGCGAGCTGCTGCTCAGCCTCGGTGTCCACCTTGGTAAAGAGGACGTCAGGGTGCTTCTCTGAGACTGTGGAGTATGTGGGTCCGAACTGCTTGCAGGGGCCGCACCATTCTGCCCAGAAATCCACCAGGACAATGTCGTTGCCCTCGATGGTCGATGCGAACTGTTCACCAGTGATGTCAACGGTAGCCATGCGTCAACGGTACGCGTGGAGGCGCGGGATGTCGCGGCCGTAGCCGTTTGTTCGCTCCACGCGTCATTGGGAATAACCCGCCCGCCCACATATACAGCAGCTCGGGCCCCGCCCTGGGGAACGCTAGCCCCAGGCGTGCGGCGCAGGCGTCCGGCTGCCGGGAAGGGCGCTGGAAGCGCGCCACTCGTGGACCCAATCGGGAAGCACCAGGTCCGCGGACGGCTGGCCGAACTCCCGCAGGATGTCCTCCTGGCTGACAGGCCTCCCCTTGTGAACCAGCCGGGTTGCGATGTGGGCGCGGGCGTAGATCTCGCCGTCGGCCACCATGCGCTGCTCGAAATAGATGGCCTTGGCGTCCAGGCCGATGATGCGGGTTTCGATGGTGTACTGCTGCCACAACTGAAGGGACTTCCGGAAGGCGATGGTTTCCGCGGCGACCACCGGCCCCCAGCCCCGGCGCCGCATCCGTTTCCATACGCCGCTCCGGGTCATCAGGTCGAACCGGCCCAGGTCCATCAGGGAAAGGTACATGCCGTTGTTGACGTGCATGGCGATGTCGATGTCCGTGGGCAGCACCCGCAATGGCAGCGAAGAACTCTCCCAAACGGTCAGCGGCGGGCGGCGGGAAGAGGTGAAGAGCAGCAGGAGGGTACGAAACAGCAGGTGCATGCCATCATGTTACCTGCGGGTAACTTAGGGAGGAATTAGGGCGCGAAACGGCGCGGCCCGTCCGCGTAGGATTTCCTGCATGACCCAACAACGCTACCGGGACCTGGCGGATTGGCCGCTCACAATGACGGCGCTCATCTTCCTGGCAGCGTATGCGTCACAGGTGATCGGCCGCATCGAAGGCAGCGGGGCCCTGTGGCTTGAAGCCGTGATGTGGGCTACCTGGGGCATCTTTGCCGTGGACTACATAGCCAACCTCTGGCTGGCGGATGACCGGAGCAGCTGGTTCTTCCGGAATTTGCATGAACTGCTTGTTGTGGCCCTGCCGTTCTTTCGGCCGCTGCGCCTGCTCCGGCTGGTGACGCTGCTGTCCGTACTGCACCGGACCCTGGGCGACACGCTCCGGGGACGCGTGGTCACATACGTGGCAGGGTCGGCCACGATGCTGGTGTTTGTGGGCGCACTCGCCGTCCTTGACGTTGAACAGTCCGCCCCGGACGCCAAGATCGTCACCTTTGGCGATGCCCTGTGGTGGGCCATGACCACCATCACCACTGTTGGCTACGGGGACATGTACCCCGTGACCACCATCGGACGAATGGTCGCGGCCGCCCTCATGATGAGCGGCATCGCCGTCCTGGGCGTGGTCACAGCCTCCATCGCTTCCTGGCTGGTCCAGCGCGTGGAGGACACCGCTGAAGCCGTGGCCGATGCTGAGGAGCCGGTCCGTGCCGAGCTGGCAGAACTGGTGGCGGAAATGGCTTTGCTCCGCCGCGAAATCGCCCAGCTGAAGGACCAGCACAGCCGCTAGTTGAGCCTGTCCCGGCGGTAAGTAGGAGGTCGGTACCGGATTGAGTATCCGAGCCGAAGCGCCCAAGTACCGGGCCAAAATATTCGGGTAATCCCTACTGGTGCCCGTGCCGTCCGCACTTCCTAGACTCGGGATTCCTAGGATCGAACAAGTGCTGGCCTGTCCACCGGATGGCTTCCGGATGGCAGTGCCTCCTCGCGGAGCTTCCGTATTTTCTGGGTATGCGGACGCCTCCTTCGTGTGCCGATGGCGGCCCGGCCTGAAACGGGGCCGCCGGCGCATCACACCGCGTCCGTCCCGCCTTCGCTTGCGGCGCCTGCAGCTGCCTGGCTGGACCGAACCCCGATGGGCGACCCATGAACCAGCCGAACTTTGAAGCCACAGATCCGCCAAGCCGCAGTTTCGCCACCGATGTCCCACGGTCTGACCTGACAGTCGGCCTGCCCACCATCAGCAACAAGTTGTGGGCCGGCATGGCCACCGTTGCCGTGGTGGCGGCCGTCGGGGTCGGGGCGCTCGCCGCACCGGCCACCTCCCTGCTGCAGGGTACGACGGCGGCTGCTCCCGTTGCCGAGGCGGCCCCCGAAGCAGCGGCCGGCGCTGAAGCCGCGGGCCAGGCTGCCCCCGGCGGCGATGCCGGCACCTCTTCCGGCGCTGGCCAGGAGCAGGCGCCCGCAGCTGCACCTGCGGCCGCGCCGCCTGCCGCGGAAACGCCGGCGAAGGCAACTCCCGCACCACCCGCCGTCGAGCCTGCACCCGCCCCTAAGCCGCCTCCCGCAGCACCTGCGGCGGATTCCAACCGGTACACCGTGGCGCCCGGCGACACCGTAGGCGCCATCGCGGGCAGGTTCGGGGTGGACATGAACGCAATGCTCGCAGCCAACGGGCTAAACGCCTTCAGCATCATCGTTCCAGGACAAACACTGGTTCTGACCGGTCCAGCCGTAGCCGTAGCCGAGGCGGCACCTGTCCCCGCCAGCGCTCCGGCACCGGAATCGGCGCCGGCACCGGCACCTGCGCCCGCTCCTGCTCCCGCCGCTGCTCCCGCCCCGGTTCCGGCAGCTCCCGCAATCCGTACCATTTACGTGGCCGGCGCCGGCGGGCAGTCCATGGTGGACGCCTGCATCGGACCCATCCACTACACCCCCAACGACGGCTACTCGCTCTTCATCACCGAACACGACTTCTGCGGCGGCTGGGCGCGCTTCTCCGGAATCGGAGTGGGTGAGAAAGTCAGCATCCCGGGCTACGGAACCTACACGGCAACGGCCAGGGGCCAGGTACCCAACCCGGGAACCACCAACGACGTCATCGCAGTTTTCGGTGGTTTCCCGCGGGCAATCCTGCAAACCTGCATCCCGGGCACCAGCCAGATGCTCCTGATCGCGCTGAACTGACGATGCTGAAGCGGCCGGGGCTGAACCGACCCAGTTGAACCGGCTGGCCGGCGGGCTGTAGCGGGTTCCTAAGCTTGTCCGCGCACGAAGTAACGCCACGGAGCGGACTCCGTGGCGTTGGTTGCAATTCCTTGCGAAATTTCCGGTTAGGCGTTCGTCCGCTTGCGTTCCGAGATGTGCTCCACGAGCTCACCCACACGCTGTTCGGAGTAGTTGCGGGCGATGTCTCCCTGGCTGATAATGCCTACCAACTTGTGGTCGGCGATGACGGGAAGCCGCCGGACCTGGCGGGTCTCCATCATCTCGATGGCGGCGTCCACGTTCGCATCGGCGTCAATCCAGAATGGCTTGCCCGAGGCGAGGTCACGGGCCATCATTTCGCGGGGATCGCGTCCGGCGGCTACGCACTTGAGCACGATGTCGCGGTCGGTGATCATGCCCCTCAACTTGCCGTCGTCACCACAGATCGGCAACGATCCGCAGTCCAGATCCAACATCATCCGGGCGGCATCGGCGAGGGACTGGTTTTCCTTAATACACTGCGCGTCCGTAGTCATGAATTCACGTACGGCACTCATTGGTCCTCCTTTATCGATTCTTTGATCGACGCAGGGCATCGGGGCACGTGCGCCGATGTTGCCAGCCTACGCCCGGCCAGGGCCGGTGTCGACGGCGGCTTGCCAGCCTTTCGGGGCGTTTCAACGAGGCCTGGAAACACAAAAAAACCTCCGGAACCATGTGGTTCCGGAGGCTTTTCCTTGGGTGGCAGATGAGGGATTCGAACCCCCGTAGGCGTTGCCAGCTGATTTACAGTCAGCCCCCTTTGGCCGCTCGGGTAATCTGCCGAACTTCAAAAGAAGATCACCCCCGGCTGCAGTCCGTGGAACGTCCGTTTCCGAGCCGTTCCGCTTCCAGTAACCGCGGGCAAGACAACTTTACAGAACTTCCGCCGAAGAATCGAATCGGCGCATTTAGGCGCGGAACGGCGCGGATTCCGGGCTTTCAAACCTTACCTAACCGGCGCTGCCCGGACGCGTCAGGCTTCGCCCAGGATCCGTCCTGCCAGTCGGGCCTCGAACTTCAATGCCTGCTCCTCGGTGATCTGGTTCAGCTGGACGGCGCGGAGAAGGTCCTCGCTGACACCCTCCATCCGGGCGGAGGCATCCGCCACCGGAGTGAAGATGATGGAAGCTGCCACCGCCGCTGCCGCCACCGACGTTGCTGCTGTTGCCACCGCATCGGCTGCTGCCGAGGTGGTTCGTGTGACATACCGGACGGCCTTGCGGTGCATGGTGTTCCCTTCGTGCAGCTTCCCAACTCCTTCAACTCTGCCCGGACCTCCTTCGTTCCCCCGGAGCGTCCGCTGAGAGGGAACTGTGAATACCGATGCTCCCCCTCAGTGGGAGCATCCGTATTAGGCTTGAATCCAGCCACCCAAGCCCTGTCCGCGGACAGGGCTCCCACCAGCACAAGGAGAGTCATGGCAGGCGAGTCAACGTTCGACGTCGTAAGCAAAGTGGATAAGCAGGAAGTGGCCAACGCCCTGAACCAGGCCCAGAAGGAACTGGTCCAGCGCTACGACTTCAAGGGCGTCGGTGCCGAGGTGGATTTCAGCGGCGAGAAAATCCTCATGAAGGCCAACTCCGAAGAACGCGTCCTGGCGGTACTGGACGTGCTGCAGTCAAAGCTGATCCGCCGCGGCATCTCGCTGAAGTCGCTGGACACCGGCGAACCCTACGCCTCCGGCAAGGAGTTCCGCCTCGAAGCCTCCATCAAGGAAGGCATCGCCCAGGACCTGGCAAAGAAGATCAACAAGCTGATCCGCGACGAAGCGCCCAAGTCCGTGAAGTCCCAGATCCAGGGCGATGAACTGCGCGTGACGTCCAAGTCCCGCGACGACCTGCAGGCCACCATGGCGCTGCTAAAGGACTTCGACGAGGCTGACCTGCAGTTCGTGAACTTCCGCAGCTAGCAGCCCCGCCGTCGTTTTCGACGCGCAAAATTTCTGCCGCCACGCACAGAGGCTGGCGTACCCCGAATTTGGGCCGCGCCGGCCTCTTTGCATGTCGCGGGGAACTTTGCGCGTCGCCAAGAGAGGACGGCTGGGCCTCTTTCGAGCTGAAGCCGGAAACTTGGGAACCGCCTTCTAGGGAGCAGGGTTCCGTGCGTCGTACTGGCGGAAACCGGGCTGCAATTTGGCGGCCGCCCACGCCCCGGCGATGCACAGCACCCCGCCAAGGATCAGGACCGAGCCCTCGGTCAGGATCCTGGTGCCGGCACCGGCCAACAGGTCGCCGACCCTGGGACCCCCTGCGACCACCACGATGAACACACCCTAGAGCCGGCCGCGAAGGTGGTCAGGCGTGGCTGCCTGCAGGATGGTGTTCCGGAAAACGCTGCTGATGGAATCGGCAATGCCGGCCAGCGCGCAGCAGAGGGCGGCGGGCAGCAGCCAGAGTGTGACCGTCCCGTCAGGGGATCGCCCGGCCAGCAGCACCACCAGCCCGAGACCGGCGATGGATGCCCCCCCATCCCATCACCGAGAAGACCACGGCATTCCCCTGCCACCGGACGCCGCCAAGCGGACCGGAGAACAGGCCGGCCAGGAAGGCTCCGATTGCGGTGGAAGCCAGCAGCACCCCAACCGTTGCTTCGCCGCCGCCGATCATCACGGCGCCGATGGCCGGCATCAGCGCCCGCGGCTGCGCCAGGATCATGGCAATCAGGTCAATCACGAAGGTCATCCGCAGGTTGGGCCGGGTGCCGAGGAAGCGAAAGCCCTCGATGACCGAACGGATGCCCGGCCTGCCCCGTTTTCCGGAGGGCGGCAAGGGCGGCAGCCGGTAGACGGCCCACAGCACCAACGCGAAGCTCGCGAAGTCGAGAGTGTAGGTCCAGCCGAAACCCACCCAGGCCACCAGTACGCCGGCAAGCAAGGGACCGGCCGTCATGGCAAGGCCGAAAGACATCATGCTGAGCGCGTTGGCAGCGGGCAGGAGCTCCGTGCGGATCAGCATGGGAAGGATCGCGCTGCGGGCGGGCTGGTTGATGGCCTGCGCTCCGCTCTGCACCGCCACCAGGAAATACAGGACCCACACGTTGCCCAATTGCAGCCAGGACTGCAGCGCGATCAAGCCGGTGGTCAGCCACAGCACCGTCGTGGCAAGCAACGCTACGCGCCGCCGATCATGGGAGTCGGCAATGGAGCCGCCCAGCAGCCCGCCGATCACCAGCGGCACCAGCGCGAAGACCGCCAGCAGCCCAACGTAGAAGCTGTCCTGGGTCAGCCGGTAGATCTCCAGGCTTACTGCAACAAGGGTGAGTTGGCTTCCGACGGCGGATAGAGCCGAGCCCAGCCACAGCCGGCGGAAGGCGGGGCTCTCCTGGAGCGGCGTTATGTCAGCGAGCAGTTTCCCCACCTTGCAAGCCTAGTGGTGCGTATGTGGCTGACGGTTCCAGCGAGGTTAGCCGCGCCTTATTGTGAGATATTCATAATAGGTGTTTCAATGGTGTCATGACAGAGCACTTTGACGGCCACGAGGCATGGGCTGCCGCCCTGCGCGCCCATGGCCGCAGGGTGACAAAGCAGCGGCTGGCGGTCCTTGCCGCCGTCGAACGCCACCCCCACTCCCCTGCCGAAAGCATCCTTTCTGCGGCCCGCGCCGAACTTCCGGAACTTACGGCCCAGTCCGTTTACGTGGTGCTGGGGGACCTGACGGACCTGCACATGCTTCGCAGGTTCGAGCCGCCGCACTCCCCCGCGCTTTACGAAACCCGAGTGGGTGACAACCACCACCACGCCATCTGCATCAGCTGCGGCCGGGTGGAAGACGTTGACTGCGCAGTGGGCCACGCCCCCTGCCTCACCCCCCACTGGGACGAGAACGCCAAGCCAATGACCATCCAGATCGCCGATGTTATGTACCAGGGCATCTGCCAGGACTGCCAGCAGTCCCAACAACTTCCTTCCAATCGTTCGTCACAAGAAATAGAGAAATAGGAGAACAATGACTGCCATTTCAACAACCCAGTCAGGTGCCCCCGTAACGTCCGACGCGCACTCGAAGTCAACCGGTGCCGACGGCGCCATCATCCTGACTGACCATTACCTGGTGGAAAAGCTCGCCCAGTTCAACCGCGAGCGCGTGCCGGAGCGCGTAGTGCACGCCAAAGGCGGCGGTGCATTCGGTACGTTCAAGACCACCGAGGACGTGTCCAAGTACACGAAGGCAGCCTTCCTCCAGCCAGGCGTCGAAACTGAGATGCTGATCCGCTTCTCCTCCGTGGCCGGCGAGAACGGCTCCCCGGACACCTGGCGCGATCCCCGCGGTTTCGCCGTAAAGTTCTACACCTCCGAAGGCAATTACGACCTCGTGGGCAACAACACGCCGGTGTTCTTCATCCGCGACGGCATCAAGTTCCCGGACTTCATCCACTCGCAGAAGCGCCTGCCGGGCACCCACCTGCGCGACGCCGACATGCAGTGGGACTTCTGGACCCTGTCCCCCGAGTCCGCACACCAGGTCACCTGGCTCATGGGCGACCGCGGCCTGCCCGCTTCCTGGCGTGAAATGCAGGGCTACGGCTCACACACCTACCAGTGGGTCAACGCCGAGGGCGAGCGTTTCTGGGTCAAGTACCACTTCAAGTCCAATCAGGGCGTGAACTCCATGAGCAGCGAGCAGGCCGAGCAGTTGGCCGGCTCGGACGCGGACTTCTACATCCGCGACCTGTCCGAGAACATCGAAGCCGGAAACTTCCCGTCCTGGGACCTGCACGTGCAGGTCATGCCCTACGAGGACGCCAAGACCTACCGCTTCAACCCGTTCGACCTGACCAAGGTGTGGCCACACGGCGACTACCCGCTGATCAAGGTGGGCACCATGGAGCTGAACCGGAACCCGGAGAACTACTTCGCGCAGATCGAACAGGCCACCTTCGCGCCGTCGAACTTCGTGCCGGGCATTGCCGCTTCCCCGGACAAGATGCTGCAGGCCCGCATCTTCTCCTACGCTGACGCACACCGCTACCGCGTGGGCACCAACCACGCCCAGATTCCGGTGAACCAGCCGAAGAACCAGGTCAACAACTACAGCCAGGACGGCGCCGGGCGTTACCACTTCAACGCCCCCTCCGTCCCGGTCTACGCCCCCAACTCCGTTGGCGGCCCGGCTGCAGTTGAGCCGCAGAACCCGGCCGGCGGCTGGGAGAACGACGGCGAGCTGACCCTCGCCGCGCACTCCCTCCACACCGAGGACAGCGACTTCATCCAGGCCGGCACCCTGTACCGGGAGGTTTACGACGACGGCGCCAAGGCCCGCCTGCTCGAGACCATCACCGGTGCCGTCGGCGGCGTCAAGAGCCCTGGCATCAAGGAGCGCGCCATCCAGTACTGGACCAACGTTGACGCCGAACTTGGCGCCAAGCTGCGCGCCAACCTCGGCGCCGTCGCTGTTGGCGCCGCAGGTTTTGGGTCGGCTCCGTCCTCGGATGCAGAGGCTGCCAACAAGATCGGCTGATCCAGCTGCTTCCTGGGCTTTTGAAGACCACCCCGTCACGGTTCCCGTGGCGGGGTGGTTTTTTGCTTTTCCACATACGCGGCGCTTTCCACATAGGAGCCTGGTCCATGGCGACCGCCGGCAGCCGTCCCTAGGATCGACGCATGACAACTTTCCGCGGCATACCGGCCGGCGCCTTCGAGTTCTACAAAGAGCTGCAGGACAACAACAACCGTGAGTGGTGGCTGGAGCATAAGGACAGGTACCAGGAGCTGGTCCGGGAACCCATTACTCTCCTGCTTGCGGAACTGGAGCCCCGGTTTGGCCCGGGCCGCATTTTCCGGCCCAACAGGGACATCCGGTTCTCCCAGGACAAGTCGCCCTACAAAACGGCACAGGGTGCCTTTGCTTCCATCCAGGAAGGGATGGGCTACTACCTGCAGGTCAGCGCGGACGGGCTGCTGGTGGGCGGCGGCTACCACTCTCACACGCCTGCCCAGCTGGTGAGGTACCGCAACTCGGTTGATGCGTCCGGGACCGGAGAGTCACTCCGGCACATCATCGACGCCGTCAGCGCTGCCGGTTTTGTGGTGGAGGGAGAACAGCTCAAAACTGTCCCGCGCGGGTACCCCCGGGACCACCCCCGGGGCGGGCTGCTGAAGCACAAGTCCCTTGCGGCCAGCACCGACCTTGGGCAACCCGCCTGGCTGGACACTCCCGCAGCAGTGCAGGAAATCGGAGCGTTGTGGGAGGAGCTGCGGCCCTTGGTGGACTGGGTGGGCCGGCACGCCGCACCTTGATCTTCAGCTGATCGGTGCCAGCTCCATGTTGTAGGAGCGGATACGGACCACCCGCCCGTCCTCGAAGTCGTAGATGTCACAGGACGCCACCCGGCTGAGGCTGCCATCGGCCGAGAAATAGCTGGCAACACTGTCGACTACAACGCTTGCCGAAGCCACAATAACCCTCAACCGGTCAAAGGTGGTCTGCACGTCCTTGAGGTCCCGAGCCAGCGATGTGCAGACATCCACCACGGCCAGCTTGCCGGCAAGGGCTTCGCCGCCCACGAGCTCCCAGACAATGTTGTCGTCCAACTGCGGTACGGCATCCTCGAACCGGTGGCTCGAGAAAGCCCTGGCCACCGCCTCCATCGTCATCTCCGTCACGTCCGCTCCTTCCACGCGCTTTTGGCCCGCCTTCGGTCCACTCATTGAACTCCAAAGCCCGGCGGCCTGCACGTGCAATTCCGGGCATAGCCGGGCGGGGTAAAGCAAAACCGCCCGCTTGATCAGGGATCAAGCGGGCGGTTTGTGTTGCTGGTGAAGCAGTTCGAGCGGTGTCAGGCGCGGGTCAGTTCGTCCTCGTCGTTCTTGCCGGCTGGAACGGAGGCGCCATTGACGGCGGTGTTCGCCTCACGGAAACGCTCGTTCAGCAGGGAATGGCGCTGGCCGTAGGCGAAGTAGATGGCAAGACCGATCGCCAGCCAGATGGCAAAGAAGATCCAGGTCTCAACGGCAAGGTTGGTCATCAGGTAGAGGCACAGCACGGCGGAAACAATCGGCAGGACCTTGCCGAACGGGACGCGGAAGGCCGGCTTCAGGTCTGGGCGCTTCTTGCGCAGCACCAGGATGCCAAGGCTGACCACCACAAACGCGGACAGCGTGCCGATGTTGATCATTTCCTCAAGCAGGTCCACGTTCGTGAGGCCGGCTACCAGCGCAACGGCGGCGCCGCAGATGATCTGGAGCCGCACCGGGGTGGACCGCTTCTCGCTGGTCTTGGACAGTGCACGCGGCAGGAGGCCGTCGCGGCTCATGGCAAGGACCACACGGGACAGGCCCATAAGGAGCACCATGATCACGGTGGTCAGGCCCACCAGGGATCCGAAGGCGATGACCTTGGCCGCGGATGTGTCGCCCACTGCTTCGAAGGCGGTGGTAAGCGTGGGGCTCTCCGCCTCGGCCAGCTGGGTGTAGGACACCATGCCGGTCAGGGCGAGGGAAACCAGGATGTAGAGCAGTGTCACCACGGCCAGACCGCCGAAAATACCGCGCGGCAGGGTCTTCTGGGGGTTCTTGACTTCCTCCGCAGAGGTGGCCACCACGTCGAAGCCGATGAAGGCGAAGAACACCAGTGCAGCGCCGGCAAAGATGCCGAGGGTGCCGTACTGTGCCGGAGCCGCTCCGGTGAGGAAGCCGAAGAACGACTGCTTCAGGACGTCGGCGGTGCCGGTTCCGCCGGTGGGCTCGGCGGCCGGGATGAACGGGCTGTAGTTCTCAAACTTCACGTAGGTGAAGCCCACGACGATCACAAAGAGGACCACGGCGATTTTGATCAGGGTGAAGATGTTTCCTACGCGGGCAGACAGCTTGGTGCCCAGCACCAGCAGCACCGTAAACACGGCAACGATCAGGAACGCGCCCCAGTAAAGCTCCACGCCTCCGAGGGAAAGCGCAGCGGGGATGTCCGCACCCATCAGGGCGAAGACCTTGCTGAGGTAGATGCCCCAGTATTTGGCGATGACCGCGGCGGCGGTGAAGAGCTCGAGGATCAGGTTCCAGCCGATGATCCAGGCAAGGAGTTCGCCCATCGTGGCGTAGGTGAAGACGTAGGCGGAACCTGCCACGGGGATGGCGGTGGCAAACTCGGCGTAGCACATGATGGCAAGGGCGCAGGTGATGGCGGCGATCGCGAAGGACAGCGTGACCGCAGGGCCGGAAAAGTTGGCTGCTGCCTTGGCGCCGACTGAGAAGATACCGGCGCCCACGGCCACGGCGACGCCCATGATCATAAGGTCCCAGGTGCTGAGGGAGCGCTTGAGCTTGCGTCCGGGTTCATCGGCGTCAGCCATGGACTGCTCGATAGATTTGGTCCGGAGAAGGTTCATAGGGGGATCACAATCCTGATTTCTGATGGAAACAGACCTATCAACGATAGTGTCCATCCACTGGACGGTCCCAATTGTTTCGAATGGTGAGACGGCCTTCCTGCCGAACTCTGTTCTGCGAAAGCACTTGAGGCCCTCCACATGGAGGGCCTCAAGTGCTTCTGGATCGAACTATTACGCAGGCCAGTCCATCAACGTGGACCGGATCAGGAACCGCTTGCCTTCCGGCGCTTCCACCGAAAAGCCGCTGCCCCGGCCCGGCACCACGTCAACGGTCAGGTGCGTGTGGCTCCAGTAGTTGAACTGCTCCCGGGACATCCAGAACTCCAGGGGCCGGGGTTCCAGGCCATCAGAGACATCGAACAGGCCCAGCAGGACATCGGAGTCACCGGTGAGGAGGTCGCCTTTCAGGTAACACATGGGCGAGGACCCGTCGCAGCACCCGCCGGACTGGTGGAACATCAGTGGGCCGTGCTGAAGCCAAAGCTTCCGCAGCAGTTCTGCGGCCGCTGGCGTGAGCGCCACCCGGGAGAAGTCCTCCCCGGGCAGCGTCACCGCGGCGTCGATCGCGCTTGCCGCAGCCATGGCTTAGAAGAAGCCCAGCTTGTTTTCGTTGTAGCTGACCAGCAGGTTCTTGGTCTGCTGGTAGTGGTCCAGCATCATCGCGTGGTTTTCACGTCCGATGCCTGAGGACTTGTACCCTCCGAAGGCGGCCCCTGCCGGGTAGGCGTGGTAGTTGTTGACCCAGACGCGCCCGGCCTGGATCTCGCGGCCGGCGCGGTAGGCAACGTTGCCGTTGCGGGACCAGACACCCGCACCCAGCCCGTAAAGGGTGTCATTGGCCAGGCCCATGGCGTCGCTGTAATCGCTGAACTTCGTCACGGCCACCACCGGGCCGAAGATCTCCTCCTGGAAAATCCGCATCTTGTTGTGGCCTTCGAAGACTGTCGGCTGGACGTAGTAGCCGCCGGCCAGGTCGCCAGGGAGCTCTGCCCGGCCGCCTCCGGTGAGGACCTTGGCGCCCTCCTGCTTGCCGATGTCGATGTAGGAGAGGATCTTTTCCAGCTGGTCGTTCGAGGCCTGGGCACCCACCTGCGTTTCGGTGTCCAGCGGGTTGCCCTGGACCATTTTCTCCACCCGGGCGATGGCGTCGGCCATGAACGAGTCGTAGATGTCTTCCTGCACCAGCGCACGCGAGGGGCAGGTGCACACTTCGCCCTGGTTGAAGGCGAACAGCGCGAAGCCCTCCTGCGCCTTGTCGTAGAACGCGTCGTTGTCCTGGGCGACGTCGTTGAAGAAGATGTTCGGGCTCTTGCCGCCCAACTCCAGGGTGACAGGAATGAGGTTCTGGCTGGCGTACTGGCTGATGAGGCGGCCGGTGGTGGTCTCGCCAGTGAACGCGATCTTGCGGATCCGGGGGCTGGAAGCCAGCGGCTTGCCTGCTTCCACGCCGAACCCGTTGACCACGTTGATGACGCCTGCCGGCAGCAGGTCGCCGATGAGTTCCATCAGCACCAGGATGGACGACGGCGTCTGCTCGGCCGGCTTGAGCACCACGGCGTTGCCGGCGGCGAGCGCCGGGGCCAGCTTCCACACGGCCATCAGGATCGGGAAGTTCCAGGGGATGATCTGGCCTACGACTCCGAGCGGTTCGTGGAAGTGGTAGGCGGTGGTGTCGTCGTCGAGCTGGGACAGCCTGCCTTCCTGGGCGCGGACGGCCGAGGCAAAATAGCGGAAGTGGTCGGCCGCGAGCGGAAGGTCAGCGTTCAGGGTCTCGCGGATGGGTTTGCCGTTGTCCCAGGACTCAGCCACCGCCAGCATTTCCAGGTTCTCGTCGATCCGGTCGGCAATCTTGTTCAAAATCGCGGCGCGCTCGGCCACGGACGTTTTGCCCCACGACGGTGCAACCTTGTGCGCTGCATCCAGCGCCAGCTCAATGTCCTCGGCCGTGCCGCGGGCCACTTCGCAGAAGGCCTTGCCCGTCACCGGCGTGATGTTCTCGAAGTACTGGCCCTTCACCGGGGCCACCCATTCCCCGCCGATCCAGTTCTCGTAGCGGTCCTTGAACGTGACCTTCGAGCCCTCGGTTCCGGGCTGTGCGTAAACAGTCATTGCTAGCTCCTTTGCTGTGCAGATCAGGCTTTCGCCGATGGAGCCAGCGTAGGAGCGGGAAGGTTGCAGCAAGGTTGCACCTTAGGCGCGCAGTTCGGCTTCCAGCCGTTCCAGGTCCGCGACGACGGCGGCGCGCTTGGGCGAGCGGGCCGGAAGGAGGCGGAGCGCGGCACTGCGGACGTCGACGTCGTTCCTTGCCTCCGGAAGCTCTGCGTACCTGAGCAGCGACTCGGCGCTGCCGTCTGTCATGACTGCTTCCCGCAGCAGCGAGGACACCTTGTTCCGCAGGTCGATGATGCCGGGCGCCTCGGACCTGGGAAGCACGGCGCCGCGGTAGATTTCCAGGGCGATCCGGTGGGCACCGCGCTGAAGGCAGCTCAGCACCTGGGCACTGTCGGGCACCAAGTCCAGGGGAAGACGGTACGGCCGGGAACCCGGAACGGCGTCCGGATCGAGTTGCTGAAGGACTTTGCGCAGGCGCACCATCTCCGCCCTCAGCGTGATGGCGGAACCGTCCCCGGGATAAAGCAGGATGCTGAGCTCCTCGGCGCTGAGCCCGTCGGGGTGGGTGCTCAGCAACGCCAGAATTTCACTGTGCCGGGCAGACAGCGCAACGGTTCTGCCGCGCAGGCTCAGCAGGGCCTGGTCGCGGCCCAACAGTTGCATGCTGTTCCTGTAGAGGCTGCCGTCCCTGGTGGTTTGGCCCTGTGAGCGGGAAGCGGTACTCTGCGAACGCCGTCGTGCCGGCCTGGTGGTGAGCTGGGCAGCATGCTGCAGGCGCTCGACGCGCAGTTGTGCCTGGGCCGCCGCCACGGTTGCCTCCACGAGTGAAAGCGTGTGGGGTGCCACTGCGGTGGCCTTGCCGGTGATGTCCACGACCCCCAGCACTGCCCCGGAGTCGGGGTCGTGGAACGGGACAGCGGTGCAGCTCCAGGCGTGGACGGCCCGCTGGTAGTGCTCCGCACCGGCGATCTGGATGCCGCGGCCCAGGGCGAGGGCAGTACCCGGCGCACTGGTGCCAACGGTGGCCTCGGACCAGTCGGCGCCGGGCACGAACATCATGCCCTCCGCCCTCCTCTGCAGCGCGGGGTCACCCTCCACCCAGAGCAGCCGGCCCACCTCATCCCCCACGGCCACCAGCAGACCGCTGTCGTGGCTGGGCTGGACCAGGAGCCTGTTGATGACCGGCATGATGGCGGCCAACGGGTGCTGCCGGCGGTAGTCCTCCAGCTCGTTCCCGTCAATGGCCAGCGGTGCGGCCGGGTTGTCCGGATTCGCTTTGAGGCTGGCGGACCGTTGCCAGGACTCCCTGATGAGTTTCCGCAGCGCGCCGGGGGCATCAGAAAAGCCACCGCTGTCAAGCTGTTCATGGGCCGCCAGGGCAGCGCGCTGCAACGGCAAGCCGCCACCGTCCTGAGTCAGGTTCCCCATCGAACTCCCCGTCGTACTTCCGGCGGGCACTGGTTCACCCGGCAGGAGCATATGTGGCAACAGTCTATCCGCCCAGTACAAGGCCAATCCCCCGGCGTCTGCCGAATGCACAGGGCCACATAACCCAGGTCATAAGGCTTTCTGCACTCGCTTCCGCTTGAAAGAGTTCCGCTCTACCACTGACACTCATATGCTGTGGTGCATGAAGGTATTGGTCACCGGCGGGGCCGGTTACATCGGATCACACACTACGCTTTGCCTCCTCGAGGAAGGGCACAACGTGGTAGTTCTGGACAATCTGGTGAACTCGAACCTTGAGTCACTCCGCCGAGTGCAGCAGCTGTCTGGCAGGAGCCTGGAATTCCGGGAGTTGGACCTTCTGAACGCAGAGGCTGTCAGTAATCTTTTAGCCGAGGGTAACTTCGAGGCCGTCATCCACTTCGCCGGACTCAAAGCGGTCGGGGAATCTGTCGAACAGCCGCTGCGCTACTACCAGAACAACATTGTTGGCACACTGAACCTGCTGCACGGCATGGAGGCCCACGGGGTCCGCCGGCTGGTCTTCAGCTCCTCTGCCACTGTCTATGGGGCTTCGCAAGATGTGCCGCTGACCGAAAAAGCTCCGCTGGATGCGACTAACCCGTACGGGCGGACCAAGGAACACATCGAAGACATTCTCACTGATCTTGGTGCTGCTGACACCGACTGGAGCATCGCCCTCCTCCGGTACTTTAACCCGGTTGGCGCGCATGAAAGCGGACTGATAGGTGAAGACCCCGTTGGGGTTCCCAATAACCTACTGCCATTTGTCGCCCAGGTCGCTGTGGGGCGCCGGAACAAGGTCATGGTCTTCGGCGACGACTATCCAACGGCTGACGGCACTGGCGTCCGCGACTATATTCATGTGATGGACTTGGCCGCCGGTCACCTGGCCGCGCTGGGGTACCTGGCGAACCGGAAAGGCGTGTTCCGGTGGAACCTTGGCACCGGCAGGGGCTCCTCCGTCCTGGAGGTTATCGAGGCCTTTGGTGCTGCGGTGGGCCGTCCCATACCCTACGAAATTACAGGACGGCGCCCGGGAGACTCCGCGGTCAGCTACGCTGATCCGTCTGCTGCCCTCGCCGACTTGAGCTGGGCCGCCCACAGGGATCTCCGCCAAATGTGCCAAGACCACTGGCGGTGGCAGCAGACAAACCCCGTGGGTTACTCCTCAGACGGCTAGTTGCTGCCCGTCCCGCGGGAGATACGGATCATCTCCTCGCGCGGCACCACCTTGATGCGTTCGCGCACCACGTGGTCCGTGCCTTCCGGACCGGTCCACGCTGCACCCAGTCCTGCTTCGTGGGCGTCGAGCTTGTTCCAGCCTTCCCAGGTGGTGTATTCGATTCCGCGCTCTTCCAGCAGGTCGATGATGGCCTGCGGGTCAGGGTTCTGGGCGGGCGGCAGGGTGAGCCGGTCCTCGAGCAGGAATCCAATGGTTTCCAGGGCGTCGCCCTTGGTGTGGCCGATCAGGCCCACGGGTCCGCGCTTGATCCAGCCGGTGGCGTAGATCCCCGGTACGGGCTTGCCTTCGACGTCCAGCACGCGGCCGCCCTCATTGGGGATGACACCGCGCTTTGCGTCGTACTCCAGCTCGTCCAGGGCCGAACCGTGGTAACCGATGGCACGGTAAACCGCCTGCACGGGGTAGTCGATGAATTCACCCGTTCCCTTGGCGTTGCCCGTGCCATCAAGCTGCATGCGCTCAAACTTGATCCCGCCCACCTTGCCCAAGCCGCCGTCGTCGTAAATTTCAACCGGGCTGTGCAGGAAGTGCAGGTGCAGGCGGCGGGAGGACGGGTTTTCGGACTCGGTATGCTCCTCCACCAGCCAGTTGGTCAGCGTGTTGACCATGGTCTTGATCTGGTTGTTGCTGCGGATCGCCTCATCGGAGGCTTCATCAAACTCGAAGTCCTCCGGGTAAAGCACAATGTCCACGTCATTCATGTGGCTGAGCTCCCGCAGCTCCAAGGGCGTGAACTTCACCTGGGCCGGGCCGCGGCGGCCGAAGACGTGCACGTCCGTGACCGGCGAAGCCTTCAGGCCCTGATAGACGTTGTCCGGGATCTCGGTGGTCAGCAGTTCCTCTGGGTGCTTCACCAGCATCCGGGCCACGTCCAGGGCCACGTTGCCATTACCGAGGACGGCGATTTCTTTGGCCTCCAGCGGCCACTCACGGGGAACATCGGGGTGGCCGTCGTACCAGGAAACGAAGTCCGCCCCGCCGAAGGAGCCCTGCAGGTCGATGCCCGGGATGTTCAGGTCCGCGTCCTTGATGGCGCCGGTGGAGAAGATGACGGCGTCGTAGAAGGCGCGGAAATCGTGCAGGGTGAGGTCCCGGCCGTAGGTCACATTGCCCAGGAACCGGATGTCGCCGCGGTCCAGGACCTTGTGGAGGGCATTAACGATCCCCTTGATCCGGGGGTGGTCCGGCGCCACGCCGTAGCGGATCAACCCGTACGGCGCAGGGTAGGCCTCAAAGAGGTCGATGCTGACCTCGAAGTCGCCGTCCGCCACGCCCCTGGACTTGGTGAGGATGTCCGCAGCGTAGACGCCGGCCGGTCCCGCGCCCACAATTGCTACGCGAAGGGGACGTGCGGGGGTGGTTTCGCCGTGGTTGGACAACTGGGACCCTTCTGACCGATGACATTGCGCGGCAGGAGCAGCGCACAATCACTTATTCTAATTGGCCGTTCCGCGGCACACTGCTGCCCGTAACGCAGTGCACTAACCGCTTTTCTCCAGCGGGACGACGTTGCCTTCGCGGTAAAGGAGCGCCCGCAACTCCGATTCCGCGGAGTCGGGCCGCTTGGGGTCAATGGTTTCGCCCTCGTGATAGTGGTCCAGCACGCGCGGGTCCACGTAGCTCTTGCGGGCGATCGAGGGCGTGTTGCCCAGCACCTCGGACGCTTCCATCATTGCCCGGCTGATGGCCCTCTTGCGTTTGGCCGCCGTCCGCTGGGCGCCGGTCCGGGCGAGGCTTGCGGCAGCAGCCACAGTGCCCCGCAGTGTGCGGAAGTCCTTGGCGGTGAAGTCCGAGCCGGTCCGTTCCTTGACGTAGGCATTGATGTCGGCGCTGGTGACGGGGCGCCAGTGCCGGCCTTCCTTGTAGGCCATGAGCCTGGCATTGGCGCCGCGGCGCTTGAGCAGGCGCAGGAGGGCGGCAAGGTCGGCGTCGCGGATTTCCGACTCCCAGTCCTTGCCGCTCTTGCCCGGAAACCTCAGGAGGATCCTGTCCTTGCGCACCTGGACGTGGGCGCAGAGGAGGGTGGCCAGCCCATGGCTGCCGTTCTCGTTGGTGTACCGCTCGGACCCCACGCGCAGCGAGCCGCTGTCCAGCATCCTGAACGCCCCGGCGAGGACGCGGTCCCGGGAGAAGCCTTCACCGCGCAGGTCCATAGTGACCCTCCGGCGGGCGGCGGGAAGCGATTCAGCCAACTGCAGGGCCCGGTCGAACTTGACCCGGTCCTTACGTTCCCGCCACTCCGGATGGTAGATGTACTGCCGCCGGCCCACTGCATCCATCCCGGTGGCCTGGATATGGCCGTTTTCAAACGGAGCGATCCACACGTCAGTCCAGGCTGGGGGGATGCCAATGCTCTCCAGCCGTTCCCGGACATCGCCGGGCGGCAGCGTTGAACCATCGAGGTCCCGGTAGCTGAAGCCCTTGCCAGCGGCGACCCGGCGGTAACCGCGGCCCGAGGCGTTGCTGCGCCGGAGCCTCATCAGGTAGCCTCTGGCCGATCGGCAAATATCATAAAAGCAAGCCTACTGACTATTTGCCGGAATACCTGCCCTGGGACTGATGTTATGGATGTCGTGCCTTCTCCCGATGGATCCCCTTCCACTGCCCGCGTCCCTGCTCCGGCTGTTCCCCCGGCGTCGCCCGCCGTCCCGGCGCCTGCCGCTCAGGCACCAGCGGCACCGGCGGCGGCCGGCCCTAAGGGGGCGCCTCCCAAGGCGGTGGATAAAGAAACGACGGCGGGAATCCTCTTTGGCATCGGGGCCTACGGGCTGTGGGGGCTGCTACCCCTGTACTTCTTCGTCCTCATGCCGGCGGGCGCCGTCGAAATCGTGGCGAACCGTGTGGTGTGGTCGCTGCTGTTCTGCGCGCTCCTCATCACCGTGACCCGCTCCTGGTCCGCCTTGGCCCGTGCCCTTAGGGACCGTACTGTGTTTGGTTCCCTGGCCCTTGCGGCCTTCCTGATCGCTGTCAACTGGCTGACCTACACCTACGGGGTGACCACCGGCCAGGCCGTGGAAGCCTCACTCGGCTATTTCATCAACCCGCTGGTCTCCGTCTTACTGGGCGTCTTTGTGCTGAAGGAGAAGCTCCGCCCGCTGCAGTGGGCGGCAGTGGCCATCGGGTTCGTTGCGGTGGGCGTCCTCACGTACTCCTATGGCAAGCTGCCGTGGATCGCCCTGACCCTTGCCTTCAGCTTTGGCCTCTACGGCTTCGTCAAGAAGCGCGTTGGCCCCAAGGTGGATGCCGCCACGAGCCTCAGTGTGGAGACCATGGTGCTGGCCCCGTTTGCCGCGGTCACCATGATCTACCTTGCCGCTGCCGGAACCGCCACGCTGACCACGCAGGGACCGGGCCACTTCTGGCTGCTGCTGGCCTCCGGCGTGATCACTGCCGTTCCCCTTCTGTTCTTCGGGGCCTCGGCCCGACGACTCCCCATGACCACCATCGGACTGCTCCAGTACTTCGCACCCCTGCTCCAGTTCATCCTCGCCCTGGTGGTTTTCCGCGAAGCGATGACCCTGGACCGCTGGATCGGGTTCGGCGTGGTCTGGTTGGCGTTGCTGGTCCTCACGGTGGATATGCTGCGGACCGCCCGCAAAAACCTGGCGGCCAAACGGACTCGGCGCTCCCAGGCAGGATAGTTTGCGGCGACCGGCCACGGGCTACCCGTCGACGGAGTCCCGCTTCTCTAACCAGTAGGTCGGAAGGCTGTCGTACGGATTCGGTTCTTGGTCGTCGGTCACGAAAATTTTCCCCGCCCCCTGCTGCCGGGCTCGGTTCAGCACATCACCGAGCCGGTCCTCCGGAGCGCCGCTGATAATGTGCCACACCTCGGTGCGCGTCTCCGTCCTAAGCCACTGCGGGGGTTCCTCGCTTGAAAAGTAACCGGCAAACGGATCCTCGAAGGTCACAATCGCATCGGCGAATTCGAAGTAGCCACGGTCAGGGATTATCCCCGGATTGAGAACTGAAATACCACCGGTTCGATGGATCCCGGCGACATAGTCTGCGTAGGTCCCGATCTCCCCCGGTACCGAGGCCGCCTCGTCCAGGAAGATGTCATCCACGCCGTACCAATCCCGCCAGCGGTCAATATCACGCGTCACCTCTTCGGGGTTTCGGCCGCCCCACCCCGTCATGACGTAGCCCAGCACCCGTACCCCAGCGTCGCGCAGAGTCCCGATGAGCCGGACGTGCTGTTCGGAAACCGCTGCCCCGGGCCCGTCACTGGGGTTAACGATGACGTCGCGGAGCTGCGGCGCGGCGTCGATCACCGACTCCCAGTAGAGCGCATCGGTCGGGTCAACGTAGGCGGGGACGGCGATGTGCAGATCACCGGGCTTGACCGGCGGTAGCGGAGTAGGAGGGGCCGGGTCGCCCAGCCCACAACCGGCCAAGACGCAGAGCAGTGCTGACGTTAGCACTGCAGCAGCCAGGCGCTTGCGACCGGCTGCTGCAGGTGTCACTGGCCGTCCGCCAGTCCTGCGGGGGGCCTGATCAGGACGTTGTCCGAGCAGCTGTAAATGGGGTCCGTGAGGTGGAAGGCGTCAATGTTGTAGCCCTGCAGCGCCGCCATCACCTGCGCCGTCAGGGCGTCAGCGTGCTGGAGGTCGTAGCTGGTGGCTGTTTCGTAGAGGGTAATCCCCAGCTTCGCCTTGTACGCCGCCATCTTCGCCAGCTTCGGCTTGTACGTGGCCGGCGACAGGAACTGACCATCCGACAGCACGTCGTTTTCTCCCAAGTAGCCATCTCCCGGACCCATGGTGAGTGAGCGGGCCAGGACGTCGTCAGGGTTCCACGCGTTCGCCAACACGCTCAACCCCAGCGAGTGTGTGTACCGCACCACGGCGTCGAACCGGGCCCGGGTTACCCCGTAGTCAGCACCGGCGCAGTCGAGGAGCACTCCACGGGCGCCGAGCCTGCACCACGCGTCGAGACGCTCGCGCAGCTCTTCCAAGGAGTGGTTTGGCTCGCCGTCCGCGGCGCCGACTGTCACGTACCCGTACGGGACTCCCCCTCGGGCAGCGACCCCTGCCATGATGGGGGCCGCCAAGGGATCGCCGTCCGGCGTCGCGGTGTCATCACCGAACACCACCATTCTGTAGCCGTCGAATGCAGTGATGGCCCGAGCCACTTTGCTGTGGGCGCCGTTGACGTAGCTCGGCCACCCGTAGTAGATGGCAAAAGGCCACATTTTCGAGGCGTTGACCAGATTAGTATCGGCACCCCTGCCGGATGTCGGAACGGTTCGCCCTGCCTCCGCTGACCCAGCCGGTGCGATGAGGGTTCGCAGGAACGAGGTGATACCTGGGCCGCGCCTCCCGGGCATCAGTTGGTCACCAACTGGAGTTCGTCGCCGCCTGCGTAATCGAAGGACCCCAGCCTGACGAGCTCGCGCCCCGGCTCGATTATCTCCAGGGTGCCACTGCCTTTCGCGGCGTAGGGCGCAAGTTCCAGGGTCGCAGTCCCTCCAGCCCTCGCCGACGTCTCACTCAGCACGGCACCCTGGTTGTCCACCAGCCTGACGTCGGAGCCCTCGGGCAGACCGGTCAGCTGCAAGTCGTCATCCTCCGTTACCCAGAAGTTCTGGAACGAGGAGAAGTACGGCGTCTTCACGGCCTGCACCTCGAGGTACGGCTGGTACGGTGCCTGGATATCCATGTCGAGCTGGTCGGAGTGGAACACCTGTTCCTCGCCGAACCAGACTGTCAGCGTTCGCCGGCCGTCCGTGCGGAGGGTGATATCCCGCGTGTCCGGCGAGTCCACCGACGGCTCGGTGCTGTAGTAGTTGACGTACTCGGCGTTCCGCACGTGGCCGTACATGTACCCCACCCTCCAGGAGGTCATTCCCTCTGTGCTGTCGGCCGACAGCACGATGAAATTGATCAGGCCGGTGATCTTGGTGGAGGCCGTCTGCACGGCGAAGACGGCTTGGCCGACTTCCGTGGCGGACTGGATTTGTCCGGGTTGTTTCGACATCCGCACATGGAAGATGCTGGTCTCCGGATAAGCATCGTGGGTAACCGCAAAATAACCATTGTGGGCCTCGGCGTCGGGCATCGGCTCCACGCCCACCTGAAGGCCGTCGTCGGTTGCGCGTACGAATGCCAGCGCAGGGTCGGTGTCACCGTTGAACTCGTAGGTGTCCTGCACCTCCCGGGCCGTGATGGCCCGGTCAAAGGGATTGTCCATGAGGGTGCCTTCTGCAGTCCGCAGGAGTTGCCACTGACCCGATGAGGCGAGGACAGTTGCACCTTCGTTCAACATGCTGCTGGCGGTTGCGGCGCCGGCAGCGGTGAGCCCGAGGGCGGCCACGACGGCGACGATGGTCTTGGGTATTTTCATCAGAACGCCCTGAAGTAGCTGAGGTCGAATCGACGGAACATGCGGTAGGTGGCAACCGTTGTCGCAATGGCGAACACTGCTGAACCGGTCACCAGCCCGGTGACGGGGCCCAAAATGTCGTCCCAGCCGTACGAAAGTACGAGTCCTATGGCGAGGGACACCGCCGCTGCGGCCCAAACGACGGCCGCGGACAGTCGCGCCCTGCCCAGGCTGAACAACTGCCCGGTGTTGAAGGCTCCAATTCCCAACAACAGGTAGCCCACCAAGGAACCGGTGTACACATCTTTGGCCAACTGGAGGTGTACGGTAAGCAGGCTCACCGTGGCGAGCCAATCTGTGGCAACCAACAGCAGGGCACCACTAAGCACCCCGACAAGCACGGTCATCACCAGGTGCCGGCGGTAGAAAGCGAGCATCACGCGGTTAATTCCCTCGCTGCCGGAGATCCGGTGCCGCCTCATCTCGCGCCGAACAGTTGCCGGCAGCAGGTAACCGGCGGCGATCGCGTAGGTGAGTGTCGGAACAAGGACGAGCAGGCCCGTCCCGACACCTACCTGGTAAAGCCCGTTGTAGTTGAACGTCCCCATCCATAGGCCTCCCGCGACGAGCTGATCAATCACGAGGAGCACAAAGAATCCTGTTCCGTAGGCCCAGTATGGCCGTACTGACCGCGCCACCGGTCCAAGCCGCGGTGAAAGAACCTGCCGGTCGTCCACTCCCTTGTCGTCGTCGACCTCCACGGGCGGTGCGGCGAGCCGCCGCAGGACAGGAACATCAAACAGCACGGCCACAACCACCGCCGTCCACAAGGCACCGAACTGGACCCATTGGGCGGTGAAAAGGTTGATGTAGTTCCCATCGATGATCCACAACCCGCCGACTATGGAAACGAGCCCGCCGGCGCTGGCTGCAATAACCACTTCCCGCAGCGCTCGGGCGAGGTAGAGTGGCGAAAAAGCCAGGAGCAAGACGCCGATGGAGAGTCCGAAGAACAGGAATGACCTGTTCGCCGCAGGTGTGTACGCCTGCAGCCCATACTCCAAAATCAGATAGCCGCCACCAATTACCACGAGTAATGCCGCCAGGCCCGCTCCCAACGTCCAACGCAGGGCCCAGCGCAGCAGGGTTTCGCTGTGTTGCAGGGAATAGAACAGCCCTCTCCGTGCAAATGCCTGCATAAACCCACCGGTAACGATCAGGGCCGCGAACAAGGCCAGGCTGACGGTAGTAGAAAACATTTGCGGGGTGATTGTGGACCAGAAGGACACTCGAGCGATAAGCAGCGCGAGGACGGCGATAATCCACGGCGCTGAATAGAGCAACGATCGGGCGAGTAGTCCCAAACTCATTCGGTCGGGTCCAGGCGAAGGATCCGGTGCTTGGTCGACGGTACCGACCGGAGGCTCATCCACCGGGCCGCCATAGAGCGGCAAGAGTGACGTCACCTTCTCGGCGAGCTCGAAAACATCCCGGCACCCCAACTCACGTGCTCGCTGGTCGCTGTAGCCCAGGGTCGCGAGGATCACTGCCACCTCAAAGGCATCCTGCGCTTGGCGGGTCCGGCCCGCGACAGAACGGGCCTCGGCGTGCAGGTCCGGGCCCAGTTCGTCGAAACCCATAGTGAAGTCATTCAGGGAGCGGCCCTCAGGCAACGTAGTCATGGGCAAACTCCAAGTAGAGGGAACGGTACGCCTCAAGGAAGCGCTCCTGTGAGAACAACTCGACAGCGCGCTCCCGGAACTCCGCACCGATCGCGGCGCGTTGCGCGGGGGTCTGCCGGAAAAGGGCGACGAGTGCGTCTGCTAACGCCTGCGGATTCTGCGGCTCAACGAGTAACTCGGGGCGGTTCAATGCCTCAGGTACGCCGCCGACTGCAGTCGCAACGACCGGACGGCCAGTGCACATCGCCTCTACCACGGTGTAGGGAAAGCCCTCGGACACCGAGCAGAGCACCACAACATCCGACTCCTGATATGCCAGGACAGGGTCGTTTGTTGCCCCTTCGAACACAACGTTATCCTCAAGCTGCAGGGTTCCCACGGCCAACCGGCAACGCTGGGCATATCGGCGGTCATCCTCAGGGCCGTAGATGCGCAGGAGCACGTCGGGGATCTCGCGGCGGACCAGGTGGAGGGCGGTGATGAGCCCCAGGATGTCCTTGAGCGGTTCGATGCGACCGACGTAGGCAATCGTCGGCCTGTCCAGCTCTACATCTCGCGGAACGAACTCGTTAGGGTTGACGCCATTATGGACCACCTGCAGGCGGGCGGGATCAGCGCCCAACTCATACTCCCAATTGGTGTTGTACGCACAGACCGGCAGGACGACGTCGGCATGCGTGTAGGCGCAACGGGCAATGGCTCGGTAGAGATTGCCCAGCAGCACCTTTCGTAGGAGTGGAGTGTCGTTTCGGACCAGATGAAGGACACGTTCCCGGACGTAGACCCCGTGCTCCGTCAGGAGCAGCGGGACGCCGCGGTGCAGCTTGGCGGCGAGTGCAGGCAGGGCGCAGAGCGCAGCACCAGACGTATGCGCTACGTCCACGTCCGGCAGAGGAACTGCCAGGGGCGTCAGGTAGCGATACAGGGAACGGGCGAAGTCGATGGCGTCGGCCATGGAGATGTCAGTGAGGAGCGGATGCTCGCTGAGCCGGGTGCGGACCAATTGCCAGCATCGGGGGTCACGCAATCCCTCATGCAGATCGTTGCTCTCGCAGTACTTGGCTATGTCAGCGATGGCTGCACCGAGGGCGTGAGGATCCCGGGTTGCGAGGAGGTGCCCGATCAACTCCTCGTATGCCGGCAGGAGCAGCTCGACCAGCGCCTTTTCCCGTGACTTTCCCCGCAGTGAGTCCCGTCGCCGGGTCTCGGGAGTCGGTTGGACATACTCTTCCACCTTCTCCGTTCCCCATAGCGGGATGGGCACGATGCGCGTGTTTTCCGGGACGCTGAAGGCACGCGTCACATCGGGGCCGCCAATGACCGCAGCGACCACAAACTCGTGCTCGGGCAGGCCATTGACCAGTTCATGTGCCCACGTCGACACTCCCCCTTGAAAGTAGGGGTAGGTGCCTTCGGTGGTCAGTAAAATTTTCATAACGGCGTCTTGACGCTCTCGTCAACAGAGCTGCTGGGGTCAGTCACCGTGCGGGCCTGCTCGATGCACCAGGCAGCCTGGTCCAACTGCTGCAGCTGGAGGAAGCACTTGGCGGCGGAGATCCACGCCTGGTGCGTGGCGTCCTGAGCGAGCCCGTTGCGCTCCGCTGCATCCGTATATGACGCCGCGGCCCGCTCAAGCAACTGGTCGCGCTGCGAGGCCATTCCCTGCAAGCGTGCCTCTTCTGCGGCCGTCCGGAACGCTATCGCCGCGCGTCCGTGGCTGCCTTGCCTGGAGCGTGCTTCTGCTTCCTCTACGAAGCAGGTGACAGCCCTCTCATGGTTTCCGGCACGGGCCGCCGCGCGGCCTTCATCCCATAGATCGGCTTCCCGGTTATCAATGAGGTCGCTCTGCTCCACCACTGCATAAGGCTGTGGGGCATGAGGTTCGCCTTTCCCGAAAAGGCGCCGACCAGGATGGCGGGGTTTGTCCGCAGAGGTAAATTCGGCGGCGGCTGTGTGGACGGTCCGGTCCTCGGTTCCCGTTGTAAGCTGTGTCATTGCAATTCCCCTGTCTCGAGCAAGATGGTGTCATTGGCCATGGGGCGTCGCTTCCGCTTCAGGGGTCCAGTCATGTCGGCGTAGGCATTCCCTATGCAGGTGGAGGCTCCACTCACCGGTCCCCTCGGAGCCGCGGCCCGGCTACGAGGTCGCGAATAACAGATCAGTGAGATGGGTACGCCGCCCTTTGCACGAGGCATCGGACGGACGTTGTCGGCGACTGCAAGTGTCTCTTTCGGGTGTCCGATAGTAGCGAGGGGTTTCATAACGAATCTCCTCCGAGTTAGCGTTCCAGGAGCCGCTGCATAGCCCGCCGGTGTGTCTAAACTACGAGGCGTTTCGAGGCCGAACACGAGTACCCGGTACTTCAAAAACATTCGTAGGGATACTTGCAGAGCGCTTCCCGTGGACCGGGGTGTTTAGGTGTTCTCCCATGATGACTCGGGGGGAATTAGGTAGTTTTGCCGCTACATTAGGGGGATGGGTAGCAGCCCTAACCGAGGACGGCACCCAACAAAAAAGGCAACACCCCGGCATTGTGCCGGGATGCTGCCTTTTTGCGATTCAGCTGGGACTTACTCCCTGCGTTACGCGTTGGCCTTAATGGCGGCGGCCAGGACGTCCAGGCCGTCGTTGAGCAGTTCATCGGTGATGACCAGCGGCGGCAGCAGGCGGATCACGTTGCCGTAGGTGCCGCAGGTGAGGATGATGACGCCTTCCTTGAGGCAGGCGGCGGCCACAGACTTTGTCAGTTCCGGGTTCGGCTCCTTGGAGCCAGCCTGGACCAGTTCGATGGCCAGCATGGCGCCACGGCCGCGGACGTCGCCGATCACGGCAGAGCCGGCGCCGGCCAGTTCGGATTGCAGTTCATGCAGCCGGGTGGTGGCCACCGCTTCGATGTGGCGGGCGCGGCCTGCGAGGCCGTATTCCTCCATTGAGCCGATGGATGCCAGCGCGGCCGCGCAGGCTACGGGGTTGCCGCCGTATGTGCCGCCCAGGCCGCCCGGGTGGACGGCGTCGAGCAGGTCTGCCCGGCCGGTGATGGCGGACAGCGGCATGCCGCCGGCGATCCCCTTGGCCAGGGTCATGATGTCCGGGATGACGCCTTCGTGGTTGACGGCGAACCATTCACCGGTACGGCAGAAACCGGACTGGACCTCATCGGCGATGAAGACGATGCCCTTCTCCTTGGCCCATTCGGCCAGTGCGGGGAGGAAGCCCTCGGCCGGGACGATGAAGCCGCCTTCGCCCTGGATGGGCTCGATGATGATCGCGGCGACCTGGTCGCCGCCGATCTGCTTTTCGATCATGGTGATGGCGCGCTTGGCCGCCTCGGCACCGGTGATCTCCGGGTTTTCCTCGCGGTACGGGTAGCTCATGGGCATGCGGTAGACCTCGGGCGCGAACGGACCGAAGTTGGTCTTGTACGGCATGGCCTTGGCGGTCAGCGCCATGGTGAGGTTGGTGCGGCCGTGGTAGGCGTGGTCGAAAGCCACGACGGCGTCACGCCCGGTGGCCAGGCGGGCCACCTTGACGGCGTTCTCAACTGCCTCGGCGCCGGAGTTGAAAAGGACTGTGCGCTTTTCGTGGTCGCCCGGGGTGAGGCGGTTCAGCTGCTCGGCCACGGCGACGTAGCCTTCGTACGGGGTGACCATGAAGCAGGTGTGGGTGAAGTGCTCCACTGCCTCCTTCACGGCGCCTACGACGGCGGGATCAGAGGCCCCGACGCTGGTCACGGCGATGCCTGACCCCAGGTCAATGAAGGAGTTGCCGTCGACGTCGTGGATGATGCCGCCGTCGGCGTCTGCAACGTAGACGGGGACGCCGGAGGCGACGCCCGCGGCGACCACGGCTTTGCGCCGCTCGGCCAGGGCCAGCGACTTGGGGCCCGGAAAGTCGGCCTGGATGCGCCGCTTCTGCTCCAGGCGGAAGGTGATGTCTGATGCGGTGGCAGTCATGGGAAAGCCTTTCTTGCTTATTGGGCCCACACCGGCAGGGTTCCCTGGCCGAAGCGGAGCGAGGTGAGGGGGCCGGTGGGGAGGGTTCCCTGGCCGAAGCGGAGCGAGGTGAGGGGGCCAGTGGGGATTACGAGTCGAGTGCGGACATCACGTGCTTGATGCGCGTGTAGTCCTCAACGCCGTACATGGAGAGGTCCTTGCCGTAGCCGGACTGCTTGAAGCCGCCATGGGGCATTTCGGCGGTGAGCAGGATATGGGTGTTGATCCAGACGGCGCCGAAGTCCAGGTCCCGGCTCAGGCGCATGGCGGTGCCGTGGTTGGTGGTCCAAACGCTGGAGGCCAGGGCGTAGTCCACATCGTTGGCCAGTTCCACGGCTTCCTCCTCCGTGCTGAACTTCTGCACGGTGATGACGGGGCCGAACGTTTCCTGCTGGACGATGTTGTCCGACTGCTTTGCGCCGGTGACGATGGTGGGCTCGAAGAAGAAGCCCTTCTCCCCCGCCCGGTGTCCGCCGGTTTCGATCCGGCAGTGCGCGGGGAGGTTCTCCACCACCGAGGTGACCTGGTTGAAGTGGTTGACGTTGTTCAGCGGGCCGAAGTAGTTGTCTTCGTCGTTCTGGGAACCGGTGTGCAGGGTCCTGGTGTGCTCCACCATGGCGGCCACTACGTCGTCATGCACGGAATCCTCCACCAGCACGCGGGTGATGGCGGTGCAGTCCTGCCCGGCGTTGAAGAAAGCGAACTCGGCGATCGCCGCGGCGCTCTTCTTGATGTCCGCGTCCTTGAAGACGATGGCCGGGGCCTTGCCGCCGAGCTCCAGGTGGGCCCGCTTGAGGCCCTTGGCAGCACCGGAGGCGACGGCGATGCCGGCGCGGACCGAACCGGTGATGGACACCAGGCCCGGGACCTTGTGGTCCACCATCATGGCGCCGGTCTTGCCGGTGCCCAGCACCACGTTGAGCACACCTGCCGGCAGGATGTCCCCGGCGAGGCGGGCCAGGACCAGGGTGGATTCGGGCGTGGTGTCCGAGGGCTTCAGCACCACGGTGTTGCCGGCTGCGAGCGCGGGGCCGATTTTCCAGATGGCCATCAGGAACGGGTAGTTCCAGGGGGCCACCTGGGCCACTACGCCGATGGGTTCGCGGCGCACGTAGGAGGTGTGGCCTTCGAAGTATTCGCCGGCGGACTTGCCTTCAAGGATGCGCGCGGCTCCGGCAAAGAAGCGCAACTGGTCCGCGCCGGCGGCAATTTCCTCCGAGGCAATCAGCGAACGCACCTGGCCGGTATTGCGGTGCTGCGCCTCCACCAATTCGTCGCTGTTGGCTTCGACGGCGTCTGCGAGCTTCAGCAGCATCAACTGCCGCTGCCCGGGCGTGACGTGCTTCCAGGTCTTGAAGGCCTCCTTGGCGGAAGCCATGGCTGCATCAACGTCTTGCTGGACGGAGATGGGCGAGTGCGCCACAACGTCACCGTTGGTGGGGTTGACGATGTCCAGCATGCCGGTGCCGGCAGGCGTAACGAACGTCCCGTTGATGAAGTTCTGCAAGGTTTGGACCACGGTGTGCAACCTCTTTCCTGGGGGCCATCGGCGGCAAGGCGGATGGATTTGACTGACTTGAGCCTATGCCAGCACCCCTGTGCCGTGAATAGCCACCTGCACACCCTTTCCGCTGCTTGTTAGTGCGGTTGCCTAGCGCCCCTTTATCCTTGGTTCATGGCCATTTCCCTCGCTGCCCTTCTGGGTGTCAAATCCCTGAACCTGTCCAAGGCAGGGGTTGCCGAGACCACCTGGCACCAGGACATCAACTGGGTGGCAGTAACCGAGCTGGAGGACCCGCAGCGGTTCATCAACGGTGGCGAACTGATCCTCACCACCGGCCTGCGCCTGAAGTCGGCCCCGGAGCAGCGGCGGTTCGTCCGGCAGGTGCAGCGAGCCGGTGCCGTGGGCATAGGTTTCGGTGTGGGGCTTTCGCATGAGGCCGTGCCGCCTGCCCTGCTCGCTGAGGCGAACCGCTGGGGCCTGCCCGTGGTGGAGGTCCCCTACGCGACGCCGTTCATCGCCATCGGCAAGCTGGTGGCGGACGCCCAGTCAGCGGACCACTACGCCAAACTCGAGCGCCTGATCGCCGGGCACCAGGTGCTGGCGCGCGCACTGCTCACGGGAGGCGGCCTGGCAGAGCTCCTCAAACATTTGGGCGGCATGCTCCGGGCGGACATTGCCCTCACCCAGTTCACCGCCCAGCTGTACAACAGCAGCAAGGACACCCCGCAGGCGGACACCTGGGCCTCGTACCCCATCCCCACCGGCCGGCGCGACGCCTGCACGCTGTGGGTTCGCAAGCCCTTCGAGGACTCGGGCATCATCGGCTACGCCCAGAACCTGATCAGCGTTGAACTCAACAACATGGTCAAGCAGCGCCAGTCCGAGCGTGCCCTGTGCGGGCAGGTGCTGGAGGACGTGATCCACGGGGCGCTGGAAACCAGTGAGGCCCAGCGCCGCCTGGCCGGAGTCGGCGTGAACAGCACCCGCAAGAATGTGGTCCTGCTGGCCGTCTCCGCTGCGCACCACAAAGCCCTGGTGAGCACCTCGGTGCCGCGGGAGCTGGAGGACGCGGTGGCCGCCGTCGTCGGCAAGGATTTGATGCTGGTGATGAACGATGACGGCGGCGCGGCGCCGGCACTCGCGCGGAAGCTGAGTGACCACCTGGCTGAGGCGGGCATCCACGCGACCATCGGCATCGGCGGCGCGTACACCAAGCCGAACGGCCTGCGCTGGAGCTACTTCGAGGCGCGCGACGCTGCCAGCCACGGACTCCCCGTCAACGAGCCGGAGCGGCTGAGCCTGACGTCGCTGCTGCTGGCCAGTGAGGACGTGCCGCTGGCTGACATGGCCCACGAGTCCCTGAATCCGCTCCGGACCTTCGACGCCGCCCACGGCGCAGAACTGATGACCACGCTGGAAAGCTACCTCAACAACAACGGGTCCGTGGCCGCCGTCGCCGAGGAACTCACCCTGCACCGGAACACGGTCCGCTACCGGCTGGCGCAGATCACCGAACTGACGGGTTACGACCCCGCTGTCACCACCGACCGCGTGCAGCTGTGGCTGGCACTGGCGGTGGCCCGGCTGTCCGCGCGCCAGGGAAAGTAGCCGGCACAGCAGCGGATCCTGCCCCGTTGCCCCCCCCCGGAGGGGCCCCGCCTGGGCCCACGCTACCGAGGGGCCCCAATCGAGCTTGCGAGATTGGGGAGGTAGCGGGGAGGGTTCCCTTATCGAGCCTGCGAGTGCCGGGTAGGGACTAGATGACCCGGGGCAACAGCTGATCGCGGGACTTCTTGCGGGCCTTGCGGTATTTGGCCTCCGCCGCGTCCATTAGTTCCGCCTGGCGTGCCCGAAGTACTGCCAGCGCCTCCGCCGTGGTCTCCGGCAGCCCGTGGCCAGCTTCGAGGGTCTGCAGCAGGTTCCGCGCAATGACGGCGTCGTGGTAATCGCCCAGGATCTTTTGCTGCTGGTGGGCGGCCTTGGCCACTTTCCTGGCGCGTTTGCCCCGCACCAGCCCCGCCGACTCGGCAACATGGCGAAGCCTTTTGGCGTCCTTGCGTACTTGGTGGAGGGCGTTCTCGTGGGCGATCCCGCGCCGGGCATGCGCAGCGGCCTTCTGCGAGCGCCGCAGCCGGCGGGCGGACTTCTCCACCACCTTTGTGGTAATGGTCCGGCCTGGGGCCACGGCCTGCGACAGCACCGGTGGCCGGCTGCAGAAGCCTTCGAGATCGTCCAGCAGCCGGAAATAGCGCCCCGACTGCAGCGCCTCCTGAAGCCGCCGGTAACCGGCGTCGAATGCAGCCCCGGCCTTACGCTCCACCTGCTCCCTCGCCGCGTCAGCTCCCTCGCCCGGCGGCAGCTCATCAAGGTGTGCCCGAAGATGGCCCAGCAGGACCTCGGCGTCCCGGGGTTCGCCCAGCAACAGGCCCAACCAGTGAAGTTCGTCCCGCAGGCGCCGCACCGGCACCGCCCGGTAGAGCTTCCGGTAGGCGGCCAGTACCGAGCGGATGCGCCGGACTGCGGACCTCATGTCATGGACGCCCTCGGGTTCCTCCAGCCTGACCGCGGCATCCTCGGCGAGGAGTTGGCGCAGCTGCTCCGCCACATAGACGGTGACGACGGCGGCCGCCGGGGCCTTCTTTCCGGCCATCAGCGCCGCGGGACTTTCCTCCTTCTGTTCTCCCCTCCCTTTTGAAACTCCGCCGAGTGCCCGCGCGAGTTTGGAGGCGTGCCCGGCGGGACGGGCGCCGGCGGCGGCGAGGAGTTCCTCAGCGGGGCCGAAAAGCTCAGGTCCGCCGTCCACGAGTTCCAGTTCCCACTCCCGCCAGCGCTGCGGCTGTTCGTCCGCCGGACCATGCAGGCGTGTCGCCTCCACCTGGTCGTCGGCCAGGTCCGCCAGATGCCCGCCGTCCTCCCCGTAAAGCGCGTAGGTGGTGCGCCGTGTTTCGAGCCGGACAACCGGCGCCACTTCCGTCCCGCGCAGGTGTGCCTGCACGCGGGCAATCAGGATGTCAGGTACGACGCCGGGCTGGCCAAGCGGTGCATGCAGCTCCCGGCGCTGCTGGGGTTCCGTTCCGGATCCGGCAGGCGCTTCCGGGGGCAACTTCAGGTGCCAGCCGGCGTCGATCCCACCGGTGCGGCGGCGCAGGGTGATGCGGCGGGATGCGAGCGTGTGCCGGTCGGTATCGAAGTACACAGCTTCGAGCTCAGCGGTGTGGGGATTCCCCACACGGGCAACGCCGGGCAGTTCTGCCAGCGCGGGCACCGTGGCGTCGTCACCAACGTCGTACTTCTTCTCTATCTCGATTCCCTGGGAAGCCTTCACAGCCGTCCTTCCGCGTTGTTCCTGCGTGCGGGCCGGCACGGTGGCGTCGGAGCCCTCGCTGGAAGTCTATTCCCGGGCGAGATGAGCCGGGAGAGCTTGGCCACAAAACTGGAGACATCAAACGTCTAACCTTTAGCGTGGAAGGATGCCAGCCACACCCCCCGCTCCTGCCGCCGCGTCTTTCACAGCCCCTGCTCCTGGGGCCGCACCGGCACCCATGCCGTTGCCCGGGTCCGCCGCGTCCCTTGCGACGTCCGGGACCGCGCTTACCAAGCCCCGATCCGCCGTCGTATTCGGGGTGGTTGCGCTGGTGCTGATCGGGCTTAACCTGCGCGCGGGCATCACCGGGGCATCGGCGCTGCTGCACGACCTGCAGATGGTGCTGGGGTACGGGCCGCTGGTGGCCGCGTTCATCCCGTCGATCCCCACCCTGTGTTTCGCCCTGGCGGGAGCCGGCACGTCATGGCTGACAGGCAGGCTGGGGGTGGAGAAGGCGATCCTCCTGTCCCTGGCCATGCTTGCCGGCGGCCTCCTGCTGCGCGGGATCCCCGCTACCGGGATGCTGGTGGCCGGCAGTGTAGTGGGAATGTCCGGGCTGGCTGTCTGCAACGTGGCCATGCCGTCCTTCATCCGTGAGCACTTCGCCCACCGAACCTCCCTGATGACCGGCGTCTATACGGTGACCATGACCACCGGGGCCACCGTCACCTCCGTCGCCGTCGTACCACTGGCACAGGCCCTCGGATCCCCGTCCGCCGCCGTCGGTGCCATTGGCATTACTGCCGTGGCGGCATTCCTGGGCTTCCTGCCTGTGGCACTGCACGCCCACCGGCACAGCACGCGTTCGACGGCGGGGCACGTGTCCCCCTGGCCATTGCTGCGGACCAGGAAAGGGCTGCTGCTGACCGCTATTTTCACGCTCCAGTCCCTGCTGGCCTACGCGCTGCTGAGCTGGTTCCCTTACATGCTCACCACCATGGGGCTGGATGCCTCGGAGAGCGGGCTGATGTTCGGACTGATGCAGCTGGTGTCCGTTCCCTCGGGCATGCTGCTCATCGCCATCGGCTCCCGCCCCAGGATGCTGCGGCCTGCGTTTTACCTGGTCAGCACCACCATGGCGGCGGGCGTGGCCCTGCTCCTAGTCCTGCCCGTGGGCCTGGCCATCGTTCCCGCGATCCTGCTGGGCTTTGGCCTGGGCATCTTCCCGCTGGTTATGGTGATGATCAGCCGCAGCGGTTCAACCACGGCCGAAACCACAGCGCTGTCCACACTGGCCCAGTCCACGGGCTACCTGCTCGCCACCACCGGCCCGTTCGGGATGGGGCTCCTGCACAGCGCCACCGGCGGCTGGACCCTGCCCCTCGCTTTGCTGCTGGCCCTGGCGCTGGTGCAGATTGTGGTGGCGCACCTGATCACAGGCCGCGCGATGACCCGCAGCGTCGCCGGAACTTCGGCCGGCAACCTTGCCGGTGCCTCTGGCGGCCGCACCACCGGCAACGGGAAGTAGGACGCCATGGCCCTGAGCCCCTCCCACCGCCCGCCGCTGGCCGACGAAGTCACCGCGAAGCTTCGAACCATGATTCAATCCGGCGAGTGGCCCCTCCACCAGCGCATCCCGTCAGAGACCGGGCTGATAGCCGATCTCGGCGTCTCGCGCGGCACGCTCCGCGAGGCCATCAAGGCGCTCGCCCACAGCGGCATGCTGGAAGTCCGCCGCGGCGACGGCACCTACGTCCGTGCCACCAGCGAGATCTCCGGCGCTGCCCGGCGCATGTACCAGGACCACACCGAGGCCCACATCCTGGAAGTTCGGCTTGGCCTGGACGCGCAGGCGGCCCGGCTCGCGGCACGGAACGCAACGGCCGACGACGTCGCAGCCCTGAGAGCCCTCCTCGCCGACAGGAACGAGGCTTGGAGCTCGGCAGACTACGAGGGGTGGGCGCGGGCGGACTGGGGCTTCCATGAGCGGGTGGCGCAGGCGTCGGGCAACCCCCTGCTGCATGAGCTTTATGTCAGCTTCGGCGCCGTGGTTCACGAGGATCTACTGAAGCAACTCCGCCGCCCCGGCTTCGAGGGGCTCCAGCAGGAGGGGCACGACTTCCTGCTGGCAGCCGTTGAGCAACGGGACGAGGACGCGGCGATTGCCACTGTCAACACGAACTTGAACTCCTGCGCGGAATGGCTGGCCGGATAATCCGGCCCTCGGGGTTTCAACCTTCCTTAATCGGTCAGTAGGCTTACTATCTGAGAAGGGTAGTATCCCTGCCGCGCACACGCGCGCCCAGGGCACCAGCCGACAATGAGGAGTCCCCATGGCGCCAGCAACACGCGCGACCGACCACGGGCCGGGCAGCGACACCCCGCAGCCAGTATCCGCGGCCGGGTCAGCCCTGCAGCAGCAGGGACCCGCACCGGCAGCCACTGCAAGAAAGCGAGAACCCAAGCCCCCCGGCGCGCTGTGGGCAGACGGGCTGGGCAGGGTAGGCATCCGCTCGGCGCAGGTCCTGCTGATCCTGACAATCGCCGTCGTATCCGTTTACGCCCTGATGCAGATCAAGCTGTTGGTCATTCCCATTCTGATCGCGATCATCCTGGCAGCTGCCATCGGCCCGTTCGTCAACATGCTCCGGCGCCGCGGCTTACGCGGCGGCCTGGCCACGGCCATCGCCTTCATTGGGCTGCTGCTGGTACTGGGCGGCGTTTCCGCAGTGATTTACAACTCGGTCCGCAACCAGTGGGGTGAACTTGCACAGCAGGCTGCATCAGGGCTGGATGAGCTGGAGCAGTTCCTGCTCACTGGCCCCATCCCCCTCGAGCAGGCACAGCTGGACCAGGCACGCGAGGGGATCATTCAGTTCGCCACGAGCAGCCAGGTACGCTCAGGCGCCATCACGGGGCTGTCCGTGGTTACTGAGTTTCTTGCAGGGGCAAGCCTCGTGGTGATCATCCTGTTCTTCTTCCTCAAGGACGGCGCCAAAATCTGGAACTTCTTCCTCCGCCCCTTCAAGGGGGAACGCGAGGCCAAGCTGCGCCGGGTAGGCAGCCGCACCCTTGAGGTCCTTGGCGGCTACGTCCGGGGCACCGCCATCGTTGCGCTGGTGGACTCAGTAGCCATCGGGGCCGCGCTGCTGATCATGCAGGTTCCGCTGGCCATACCGCTGGCCATCATCGTTTTCATCGGAGCCTTCGTCCCGCTCGTGGGAGCAACCGTTGCCGGCATCCTCGCCGCCCTGGTGGCCCTCGTGGCCAACGGTCCCGTGGTGGCGCTGATTGTGGTGGCAGTAGTCATCGCCGTCAACCAGCTTGAGGGTGACCTGCTGCAGCCGATCGTGATGGGCAAGTCGCTGCAACTCCATGCCCTGGTGATCCTGATGGCACTGACCGCTGGAACCATCCTGGCAGGCATCGTGGGCGCGGTGCTGTCCGTCCCGCTGGCCGCCGTCGCCTGGGCCATCATCCAGGTGTGGACGGCCGAGGATCCGAACATGGAGGACATGAACCCGGACCTGCCACCGCCCAACAGCCAGCCCATCTAAGGGCTGCCGGTCGACTGTATCGACGCACAAAAAAGGATGGCGCACCCGGTATTCCGGCTGCGCCATCCTTTTTGTGTGTCGTCACTTCATCTTGACGGCTGAGTGATTACTTCTGCAGGCCCGCGAACACGTTCTTGGGCCGCTGCATCTCGCCGTGCTTGGCACCAAGGATCACAACGAGTCCGGCGAAACCGGGGATGACCCACTGCAGCATCTTGAGCTGTTGCTGGGCAGCCTTGAGCTCGTCGGAAGCATCGGGCCGCGGCTCGGTGGCGCCCTCGGCACCCTCAGCTGCGAGCTTCTCGACCTTCTTGCCAAGGATCCCGGAGTACAGGGTTACAGCTGCGCCCACCACCGTCACCGCCGTCTTGATCACGGTGTCCCGGGCAACGCCGTCCTGCTGTGCGATGCGTTCCTTGTTCTCCCACGCGATGGCGAGGTCCGCCACCAGGTGTGAGGCAAACGCCGCCGTCTGGAAGGGTGCCCATTTCATCCAGCCGGCGCTGGAAAGGCGGGTGCGCTCGGCGGGGTCCTTGGCTTCCGCTGATGCGCCGTTCAGGCCGATGGCACCCATCAGGGATCCACCGAACCACGCTGCTGCCGTCAGATCGTGGACTGACCGGGCAATGAGATTTCCTGCCATGATGTGCATTCCTAACGTTGAACTGGTTGAGATGCCGCGCCTGCGGACTTCACTTGCTGTGTCCCATCGAGGTCATGGTCCGCCTATGGTAAGCACACTTACTAATGTTACGAAAGCCCGTCTTGCTCGGGCAGACCGCGTAATATCGTCGTCATGGGAACTACTGGGAGTTTGTTTGGCTGGGCCTTCGGAGACCCCGCCCGTGAAGATGACGGCAGCTACGTTGACGGGCTTCAGCGCGAGGCGTACGGGAATGCGCGCGACACCGCCAAAGCCAAGGGCGTGGCTGTTGTGGCAGGCTCTGAGGTCTTTACGGTGTTGAGCGCGGACGATTCCCTGGTGGAGCTGGACAACGCACCCGGAAAGCTTGTGGTCCGCTGCACCGTTCACGTCGAGGGACCCGGCGCGGATAAGATGCGTGCCGAAGGGCCCATGAACGGCTGACCTGTGTCGGACATCGAATCCACCATCAGCCAGGCCGCGGACGCCGTCGAGGACGCCTCCAACCATCCCGCCCTGGACGTCCTGGCCCGGACAGGGTTTGCCGTGATGGCCCTGCTGCATGTCATTATCGGGGCCATCGCCGTCGCAGTGGCTTTTGGCCAGCCCGGAGAGGCGGAACCCACCGGGGCCATTGAACAGCTGGCCGCCAACTCGTGGGGCCCAGCGGTGATGTGGGCCTGTGTGCTGGCGTGCTTCGGCCTGGGATTGTGGCAGGCGAGCGAAGCCACCCTGAGGGCGCGGCGCCTGCCCCGCAAGGAACGGGTCTCCAAGCTTATTTCGTCGGGCTTCCTGGCCATCGCCTACACCAGCGTTGGGCTCAGCTTCGCCGGTTTCGCCGTGGGGCTGCGAGGGGACTCCAGTGAAAGGACGAGCGATTTCAGCGCGTCGCTGATGGCCACACCCTTGGGGCTGTGGGCACTGGTGGCGCTGGGCCTGACCATCATTGGGATCGGGATCTACTTCGTATTCAAGGGGGTCCGGCGCGGTTTCAAGGACGAACTCTTTCACTTCGACGGCACCCGGCGCGGCCGGCTCATCGACACCCTTGGCGTCACCGGCCACATCTCCAAAGGCGCCGCCCTCGGCCTTACCGGGCTGCTGTTTGTGATCGCCGCCGCCAAGCACAGCCCCGAGGAGTCCACCGGACTGGACGGCGGCCTCAAAGCCCTCCGGGACCATCCCTTCGGCCCGTATCTGCTGGTGGCCATCGGGGCAGGATTCATTGCCTACGGAATTTTCGCCCTGATCCGGTCGAGGTTCGGACGCATGTAGTTCCACCTTTTATGGGTAGGAAGGAAGCATGACACATTTCTTGAGGGAGCAACCAGCCGACGGCGGCAGGGCGCGGGACGTGGTCCCCAGTGTCACAGAGACGGCCGGCCGGGCTTTTGCTGCCCTGTTCCGGCTCCTTAAGGTGGCCCGCCCCGACCGGCCGATCCACCCCAAGGGCATTGGCCTGACCGGTGAATTGACCAGGACCGGGAACTCCGGCGAGCCGAGCGGCCTGGACTGGCTCGACTCTTCAGGCATCGATCCCGTTGCAGCGCGGTTTTCGCGTTCGGCCGGGTTGCCGGAGAGGCTTCCGGACGTCCTGGGGCTCGCGCTCCGCGCGGCACCGTCCAGCATCGGCGCTTCAGGGACGGCAGACGACGGCGGCCCGGCAGACGTGCTGTTTGCCTCCACCGGCTGGAATGTTCCCGGGAGGTTCCTGCTCCAGCCCAAGCTCGACGTCTCCTCGGCCACCTTCACCACACTGATGCCCTACCGCGGCCGGAGGGGTCCCGTACTCCTGGGGCTTCGGACCATAAGCCTGCAGGCGGGATCCGTCACGGCCGGCGAGTGGGTACTGGGGTTGTATTGGGCCACACCCGCCGGGCAGTGGCGGCAGTGCGGGGAACTGCGGCTGCGGGCCGCCCCGGAACCGGCTGACACTTCCCTGCGCTTCAATCCCCTCAAGAACCAGCCGCCCGGCGCACAGACCTACGCCTGGACGCGCCGCCTGCGGGAGCGCTCCTACCGGACGGCACAGCAGCCCGCACCACCCGCCGTCGCGCGTTCTGCCGCCGACAGCACTCCGGCGGGAAACCACACCAGCCCTGCCACCTCAGGAAGGAACACCATGTCCACCGTGTCCCAGCTGTTCAACACCCCTGCCGCTGACGTCTGGCGGGTGATTGCCGATGGCTGGCTGTACTCCGGCTGGGTTGTGGGCGCCTCCCGTATCCGCGCCGTGGATGACACCTGGCCGCAGGTCGGAGCCCGCCTTCATCACTCCGTAGGCGCCTGGCCGCTGGTGATCAACGACAGCACCAGGGTGACCGCCGTCGAACCCGGAAAGTCCCTGGAACTGGTGGCTCGCGGCTGGCCGATGGGCGAAGCCAAGGTGGCCATCACGCTTCAGGACCAGGGCGGGCAATGCCTGGTCACCGTGGCAGAGGACGCCATTCGCGGTCCGGGCAAGAAGGTTCCCAAGGTTATGCGGGACCCGATGATCACGGTGCGGAACCGCGAGACCCTGAAGCGCCTGGAGCTGATGGCGGTGGGCGGGGCGGGGAAGTAGCGAAGCCGGGTTAATTGGACGCCGCTTAAAGCAGCGGGGCCACGTGCCGCCCAAAGCCCTCACCGGGTGGGACGGCACGTGGCCCCGCTTCGTAGCTAAACGACTAGACCTGCGCGGAGACGCCGTCGCGGGAAATGGCAACCATGTCCTCGCGCGGCACTACCTTGATGCGCTCACGCTTGACCTCGACGCCGTGCGAACCGCCGGCCTCCGTGGCGGCTGCACCGAGGGCCAGCTCGTGGGCGTCCAGCGCCAGCCAGCCTTCCCAGCTGGTGAACTTCACGCCGCGGGCGTCGAGGAGGTCGACGACGGCCTCCGCCTCGGGCACGGCGGCGACCGGCAGGTTTTCGCGGTCCTCCAGCAGGTAGGTGACAGTCTCAAGGGCGTCGCCCTTGGTGTGGCCGATCAGGCCGACCGGTCCGCGCTTGATCCAGCCGGTTGCGTAGATGCCCGGCACGTGCTGGCCGGCGGCGTCCAGGACGCGGCCGCCGTCGTTCGTTACCACGCCCTTCTTGTGGTCGAACTCAACGTCCGGCAGGGCCGAACCAAAGTAGCCGATGGCGCGGTACACGGCCTGCACAGGGTAGTCCACGAACTCGCCGGTGCCGCGGGCGTTGCCCGTGCCGTCCAGCTCGGTGCGCTCGAACTTGATGCCGGCAACCTTGCCCGGCGTCTCGGCGTCGTCATAAATTTCTACCGGGCTGTGCAGGAAGTGCAGGTGCAGGCGGCGGGAGGCCTTCAGCTCGGAAAGGTCCTCGGGCTGCTCCGCGATCCAGTTGGTGAGCGTGCCCACCATGGTCTTGGTTTGGTTGTTCGTCTGGATCTGGCGGTCGGATTCCTCGTCGAACTCGAAGTCCTCCGGATACAGGATGATGTCCACGTCCTTGGAGTGGGACAGCTCGCGCAGCTCCAGCGGGGTGAACTTGACCTGGGCAGGGCCGCGGCGGCCGAAGACGTGCACGTCGGTGACGGGCGAGTTCTTCAGGCCGGCGTAGACGTTGTCAGGGATTTCGGAGACCAGCAGGTCATCGGCGTGCTTGGACAGGACACGGGCCACGTCCAAAGCGACGTTGCCGTTGCCGATCACGGCGATTTCCTTGGCCTCCAGCGGCCACTCGCGGGGGACGTCCGGGTGGCCGTCGTACCAGGAGACGAAATCCGCGCCGCCGTAGGAGCCGTCCAGCTCGACGCCGGGAATGTTCAGGTCCGCGTCCTTGATGGCGCCGGTGGCAAAGATGACGGCGTCGTAGTGGGTGCGGAGGTCCTCGATGCTGAGGTCCGTGCCGTAGTCCACGTTGCCGAAGAAGCGGATGTCGCCGCGGTCCAGGACTTTGTGCAGGGCGTTGACGATGCCCTTGATGCGGGGGTGGTCCGGGGCCACGCCGTAGCGGATCAGGCCGTAGGGTGCCGGGTAGCGGTCAAAGAGGTCGATGCTGACGGTCAGCTCGCCGCTCTTGACGGCTTCGCTCTTGGTGAGGATGTCCGCGGCGTAGACGCCTGCCGGGCCGGAGCCCACGACGGCGACGCGCAGCGGACGTTCGGCAGAACCTACGGTGGTGCTTGATGACACGGCTGTGTTCCTTTTCTTCGATCCGTCCCAACTGGCTCGCAGATAACGCCCTCAAACTGCGTTTTCGGTGCGTGAAGTGCGAGCTGGCTGGGTGGGGCTAGGTGGTGAGGACGCGGGGCTTGTCCGGGGTGGAGCTGGGAGTCTTGCGGGGGCTGTTCGGGGTGATGGTGCTGTAGTCAGCGGTTTTGAAGTGCGACGGCGCGAAGGGGCTTACGCGCACCACGTCACCGATGACAATCACTGCGGGATTTGCGACGCCGGCGGCTTCCGCCTGGTCCGCAATTGAACCGAGGGTGCCGATGGTTACGCGCTGGTTCGGCAAATAGCCGTTTTCCACAATACCAACCGGGGTGTCGCCGGGCAGACCGGCTTTGCCCAGAGCGGACGCCGATTCGCGCAACTGGCCCACGCCCATCAGCAGGACAACGGTGTGGTCCGGACGGGCCGGAACTTCCGACAGTTCCTCGTGGCCGGTCACCACGCTGAAGCCCTTGGCCAGGCCGCGGTGCGTGACGGGAATGCCGGCGGCGGCGGGAACGGAGATCGCGGACGTAACGCCGGAAACCACTTCAACCTCGACGCCGTGCTGCCGGCAGTATTCGGCTTCCTCGCCACCGCGGCCCAGGACATAGGGGTCGCCGCCCTTGAGCCGGACCACGCGGTGGCCTTTCAGGGCTTCTTCAACGAGGATCCGGTTGATCTCTGACTGCGGGACGGGGTGGTGGCCGGGGGTCTTGCCGACCTCGATGACGCGGACGTCGGGGGCCAGTTCGTTCAGGAGTTCGCGCGGGCCCAGGCGGTCTGCCACGACGACGTCGGCCTGGCCCAGGAGCCTGCGGCCGCGGACGGTGATGAGGCCGGTGTCGCCGGGCCCGCCACCCACCAGGGCGACACTTCCCGCGGAAGCCCGGCGACGGCGAAGCGGCAGGTCCCCGGTTTCGAGCGCTGTGGCGACGGCATCACGGACGGCCATGGCACGGCGCGGGTCTCCCCCGGCGTTGACGGCGATTTTTACGTCGTCCACCTCGGCGACGGCGGGGGTCCAGGCGGCGGAGGCTTCATGGTCGGAGGCGTTGACGCACCAGATGCGCTGTGCCTCGGCGTCGGCGGACACCTGGGCGTCCACAGCGGAATTGCCGGTGGCGGTCTGGACGAACCAGGCGCCGTCGACGTCGGACGAATCGTAGGTGCGCGGCTCCCAGGTGAGCAGGCCGGCGTCAGCCAGTTCCCGTAGCGCGTCAGAGGCAACAGGAGCTACGACGGTGACCCGCGCACCGGCGTCGAGCAGTCCCTTGGCGCGGCGGGCAGCCACCGGGCCGCCGCCCACCACCAGCACGGGGCGGCCAAGCAGCCGCAGCGCTGTGGGGTAAATATCCTGAATTGCCATGAATCAACGGTAGGGCCGCGTCACAATGGCCCACAAAGGCCGAGCAACACCAGTTCACGTAAGGTAACGCTGCGTCACACTTTCCTGACCAAAGGATTTTCCGTTCCGACGGTGAGCAGTTCGGACAGGTCATGCCGCAACAGTCGCAGGGGCGGATTGCAGACGGCTTTCTTTGAAATCGGGCGGTCCAACTGAGCTAAACAAGGGCTGGCTGGGACGGCGGTTTCCTTGCCTTCACGGGCCGCCGGGAGCAGGGCTGCGTCCGATCCAAAACTGTCCGTGACTCACCATACAATTACTCCGATCGGGCTCGCCGATCGGTCTCATATGGGGGAAGGGGACTCATTTGTCTCTGCAACACAGCGTCCGCACTCGGACGCGCCCTGGTCGTTTGACCAGGGCAACTGCCACAGCCGGCTCACTTGCATTGCTCGCTGGCCTGCTGATGGCTCCGGCGGCCTACGCGCTGCCGACGGAAACAAGCACCATCGAGGAACCGGCACCTGTTCCAGCCGAGCCTCTGACGCCCGTCGCGGATCAACCGCCGGCGGCGGACGCGCCAGCAGTTCCAGTAAATGTCATTCCGCCCGTCATCGACGGCGATCCGGTGGTTGGCGGCACGCTCACGTCAACAGGCGGCCAGTGGACCGGAGCCGGTTGGCTGACATACAACTGGTCAATCGACGGAATCGCCCTTCCCACGGCCGGCCGAGTGCCCGGAGAGCAAGACGCTCTCTTGCTTCAGCCGTCCATGGCCGGCAAGTCCGTCCGGCTGACTGTAGAAGCCTCGGTGGATGCCGAGACTCCCGGGAACAGGGTGGACGCTGTCTCCGTGGCAGTCCGCCCCGCCGTCTTCACCGGAATCGCATGGAACGGTGCCGTTGCCGGTAAGCCTGCCGTTGGCGAGATATTGTCGCTCAACGCCCCCGTGTGGAATGACGCAGCCGGTCAGAGCTTTCGTTCCGACTATCAGTGGTACCGCGGCGCAACCGGAATCGTCGGAGCCACAGACCAGAAATACACGGTTTCAGCCGCTGACGTCGGGCAGAAACTTTGGGCCAAGGCAACAGTTTCAGCTGAAGGCTTTACGTCCCTGGCCTTGACTTCCACTCAACTACTCGCGCTCAAGGGAAGCTTCCTTTCATCGCCGGCCCCAGTAGTATCGGGTACCGCCCGCGTGGGACAGGTCCAGACCGTGAACCCCGGAACTTGGGCGCCCACTGGAGCATCGCTTTCCTATCAGTGGTTCCGGGGAACAGTGGCCATCCCGGGCGCTATCGGCCGCACTTACGCCACCACTGCATCGGACTATTTGAAGCCGATCAAGGCCAGGGTCCGAGCCACTAAGTCCGGTTTCACAACCGTGGATCGATTCTCCGCAGTCCGTTCCATTGCCGCCGGAAACATCGTGGCAACCAAGTCGCTGCTGGTTACAGGCCTGCATCGTTATACCCAAACCTTGCGCATATCCCAAGCCTGGACCTCGGGTTCCACCATCCGCTACCAGTGGTATCGCAACGGATCAGCGGTGCGAGGCGCCACCGGGCCCTCGCTCTACCTCAGTACCGGATATATCGGCGCACGCGTCAACGTGAAGGTAACCGTCTCAAAGCCCGGGTACACCACTCGCTCGGCTGTGACAAAAGTGGTCACCGTCGGCAAGGCATTGATCGGTATGAAGTCGAGCCCCCGGGTGACCGGCGGAGGATCGCTCGGCTCAACTCTCACGGCCAACGTGGGTACGTATTCGGTTGCACCGTCGGCGTACAGCTACCAGTGGTACCGGAACGGCGCCGCCATATCCGGGGCAAGATCCCGAACATACCGGGTGGCCGCAGCGGACAACGGAAAGTCAGTTTCCGTGCGGGTCTGGGCTAGTAAGGCTTACTACGACACGCGATCCGCCCTCACCACGCCCGTGAAGCTACCGGTCTGGGCTGTTACGGTCCTGCGTGGTGACGGGACCTACCGAGTGGGAACCGGCATCAAACCCGGACTATACAAGTCCACAGGTGGAGGCAGCAGCTGCTATTGGGAGCGCGTGAGTGGGTTCTCCGGAAGCTTGAGTCAGATCAAGGCAAACTACTTCGGTCCGGCCAAGACCTATGTCCAGATCCTTCCCGGGGACGTAGGATTCGTGACCAAACGCTGCGGTTCCTGGACCACAGTTCCCTCGACCGGTGCCAGGGCAACCCGTATCAGCGCGAACGGGACGTACCGGGTGGGCATCGATATTCTTCCAGGCACGTACTACGGCTCAAGCGCAGGTGAATCCTGCTACTGGGCAACACTCCGCGGATTCTCCGGGACCTTCAACGAAATCATTGACAACTACATCGGTTCGGCCCGGGTCATCGTCACGGTGCCTGCTGCAGCCAAGGGCTTCGAAGTCCACGGCTGCGGGACCTTGACGAGGCGGTAACAGCGCAGGAACAGGGAGCAGAAAGCCCGACGGCGGAAGTCGCCGTCGGGCTTTCTGGTTTCGTTTTCGAGCGGTAGGGGTTAGCGGGTGCTGCCGGAGAGTAGGCCGCGGCTGCGCAGGAGGCGCTTCTCAATCGGCGCGAACACCAGCAGTTCGATCAGGATGCCCACGGCGAGGATAAGCAGGATTGCCGCCATCACCACTGACATGTCGGACAGTTGGCGGCCCTGGTCCAGCAGCGAGCCCAGGCCGAAGCCGATGGTGCCGCCCACGGCGATGATTTCTGCGGCCATAAGTGAGCGCCAGGAGAAGGCCCAGCCCTGCTTGAGGCCGCTGAGGTACCCGGGCAGCGCGGCGGGGAGTATGATCTGCAGCGCCATCTGGAGACGGGACGCACCCAGAACGGTGCCCACCCGGCGGTACTGCGGCGGAATCTGGTCAACGCCCGAGATAAGCCCGTTGATGATGGAGGGAATGGCGCCCATAAAGATCACGAAGTACACGGTGGCGTCGGTGAGGCCGAACCAGATGATGGCGGCGGGTACCCAGGCCACCGAGGGCAGCACCTGCAGGCCGGAGATCAGCGGGCCGAAAGCGCGGCGGAGCGGAGCCACCTGGGCCAGCAGCAGGCCCACCGGTGTTGCGATGGCCACGCTGATCACAAAGCCGACCAGCCCCCGCTGCATCGAAGTCCAGACGGATTCCTGAAGTTTCCCCTCGTTCCAGAGGACGCCCATCTGGGCCGCAACGTCCAGCGGACCGGGCACCAGGTCGCGGCGCTTCACACCGAGTGAGACGTAGAACTGCCAGATGAGGACCAGGGCCACGAGGGCCGCGATGGGCAGGAGCACCCGGCTCCAGTCGATCCGGTGCTTACGGTCGGCGTCGGACTGCAGGGAGTCAAGCCCGGACTCGAGTTCCCGCAGGTCCTCGCGCCCGGTGGAAGACCGGGTCAAAGCTGCGTGGACATGCCGGGTTTCGACGGGTTCGGATGGGGCCTCAGCGAGCGGGGTTGGGTTACTTGGCATGGCGGCGAATCTCCTCACGCAGCCGGGCGGTGATGACCCCGGTCAGCTGGCCGGCGAGCCCGGCGTCGGTTCGATGTTCCTCGGTGACTGCCCATTCCTGGACAACGCGGCCTGGGCGGGAGGACAGCAGCAGCACACGCTGGCCCAGCCGCACGGCCTCGCGGACGTTGTGGGTCACGAAGACGATGGTGCGCCCGGTTTCCTTCCAGATGCGTTCAAGCTCGTCGTGCAGCAGGTCGCGCGTGATGGCATCCAAGGCGGCGAACGGCTCGTCCATGAGGAGCAACTGCCGGTCCTGCGCGAGCGACCGGGCCAGGGACACGCGCTGGCGCATGCCGCCGGATAGTTCATGCGGGCGCTTGTCCCCCGCCGTCCCCAGGTGCACCAGTTCGAGGAGCTCCTGCGCCTTGGCCTTGCGCTCGGCTTTGCGCACGTTGCGGAGCTTCAGGGCCAGCTCGATGTTCTCCCGGGCCGTGAGCCAGGGGAACAGTGCGGCGTCCTGGAACATAAAGGCGGCACCATCGCTCGGCACTTCGAGCGCGCCCGACGACGGAGCCTCCAGTCCCGCCATGATGTTCAGCAGGGTGGATTTGCCGCAGCCGGAGGCACCGAGGAGGGCAACGAACTCGCCCTTGCCGATGTTGGCGTTGACGTCGTCCAGTACCGGGGCGCCGTCGCCGAAGCTCTTGCCCAAGTGTTCCAGTACGACTGGCATGGTGCCGTCCTTACGTAGGTGGTGAGAGAAAAGGAGGGTCAGTCCTGGCCAAGGCCTGCGGCTGAAATAGGTTCGGCGCCGCTGGCGGCGATGAGGTCGTTGAGCGGACGGAGGTCGAAAAGCCCGTTGATGTCGGCCTGCTTGGTGGTGCCGGCCTCCACGCCGTCCTGCAGCAGCCGGGGGTAGCTTCCGGCCAGCGGATCAAGGGTGAAGGTGATGTTGGCCAGGGACCGTGCGAGGACGTCGTCGGCCAGGGCTGCGCCGGCTGATTCCTGCAGGGCCGAGTTGATGACGGAGGCTTTCTGCGCGGCAGGCGATTGGTTCAGCCAGTCGACCGACTTCGTATGGCCCGCCAGGAGCGCCTTCACGGTGTCGGGATGGTCGGCCGCGAATTTCTGGTTCACAATCAGGACGGTCGTGGGGAACTCGCCCGGTTTACCGGTGCTGCTGCCGTCCCATAGGTCCTTTTCATCCACCAGCACCTTCGCTCCAGCCTGGAGCACCAGACGGGACGCCCACGGCTCAGGCAGCCACGCGCCGTCGAGCTTTCCGTCCTGGAACAGCTTCAGCGTCTGTGCGTTTTCCGTGGGATTGATGGCGACATCTCCGCTGCCATCAACGTTGGTTTTGTACCCCTGGTCCGAAAGCCAGGCGCGAAGGGCAACGTCCTGCGTGCCACCAAGCTGCGGGGAGGCGAGGATCTTGCCCCTGAGGTCCTGCGCCGACGTGATTTCGGGCTTGACCACCAGTTGGGCGCCGCCGGCAGCAGCGCCGGCCACGATCCTGACGGATTCGCCCTGGCTCTTCACGAAGGAGTTGATGGCCGGGTTGGGGCCGATGTAGGCAGCATCGATGGCGCCTGCATTCAGAGCCTCGATGGCCGCAGGCCCGGCGTTGAACGTTTCGGTGCTGAGGGCTGTACTGCCCAGGGACTCAGCAAGGAAGCCTTCCCTGATGCCCACCAGCGCGGTCGCGTGCGTGACGTTGCCGAAGTAACCCAGCTTCAGCTCCGCAGCGGGCGTGGGTTCAACAGCCTGCGCCTCAGTGTTACGCGAAACAGTGGAAGCCACCACGGCGCCCACCACGATCAGCAGGACCAGGCCAACAGCCAGGGCAGCCTCGATGGCACGCTTGCGCTTGGGAACCGCGCTTTCGCCTGCCACGATGCGGGTCATCCCGGGCTTGGAACTAGTCATTGTTTCACCATAGGGAGTGGCCCAATGGCGTTCAATGAAGCGGAAACGGGGGGTCACGCGAGTTCATTTAGCGTCATATTCCGACGACGGCGGCCAATCACTTGGAACTGCCGATTCCCCGCCTTAGGAGAATCGAGTACTCACTACTCGTGCCTCAGCAACGGCCGCCCCGTAGCGTCCATTGAAAGTCCTGCTGGGAGGCTCATCGGTGTTTTGACCATCAGGGGCACGTCATGGGTATCGGGTTTTGCAGGCGGCGGTTGTGTCGTTGGCGTACGCACCGCCCAAGTGCTGCCCATGGGGGGCCACCGTGAGCCAGGGTGATGGCTACGCACCCCTCCTGGATCCTGCCGTGCTGGTGAGGTTGCGCGAGGAGCTGGACGACGACGAAGGAGTCTGGAAGGTATTCGTGCAGAACTTCATCGCGTACCTGCCCGAGCGGACCGAGCGGCTGCGGCAAACCCTGACCACCGGGGACCTTAAGGGAGCCATGGACGCGGTCCTCAGCCTCAAAACCTCAAGCCAGATGGTCGGGGCGGAACGGCTGGTGGGGATGGCGATTAACCTGGAGCAGGCCATCCGCAACGACACCCGCGACACCGACCCGGCCGTTGCACTGCCCCAGCTGGCGGCGGCCCATCTTCGGCGGCTCAAACAGTGCAGCCGGCAGACTACATACCTCCTGCAGGCAGCCCTTAACCAGAAGCCTGACCCCAGCTGACGTACCCGTGCTGCCTTGCGTCCCTCAAGCCCCACACCCGGGCTTTTGACCGGATGTTTTTCCCCCGTTAAGGACGCTCCACCTGCCAGTTGACTTTGCCTCCATAGGTTTTGTCTGTGACCAACAACCAGGTGCTTCCTGTTCTGCAGTTGCCCACTGCCCCTCCGAACCACTCCTCCCGTCCCGGCCAGCGGAATGCCGGCTTTGCGGTCGTCGGCCATCGCGGAGCCATGGCGTTGGCACCCGAGAACAGCGCGGCGTCGTTTCGACTGGCCGAGGCCGCCGGTGTTGACGAAATTGAACTTGACGTGCGCATCACAGCCGACGGCGTCCCCATCGTCCTTCACGATCCAACCCTTCAGCGGCTGGCAGCGGGAGGGCTGAACGCGGGGACACCTGTCACCGAGCTGACACTCGCCCAGGTGCACGAGGTTCCGCTGATGTCAGGACAGCCGGTTCTGGCCTTCGCCGAAGTCCTCGAGCTCACGAACGTCATGCTCCAGGTGGAGATCAAGGACCCGTCCGCGGTGCGTGCCCTGGCCGAACTGCTCGCGCAGAATCCGGCCCACACGCGCCGCATCAAGTTTTCGAGTTTCCTCCCGGAAGCGCTGTTCCTCCTCGCGCTGCACCTGCCGGCCGTTCCCCGCGGATTCATCGTGGGCACCTTTCCATCCACCCGCCGGCAGCAGGAAGAACTCGAGGATGTCCTTATCATCACGGGCGCGGGCACGCTGTACACGGGGTTTGAGCTTCTCACTCCCGTGCACGTGGAACGGCTGCAGGCAGCCGGCATGGAGGTCCACGTCTGGCCGCTCAGGAACGGCGAGGCCCTGGACCGGGCGCTGGAGTTGAATGCCGACGGCGGGACGGCCGACGACCCCGGCCAGGCCAAAGCGTGGCTCAAGGCAGCAACGGCTCGTGCCGCAGCTCAGGCGGTTGGCGTGTCCTGAGGCGCTTGGCGGCGGTTAGGGGCACGCACCAGCCGGTCAGTTGCCCTTGACGTTGATCAGCTGCCGCAGCTTGTGCCGGACCGTGACGAGGTCGGCGGCGTCCTGCATCACCTGGTCAATCGATTTGTAGGCTGCGGGGATCTCGTCAATGAACGACTCCGAGGCCCGGAACTCGATCCCCCGCATCGCCTTCTTCAGCTCCTCCAGCGAGAACGTTTTGCGGGCAGCGTTGCGGGAGTACTCCCTGCCTGCCCCGTGCGGCGAGGAGTTCAGGGATGCGGGGTTGCCACGTCCTACCACCACGTACGACGCCGTGCCCATGGAACCGGGAATGAGCCCGGGATCGCCCGGCGCGGCTTTGATGGCGCCCTTCCGCGACACCCAGAGGGACTTGCCGTAGTGCGTCTCCTGCTGGGTAAAGTTGTGGTGGCAGTTGATCCGCTCCCGTTCGTGTACCGGGCCGCCTACCCAATGGCCGAACTGGGCGCTGACGCGGTCCATCATTTCCTCCCGGTTCAGCAGCGCAAAGTGCTGGGCCCAGCGCAGCTCCGCGATGTACCGGTCGAACTGCGGCGTCCCCTCGTCCAGGAAGGCGAGGTCCGGGTGTGGCAGTCGAATCTGGTGCTTCCGGGACACGTGCTGTGCGACGCCGATGTGATGCTGGGCGATCTTGTTGCCGACGCCGCGCGAGCCCGAGTGGAGGAACAGCCAGACGTCGTCGTTTTCGTCCGAGCAGACCTCGATGAAGTGATTGCCCGAACCCAGGGACCCAAGCTGGAGCTCCCACTTCGCCACGTACTGGGCAGGGTTAAAGCCGGCCTTCGCCGCCAGTTGCTTCAGCTCCGCGATCCGGGGCTCTGCGGTGGGCAGCACTTTTTTGTTGTTGTGCCCGGCGGACAACGGAACCACACGCTCGATGTCTTCGCGGAGCCGCCGTCGGTCCTTCGGCAGGTCCTTCAGCGAGTACTGCGTCCGGACGGCAATCATCCCGCAGCCGATGTCCACCCCCACCGCCGCCGGAATGATCGCGTTCAGCGTAGGAATGACCGATCCTACGGTGGCGCCCTTGCCGAGGTGCGCGTCGGGCATCAGCGCCAGATGCGGATAGATGAACGGCAACTCGGCAGTCATCACGGCCTGTTCCCGCGTTAGTGGGTCCAGGATCGAAGCCCAGTTGAGCAGCTTGCTGTTGATGGTCTCCATGCCTCGCCTCGTACCCGGAATACGGGACGACAAAACCGCGGCTCCAGGGCTGCCCCGGTCCTCAGTAGCCGGGCATTAGCCACGAAATCGCCGGAACGGTGCGTGGTAGCCGTAGCGATTCGGCGACGTCGTACTGTTCCGGCGATCGCGGCGAAACCTAGATCGAGTAGCGCTCGTCCTCGTGGTCGCCCGGGTGGTCCTTGACCAGGCCGGCGGCCAGCGTGTTACCGTCCAGCGGGTCGATCACCAGGAACGCACCGGTGCGGCGGTGGTGCAGGTAGTTCTCCAGCGGCAGCGGCGCGGCGAGCCGTAGCTGCGCGTGGCCGATGTCGTTCAGTTCCAGGGTGGACGTAGGCTCCAGCTTGAAGGTGGCCAGGTCCAGTTTGCCGCCAACGTTGCGCACCAGGGCCTGCACCGTGCGGGTGCCATGCTTGACCAGCACCTTGGCGCCCTCGCGCAGCGGCTTCGGGGACAGCCAGCACAGCGACGCGTACAGGTCGGCCGAGGCTTCACGCACGGTGCCGGCAGCAGCGATGGTGTCACCGCGTGCGACGTCGAATTCCTCAGCCAGGCGGATGGCCACGGACTGCGGGGCGGCGGCTTCCTCCAGCGAGGCGCCAGCAAAGTCGATGCCCACAACGGTGGTGGTGCGGGGGTCCTGGCCGGGAGTCAGGACGGAGACCTTGTCCCCCAGCTTAACCGAGCCCTCAGTGATCTGGCCGGCATACGCCCTGTAGTCACGGTAGGCCTCTACGTCCATGCCTGCGGCAACGGCGTCCGGAGCCAGGGCGCCCTGCGGCCGGATGACCAGCTGCACCGGGAAGCGGAAGCTCTCCAGGTGGCTTTCCAGTTCGTCGGCGGCCGGCAGGGTCTCGAGGACCTCAAGCAGCGCGGGGCCGGTGTACCACGGGGTGCGCTCCGAGCGGTCCACCACGTTGTCGCCGTCGAGAGCGGACACGGGCACCACCAACAGGTCAGTGATCCCATCCGCGCCAAGGCCCAGCTCGCGGCCAACCTGCTGCACGTCGGCTTCGATTTCACGGAATACGGACTCGCTGAAGTCCACCAGGTCGATTTTGTTCACGGCCACGATGACGTGCGCCACGCGCAGCAGCTGCAGCACGGACAGGTGCCGGCGGGTCTGCTCCAGGACACCCTTGCGGGCGTCAATGAGTACGACGACGGCATCCGCGGTGGACGCACCGGTCACCGTGTTCTTGGTGTACTGAACGTGCCCGGGGCAGTCCGCCAGGATGAAGCTGCGGCGGTCGGTGGCGAAGTAGCGGTACGCCACGTCGATGGTGATGCCCTGTTCACGCTCGGCACGCAGGCCATCGGTCAGCAGGGCCAGGTCGATCGCTTTCGTGCCTGTGGCCCCGGCACCGCCGAAGCCCCGGTCCGCGGAGGTGCGGGCAACGGCATCGAGCGTGTCGGCAAGGATGGCCTTGGAATCGTGAAGGAGGCGGCCCACCAAAGTGGACTTGCCGTCGTCGACCGATCCTGCGGTGGCGAAGCGGAACAAAGTAGTGGGCAGGGCTGTCTCGAGCTCGGCGGCCAGGGAGTCGGTGCTCATTTAGAAATACCCGTCCTTCTTGCGGTCTTCCATGGCTGCCTCGGAGATGCGGTCATCTGCACGGGTGGCGCCACGTTCGGTCAGGGTGGAGGCGGCGACTTCAACCACAACGTCGGCCACGGTGTACGCGTCCGACTCGACGGCGCCGGTGCAGGACATGTCCCCCACGGTGCGGTAGCGGACGGTCTTGGTGATGACGTCCTCGTGCGGCAGCGGCTGGGACACCTCGCCGACTGCACGCCACATGCCGTCGCGGGCGAAGACCTCGCGCTGATGGGCGTAGTACAGGCCGGGCAGCTCGATGTTCTCGCGCTCGATGTAGCGCCAGATGTCCAGCTCGGTCCAGTTGCTGATGGGGAAGGCACGGACGTGCTGGCCCACTGTGTGGCGGCCGTTGTACAGGTTCCACAGCTCGGGGCGCTGGTTGCGCGGATCCCACTGGCCGAACTCGTCGCGCAGGCTCAGGATTCGCTCCTTGGCGCGGGCCTTGTCCTCGTCGCGGCGGCCGCCGCCGAAGACGGCGTCGAACTTGTTCTGCTGGATGGCGTCCAGCAGCGGGACGGTCTGCAGCGGGTTACGGGTGCCGTCGGCGCGCTCGGCCAGCTCGCCGCGGTCGATGAACTCCTGCACGGAGCCGACCACGAGCTTCAGCCCCAGCCGCTCAACCGTCCGGTCGCGGAAGTCGATGACCTCGGGGAAGTTGTGGCCGGTGTCCACGTGCAGCACGGGGAACGGAACCTTGCCCGGCCAGAACGCCTTGGTGGCCAGGTGCAGCATCACCACGGAGTCCTTGCCGCCGGAGAACAGCAGCGCAGGCTTCTCGAACTCGGCAACTACCTCGCGAATAATGTGAATGGCCTCGGACTCCAGGGTGTCCAGGCTGCTCAGTCGGATTGAGACGGCGGAGTCAGTCACCTGGGTAGTCTCCTCGGTTAGGAAAGTGCTCATACGTGTAGTCCGCATTCTGTCTTGTCGGAGCCCGCCCAGCGGCCGGCGCGGGGGTCGTCGCCCGGCGCCACCTTCCGGGTGCAGGGCTGGCAGCCAATGGAGGGGTAACCCTGGGAAAGCAGCGGGTTGACGGGCAGGAGGTTATCGTCCGAGTACTGGACCAACTGGTCAAACGTCCACGCGGCCACCGGGTTGACCTTGACCAGGCCGTTGGCCTCGTCCCAGGTGACCAGCGGCGTGTTGGTGCGGGTGGGGGCTTCGTCGCGGCGGACGCCGGTGAACCAGAGTTCGTAGCCGGACAGGGTGCGGCGCAGCGGGGCCACCTTGCGGAGCGCGCAGCACTGGGCGGCGTCGCGGGCGAACAGGTCCTTGCCAAGGAGCCGGTCCTGCTGCTCCACAGTGTTTTCGGGCAGCACGTCCACCACGTTGACGCGCAGGTTCGCGGCCACCTCATCACGCGTGGCATAGGTTTCAGGGAAGTGGTAGCCGGTCTCCAGGAACAGGACGTCGACGCCGGGCAGCTGGTCCGCGACCAGGGCGGGCAGGACGGCGTCGGCCATGGAACAGGCCACGGCCACTGCGGGCAGGTCGAAGTTACGCTCCACCCAAGCGATCACGTCGCGGGCCGGGGCGTCCCAGCCGAGCTCCGCGGCGCCGGCTTCGGCGATGGCCTTGAGCTCCTCCGTTGAACGCCTGGGCAACAGGCTGCCGGCAGGAGGGTGGGTGGCCACTGTCGTCTCTACCTGGGCTGCGGCTACGGCCGGCGCTACAACCGGGTCTACCCCGAGGGCGTGCTTACTCACTGGAGTGCCTCCTCGTCTGCGGCGTGGGCCCACTCGGCGAAGGTCTGGCCTTCGGCCCGCTGGGCCACGAAGGTGCGGACCACGCGCTCCACGTAGTCGGGCAGGTCGTCAACGTAGACCTTGAGGCCGCGGACGGTGCGTCCCAGGCCTGCTTCTTCGCGCTCGTTGGAAGCCAACCCGCCGCCCAGGTGGACCTGGAAACCCGGGGAGGGGTCGCCGTCGGGCGTGGGAAGCATCATGCCCTTGAGGCCAATGTCCGCGGTCTGGATGCGGGCGCAGGAGTTGGGGCAGCCGTTGATGTGCAGCGACAGCGCGTGCGGCAGTTCACCGGAGGCGGCGAGGTCGCCCAGGCGGCGTTCCAACTCGGCGACGGCGGTGGCAGCCGTGTGCTTGGTCTCCACGATGGCGAGCTTGCAGTACTCGATGCCGGTGCAGGCGATGGTGCCGCGGCGGAACACGGACGGGCGGGCGGACAGGCCCAGCGCGTCGAGTTCGGCCACCAGGGGTTCCACCTGTTCCTTCTCGACGTCCAGGACAACGAGTTTCTGGTGCGGGGTGGTGCGCAGGCGGTACGACCCGCGGGCTTCAAGGGTGTCCGCGAGCTTGACCAGGCCCGCGCCGGACAGGCGGCCGGCAAGCGGGGTAGCGCCGATGAAGAACTTGCCGTCCTTCTGCTCATGCACGCCGATGTGGTCACCCGGGGACGTGGGCTTGGGCGCAGCCGGGCCGTCGGCCAGCTTGTAGCCCAGGTATTCGTCCTCAAGGATCTGGCGGAACTTTTCGGGTCCCCAGTCGGCCATCAGGAACTTCAGGCGGGCCTTCGTGCGCATGCGGCGGTAGCCGTAGTCACGGAAGATGCTGGTGACGCCCAGCCACACGTCCGCAGCTTCCTCGGGGCGGACGAACGCACCCAGGCGCTTGCCGAGCATCGGGTTGGTGGACAACGCGCCGCCGGCCCACAGGTCATAGCCGATCCCCAGCTCAGGGTGGCGGACACCCACCAGGGCGAAGTCGTTGATCTCGTGGACCACGTCCTGGCTGGGGTGGCCTGTGATGGCCGTCTTGTACTTGCGCGGCAGGTTGGACAGCAGCGGGTTGCCGATGAACCGCTCCCCCAGCTCCTCGATGAGCGGGGTGGGGTCGATGATCTCGTCCTTGGCGATGCCGGCCACGGGCGAACCCAGGATAACGCGCGGAACGTCGCCGCACGCCTCGGTGGTGGACAGGCCAACAGCTTCCAGGCGGGTCCAGATCTCGGGGATGTCCTCCACGCGGATCCAGTGCAGCTGGATGTTCTGGCGGTCCGTGAGGTCGGCCGAGTCCCGTGCAAAGTCAACGGAGATCTGGCCGATGACGCGCAGCTGCTCAGTGGTGAGCGCGCCGCCGTCGATCCTCACCCGGAGCATAAAGTACTTGTCCTCGAGCTCGTGCGGCTCAAGCGTTGCGGTCTTGCCGCCGTCGATCCCGGGCTTCCGCTGGGTGTACAGGCCCCACCAGCGGAACCGGCCGTGCAGGTCCTGGCCGGGGATGGCGTCGAAGCCTTCCTTGGAGTAAATGGACTCGATACGCTCGCGCACGTTAAGGCCGTCGTCTTCCTGTTTCCAGGTTTCGTTGGCATTCAGGGGCGTTTTGCCGTCCACTTTCCACTGACCGTGCGGCTTCGCGGCGGGTCGGGACGTGCGGGCCGGGCGCTTCGGGGCGGCGGTTTCCGCGGACGCTCCGGCTAGAGCTGTATCAGTCATGCATCGACTGTAGGTCCCGCCTGAATTGCGTCACAAAGGCCCGGAAACGTTGAGTCACCTAGGGAAATATTTCGTCACGAAACGCCGGACGGCCTTGAAGAAGCCACCTTCCTGTGCATCCTGTTGGGCTTCTGCAGGGGCTGCGGCGGGCTTGTTGGTTGGGGCTTGGGATGGCGCTTCGGCTGGTGTTTCGCTTGTGGCTTCGGAGGCCTGCGCGACGGCGGCGTCGTACCTTTCCAGCGCAATCTCGGCCAGCACCGGAGACGGCAGCAGCGGTTCCGTCACGACGTCGGCACCCGCCTTGGCGAGCTGGTCGTGGAAGTAGCCCGGCGCCAGGAGGTAGGAGGCAATCACCACGCGCCCGCCGACGTCGACAGCTCCGGCGGACTCCCCCGCCCCGGCACCTCCTTCAAGTTCCTCGCGAAGCATGGTGACGGCGTCGGGCACGGAAGGCTTGGCCGAGGCACCATAAGCGGCCACCATCCGATTGGACCGCAGCTCCTGAAGCTGGCCCAGCAGCTCCTCCACGCTCACAGCTGCCTTGGCGTTCGACGAGCCCGCGGCGGCAAGGACAATCACGTCGCGATCCGTCACCCCGGCCTCGCGCAGCCGCTGGTCCAGCAGTGCAGCGAGGCGCGGATCCGGGCCCAGCGGTGCGGCGGCCGCACTGCCCGGACGGCTCTTGACTGCCCTCGCGATGTCCACCTTCACGTGGTAGCCAACGCTGAGCAACAAAGGCACCACGACGGCCGGTTCCCCCTCCGGCAGGCCTGCCACCACGTCCACAAGGTCAGGCTGCTGGACGTCCACATAGGCTTCGCGGACGTCGAGGCCCGGGCGGAGCGCAGCGATGGCATCCCGCAGCGCATTGACCTCCGCGGCGCCCTGTGTGCTGGAAGTCCCATGGGCGCAGGCGATCATGATGGGGCTGTTCATAGGGGCTAGCGTAACGTTGGAGCCGCCCTGTCCGCCCTCTTTGAATTGCCGGGACGCTCCATGACATTCCCTTTTGACATCGCCCTGGTGTGGCTGGACCTGGTTGGTGTCTTCTTCTTTGCTGTCTCGGGATCCCTCCTGGCGGCCCGGAAGCAGTTCGACATTGTGGGCTCGCTCCTGCTGGCCTCCCTGGTGTCCCTGGGCGGAGGCGTCATCCGCGACATCATCCTCGGCGCGACACCCCCGGCGGCCTTCAGCAATCCCGCCTACCTCGTCCCGCCGCTGCTGGCCACATTCCTGGTGTACTTCCTGTTTTCCAGTGTGGAGCGCTTCACGTCGCTGCTGGTCCTGTTCGACGCCGGCGGGCTGGCCCTGTTCTGCATCACCGGAACCTTGAAGGCACTGTCCTTTGGCGTAAACCCGGTGGCGGCGGTGCTGCTGGGCGTCACAACGGCGGTGGGCGGCGGGCTGCTGCGCGACATTACTGCCAACGAGGTGCCGCAGCTGTTCAACTCCCGGGACCTCTACGCCGTTCCGGCCTTCAGCGGTGCGGCCCTGACCACGGTGCTGTGGGTCACGGGAGCCTTCAATGCCGTGACCGCCTGTGTGGTGGCCGCCCTCGTTTTTGCCTTCCGGGTGGTGGCCTGGCGGCGCTCCTGGCACATCCCGCTGGCCGTCAATGGGTGGCACCGGGCGGGGGTTGACAGCGGCGAATCGCGGGGCCGCGATTAGCTAGGATATGAAGCATGACTGACATGTTCCTCGAGAAATTCCGTGCGCTTGTTCCGAAGTATCTCGAAGACGAATGGCAGGAAGAGGACGGGCTGTCCGCCGAGGAACTGGACAAGGCCCTGGCCGACCACCAATTCCAGATTCCGCTGGTCCTCCGCGAGTTCTACCTGGCCATCGGCGGGTGCGAGGACCTCATGGAGGCCTACCACTACTTCTGGGATCCCGACGAGCTCGAAGTCGATGACGAAGGCTTCCTGATGTTCCTTGAGGATGAGGAAGAGGAGTACACCTGGGGCTTCCGCGTAGGCGACCTCAGCGTCCCGGACCCCATCGTGTACCGCCGCAACAATGTGCGCGGCCAGTGGAAGTCCGAAGAAGGTACCTTCTCGGAGTTCGTGTTCGACATGTTCGAGTGGGCTTTCGAGGACGACGAAGACTAGGGTTTCGCTGGCCGGCGCCAAACCGGGGCACTTCGACACGCACGCGCCGAGGACACAGCTTAATTTGGGGATTGCAACGCTCAAAGTAGCCCACGACGGCGGCGCTCACCTTCCGCTGAAGGCTCCCCGACGGCTCAATTCAAGCACCCCCAAAACCCGTTCCATCATTCGTGCGGGGTGATGGACGACGTCGTCATAGCCAAACCGAAGGATCAGGTATCCGCCGGCCACCGTCGCGTTGTTCCGCTTGCGGTCCTTCTTCACTTGGCGGGGCTCCAGGTGGGTGGCACCATCGGTTTCCACCACCAAGCACTCCTCGACAAGGAAATCCACCTCGCCTACCCCGGGCACCTCCACGTGCCGCCGGACCTGCAAGCCCGCCCGCCGGAAGTGATAGTTCGCCAGGACCTCCAGCAAGGAGTCGGCCCTCGGGATCACCCAGTCCAGGACTGCCCTGGCGCGGGCATTACGGTTTCCGGGGAGCTTGCGGCGGAGGAAGTCCACCGTGACATCACCGCTCTGGGCCGCGCACTGGACCATCACCAACGCCTCGATCTCCGGCAGGCACCGCAAGGCATGGATCAGCACGTCGGCCAAGCCAGCTATCGGCAGCCAGGGGTGGCGTGGATGCGAACACCTGCCATGGGCAAATGCGCCCGGCGGTGTCTTCTTGTGCCCTGGGCTCAGGTGTGGCTTGTCGGCCTTGTTTAGCGTCCACAGCCCATAGGCGGGTGCAGCAGACAAGCAGGTCACCAGAGCGTTGTACTGCAGCGCCATCCCCAGGACACCAGCCTCCCGAGGAAGGCTGTAGACGCCCCGCCGAAGGCGCACAATCCGGCCCGAGGCCACCGCTTTCTCAATGCTGTTTCGCGAGAAGCCGGCGCGGCGCAGCTTTGAGGTCCGTGCTACGCCCGCGCGTCTGCTGAGGAAGGTCTCTAAGTCCATGCCTCCACGGTGTCCCGGCTGGCCGGAGAAGGGCAGATCTGTCCTTCCTTATGTGGACCCGGCTGCCTTCGTGGGGCACTTCGACACGGACTCGCCGATCCTTCAGCTGGGAAAGGGCCTTTGGACGCCGAATGTGCCCCAGCTTGGGCACGGAAAGCCTTTGACAACCGGCGTAACAATGGGCTTGCATCTTGTGACAAAGCTGTCATAGACTATTCACGGATCCGCTAAACGCCTCCGGCGGGTCTGATGCGAACGGAGAGATAGCCTCGGTTCACAGCAACGAATGACTCGTATTGTTGCTGCGGACCGGGGCTGTCCCGTTTAACAGAACGGCCCTGGACCTTACAAGCCACAAAGGAAGAAGCCCGGCGCCACCACGGAGCCGGGCTTCCACAGGGAAAAGCTAGCTGGCGCGGTCCACCACGGCCAGCGCGAAGTTGGACAGCGATTCCTTGACCACACCTTCGGGCAGCGGGGCCAGCGCGGCGATGGCCTCGTTTGCCCACTGGCGCGCCACAACCCAGGATTCAGCGGTAACCGGGTGCTCGCGCAGGCCTGCAACAGCCTCGGCCAATGCTTCGTCGGACGTCAGGTCGCCGTCGATGAGCGTCAAGAGTTCGACGGCGGACCGGTCACCATCCGCTGCGGCCCTGCGCAGGAGCAGCACCGGCAGGGTGGGAACACCTTCGCGCAGGTCCGTACCCGGCGACTTACCGGACTTGACCTTGATGCCGGTAACGTCAATAACGTCGTCGGCAAGCTGGAAGGCCACGCCCACCTTCTCGCCGTACTCCACGAGGACCGTCTCGTAGGCGGGATCGGCATCGGCAAAGATCGCACCGAGCTGACCGGACGCGGCAACCAGGGAGCCCGTCTTGTCCGCGATCACCGAAAGGTAGTGCTCCACGGGATCCTCGTCCGGGCGGGGCCCCACGGTTTCGTGCAGCTGGCCCAGGCACAACCGCTCGAAGGTGCGCGCCTGGATTCCAAGCGCGCGCGAGCCGAGTTCGGAAACCAGAATCGAGGCCCGGGCAAAAATCAGGTCGCCAGTGAGGACGGCCACGGAGTTGCCCCACACTTCGTGCGCGGTGGGCGCACCACGGCGGAACGGCGCGGAGTCCATCACGTCGTCGTGGTACAGGGTGGCGAGGTGCGTCAGTTCCACCACGACGGCGGCCTGCACCACGGCGGGAAGCGAAGCGTCACCGAGGTGGGCGCAGAGGAGCGTCAGCAAAGGACGGATGCGTTTGCCGCCGGCTTCCACCAGGTGGCGCGACGTTGCGTCAGCCAGCGGATCGGAGTTGGCAATGGCCTCGCGGAGCTTCTTCTCCACGCGCGCCAGGTTGTTGGTGATGGCCGGCCCCAGCTCGGCATCCCCGGCGATGGCAGCGAAGCCCGCGGGCAGCTGCAAACCCGTGGCGATGGCGGTGGTATTGAGGCTGGGTTCGGACTCCGGCAGGCCGTGCCCGGCGTGCGTCCAGCTGTGGTCTGCGGGGTTGTTCACTGGTTAACCCTAACTTTTTGTTGCGGATACCGCTGATTCGAAGCCGACTGAGTATTGGATGTGGCCGGAACCAGCGACTCCAGGACCCGGATCACCCGGTCCTCGAAGCCCTTGGCCGATGGGTCAGTGAGGTTGGCCAGGAGCCGGACAACGAACCGCATCAGTACCGGGATGGGCATGCCGGTGCGCAGCGCGAGCTTCATGACCGCGGGCTTGCCAATCAGCACGGCGAACGCCCGCCCCAACGTGAAGTGCGATCCCCACTGGTCCCGCACATACTCCGCGTACCGCTCGAGGTGCGCGTCGGCGTCGTACGTTCCACCTGAGGAGGCAGCGCGCGAGGAGGCGTCGATGATGAACTCGGCAGCAAACCGGGCAGACTCCATGGCGTACGAGATGCCCTCTCCGTTGAACGGGGAGACCATGCCGCCCGCGTCCCCGAGAAGGAGCAGGCCGGGTGAGTAATGCGGCGTGCGGTTGAAGCCCATGGGCAGCGCAGCGCCGCGGATCTCGCCCACCTGGTTTTCGGGCGTGAAGCCCCAGTCGGAGGGCATGCCGGCGGTCCATTCGCGGAGGACCTGCTTGTAGTCGAGCTTGCCGAATTCCTTGGAGGAGTTGAGGATGCCCAGGCCCACGTTGGACGTGCCGTCGCCGACGCCGAACACCCAGCCGTAGCCCGGCAGCAGCTTGCCATCACGGCCGGGAAGCTCGAGCCAGCCTTCCATCCAGTCGTCGTCCGTGCGTGGCGAGGTGAAATAGGTGCGGACGGCCACGCCGAGCGGGCGGTCGTCACGCTTTTGGATTCCGAGCGATACGGCGGTGCGGGTGGAGTTTCCGTCGGCGGCGAGTACGACGTCGGCAGTGAACTCGCGCGTCTCCCCCGTCTTGCGTCCGGCCTCGTCAAGGAGGGCCGCGCGGACCCCGATGACCCGGCCGTCGTCGTTCCGGAGGGCTTCGGTGACGCTGTGCCGCTCAAGGATTTCGGCACCCGCGCCCTGGGCGTGGCGGGCCAGTTCCTCGTCGAAGCCGAGACGGGTGCGGATGAGGCCGTACTGCGGGAAGTCTGAAACTTCGGGCCAGGGCAGTTCGATGGTGCGGCCGCCCGCAATCAGGCGTAGGCCCTTGTTGCGGCGCCAGCCGTCACCCTCGGGGTGCGGCAGGCCAAGCTTCTGGATTTCGCGGACAGCGCGCGGGGTGAGGCCGTCACCGCAGACCTTTTCGCGCGGGAAGCTCGTCTTCTCCAGAACGGTGACGTCAATACCCGCCTTGGCAAGGTAGTACGCGGCGGTGGAGCCGGCCGGCCCGGCGCCGACGATCAGTACCCTCACAGGTCAGCGGGTGTTGCGGCGCAGCTTGGCCACGGGGCCCTTGTGCGCGGCGATGGCGGCAGCCGCGCCGTCTGGTGTTGAGTCGGGGGCCTTGAACGCACGGTGCACCGCCACGATCCCGCCGGACAGGTTGCGGTAGGTGACCTTCTCCCAACCGGTTTCCTCCAGCCATGCGGCCAGGTGGTCCTGGTCCGGCCAGGCGCGGATGGACTCGGCGAGGTACACGTAGGCGTCCGGGTTGGAGGCCACCTTCCTGGCTACGGGCGGCAGTGCGCGCATGAGGTATTCGGTGTACATGGTGCGCCAAAGCGGGACCACGGGCTGCGAGAACTCGGCGATGACCAGGCGGCCGCCGGGTTTGGTGACGCGGAGCATCTCCTGCAGCGCCTTCTTGGGCTCGTTCACGTTGCGCAGGCCGAAGGAAATGGTGGTGGCGTCAAAGGTGTCGTCGGCGAACGGCAGGTTGGTGGCATCCCCGGCGATGAAATCGATGTCCGGCCGGCGGCGCTTGCCTACCTTGAGCATCCCGAGGGAGAAGTCGCACGCCACCACATCTATGCCTGCATCCGCATATGGCTCACTGGACGTGCCTGTTCCGGCGGCGAGGTCCAAGACGCGCTGGCCTCTCGTGGCTTCCATCGCTTCCACCACTACCTTGCGCCACCGGCGGGTCTGCCCCAGGGACAGGACATCATTGACGACGTCGTATTTGGGGGCGACGTCGTCAAACATCGTGGCTACTTCGTCCGGACGCTTATCCAAGGATGCTCGGTTCACCATGACATTGTCTCAAATGTTCCGGAGGGTCCGGACCAAGGCGCGCGCCAGCGGCCCCCCGCTGGCGTCGAGCCATCACAGGAAGGCGTTGGCGTCCCCGGCCAGCCGGCCGAAGCTGCGGCGCTATCCACCCCACGCATGCAAGAGCAGCAACGGCTTAGCCGTCGGCTCACCTTGCAGCGGGCACGGCACCGCACTTCCCGTCCGACGGTTAAGGTTGCGGACCTCGGCGCCCATAGCTGAAGGCTACGCGCGGCGGGGTGCCGCGGTATGCGCAGCTCGAACTACCCCTTTGTACCCTGCTCCTGGGGTAGAACGCAGTACTGTGGAGCAATCATGACGAGCACGTTCCGCACCTTGACAGTCCCCCTTGATGGCCAACAATTCGCTGGGGGGCTGCCGTCGTTCCTGGTCCGGGACGATGTCCTCTGCTGGACCCGCCGCGAGGCCGGGCTGGCAGGCTTCGGCGAGATCGCCCGCTTTACCGCCACCGGCCCGGAACGCTTCCTTGAAGCCGACATCTGGTGGCGCCACCTTGTACTCGAAGCCGAAATTACGGACTCCGTGGAACTTCCCGGCACCGGGCCCGTCGCTTTTGGCTCCTTCGCCTTCTCTAAGACTTCCGCCCACGAATCCCGGCTGATCGTGCCCGAGATTGTGGTGGGCGTCCGTGATGGCCAAGTCTGGGTCACCCAGTCGACGTTCGACGACGGCCCCCTCACCGAGGCGGGCGCCCTCGCCGCGCTGGACCGCTGGCTGGGCAGCAGCTCCCCCTCCGGTGGAACAACGACGGCGGCAGCGGACTCTGCCGGGGACGGTACCTCCGGCGCAGTTCCCGGCCGTGCCGGCGGCGCCGTCGTACGTCCCCTTCCCCTTGCCGCCGGCGCAACCCTGCACACGGGATCGCTGAGCGAGGAGGACTGGATGGCCGCTGTAGAAGCGGGGGTGGCCGAAATCCGGACCGGAGCGCTGGAGAAGCTGGTGCTGGCGCGCGACGTCGTTGCCACCGTTCCCTCCGGCGTGAACGCCGCGCAGGTGCTGCGGGAGCTCGCCGGGCGGTACCGCGAATGCTGGACGTACGGGGTGGACGGCCTGGTGGGCGCGACGCCTGAGATGCTGATCCAGGTGGAGGGACGTACTGCCCAGGCGCGCGTGCTGGCCGGCACCCTGGACCGCCGCGATGCGCACGGCGAGGACGGCCTCCCTATGGATTACGCCACCCGGGTGCTGGCAGGATCAGAAAAGCAGCGGCACGAGCACGAGATAGCGATCCAGTCGCTCACGTCCCAGCTGGCGCCGTTCTCGGAGGCGATGAACGCCCACGACGAACCGTTCATCCTGGAGCTGCCGAACGTGTGGCACCTGGCCTCGGACGTGAAGGCCGAACTTACTGAGGTGGAAGGCCACGTCCCCACCTGCCTGGCCCTGATCAACGCACTGCACCCCACCGCTGCCGTTTGCGGGACTCCCACCCAGGTGGCGGGAGCACTGATCCGCAAGCTGGAGCACCTCGACCGCGGACCGTACGCCGGACCGGTGGGATGGCTGGATGCCGCCGGAAACGGTGAGTGGGGCATTGCCCTGCGGGGTGCGGTCATCGAATCACGGGACACGGTGCGGCTGTATGCCGGCTGCGGAATAGTGGACGGCTCCCAGCCGGAGGCGGAGCTTGCGGAAACCTGGGCGAAGTTCCGGCCGATGCTGGAGTCGCTTGGAATCAGCAACTAGGCAGAGAGTCCGGGATACGGGACACTGCTGCTTCGCCTAGGCTTGAATCAAAGGTAACTTGGTTATCCAATAGTGAATCTAAGTTTCCTGTGATGCACATCTCCTAATCGGCGCTACACTATGAACCGATTTAGTACCGCACACTCCTGCAACAAAAGGTAAGAAACATGCAGCTCAAGTCCCTGGCCACGGCCAAGATCACCGCCAAGGCAGCAGCACTGTTCGCCGTCGGCGCCCTCACCCTCACGGCCTGCGGCGGCGGAAGCTCCACTCCGGCAGCATCCGAAGGCGGCATCCAGCTCATCAACGCCGGCAAGTTGACGGTGTGCTCGGACATCCCCTACGAGCCGTTCGAATTCGAGAAGGACGGCCAGACGGTCGGCTTCGACGTGGACATCGCCAAGGAACTCGCCAAGGACTTCGGCGCCGAACTGAGCATCGTGGACAGCTCCTTCGAGGCAATCGAGACCGGCACCGCGCTGACCCAGTGCGACCTGGGCATCTCCTCCATCTCCATCACGGACACCCGCAAGGCAGTGATGGACTTCTCCACCCCGTACCTGGATGACGACCTGGCCCTGGTAGCCAGCGAAGGTTCCGGCATCACGGGCCTTGATGGAGCCAAGGGCAAGAAGGTAGGCGTCCAGCAGGCCACCACCGGCGCCGAATACGCACAGGAGCAGGGCCTGGACGCCCAGCAGTTCGAGGACACGGGCCTCCTGGTGCAGGCGCTCGAGGCCGGCACCATCGACGCCGCCCTGGGCAACCAGTCCGTCCTTGGCTACGCCATCAAGGACCAGCCCAAGTTCAAGAGTGTTGAGGAGTTCGCCACCGGCGAGCAGCTGGGCATCTCCATCAAGAAGGGCAACACCGCCATGGCGGAGAAGGTCAACGGCACGCTCAAGCGCCTGACCGACGACGGCTCCCTCGAGAAGTTCAAGACCACCTGGTTCGGCGAAACCGCCAAGTAGCCAAAACCGCCAAGTAGTCGCCGTGCAGGCCTGAGGCTACCCGCCCTGGTTCGGTCACGGCCCTGAGAACTACGCAGCCGGGGCCCCGGACGAGCTGTACCGCAGTCCGTCCGGGGCCTCTGCCACGCACAACGAATGTGAGCAACCCATGGCAATGACCGCACGTCAGCGAGCCAGAGTAAGCCTGTATGTCCAGGCCGGAATCTTTGTTGTGGCCATCGCCGCGCTGATCCTGGCCACCGACTGGGAGACCATCGGCAACAGCGTCTTCAACTTCGCCAAGATCGGCCCCATGTTCCCGGGCATTTTAATGACCGGCCTGGTGAACACCCTGATCTACACCTTCCTCGGCTTCGTCGTGGGCCTCTCCGGCGGCCTGCTGCTGGCCCTGATGAAGCTTTCCAGCTTCCCGCTGTACCGCTGGATCGCCACCGGTTACATCGAGTTCTTCCGCGGGATCCCCGCGCTGCTGGTCTTCATCGCCTTCGGCTACGGCGTTCCGCTGGCGTTCGGCGTCTCGTGGAACATCACCGTGATCGTGATGATTTCGCTCGGCATGGTGGCTTCGGCCTACATCGCCGAAACCCTCCGCGCAGGCCTGCAGGCAGTACCCAAGGGCCAACTCGAGGCCGCCCGTTCCCTGGGCATGCCGCAGTGGCGCGCCATGGTCACCATCGTCATCCCGCAGGCCTTCAAGATCGTCCTGCCGCCGCTGACCAACGAGGTCATCCTGCTGACCAAGGACTCCTCGCTGATCTACGTCCTGGGCCTTACCGCGTCCCAGTACGAGCTCACCAAGTTTGGCCGCGACGGCATCTCCAGCCTCGGCGCAGGCCTCACCCCGCTCCTTGTGGCAGGTGCCTTCTACCTGGTGATCACCATCCCCCTGAGCTTCCTGGCCCGGAAGTTCGAAAGCCGCACCGCGCGGTCAAACCGATAGGCAGCGAAGACCATGAACGACGTCGTAAACAACTCCCGCGGTGGCACTGCAACCATCCACGCCGCCGGCGTGGAGATCAAAGACCTGCGCAAGTCTTACGGAGCCAACGAGGTTCTGAAGGGCATCAGCCTTGACGTGGCGCCCGGCGAAGTGGTGTGCCTGATCGGGCCTTCCGGTTCCGGCAAATCCACCCTGCTGCGGTGCGTGAACCTGCTGGAGCAGCCCAACCAGGGCAGCATCCATGTGGGCGGCTTCGAGGCCACTGATCCCGATGTGGACATCGACAAGATGCGCCGCAAGGTGGGCATGGTGTTCCAGCAGTTCAACCTGTTCCCGCACCTGGACGCCAAGCGAAACTGCAGCATCGCCCAGACGAAGGTCCTCAAGCGTTCCCAGGCCGAGGCGGACAAGGTGTCCATGCACAACCTGGAGCGTGTGGGGCTGGGTCACCTCGCGGACCGCTTCCCGGACCAGCTCTCCGGCGGACAGCAGCAGCGTGTGGCCATTGCCCGCGCGTTGAGCATGGATCCGGAACTGATGCTCTTTGACGAGCCCACCTCAGCGCTGGACCCGGAGACCGTGGGCGATGTCCTCTCCGTTATGCGGAACCTCGCCAAGGAGGGCATGACCATGCTGGTAGTGACCCACGAGATGGGCTTCGCCCGCGAAGTGGCCGACCGTGTGGTGTTTATGGACGGCGGCGTTGTGGTGGAGGAAGGCGTGGCCGAGCATGTCATTTCCGCCCCCACCCAGCCGCGGACCAAGGAATTCCTGCGCCGCGTCCTCGATCCGACCCACATCGGGCTCGAGGAATAGCGCTTTCGACGCGCGCAGGCGCTGACGACGCGCCAATGCCCTGGTGCTACCGGAATTCCGGTAGCACCAGGGCATTCGTGCGTCACCGAGACCTTGAAGCATCGAAAAAGGGCAGAACGCGTACGACGGCGGTACTCGCCTGCCGCCGGCAGCATTCGTTCCCGCGGGGTCCTTTACTTCAACGTGTGTTGCATTCGACAATGGGTCCTTCTACAGCCTCCACTGGCTCAGCAGCGCGCTGCCAATCCGCATAGCAGGCCCACCCGGCCGCCCTACCCAGGAGCGCTGGCATGTCAGATCCGACCCCTTCATCCCAGGCGGCACCGGCGGTATCGGAGCGTGCGGCCTGGCTGGCATCAATTCCCTCCTTCCAACGGGTGGACGCCTACCTCGGGCGCGCCATGTACCGCCGGAAAAGCCAGTCGGACGGCTGTGATTTTACCTTCGGCAACCCGCACCAGATGCCGGCGGACCGCTACGTCAACACGCTGCGGGACGCGCTCACGCCGCAGCATGACCAGTGGTTCGCGTACCAAACCAACGGTGAGGCAGCCCGGGAGGCTGCCGCGGAATCCCTTCAGCGGCTGCTGGACGTGCCATTCCGCCCGGAGGACATCTACCTCACCACCGGTGGCTTCGCCGCCATCGCGCTGGCACTGAAGACCGTGGCCGATCCGAGCGACGAAGTAATCTACAGCCTGCCCCCATGGTTCCTGTACGAGCCGCTGATCCTGGAAGCCGGGCTTGTCCCGGTGAAGGTAAAGGTCAATACCCCCACGTTCGACCTCGACCTCGATGCTATCGGTGCTGCCATCACGGAGCGCACCAGGGTTGTGATCGTCAATTCGCCCAACAATCCCACCGGGCGGATCTATCCTCCCGAACTCCTGCGCAGGCTGGCGGAAGTGCTGGAGACGGCCTCGGCGCGCATTGGCCGGCGGATCTACCTGGTCTCGGATGAGGCCTACAACCGGATTGTGTTTGATGGCCTCCGCTTCCACAGCCCTGTGGAGTTCTATGCGCACACGCTGCTGGCCTACTCCTACGGCAAAACGCATCTCTCCCCGGGCCAGCGGGTGGGCTACCTGGCACTGCCACCCACCATGCCGCACCGGGATGAGATGCGCCCGGCCATCACCGGCCTGCAGGTGGCCATGGGCTGGATATACCCGAACGCTTTGCTCCAGCACGCGCTGCCCGAACTGGAAAAGTTTTCCATCGACGTAAGCCAGTTGCAGCGGCGGCGGGACCGACTCATGGAAGCCCTGGGCGGCATGGGTTACCGGCTGCACCGACCCGAGGGCACGTTCTATCTGTATGTCACGTCCCCCCTCCCGGACGACGAAGCGTTCACCGAGACACTCGTCCGCCGGGATGTCCTTGTTTTCCCGGGCGCGCTGTTCGAGACGCCGGGCTTCTTCCGGATCTCCCTGACGGCGAACGAGGACATGATCGAACGCAGCCTGCCGGCATTCGAAGCGGCGATGAAGGAAAGCATGGACAGGAGCGAGGAATGAACCAACGGACCTACCCGCAGGGTGTCCCGTCCTGGGTCGACACAGAGCAGCCTGACGTCGAGGCGGCCACTGACTTCTACGGCGGGCTCTTTGGCTGGGCCTTCGAGGACGTTATGCCGCCGGGAGCGCCGGGCCGCTATCTGATAGCGAAGCTCGACGGCCAGGACGTTGCCGGCTTGGGCAGCGGCGGGGAGGATACGGCGTGGAACACGTACGTGTCCGTCGACGACGCAGATGCCGCAGTGCGCCGGCTGGTCGCTGCCGGCGCCAAGTTGCTCTCGGCCCCGGAAGATGCGGGAGAGGGCGGCCGCAGCGCCGCGCTGGCCGACCCGGAAGGTGCCCCGTTCCGCCTCTGGCAGGCGAAGCGGCGGCTGGGGGCACAGGTGGTCAATCAGCCGGGAGCCTGGAATTTCAGCGACCTGCACACGCCTGACCCCAGCGCAGGCATTGCGTTTTACGCGAAGGCATTCGGCTGGCAGGTGGACGACGTCGGCTTCGGGCTGATGGTCCGCAGGCCAGGCTACGGCGACCACCTCGAGGCCACCATCTACCCGGACATCAGGACACGGCAGGCAGGATTCTCTGCCCCACCGGGCTTCGAGGACGCGATCGCTTGGGTAGTGGCCGCGGACGCCGCCGAACCGCCGCACTGGCACGTGACCTTTGCCGTTGCCGACCGCGACCAGACGGTGGTCAACGCCGGGCGGCTTGGCGCTGAAATCCTGGGACAGGACGACACCGGGTGGACCCGCGAGGCACTGCTCCGGGACCCACAGGGAGCGGTGTTCAGCGCCAGCCAGTTCACTCCCCCGACGGGCTGAGAGCGCGGAATTAGCGCGCCAGTACTCCCCCGACCGCTGCGGCAACCGCGTCTTTGATCCGGCCGTGCAGGGCGCGCAGGCCGTGCCGGTCAGCACGGACTTCCACGATGCTGCGGCCCTCGATCGGCTGGCCGAGCGCTTCGGCGAGTGCCGCCGTCGTACTGACTGGGCAGTGCCCGACGCCGTACGCTGCAGCGAGTGCCGCGATGTCCACTGCGTGCGGGGTACCAAAAAGGCGTTCGACGGCGTCACCGTACGTCCCGGCCTCACGCACCGCACCGTGTTCCAGGAGGTCGAAGATGGCCCCGCCGGCGTCGTTGAGTACAACCATCCGCAGGTCGGGCTGCTCCTCCCCGGTGCCAAGGAGCAAACCGCCGGCGTCGTGCAGGAAGGTCACGTCGCCCAGCAGCAATGTGGTTTCCTGCCGGCCGCCGAGCGCGATGCCGGTGGCTGTGGAGATGGTGCCGTCGATCCCGGCGAGGCCGCGGTTGGCGTAAACGGTGGCGGCAGGTTCAGGGGCGGGCAGGCCGGCCAGGTCCACGTCGCGGATTCCGTTGGAAGAGCCCAGCAGCAGCTGGCCCCGTGCGTGCTTCCACACCAGCGACCCGACGGCCGGGCCGGTGGCGGGCCCTCCCTCGGCCAGGATCCGGTCCAGTGCGTGCTGGGCGGCCGATCCCGCGAGCAGCCAGGTGTCCAGCCAGGCGGACGGACCGCGGCCGGCAAAATCCGCCAGGTCCACGAGGCTCTCCAGCGGCAGTTCAGTGCGCCGGCCGGGTTCGTACCAGGCCACCGGAAGCGGCTGGTACAGGGCAGACTGGACGTCTGCGCGTGCCAGCAGTGCCGCAACCGGCCTGGACAACGTGGGGCGGCCGAACAGGACAACCCGCTCGATCGGCGTTGCCGACTCGGGCCCGAAGTGTTCCAGCAGCAGCCGGTACGGCCCCACGGCATTCGGCCCGAAGCGGGCGTTGGAGGAAGGCTCTGCCAGCAGCGGCAAGCCGTGGGCGCGGGCAAATGCCTCGGCGACCGGGCCGGCGTCGTGGCCTGCGAGGACTACTGTGCGTCGCTCGGGCAGGTCGGTGGATGCGGGCGGCAGGTTCATAACGAGGGGCTCGGTGGCCACCCGGTAGCGAGGCCTATCAGCAGACGTCGGCAGCTTCTCTCCGGGCCCGGGAACCAGCGGATCACGGAAGGCCAAGTTGAGCTGGACCGGGCCGGGGGCAAGGTCGGGGAACGCCCCGGTGGCCGCGGACAGGCCGGTCCTGATGGCGCGTTCGGGGTCAGTACCTGCGGGGATGTCGACGGCGAAGCGTACCTGTTCACCAAAGATGTCGGGCTGGATGGTGGTCTGGTTGGCGCCGGTCCCGCGCAGTTCCTCCGGCCGGTCAGCGGACAGGACGATCAGCGGAACGGCCGCATGGTTGGCCTCCATCACCGCTGGCAGCAGGTTCCCGACGGCAGTCCCGGACGTGGTCAGTACAGCTGCCGGCGAGCCGGTGGACAGGGCCAGGCCCAGGGCAGTAAACCCGGCGGAACGCTCATCGATCCGGACCAGCAACTCTATATGTCCCTGCGCCGATGCTTCCGCCAGCGCATAGGCCATGGGGGCAGACCGGGAACCGGGCGAAACCACCACGTGCTGCACACCGCCGTCAACCAGAACCTCGACGGCGATCCGCGCCGCCGCCAAGGCACTCAGCGAAGGTGCGGCGCCGGAAAAGTCTGCAGGGGAAGTCTCAGTGTCAAAAGAATCTGGCGAAGCATCGGGGGCGGAATCATTGGGCGAAGTCACCAATCCAGTCTGCCACCCCCGACGCTTCCCACGTTCCCTCGCGTTGCCCTATCACTTTCAGTCCCCAAACCGGGTTTTAAGGACCAATAGTGATAGGGCAACGGGTAGGCAGGAAAGGACTAGCCGCGGAACACCTGGATCACGGACGGACGGGGTGCGCGCGCCTGGCCGCGGGCCGGCGTGGCACCTGCCGGGACGTAATCCGGGAAGTAGGAGTGCTGCTTTTCGAAGGAGCCTTCCTCTCCCGGGTGCTGTACGGAAACGAAGACGGTGCGCTCCTCGTCGTGGATGATGGGTCCGCAGGTTTCGCCCTCGTTGGGCACCGCCAGGAACTGCTCCACCTTGCCGCGCTCCGCGCCTTCCAGGGTGACCTTGAAGAGACCGTCCGCCTTGCCGATGCCGGAGGGGGCGCCATCGGTGGAGATCCAGAGGTTGCCCACGGAGTCGAACGCGAGGTTGTCCGGGCAGGAGATGGGCGAGACCTTGTCCACCGGGAAACCGGAGAAGTAGGTAACGTCGCCCTGGGCCGGATCGCCACAGACCAGCAGCAGGTTCCACGTAAAGGTGGTGGAGGTCTGGTCGCCGGTCTCGGTGATTTCCACAACGTGGCCGTCGCGGTTCTGGTTGCGGGGGTTGACTTCGGTGGCAGGTTCCGTTGTGTATTTGCCGAGGGCGTCCTTCTTTCCGCGGTCAGAGTTGTTGGTGCAGGCGACGTAGACCTTGCCGGTGTGCAGGCTCGGCTCCACGTCCTCACAGCGGTCCATCTTGGTGGGGCCAACTTTGTCCGCTGCGACGCGGGTGTACACCAGGACCTCTTCGACGGACATGCCCGGCACCGCTGACTTGCCGTCCACAACCAGGGGCAGCCACTGGCCGACGCCGTCGAAGGCACCGTCCGACGGCACGTTTCCGGTGCCGGTGATTTCAGCGGCCGGTGAGTTGCCCGTGAACTTGGCGACGTACAGGTTGCCCGCGGACAGGAGGGTCATGTTGTGCTTGCGGTCGCCCTCCTTGTAGTAGTCCTTGGAGACGAACTTGTAGAGGTAGTCGAAGCGCTCGTCGTCGCCGGAGTAGGCCACCACCTTGCCGGACTTGGCAATGATGACGTTGGCACCCTCGTGCTTGAAGCGGCCCAGTGAGGAGTGCTTCTTGGGGGTGGAGGTGGGGTCGAACGGGTCAACTTCCACGATCCAGCCGAAGCGGTTGGCCTCGTTCTCGTAGCCGGCGTTGCGGGTGTCCCAGCGGTCTTCGTCGTTTTCCCAGCCCCGGGCGGTGGCCTTGTCCGTCAGGCCGTAGCGCTTGTCGTAGGCGGAGGTGCCCGGGGAGCGGAAGTAGCCGTTGAAGTTTTCTTCGCCGGAGAGGATGGTGCCCCACGGGGTGGTGCCGCCGGCGCAGTTGCCCAGCGTGCCCTTGATGTAGCGGCCGGCAGTGTCCTCGGCGGTCTTGACCAGCGACGAGCCGGCGGCGGGACCGGTCAGCTCGTACACGGTGCTGTTGAGGTAACGGCGGTTGAGTTTCGCACCCTTGACGTAGGTCCAGGGGTCGTTCTTGTTCTTGCGCTCCAACTCCACCACGGAGAGGCCGTGCGCGGCTGCCCCCACAGCGCGCTTCTGCTCGGCCGGCATCGCAGCGGGGAACATGATGTTCTCGTTGGTGTACTCGTGGTTGGCGAAGAGCACCGCGCGGCGGCCCTTGCTGCCCGGGACTTCCAGGATGTCCGTGTAGTCGTTGTTGTAGCCGAACTGCTTTTCCTGCGCGGCGGCCGTCTGGTTGTTCAGGTCGAACTCCGGCGCGTCGTTGAAAATGGGGTCGCCCCAGCGGATAACCGGCTTCCAGGTGAAGCCTTCCGGAACCGTGACGGCGTCAACGGAGGCATCAATCGACGGGATCGCCGTGAACTGGAGCTTTGACTTGCCGAAGCCCTCCTTGGCGGCTTTGGAAAGGCCGGCGGCGCTTGCGGATTCAGGTGACGTGACGGCACTGCCGAGTACGACGGCGAGCGCACCGGCGGCGCCGAAGCCCAGGGCGGCGCGGCGGGACATGGTGGCGGAGGCGATGTCGCGGAAGTAGCTGTTGGAGCTGGTGTTGCAGACGTCGCCGGAGCAGGCATTGTCGCACTTGAGCGCACAGGTGACGGCGCTGCGCTTGCCCTTGGTGTGGCCGAGCATCGGCAGCAGGGTGAACTTTCGGGCAGTCGTTTCAGACATGGGGGCCTTCCAAAGAAATCGATGCGGTCCGCCCACCCTGTCAGCCGGTTTCTACGCGCAGTAGTCAGCAAGGTGAAGTTCCGGTTAACCGCACGTGACCTGCAGGAATGTGCGGAAGGGGCAGTGATAAAGGCACGAAAGGTGATAGCGCGTTGGGCAATTCGTGCGATAGGTGACAGAGCGCAGGGGGAATTCGTGCGTGGAGTGATAGAGCGTCAGGCGGCGAGGAGGGCATGGACGCGGCGGAGCCGGGCCAGCCACCAGTCCCGGCGCTCCGGGGACGCCGCGTACTGCTCAAGGAGCCCGGCGTCGGCGGTCGCGTCGCGGAGCCGGATGGCGCCGTCGTCGGCCACCAGCGGATCCGTGGTGATGTCCGAATCGAACAGGGACACCGTCCCCAGCCCGCACGCGTATGGCAGTCCCGGCAGCGCCGCCGCCAGGGCCAGGCCCGCGCGGATTCCCACCGAGGTGTCCAGCGCTGAGCTGACGACGGCGGGCAGCCCGGCCTGCGCTACGATGTCCAGCGCCCGCCGCACTCCCCCGAGCGGCGCCACCTTGACCACGATCAGATCTGCGGCACCGGCACGCGCCACGCGCAGGGGGTCGGATTCCTTGCGGACACTTTCGTCGGCAGCGATCAACACCGGCGTACCGGCAGCCCCCAGAACGCGCCGCACCTCGGCCAGTCCGTCAATGGTGGGGACCGGCTGTTCGGCGTACTCGAGCCCGACGTCCGCCAGGCGGGTTAGGGCCTCGACGGCGGCGGGTACATCCCAGCCACCGTTCGCGTCCACCCTGATGGCCGCCTCCGGCAGGACCAAGCGAACGGCAGCGAGCCGGGCAGCGTCGTCGTCGAGCGTCTGGCCATGCTCGGCAACCTTGACCTTCACGGCGTCCACCCGTCCGAAGCGCGCCAGGACCTCAGGCACCCGTTCGGCAGCAACGGCAGGGACGGTGGCGTTGACCGGAATCACCGAACGCAGCGGAGCCGGAAACCCCTGCCATGCGGCCTCAACGGCAGAAGCCAGCCAGCGGGAAGCCTCGGCGTCGCCATACTCCGGGAACGGGCAGAACTCTCCCCAGCCGGCCGGGCCCTGCAGGAGCAACGACTCCCGCTCCCTGATCCCGCGGAACTTCACCCGCATGGGCAGGCTGACCACGTGCGCGCCGGCCAGCAGTTCGTTGAGGGCGGGCACAGGCGGCGTAGGCATGGACCCACTGTACAAGTGGTGACAAACGAACCCTTCCAAGACATACCCATATGGGTATACGATTGCGGCATGGCACGGGCAGCAACAACGGCGGATACCTTCAACGCGGTGGCGGAGCCCCGCCGTCGGGAAATCCTGGACGCCCTGGCCGGCGGCGAGCGCCCGGTCAATGAGCTCGTTGACCTGCTTGGCATGGCGCAGCCACACGTGTCCCGGCACTTGCGGGTGCTGCGGGAGGTTGGCGCCGTCGTCGTCCGGGACGAAGGCCGGCAGCGCGTCTACCGACTGAACCCGCAGGCCCTGAAGCCCATCCACGATTGGGTTTCCGGCTACCAGCATCTCTGGGAGGAACGTTTCGATCTTCTGGAGGGCGTTGCGAAGGACCTCGAAGAGCAGGAAAAGTAAGCAAAGGAGCAGGGCAATGGCACAGACAAGCACCATGAACGTCACCTTCCCCAGCGATGAGGAAATCCTGATCACCCGCACGGTCAACGCACCCCGGCACCTCGTCTACAAAGCCTGGACTACACCGGATCTGGTCAGAAAATGGTGGCCCGGGAAGCGCGGTGAGATGACCGTGGCGGACATGGACTTCCGGGTGGGCGGGGCATGGCGGTACGTGATGGTGGCCCATGGCGAATTCGAGGTGGCCTTCCACGGCACGTACCGGGAAATTGTGCCGAACGAGCGGATCGTCCACACCGAGATCATGGAGACGCCGGACGTCGGCCCGGACAGCGAGGACGGGGCTGTGGTCAACAGCGTCACGTTTGAAGAGGCCGACGGCGGCGCCACCCTGGTCAGCATCCGCACAGACGCCAACAGCAAGGAAGTCCGGGACATGATTGCGCAGTCCGGCATGGAGGGCGGCGTGCGGGAGCAGTTCGAGATCATCGAGGAGCTGTCGGCGAACCTCCGGTAGCCGCCGCACCAGGGCGAGGCGTGCGGGGGCGCCCCGCTACCGGTCAGCATGCGGCAGGATCCCAGCTTTCTGTGACAACCTTGAAGCGATGACTTCTCAACGGCAAGCACTGACCAGGACCCCGGCACGCCCCGCTCCGGGGTCGGGCTTCCTGTTCGTGCTTGCCACGCTCGCCTGCGTTGCCGGCCTGATCGCCACGTACTACTACTTCGTCCAGACCACCACGGGCCAGTTCATCGACGAGTCCGCGCTGGTGGAAGCCGTCGATATCCACGGTCCGGCGGGCAAGGCGACCACCAGGTTCCTGGACCTGCTGCCCACCATCTCACTGGTGATGGCCGCCGTCGTGGTGCTGTTTGTCACGGTGATCCGGAAGCGGTGGACGGAGGCAGGCATTGCCGTGGCTGCCTGCATCGGCGCGAACATCGCCACGCAGGTCCTGAAGGATGTGCTGCCGGCCCGGCCGGACAAGGGCGTGGTGACGCTGGAGCTGAACTCGTTGCCGTCCGGGCACACCACCCTCGCTGCGTCGGCGGCGGCTGCGGTGTTCCTGATGGCCTCGCCGCGCTGGCGCCCGATGGCGGGCTTTGTGGGCGGAACGTTCGCCATTGCCTCCGGGGTGTCCACGCTGATCAACCAGTGGCACCGGCCAGCCGACGTGGTGGCTGCGTTCCTGCTGGTGGGCGCGTTTATGATTCCCGCGGGCTGGCTGATCATCCGGCGCGGGGCGTGGAACGCATGGGACGGCTTCGGCGCGCATGTGGGTTCGGCAAGGATCTGGCTGACGCTTCCGGTGGTGATCGGGCTGGCCTCGGCTGCGGTGGCGGTGTATTCGCTGGCCCGGATTGCGCCCAGCCCCTGGCAGGAGGTCAGCACCACGAATTATTTCTGGGCGGGCATCTCGCTGATTGTGATCGCCGGGTATTTGGCGACCGTCGCCACCACGGCCATGTTTGCGTACGCCGCACGACGGCGGGACTCGCCAGGGCGCTGACGTCATCTCCCGCTTTAGCCCACGGCGTGGCGCTGGAGCCACATCTCCAGCAGCGCCAACTGCCAGAGCACGTTGCTGTTGACCGCGGTCCGCTGCATGTTGGGATCGGCCAGCAAGCCGTCGATGTACGCGGGCCGGAAAAGTCCGCGCTGCTTGGCCTCGGGTGCGTGGAGTGCCTCACGCACGATGGAGATGAAGGGTTCCGCCAGGTGCTGAAGGGCGGGCACCGGGAAGTACCCCTTGGGCCGGTCCACCACCGCGGCCGGGAGCAACTGCCGGCCCAGGTCCTTCAGAATCCCCTTGCCGCCCTGCGACGCCTTCAGCTCCGGTGGGCAGGATGCAGCAAGCTCCAACAGCTCATGGTCCAGGAACGGGACGCGGGCTTCGATGCCCCAAGCCATCGTCATGTTGTCCAGCCGCTTGACCGGATCGTCCACCATCAGCAGGTGGGTGTCCAGGCGGAGCACCGCGTCCAGGGCGGTCTCGGCCCCTGGGGCTTCGAGGTTGGCGGCCAAAACCTGGCAGCTCACGTCAGAACTGCAGAACCACTCGGGTTCAACGATGTTCAAGAGCTCGTCATGACTGTGGTCCACAAAGTTTGAGGTGAACACGCCCTGGGCCTCCGAGCGGCTCACCCCGGCAAGCGGTTGGTGGTACCCGTATCCACCAAAGACCTCATCTGCGCCCTGGCCGCACTGCACTACCTTCAGATGCTGCGCAACAGTCTTCGAAAGCAGGTGGAACGCCGTCACGTCATGGCTGGCCATGGGTTCGGACATGGCACCTACGGCACCATCAATGGAGGGTGCGAATTCGGAGGTGCTGATGTGCAGTCGCTCATGCCGCGTCCCGAACTCCCTCGCCACCAAGTCGGAATACACGAACTCGTTCCCCGAGTCGCCGCCGGCGCCGTCGAACCCGATGCTGAAGGTGGACAGCCCGTGTTGGCCCTCCTCGGCAAGCAGGGCAACAAGCAGGCTGGAATCCAGTCCCCCGGAGAGAAGCACGCCCACCGGTACGTCGGCGACCATCCGCCGTCGTACTGCTGTCTTCAGGGACTCGCGGACTGCGTCCTGCCAGTCCGCCGCGGACCAGCCCGAGTGCTCCCCGCGCCGCGTGTAGCTGGGCCTCCAGTACTCGCGGTCATGCCAGGTCCCGTCGGCCCGGATGGTCCGGATGGTGGCGGCCGGCAGCTTCTGGATGCCGCGCAGGACGGTTCTGGGCGCCGGCACGATCGAGTGCCAGCTCAGGTAGTGGTGCAGTGCCGTCTCGTCGATGGAGGTGTCGATGCCGCCCGAAGCCACCAGCGCCGGCAGGCTGGACGCGAAGCGCACCCTCCCGGGCAGTTGCGAAACATACACAGGCTTAATGCCCAGCCGGTCCCGGACCAGCAGGACTTCCTGCCGCTGCGGATCGTAAAGCGCCACCGCAAACATTCCCACCAGGTGGTGGACAAAGTCGTCGCCCCACTTCCGGTAGGCCTTCAGGATCACCTCGGTGTCGCTGGTGGACCGGAAGGTGAACTCGGGCTCAAGTTCCCGGCGCAGTTCCTTGTAGTTGTAGATGCATCCGTTGAAGATGACAGACAGGCCGCCGTCGTCCAGCATTGGCTGGGCACCCGCCTCGGAAAGGTCAATGATGCTGAGGCGCTGATGCCCCAGTGCTACCCAGCCCGACTCCCAGGTCCCCCGCCCGTCGGGGCCCCTCGAAGTCATTGCCCCCATCATCTTGAAAACCGACTCCTGGGAGGCTTTTCTCCCATTGAAGGCAATCTCGCCAGCTATTCCGCACATGTTGAGGTCCTCGTTCCTTGCACCTATCTACAAACTCTGGTCGCGCGCCAGGAGTGGCGAATCGGTGAGCCTGTGAGCTGCTCGATCGCGGTCAGCCCGAACCTCTGGATCATCCGCTGGTAGCGCAGCCCGGGGGTGGCGGTGGACTGCACCGGCAGGGCGACGTGGCAAGGGCGGCGGCACGCGCCCCCACTGAACGTGCGGTGGAATCGGCGCTCGCCCGCCGCGCTGTGATGTCCTGGGCCAGCTCGTCGAGGGTGATCCTCGGTCACTTCCCTCACGGGGGACGCATGCTGGGACAGGAGGAAATCGATTGTACTTAGAGGCCATGATTGCTCCTTGGTTTAAACCTTGAAGCGTTTGGCTTAACCTCATTGTCTAAAACATACTAAGCATGCTTATTTGTTGACCGCAAGGCATTGAAACACAGAATCACCCCGAAACAAGGCGCCTTTCGCGCTGTTTCGGGGTGATCCTTTATTGCCTTTGTGGCTCCCTGATAGGGCAGGGTTACCTGCCCTATCCAAGCGGCGGACCGGCGAGGCTGGCATTGATCTCCGCAGAGACCGACGCCGGCGAGGCCGGCAGGAGCCGGGACAGGAACTTTGCGCGGGCTGCTTCGACGAACCCGCGGAAGAGGCCGAAGTCCTCGGGCAGCTCCTCCGGGTGCCACTGGATGCCCATGGTGAAGGTGTTTGCGGGGTATTCGATGGCTTCCACCACCTGGTCCTCGCTCCACGCTGCAGCAACAAGGCCGTGGCCAAGCTTGTCCACGGCCTGGTGGTGGGACACCGGCACGGGTCCCGGGTTGGCGCCGATCAGCTGCTCAAGCCGGGAACCGGGTTTGATTTCCACGGGAATTTTGTTGAAGTTGTAGCCACCGGGCTGGTACTGGCCGTTACCAATCACATCCGGCAGGTGCTGGTGGAGGCTGCCGCCGAGCGTGACGTTCAGCAACTGCTCGCCCCGGCAGATGCACAGCAGCGGGACGTCCTGGCGGATGGCTTCCTGAATCAGGGCCTGCTCCCAGGCGTCACGCTTCGGTCGGGGCTCGTCAGTTTCGGGGTGGGCTTCCTGGCCGTAGAGGGCCGGGTCCACGTCCCAGCCGCCGGGAACAACCAGGCCGTCGAGCCGGTTCACGAGCTGTTCGATCATGCCCTCCATCACCGGCTGCGGCGGCAGGAGGATGGGCATACCGCCCGCGGCGATGATCGGCTTCAGGTAAGTCTCGGGCAGGAATGCCGCACTGACCGTGCCGCAACCATCGGTGCGCGCCTGTTCCAGGTACGTGGTGAGTCCAATGACTGGTTTCATCGCGGCGTCGGTGGTGTGCACTGTGGTCCCTCCAGGAAAATCTGACTGCCTTCAATTTTAGGGCCGCAGGAGGCCCGGAATGTTTCGTCGGCGTCAATTCCAGGTGTCGAGACGATCACACTTCTTGGCTTATTCCTTGTCCCCGGGGACCACCCGGAAGCGACGGTTCCGGAGGGATGGGACGCGGGTCCGGACAGCCGCGATCCGCTCAGGCTCGAGCTCGGCAAACACCACTCCCGGCGCTTCCCCCGCATTGGCGATGACCACCCCGAACGGATCGACCACAATTGAGTACGCCGTCGCGAGCGGGCCGCACTGGTTGGCCGTCACCACGTACGAGGTGTTTTCGATGGCACGGGCACGCACAAGGGTGCTGAAGTGGTCTTCTTTCCCGGGGCCCACGATCCACATGGACGGCAGCAGCAGGACGTTGGCTCCGGCGTCCACCAGGTAGCGGGCGCTTTCAGGGAACCTCAGGTCGTAGCAGGTGAGCATGCCCAGGCGGAGCTGGCCGTAGGAGAGCAGATCGGGATGGCCGATGGTGCCCTTGCTGGTTCCATCGCTTTCACGGTAGCCAAAGGCGTCGTAGAGATGGACTTTGCGGTACGTGCCCTCCACTGCACCCCTGGCATCGATGGCCACCAGCGTGTTGTAGGGAAGGCCGTTGGGGTTGGCCTCTGCGGTTCCCACCACCACGGGCAGGCGGAGGGCCTTTGCGAGTGCCGCAATACCTTCGATGAAGGGACCGTCCAAGGGCTCGGCCACTTCCGCGAGGACACTGGCGGGTTCGGTGCTGGCGTAGAGGCTGGACTCCGGAAGCACCAGCAGGTCCGCGTTACCGAGGGCGGCAGTTTCCATCAGCCGCCCGATGTGCACCAGGTTCCGCTGGGGTTCCCTGCCGGCGCTGAACTGCCCGGAGGCGATTCTCACTTCAGCCCTCCTGCCACGGCGAAACGGCCCCTCAACAAAGGTTCGCACACCCGGCTCAACGCGAACAGCCCCGCCGGCCCCCTCCCCTGCAACTCGCTGCCTCAATCAGCCAGCCAAGGGCTTGACCTGCGCAAACCACGAGGAACTTTTGACTCAACCTTGCAGAATTACCCCGGCGTATTTTAATCGAGGCCTTGGATAGTTACTGGTGCAAGACCGGAGAACCAAGGTGGATTCTCTGGTTTAGCCATCAGCCTCCTGGCGGAGTTTTGAAGTGGGCTCCGCCAGGTATTCAATCCTCGACTTCCGCAGCGGAATGCTCCCTAGCGGGCGTCGGGAATCTGAAGCTGGCACCCCCTGCGGTGCCTTCCATACGTCCCGGCGTCCTACTCTCCCCCCCCCGTAGCGGCGCCGGGACCTTCAAGGTTAACCAGTGCTGGGCGCTTCACTGAAGTCTGAAGGTCCACTCAAATAAAACTGCAGGTCAGGCCGGTATTATTCCTTCGACGCGTCCGTTCGCCGCAGCCGGTCCGGCGGGTGCAGGTCGATGATCGGAAGGTGCCCGTCGGTGCGGATGGCGTCACCGCCGCCGTTGCGGTGGTGGTAGCCGCTGTAGTAGTTGAGAATCACGTGTACTGACTCAACGGCATTGGCCGAGCGAAGCGTCTCGATGATGAAGTCCCGTTCCTCGTCTGTACGGTCGGCGATCTTGTGCGTGATCTGGAAGGTAAAGAGGGACAGCCCCACACTCCGGTCGTAGGTGCCGGCCCCTACCCAGTCCACGGCCAGGCCGCCAGGCAGCATCCAGCCGGCCGGGCATTTCCAGAACCGCACGTGGTGCCGCTTGCGTGGGTTGCCGTCAATTTCCCGCTGGAAAGCAAGGTCCTGCTTGTTTCCGAAAACATAGAGGGAGCTCACGGGGGCCTGCGGGTAGCTGTGACCCATGACAGTCGAGGTGAGCGTGCGCCAGGCCGTGGCCGGGGTGATGGGGTCGGCTTCCACCCACCCAGCCGTCCGCATCGCCTGCCTCAGCTCCTCCTTGGGTCCCACCACGGCGAGGTTCACGGGATCGCCCAGTACGCCGTCGCCCGTCCTGGTCCGCCCGATGAAGTAGTCCGGGATGTACAGGCTGCTCAGGATCTTGTGGATACGCGGAAGCAGCGCATAAGCCAGGATCAGCCACACTGGCAGGAACACCCACGTCTGCTCCGGCCCACGCGATAGCCGTGCGAGCAGGAAGTAGTAGACAGCCCAGCCCACGGCAATGGTCACCACCAGGTACAGCAGCCGCTGCAGGACCGCCAAGACCGTAGCCCACCTGCTTTGCCGGCGCTCGACCGGGCTGTTGGAACGCGTGTGGTCCGGCTCGTCCGGAACGGCCCGCTTCCCGCCAGTGGACGTCACAGTGCTTCTCCCTTCGGTCGCTTACTCATCACCAGCCTAAGGTGCGGCGAACCACGCAGCCCGGCCTCGCCAGCGCTAAACGACGCAAACCACGTCACGCAGGAAGGTTCAGCTGCTCCACGATGATCCGCGCCGTCTCAGGGTCCCCAAGGATCCTGAAGTGCCCGGCGGTGGGCAGCTTGATGTTGGTGGCACCGGGCAGGACGCTGCCCTCGGGAATATGCGGATCAAACGGGCCGTAGATGGACGTGATCCGGCTGTTGATCCTCTCCTCGCGGGCAAGCTGGAGGGTCAGTGCGTTGCGGGGAGAAAAAATCCGCAGGCTGGGCAGCAGCATATACCGGGCGTAGCGCGAGCCGGAAAACGGTGTGCACACGGCGATCATCCGGTCGATCCGGTGCTCCGGATCCAGGTTCAGCATGGCGTACTTCCCGATGAGCCCGCCCTTGCTGTGCGCCACAATAACCGCGTCCTGCAGGCCCGCCTCCTCCAGGTGCTGGGCCACGAGCCGGGCGGCAGCAGGGACGCCCAGGCTGTTCCGCTGCAGCACCGTCACCACGTGCACCGGATGGCCGGCGTCGTGGATGCACTGGATGAGGGGCAGCATGAACTGCCAGTTTTCGTACACGCCGGGGATGATCACCACGGGTGCGCGGTGGCCCTGGTGGAATGAGCCGGGCTGCACACGGGAGAGCATGCCGCGGACCTGCCATACGCCGGCATAAAGATAGTCCTGCAGCCACCACACGCCTTTTTGCAGCGCGCTGATTCGAGTGGGCGTGCCCGTTTGACTCATCTGTCGAGGATAGCCCCCACACGCGTTGCGCCATCACTTTTGGCGCAACGGGCGGGAGTCAGTAGTTCCGCCGGTGCTTGAGGCGGGGAATTACGACGGCGAACACGGCCGCCGCCGCGAACCCCAGTACTCCTGTGGCTGAGATCCCCGCCCCCAGGGATGCCAGGGCCGTCACCCCGGAGAGGAGGACGGGCCCGCCGGTGGATCCGGCGTCCGCCATAAACCGCCATAGCCCCAGGAACTGGCCGCGCCCCCGGTCCGGCGAGAAGTCGGCACCCAAGGTCATCACCAGGCCGGAACTTATGCCGTTGCCGAACCCGATCAGCAGCGACGCCAGGAGCAGCCCCACAAAGGACCCTGTCAGCGGAATCAGCAGCAGCGCCGTTCCCATGATCAGCGTGGACGGTACCGCCACAAACTGGCGGCCCTTCCGGTCCATAAGCTTGCCGGCCGGATAGAAGACCAGCATGTCGATGGCACCGGAGAGCCCGTAAATTAGGGATGCCGATGTGGCATCCATGCCCAGGTGGTCCGCCCACAGCGGGATGACCACCTGCCGCGAGGAGCGCAGAGCGCTGAGCAGCAGGATTCCCACGCCCACGCTCAGGAACACGCCGGCGTGGGAAACCGCAACGCTGCGGAGGGTCGGCTCCGGGCCGGGCACTCCGCCGTCGCGCGTTTCCGCCAGCTCGAGGTCCGGGATGGTGAGGGACAGCAGCGCCGCCGCAGCCATCGCCACCACGCCCACCCAGTAGGCACCGCCAATCCCGGAGAACTGCATCACGGCGGCACCCAGGAAGGGCCCGATGAACACGCCGATCCGGTTCACCCCGCCCAGGGTGGACAGCGCCCGCGCCCGGAACGTTACGGGAACGGCTTCGGTGAGGTACTTTTGCCGGGCCAGCCCGAACACCGCGCCGGACATGCCGACGACGGTCATCGCCACCGCGAGCAGCCACAGTCCGTTAGGGATCAGGGAGGACAGCCCGGCCGCGGCGAGGGCCAGGCCGGCGGCGACCGCAGCTCCTACGATGGCCCAGCGCTCGCCGAATTTCAATGTCACCAGGGATGCAGGCAGGTTGAAGAACCAGGAGCCCAGACCCATCAGGGTGACGATCAACGCGGCCACTGCGACGGATGCGCCAAGGTCGCGGGCGGTCAGCGCCACCACCGGAAGAATCGCTCCCTGGCCAATCCCGAAGAGCAGTGTGGGGCCAAAAGCGGCCACCGCGATGCTGCGAAGGCTGAAGGGCTGTGCATCATCCGGGAAAGTCATCAGATTTATCCTAGGGTGGCCGGCATGGCGCGAGAGAAAAGCAAAGATTTGGGGGTCACAAAACCCTTGTAAAGGACTAGCGTTTGCCTTATGGGGTGCTGATTCGCGCCCACGGCCAAAGGGGAGGTTCATTTCATGGGTGAAGTGTGGATCCGTACGCTCGGCAACGGGCTGGTCCGGGCAGACAAAGTCACCGAGATTACATCAACCCGGGGATCCCTCCACGAGGACCAGGGTTATCTTCTGAAGGTCATCGTGGACGGCAAAAGCCACGCACTGATCGACGACAGCGACCTTCAGGGAACCTTGGCCGAGCGGCTCGAATATGCGCGGCATGTCGAGGATGCCCTGCTGCTCGCCATCGATGAGGCGCGGGACAGCGATGCGTCCGTGGTCATCTCCTTTGAGCCCGAGCGCGAGCGCTGGTCATCAGCCCCGGTGACAGTCTTAACCGGCAGGCTTCCCGAAGCGGTGGGCTAGGCCCGCGCCTGGAAGGCGTAGGCGCCTAAATTCCGGGCCCGGAAGATGGGGCGTTGTAGGTCGCCGGCTGGAAAGTCCGACGGCGGGTTGCGGCTGATTGCCGCAGCCTGCCGTTCCGGCGTGCGTGCTTGCACAGCCCGGCTTGTCACAGGATCAGCATCCAAATCGGTGTAATAAATACGTAACTGTTGCGTGCGTCACAATTGCCCCTTACTCTGGATGAGGCTTAAGAAACAGGCCATAGCAAGAAGCTGCAGCGTCGCAGCCAATGCCGGGGAGGGCTTTAGAACTTGAATTCCAAGCTGAACATCGTTGTCCGTGTAGATCTAGACCATGCCAAGGCTCTGGTGATTGCAAAGGGGCATATCACCATCCACAGTGTGAACGCACTCTATGTAGTAGTTAAGCGGGCCAATTCCCTAAGGAAAGGGCTCGACCTGAAGCTGGACATCACCCACGCACGGGTTGATGAAGAAGCCCTGGAAATGCTTCATACCGCTTCCGAAACGCATCACCTGCCGGCCAGGATTGATCCGCAGCAGGCACCTTGCACCATCAGCGTCCTGGCACCGCGCCGGGAGCACGCACCCGCACGGCGCGCACTGATCGCCGCCTAAAGCTTCGCAGGGAAGGCACCGGCAGCGCCCAACAATCGGGCCAAGTGTGCCAGCCACAGACTTTCTTCTGACAGATTTTCCACAGGCTTTGAGTGCAGTTGTATCCGAAAAGACGGGTAGCTGCACTCTTAGTTTGAGGAAAGCACTTCAAGCACAGGCCGGTTCGCCGCCCGCGTTTGCGTCCAGCCATTCCTTGAGGAGCGGCGCGGGCAGCGGCCGTGCGAAGTGGTACCCCTGGGCGAGGTCGCAGCCCATGGCCTTGAGCGTATGAGCCTGGCCGGGGGTTTCCACGCCTTCGGCGACGGCCCGGATGCCCACCGCGTGCGCCAGGTCAATGCAGCTGCCCACAATGGCTGAATCTCCGGAGTCCGACCCCAGTCCGTTGATGAAGGACTGGTCAATTTTCAGTTCGTCGATGGGGAACTTTTTCAGGTAGGTCAGGCTGGAGTACCCTGTGCCGAAGTCGTCAACAGCGAGTCCGACGCCCAGGTTCTTGAGGGCCGTCAGCGATTCGAGGGCGGCAGCAGGATCGGCCATGAGGGCGGTTTCGGTGATTTCCAGCAGCAGGAGCGCCGGGTCGATACTCCTCAGCCGGAGGGCAGCTTCCACCATCGGCACCAACTCGGGGTCATTGAGCTGGCGGGCAGATAGGTTGACAGCAAATTCAAGGCTCGCGCCGCCGGGGCCCTCCCCTCGCCAGTTGTCAGCCTGCTTGAGTGTTTCGCCAAGGACCCACGCGCCCAGGGGCCGCACCAGTCCCGACTCCTCCGCCATGGTGATGAACTCTGACGGCGGCAGCAACCCGCGGGTGGGGTGCTGCCATCTGACCAGCGCCTCCACCCCGCTCGTGCGCCAGGTGCGCAGGTCTATCCGGGGCTGGTAGTGCACGCGGAGGGCACCTTCCCTGATTCCGCTGCGGAGTTCGCCCAGGGCGCGGAGCCGGTCCACGGTGGGATCCGATTCCGCGGGCTCATGCAGTTCCCAGCGACTGCGTCCCAGTTCTTTTGCCCGGTACATGGCGATGTCCGCGCGGCGGATGAGGTCTTCAAGGGTTTCCCCGGCATTCTTCGCCACAGCCACTCCGATGCTCGCGGACGTGACAATTTCCAGGCCTTCGATCTGCATGGGTGTCTTGAGGACCTCCAGAAGCCCGGCTGCGAGTCCGGTGGCTTCCGTCGGGCCGGCAAAGGCATCCACCACAACGAACTCGTCGCCGGAAAGCCGGGCCACAGTATTTGTTCCTGCCGCCGCCGACAACAGGCGCTGCGCCACGGAGACCAGCAGCTCGTCCCCCGCCGCGTGCCCCAGGCTGTCATTGACGGCCTTGAAATGGTCGAGGTCGATAAAGAGGACGGCCAGCCTGTCCGCTCCGGCACTGCCGCCGGCGAGCTGCTGGTCCAGCTCCGACTTCAGGCCCGCCCTGTTGGGCAGGCCTGTAAGGGCATCGTGCAGGGCGAGGTGCTGCAGTTCCTTCTCGGCCTCGGCGCGCCGGGCCTCGGATTCCTCGGCTGCCCGGAGGGCGGCCACCAGTTCCTGTTCGTACATCCGGCGTTCGTGCGCGCTGAAGATAATCACCCGGACGACGGCGGGCTCCCCATCCGAGGCCGGGGACCGTGACGCCGAGAGCAGCGCTGCCCGGCGCTCGCCCTTTGCGCCGACGATTTCGACCGCGATTTCGGACACGGCACCGGTGATGCCCAGCTGCGGGATGCAGTGGGTTGAGTACAGGATCTGGTCGCCGATAGGCATCAGGGACTGTAGTTGGGACCCGAGCAGGTGGGAGCGGCCGTAACCGGTCCAGCTCACGAAAGTGTCATTGACCGCGGTAATGCGTCCGCCGTCGTCCGTCATCAGGTAGCCGCAGGGTGCCTGGTTGAACAGCGCCTCGAAGTGGCCCCGGCCAGGGGTGTCTGTCACGGGCTGAACGCCAAATATTGCAGGATCGCCTCAGCCGTGGCCTTCGGTGCACTGACATGCGGGCAGTGGCCCGTGGCCTGCAGCTGCACCAGGGAGCTGCGTTCCAGGTGCTGGTGCACGTAGGTGCCCACCTCCGGCGGCGCGAGCAGGTCATCGGAACACTGCAGGATCAGGCAGTCGGTGGGCACTCTTCCGAGTACCTGCCGGGTGTCCGAAAGAAAGGTGACTCGGGCAAAGTGCCGGGCGATGGACGGATTGGTCCGGCAGAAGCTGCTCCGGAGTTCCTCCGAGAGCTCCGGAGTCTCCGGGTTGCCCATCGCCATCGGCGCCAGCGCTTCGGCCCAAGCAAAGTAGTTGCTGTCCAGGGATGCCAGCAGGCCCTCGATGTCCTCCTGCGAGAACCCGCCCACGTAGCCGTCGGCGGAGTCGTTCGTGTAGCGCGGAGACGGGGCAACCAGGATGAGCCTGGAGAACTGCTCGGGTTCCTGGATTGCTGCGATCACCGCGATCATCGCACTGACGCTGTGGGCCACAAGGATGACGTCTTTCAACTGCAGGCTCTCGCAGATCTCCAGCAGGTCCGCCGCGTAGCCGTTCAGGGACCCGTACTTCTCCCTGTCGTAGGCATCCACGTCAGAGTGGCCTGCTCCCACGTGGTCAAAGAGCACCAGCCGGTAATCGTCCGCGAAGTACGGCAGCAGCCTCCGCCACATGTCCTGGTCGCAGCCGTAGCCGTGGGCGAACATCATCACCGGCCCGTCAGCCCGCCCGGATACCGTCACGTTGTTCCGGCGGATCACCGTGGAAACCGCTGCAGTTGCTGCTTCGACCATTTTTCACTGACCCCTATGTAGGGTGACGTTGTCTTGCCTCAGATACTAGTGGCGGACGGATCCGGAATCCTAGGATTCCCGCAGGCTGGACCTGCGCCGCTGTGCTCGGTCCTCAACACATTCCAACTGGTTCTTGGGCCGGAGCCGAAAAGGGTGATCACACGCCGAGGGCCCGGCGGCGAAACCGTGTGTGGGTTTCGCTGCCGGACCATCGGCCACAAGGACATGTGTGCTGATGACATGTTTGGTGTGTTTGGTGTGGTGTGTCGGTTTTGTGTTGTGTGGGGTCCTCCCTCCGCTCAGCCTGCTTGGTGCAGCCGCTTCAGGCGCATGGTGCAGGCACGGTCAGCAACCGTTCGGTGTCCTAGGAGACCTTGCGCTTGCGGAGCATCAGGAGGATTCCTGCGGCCAGGAGCAGCAGGGCAAGCGGGACCAGGGAGGCGTCCACGCCGGTGTTGGCCAGGGCCTTGGCGCCCTGGGTGGTGCCTGCCTGGGCGGGGGTGCTGCGGACGGTGGTGTCCGGGGCGATGGCGCCGCTCACTGCGGTGGAAGCGGCCGGTGCTGCGGAGAAGCCGCCGGTGGCTGCGGTGCCGGAGTCAGAACCGTTGCCAATGTCGGTGCCCGTGCCGGGGCCGGGGGTGTTTGTGCCCGGGGTGTTGGTTCCGGGGGTGTTGGTGTCGGGGTCTTCGGTGCCGGTGCCTCCCGTGTTGCCGTCACCGGGGGTTTCGGTGCCCGGGGTTTCCGTGCCGGGGGTTTCGGTGCCGGGTGTGCCGGTGCCGGGGTTCTCCGTGCCATTGCTGTCACTGCCCAGGCCCAGGCCCAGATCCAGGTCCAGGTCGGCAACCACTCCACCGGTGTTACCGCCGGTGCTGCCGGTGCCAATACCGACCACTGCATCTACTACGGCGCTGAGTCCGCCGGTGGTTCCACCGGTACCACTGCCGCCAAGATTAACGCCGACGACTGCATCAACCAGTGCGTCGGCTCCACCGGTGGTGACCCCATCAGCAGCGCCGTTGGTGCCGCCGAGGCTGACGTCCACAAGCGCGTCCAGACCGTCGGTGGTGACCCCATCAGCAGCGCCGTTGGTGCCGCCGAGGCTGACGTCCACAAGCGCGTCCAGACCCTCCGTGCTGACCCCATTCGTGGTGCCGTTGGTGCCGCCGAGGCTGACGTCCACAAGCGCATCCAGACTGTCGGTGGTGACCCCATTCGTGGTGCCGTTGGTGCCGCCGAGGCTGACGTCCACAAGCGCATCCAGACTGTCGGTGGTGACCCCATTCGTGGTGCCGTTGGTGCCGCCGAGGCTGACGTCCACAAGCGCATCCAGACTGTCGGTGGTGACCCCATTCGTGGCGCCCTTGGTGCCACCAAGGTTAACCACGACGTCCGCGGCGGCTGCCAGGTCGGTCGCGGCCGGGGCAGGTGCGCCGGTAACGGTGTTGCCCACACCGAGGTCCACGACAGCGGCCGCGGCGAGATCCGGGGTGGTGGTCTGGCCGGTCCCGTTTCCAAGGTCAACCGCGACGTCTGCGGCAACTGCCAGGTCGGTTACGGCCGGGGCAGGTGCGCCGGTGACGGTGTTGCCCACACCGAGGTCCACGACAGCTGCCGCGGCGAGCTCCGGGGTGGTGGCCTGGCCGGTCCCGTTTCCAAGGTCAACCACGACGTCCGCGGCAATTGCCAGGTCGGTGGCGGCCGGGGCCGGCGTGCCGGTGACGGTGTTGCCCAGACCGAGCTCCACGACAGCGGCCGCGGCGAGCTCCGGGCTGGTGGCCTGGCCGGTGCCGGTGACGGCTCCGAGGTCCACTGCGGCGTTGACTACGGCGGCGACGGCCGTTGACTCCGACGGCGTTGGGCCACC
>NZ_PJII01000020.1 GCF_002929215.1 Arthrobacter sp. ZGTC412
TGGTCGATGTAGAGGTCATCGCGGCGGACGCCGGCGGCCAGAAGGTCCGCCTGCTGCCGGTCGGTGGATTGCTGCCGTGTCGAGACACGAGCGTATCCAATTAGTTTTGTCATGGGCTGCTCCAATGTGTCTCATAACTAATGTTGGATACAACGATTCCACCAGAAGGTTATGATACAAAGTTACGAGAATCGCCGACCGCAGAGGAACTCTACAAATGCAAGAAATGGGAGACAATCGCGTCGTCGCTGTCGTCGCTGTCGTGCAGCCGGTGAGACCTCTCATATCCTAAGGGTTATGACGGCAGGGCGTTGAAATTGGGGTCTTCCGGGTCATCTAATCGGACAGGGTATTCGGGATATGCCAAGCATCTGCACCACCCGGAAAGCGTCGAGGGTGGAGAGGGCGCCCATTCACCACCGTCTAACGGGATGCCTTGCGGGCGAGCCGCTTTCGGGACGTTAACCGCGGGCTGCCGGTCGATTTCAGTTCTCCACGGCGCATAGGATCCCCTTGCACATCGACAGAGCGGATCAACGCGCCGGCCAAAGGCACCGAAGCTCTGCCGAGACTTTACCAACCCGTCGCCGCGCGAAGATCTCCTATACGATCTGAGCAACGTCTCGATCAAAGGATGAAGATATGGAGAATACTCTGATGTTAATAGCAGGCTGCCTCGCAGTACTCGTGGGCATCCTGGTAATTATCAAACGCTCCTCCTTTACAAAATTCACGTCGGATGCTCAACGAGCTACATTCGGCAAAGCAGGCGACAAAGTTGCGGATCAGGCCAGCTCCGGAATGACGGCATTGGTTGGTGTTGTTTTCGTCCTTATCGGTGCAGCAATGGTTGTGTTGGCTTTAATCGGCGTAGAGATTTAGGAAAGCCCGACTTGGAAGTCTTCTGGCCCGCCGTACTCTTGGGTTCCGCCTTCGTGGTCCTCGGTTTCTTGATCCTGAGGTACGAACATCGAGCCCAAGACTTACTGCGTAAGCGCTATAGCAAAGCGCAAGAACGGCACCCAGAGGTTCGATTCCCCAGCAAGTCCTTCCTACCTCTCCTGGGGTGGCTCATCGTGGTCTTCGGCATCGTAGCCATCGGGCTAGGGCTCACCACGCCGCTACGCGTCGGATAGAGGTTGATCTTCACCTCAAGAGTGCCGAATAACGTTCCCAATCCGGGTGTCTCGAAACCTGTGCGCCTCGAATCCCTAGGGATTCGAGGCGCAAGGGTTTCGAGACAGTCACCTCGGATTAGCAGACGGTTCATGTCCGGGTAAGAAGCCTGGCCGCGGGCTACTTCAAGTGTCAGAGGGCTCAGGTGGCTTTTGCCCGGATATTTGCCGCTTGGATCTTTTGTTCAGCCACTGCTCGCGATACTCGTCGGTTTCCTTAGCGCGCTTGTTACCGGCCCTAGCTCCAATCCAGGTGCCCAAGCCAGCACCCAAGCCGATAAGAACGCCAGCGCCCCATTGCCAGCCCAACAAGAGCCCGAGTGTCACGACTACAGCGGCGGCGATTATCGCGGCTATTAAGACCTGGTGCTTTCCCAAGACGTTTGAGCCTCCCGAATTTGGTGATTGCGGCGGATTGGTGATTGAGACAACGGTGGGTCAGATTGTGCCATGAGAACAACCCGCACCACTACGTTCACGAGGAACTGTGGGCTGGCGGGGAACATTTGTCAGGCTCTCCTAATTTCGTCTCTTATCCCTAGGGTTATGAGACGGCAAGGTACCTCAGTTGAGAGAGGCTCACCGGGAGGCTAATCGGACAGGTCATACGGGGCTTCCGGCCGCCAGTGCCGCACGTAGGCGAGAACACGAGGCGCTGCACCCCTTCCATCGACTGACTAACGGGACGTTTTGCAGGTGGGCCTCGTCCGGAACATTAAAACAACTACTCACTAAACGGGGATGGCATAGTTGTAATTGGCGGCCGGTTACTCGGTGCGAAACTTTATAGGGGGCGCACAGGAACATGCGCTCCGCCGAGGGGGCGCGGTGAACAGCAAGCATTCCATCAGCTTTACCTTTCCGGAAATCCAAGAGTTTTGGGACCGTCTGGTTAGAAGGATGTTGATCACCTCCGCACTCTGGTTGATGCTTATTCTCGCAACTATAGGAACGAGACAGGGGATGGGAGACGGTCCTTACCTAGTCGTCCTCTTGGTGTTTGGCGGACTGCAATTAGCGCTGTCACTCGCTTATTGGAACCGAGAAAACAAGCTGGTACCGGGCATCAATCAGAGACTGGCCATCGAATTTATGTTGCGCACAGGCACCCCGACGCCGCGGGAAGACCTAGACATCCTTCAGGTTAAGCAGACCGTGACCGCGCATGATGCAGATGGCGCCCCGCACATCTGGATCGTAAAACGCCGACGTGACGTTTTCACGCTCCTCTCCGCATGAATATGCCGCGGCGGGCCGACTGGCAGGCAGGTGTTCCGATGACAGCCTGTACACTGCGCGGACGTGCAGGTTGGCGCGGTGAGTAACCTCCGGCATGGCAGGCTGCTCGGGCGCATTGGGGCGTTAACTTACTAGGGGACACATGAACTTATTCCGAGTGGTCAGAGATCTACCTCAACCCCAGAAGACCATCATGGTGGTGTATCTTGCGATTGCCGGGGCGGCCTTTCTAGCAGCCCTGATTGCCCTTTTGCTGGATAAGCCAACCCAGATAGTTGCGACGTCTTGGCTAACCGTTGGCGTGGGAGCGCTGGCTTTCCTCTTTGGCCTTGTTCTAGTCACCAATTTCCGCGAATCGGCGGTTGTTTATGCCGATATGTTCAAGAACCTTCGGCTCTGGGGCAAGACTACTCAAAAACACCTTTTGCTACACCTCGGTTCCTTCGCCTATTCGGAGCAGCGTTCATGCTGATGGGTGCTTTCAGTGTCGCGATAAGGCTCGCAGCGATGCCACTCGTCCCAGGAATCTGAGCTGCTTCCTAGACCTGATGTTGCCGGCCTCCGGCGCGGATCGACCCCGTTGAGGGTTCCCACTCGAGACACGTCAAGCTGGACTTGGAGAAGGATCGGCTGTCCGTAAGAGGATCCTCTAGGGGACGCTCACGCAGGCGGCCCCACCCGTAAAGTTGAGCACTTGCCAGCCGAAGCTGAGCTGCTCCACCAGGCTGCTCACTCGCTCAGGTCTGCTCTACGCCAGCCTCCCTGTGAACCGTTCTCGTGCATTCAGCAGGACGCCTTCGTATTCGGCTTCGTCAAACACAAAGTCGACTGCATTCTCGATTCGGTAGGTGTCCGCATCGAAGGAGTCATCCCAGCCTATGCCGGACCAGTAGACCTTTTCGTCCTCGTGGCGAATGTCGACGGTGACTCCGCCGCAACCTTCATCCCAGCAGGCACGACAGAAAAGCAGCCAGCCGCGGTTCCAATACTGGTGCGGTAGACGCCCGAGGAGCCGGTCGATTTGCTCGACAGCAAGATCGGGTCGTGCAGGCGTGAGCAGGGAAACTTCCTCCGGCGGCCTTTCCGCGCCTTCCCATTCCTGAATCCAGGTACGCAGCGACTTGCCGTCGATGAGGAAGTCTAGGTGCATCTCGACGGTCTCCTCGGCGCGCCGGAAAAACAGCAGCCTCCGCTTCCAGGTAATCCCTGGAACGTGCCGCTCTGCGAGGGACAGGACATTAGTCATGCTGCCATTCTGCCCGCTCCCATCGGGGGGGGTTGCTTCTCAATACGCCCTTCCATCGACCGACTTACAGACGGCTTGGTTCTGGGGTAGGAAGCCAGCCAAAGGCGCTGTCAGGGATCGGGTAGAAACGGGCCATAGAACAGATGTGATTGCATGAGGTATTCCTCGACCGTTTCAGCGGTCAGGATAACGTCAGGACTATGCGTGAACCCTTGTTAGTGGCCCTCGGATTGTTCTTCGTTGTCGGAGGCATAGGAACCTTCCTATGGATGCGCACGCTTGAGCGCAGGACAAGCCAGCTCGGTTGGACGGATCCACGTCAGGCGTTCAACAAGCGTCGTCGCGTTCAATTTGCCTTGTGCGTGGCGGCAGCCGCCGGCGTTTACTTGCTTGCGGTAGACAGGATCGGATTACACAACGGATTTGGGCTGGTGCTCCTTCTCGTCTCTGCGATTTGGTTTACATTCCGTAGGGACATAGCGCGATATCAGTACCAGACCATAATGACGATGTTCAACCGCCGCCGACCCGAGCCGGATGAAGCGCAACGGCAGGTCAAGGCTATGGAATCCCTCGGAATTGGTTTCAGCGTTTTGCTCTTCTCCACCGGGATTCTGTTGCTCACCTTGAACTTGGTGTTTGCCTGACGCCGGGCCCTCTTACTGCCCGCTTAACGATCCCTTGCGGGCACCCGAAGCTGCGTGTAGCCCGACTCAACGTGTCTCGTAACCCGGGCACCTCGAATCCCTAGGGTTTCGAGAGATGCAGCGGGAACTTTCAAAGGTCCCACAAGAGGTACTCATAAAGGCGGCAGAACAACTCTCGTTTCTCCGTATTCGAGCGTGACCTCTTGGGAGGCGTCCACGTCAATAGGAGTCTTGATTACGTAAGTACGGGGGGCCATATCGGCTGTACAGGCCTGGGCACCACGCGTTGCAATGCTCAACTTCAGGTGCTGGGAATTGAGGACCTCGATTGAGGACGGGAAGGCAGGACAGCTTGAACTGCCGCTGAGGACGACAGCAAACTTCGCGCCGGCATCCAGCCAGCCAGCCACTGGAACAGGAGAGGGAAACGACGGATCCTGAGCCCAGGAACCGGGTTTAGCGGTAATCGCCTCCGACGGAAGTCCGCCGCTAAATTCAGATTCGGCAATTGATGACGGGGCGGCTGAACATCCTGCGAGTATCGCGGCCAAGCCGAAAACAGAAAATCGAAGTGAAATCTCCATACGACCGAGGCTACGCTGTCGATCCGCCTCAGGTGATCGTACGAGACCGCACCGGCCGTATCGTGCAAGCAACCGTGCTCCGGATATGACGGGGGCTACCACCTTCGGATTGATTGTGGTTCAGTTCAAGCATGTCACCGCAATCCAGGCGTACGTGGGGCCAGTCTGTTACCCCTGCGTCTGATGAAGTGAAGCGGAGGTTTGGCCGGCTTTCTCGATACATGCTGGTCTTCACGCCGGTCTTGTTGATTCTGAACTTCTTGCCAATCGATTCGGAACCGTGGATCTGGATCAAAGTGATCATCCTGGGTATTGGAACTGCCATTCTGCTCGTACTGGCTGTCCGGTTTTCCTTGTGGCAACGAGATGAATATTGGAGGGAACGGGGCAGGGACCCGAAGCACCCCCAACGTTGGCCCGAAAAGGAAAACTGAGTAAGACCTCTACCCCCTATCCGAGTGTCTCCTAACCTTCCACGCCCCGAAACCCAAGGGTTAGGAGACGGTCCGTGCTCCAGTTTGGGGACCTTCACGGGGCGGCAAACCGAACAGGGCATACGGGCAACAGATGTCAGCCCCTCTTCCGGTCGAGAATCCCAGGGATGCACCCTTCCATCGACCGGCAAACGGGACGGCGTGAGGGGCGCCCGCTTACGGACATCTGATCATTTAGAGGCGGAAATCGTGTGGCGACCGTATGCCCAGCATTCGCAGTGGAAGGCCCCCAGGTGCCTCACCCAGCAATCTCGAAGATAGTGGGTGTGATTTTGATTTCCATGAACTACTTTGAAGCCATGAGCACAACGCCCTCTTCCCGTTACGGACCTCAGCCTCTGAATTGGTGCCTTCTCGCAATTGGCCTATTGACCGTCTTGCCTCCACTTCTGCGTTTGGACAACGAAGGCTGGACAGGGCCTAACGTCATCTTTGTTGCACTTGGCATCGTAATGATGTGCTTTTCGGCCGCGAGGCTCCTTCTTATGGGCAGGGAGAATCGGCAGGAACGAGACAGAAAACGAGCCGAGAGCCCGTAGAACGATCCCTAGTGTTACGCGGCGGAGGCTTCCGGTCTTTCGTCGGAACTTTGCGGTATCTGTGCCGTGGAGGGTTGTCCGATGGTCAACCCTTACCGCCAGTCACGGTTGTGTTCCAACCTGTTGGCTTCTGTAGGTCATCTTGCTGAGCGAGCGTAGCTTCTGATTATGGGGAAAATAGCGAGGGTGACAGCTACAGTAACTGTTCTCTTCGTACTCGGAACTGGCTGCAATAGCGGACAAACTACTACTGATGCATGTGTCGACTGGGTCCGTTTTGAGGACCCCCGAGATCAGTTCGACAAGGCCGAACTTGTTGCAGTGGGAAAGCCCCTGCGGCAGGACGGCGAGACGAGCATCTACAGTTATGCAGCGAGGACCCACCTTATAGAAATTGAAACTGTCCTTAAGGGCGAGCCAGGACAAGGCCCCATCCCTGTCTCGTGAATGCCCCAGACCTGCACGGGTGGGGAGTCTTATCCGGACGGTGACCCCTTGGACACCGATCAACAAGTCCTCATCTACGCGACCAAACAGGCCGACAATTGGTTCACCATGACCCCGGACCAAGGCGTTGTCCCATACGAACAAGGCTCGCCTCTCCCATTCCGATCCAGCTATACAACGCCGAAGGAGGGAGAGCAGCGAGCGTGGACCCCGGAACGCATGAGAAGCGCGACGCCAGAACCAATGCCAAGGGTCCCCTGAAGCCGGCTAACGACCTCCCGCATGGTGACATCTATAACTCTTGCGCCGGTAAAGGTTCCCCATCCAACTCGATGTCTCGAAACCTCTGCGCCTCAAAACCCTTGGGTTTCGAGGCGGTGAGGTTCCGAGACATATCGAACGCGACGCGGAGGACGTTTACCGGGTGTCCAGAAACCCTGTGAGCGCTTCTATCCACTGTTCAAATGCGTCAAGATGGGCGTCGTGTGACCCTCCGGCAAGGTCGATGCGTGTGACGTCGTTTCCCCTCTCGACAAACTGCGTTTTCTGTTCCTCCGTGAACATCCCGTCGGCAGCGTATACGACAAGTGTGGGTGCCTGGACGCGGGACCATTCCTGCCAGCGCGGTTCTGCCAGGGGTGCAAGCACCGCGACCATCACCTCCGGATCAAAGCGGGGGCGCAGGCCGTCTTCTTGGTGCTCCATGTCCTCAACCCAGGCACGCTGCAGCGGATCGTCGCCCAAGAACCCGGCCGCCGCCGCACGGTCTGGGAAGGGTACGGGCCAGGAGCGGAAGTAATCACCGAGAGCTGCATGCTCCGGGTCGTTGCCATCTCCTTCGCCGCATTCGAGGAGTACAAGAGTCCGGACCAGGTCCGGACGCGCCCCGGCAGCGAGCATAGCGGTGTGAGCGCCCATCGAGTGTCCGACTAGTTGAACCGGGGCCGATGCTTCACGTTCAATAACTGAAACAACATCGGCAACGAATGCGGCACGGGAGGTATCAGACGGTACCCTCGTGCTCCCGCCATGCCCCCGCTGGTCCACCAACACGATCTTGCGGCCCGACAAGGCGCCCGCGGTAGGAAGGAACTCCCGGCCACTACCGGCGAGGCCATGGAGGATCACGACGGCCGGCTCACACCCGGGCACGACGACGTAGCTGATATCAGTACCATCATCCGCGCGCAGGACGTGCCTTGTTTGATCCACCCAGCGATCCTACGCAACCAGTCGGCCGTCTTCAGGAGGAACCCTGGGTCTGACGCGGAACACCATCGGCTACGGCTACGTCAACGGGCTGACAGAAACCTCGGCATGGTCAGGGACACCTCCGGGTACTGTCAAGTCAGCTGGGGAACCCGAAGCGTACCCGCGTGGAATTTCGGCGAGGAGTCACTCTTTTTAGGCCGGGCTACCTTGCGCTATTTTGCACGGAGTGGCGACGTAGACTCACCTGAGCAACTACAAAATTGGGGGATGGATGTTCGATAAGAAGCGGACGTGCGGGATGTGCGGGCAGGCTCTGGCGGCCCACGATAGAGATGTTCGGTTCCGTCTCCCGGATCCAGTGCTGGAGAGCCCCGAACAGCACCGGGTCGAGGACAGCTGGCTGAGCGACCCGGACCCCAATAAAGCCACACTCATGCAGATCCCGAATATCAGTCCTTTCGTCCGTGCCCTGCTTCCGATCAAGCTGCAGGGCGGCCACGAGTTCCGGTTTGGGGTCTGGATCGCCATCCACCCCGATGACCTCCAGCACGCCTGCAGGGTCTGGAACGCGCCCCAGTACGCCGACCTCAAACTCACTGGGTACCTGGCCAACAGGGTCCAGCCCTGGGGTCTGTTCGCCGTGCCAGTAGATTTGGCTGTCCTGAACGTGGACCAGACTCCTTACTGCGTGTCCAGCTCGAACGAGGAGCTGAACGAGGTGCTAACCAAGGAGTGGCCACATGACATCCTGACGTCACTACCGTGATTCAGCAACGGCCAGCCCGCAGCCCATGGACGTTCGCCGCGGTCTGCGTGATGGTGACCTTGCTGACGCTACTGGTGTTCGGTCTGACGCAGGTGCCCGTGATCGAGCTATTGCCCGGGTACGTGGCCGCCTACCTGCTGATCGGGGGGTGCATCTTCGGCCCGCCCGGCAAACTCCCGGCACTGCGGCAGGCCGCGGCGTTCCTGCTCCCCGGCGCCCTGCTCGTGGTCCTGGCGCTGCTCGACCTGGGTTTTTGGTGCGGCGGCTGGCTGCTCGGGCTCCCGGCCTGGGGGCTGCTGCTGAACCGATGGACGATGGCGAACCCGCTCCGGACCGTGGACGTGTTGAAATTCTTTGGGCTGCTGGTGCTAGCCCTGGTGGTCTTCACGTTCAACATCCTCTGGGTGATTTTCAGCCTCGGCCTGTTCCTGCTCCCGATAGTCCCCCTGGTCCGGCTGGCCCACCCTGAGTACCGGGCCAGGCCTCTGCAGGCGGCTGTAGAGGTACTTCTGGCCGTGGCCTCCGTCATTATTGCCTTTGCCATTCCCACCCCCGAAGGGTCATGGTCCTCGCCCTGGGTGTATGCGGGCGGAGCCGCGACGGCTGGACTCATCATCACATATTGGGCCTGGAGCGTCCCCCGCCGCTCCCGGCGCCCGCAGCTCAATAACGGAGCCATCGTTTAGCTTCCGGTCTCCTAACGGGGAATGGTGCTGAGGCCCACTCTCATAACCCTAGGGTTCCAAGACAGCGAGCACGTGATATGCCAACCGGCTCCGGGGGCAGCGGATATTCTCAAGGTCTGTGAGACAACCTCGCCCCCGTATCCATCACCGATAAAAACGGCATAGGCAGCACCCGCTGGAAGAAGATCGGCTAAGCGTCAGATGGTGCTATTTTGCGGTTGGTACAGCCGTTCCATGGGTGTAAGTCGCCTTGCCAGCGGTGCTGAGATCGATGCGACCACCCTGATAGTTCTGCGACGTTCCCCTGGAAGTCTTATAAGCATCCGTCTTCGGGTAACCGAGGCGGCCGTTCTCGTAACCAGCCTTACCCCAAGCGGCATGCATCGCTCCGGTTGACAGGCGGGCACCCGTCGTTGGAGACCAGTAGATCAGACCACCACGGAATGCCTGGTAGTAACCGCCATTCTTGATCTTGGTCATGTTGTTGCTAGCTGTACCTAGCCAGGTTGCTCCCTGCCAGCGCGCGCCGATGGCTCCGGACTGGGCAAATGCCGTCTTGCCATTCCATGTGATGGAGATGCCGTTCTGGAACTTCTGCGCCCTACCGCCCGGAACTGCGTACTCGTCAGTCGTCGGGTAACCATAGGAGCCGTTGTAGGCTCCTGCGCTTGACCACCTATTACGGATGGCACCACCGGAAATCTTAGCGCCTGTGTTAGGTGACCAGTAAATGCCGCCGCCCTGATAAGCGCGTGCCGCCCCACCGTTCTTCAGTCCAGTGAGTTCTTTGTTAGTCGGGCTTTTCAGACCTCCAGCGACGCTGCCTGAAGCCGCGTACTTGCCCATGATCGCGCCGAACGGATTGCTGGAGTACGGAGTGAACACGTCATCCACCGCTCCCATGATGATCCTGTCACCGGGTCGCGCTGAGCGGAGAAACCGTGTTGTTGTAGCTAGGCTCGTGGATACGCAACCTGCTGACGTGGTGCGACCAGCGTGCAGGAAGATCGCATACGAAGCGCCCTGCGTCACTTTCATGTCCGGCGCGCGGTTGTAGTTAATAACTGCCGCCTGCTCGTAGTAACCCTGATTCATGTACGTCCAGAGGTTCTCGTCAGAGGGTCCACCGCGACCCTCGAAGTACTGGTTGTAAGTAGCTCCGTATTCGCCACCCCAGCGCGAGTTAAGATTCACCTTGTTGTACTTCAACGCCGTGCCCGGATTGGAGCGACCAAGCGACTCAGTGACGCTATAGGAACCAGTCGGAGACTTGAAGGTGTCCTCCCATGTCAATCCGGGCGCAGCGAATCCTTTGAGGCCGACGTAGCCCCAGTCCTGCCACTCTTGAACATAAGTGTTCCCGCGCCGCGCGCAGCTCGTGAGGGTGGCAACGTTCGCGTCACGCGTTGTTGTGGTGACGAAAGTGACACGGCTTGCTCCGAAGGTGGAGTATTTTGTTTGACCCGACGTTGCGCGTGCACAGGGGTTATATACCTGCCCCGCAGCCTGCGCTGCCGGTGCGGGTGCCACCAGAAGCGCCGCAGCACTGACAAGCACCGCAACAGCAACCGTGGTGATCCTTTTCACTGACATGGGGAGTGACTTCCTGGTCAAAACTATCCAGAAAGTTTTCTGGCCATTGTCAATATAACCGATTCCATACCATTGGCCGTCTAATCAGTAATGACAACTGAGGCGACATCGATCCCGATCTTCCGCTGATTCAAATCGATATTTCTACCTGCTTCTTTCCAAGAACTTCGACAGGACATTTAGACCAATTCCAGACGTCGTCGATCAGCCAGCGGGCGACGGCGGCGAAGATTATTAGAATTGGCCGCTGCCAGCTATCGCGTAGGGGGCCGCTCACTGCGCATCTACGCGGAAGACTGACCAAGGAGAGGTCAAAAACGATGTTCAATGTTCTTAAGGTCGGTGAGGACGGCCGGCGCTTCCTGACCGGCCAACACGGCGAATCATCAGTGAGCGCCCCTCCCCCCTGCCGACGCCCCCACCTTTCTGGTCACCAGGGAGCACAGACGATTCGAAGAATTCGCCGATATGGTGCGCAAAACCGGCATATCGACGTTTGCCACGGACCGCCAGGCGTCGGAAAAACACTCTCCGCGCGAACCTATGCGCGTGCAAACGGATGGAACGAAGGTGGGCACCATTCAGACCGTCCTGCTGGCACCGATCGAATTGACATACTCATCCATCCCTCAGACCTACGGAGCACATAAGCAAAAGACGATCGGCTTACGGGTCGACTTCCACCGGGGGCGCCACCGCGACCGTCGCGACGAACAAGGGCCTCAACGTGCAGACCGCAGCAGAAGTGGAGGCGGCCGTGTACCCGGGTCTGGCGCTTCTCGCCGGGGCTCCTCGCGGCCGGCATCGCGATACCCCCAGCCGTCGCCATGAGGATGCGCCGCTTGGAGCGCACCCGGAAGTAAGCACACCTAATTGGAACCGCAGACAACGTCCAGCCAACCCTGCCCCGTACGCCGGCGCTGGTTGGCCGTTCCTGCCCTTGCCGCGGCGGGTCTGGCAGCCGCTCCTTACCTGACGCCCTCAGGGCGACGGCGGCAGCACCGCCGTCGCCCCTTCCACCGCTCCTTCCGCGCTGAGTTCACCGAGCGCAACCGCTGCCCGCAAGCCGTCTGCGCCCACAGCAGCAGCGTCCCCTGCAGGTCTCAATCGAGGCTGCAGACCTCGAGGTGCGTGTGCTGCCGCTGACGCCGAATGCGCACGAGCTGTCCTCAAAATTGCTCGTACCGCCGCTCACGCTTGATGCCTACTGGCTCACTCGTTACGGCGTGCGAGCTCGAGCAACAGCACGTACATCGTCGGGCACAGCTGGGACGGTAGGGATGCTCCGTTCAACCGTCTCAGCGACAACAGCCTCGCGGGTAAGGCGGTCACTGTGACCACCGTGAAGGGGACACTGAAGTATGTGGTGGATGATCCGGTGACGACGCACGACAAGAACACGCTCAAGGACAGCGACATCTGGAACGTCGTACCCAACCGGGTAGTGCTCATCAGCTGTTACACCCAGGACCCGTGGGGCAAGAACGTGGTGGTCACGGCCTCCCCGCCGCTCGTCCCGGTCATCATCCGGCTGGGCAGCGTCAGCCTGCCGCGAGCGCTGTATTGACGAGCTTGGCCAGTTCGGGTGCGTCAGCTGCGGTGACCGCTCCGACGGCGCCGCTCTTCATCACAGTGACCGCCAAATTCCCTTTAACTCCCGTCACGGTGACATTACAGACCTGTTTCTGCCCGGTCGGGGTGGTCTGGATAGTCAGGGCGGCCAGCGACTTATCGGCCTGCACCGCGGCGTCCAGGGGTTTCAGCTCACTGGTGACCTTCTTCCCCTGCAACTCGATAGTGTACGTCGAACAGTCATTCAACGCCGCTGCGCTCTTCTCGAACTGGGCCGTCATCACTGAAGGGTCTTGGACGGAGAACACTGTCACGACCGTCGCCGTTTTGGCCTTCCCCGCCAGAGTCGCCCCGGCAGCGTAGGTGCTGCCCTCGGGAACCTGGGTGTTGTTATCGATCAGAACGCCGCAGGACTCGGGCGTAATGACGGCCGTCTTGAGCAACTCCCGGGCCGCGATCATCCCTTGGTCGATCTGAGCGGCCGGGGCCACGATCAGCTCCTGCCCCTGAGCATCCTTCAGGCCGGCGACAATCGCTCTGAGGTCCTCGTTGCTGTAGGCCTTGGCCGCCGGTAAGGGGGGCGGCGCGGATGAGGAAGCGGCCGCAGGCGGTGCGGTCGTATTGGTTTGGTCAGAGCCGCCGCAGCCGGTGAGGCTTAACGCCGCTGCTGCCATGGCAAGTGTCGCTGGAATGATGCTGCTGTGCATGAGTGATTCCCCGTCCCCTTAGGCCGGTCTGCCTGCGGATTTTCGCGGGCGCATCCCGGAACCGCGCCATCAAGGGCGGAATGGCCGGCATTGGCCCCCTTCACCCGGCTGGCGCGAATGCTCAGAGCCTACGACCGGCGGGCAGCCAGCAACAGGGCCGCCCAGTACCTGTCTTTCGCCAACTCACCACCTGCTTACCTGACCACCTCTGCACCATACGGGCTCCGAGAACACATACCCGTGCTTCCGCAGAGAGTCCCCATACTTCCGGGCACCTGCGGCGAAAACCAGCACCTGCTGCCGGCGGCTTTTCAGGACCTGTTGGGCGGCCGCGACCACATTCCATCGCGGTTGAGATGCCGTCCCGGTTCCCTGGAACAGGGACACCCTAGCGGGGCACTCCCCCGGCCAGGGTCGTAGAGATCGCCTCGACCCTGCCCGGAGAGCATCCGGGCGACTGTGGTTCGCAATGAGCAAGCGAGCCGCATCAGCGTCACTCACCCCCGGAGGATTTCGTCGGTGTAGGGCGTTACTACTACCTGCAGGTTGTCCTCTTCGGCCATCACCGACCACGCCCGACTTGTCTCGGCCCGCGGAGAGCCAGGAGACGGAGGCTGCGTGGCGGTGGGCCACTGCCGGCAACAACTGCGCCACACCCGGGAAAGGCGCAGGAATACCCTAACCTGGCCGGTATTTGTCACCCTGCAGCCCGTAAAAGGGGAACCTCCAACGGGTCATTACTGGGAGGGTGGGCAGCGAGTCGGACCTATTGCGCGGCCACGAGCTCTATTTCGAAGCCATCTGAGTTCTCGAGATACGCCGCGTAATGCTCGCGGCCGCCGGCGTGTGGATACTTCTCCGGGAACAACGGTGTCCAGCCGTACTCAGCACTGTCTCTAACCAGTGCGTCCACGCGGAGCCGACTGGCCACCGAGAACGCCAAGTGATTCAAACCAGGCGCCGTTCGTTGATGATGCCGGCCACTCAAATCCGGCGATTCTTCTAGAACTATGTATGTAGAACCATTCACCCAACTGATTCCATTTGGCCATGTCTGGTATGCCGCGTACCCCAAGGTGGACAATACCCAGCCCCACTCAGTGGTGGCTCTCTTCAGATCCGGCACCCACAGTTCGATATGGTGCAATGCACCTTCTGACACGTCACTCACTTTGTGAGTCTTTCACACGTCCAATGCTGTGCTATCTAATCCCCTCCTTCGCGCATTTCGCGTTAAAAAACCGGGAACCATAACCGGGAGCACTCGCCTTCCATAGTCACTTTGGGCGCAACACTGCCCTCTTCGTGACTTTTATGGCAGTTATGTGGTTGCTGATTGCGCTCATCGGAGGGCCGGAACCAACACCAACCGCGTCTCCGTGACGCCCGGGACGAATCCCGAGCCAGGGCCACGTTCATCTTCACCAAACTGGACCGCCTCGCCCGGTCAGTTCGTGACGTCTCCCAAAGCGCCGATGATTTGGCGGCCAGGGAATCAAAACTCAGTATCAGCGGCTCCGTTTACGATCTCCCACCGACCCAATGGGCAAGCTCCTATTCAACGCCACGGTTGCCGAACTCGAAGGTGACCTCATCAGGCTCCGAACGAAGGAAGGAAGGAAGGAAGATCCCAAGGGCGAAAGGCCGGCTTCGGGGTAAGAAGCCTAAGGCGTCGCCCAAGCAGGAAGCGCTCCTGGTCCAGCTGCACGGCGCCGGCGAACACACTATGTCAGAGCTGGCGGATTTGTTCCCGGCTGGGAGGTCAATTGTCTACCGCACACTGGACCGCGCCGGCTTCAGCGAAGCCGCCGCAGAGGCTAAGAAGCCCGGGCAGGGCCAATAGTGCAGGCAAACTTGTGCCCACCCCTCAGCGGCCGGTGTCGCCTTTAGTAGGGCCCCTACAAAATACGCGCAGACCTCCCCCAGTAACGTCGGCAGTACATTAGATTCCGCTTGTACAACCCGGACAGGACCACCATGAGCAACACCGACACTGCCGTCAAAAACTCCGCCACCAGCCGGCGCCGCCGCTGGAACGCCACCGACCTTGGGCTGATCGCCGTCTTCGCTGCCCTCGTCGCCGGCGCCGCCCTGGTGCCCGGACTGGCCGTCAACGGCTTCGGCGTCCCCATTACCTTCCAGACACTCGCGGTGATGCTCACCGGGCTGGTCCTTGGCCCGGGACGTGGCTTCGCCGCCGTCGGACTCTACGTCCTCCTTGGCCTCGCCGGCCTGCCGATCTTCAGCCAGGGCCGCAGCGGCCTGGGCATCCTCGCGGGTCCATCCGCCGGCTACATCATCGCCTTCCCCATCGCCGCCCTGGTGGTCGGTTGGCTGGCCACCGTGGTGATCCGCCGGACCACCAAAACCCGTGCCCTGTGGCTGTTCCTGTCGGCCACCATCACCAGCGTTGTGTTCGTGCACTCACTCGGCATCGCCGGCATCGTCCTGAACACCAAGGCCACCCTCGAACAGGCCTTCTTGGGCGACGTCGTCTTCTACCCGGGAGACGTGGTTAAGAACATCCTCGCAGCGGTTATCGCCGTCGCCCTCCACCGCGCCTTCCCGGACATCCTGGTTCGCCGCGTGCGGCGGAGCGTCCCCCAGCTCACGAAGGCCTAAGGCGTCCACCCATGCCAGTAGTCACCTTTGACCAGGTAACAGTCGCAGTAGAAACTGACCACAGCCCGGAGCCGAAGGTCCTTCTCGACGCAGTCAACCTTGAGCTGAAGGAACGTCGCGTTGGCGTTATCGGTGCAAATGGCTCGGGGAAGTCCACGCTGCTGCGCCTGGTCAACGGCCTCGTGCAGCCCACGGCCGGCACTGTCTCGGTCAACGGTGACAATACAGTCCGTGCCGTCCGGAAAGTCCGCAGAAACGTCGGCTTTGTCTTCACCGATCCCCTGTCCCAGTTGGTGATGCCCACGGGACGGGAGGACGTGGAACTGTCACTGCGCCGCTCCATCAAAAATGGCACGGAACGGCGACATGCGGCCGAGACCGCTTTGGAGCGGCTGGGGCTTCTGCGCCTCGCGGACCAGAGCATCTACGAACTGTCAGGCGGCGAACGGCAGCTTGTGGCGCTCGCCGCCGTGCTCGCCGTGGACCCCGCCGTGCTGGTGCTGGATGAGCCGTCCACCCTGCTGGATCTCCGCAACCGCGAACTCCTTCGCAGAACGCTGTCCGGACTGGAACAGCAGATCATCATGTCCACCCACGACCTTGACCTCGCCCGGGAGATGGACCGGGTGCTGGTCATCGAAAGCGGAAAGGTAGCGTTCGACGGCGGCCCGGAGGAGGCTGTTGCAGCGTACCGTTCCCTGTGCATGGACGGCCTGCAGACCCAGGGACCGGGCAGCATATGAGGGGCCACGGCTTCCTCCTAGCCAACTACGTGCCGGGGAACTCCCTTATTCACGGGTCACCGTTGGCACTGAAGTTCCTCCTGGTGTTCGGCTGCGGTCTGGCGTCGTTCATCATCCAGGACTGGCGTATCTCCGGCGCGGTACTCGCAGGCCTCGTCGGCCTCTTCCTGCTGGCGGGCGCCGGCCTGAAACGGCTTTGGGTCGCCGTCCGGCCGCTCGCCGCCGTCCTGCTGGTGATCGGACTCTTCCAGTGGTGGCAGCTGGGGGCACCCACTGCAGCCCGTATTGTCCTGAACATCCTCGTGTGCGTGGTGGCGGCGTCGCTGCTGACCGCCACCACCCCGGTGCAGGTGCTCCTGGACGGAGTGGTCAAAGCGGTGGGCCCCTTCAAAAGGTTCGGTGCGGATCCCGAGCGGTTCGCCCTCACCATCGGCATCATGCTTCGGAGCATCCCCTACATTGCCGGCACGTTCGCCGACGTCCGGGATTCAGCCCGGGCCAGAGGGCTGGAGCGAAATCCGCGCGCCCTGATCCTGCCGGTGTTCATTACCTCCGTGGCCTTCGCCCGGCAGACTGGCGAGGCGCTCGCCGCCCGCGGCCTGGGCGAGGCCGAGGACTAAGAGCCCAAGAGGCGAGCTACAACCGCTCGTACTGCAGCAAGGCGGCGGTTCCCATGCCGCCGGCGATGCTGATCATGGCCAGCGCCCGGCTCCCCGGCGTCCCGGTTCGGCGCGCCTGTGCCAGCAGGCGGGTCACCAGGACAGCACCCGACGCGCCGTACGCGTGCCCCAAAGCCAGCGCCCCGCCGTCGAGATTCACCCGCTGCGCGTTGATGCCCAACTCATCAAGGCAGGCAAGGGTCTGGGACGCGAACGCCTCATTGAATTCCACCAGGCCCAGCTCATCCGCCGCCACGCCCGCGGCGCCCAGCACATTGCGCGCTGCGGCGGCGGCACCCACGCCAAGCAGTTCAGGGTCCACCCCGGCCGTCCCCGTACCAAGCACCAGCAAACCGTCCGGCACGCCCAGGTCCCGCGCCCGCTGCAGGGAAGTGATGACGACGGCGGAGGCGGCGTCCGCGTCGAAGCAGGAGTTTCCCGCGGTGACAGTTCCCCCGTCCACGAAGGCGGGCGCGAACCGTGCAGTCACCGCGGCAGTCAGCCCGCGCCGCGGCCCGTCGTCCGCAGCAACAGTTCCGGCGCTGGTATCCAGCGGGACCAGTTCGCCGTCGAAATTCCCGGCTTCTGCGGCGGCAAGGGCCAAGCGGTGGCTGCGCAGGGCGAACGCGTCCTGCCGTTCCCTGCTGACGCCAAACTTTCGCGCCACGTTTTCCGCCGCCACACCCATGTCCGGGTCGCCGAAGCTGTCCGGCACAAACTGTGCCCGGGCGTAGAACTCCGGCCCGCCTTCGTCGTTCCGGTGCGCACGCAAGGGCGCGGTACTGGTGCTTTCCACTCCTCCGGCCAGATACAGCGGATTGCCACCGGCCGCCACCAGCCCGGCGGTGAGCACGATCGCATCCAGTCCAGAGCCGCACTGCCGGTCAACGGTAAGGCCGGGCACATTGACCGGCAGGCCCGCCTGCAACAGTGCAAGCCGAGCCACGTTTCCGCCCCCACCCACGGCATTGCCAATCACCACATCGGTGACAGCGCCAGGCTGCATCCCCGGGCCCGCCACGAGCTCCCGCAGCACCGGCGCCAGAAGCTCGTGGGCCCGGAGTTTCCGCAAAGCGCCGTTGCTGCGGCATACAGGAGTGCGTCGGGCCGCGACGATGACGGGCTGGCGGTCCGGCGGAAGGAGCTCAGGCGCCAAGGTTCCGGACCCTGTGGTCTCCCGAGCTGATCCAGTCCAGCAGCAGGTTCCGGCTGACCTTGCCGCGGTCCGTGGTGGGAAGTTCGGTGACCGCATAGTACTGAAGCGGCCACTTGTCCCGGGCCAGGATGTTCTCCAATCCCGCCTTCAGCTGGGTTGCAGTAACAGCACCGGCGGACGGCACGATGCCTGCCACCACCCGCTGGCCCCGAAGGTCGTCCGGCATCCCGGCGGCGACGGCAGCGGCGACGCCGGGCACGGCAGCCAGTGCCAGTTCCACCTCGTGCGGATAGACGTTCTTGCCGGCAGTGAGGATCATGTCTGCACGGCGCCCCAGGATGTGCAGCTCCCCCGCCTCGACGTAGCCCTGGTCCCCCACGGTAAACCAGCCGTCAAAAGACCTCAACGCCTGGCCGTCATCGCCCCAAAGGTAGCCGTTGCTGACCATCGCGCTGCGCACGCAGATGTTGCCGGCCGCCCCGTCCGGAAGCCGCGTCCCGGCATCGTCCAGGATCCTCACGTCGACGCCGGGAAAGGGACGCCCGATGCCGGTCCCGCCCACCGCCGCGGCTTCCCCGGCAGGAAGGCCTGCCCCGGAGACAAAGCTCAGCTCCGAGGCACCGTAGTACTCAAAGATGGTGGCGTTCGGGGCCCAGCGTCGTGCCGCTTCGAGGGTCCGGGCGTCGAGCTTGGAGCCGGCGCAGATGATGGTGCGCACCCCGGAGGCGTCCACGCATCCCGTCATCCCGCGCTCGCTGAGCATCCTCAGCATGGTGGGCACCAGCACCAGGCGGGTGACGCGGTCGTGCGTGATGGCCGCGTGGACGTCGCCGACGTCGAACGTTTCGAGGGTCTGGAATTCCGAGCCGGCGTAGAGGCACTCGGCCAGCGCGTAGAGGTTCAGGCTCGCGGCCAGCGGACCCGGCGCCAGCGTCACATCGCCCGCGCTGAGCCCGAAGAACTCGATGGAGGCGTCGAAGGATTCCTGCCAGGACCGCCGGGACCGCGTAAAGGCCTTTGGCACCGAGGTGGTGCCGGACGTGAGGCCGATGAGGAAGGTGGACTCCGGCGCGCCGTCGGCAAGGTCATCGTCCGGGGACACCGCCGCGGGCTGCGCGAATGAGTCGGCGCGGCGCACGATGTCCTCCTGCAACGAGGCAGGCCAGGTGGGATCGAGGACGGCGCATTGGCGTCCGCCGGCCACGGCGGCCGCGAACTTCACAGCGAAATTTACCGAGTTGGCCTCAGACAGGGCAGTCACCGCTTTGGTCTCGGGGACCATGGCGGCAGCTGAATCGCGGAGTTCCGCCCAGGTGAGGCGGTGACCGGCAACCACGACGGCGGTGTCGTGCGGCCGTTCTTCGGCCCAGCGCTGGATTCTGTTGAGGAAAGGCATCGGATCAACTTTACCGGCGGGCGGGGGTTGAGTTCCGGGTCCGTGGGTATTGTGACTTTATGAGTTTTAACGACAATGTGCAGCTGGATCCTTCGCAGGTCCAGGACCGGCGCGGCATGGGCCGCGGAGTGAAGGTAGGCGGCGGCATCGGCGGCGGGCTCATCCTGCTTATCGCCGCGCTCCTGGGTGTAAACCCACAGCTTCTGGAGGGCCTGGCAGGCGCCGGGCAGGAGCCCCAAAGCCAAGGGACCGCGCCAGCCTGCGAGACCGGGGCGGATGCGGACGCCCGCGTGGACTGCCGCATCACCGGCACCGTAAACAGCCTGAACGCGTTCTGGCCCGCCTACCTGCAGCAGTACGACGTGCAGTACCCGCGGCCCAGGACAGTGATCTTCGAGCAGGGCGTCAATACCGGCTGCGGCGCGGCTTCCAGCGCTGTTGGCCCGTTCTACTGCCCCGCCGACACCACCGCCTACTTCGATCCCGGCTTCTTCCAGGAACTCGTGAACCGTTTCGGTTCCTCGGGCGGTCCCCTGGCGCAGGAGTACGTGGTGGCGCACGAGTTCGGGCATCATATCCAGAACGTGCTGGGGAACCTTGACCAGGCACAGCAGGATCCGCACGGCCCCGAATCCGGAGCCGTGCGCGTTGAACTTCAGGCCGACTGCTACGCCGGGTTGTGGGCCAAACATGCATCAACCCAGCCCGGGCCTGCAGGCGAACCGTTCCTGGAGGCACTCACCCAGCAGGACCTGAACGACGCACTGTCCGCAGCCTCGGCCGTGGGCGATGACCGGATCCAGAAGGCAGCCACCGGACGGGTCTCCCCCGAAGCATGGACCCACGGCTCCAGTGAGCAGCGCCAGCGGTGGTTCTACAAGGGTTACAAGACCGGAGACATCAACCAGTGCGACACCTTCTCGGCGCCCAGCCTTTAAGCAGATCGACTGTTCCGTAAGTGCCCTTTTGGATTGTCGTAACGGCACTTACGGAGCAACCGACGGACGACGACGGCCGGTTACCTTCCCCGGAAGGTAACCGGCCGTCGTCGTACTGAAGAGTTTCCGCTGCAGCGGTGGGGATTTAGATGTTGAAGCCGAGGGCCCGCATCTGATCCTTGCCGTCGTCGGTGATCCGCTCCGGACCCCACGGCGGCATCCACACCCAGTTCAGCCGCCAGTCGTCAACGACGCCGTCAAGAGCCTGGCCAACCTGCTCCTCGAGGACATCCGTGAGCGGGCAGGCGGCGGTGGTCAGGGTCATGTCGATCAGCAGCGCGCCGTCGTCATCGGAGTACTTCAGGCCGTAGAGCAGGCCGAGGTCCACAATGTTGACGCCGAGCTCGGGGTCAATGACATCCTTCAGCGCCTCTTCGACGTCCTCAAGGCTCGTGCGGGACACGTTGATTTCGGTCATGGCGGGTTCCTTTACTAGGCCTGTGCGGCGGCGGGTGCAGCGGCAGTGCCGGCACCCTTGGCATAGCGGTCGTAGCCTTCTTCTTCCAGGCGGTCGGCCAGCTCGGGGCCGCCTTCCTCAACAACCTGGCCGTCCACGAACACGTGCACGAAGTCAGGCTTGATGTAGCGCAGGATCCGGGTGTAGTGCGTGATGAGCAGAGTACCCATGTTGCCGTCGGCGTGCGCGCGGTTGACGCCCTCGGAAACAACCTTCAGTGCGTCAACGTCCAGGCCGGAGTCGGTCTCGTCCAGGACGGCGAACCTGGGCTTGAAGAGTTCCAGCTGGAGGATTTCCACGCGCTTCTTTTCGCCGCCGGAGAAGCCTTCGTTGACGTTGCGCTGGGCGAAGTCGGCGTCGATGCGCAGCTGCTCCATGGCGGCCTTGACGTCCTTGGTCCAGGTGCGGAGCTTGGGAGCTTCGCCGTCGATGGCGGTCTTGGCGGTGCGCAGGAAGTTGGTCATGCTGACACCGGGGACCTCCACCGGGTACTGCATGGCCAGGAAGACGCCCGCACGGGCTCGCTCGTCGACGCTCATTTCCAGGACGTTTTCGCCGTCCAGGGTGATGGAGCCGCTGGTGACGTTGTAACGCGGGTGGCCTGCGATGGTGGAGGCCAGCGTGGACTTGCCGGAGCCGTTGGGGCCCATGATGGCGTGGGTTTCGCCGGTCCGGATGGTCAGGCTGACGCCCTTCAGGATTTCCTTGGTGCCCTGCTCCGTCTCAATGCTGACGTGCAGGTCCTTGATCTCAAGAGTAGACATGTGTCTTGTTCTCCTCTGCACCGTGCCTGGCGGCTGCGGTGCGGTTCTCTGTCTGGAAGTTGGTTCGTAATTCTGTGGTGCTAGCTGAAGTTGGGGGCTTCGGCGCCGTTGAGGATGCTGGTGAAATCCACATAGACGTCGTCTCCCCGGATCTCAACGGCGAACACCGGGACGGGATCGTAGGCTGGCAGCTGCAACGGTTCGCCGGTGCGCAGGTCGAACTGGGAGCCGTGGCCCCAGCATTCGATGGCGCAGCCCTCCACGTCGCCCTCGGACAGTGAAATGTCCGCGTGCGAGCAGGTGTCACCGATTGCGTGGATCTCCCCCATGGAGTCCTTAACGATCGCCACAGGGTAGTCGTCGATCAGGATCCGCAGCGCCTGCTTCAGCTGGATTTCATCCACCTTGCAGACAAGCTCGCCCTTTGGCTGGTCAGTCATCAGTAAACCGTGCCCCGTACCTTCTAGTTGTCCGTCAGCGCGAGTTCGCGCTCAACAGCGTCGGTCAGCCGCTCCTCGATGGAGGGAACCTTGATCTGCTGGATGATCTCGTTCAGGAAGCCGCGGACCACCAGGCGGCGGGCAACATCCTCCGGGATGCCGCGCGCCATCAGGTAGAACAGGTGCTCATCGTCCATCCGGCCGGTGGCGCTGGCGTGGCCGGCACCCTCGATCAGCCCGGTCTCGATTTCGAGGTTGGGCACGGAATCGGCACGGGCGCCGTCGGTCAGCAGCAGGTTGCGGTTGGCCTCGTAAGTGTCGGTGCCTTCTGCTTCCTTGCGGATCAGGACATCACCAACCCACACTGCGTGGGCATTGCGGCCCTGCAGCGCGCCCTTGTAGAGGACGTTGGACTTGCAGTTTGGCACCGCGTGGTCCACGAACAGGCGCTGTTCCAGGTGCTGGCCGGCGTCAGCGAAGTACAGGCCAAACAGCTCGGCCTCGCCGCCGGGGGCCGTGAAGCGGGCCGACGGCGTGACGCGGACCAGGTCGCCGCCGAGGCTCACCATGACGTGCTTGAGCTTGGCGTCGCGGCCGATCTTTGCCTGCTGGGAAGAGGCGTGCACGGCGTCGTCGTTCCATTCCTGGAGCGAGATAATGGTGAGGCTGGCGCCGTCCTCCACGATGATCTCGACGTTCTCGGAAACGACGGCGGAGCCCCTGTGGTTCAGGACAACAACTGCCTTGGAGAACTTCTCTGCCACGATCACGAGGTGCTGGGCGGCGGCGTCGAGGGACGTGCCTTCGATGTCGACGGAGATCTCCGTCAGAGCTTCGAATTCCGACGGGATGGTCACCACGGTGGCCCCGGCGAAGTTCTCCCAGGCGTTGGCGGACACGCGGTCCTCCGGGATACCGGCGGTACCGATGCGCTGGTCGTCCCGGGTGACGCTTTCCACGGTGACCTGCTCCGGTCCGTTGACAACAACGGTGGGAGCCGCGCCGGAGAGGACCTCTGAGTGCAGCCCCCGGAGGCGCTTGAGCGGGGTGAAGCGCCAGTCTTCCTCCATGCCGGTGAGCGGCTTGAAGTCGGCAAGCTTGTAGGAGGTCAGGCGGCCTGCGCGTGAGCTGTCCGGGATGCCTACGCCGCCGCCGTGGGAGTGGCTCTTGGCCGAGGCGCCGGCAAGAGGTGCCTTGGAGCCAGCGTTGATCGGCGAGAGGCTCTCGCCTTCTTCGGTGAAGCCGTCGATGAACGGCTGGGCTGAGGGCGCGCCGATGCGTGCCTTTTCAGTAGTGATTTCAGTCATCGTTATCCGACGGACCCTTCCATCTGCAGTTCAATCAGGCGGTTCAGCTCAAGTGCGTACTCCATGGGGAGCTCGCGGGCAATGGGCTCGATGAAGCCGCGGACGATCATCGCCATGGCTTCGTCTTCGCGCATGCCGCGGGACATCAGGTAGAAGAGCTGCTCTTCGCTGACCCGGGAAACAGTTGCCTCATGGCCCATCACAACGTCGTCCTCGCGGATGTCAATGTACGGGTAGGTGTCCGAGCGGCTGATGGTGTCAACCAGGAGCGCGTCACAGCGGACGGTGTTGGCGGAGTGCTTGGCGCCTTCGCGGACCTGGACCAGGCCGCGGTAGGCTGCGCGGCCGCCGCCACGGGCCACCGACTTGGAGATGATGGAGCTCTTGGTGTTCGGCGCGATGTGTACCATCTTGGAGCCGGTGTCCTGGTGCTGGCCCTCGCCGGCAAAGGCGATGGACAGGGTCTCGCCCTTGGCGTGCTCACCCACGAGGTAGACGGCCGGGTACTTCATGGTGACCTTGGAACCGATGTTGCCATCGACCCATTCCATGGTGGCGCCCTCTTCGCAGATGGCGCGCTTGGTCACCAGGTTGTACACGTTGTTGGACCAGTTCTGGATGGTGGTGTACCGGACGCGGGCGCCCTTTTTGACGATGATTTCCACCACGGCGGAGTGAAGCGAGTCCGAGGTGTAGATCGGAGCCGTGCAGCCTTCGATGTAGTGGACGTAGGAGTCCTCGTCGGCGATGATCAGGGTCCGCTCGAACTGGCCCATGTTTTCCGTGTTGATGCGGAAGTACGCCTGCAGCGGGATGTCCACGTGGACGCCCTTGGGGACGTACACGAAGGAGCCGCCGGACCACACGGAGGTGTTCAGCGAGGCGAATTTGTTGTCGCCCACCGGGATGACGGTACCGAAGTACTCCTGGAAGATCTCCGGGTGTTCCTTCAGTGCGGTATCGGTGTCCAGGAAGATGACGCCCTGCTTCTCAAGGTCTTCACGCAGCTGGTGGTAAACGACCTCGGACTCGTACTGGGCCGCGACACCGGAAACCAGGCGCTGCTTTTCGGCCTCGGGGATGCCCAGCTTGTCGTAAGTGTTCTTGATGTCCTCGGGCAGGTCTTCCCAGGTGGCAGCCTGCTTCTCCGTGGAGCGGACAAAGTACTTGATGTTGTCGAAGTCGATGCCGGACAGGTCCGCACCCCAGGTGGGCATGGGCTTCCGGTCGAAGTACTTCAGGCCCTTGAGGCGCAGGTCAAGCATCCACTGCGGCTCGCTCTTCTTGGCCGAAATGTCCCGGACAACCTCTTCGTTGAGCCCACGGCGTGCGTTGGCGCCGACATCGTTCTTGTCGGCCCAGCCGTACTCGTAGTTGCCGATGCCGTGCAGCTCGGGATTCTTTTCCAGAATCTCCGAGATCACAGTGTTTTCGGCTACCGCTTTCTCTGATAGTTGGTCCGTCATCACGGCCTTTCTTGCTGATGGTTGGTTACTTCATTCAGGCCGGCGGGGGCTGCCGGGGGCCTTGCGGGCCCCTGGGCAGACAGCCTGCCTGTGGGTATGTGGGTGGTGCAGACGTGGCCGCCGCGGGCCAGTGTGGAGAGGCGCCGGACGTCGACGCCCACCAGCCTTGAGAACACTTCGGTCTCCACGTCGCAAAACACGGGGAACCGGGCGGCGAGCTGCTGGATGGGGCAGTGGCCCTGGCACAGCTGCACGCTGGACAGGGCCGCAGGGAGCGGAGGTCTCGCCTCAATGGAAGCGGCGGAGGCCACAAAGTTGTCTCGGCTCAGCGCGTCTGCCAGGGCCTTGGCGCGGTCGGTGATGTCCGGGCCCGCCTTCTCGATTTCCGGCGCATACCGGCGTTCCATCTCCGAGAATCGTTCGACGGCGAATGCCCGCACCGCGTCCGGACCGGCGACTTTCTGCAACTCCTGGAGCGCCAGGGCGGCAATGCCCAGGTAGTCGTTTCCGAGGCTCGACTGGCCCTGGGAGCTGAGGACGTAGCGACGTGCGGGACGGCCCGCCCCGGCCCCGGACTTGGCCACGCGCTTGACTTCGATAACGCCTGCACGGGACAAATGGTCCAGGTGCCGCCGTACCGCCGCCGGAGTGAACCCCAGCAGGTCGCCAAGTTCAGCGGCACTGACGGGCCCATGTTCCAGGACGGCCGACAGGACGCGGTCCCGGGTACGCTCATCGGCGTCAGCCACCGGACCGGCGGCCGGGCGGCCGCGGTCATCGGGAGCCTGCGAGGCCCCGTGCCCTGCGAAGGGCACAGCAGTAGCGTTGGTCATGGAATACACAACACAATAGTGTCGTAATTTAGTCCCGCGATCCAGTAAGGACAGGCTGACCTGACTAGGCCCCGTCGACGAACATCCGGAAATACTACATCCCGTAGAATACTGGGGTGCGATCCCCCCAATCCCCGGTTCTGTCCATCAGCGGGCTAGTTAAGGATGTAGGCCCGCTTGCAAGCCTGGACGGAAAGATGCTCCGGGTAGTGAGCGGCGTTTCCCTCGTTGCCCAACGCGGACAGGTCACCGCCCTGCTGGGCGCCAACGGTGCGGGAAAAACAACCACGCTTGAATGTGCCCAGGGCCTTCAGAAGCGAAGCGGCGGCGACATCTCGCTGCTGGGCCGGGACCCCGCAACTGCGGGGGCGGAACTGCGCTCCCGCGTAGGTGTGATGCTTCAGGACGGCGGGCTGCCGCCGTCGTCCAGGCCTGTCCCCTTGCTGCGCCACGTCGCCGGACTTTATGCGCAGCCCTGGCCCGTGGATGACCTGATTGAGCGGCTGGGCATCGGAGCATTCAGCCGGACCACCGTCCGGCGGCTGTCCGGCGGGCAGAAGCAGCGTCTGGCCCTTGCCGCCGCTTTGATCGGCAGGCCGGAAGTCCTGTTCCTGGACGAGCCCAGCGCCGGCCTGGACCCGCAGTCCCGTCAACTGGTGTTCGACCTGATTTCTGAACTGCGCGACGCCGGGATGGGCATCATCCTCACCACGCACCTGATGGACGACGCCCAGCGGCTGGCGGACTATGTCTACATCATCGACGGCGGCCGGAACGTCGCCGAGGGAACCGTCCAGGAACTGCTCCAGCGCAGTCCGGTGGTGGAAACCGGAGCCGACCACATCCGGACGCTGGAGTTCGAGGCGGTTCCGGGATTGGATTTTGCCGGCGTCCTGCCGGACGGCATTGCTGTAGCCGAGACCCGCGCCGGCAGCTACTGCGTTACAGGCAGCCTGACGCCCGGCCACCTCGCGGCACTCGCGGGCTGGTGGGAAGCACATGGCATCATGCCGGCTTCGATGAGCCTGCAGGCGCGTAGCCTTGAAGACGTCTTTCTGGATATCTCGGGAAAGGACATCCGATGAACGGGACAGCGTCCGGCGCGGCCGGGGCCACCCAGGACAACGCCCCAGTCACAGCTTTGGGTGGGGTTTCGGGCACGCAACAGCCTGCCTCCCTGCTGCGCCGCGTGCTGCTGCAGGGCAAGTACGAGGCCTTGGCCATGCTCCGGAACGGTGAGCAGCTGATTCTGGCAGTGGTGCTGCCGCTTCTGGCGCTTGTTGGCCTGACCGTGACGCCGTTCCTGGATGGGCTGGGCGGCAGCCGCATCGACGTCGCCGTACCGGGAATCCTGGCCTTGTGCGCCATGTCCACCGCGTTCACCGGCCAGGGCATCGCCACCGGCTTCGACCGGCGGTATGGCGTGCTCCGCTTCCTTTCCACCACTCCCCTGGGCCGGGGCGGACTGATCGCCGGCAAAGCACTGTCAGTCCTGGCCGTACTCTGCCTGCAGGTAGCCGTCGTCAGCGCAGTGGCCTTGTCCTTGGGATGGCGACCACAGGCAGCCGCCTGGGTTCCCGGCCTGTTCCTCCTGGCACTGGGCGCCGCCGCCTTTACCGCCCTGGGCCTGCTGGTGGCCGGCACCGTCCGGCCCGAAGCCACCCTTGCCATCACCAACCTGCTCTGGATCCTGCTGGGCGCCCTGGGTGGAATTGTCCTCCCGGCGGAGCGGCTCCCGGCCGGCGCCCAATCGATGGTGCAGTTCCTGCCCTCCGGCGCTCTGGGTGAATCCCTGCGCGAGGCTTTCCTTGCCGGCACGCTGAATGGCGGCGCCGCCCTCATCCTGCTGCTTTGGACCGTCATTGCCGGGGCAGCAGCCATCCGTTGGTTCAAGTGGAATTGAGATATCCGTGAGCACGGCTGCACGCCTCCCCCAGTTTGTTAACCGGCTGTCCTCCCGGCTGCCCCGCACCGTGGACGTCCGGGTTCGCCGCCTCGCGGTTGCCTCCCTGATCGGCCAGACCCTCCTGGTCGTCACCGGCGGTGCGGTGCGGCTGACCGCATCAGGCCTGGGCTGCCCCACTTGGCCGCGCTGCACGGACACCTCGCTGGTAAACACCCCGGAAATGGGCATCCATGGTTTTATCGAGTTCGGCAACCGTCTCCTCACTTTCGCTCTTGCCGCCGTCGCAGCCCTGATGCTGGTCTACCTGTGGAACCTCCGCAAGGAGCGCAGGGACCTTTTCCTGCTGGCACTGGGTCTTCTGGCCAGCATCCCGGCGCAGGCGGTGATCGGCGGCATTACCGTCCTGACCAACCTCAACCCCTGGGTGGTTGGCCTTCACTTCCTGGTATCCATGGCCCTGGTGGTGTTTGCCACGCTGCTGGTGAACCGTGCCTTCGGCCGGACTGGCCGGTTCCGCACAGTGGCCCATCCTGCCTTGCCGGGCGTTATGCGTCCGGTGACGGCCGCCGTCGCGCTCTTCTCCGCCCTTGCCGTGATGCTGGGCGTGGTGGTGACCGGGGCCGGACCCCATGCAGGCGACGCCGACGCCCCCCGCAACGGCTTGGACTGGGACCTGTTCTCCCACATCCACGCCGTTCCGGCCTACTTGGTGACGGCCGGCACGGTGGTGGCACTCGTGCTGGTGTTCCTTCGCCGTATCAAGGGGTCCTTCCGCGGCGCCATCCTGGGACTGCTCGGCGTGACGCTCCTTCAGGCCGTCATCGGCTTCACCCAGTACTACAACGGCATTCCGGCACTGCTGGTCGCGGCCCATATGCTCGGGGCAGCGCTGCTGATGGTGGCGGCAACCAACGCGTGGGACATCGCCCGGTCCAGCCCGGTGGAATAGTCCACCGCTGTATTCCCAAACGTCAAGCGCCCCGGTTCCTTACGGACCGGGGCGCTTTCCTTTCCGGCCCTCTCTCGGATCCTGCCGGCGACACAAGTAACGCTCTCCCACGTCAATCATTCCCCGCACGCTCTCTCACATCCTGCAAGCGATACTAGAAACCCTCCCCCACCAGCAGGTGAGAGAGGGGTTGCGCATTTAGTGCGGTTAGTGGGAGAGCGTCCTGGAAAAACTTGCAGGACGTGAGAGAGCGTCGCAAGGGGGCCAGGAGGTTTACGGGCGGGGCTAGCTGGCCATAACCGCCGGCCCGATGAAGGGATCAACCGCGAGGGCAATAAAGAGCAGGGTGAGGTAGCTGATGGAGCCGTGGAAAACCTTCATGGCCCGCTTGTCCGAAATGTCCTCGCGCTGTGCCCGGTTGTAGAGGGAGTGTGATTCGTACAGGAACCAGGCCCCGGCCAGCACGGCGGTCACTGTGTAAACCCAGCCCGCTCCACCGGCTGGAACCATCAGCAGGGAGCAGACAACCATGGCCCACGCGTACAGGACCACCTGAACGGAAACCACCTTGGCGCCGGCGATGGCTCCGAGCATAGGGACGTTGGCGTTGCGGTAGTCCTCGCCGTAGCGCATGGACAGCGGCCAGTAGTGCGGCGGGGTCCAGAGGAAGATCACCATAAACAGAATGACTGCGGGCCACTCCACCGAATCGGTGACAGCCGCCCAGGCGATCAGCACAGGGAAGCAGCCTGCTGCGCCGCCCCAGACGATATTCTGCGCCGTCCTGCGCTTGAGGACGATCGTGTAGATCACCACGTAGAAGAAGATGGCGCCCAAGCCGAGCCAGGCGGACAGCGGATTGGCGCCGAACCAGAGGATCGCGATGGCTGCCGCGCCCAAAAGCCAGGAGAAGATCAGAGCTTCACGCGGCGTGACTTCACCGGTAACCAGCGGGCGATTTTCGGTGCGGTGCATCAGCTTGTCGATGTCGCGGTCGATATAGCAGTTGAAGGCACCGGCGCTGCCCGCGGCGAAGGCGCCGCCCACGAGCGTTGCCAGGATCAGCCCGATGGAGGGGAACCCGCGCTCCGCGTAAATCATCGTAGGCAGCGTGCTCACCAGCAGCAGCTCAATGACGCGGGGCTTGGTGAGGGCGAGATACGCCTTGGCCTTACGGGCAATCCCGGCTTTTGAAGCCCGGGATGCGTTCAGCGGCGTATCTGTAGTGCTCACGGTGGCAGTCACCCGTTCTGTTGGCAGTTCTGTCTGGCTGTCCAGCTGTGTCATGTGGCCCGCCCGTCCGGGCGCCGGCGGAACCGGAATTGTTGATCCGCGCCTTGGCCGGGAGTTTCGGGAAGCTGAGAAAGGTCCGCCACCCGGCGTGGCCTCTGAATATCATACCGTGCCGCCCCCCTCCCAGCGGCCCGCCATTTGGTGCTGTTGATCGCTCGCGCATCGATTCGAGCAGATTAACTCAGCCTCACTTCAGACAGATTCACATAAGCCGAAATTGCGTCCACAACGTGAGATTTCCGCCGCCCGAGGGATGGAATAGAGCTAAGCTGTCACCAGATCAGCACGCAGCACGGAAGCAGTGGAAAACGCGTTCCCGAACTGGCCGGTGGCTGAGTGGAAAGATCAACGTTTCGATGGTGAACGGCTGGTACACACCGCAGCGGGCGCCCAACAACGTGCCTTACCGCGGATCCCGTGTGCCGCCTGCCATCAGCACAGAGAGGGGCCCGGTTTTCGTGCCACATTTGGAAGAGCAAGAACTGTCTTGGACCAGCCTGGACCAGCGTGCGGTGGATACCATCCGCGTGCTCGCTGCAGATGCAGTGGAGAAGGTGGGCAACGGCCACCCCGGAACGGCGATGAGCCTGGCGCCCGCCGCGTACCTTCTGTTTCAGAAGATGATGCGCCACGATCCGCGCAATCCTGACTGGCTGGGCCGCGACCGCTTTGTCCTGTCCCCGGGCCACACCTCGCTCACCCTTTACATCCAGCTGTTCCTCTCCGGTTACGGCCTGGAGCTGAAGGACCTGGAGGCGCTGCGCACGTGGGGTTCACTTACCCCGGGCCACCCCGAGTACAAGCACACCGCCGGCGTGGAAATCACCACCGGTCCGCTGGGCCAGGGCCTGGCGTCCTCGGTTGGCTTCGCCTACTCGCAGCGCCGGATGCGCGGCCTGTTCGACGCCGATGCTCCGGCCGGCGAGAGCCCGTTTGACCACACCATCTGGGTGATTGCGTCCGACGGCGACCTCCAGGAAGGTGTCACGGCTGAGGCTTCCTCGCTGGCCGGGCACCAGGAACTGGGCAACCTCGTTGTTGTCTACGATGAGAACCACATTTCCATCGAGGACGACACCGACATCGCCTTCACCGAGGATGTCCTGAAGCGCTACGAAGCCTACGGCTGGCACGTCCAGCGGGTGGACTGGACCAAGACCGGCGAATACAAGGAAGACGTCCAGGAGCTCTACTCCGCGCTCGTCGCCGCCAAGGCCGAGACGTCCAAGCCCTCCATCGTCTCGCTGCGCACCATCATCGGCTACCCGGCGCCGAAGAAACAGAACACCGGCAAGATCCACGGTTCAGCTCTCGGTGCCGAGGAAGTCGCAGCCCTGAAGGAAGTCCTGGGCTTTGATCCGGCCAAGTCCTTCGACGTGGACCAGGACGTCCTCGCCCACGCCCGCGCCGTGGTGGACCGTGGTGCTGCCGCCCGCAAGGAATGGGAAGAGTCCTTCAACGCCTGGCAGGCCGCCAACCCCGAAGGCGCGGCACTGCTGCAGCGCATCGAGGCCAAGGAACTGCCGAACGACGTTGACGCAGCCCTCCCGGTCTTCCCCGCCGGCAAGGATGTCTCCACCCGTGCAGCCTCCGGTAAGGTCCTGAATGCCCTCGGTCCGGTCCTGCCCGAACTGTGGGGCGGTTCCGCCGACCTTGCGGAATCGAACAACACCACCATCGAGGGCTCGCCGTCGTTCGTGCCTGCCTCGAAGCAGACTGACGCGTGGAAGGGCAACCCCTACGGCCGTGTCCTGCACTTCGGTATCCGCGAGCACGCCGCCGCGGCGATCGTGAACGGCATCAGCCTGCATGGCCGCACCCGTGCGTTTTCCGGCACGTTCCTGATCTTCAGCGACTACCAGCGCCCCGCCATCCGCCTGGGCGCGCTCATGGGTGTCCCGTCCCTGTACGTGTGGACGCATGACTCCATCGGCCTGGGTGAGGACGGACCTACCCACCAGCCGGTTGAACAGCTCGCCACCCTGCGCGCCATCGTGGACCTGGACGTTGTCCGCCCCGGTGACGCCAACGAAGTTGCCGTTGCCTGGAAAACCATGCTGGAGAACCACAGCAACCCCGCCGGCATCGTGCTGACCCGTCAGAACATCCCCACCTGGGAACGCGGCGAAGGTGAGGCCGACGGCGACACGTTCGGTTCCGTTACCGGCGTCGCCAGGGGCGGCTACGTGCTGGCCGAAGCGTCCAAGGACGGCGCCACCGTCCCGGCCGACGTCATCCTCATCGGCACCGGCTCCGAGGTCCAGCTGGCTGTCCAGGCCCGCGAAGCCCTGCAGGCCGAAGGCATCGCCGCGCGTGTTGTCTCGATGCCCTGCGTCGAATGGTTCAACAAGCAGGACGCCGCCTACCGCGGGTCCGTGCTGCCTGCTGCTGTCAGGGCCCGCGTTTCCGTCGAAGCAGGACTGTCCCTGGGTTGGAAGGAATTCGTCGGCGATGCCGGCCGTTCCATCAGCCTTGAGCACTACGGCGCCTCCGCGGACTACAAGCGCCTCTTCCAGGAGTTCGGCATCACCGCAGAAGCAGTTGCTGCGGCCGCCAAGGACTCCCTCGCTGGCCTCCAGGCCTGAAACCCGATTTCCTAGGAGATATAAAACAATGACTACTCCCACCCAGCAGCTCTCCGACGCCGGAGTTTCCATCTGGCTCGACGACCTTTCCCGCGGACGCCTGGACACCGGCACCCTGGCCAAGCTCATCGAAGAGAAGAACGTGGTTGGTGTGACCACCAACCCGTCCATCTTCCACGCCGCCATCACAACCAGCGCCGACTACGACGGCACGATCGCAAAGCAGGCAGCAGCCGGCGCCAGCGTCGAGGACACCATCTTCGAGATCACCACCACTGACGTCGCCGACGCCTGCGACCTGTTCGCACCCGTCGCAGCAGCCACCAAGGGCGTGGATGGCCGCGTGTCCATCGAGGTTGACCCGCGCCTGGCCTGGGACACCGCAGGCACCATCGCCGAAGCCAAGCACCTGTACAAGAGGGTCAACAAGGACAACGTCCTCATCAAGATCCCGGCCACGCTCGAGGGCCTTGAGGCCATCACCGCCACCCTGGCCGAGGGCATCAGCGTTAACGTGACCCTGATCTTCTCCCTCGAGCGCTACCGCGCCGTCATCAACGCCTTCCAGGCCGGCCTGGAGCAGGCCAAGGAAAACGGCCACGACCTCTCGAAGATCCACTCCGTGGCCTCTTTCTTCGTCTCCCGCGTGGACGCCGAAATCGACAAGCGCCTCGATGCCCTGGGCACCGACGAGGCTAAGGCACTCAAGGGCAAGGCCGGCCTGGCCAACGCCCGCCTGGCCTACCAGGTCTACGAGGAGCTCTTCACCACCGAACGCTGGGCCCTGCTCGCCGAAGCCGGCGCACTCCCCCAGCGTCCCCTGTGGGCTTCCACCGGCGTGAAGGATCCGGCCTACCCGGACACCCTGTACGTCACGGAACTTGTCGCCCCCGGCGTTGTAAACACCATGCCCGAAAAGACGCTGGACGCCACCTTCGACCACGGCGTGGTCACCGGCGACACCGTCACCGGCACCTACGCCGAAGCCAACAACACCCTGGACGCGCTCGAAAAGCTCGGCATCTCCTACAACGACGTCGTGGCAATCCTTGAATCCGAAGGCCTGGACAAGTTCGTGGCCAGCTGGAAGGAACTGCTCGGCGACGTCGAGGGCGCCCTCGCCTCTGCACGGAAGGCTTCCTAACCAACAATGAGCACACTCAGCTACGAAGCCACAGGTGCCGCGCAGCAGGCCCTGGAACAGCACCTTCCCGCCCTGGTGGAGGACCGCATCGCCACACGGATCTTCGCGAAGGACCACACCCTGTGGGGTCCCGACGCCGAAGCAGAGTCCGCCATCCGGCTCGGCTGGGTTGAGGCGGCTACCGTCTCCCAGCCGCTGGTGAACGAGATCCTGGAACTCCGCGATGCCCTCCGCGCCGAAGGCGTTACCCGCATTGTGCTCTGCGGCATGGGCGGGTCCTCGCTGGCCCCGGAGGTCATTGCCGGCACCTCCGGCGTCGAGCTGACTGTGCTGGACAGCACGGACCCGGACCAGGTCCGTGCTGCCCTGGCGGACCGGCTGGCGGAGACGGCCATTGTGGTCTCCTCCAAGTCCGGTTCCACCGTTGAAACGGATTCCCAGCGGAGGGTCTTCGAAAAGGCGTTCAATGACGCCGGCGTTAACGCCGCGAGCCGCATCATCATCGTCACCGATCCCGGCTCCCCGCTGGACAAGGCCTCCCGTGAAGCCGGCTACCGTGCCGTCTTCAACGCTGACCCCAACGTCGGCGGCCGTTTCTCCGCCCTTACCGCGTTCGGCCTGGTGCCCTCGGGCCTGGCCGGCGTGGACATCCAGGCGTTCCTGGACGAGGCCGAGGAAGCAGCCGAGATCCTCAACGAGGACGCACCCGAAAACATCGGTTTGGCTCTCGGAACCGCGCTGGGCGGCACCAGCCCGCTGCGCAACAAGATTGTCATCGCCGAGGACGGTTCCGGCATCGTAGGCTTCGCCGACTGGGCCGAGCAGCTCATCGCCGAGTCCACGGGCAAGCTGGGCACCGGCGTCCTGCCGGTGGTGGCCGGTCCCGCCTCACCTGAGGTGGCATCCGACGCGGACGATGTACTGGTGGTCCGGCTGGTAGCCGCGGACACCGACGTCGAACTCGGGGAAAACGAAGTTGCCATCGCCGGCGGCCTGGCCACCCAGATGATGGTTTGGGAGTTCGCCACTGCTGTTGCCGGGCGCCTGCTGGGGATCAACCCGTTCGACCAGCCCGATGTCGAGGCAGCCAAGGTGGCCGCCCGCGGCCTGCTGGACGCCCAGCCGGAGCCGACGCCTGCAGCATTTGTTGACGGCGCCATCGAGGTCCGCGGCGGCGACTGGCTCGGCGGCGCTTCCACGGCCGAAGAGGCAGTGCGTGCCCTGCTGGAAACCCTCCGGCCGGACAGCTACCTCAGCGTCCAGGTATACTTCGACCGGCTCGCGTTCGCGCAGCTCGAGGGCATCCGTGACGAACTGGCAGCCGTCTCCGGCCGTCCCGTCACGTTTGGCTGGGGTCCGCGATTCCTGCACTCCACCGGGCAGTTCCACAAGGGCGGCCCCGCCATCGGCGTGTTCATCCAGGTAACCGCTGATTCAGCCGAAGATCTTGCCATCCCGGACCGTCCCTTCACGTTCGGGGAGCTGATCTCCGCGCAGGCCGCAGGTGACGCCCAGGTCCTGAGCGAGCACGGCCGTCCCGTGCTTCGCCTGCACCTGACCGACCGGGCAGCCGGTGTGGCACAGTTGCAGGACATCATTGCTGCGCTGTCCGCCAGGTCAGCCTCCGTCACCGAAAGCTAAGGCACAGAAGCAACATGCCAGAAACTGAATACGGCAGGACGTCCGGGACGCGTCCCGGAAAACCGTTGCGGAATCCGCTCCGGGACCCCCGGGACCGCCGCCTGAGCCGGATCGCCGGTCCGTCATCGCTGGTGCTCTTCGGAGTCACCGGTGACCTTGCCCGCAAGAAGCTCATGCCGGCCGTGTATGACCTGGCCAACCGTGGGCTGCTGCCTCCCAGCTTCGCGCTGGTGGGCTTCGGCCGCCGCCCCTGGACGGATGAGGACTTCGCCGCCGAGGTGAAGGCCTCCGTGCAGTCCTACGCGCGGACGCCTTTTGATGAGGCGGTGTGGAACCAGCTCTCAGAGGGCATCCGCTTTGTCCAGGGCGAGTTCGACGACGACGGCGCCTTCGAGCGGCTTGGCGAGACCATCAAGGAACTCGACGACGTCCGCGGCACCCGGGGGAACCACGCGTTCTACCTTTCCATCCCGCCCAAGGCTTTCGAGCAGGTCTGCCGGCAGCTGTCCAAGCACGGCCTGGCCCAGGCCGAGGGTGACAAGTGGCGCCGCGTGGTAATCGAGAAGCCCTTCGGGCACGACCTCGAGTCCGCCCGGCAGCTGAACGACATCGTGGAATCAGTGTTCCCGGCGGACGCGGTGTTCCGGATCGACCACTACCTGGGCAAGGAAACGGTCCAGAACATCCTGGCGCTGCGGTTCGCGAACCAGTTGTTCGAGCCGTTGTGGAACGCGAACTACGTGGACCACGTCCAGATCACCATGGCCGAGGACATTGGCACCGGTGGCCGGGCGGGGTATTACGACGGCGTGGGCGCGGCCCGCGATGTGATCCAAAACCATCTGCTCCAACTGCTGGCCCTGACCGCGATGGAGGAGCCCATTTCCTTCAACGCCGATGACCTGCGCGCGGAGAAGGAGAAGGTCCTGGCCGCCGTCAGGCTTCCCGAGGACCTGTCCACGCACTCTGCGCGCGGCCAGTTCACCGGCGGCTGGCAGGGCGGCGAACAGGTCCAGGGCTACCTGGAGGAAGAAGGCATCCCGGCCGATTCCACCACCGAGACTTTCGCCGCGATCCGGGTGGACATCCACACCCGCCGCTGGTCCGGTGTTCCGTTCTACCTGCGCGCCGGCAAGCGCCTGGGCCGGCGTGTGACCGAAATCGCCGTCGTGTTCAAGCGGGCACCCAACCTGCTGTTCCGAGACCACAGTGAAGATGACTTCGGCCAGAACGCCGTGGTGATCCGGGTCCAGCCCGACGAGGGCGTGACCATCCGGTTCGGCTCCAAAGTGCCCGGCACGCAGATGGAAGTCCGCGATGTGACCATGGACTTCGGCTACGGGCACTCCTTCACCGAATCGAGCCCCGAGGCGTACGAGCGTCTGATCCTGGACGTGCTCCTGGGCGAGCCGCCGCTCTTCCCGCGGCACGAGGAAGTGGAGCTGTCCTGGAAGATCCTTGACCCGTTCGAGGAGTACTGGGAGCAGCTGAACGAACAGCCCGAGCCGTACGGCCCCGGCAGTTGGGGCCCCGCCTCTGCTGACGAGCTGCTGGCACGCGACGGACGAACCTGGAGAAGGCCATGATTGTAGACCTGCCGGACACCACAACCTCGAACGTTTCCAAGAAGCTGATGGCCCTGCGCGACCAGGGCGGCGTGATCGCCCTGGGCCGGGTGCTCACCCTTGTGGTGGTCACCAAGTCAGGGCTTGAGGAAGAAGCGATCGAAGCCGCCAACGACGCCAGCCGCGAACACCCCTGCCGGATCATCGTCCTGGCCGACGCCGGGGCCGACGCCGAGGACAAGCTGGACGCCCAGATCCGCGTCGGCGGTGACGCGGGCGCGTCAGAAGTGATTGTGCTGCGCGGCTACGGCCAGCTCGCGCACGAAAGCGAATCCCTGGTGGCCGCGCTGCTGCTGCCGGACGCACCCATTGTGGCCTGGTGGCCGCACGGGGCACCCGAAAACGCCTGTGAAACCTCCATCGGCCGAATCGCACACCGCCGGATCACCGACTCCGCGAACGAACCGGACCCGCAGGCAGCACTGGAGAAGATCCACAAGACCTACCGGGCCGGGGACACGGACCTGGCCTGGACCCGCCTGACCAACTGGCGGATCCAGCTCGCCGCCGCCCTCGACGAGGTGGACGCGTCGCCGGTGACCGCCGTGGCAGTGGAAGGTGCTTCAGACTCTCCCAGCACTATCCTCCTGGCCGCATGGCTCACCCTGAGCCTGGAGGCACCGGTGACCATCGTGGCGGACCCAGCCGGGACCGGCATCCGCCGAGTGCGGCTCACCCGCCCCGGCGGCGACGTCCAGCTGTTCCGCCCGGGACTGTCCGTGGCCGAGCTGACCCAACCAGGCCAGCCGGCCCAACGCATCTCGCTTCCGCGCCGCAGCCTCCGCGACTGCCTGGCTGAAGAACTCCGCCGCCTCGACCCGGACGAGGTGTTCGGGGAAGTGATTACTATGGGACTGCCACGTACCAATCTAAGGAGTGTCCGACCCAGTGAGCGTTGAGCCAAGAGTAAGCATTCATCCTGATTCGTCCGTGCTGATGGCGGCCATTGCGGCCCGCCTAATTACCAAGCTTGTTGATGTCCAGGACAAGTACGGGGATGCTACCGTGGTCCTGACCGGCGGCACGGTGGGTATCGGCACCCTGAAGGCTGTTGCTGACTCTCCGGCGGCTCCCGCCGTCGACTGGTCCAAGGTCAACTTCTGGTGGGGCGATGAGCGGTTTGTCTCCTCGGATGACGCCGACCGGAACACGAAGCAGGCATTCGACGCTTTGCTCGTGCACATCCCGGTGGACCCGGAGCGGATCCACGAACCGGGCTCCTCCGACCAGTTTGCAACTCCCGAAGAGGCCGCCGAGGATTATGCCCGCCAGTTGCGGGACGCGGCCGCCTCTGAACACGCCGCCGATATGTCCGACGACCGGCCGGAACAGCCGGGTGCGCTCCCCCGCCTGGACGTTGTCCTGCTGGGTGTAGGACCGGACGCGCATGTGGCGTCGCTGTTTCCCGAGCAGGCCGGCATCCGCGAAAAGGAGCGGACGGTGGTGGGTGTGCGGAATTCGCCCAAGCCCCCTCCCCTGCGCGTTTCCCTGACGCTGCCGACTATCAATACGGCTGCTGAAGTCTGGATGGTTGTTGCGGGCGAGGACAAAGCCGGTGCGGTGGGGCTGGCGCTTGCCGGCGCCAACCCTGTGCAGGTGCCCGCCGCGGGTCCGCGGGGAACTTCCCGGACCCTCTGGCTCATCGATGAGAATGCCGCGTCACGCGTCCCGCAGCAGCTCGTCCGGAAGGACGCCGCGGGCGCGTAGTCTGTCCAGCGCTCCAGCCAGGAGGTCTTCGGCGTCCTGGCTGGAGCGCCGCTCTTTAACGTATTCCAGGTGGCTCTTGTAGCCGTCCTCCAAGGCGTCCGCCTCAGCCGCCGCCACGCCGTCCCTCGCTGCTGCCGCGCCGCATCGCCGGCAGTCCCACACCGCAGGAAGCTGGTCCTCAGGAAGCTTGAGGAAGACCAGCTGCGTTTCGTGGCCCTTCGCGCACCAGTACGAAACCCGGATGCGCGGGAGGGTTTTTCCCTGGTCCTCGTCAGCCTGAAGGCTGGGCCCTGTTCCTGCCGTGACACCCGCGCGGGTGCCCCGGAAACCTGAGCTTGGATGTACCATCGGGGCTCCTGCCTCTTAAACAAAACTGTGGCTGCCGGAATCCGACAGCCACAGTTTAGTTCGCAGATCTGCACGGCGGCAGTGCCCGCGCGAATCCTTTTAGCAGTGCGTCAGGAGTCGCCGCTGCCCGTAAAGCGCATAATCAGCCCCAGGGCGATGATCACAACGCCCCAAGTCACGCCGAGGATAACGGTGAACCTGTTGAGGTTGCGCTCGGCCACGCCTGAGGAGCTCAGCCCGGAACTCATGCCGCCACCGAACATGTCGGACAGTCCGCCGCCCCGTCCCTTGTGGAGGAGGATAAGCAACGTCAGCAGGAGGCTGGTGATGCCAAGGAGGATCTGCAGAATGACATGAAGAACGTCCACGACGGCCTTTCAGAAAGTTGGAATTGCGGGAGTATCCACGGCGGGACGGACTAGTCCGTCACCAAGTGACTCTCGAACCTGACAATATTAGCAAACTCCGCCGGATCCAGGCTCGCGCCGCCCACCAGCAGGCCATCCACGTCCCGTTCCTTCAGGATTGCCGCGGCGTTGTTGGCCTTGACGGATCCGCCGTACAGCAGGCGGGTCTTCGACGCTACGTCAGCTCCGAACAGCGACTCGAGCTCGGCGCGGATGGCGGCGCACATTTCCTGTGCATCTCCCGGTCCCGCTACTTCGCCGGTGCCGATGGCCCAGACGGGCTCGTAGGCCACCACAAGCTCGCTGGCCTGCTCCGGGGTAAGGCCTGCAACACCAGCGCGGAGCTGGGCCAGGGTGTGCTCCACGTGGGTGCCCGCCTGGCGGACTTCCAGGCCTTCTCCGACGCAGAGCACGGGAACCACGTTGTGCTTGAAGGAGGCCTTCACCTTGGCGTTAAGGACGTCGTCGGACTCGTTGTGGATGGTCCGGCGTTCGCTGTGGCCCACCAGGACGTACTTGCAGCCCAGCTTGTTCAGGAACTGGCCGGAGATGTCGCCGGTGTAGGCGCCGGAGTCGAACTGCGAGAGGTCCTGGCCGCCGTAGGCAACATCCAGGTCGTCGCCCTGCACCAGGGTCTGCACGCCGCGGAGGTCGGTGAACGGCGGGAAGACGGCAACCTCAACCCGGCTGTAGTCATGCTTGGCGTCGGAGAGGGTCCACGCGAGTTTCTGCAGGAGGGTGATGCCCTGCACGTGGTCCATGTTCATTTTCCAGTTGCCCGCGATAAAGGGCTTGCGGTCGAAAGCGCCGTTCGTTGACGTTGTCACGTATTCTCCAATAAGTCTTGATAAGTGTTCGGCCGGCAAGCTGCCGCGGGGCAACCTGCCGGCCGGAGGATTGAAGAGCCAGGTACTGCTACCGGTCCAGGACGCTGAGCCCCGGGAGTTCCTTGCCTTCGAGGTATTCCAGGCTGGCACCGCCGCCGGTGGAAATGTGGCCGAACTGGTCATCAGCGAAACCAAGCGTTCGGACGGCAGCAGCGGAGTCGCCGCCTCCAACCACGGTGAACGCCCCGGTTTCGGTCAGTGACTGTGCGATGGCGCGGGTGCCGGCGGCGAAAGCTTCGAATTCGAAGACCCCCATCGGGCCGTTCCAGAAGACGGTCTTGGCGCCCTTGATCCTGTCGGCAAAGACTGCTGCCGAGTCCGGTCCGATGTCCAGGCCGATGCCCTCCGCTCCGAAGCTGCTGCTTTCGATGGCGTCCGCGGCAACGGTCTCATGGGCGGCATCAGCGGCGAACTTCTCAGCTACCACGACATCCGTGGGCACCACAAATTCGGTGCCGGCGTCGGCCGCGCGCTTCAGGTAGTCCTGGACCACGGGGATCTGGTCTTCCTCAAGCAAGCTTGAGCCCACCTTGTGGCCGGCTGCGGCGAGGAAGGTAAACAGCATGCCGCCGCCCACCAGGATGGTGTCCGCTTTGCCGAGCAGGTTGTCGATGACTGCGAGCTTGTCCGAGACCTTGGAGCCGCCGAGCACCACCACGTAGGGGCGCTGGGTGTCAGCGGTGAGCTTGCGCAGCACTTCCACCTCGGTGTGCACGAGGTCTCCCAGGTAGGACGGCAGCCGGGTGGCGACGTCGTAGACGCTGGCGTGCTTTCGGTGGACAGCACCGAAGGCGTCGTCCACGAACGCGCCGTTGCCGCCTGTCAGTGCCACCAGCTCGTCAGCGAAGGCGCCGCGCTCGGCGTTGTCCTTGCTGGTTTCGCGGGCATCGAAGCGGACGTTTTCCAGAACCAGCACTTCGCCGTCCTTGAGCGAGGCTGCAGCTTCCTTGGCCGAGCTGCCTACCGTGTCCGCAGCGAGGGTGACCTTGAAGCCCGCCAGTTCCGCCAGGCGGTTGACGGCGGGGCGAAGGGAGTACTTTTCCTCCGGGGCGCCCTTGGGGCGTCCGAGGTGGGCTGTTACCAGCACGCGGGCACCGGCGTCCGTGAGCTTTCCCAGCACTGGCAGTGAGGCCTTGATGCGGCCGTCGTCAGTCACTGTAGAGCCGTCGAGCGGCACATTCAGGTCACTTCGAACCAGAATGTACCGCCCGCGGACACCTTCAGCGATCAGTTCGTTGAGGGTGTGAGATGTCATGTGTCTAACCCTAGCCCAGCTTGGCTGCGACAAGCTCCGTGAGGTCAACGAGGCGGTTGGAGTAGCCCCATTCGTTGTCGTACCAGGAAACAACCTTGACCTGGTTGCCGATCACCTTGGTGAGGCCCGAGTCGAAGATCGAGGATGCGGGATCGCCAACGATGTCCGAGGAGACAATTGGCTCGTCCGTGTAGGTCAGGAAGCCCTGCAGGTCCTCGGAGTCTGCTGCGCGCTTGAGGGCGGCGTTGACTTCCTCCACGGTGGTCTCACGGGAGACCGTGACCGTGAGGTCGGTGGCGGAGCCGGTGGGGACGGGTACACGGATGGCGTAGCCGTCCAGCTTGCCCTTGAGCTCCGGCAGGACCAGGCCGATGGCCTTGGCTGCACCGGTGGACGTCGGCACCATGTTTACGGCGGCGGCGCGGGCACGGCGCAGGTCCTTGTGCGGGCCGTCCTGCAGGTTCTGATCCGCGGTGTAGGCGTGGACGGTGGTCATCAGGCCGCGTTCGATGCCGAACTCGTCGTTGATCACCTTGGCCAGCGGGCCCAGGCAGTTCGTGGTGCAGGAAGCGTTGGAGATGATGTGGTGCGTGGCGTTGTCGTAGAGGTTGTGGTTAACGCCCATCACGATGGTGATGTCCTCATCCGAGGCCGGAGCGGAAATCAGGACCTTCTTGGCGCCCGCGTCGATGTGCTTCTGGGCATCGGCGGCCTTGGTGAAGAAGCCGGTGGACTCGATGACGATGTCCACGCCCAGCTCGCCCCACGGGAGGTTGGCGGGATCGCGCTCGGCCAGGACCTTGACGACTGTGCCGTTGACGACGATGTTGCCGTCTTTGACCTCGATGGTTTCCTTCAGGCGGCCGCCGACGGAGTCGTACTTGAACAGGTGCGCCAGTGCCTCGGGGCTGGTGAGGTCGTTGACTGCAACGATCTCCAGGTCCGCGCCCTGTGCGAGTGCTGCGCGGAAGTAGTTGCGGCCAATACGGCCAAAGCCGTTGATACCAATACGGGTCGTCACTTTTTCATTCTCCTTGGTGCTTGAAAAGCACAACTAGTTGAGCGGGCTATCAAGCCAACTAACAGATCCCGCACGCCATTGGGCAGAGATGATTTACAGACGGAGGGCGACCAGCCTCATTGCTGAAGGCTAACCGCCTTCCGTGACCTATCTTACGTTTAACTGGGTCCGCCCCCGCAAGTGCGGGGGCGGACGGTCCACATTCCGGCTGGTTTTATGCCCTAAATGTGAACTTTGTTACATACACGTGAAGCGGGGGTCACTACCGGAGGGTGATGAGTCCCGTGGCGTTGGCGCGCGCAGCCTCGAACCGCTTGGCGACGTCGGCCCAGTTCACTATGTTCCAGAAAGCCTTGACGTAGTCGGCCTTGACGTTGACGTAGTCCAGGTAGAAGGCGTGCTCCCACATGTCCAGCATCAGCAGCGGGGTGGTACCCAGCGCCGTGTTGCCCTGCTGGTCGTACAGCTGCTCGATGACCAGGTTACCGCCGATGGGCTCGTAGGCCAGGAAGCCCCAGCCGGAACCCTGCAGGCCGAGGGCGGCTGCCGAGAACTGGGCACGGAAGGCGTCGAAGGAACCGAAGGCGTCATCGATGGCCGCTGCCAGTTCGCCTTCGGGCTTGTCGCCGCCGTCCGGGGAGAGGTTGTTCCAGAACACGGAGTGGTTTACGTGTCCGCCGGTGTGGAACGCGAGGTCCTTCGACAGCCGGTTGATGTTGGCGAAGTTACCGGACTCGCGGGCTTCGGCCAGCTGGGCCAGGGCGTTGTTGGCGCCGGCCACGTAGGCTGCGTGGTGCTTGCTGTGGTGCAGCTCCATGATGCGCGCAGAGATGTGCGGCTCCAGGGCGGCGTAGTCGTAGCTGAGTTCGGGCAGTACGTACTCGGTCACAAAATCCTCCAATATCGTGGACACTCGGTCCGGTTGCTAACTCTCGGATTGTGCATCCGGGCGGCGCCCGGAAGTTTGTGGTGGCGGTGAACCCCGTCGGCGGGCAGCTGGCCGTGCTGGCCTGCAGTCCGTGCCGGTATCACCGTCACGTTGTTGATTCTAGGGTGCTGTCACTCGTCCAGCATTTCAGGCGTCACATTGGCATCCGTACCCGGGATGCCCAAGTCCAGCGCCCGTTTGTCCGCCATTGCCAGCAGCCGGCGTATCCGCCCGGCGATGGCATCCTTGGTCATGACCGGATCGGCGAGGCGGCCAAGCTCGTCCAGGCTGGCCTGCTTGTGCGCCACACGCAGTTCGCCGGCGTACTTCAGGTGGTCCGGGACGTCGTCGCCCAAGATCTCCAGGGCCCGGTCCACGCGTGCACCGGCTGCAACGGCAGCCTGGGCTGAGCGGCGGAGGTTGGCGTCGTCGAAGTTGGCGAGCCGGTTGGCGGTGGCGCGGACTTCCTTGCGCATCCGGCGTTCCTCCCAGACCATCAGCGCATCGTGGGCGCCCATGCGGGTGAGGAGGGCTGCGATGGTGTCGCCGTCGCGGATGACCACGCGGTCCACTCCCCGGACTTCGCGTGCCTTCGCCTGGATGTCCAGCCGGCGTGCGGCGCCCACCAAAGCCAGGGCCGATTCCGGGCCCGGGCAGGTCACTTCCAGCGAGGACGAGCGTCCGGGCTCGGTGAGCGACCCGTGCACCAGGAAGGCACCGCGCCAAACCGCTTCTGCATCTGCAGCAGAGCCGTTGACGACGGCGGACGGCAACCCCCGCACGGGGCGGCCGCGGCCATCGAGGAGGCCTGTCTGCCGGGCCAGCGCCTCGCCGTCGCGCACTACCCGGACGACGTACCGGCTGGCACGCCGCAGTCCCCCGGCGGAGACCACGATGATCTCGCTTTGGTGGCCGTAGACTTCCGCGATGGCGGCCCGGAGGCGGCGGGCGGTGGAAGCCAAATCCACTTCGGCCTCGATGACGATCCTGCCGGAAATGATGTGGAGTCCGCCGGCAAAGCGGAGCATGGCGGAGACTTCGGCCTTCCGGACTGATGACTTTTTGATGTCCAGACGGGACAGTTCTTCCTTGACTGATGCTGTCAGTGCCATGGCACCTTCCTAACTGTTCCCGAAAATGTCGTTGTACGCCGTGGCCAGACGCAGGGGGTCATGGACGGGTCGGCGGCCCGACGCCCCTACTTTACCCAAGACCACCTCGGCGCCGATCATCGCGGCGGCCTTCTCGAACTCCTGCCGGTCGGGAACAGAGGCCGGATCGGCCAGGACAACATCGACACTGAAGTCAGGTGCGTAGCGGCGCAGGACATGCAGATGGTCGGCAGCGGTCATGCCGGAGGTTTCCTTGGTGTCCGTGGCCAGGTTCATGGTGAGGCAGCGCTTGGCGGGGGTGTGGCACAGTGCCTGCCGCATTTCGGGGAGCAGCAGGTGCGGAAGCACTGAGGTGTACCAGGAGCCCGGGCCCAGGATGACCCAGTCCGCGAGTTCGATGGCCGTCAGTGCTTCAGCGCAGGCGGGCGCGGCTTCAGGCAGGAGGCGCACTTGCTCCAGCGAACCGGCAACGGCGCAGCGTGCCTGTCCCTGGATGGTCTGCAGCTGCGAAGTGCCATCGGGAGCGGTGACCCGGACGTCGCCCTCGATGGTCAGCGGCTCCGTGGACATGGGCAGGACCTGGCCGCGTGCACCGAGCAGCGCGCCGGCCCACCGCAACCCTGCGACGGCGTCACCAAGCAGCTCCCACAGGGTAACGATCAGGAGGTTCCCCGTGGCGTGGTCGTCCAGCGAGCCGCCCGGCCCCTTTCCGGGGCGGAAGCGGTGCTGCATCACATCGCGCCAGGTTCGTCCCCAGTCGGTGTCGTCGCACAGGGCGGACAGCGCCATCCGCAGGTCTCCCGGCGGGAGGACGCCGTACTCGTCCCGCAGACGCCCGGAAGAGCCGCCGTCGTCCGCTACCGTAACGATCGCAGTGAGCTCCGAGGTGAGCAGGCGAAGTGCCGAGAGCGACGCCGAGAGGCCGTGGCCACCCCCCAGCGCAACAACGTTCGGCCCCTTATCCTGCTGCGTTGCCGCCGTGCCTGCAGGCGGAACCAGCGGCAGCGCCCCGGTAAACAGCGACATTACTCGCGGCCCAGGTCCCGGTGGGTGGTGGTCACCGTGACCCGCGGGTATTGGGCCAGCTTCTTGGACAGTTCGACGGCGACTGCCACCGAGCGGTGTTTGCCGCCGGTGCAGCCCACTGCGATGGTGGCGTAGTGCTTGTTCTCGCGGCGGTAGCCGTCCAGGACCGGTTCCAGTGCCATGACGTAGCGGTCCACGAAGTTCTTGACGCCCTCGGCTTCGAGCACGTAGTCGCTGACGTCCTTGTCCAACCCGGTGTGCGGACGCAGCTGCGGCACCCAATGCGGGTTGGGGATGAAACGGACGTCCGCTACGTAGTTTGAGTCCACGGGCAGGCCGTACTTGAAACCGAAGCTCATAACGTTCAGGCGCAGGGCCACCGGGCCGGTTTCACTGAAGAGTTCGGTGATGGCCGTGGCGAGGCCGTGGACGTTGTAGCCAGAGGTGTCCAGTACGACGTCGGAGCTGTCGCGCAGTTCCTGCAGCAGGTCGCGTTCGGCAGCGATGCCGTCGAGGATGCGGCCCCCGCCCTGCAGGGGGTGGGGCCGGCGTCCCTGTTCGAAGCGGCGGACCAGGACGTCGTCGCTGGCGTCGAGGAAAAGGACGCGGAAGGTGACGCCGCTGGCAGCCAGCGCCCCGAGGGCCGCGCGGATGTCCGCGAACAGGCCCTTGCTGCGGACATCGATGACAACGGCCAGCCGCGGGATGGACTGGGGCGCGTGGGAGACGAGCTCGGCGAGGGTGCCCAGCATCTGCGGCGGCAGGTTTTCGACGACGTACCAGCCGTGGTCCTCCAACGCGTCAGCCGCCGTGCTCCTCCCCGCTCCGGACATCCCGGTGACTACCAGCAGTTCCGCTTCGAGCGGCTTGACGGGGAGCATCCCGTCCTGCCCTGCTCCGGATTCCGCCGTTGTGTCTGCCATTGTGTCCGCCCCGTTTCTGCTGTTGTTCTCCGGGGTGGGCCGCATCGGCTGACACCCCGCCCTCAACCCTAGCTAAGATTCTTTGAACAAAGCCAAGTTTCAGCGGTGTCCGCTAGGTTTCGATCACTTCGCCGGTGGTCATGTTGATGGCCGGAACGTTTGCTGCCTCCGGTCCCGTCGCGGAGAAATGGTTCACGATGGCGCTGGCAAGGGCCGGTCCGATCCCCTTGGCTTCGGAAAGTTCTGCCACCGTCGCCGTCTTGACGCCCTTAACGGATCCGAAGTGGGCCAGGAGGGCCTTCCGCTTGGACGCGCCGAGGCCCGGTACGCCGTCCAGGGCGGAGACGGTCATTGCCTTCCCGCGCTTTTGCCGGTGGAACGAGATGGCGAACCGGTGGGCTTCGTCGCGGATCCGCTGGAGCAGGTACAGCCCTTGGGATGTCCGGGGCAGGATCACCGGGAAGTCGCTGTCAGGCAGCCAGACCTCCTCCAGGCGTTTGGCCAGGCCCACCACATACACATCGTCAATGCCCAGATCGGCCAGTGCCCGGGCCGCGGCGTTGACCTGGGGCTTGCCGCCGTCCACCACCACGAGATTGGGCGGGTAGGCGAACTTGGCCCGCGGTGCCGGCGTGGTGGTGTCCAGCAAGGCGTCGTCCTGGGGCAGTCCCTGCGGACCCTGCTCCAACTCGTCCGGTTCCTGCCGGCCGGCGTTGAGGACGGACTCGTCCACCTGCCCGGACTTGTCCTGCAGGTAGTAGCGGAACCGCCTGGTCAGGACGTCATGCATGGCGGCGGTGTCGTCAGTGGCGGCGGCGCCGGTGATGGAGAACTTCCGGTAGTCGGATTTCTTCGGCAGGCCGTCTTCCACCACCACCATCGATGCCACCACGTTGGTGCCCTGGACATGGGACACGTCGTAGCACTCGATGCGGAGCAGCGGCACGGGGAGGTCCAGCGCCTCCTGGAGCTCCTGCAGCGCCTGCGACCTGACTGTGAGGTCACCGGCCCGGCGGGTCTTGTGCAGCTTCAGGGCGTGCTCGGCGTTCTCCCGCACCGTGGACATCAGCGCGGCTTTGTCCCCGCGCTGGGGTACGCGGATGTCAACCTTGGCGCCGCGCATTCCGCCCAGCCACTCGGTGAGTTCCGCCTGGTTGGTCGGGGCCACCGGCACGAGGACCTCCCGGGGCAGCCGTCCATGGCTCTGCCCTTCGTCCCCGTAAACCTGCTGCAGGAGGTGCTCCACCAGGTCGGGGGTGGTGGAATCCTCCACTTTCTCAACCACCCAGCCGCGCTGGCCGCGGACCCGGCCGCCGCGGACGTGGAACACCTGAACGGCGGCTTCCAGTTCGTCCTCGTGCAGGGCGAAGACGTCGGCGTCGGTGGCTTCGGCGAGTACAACGGCGTTCCGCTCAAAGACCTTTCGCAGCGCCGTGATGTCGTCGCGGAGGCGGGCCGCGCGCTCGTAGTTCAGCTCGGCCACGGCCTCCGCCATCTGCTTTTCAAGCTTGCCGATGAAGCGCTTGGCCTCCCCGCCCATAAAGGCGCAGAAATCATCCGCCAGGGCGCGGTGGTCTTCGGGGGAGATCCGCTTCACGCAGGGTGCGGAGCACTTGTCGATGTAGCCCAGCAGGCAGGGCCGGCCGCTGGCCTCGGCGCGCTTGAAAACACCGGCACTGCAGCTCCGCACGGGAAAGACGCGGAGAAGGGTATCCATGGTTTCCCGGATGGCTCCTGCGGTGTAGGGGCCGAAGTAGCGGGTGCCCTTCCTTCGGTCTCCGCGCATGACCTGCACGCGCGGATATTTTTCGCCCATCGTGACGGCGAGGTAAGGGTAGGTCTTGTCGTCGCGGAAGACGACGTTGTACCGGGGCTTGAATTCCTTGATCCAGGTGTATTCCAGCTGCAGCGATTCCAGCTCGCTGCCCACCACAGTCCATTCCACGCTGCTGGCTGCATGCACCATTGCATAGGTCTTCGGCAGGAGTCCGGCAGGGTTGGCGAAGTACGAATTCAGCCGGGAGCGGAGGCTTTTAGCCTTACCCACGTAGATGACCCGTCCGTTGGGGTCGCGGAACCGGTACACCCCCGGGTTGGTGGGAATCTCGCCCGTTTGGGGCCGATAACTTGCTGGATTTGCCACCTATCTATTCTACTGAGGCAGGCCGGGTACCTCTGACACGCGAGGGTTACCGTGCTCCGCCCAGCCTCAGCAATGGCCTATGCCGTCGGCTTTCCTACTCGGCGATCTTGCTTTGGTTGTAGCTGGTGGAGCGTTCCTGGCCGCTGAGTTCGGCAATGGCATCCATGATGCGGTCCGTGACTTGCCGGCGCGCCGGCAGCGAGTGGTCCGGTCCCGTTTTGTCGAAGTACAGCGGCTCCCCCACTTTCATGGTGAAGTGCTGCGGCCGGACGCCCTTCTCGCCGGCGCGCTGAAGATTTTCGGTCCCGATCAGGCCCACCGGGATAACAGGGGCTCCGGTGGTCAGCGCCAGCCAGCCCACGCCGGTGCGCCCTCGGTATAGGATGCCGTCCCGGGAACGCGTGCCTTCGGGATAGATCCCGATTCCCTTGCCGGACTCAAGGATGTCCAGAAGGGTCCTAAGCGCCTGGACGCTGGCAGCCTGTTCGCCGCGTTCCACAGGAATGGAACCCACGGATTCGAAGAAGGCTTTCATCGCCTTGCCTTTAACGCCGGTGGTGGTGAAGTACTCAGCCTTGGCGAAGAAGGCCACCGGGCGGGGCATCAGCGCCTGGACAATGACGCTGTCAAAAAAGGAGAGGTGGTTGGGTGCCACGATGAACGGTCCGTCGGTGGGAACGTTTTCCAGTCCGATGACGGTGGGCCGGCACGAACCCGAGATCAGGCTCCGCGTGGTCCAGCGGACAGCATCAAACAGTGCCATCGTTCGTCACCTCGCTCATCGCGGCAGTGTGGATCGCCTGCAGCCGGTCGATGGTGGCAACCAACTCCCCGGCCGTTTCCACCACGGCGACGGCTCCAGCGTCTTCAAGTTCCCCGTTCGGAGCGAAGCCCCAGGCCACGCCGATGCAGTCCAGGCCGTTGGCAATGGCGCCCGAGACATCCTGGGCCCGGTCGCCGACCATCAGCGCGTGCTGGGTGCCCAGGTCTTTCAAGGCGGCCGCGATGATCTCCGTCTTTCCCAGCGGAACACCGGCCACAGCCGATTCGTCATCTGCCGACCCGTGGATGCCGTGGAACAGTCCGTTGATGCCGTGGTATTCCAAAACCGTGCGTGCCAGCCCTTGGGGTTTCTGGGTGGCCACGGCGATCGGCCGGCCTGCGGCAACAAATGACTCGAGGACTTCGCGGACGCCCGGATAGATCCGGCCCTGGCCGATTCCGGTGGCCACGTAGTACTCCCGGTAGCGGCGGATGACCTCATCAAGCAACTCCGCAGGAACCTGGGCCACGTTGAGCAGCGAGTCACTCAGCTTGGGGCCGATCATTGCTTCGAGCAGGTCCTGGCCGGGAACAGGAAGCCCCAGCCCATGAAGGGCCGAGGCAATTCCATCTGTTATCCCACCGGCCGGGTCGACAAGAGTGCCGTCCAGGTCAAAGATCACGGGCACTGTTGTTTGAGTCACCGGGTTAGTTTCTCACGACAGCACGCGTGCCTGAAACTCGCATACCCGCAGCGGAATATTTCCGCTAATACTTTGGTCCTTACGCGAGGATTTCGGCGAGGAACGCGGCAGTATGGCTGGTGGTGGACTTGGCGAGCTGTTCAGGCGTACCGGCCGCGACGATCTGGCCGCCTCCCGATCCGCCGTCAGGACCCAGGTCCACAATCCAGTCGGCACTCTTGATGACGTCCAGGTTGTGTTCGATGGTAATCACGGTGTTGCCCTTGTCCACCAGGCCCTGCAGGACCATCAGCAGCTTCCGGATGTCCTCAAAGTGGAGGCCCGTGGTGGGTTCATCAAGGACGTAGACGCTGCGGCCGTTTGATCGCTTTTGCAGTTCCGCAGCGAGCTTGACGCGCTGGGCCTCGCCGCCGGACAGCGTCGTTGCAGGCTGGCCCAGCCGGACGTAGCCTAGCCCCACGTCCACCAGGGTGTTCAGGTGGCGCGCAATCGGCGAGAAGGCGGCGAAGAACTCCGCGCCCTCCTCGATGGGCATGTTGAGCACGTCCGCGATGGTCTTGCCCTTGTAGTGCACTTCCAGCGTTTCGCGGTTGTACCGGGCGCCGTGGCACACCTCGCAGGGAACATAGACGTCCGGCAGGAAGTTCATTTCGATCTTCAGCGTGCCGTCGCCGGAGCAGGCCTCGCAGCGCCCGCCCTTAACGTTGAAGGAGAACCGGCCCGGTAGGTAGCCGCGGACCTTCGCTTCAGTGGTCTCGGCGAAGAGCTTGCGAATGTTGTCAAAGACACCCGTGTACGTGGCCGGGTTGGAGCGCGGGGTGCGGCCGATGGGGCTTTGGTCAACGTGCACCACCTTGTCCAGGTGTTCCAGCCCCTGGACGGTCTTATGCCGGCCGGCCACCTGCTTTGCGCCGTTGAGCTTGTTGGCCAGCACCTTGTACAGGATCTCGTTTACCAAAGTGGACTTGCCGGAGCCGCTGACGCCGGTCACGGCGGTGAACAGGCCCAGCGGGAAGGCGGCGTCAACGTTGATGAGGTTGTTCTCCCGCGCGCCGACCACCTTCAGTTCACGCTTTTTGTCGTACTTCCGGCGCTTCTTGGGCACCTCAATTTTCTTGCGCCCCGACAGGTAGTCGCCGGTGAGTGACGCGGTGTTTTCCAGCAGATCCTTGTAGGAGCCGGAGTGGACCACTTGGCCGCCGTGTTCGCCGGCGCCGGGTCCAATGTCCACCACCCAGTCCGCCACGTGGATGGTGTCCTCGTCATGCTCCACAACGATGAGCGTGTTGCCCATGTCCCGGAGACGGGTGAGGGTGTCGATCAGGCGCCTGTTGTCGCGCTGGTGCAGGCCGATGGAGGGTTCGTCAAGGACATACAGCACACCCACCAGGCCGGAGCCGATCTGGGTGGCAAGCCGGATGCGCTGCGCTTCGCCGCCGGACAGCGTGGCGGACGGCCTTTCAAGGTTCAGGTATTCCAGCCCGACGTCGAGCAGGAAGGTCAACCGCGCCTGGATTTCCTTCAGCACCTGGTGCGCGATCTGCGCCTCGCGGCCGGTGAGCACCAGGTTGTTCAGGAAATCAGCGCAGTCACGCATCGGGAGAGCAGCGACGTCGGCAATGGACTTGCCGTTGATGAGCACGGACAAGGAGGCCGGGTTGAGCCTGGCGCCGTTGCACGCGGGGCAGGGAATCTGCCGCATGTACTCTTCATAGCGGTCCCGGGCCCAGTCGGAGTCCGTCTCGCCGTGCTTGCGGTGGACGTACTGGATAGCACCCTCGAAGCCGGTGCTGTACTTCCGTTCCCGGCCGAACCGGTTCTTGTACTGCACCACAACTTTGTGGTCCTTGCCGTGCAGCACTGTCTGGCGGACATCGCTGCCCAGCTTCTCCCATGGGGTATCCATGGAGAAGCCCAGTTCCTTCGCCAGGCCTTCCAGAAGCCTGTTCCAGTATTCGGTGGTGGCGGTGCCCAGGGACCAGGGAGCGATGGCGCCTTCGGACAGTGAAAGCTCGGTGTTGGGGACAATGAGTTCCTCGTCCACTTCAAGCTTGGTACCGATGCCGCTGCAGGCCGCGCAGGCGCCGAAGGGGTTGTTGAAGGAGAAGGACCGTGGCTCGATTTCGTCGATGGCCAGCGGGTGTTCGTTCGGGCACGCCAGGTTCTCGGAGAAAGCCCGGAGCCGGTGCGGATCGTCCGCCTCCAGGTTCACGAATTCGGCGAGGACCCTGCCCTCGGCGAGGCCAAGCGCGGTTTCGATGGAGTCGGTAAGCCGTTGGCTGATGCCTTCTTTGACCACCAGGCGGTCCACCACAACTTCGATGGTGTGCTTGAACTGCTTGCCCAGTTTCGGCGGGTCGCTCAGCTGGACGAGGTTGCCGTCCACGCGTGCGCGGGAGTAGCCCTTGGCGGTCAGTTCCTTGAAGAGGTCAACAAACTCCCCCTTCCGGCCGCGGACCACGGGAGCGAGGACCTGGAAGCGGGTACCCTCGTCCAGCTCGAGCAGCTGGTCAACGATCTGCTGCGGCGTTTGCCTGGCGACGGGTTCGCCGCATACAGGGCAGTGCGGCCGGCCCACGCGCGCCCAGAGCAAACGCATGTAGTCGTAGATCTCGGTTATGGTTCCCACGGTGGAGCGGGGGTTTTTGCTGGTGGACTTCTGGTCGATGGAGACGGCCGGTGAGAGCCCCTCGATGAAGTCGACGTCGGGCTTGTCCACCTGGCCGAGGAACTGCCGGGCGTAGGCGGAGAGCGATTCGACGTAGCGGCGCTGGCCCTCGGCGAAGATGGTGTCGAACGCGAGTGATGACTTGCCGGAGCCGGACAACCCGGTGAAGACGATCATGGCGTCCCGGGGCAGGTCCAGGTCCACATTGCGCAGGTTGTGCTCGCGGGCACCCTTGACGACGAGGCGGGAAAGGTCGGGGCGCTTCGGCGGCGTGGAGGGCGCTACGGTGACTTCAACGGATTGGATGGCAGATTCTTCAGCTACGGCTTTAGGCACTTACTAATGCTAATCGAAAACTTCTTCGAACACTCACGCGGAAGCCGTCAGCCGCCGTCGTACGCAGCGGCCAAGAGCTGTACCGCCTCGGCGAACGACGCTCCCTGCGCTTTGGCGGCGGCAGCATAGGCCGCGGCAGCCTCTGAAAGCCCGCCGAGACGTTCGTCACGTGCGCATACCACCGTGCCGTTCCTCCCGCGTGTGGCCACGACGCCGGCTGCCTCGAGCTCCTTGTAAGCCCTGGCCACCGTGTGCGGGGCGACGTCCAACCGCTCGGCCAGTGCCCTGACAGCGGGCAGCCGTGTGCCTGGCGGAAGCTTCCCGCCGTCGGCCAGATGGATAACCTGGAGCCTCAGCTGCTCGAACAGCGGCACCGAGCTGGCCACGTTCGGCTTCCACGAGCCCGGGAAGTCGGCCACCGTTTTCAAATGCCGGCCTCGAGCGCGCGTGTCCGTCCCGCCGGCCGGGCGAACTGCGCGTTGTAGAGCCGGGTGTAGTAGCTGTTTGCTGCCAGGAGGTCCTGGTGGGTGCCCTGCTCGACGATGTGTCCGTGGTCCATGACCACGATTAGATCAGCGTCGCGCACGGTGGACAAACGGTGGGCAATAACAAAGCTGGTCCTGCCGTGGCGCAACCGCTGCATGGCCTGCCGGATCAGCAGCTCCGTCCTTGAGTCCACCGAGCTGGTGGCTTCATCAAGGATCAGCACCGCCCGGCCGGCCAGCTGCGCCCGTGCGATGGTGATCAGCTGCCGCTGGCCCTGGCTCAGCCCGTCGCCGCCGTTTTCCAGCACCGTGTCGTACCCCCGGGGCAGGGACCTGACAAAGCGGTCCACGTAACTGGCCTCCGCCGCCGCCAGGATGTCGGATTCTGCCGCGCCCGGATTTCCATAGGCGATGTTCTCCCGGATGGTGCCCGCAAAGAGCCAGGCGTCCTGGAGCACCACCCCGAATTGCGCACGCAGGAGGTCCCGTGGAATGGCCGCGATGTCCGTCCCGCCGATTGTGATGCGGCCCGAATCCGGTTCGCAAAAGCGCAGCAGGAGGTTGATCACAGTGCTCTTGCCGGCCCCGGTGTGCCCAACGATCGCCACTGTCCGGCCCGGCTCCACCGCAAAGGTCAGTTCGCGGACCGCCGGCGCTGCTTTCCCGTAACCGAACGTCACATCGTCGAAAACAATACGTGCGCGCGCCGGGACAACTGCGCGCGGCGGATCGGCGGGCTCCTCCCCCGCATCGAGCAAAGCGAAGACACGGGCTGCGGAAGCCACGCAGGACTGCATGACGTTGAGCATCCCTCCGATCTGGCCAACCGGTTGGGTAAAGAGCCTGCTGAACTGGATGAACGCCTGGATGCCACCGATGGTCATGGCGCCGGCGATGACCTGAAGGGCCCCCACCACTGCCACAGCGATGTAGTTGAGGTTGGACATCAGGACCATCAGCGGCTGCACAACCCCGGCCGAATACTGTGCCCGCGTGGCGGCACGCGCCAGCCTCTCGTTGCTCCGGGCGAAGACTTCCGCAGCCTGGGACTGCTGCCCGAATGCCTTGATGACCTCGTGGCCGGTGACAAACTCCTCCACGTGTGCGTTCAGTTGCCCGGTTTCGGTCCACTGGCTGGCGAATTGCGTTTGGGATTTCCTGGCTACCAGCCAGGTAATAAGGGTGGAAAGGGGAACGGTGGCGATCGCGATCGCAGCCAGCAGCGGCGAGATCCACAGCATCATGGCCAGCGAGCCGCACAGCATCAGGAAGGCCATGATGAGTTGTGTCAGGAGCTGGTTTAGGGCCTGGGTGATGTTGTCGACGTCATTAGTGGCGCGGCTGAGAACATCACCCCTGGAGCGTTCCCCAAAGTAGTTCACCGGGAGCCTGTGCAGTTTTTCCTCCACTGATTCCCGGAGGCCGTACATCAGGCCCTGTACCGAGTGGGCGGTAAGCGCCCCCTGGATCCAGTTGAAAAGGGAAGCGCACACATACATCAACGCCACCGCCGCGAGGATGGCTCCGAGCCCTTCCTGGTCCAGGGCACGGCGCAGGACGCCTTCCACCACGACGTCGGTGGCGTCACCGAGGTACTTGGGCGCGGCGACGTTCAGCCCGGCGAAGGCGCAGGTGGCGGCGACTGCGCCCAGCATGCGCAAGCGAAAGGGCAGGAGCAGGGAAAGGAGCCGGCGTGCGGTGGGCCAGAACCGTACGGGGGCCTCCTCGACGCCGGGCGCCCCACTCATGGGCGTCCGTCCAGTGCCAGCTGGGAATCCGCTATTTCACGGTAGGTGGCGGATGTCTCCAACAACTCCTGGTGGGTACCTTGCGCGACGACGCGGCCGGCGTCGAGCACCAGGATCAGTCCTGCGCCTTCAACGGCGGAAATACGCTCCGCGACCACTACAACCGTTGCAGTGGCCAGCGTGGTCTGCAGTGCCTGCCGCAGCCGGGTGTCGGTGTCATAGTCCAACGCTGAAAAGCTGTCGTCGAACAGGTACAGGGAAGTTTTGCGGAGCAGGGCGCGGGCAATGCACAGCCGCTGCCGCTGGCCGCCCGAGAGGTTGGTGCCGCCCTGGCCCAGCGGCGTGTCCAGCCCCTCCGGCAGGTCCCGCATAAAGCGCATGGTCTGGGCGGTTTCCAGGACTTCCCAGAGTTCCTCATCCGTTGCCGCCGGCGCGGCCATGCGAAGGTTGCTGGCGATGGTACCGGTGAAAAGGTGGGAGCGTTGGGGAACTATCGCCATGGCCGCGCGCAGGCTGTCCAACGAAACGTCCTTGATATCCACGCCGCCCAGGCTGATGGCCCCGTCCGTGGAATCAAGGAAACGCGGGATCAGGTTGAGGAGCGTGGACTTTCCGCTGCCGGTGGAGCCGACGATCGCGGTCGTCGTGCCCGGAGCTGCGGTGAAGCTGACGCCCGCAAGGACGGGCTCCTCCGCCCCCGGGTAGGAAAAGCCCACTCCATTGAACTCCAGTATCCCGGGAGGCTCGGGATGGGACTGGTTTCCATCGGCCGCGGTTGCGGGACGTTCCAGGGTTTTCGGGTGCAGGGGCTTTGGGTGCAGTGGTTCCCGTACTGAGGGCTTCGTGTCCAGGACCGCACTGATCCGCTCCGCGCAGACCGCTGCGCGGGGTGCCGTCATCAGCACGTACATGGACATCATGATGGCCACCAGGATCTGCAGGATGTAGGAAATGAACGCGGTCAGGGCCCCCAGGTTCATCAGGCCTGCCTGGATCCGGTGTCCCCCGAACCAGACCACAGCCACCGAGGAAAGGTTGACTACCAGCATGACCAGCGGGAGCATGCCGGCAACCAGCAGCGCGGACTGCAGGTTGTTGGCAGTCAGGCTGCCGTTGACCCGGGCGAAGCGGCGGACCTCATGGTCCTGGCGGACAAAGGACCGGATGACACCGGCGCCGATGATCTGCTCGCGGAGTATTCCACCCGCGCGGTCCAGCAGATCCTGTCCTTCCCGGTAGAGCGGGATCAGCCTCCGGACAATGAGGTACATGATCAGCAGGAGCAGCGGCACGATGACGATCACCACCGACGAGAGCGCTACGTCCTGCTGCAGGGCAAGGACCACGCCGCCAACCCCCATGGCCGGGCCCGCTACCAGCATGGTGAACACCAGCACAGCGAACACCTGGACCTGCTGGGTGTCGTTGGTGGCACGGGTGGTCAGGCTCTGGGTTCCAAAGACTGCAACATCCTGGGAGGACAGCGACTGGATCCTTGCGAAAATTTCGCCCCGCAACTGCCGCCCGATCCGCATCGCAGCAACGGCAGCGAGGTATCCCGCCGCAATAGCGGCCGCCGCCTGGAGAACGGCAATAACGGCCATCACTACGCCCAGGCGGGAGATCACGGCGGTTTGGCCCGCCACGATTCCGTCGTCGATGATCGCGGCGTTGACTGTCGGCAACAGGAGGTTCGCCGCGGCCTGAACCAGCTGCAGGAGGACTATGGCGGCCACGGCAGGCTTGTGGTCTGCCAACAGCCGCCTCATCAATGCGATCAGCACCATACCTCCACTGCGCTCAGGGAAGCCGACAAGGGCGGTCCCGGCCTCCCCCATCGGCCAACTCCGCAATTGTAAGCCACATCACTTACCCTTTGCTGTCACACGCCATGACGTTTCTGTAGAGAACGTCCAGCGATTGGAATATTGTTAGTCATTCTTACGCCCTACCACGAAAATCCGGCGGAAAGGGAACACCGTTCCGTGCGGGCCTTGCGGATAAGCCTCCCTCAGCGCGGCAGCGTATTCGGCCTCAAACTCGGCGCCGTCCACAGGCGGCAGGACCGCCAGGACGGGCCGCAGGGCAGTGCCGCGGACCCATTCCAGAACGGGGTCCGGACCGGCCAGCACCTGCTGGTAGGTGGTCTCCCACGCGTCCGCCGTGAAACCGGCGTCGAGCAGTATCCGGAGGTAGTCCGCGGGCTCCCCCACCGACTCACCGCCCCGCAGCACCCCCTGAAGTTTGGGTGCCCACCGGGAGGACCCGGCCAACCCGCGCATCAGCGCATGGGACGGGGCATTGAAGTTGCCCGGAACCTGCATCGCAAACCATGAGCCGGGACGGAGCGCCGACAACCAGGAACGCATCATGTCCTGATGGCCGGGTATCCACTGCAGTGCCGCGTTGCTCACCACCACCCCGGTCTCCGCGGAAGGCATCCACTCGGCAATGTCCATGAGGTCAAATCGCAGGAAGGGCGTTGCCTGGGCGACAGCCTCGGCTTTGGCAAGCATCTCGGCCGAGGAGTCCAGGCCCACTACCTCGGCGCCGGGCCAGCGCCCGGCGAGGGTGGCTGTGAGGTTTCCCGGGCCACAGCCCAGATCCACGACCTGCCCGGGCGACTCCGCGTGGACCCTGCCCGTCAGGTCGAAGAACGGCCGGTCCCGGTAATCGCCGAACTGGACATATTTCGCCGGATCCCATTTCATAACTGTCTCCACGTTCTGCTTCTGTCACGGTACGGCGAAGCCTAACCCGAAGGCGGCGGAATTCCGGGCGCGTCCGGGCACTAAGCTGGAAATCAATGAAACTCGTTGACCAGTTGCCCCTTCTGCCCGCCCGGGACCTGCCCGCTTCCACCGTCGATCCCGACGCCCTGTACACCCGGTTCGTTGAATGGACGGAAAGCCGGGGGCTGGAGCTGTACCCCGCCCAGGACGAAGCGATCATGGAGCTGGCAACCGGGGCCAACGTCATCCTGGCCACGCCCACCGGTTCAGGGAAGTCCCTGGTGGCCATTGCCGCCCACTTCCAGGCCATGGCCCAGGGCCGGCGCAGCTACTACACGGCCCCCATCAAGGCACTGGTTTCGGAAAAATTCTTTGCCCTCTGCGATATTTTCGGCGCCGAGAACGTGGGAATGATCACTGGCGATTCCGGTGTCAACCAGGACGCCCCCATCATCTGCTGCACTGCCGAGATCCTGGCCAACATTGCCCTCCGTGAAGGGGCAGCAGCGGAACTGGGCTCTGTGATTATGGACGAGTTCCACTTCTACTCTGACCCCCAGCGCGGCTGGGCCTGGCAGGTGCCCCTGCTGGAGCTCCCCCAGGCGCAGTTCCTCCTGATGTCCGCCACACTGGGTGACGTCAGCAGGTTTGAAGAGGGCCTCACCGGCCTGACCGGGCGCCCCACCACCACGGTGAGCTCGGCGGAACGGCCCATTCCGCTGCATTACTACTACCACGAGACCCCTGTGCACGAGACGCTTGAGGAGCTGCTCTCCACCAAGCAGGTGCCGGTATATGTGGTGCACTTCAGCCAGATCGAGGCGATCGACCGCGCACAGACACTGATGAGCATTAACGTCTGCACCCGCGAGGAGAAGGACAGGATCGCAGAGCTGATCGCCAACTTCCGGTTCGCCGCCGGCTTCGGCAAGACCCTCAACCGCCTGGTCCGCCACGGAATCGGGGTGCATCACGCCGGTATGCTTCCGAAGTACCGCCGTCTGGTGGAGCAGCTGGCACAGGCCGGGCTGCTGAAGGTCATCTGCGGCACCGACACCCTGGGGGTGGGCATCAACGTCCCCATCCGCACCGTGCTTCTGACCGCCCTGAGCAAATACGACGGCGTACGCACCCGGCAGCTCAACTCCCGTGAGTTCCACCAGATCGCCGGCCGCGCCGGGCGCGCAGGCTACGACACCGCCGGAACGGTGGTGGTCCAGGCCCCCGAGCACGTCACGGAAAACGTGAAGGCGATGGCCAAGGCCACAGCCAAGTTCGGGGACGACCAGAAGAAGCTGCGCCAGGTGGTGAAGAAAAAGCCGCCGGAAGGTTTTGTGTCCTGGGGCGAGCCCACTTTCAAGCGCCTGGTCGAATCAGTGCCGGAGCCGCTGAACTCCAGCTTCACCGTGACCCATGCGATGCTCATGAACCTGATGGAGAGGCCCGGCGACCCCTTCGCTGCCGCCCGCCGCCTCCTGACGGAAAACCATGAGACCCGGTCCTCGCAGCTGCAGCTCATGAAGAAGGCGCTGGGCATCTATCGCGAGCTGCTTGCCGCCGAGGTGGTGGAGCGGATCCCGCCCGAACAGCAGGGACGGGACGGGCGCACTGTCCGCCTCACCGTGCACCTGCAGGCCAACTTCGCGCTCAACCAGCCGCTGTCCCCCTTCGCACTGGCCGCGTTGGAGCTCCTTGATCCGGAGTCGCCGTCGTACGCCCTGGACGTGGTGTCCGTGATCGAGGCGACGCTGGAAAAGCCGCGCCAGATCCTCTCTGCGCAGCAGAAAAAAGCCCGCGGCGAAGCGATAGCGGCGATGAAGGCCGACGGCATCGAGTACGACCAGCGCATGGCGATGCTGGAGGAAGTCACCTACCCGCAGCCCCTTGCCGAAATCCTGGGCGAAGCGTTCGAGGTGTACCGCAAGGCGGCCCCCTGGGTGGGCGATTTCGAACTGGCGCCAAAGTCCGTGGTGCGGGACATGTACGAGCGAGCCATGAACTTCGGCGAATTTGTACAGTTCTACGGTTTGGCCCGCTCTGAAGGGATCGTCCTGCGGTACCTGGCAGATGCCTTCAAAGCGCTGCGGCAAACGGTGCCGCAGGACATGCTGCGCGAAGACCTGGAGGATCTTATTGCCTGGCTGGGTGAGCTTGTCCGGCAGGTCGACTCCAGCCTGCTCGATGAGTGGGAGGAGCTGGCGTCGGGCGCTGCACCCACCCCGCACGACGCACCGCCGCCTCCTCCGCCGTCGCTCACGTCAAACATCCGCGCGTTCCGGGTGATGGTGCGCAACGAGATGTTCCGGCGGGTGGAACTGTTCGCGGACGAGGACGCTGCAGCCCTGGGCGAACTGGACGGCAGCGCCGGCTGGGACGCCGACCGCTGGGAAGACGTCCTGGACGACTACTTCGACGAGCACAACGACATCGGCACCGGCCCGGACGCCCGCGGCCCGGGGCTGCTCATCATTACCGAGGAACCCGGGGTGTGGAAGGTCCGGCAGATCTTTGACGACCCCGCCCGGAACCACGACTGGGGCATCTCCGCCGAGGTGGACCTGGAAGCCTCGGATGAAACCGGAACCGCAGTGGTGCGGGTGACGGACGTGAATCGGCTCTGACCGGCGGCGGTGTCAGGCTGGGGCGGTCTTTGGCCATCTCCAGGGGCTCATTTAGGCCGCTGACTCCAGCCCTCCGGTCCCGGCGGTAAGCTCGAACAATGAGTGTTATCCGGCCGGCAACCCGGCAAGATGTCCCCGCGATCCTTCGCATGATCCATGAACTGGCGCACTACGAAAAGGAACCGGACGCAGTGCGGAACACCCCGGAGATGTTGGAGCAGGTTCTCTTCGGCAGCAACCCGCGCGTCTTTGCAGCTATGGCCGAGAGCGACAACGGCGAAGTCCGCGGCTTTGCCTTGTGGTTCCTGAACTACTCCACGTGGGAGGGTGTCCACGGAATCTACCTCGAGGACCTTTACGTCAGCCCGGAGGCCCGGGGCGAGGGGCACGGCAAGGCGCTGCTGCAGCACCTGGCCGGCATCGCCGTCGAGAACGGCTATGCGAGGGTGGAGTGGAGCGTGCTGGACTGGAATGAGCCGTCCATCAACTTCTACCGCCGGCTGGGCGCCCAACCCATGGACGGCTGGTCCACCTTCCGGCTGACCGGCGATGCCCTCGAGCAGTTCGGCAGTGCTGTGACGGCCCGCGCCAATGGCTGACGTGCAGTTGGCCGCCCTCCGCGGACAAGTGCGGCACAAGGTCAGGGCCCGGCATGAATTCCGCGGCATGCGCACCTTTGAGCACCTCTTTACGGTGCCCTTGAACCACTTTTCCACCGACCCCGAAACCATCACCGTTTTCGCCCGTGAGTACGTCTCGGCCTCCCACAGCGAGGAAGAGGCCGCCAGGCTGCCCTGGCTGCTTTTCCTGCAGGGCGGTCCCGGCGGCCGCGGCAACAGGTTCGGGTCCCTGGGTGGCTGGAGCAAGGCCGCCGCCAAAGACTTCCGGATCCTGATGCTGGACCAGCGCGGCACCGGCCTGTCCACTCCCCTGGACCGGAACACCCTGCCCTTGCGCGGCACTGCGAAGGAGCAGGCGGCCTACCTTGAGCATTTCCGGGCTGATTCAATTGTGGCGGACGCCGAGCTGATTCGGGATGCGCTCGGGTCACCACCCTGGAGCATCTACGGGCAAAGCTACGGCGGATTCTGCGCGCTCACCTATCTTTCGTTTGCCCCCGAAGGCCTTCGCGAGGCGTTTATCACCGGCGGCCTTCCCCCGCTGACCGGCCCGGCCGACGATGTATACCGCGCCACGTACAAGCGCGTGGCCGCACGGAACGCGCAATACTTCGGCTGGTACCCGGAGGACCGGGCCACTGTTGACCGGATAGCGCGCCACCTTCGGAGCACCCCGGAGTTCCTGCCCGACGGCGGCCCCCTAACCGTAGAGCGCTTCCAGATGGCGGGCGCGTTCCTGGGGGGCAACACCCGGGTGGACAGCCTGCACTACCTGCTGGAGGACGCGTTCACGGAGACTGCCGGTGGCAGCAGGCTTTCGGATCCCTTCCTCGAACAGATGCAAGGGATAGTGTCACGCCGCAGCAACCCCTTGTACGCCCTGATGCACGAGTCCATCTACGGGCAGGGCGAAGCCACGGACTGGTCCGCCTGGCGAGTACTGCGTGAGTATCCGGAGTTCGGGCCGGACGCGGACCCGCTGCTGCTCACCGGCGAAATGGTCTACCCGTGGTACTTCGACCAGGACCCCGCCCTGCGGCCCCTGCGCGAGGTGGCAGAGCTGCTGGCAACAAAGTCGGACTGGAAACCGCTCTACGACGTTGACCGGCTGGCCGTCAACACTGTGCCCGTAGCCGCAGCCGTCTACTCGGATGACATCTACGTGGACCGGAACCTGTCCCTGAATACGGCGTCGGCTGTCCGCGGGCTGCAGGTCTGGGAGACCCCGGACTTCCATCACGACGGTATCGCCGACGACGGCGAGGGGATCTTCACCCGACTGCTGGGTATGGCACGCGCCCGCAGCTGAGCTGCGAAGCCGCTGAGCTACGGTGCCGCTGAGCTGCGCTGACGCTGACCTTCGGCCGTTGATCTCCGGTGCCAGCTGATTTACGGCGCCAGGGTCCCCCGCCTGCGCGCCACGACTGTTACCGCGGCCGCCGCGAGGACAGCCGCTCCTACCAGGGCTCCCGCCATGTTCAGCCCCAGGTAGCCGGCTTGGCTCAGGACCAGGCCGGAGGTGGCCCCGCCCACCGCGCCGGCGACCCCCATCAGCATGTCCGAAACGCCTTGGACGACCACCCGGGAATCCTGGCCGACGCTCTCGGCCAGGAGGGTGGAGCCCGAGATGGTGGACGCAGACCAGCCCATGCCGAGCAGGACCAGCCCCACCGCGACGGCCACGGTGGAGTCCTGGCCGAACCCGGCCACTGCGACGGCGGTGATCAGCAGGCCGAAGCCAATCATGATGGTTTCGGTCCTGCCCGCCTTGTCCGTCAACCAGCCCATAACCGGCGACAGCGCGAACATGCCCGCGATGTGCAGGGAAATGGTAAATCCGATGATCACCAGGACGTCGCCGGACGCCGTGTGCCCGGCATGCGACGCAACCGGCCCTTCCACAAGGTGCTGCAGGTGAAGCGGAGTCATTGACATAACGCCCACCATCACTGCGTGGGCCCCAACGACGGCGGAAACGGCGAGCAGGGCCATCCGCGAACTGCGGATGGCGCGCATTCCACGGGCCAGCGACCCGCCGGCCGACGCCGCGGCAGCCTGCGCCGCGGGGGCCTGTGTCGAGGGCGCTGGCTGGCGGACTTCGGCACGGAGGCTCCCCGGCTGCGGGGAGTCCTGCGGGGCGGGAGGCGCGACGGATGCGAGGCTGCGCGCGAGAAGCAGGGGGTCAGGCCTCAAGCCGGCGAAGAGCAGCACAGTGGCCACGAGGAGCCCGGCCCCGGAGATGACGAACGGGCCGGCGACCGGCGGCAAGCCGAGCGCCTCGCCCACCACGGTGCCGGGCTGGATGAGATTGGGTCCGGCCACCGCGCCGACGGTCACAGCCCACACGACGGCCGACAGTGCCCTGCCCCGGTGCTCGGCATCAGCGAGGTCGACGGCGGCGAAACGCGCCTGCAGGCTCGCGGCCGTCCCTACTCCGATGCCGGCTGCGCCGAGTACGAGCAGGACAAACGCGCCCCAGACCACCGACAGCACCATCAACAGAGTGCCAAGCAGTGCGGCCGAAAGCCCGGCGACCTGGCCCATCCGGCGTCCCCGGCGGTCGGCAAGGGCGGCGAGGGGCAAGGCAGCCAGCGCGGCGCCCAAGGTCATGACCGTGGCCACGGCACCCGCCCAGGCACTGGATCCGGAAAGCTCCACGGCAAGAATGGACCCGATGGAGACCGTGGCCCCGGTCCCGATCCCGCCGAACACCTGGGCCGCACTCAGCAGCACCACGGTGCGCCGTTGCACCTGGCGCACTCCGTTTTCCGACATCAAAGTGCCCGCCATGGTCAGAGCATAGTCCTCGGAGTCCGGCTCTTAAAGAGCCGCCTTAAAAGCCCGCAATCCCGGCCGCAGGGCAGCCGGGATTGCGGGTTATGCAGAAGCGGAAGGAACTAGTCGACGTCGCTGTGGCTCTTACGGACGTCTTCCTCGAGGCGCGGGTCGAGGTGTGCCTCCTTGGCCTTGGAGCTGAGAAGGCTGGCAACCACCGCGATGATGATCGTGCCCACGATAACCGCCAGGGACACAAATGTGGGGATCTCGGGAGCCCATTCGATGTGCTGGCCGCCGTTGATGAACGGCAGTTCGTTGACGTGCATTGCGTGCAGGACCAGCTTGACGCCGATGAACGCCAGGATGAAGGACAGTGCGTGCTTCAGGTAGATCAGGCGGTTCATGAGGCCACCCAGCAGGAAGTACAGCTGGCGCAGGCCCATCAGGGCGAACAGGTTCGCCGTGAAGACGATGAACGGGCTCTGGGTCAGGCCAAAGATCGCGGGAATGGAGTCGACGGCGAAGAGCAGGTCCGTAAGGCCGATGGTGATGAACACAATCAGCATGGGGGTGAAGACCTTCTTGCCGTTCACCTCGGTGCGCAGCTTGTTGCCGTCGAACTTCTCCGACATGGGGATGACCTTGCGGATCTGGGCGATCAGCGGGTTCTCCCGGTCTTCTTCGTCTTCGCCCTCATCCTGGGCCTGCTTCCAGGCGGTCCAGAGCAGGAAGGCGCCGAAGATGTAGAACACCCAGCTGAACTGTTCGATCACGATGGCGCCGAGCAGGATGAAGATGCCGCGCAGGATCAGGGCGATGATGATGCCCACCATCAGCACTTCCTGCTGGTACTTCCGGGGTACGGAGAACCTGGCCATGATGATGATGAAGACAAAGAGGTTGTCGATGCTGAGGCTGTATTCGGTTACCCAGCCGGCGACGAACTGTCCGCCGTATTCAGGGCCGGTAAAGGCGAACATGGCTCCGGCGAACACCAGGGCGAGGCTGACGTAGAACGCCACCCACAGGCCTGCCTCCTTCATGGAGGGTTCGTGGGGGCGGCGGACCACCAGGAGAAGGTCGATCAGGAGGATCAGGCCGAGGACGACTAACGAGCCGACCTCAAACCACACAGGTAATTCGAGCACAGGGCAGCCTTTCGCAGGTACAGAGATGCAGTGTAAGTCTCTCCGGCCTGCCTGTGCACTTGGTGCTGATGCGGCGGCCCGCTACGCCCGGCGGGGCAACCATGCCCTGCGTGTTGACGATCGTAGCGCTTGGGATACTCCCCTACGTGGCATTAACTGTACCTCAGGCCTGTGCCCGGACCAGGCATTGTGTCAGGCGTGCCCGGCCGCCTGCATCTGGCGCAGTTCCTTCTTCAGTTCGCTGACCTCGTCCCGAATCCTTGCCGCCACCTCGAACTGCAGCTCCGCTGCGGCCCCGTGCATCTGTTCCGTCAGCTGTTCGATCAAGCCCACCAGATCCTCCGCCGGTGCAGCGGCGAGGCCGTCGGAGCGGACCTGGGCGGCACCCTTCGCCGCGGACTTGCGCTTGCCGCCCTTGGCCAGGCGGTTGTTGCTGAGCAGTTCCTGGGTGTCGGCGTCTTCCTTGGCCAGCTGGTCGGTGATGTCAGCGATCTTCTTCCGCAGCGGCTGCGGATCGATGCCTCTTTCCGTGTTGTATGCCACCTGGATGGCGCGACGGCGGTTGGTCTCGTCGATGGCGTGGGCCATGGAGTCCGTGATGCGGTCGGCGTACATGTGCACCTGTCCGGAGACGTTACGGGCAGCGCGGCCGATGGTCTGGATGAGCGACGTGGAGGACCGCAGGAAGCCTTCCTTGTCCGCGTCCAGAATGCTCACCAGGGAGACCTCGGGCAGGTCCAGGCCTTCGCGGAGCAGGTTGATGCCCACCAGGACATCGAAGGTGCCCATCCGGAGCTCGCGGAGCAGCTCCACGCGGCGCAGGGTGTCCACGTCTGAGTGCAGGTACTCCACCTTCACGCCATGGCCCAGCAGGTAGTCGGTGAGGTCCTCCGCCATCCGCTTGGTGAGCGTGGTGACCAGGACCCGCTCATTCTTCTCTGTACGCGTCTTGATTTCGCCCAGCAGGTCATCGATCTGGCCCTTAGTGGGTTTGACCACCACCTCGGGGTCGATCAGTCCGGTGGGCCGGATGATCTGCTGGACCGTGCCGTCCGCTTTGCCCAGCTCGTACTTGCCCGGAGTTGCCGAAAGGTAGACGGTCTGGCCCACGCGTTGGAGGAATTCATCCCACTTGAGCGGGCGGTTGTCCATGGCGGACGGCAGGCGGAAGCCGAAGTCCACGAGGTTCCGTTTGCGCGACATGTCGCCTTCATACATGGCACCGATTTGCGGGATGGTCACGTGGGACTCATCCACCACCAGCAGGAAGTCGTCCGGGAAGTAGTCAAGGAGGCAATGCGGAGCGGTACCGGGGGCACGGCCGTCAATGTGCGATGAGTAGTTCTCGATGCCGTTGCAGAAGCCCATCTGCTGCATCATCTCGAGATCGTACGTGGTGCGCATCCGCAGCCGCTGGGCCTCGACGAGTTTGTTCTGGCTTTCCAGGACGTGCAGCCTGTCGGCGAGTTCGTCTTCGATCCGCTTGATGGCCCTGGCCATCCGCTCAGGTCCGGCGACGTAGTGCGAAGCGGGGAACACGTACATCTCCTCTTCGTCGCGGATCACTTCACCGGTCAGTGGATGCAGCGTGTGGATGTTCTCAATTTCATCACCGAAAAACTCGATCCGAATGGCCAGTTCCTCGTACATGGGGATGATTTCCACAGTATCGCCGCGGACCCGGAAGGTGCCGCGGTGGAAGTCCATGTCGTTGCGCGCGTACTGCATCGCGACAAATTTGCGGAGCAGGTGGTCACGGTTCATCTCCGCCCCCTTGCGGAGGGTCACCATGCCGGCGATGTATTCCTCCGGGGTGCCGAGGCCATAGATACAGGAAACCGTGGCCACCACAATGACGTCGCGGCGGGTGAGCAGCGCGTTGGTGGCGGAGTGGCGGAGCCGTTCCACTTCCTCGTTGATGGAGGAGTCCTTCTCGATGAACGTGTCCGTCTGGGCCACGTAGGCTTCAGGCTGGTAGTAGTCGTAGTACGAGACGAAGTACTCCACCGCGTTGTTGGGCAGCAGTTCACGGAATTCGTTGGCCAGCTGCGCCGCAAGGGTCTTGTTCTGCACCATCACCAGGGTTGGGCGCTGGACCTGCTCGATCAGCCACGCCGTGGTGGCGCTCTTGCCCGTACCGGTGGCGCCCAGCAGCACCACGTCCTTCTCGCCGTTCTTGATGCGCTCCGTCAGTTCGGCGATGGCGGCGGGCTGGTCCCCGGCCGGCTTGAACTCGCTAATGACCTCGAAGGGCGCTACAACACGGTTGACTTCCTGCGCAAGGCTCATGGTTCTAATTTACAGTGGGGCACCGACACTGAGGGGGCAAGTCCGTTACGGGCGAACACCCGGGCCCGGCACCGGGAGAAGTACCGGCGAGGCAGTTCAGGACACGGGCGACGGCGGTTCCCAGCCCGACTGCTTGACCCACCGTTCAAGGGGTTCTTCTATGGCCGTGAACCAGTCTTCCTTGGCCTCCGCGTAGTCCGCCGTGGACATGTCCGCGGCGTGGGCGGCAGCGAGTCTGCGCTTCAGTGCCAGGTACTCGGCGGCCGCTGCCGGTTCCGCCCGCAGCCAGTCGCGGAAGCACAGGGCGAAGCGCCACCCGGGCGAGCCGGCGGCCCTGATGTGCAGGTTGACGGGTCGGCCCGGGTCGGCGTTCGCGTGGATGCGCTTCCGCCAGTCTTCCGGGTTGGGGTGGCTGCGCTTGGGATTGTCGGCGGTGATACCCGGAATCAGGGGGTATCCTGCGGCGGCCAGCGCGGGTGCAAGGGCGTCGGCAACGTCGAGGTCCGGGACGGTGAGCTGCAGGTCGATGACGTCCTTGGCGTCCAGACCGGGAACTGATGTGGAGCCGATGTGGTCAACTGTCACCGTGTCCTGCTGCCCGGCAGGAAGGGCTTTGACAATCCTGTTCATCAGCCGCCGGGCTTCGCGCGCCCACTCAACCCGCGACGGCACGAGGACCGGTCCCCCGACCCTGCCTGCCCGTTGTCCCGCCGAGAGGTTCCGGGCAAAAGGCGCCAGACGGTCATCCCAGAGCCGGTCCACTTCTGCCACCAGCTGCTCCAGGGTGCCCGAGTTGTCGAGGACGACGTCCGCCGCGGCGAGGCGTTCCTCCCGTGTCGCCTGGGCCGCCATCCGGGAGCGGGCGGCTTCTTCGGTCATCCCCCGGTGCTCCAGCATCCGTTGCAGCCTTATCTCCTCCGGGGCGTCCACCACCAGGACCAGGTGGAAGTCCGTGCCCTGGCCCGTCTCCACCAGCAGCGGGATATCCTGCACCACCACCGCACCCTCCGGGGCTCCCGCCACAATGGCGGCAGCCCGGGAACGGACCAGCGGGTGGACGATTCCGTTCAGGGCAGCGAGCCGGGGGGAATCGCCGAACACCAAAGCCCCGAGCTTTGGCCGGTCCAACCGGCCGTCAGCGCCCAGGACGTCGTCGCCGAACTCCGCCACGATCCGTTGCAGGCCTACAGTGCCGGGTTCCACAACCTCCCGTGCCAGCGCATCGGCGTCCACCAGCACTGCCCCGCGTTCCCTCAGCCGCGAGGCCACTGCCGACTTTCCCGAGGCGATTCCACCCGTCAATCCAATCTTCAGCACTCCACCACCCTAACCTCAGCAAGCCCAGGTGGCGGGGCCTAGACTGGGGCGGGTGCAAGAGCAAGCGAGCCGGGCCACCAGCTACACCACCCTGGCCTCCGGTCCTGACTTCCGCCACGAAATCGAAATCAAGCGCTCAAGGTTCATTACGGTGCTGCGCCGGGCCGACACCGAAGAAGCGGCGCGGGACCTGGTGGCAGGCCTCCGCCGCGAGTTCCACGACGCCCGGCACCACTGTTCCGCAATCATCCTTGGCCCCGACCGGGATATCCAGCGCTCAAGTGATGACGGCGAACCCTCGGGAACCGCCGGCGTCCCCATGCTCGAAGCCCTCACCAAAAGGGAAACGACGCCCGGGGCAGCCGACCTCAGCGACGTAAGCGCCGTCGTCGTCCGCTACTTCGGTGGCATCCTCCTGGGGGCGGGCGGACTGGTGCGCGCGTACTCCGAGTCCGTGTCCTCAGCGCTGTCCCTGGTGCCGCTGGTGCGCCGCAGCCGGTTGCGGATCTGCTCCGCGGAAGTGCCGCACGCTGCTGCCGGCAGGCTCGAAAACGACCTGCGGGCTGCGGGCTTCGTGATGGCGGACACAAGCTACAGTGCGCAATACACGGTTTTGCGCGTGGCAGTATCGGACAACGCCGGAGCGATCGCAGATGCTGCTGACCGCCTCCAGCTGTTGACCTCGGGCAGCGTTACCCTCAGGCCGGAAGGAACGGAGTGGGTGGATGTCCCGTTTCCCTGACGTGTCCCTGGTGGACGTGGATGAAACAGTGCTGGAGCAGCTCCTCGCGTTGGCCAAGCGCGACGCCTCCCCCGACGAGGTGGCTCCCCCGTTGGGCGGCCCGGGCTGGAACCTGGAACGTACGGCGTGGTTTTTCAGCTATCACCGCGCCGCTGCCGAAGGCCTAACCGGCGATGCCGCGGAGAAGACGTGGGGAATTCTCGCCGACGGCAGCCTGGCCGGGTCCATCCGGCTCCGCCGCCTCACGTCCGGCAGTGCCGAAACCGGCAGCGGCACAGCTGTTGCCGAAACGGGCATCTGGCTCGGCAGGAGCTTTCGGTCCCGCGGCATCGGGAGCGCGGCGTTCCGCCTGGTCCTGAGCGAAGCCCGCAACGCCGGCGTCACCCGGGTCACCGCCCGCACCCTGACCGGAAACCTCGGCGCCCAGCGTCTCCTTGCCTCCGCCGGCGCCGTACTCAGGCCCGACGACGACGGGACGGTCAGCGCCGTCGTCGTACTCTAAGTGCGTAACTGACCATAAGGCACAGCGGCCCGGTAGCGCGCTAACGCAACAGACCCCCTGCCTTGAGGGCAGGGGGTCTGTTGGGTTGGCCCGGAAAATCCGGGCGGGTGGCAATTAGTTGCCGGTCAGCTTCTCGCGCAGTGCTGCAAGAGCCTCGTCGGAAGCGAGCGTGCCGCCACCGGTGTTGGACTCGGCTGCAGCCGGCTCGGAGGAGTAGCTGGTGGTGCCGGAGTCGCTCTCGCCGGACGTTGCAGCTGCAGCGTCGTCGGCAGCGTGCTGGGCAACCTGCTTCTTGTGGGCTTCCCAGCGGGTCTGGGCGTCAGCGTACTGCTGCTCCCAGGCGGCGCGCTGGTTCTCGTAGCCTTCAAGCCACTCGTTGGACTCGGGATCGAAGCCCTCGGGGTACTTGTAGTTGCCCTCTTCGTCGTACTCTGCGGCCATGCCGTACAGAGCAGGATCGAATTCGGTGCTGTCGGCGTCGACGCCCTCGTTGGCCTGCTTGAGGGACAGCGAGATGCGGCGGCGCTCGAGGTCGATGTCGATGACCTTGACGAACAGCTCGTCGCCAACGGAGACAACCTGCTCTGCCAGCTCCACGTGGCGAACGGCCAGCTCGGAGATGTGGACCAGGCCTTCGATGCCGTCTTCGACGCGAACGAACGCACCGAACGGAACCAGCTTGGTGACCTTACCCGGAACAACCTGGCCGAGGGCGTGGGTGCGGGCGAAGGTCTGCCACGGATCTTCCTGCGTAGCCTTGAGTGACAGGGAAACGCGCTCGCGGTCCAGGTCGACCTCGAGAACCTCGACGGTGACTTCCTGGCCAACTTCGACAACCTCGGACGGGTGGTCGATGTGCTTCCAGGACAGCTCGGAAACGTGAACCAGGCCGTCTACGCCGCCCAGGTCCACGAAGGCACCAAAGTTGACGATGGAGGAAACGACGCCGGGACGGACCTGGCCCTTTTCCAGCTTGTTGAGGAACGTGGAGCGGACCTCGGACTGGGTCTGCTCGAGCCATGCACGGCGGGACAGGACCACGTTGTTACGGTTCTTGTCCAGCTCGATGATCTTGGCTTCGATCTGCTGACCGATGTACGGAGCCAGGTCGCGCACACGGCGCATCTCGACGAGGGATGCGGGCAGGAAGCCGCGCAGGCCGATGTCGAGGATAAGACCACCCTTGACAACCTCGATGACGGTACCGGTGACAACACCGTCTTCTTCCTTGACCTTCTCGATGTCGCCCCAGGCACGCTCGTACTGAGCGCGCTTCTTGGAGAGGATCAGGCGGCCTTCTTTGTCTTCCTTGGTGAGCACCAGGGCTTCGACCTGATCGCCAACGGAGACGACGTCTCCGGGATCAACGTCGTGCTTGATGGACAGCTCGCGGGAGGGGATGACACCTTCGGTCTTGTAACCGATGTCGAGCAGGACTTCATCGCGGTCGACCTTGACGACGGTACCTTCGACGAGATCTCCGTCGTTGAAGTACTTGATGGTCGCGTCGACTGCTGCGAGGAAGTCCTCAGCGGTACCGATGTCGTTAATGGCGACTACGGGGGTACCGGGCTTCTCGGTGGAGGTGATGGTCATGTAGTAGGGGCTCCGTTGTGGATAGTTAGTCGGTCAGGCAAACCGGCGCGCCCGCGTTATGGAACGCAGGCGCGATTTGCGGCGAATCCGACGGATCCTCCGGGTCATCCTGATTTTGTGGATTTCAGAAAGCATGCACGTGGTACACGCCCGTTTATTCTAGTCGCTGCGCGCAACACGGGTCAAAGCGGCCCGCCTTGCCCGGCGTGCGTGCCCTCAGAAGTGCGTGAGGCAGTGGGTTGCTCGCTCGACGGCGAACATCTGCCTGGCCTTCAGGGCTGAGCCGGCCGTGTTCTCCCGGATCCGGCCTGCTGCCGTCAGCGTGACGGGGCATACGGCGCCCAGGTAGATCGAGGACAGTGCCGAGACATCCAGCACAAGGTCCGCTTCCGCGGTCTCCGGCAGGCGTTCGACGGCGGCGTCCCCGCTGTGGACCTGCAGCGCGAAAGTGCCCGCCGTGAGGCCCAGGGAGTCATGGACTTCGAGGACCAGTTTGTCGTCCGCCGGGTAGTGCCTGGCCTCAAGTGCCTTGGCTGCGTCGAGGATGCGGAGCCACAGCATGTCCCGGCTGTCCGACGAATCGATGCAGCGGGGGTCTGCAAGGGCCCAGGTCAAGGGATCATCCAGCGGCGCTTCGTCCCAGGAAACGCGCTCCACCAGGTCGATGGCGCCGAGGAACTGCCAGAGCTCCAGGTAGGCGTCGTTGCCGGCGGCCACCAGGTCCACCACTTCCACGGTGTAGGGTTCCGTGTCCCAGCCGAGGAATTTGTAGGAGACGTAGCCGTCCACGGCTCCGTCCGCCGAGTAGTGGAGCGCCACTTTGATGGCGGGATCCTCCTTGCCATCGCGACCGAGCGCTCCCGACGCCAACTGCCGGTACCAGTCCTGCCGGCCGAGGGACCCGGGTGTGAGTTGGTGGACACGCTCAAAAACCTCCGGTGCGAGCTGCAGCAGGGCCGTGGGGTCGGCAATTTCCACGCTGCCCGTGGGCCGGTGCGCCAGGCTGAACCGCGCAGTGGTATCCACCTTGACGGAGCGTTCGAAGCTGGCGACGCCGTAGCCGAAGCGCCCGTAGATGGCTCCCTCCGAGGCGGTGAGGGCCGCCATCGCGATGCCGTCCTCCTTGGCGAGGTGCAGGTCCTCGCTCATCATCCGGCGCAGCAGCCCACGGCGGCGGTGCGAGGTGCGGACTGTCACGGACGTGACCATCTGTGTTTCCAGCGTCCGGCGGAAACCAATGTTGAGGCTTTTGCGGAATGTGGCGAACGTGGCCACCGGTACCTCTGCGGGCATCGACGACGGCGCAACGGTTCCGGTCTGGTAGACGCCCGTGAGGATGCGGCCGTCCGCCTCGTATGTGGCAAGCGACTTTGCCACGTGTTCGGGCGTGCGCGTGGACTCGTGGAATCCGAAGGACACCGCCCGGGACCAGGTCTCCGCCTCCGCATAGCCGTCATTGTTTTTGGACACTGCGCCGAAGCGCCGGATCTCATAGTTGCCGCTCAGGTCAGCCATTCGTCCGAGCCTAGCCAACGGGTCCAACTTCTGGCCAGCAGCGACACGCTTCTGTGCAGCTCAGAGCCGCCTTACGGGTTGGCGGAGGATGGTTTTCAGCTTCTCGGGCGCCACCCTGCGCGCGTCGCTGAGGTAAATCTCATGGTGCTGGCCGGCAAAGGCCAAACCATTGGCCGGCATGAACTCGCTGTGCAGGCGGTGCAACGTGGGACCTTCGTCGTCGTAGCTGCCGATGTGCAGGATCTGCACGGAGAGGCCTTCGTCGAGAACCTCAAGGCGGAGCAGGTCCAGCCCCGGGACCTTTTTCGCCGCCGCCTTCGCGATGCCGTCCTGCACTTCAGCGAAGCCGATCCAGTCCGGCTGCAGGATCATCATGGTCCACTTCCAGCTGTCCTTGTCGCCCCGGGTGAAGGCGACCGGGTCGTCTGCAGTCCACAAGCCTTCCAGCGGTGCGACGGCGTAGTCCCGGCCTGCGTGCTTGCTGGCAAACTTCACTGCGTAGGACACCGAGAACAGGGCTTCCAAGGCCTCGGCGTAGGCCGGGGCTGTCCCCGGGTTGCCCTGTCCGTCCAGCATGAGGTACTTCAGCGGCGGGACGGTGACCACGTCGAAGTCCCGGGTGCGGGGCGCGTACAGTTCCTTGAACTGCTTCCGGACGTCGTACTTGTCCATCGCGTCCCGCCCCCTTCTTTTCTGGTGCCCCGCCGGTTCCTGGTGTCCGGCTCCTAGTGCCCGGCGTCGTACCAGCTCGGACCAACACCAATCTGGACCTCCAGCGGAACAGTGAGGTCCGCCGCGGCTCCCATTTGTGCGGTGACGAGCGTCTCCACGGCCTCCCGCTCCCCCGCCGCGACTTCGAGGACCAGTTCGTCGTGGACCTGCAGGAGCATCCGCGATTTCAGCCCCTGTGACTTGAGTTCTGCGTGGACGCCCAGCATGGCGCGTTTGATGATATCCGCAGCCGAACCCTGGATGGGGCTGTTGAGGGCGATGCGTTCAGCGTTCTCCCGGAGCTGCCTGTCGGTACTGGTCAGGTCGGGGAGGTACCGGCGGCGCCCCTCGATGGTTGCCGTGTAGCCGTCCACCCGGGCCTGGTCCACAACGCCGCGGAGGTAGTCGCGGACCGCCCCGAACCGGTCGAAGTAGTCCTTCATGAGGGTGCGGGCCTCGTCCACGGAGATCTCCAGCTGCTTGGACAGGCCGAAGGAGGTCAAGCCGTAGGCCAGCCCGTAGGACATTGCCTTCACCTTGGAGCGCATGGCGCTGGTGACTTCCTCGGTGGGCACGTGGAAAATGTTGGAGCCCACGAACCGGTGCAGGTCCTCGCCGTCCTTGTACGCCTGGATGAGGCCGGCATCACCGGACAGGTGCGCCATGATGCGCATTTCGATCTGGGAGTAGTCCGCGGACAGCAGGCATTCGTAACCGTCGCTGACCACAAAGATCCCGCGGACGCGGCGGCCTTCCTCGCTGCGGATGGGGATGTTCTGCAGGTTGGGGTTGTTCGACGAGATCCGGCCCGTGGCCGCCACGTTTTGGGCGTACGTGGTGTGGATGCGGCCGTCTTCGGCAACAGACTTTTTCAGCGACTCCAGCATCTGGCGCAGCTTGGCGGCTTCCCGATGGGCCATGAGCTGTACCAGGAACTCGTGTCCGGTTTTGTCCAGGAGATTCTTCAAGGACGCGGCGTCGGTGGTGTAGCCGGACTTGATCTTTTTGGTCTTGGGCAGCTGGAGCTCTTCAAACAGCACGGTCTGCAGCTGTTTGGGCGAACCGAGGTTGACCTCGTGGCCTATCGCCGCAAAGGCCTGCTCCTGGGCGTTGTCTATGACCCTGGCAAGGTCCGCAATCTGCTCATCCATCCGGGCCATGTCGATGCCGATGCCGGCTTGTTCCATGTCGGCCAGGACCCGGCTGACCGGAAGTTCCAGGGTGGACAGCAGTTCCTCGGCGCGGCGCTCCTTCAGCTCCGCTTCGAAGAAGCGGCTCAGTTCAAGTACGACGGCGGCGGCCTGCACCAGTGCGCCCGCGGCCGCTTCGTCGTCGCCGTCGAAGGAAAGCTCAAGCTGGCCGGCTTTGGCGGTGGCGGCGGGGATTCCGACGTTGAGGTGATGCTGGGCGAGTTCGGCAAGTTCGTACGTGCGGCGGTCCGGTTGGATGAGGTAACCGGAGATCGAGGTATCGTCCACCACGCCGCCAAGCTCCAGGCCGCGGGAGGTCAGGGCTTTCAGTGCGGCTTTGAACCCGTGCATGACCTTCGGCGCTTCGGGGTCGCGCAGCCATGCGGCCAGGACGTTTTCCGCCTCAGCGTCCTGGGCGGAGAGATCGATGTATGCGGCGGCGCCGTCGCGGACGATGGCCAGCGCGGCCGCGTCCTCGCCGATCCGTCCCGGCACCAGATCCACCGCGACGGCGGAGCGCAGGCCCGCGCCGCCCTTCAGGAATTCGGCGAGCCCCGCAGCGCCGGAGGGCGTAATGAAGTCAGGGGTTTCGATGCTCGCACGCTCGGGGGCGGGGGCGTCGTCGTCGCCGTACAGGGCGAAAAGCCGGCCGCGGATGGCCTTGAACTCGAGCTGGTCGAACAGGTCCTCGAGGGCTGCCTGGTCCGGGCGCGGCTCATACAGCTCATCCAGCGTGACGGGAAGTTCCAGGTCCGTGTGGAGCTGGTTCAGGCGGCGGTTGCGCTTGACGGCTTCGACGTTCTCCCGCAGCGCATCACCCACCTTGCCGCCAATGGAATCCACGTGTTCAAGTACGCCCTCAAGACCGCCATAAAGGTTGATCCACTTGGCTGCCGTTTTGGGGCCCACCCCGGGCACTCCCGGGAGGTTGTCGGCCGTCTCCCCCACCAGCGCCGCGAGATCTGAATACCGTGCGGGGCTAACGAAATACTTGGCCTCAATTGCGGCGGCATCCATGCGCGGGATGTCGCTGACGCCCTTCTTCGGGTACAGCACAAAAACGTTGTCCGTGATCAGCTGGAAAGCATCCCGGTCTCCCGAAACCAGGAGGACCTCGAAACCGGCCTTCTCACCCATCGCGGCAAGGGTGGCAAGAATGTCATCAGCCTCGTAGCCGGGCATCTTGATGGTCTTGATGCCCCAGGCTTCCATCACCTGGCCGATGAGGTCGATCTGGTTGTTCATCTCGCGTGGGGTCTCGTTCCGGCCCCCCTTGTATTCGCTGTACTCGGCTTTGCGGTGTGTGGACGAGTCTGAGACGTCGAAAGCCACGGCGATGTGGGTGGGCTGCTGTTCCTTAATGAGGTTGATCAGCATCGAGGTGAAGCCGTGGATGGCGTTGGTGTGCTGCCCATTGGCGGTGGAAAACTTGTCCGCGGGGAGGGCGAAGAAGGCGCGGAAGGCCATCGAATGCCCGTCCAGCACCAGCAGCCGCGGCTGTCCCGTCATGGGAACAACGGGGGCGGCAGTCGCCGAAACCGACCCACCGGCCTGACCGGGAACCGTATCCTGAACAGCAGCGTCCTCAAGGGCAGTTGAGCCCTGCGGGGCATTGTCCTCCTGCAGGACATTGGACGGGAAAGGGGCCGGTTTGGTTGTTTCACTCACAGGTGCCAGCCTAGTTGGCATGATGGACAATTTCACGCCCGGCCCCTTCGCCGACGAGCTCACCTCCGCCGGTGTCCCGGAGCACCTGCATGCCTGGCTGGGTCAATTCGGGATCGGCGCCCTGGTAGTGAAGATGGGGATCCGTTTCCTGGAGATGAGTCCGGAACGGACAGTAGCCACCATGCCGGTGGAAGGGAACACGCAGGTGGCTGGAATCCTTCACGGCGGCGCGCATGTGGTGCTGGCCGAAACGCTCGGATCATTCTCCGCGGGTATGCATGCAGGGCCTGGCCGCCATGCAGTTGGCATTGAAGTCAGCGCTACGCATCATCGGTCCATCTCCGCGGGCACGGTAACGGGAACGTGTAGCGCGATCCATCTCGGCCGGACACTGGCCACGCACGAGATCGTTATAACGGATGAGCAAGGGCGCCGGCTGTCAACCGCACGCATCACCAACATGATCCGGGACAACGCCGCAGCGCAGGGCTGAGGAGCGCTTTCGGCATTCCGTAAGCAGCGCCGGAATGATGCTCCTATAGCTGTCAATTGGTGTTGAGCCAGTCTGAGTACCGTTGGAAGAAGTGGTCGTCTCGGGTGAGT
>NZ_PJII01000021.1 GCF_002929215.1 Arthrobacter sp. ZGTC412
GTCAGCGGGGACGGCGGCTATAACGAAGTGGTCAACGGTGTGATGCACAGCGGCAACCCGAACGCCGTGTGCGCCGTTATGGCCGCCGGCAACGCCAATGACCACCGGCGCACTACCAGCACCGGGCCGCTCGAGCACGCCATTGCCGACGGCGCCGTCAGGCACATCGACCTCCTGCGCATCACGAAAGGCCAAGAAGCCGGTGCATCCGATGAGTACGCGCACTCCTACATCGGCTTCGGCCTGACCCCGGTCATGGCCATCGATCTGGAAAAGGGCAGCAAAGGCGCCTTAAAGGAGATGTTCTCGGTGATGCGGACCTTCTCGAAATTTAAGCCATTCGAAATCAGGCCCAGCGAGGGCAAACGCCGGAAGTTCGACAGTCTCGTCTTCGCCAACATCGCCCAGATGGCCAAGTACGCCACCCTCAGCGAAGCCGACGACAAGCTGTCAGACGGCAAATTTGAAGTGGTCACATTCCCCCACAGGTCAAAGCTGCGGGTACTGCTCACGGCACTGCGGGCCGCCACCCAAGGGCTGGGAGACCAGCCCAGCGTCAGCAGCTATGCCTTCACTACGCTCAAGCCCATCCCGTACCAAATCGACGGAGAAGTGAAATCCGTGAAGGCGCATACGCGGGTCACCATTGAATCTGCCCCGGCCGCCCTGGCCATATTAAGCTAACGAACCACCGAACCACCGCCGATGAACGCCCGAACCACCGACATTGAAAAGGAACACCGGTGCACGCCGCAACCGCCCAACAGCATGACTCTGAATCACTACAGCCCCAGGGGATCCTGCCCGGCAGGAGCCCGCGACCGACGCCCAGGATCGTCACCACGGCATCCTTGACCTCGCACGTGCACAGCCTGGCCGGGCCTCCAAACTCATCGGGCCCAGTTTTTGTGCTGCTGCACGGGATCGGTATGTCCCACCGCTACTACCGGAGACTTCAAGCAGTCCTGGCCCGGCACGGGGACACCCACGCCATCGACCTGCCCGGTTTTGGAGGAACGCCCACCCCGGACCGGCAGTTTTCCATTGCAGACTACGCGCACCACATCGCTGCGACACTGGAAAAAATGGGCGCCTCCCGCGTTGTGCTGATCGGGCACTCGATGGGGACACAATTCGCCACCGAACTCGCGGTCCAGTACCCGGACATGGTCTCCCACGTCGTGCTTCTGGGCCCGGTGGTGGACCCCGAACGCCGGACCGTTCGCCAGCAAACCATGGCGTTGGGACTTGATGGGCTAAGGGAAAGTCCGATAGGTAATGCCATCGTCTTCACCGACTACGCACGTTCCGGGCTGCGCTGGTACCTCACCGAACTCCCCGTGATGATGACCTACGACCTTCAAGCGCAAATGGCCCTCGTGACCCAACCCGTCCTGGTCATCCGCGGCTCACGAGATCCCGTAGCACCCCAGCGCTGGTGCGAAAAACTGGCCGCGACAGCACCGAACGGGCGCTTCCTGGAAATACCTGGAAAACCACACATCGTCCAGCACGGCGGGGCCGCCAGCACCGCGGCCGGCATTCTCGGCCACGCCAGCAACTAGACCGAGTCACCGGCTGAAGGTCATAAGATGGGTCCCCCGCAGGTAGGGCACGTTGTGGCCATTGGCTTGAACACACCATCAGCCCGTCCGGTCTTGGAGGTGTTCACCAGTCGTGGACTGTTCCGTCGATGAGGCGGTTGTAGGGCAGGTAGGCCTGCTGGTAGGGGTAGGCGGCTGCGGCTTCTTCGTTGAATTCGACGCCGATGCCGGGCTTGTCGCCCGGGTGGAGGTAGCCGTCCACGAAGGTCATGGATTGTTCGAAGACCTCGTTGGTGGCGTTGGAGTGCTGCATGTATTCCTGGATGCCGTAGTTGTGGATGGCCAGGCCCACGTGCAGCTGCGCGGCGAAACCCACCGGGGAAATGTCGGTGGGGCCGTGGAAGCCGGACTTGATCTGGTACTGCGCCGCGAAGTCCATCACCTTCTTCAACGGGGAAATCCCACCGAAGTGCGTGGACGCGGCCCGGACGTAATCGATCAGCTGTTCCTTGATGATGGTCTGGTAGTCCCAGACGGTGTTGAAGATCTCGCCGATGGCCAGCGGGGTGGTGGTGTGCTGCCGGACCAGGCGCAGGCCTTCCTGGTTCTCCGCCGGGGTGCAGTCCTCGAGCCAGAACAGGTCATACGGTTCCAATGCCTTGCCCAGCTTGGCGGCCTGGATCGGAGTCATCCGGTGGTGCCCGTCGTGCAGCAGCGGGATCTCCGGGCCGAACTCGTTCCGCACCGCCTCAAACACGGTGGGCAGGTGCCGCAGGTACGCGCGGGTGTCCCAGTCCTCCTCCACCGGGAACGCACCGCGGCCGGCGGGTTCGTAGTCGTACCGTTCACCGGAGGCCTGCGCCTGCGCGGCCACACCGTACACGGCCTTGATGCCCGGCACGGCGGTCTGGATCCGGATCGACTTGTACCCGAGCTCCAGGTGCTCCCGGACCGAATCAAACAAGGCCGGCAGGTCCGCGCCGGAGGCGTGCCCGTACGCGCGCAGCCCGTTCCGGGACGCCCCGCCCAGGAGCTGGTACACCGGCATGCCCGCCATCTTGCCCTTGATGTCCCACAACGCCATGTCCACCGCGGCGATCGCGGCCATCGTCACCGGGCCCCGGCGCCAGTACGAGGATCGGTACAGGAACTGCCAGGTGTCCTCGATCCGGTGCGGATCCTTCCCGATCAACAGCTGCGCCACATGCTCCTTCAAATACGCGGCGACGGCAAGCTCGCGCCCGTTCAGCGTGGCGTCACCAATACCCGTCACACCATCCTCGGTGGTGATCCGGAGGGTCACAAAGTTCCGGGAGGGACTGGTCACGAAGACTTCGGCGGCAACGATTTTCACTGCAGATCCGGCTTTCTTGGTAGGGGAAAAGTAAAGACAGGCCGAGTTCCGGCCCGGAAAAAATCAGCGCTGCGTGGTCCCGCCGGGGGTGGTTCCGAGCAGGGCCAGCTCCGCACGGGCGGGCAGGCCTTCCCAGTCCCCCGCCGTGCTGACAGCGAAGGCTCCGGTGAGGGCGCCGCGCTGCAGGCGGCCGGGTACGTCGGCGCCGTCGAGCACGCCGGACAAGTAGCCGGCGGTGAACGCGTCGCCGGCTCCCACCGTGTCGATGCTGGTGACGGGCACCGCCGGGGCATCCCACCGGCCATCCGGGGTGTGGACGCTGGCGCCGGCAGCACCGCGCTTGACCACCACTTCGCGCACTCCGAGGCCCAGGAGCTCGGTAACCATCGCCAATTCACTTGTGTCCGTGTCGTCCGTGTCATCCGCGCCCGCCGGCGCGGTGGCCACCAGGCCGAGCTCGTCGTCGGAAGCGATCACGATGCTGGCATGCCGCACCAGCGGCGTGAGCACCTTCCGCGCCTCTTCTCGGGACCAGAGCTTGCTGCGGTAGTTGACGTCCAGGGACACCACCACGCGGTCACCCGCGGCTTGTTCGGCAGCGTACTCCACGGCCTTCCGAGACTCGTGGCTGAGGGCCGCCGTGATGCCGGTCAGGTGGAGGACACGCGGCCCCGCCTGGAGCGCGCGGTCCACGTCCTCCGGGCACAGCGTTGACCCTGCCGAGCCGGAGCGGTAATAGAAGGCGCGGGTAACATCAGCCGTGCGCTGCTCGAGGAACATCACTCCGGTCCGGCGGGCAGGGTCCTCACGGTGCTGCAGCCCGACTCCCTCAGCGCGGAGCTGGCGGAGGATGAACTCGCCATGCGGATCGGCACCCACCACGCCGGCCCAGCTGACACTGTGCCCGAGCCGCGCGACGCCGACGGCCACGTTCGACTCGGCGCCGGCAACGTGCATAGTCAGGGCGCCGCCGGCGGACAGCGGCCCGGCGGAGCGCAGCGAGACCATGGACTCGCCGAAGGTCAGAAGGTCCACGGTAGGGCGCGCGACGGCGGCAGTCACCGCTGGCTCTCCGCGGCGGTCCGGTGGTCAAAGTCTGCGGCCAGGGCCACGAAGCGGCGTGCACGCTCGCGCATGGGGGCAAGGTCGCCGCCGGATCCGGCATCGCCGAACAGCGGGCCTCCCAGCCCTACCGCTATTGCGCCGGCTCCCCAGTATCCCGCGGCTTCATCGAGTCCCACGCCGCCCACCGCGATGAACGGGATGTCCGGGAACGGGTCGCGCAGTGCCTTCAGGTAACCCGGTCCGCCGATGGAGGCGGGAAAAAGCTTGACCGCGGTGGCGCCCCGGTTCATGGCCTCTAAGGCCTCGCTCGGGGTGAGGGCTCCGGCAAGGACGGGGACGCCCCGGCCAGCCGCTTCCTCGATGGAGGGTGCCAGTGACGGCGTGACCACGAACTGGCCGCCGGCCGCGGCGACGTCATCCACGTCCTGCTTTGTCAGCACTGTTCCGGCGCCTACGAAGCACCCGGCGGGAGCGGCTGCGCGCACCTCGCTGATAGCCTCGAGCGCTCCGGGAGTCGTGAGGGCGATTTCAACGTACTGGAAGCCCTCCTCCATCGCGGCAAGCGCTGCCCTTCCGGCGGCCGGTCCGTCGTTGCCACGGACGATCGCCACCAGCCGGCTCTCGCGTACCCCGGCCAGCAGGGCTTCGGGGGTCAGGGTGTTCTCCATACTGGGCTTCTCCTTTGAAGGGGTGTCCATTTCCGAGCCAGCGGTCCGCGCCGTCACCATTCCGCGAAAGCGCCGTCCGGCTGGCGCCACACCGGGCCCCGCCAGGCGTGTCCGCGTTTATCCGCGGCGCGGACCACAGCTTCATCGATCTCGATGCCCAGGCCGGGGCCAGTGAGCCGTTCGATGTGCCCGTCCACAAACTTCAGCGGCGTTTTGTCCACCACATAGTCCAGGACCTCTGCGCCCTGGTTGTAGTGGATGCCGATGCTCTGTTCCTGGATCAGGAAGTTGGGCGTCGCGAAGCCCACCTGAAGGCACGCGGCGAGCGCCAGCGGACCCAGCGGGCAGTGCGGCGCCAGCTGGACCTCGTAGACCTCGGCCAGCGAGGCGATCTTGCGAACCTCGGTGATGCCGCCCGCATGGGAGAGATCCGGCTGGGCGACGGCGATGCCGGCCTGCAGCGCCGGCAGGAATTCCTGGCGGCTGTAGAGCCGCTCACCGGTGGAGACCGGCGTTGTGGTGGACGAGGTGAACTCGCGCAGAAGGTGCGTGTTTTCCGGGACCACGGGTTCTTCGAGGAAGAAGGGCCGGTAGGGTTCCAGCAGGGGTGCCACACGGCGGGCATTGGCCAGGCTGAAGCGGCCGTGGAAGTCCACCGCCACGTCGCGGTGTTCGCCGAGGACTTCGCGGGCGGCTGCGACCCGGCGGACCACGCCGTCGATCTCGGCCACGGAGGCGATCGGGCTCATCCGGCCGCTGGCGTTCATCTTCACCGCGGTGAGGCCAACCTCCAACTGCGCGCTGATCTGGTCGGCCACCTCGTTGGGTTCGTCGCCGCCTACCCAGCCGTACATCCGAATCCGGTCCCGGACGTGGCCGCCGAGGAGCTGGTGCACGGGCGCGTTGAAGTGCTTGCCGGCGATGTCCCAGAGGGCCTGGTCCAGGCCCGACACGGCGCTGGCAAGGATTGGTCCGCCGCGGTAGAAGGACCCCTTGGTCATCACCTGCCAGTGGTCCTCGATCCGCAGCGCGTCATTGCCGATCAGGAACTCGGCGAGCTGCTCGACGGCGGTGCGCACCGTTTCGCTGCGGCCTTCGCACGTCGCTTCGCCCCAGCCGACGATTCCGCTGTCGGTCTCGATCCGGACGAAGAGCCAGCGCGGCGCGACGAGGAAGGTTTCAATCCTGCTGATGAAGGTCATCTGGTGCCTAGCCCTTGGTCGCACCGGCGGTGAGGCCGGAGACGATGTACTTCTGCGTGAAAAGCGCAATGATCATGATCGGGATGGTGACGACGGTAGCCGCGGCCATCAGCCCGCCCCAGTCGATGCTGGCGTAGGACACAAAGTCGAAGATGGCCACGGGCAGCGTCTTGGTGCTGGAGCCGGAGAGCACCAGGGCAAACATGAAGTTGTTCCAGGAAAAGATGAAGGAGAGGATCCCGGCGGTGGCAATTCCGGCGACGGAAAGCGGCAGCGTGATGCGGCGGAAGGCCCCGATCGGCGTGAGGCCGTCCACCTGGGCGGACTCCTCCAGCTCCAGCGGCAGGGAATCAAAGTAGCTCATCATGATGTAGACAATCAGCGGCAGCGCAACGAACATGTGGCTGAGGATCAGCACCTCGAACCGGCCCACCATCCGCAGGTTGGAGAACACGTAGTACCACGGCACCAGCAGCGAAACGCCGGGGATCACGCGGGCCATCAGGACCACGAGCGCCGAGCGGTGCATGGTGAAGCGGCTCATCGCATAGGCTGCGGGAACTCCAAGCACGATTGACAGCACGGTGGAAACGAAGGCCACCCAGAAGCTGTTGAAGATGAAGACAAAGTAGTTGTTCCGTTGGAGCACGTTGGCGTAGTTTTCGCCTGTGGGCGTGAAGAACAGGGCCTTGCCGGTGTCGTAGATGTCCACGTTGGTCTTGAGGGAGGCAAGGAACATCCAGAACAGCGGGGCGATGAGGAACAGCACCACGGCAATGAGGGCCACAACGCGGAAGGCCTTGTACGCGCGGGTGCCCAGGGGCTTCCGACGGCGGCGAAGCACCTGGGGCTTTCCGGCGGACGTTTGGCTGGGGGTCAGGACGGTCATTTGCTTACCGCTTTCTTGCGCATGGTCAGCAGCCACATCGAGCCGATGATGATCATGAAGAACAGGATCAGGACGGCGGAGGACAGCCCGTACTGGTTGTAGTCGAAGCTCAGGCCGTAGGCGTAGACATTGAGGGTTTCCACTTCGTTGAAGGATCCACCGCCCTTGCCCTTGGTGGCGTACAGGATGTCGAAGGTCTTCAGGGCATCGATGCCGCGGAGCAGGATGGCGACGATCACGGTGGGCATCATGAGCGGCAGGGTGATGTAGAAGAAGCGCTGGAAGGCGTTGGCGCCGTCCACCCGGGCAGCCTCGTCCGGCTCATCGGAGAGGGACGTCAGGCCGGCAAGAAGGATCAGCACCACCATGGGGGTCCACTGCCACACGTCCATAAAGATGGTGGTCCCGAGCGCGGTGTCCTGGCCGGAAAGCCAAGGCTGCGGCGGGATGCCGATCATGCCCAGCAGCTGGTTGGCGAAGCCGATGTTCGGGTCGAAAATCAGGCGCCACATCATGCCGACGGCAACGGGGGTGGCCACCAGGGGAAGCAGGATTGCCACCCGGACCCACTTTTCACCGCGGAAAGGACGCCAGAGGAGCAGTGCGATGCCCATGCCGAGCACCACCTCGCAGACCAGGGCAACACCGGTGAAGGTCAGCGTGCGGCCCACCGCAGGCCAGAACCGCTCGGTGTCAGTAAGAACAGTGAGGTAGTTCTGGAAGCCGATGAACTCTGTGGCGGCGCGGACGGAGCCCTGCGAATCGGTAAGGCTCAGGTAAAGGGTCCACACCAGCGGGAAGACGATCAGGATGCCGACGAAAATCATGGCGGGGGCCGCAAAAAGCCATTTGCGGTGCCGGTTGGACCAGGCGGAGACGTTCCCACCGAAGCTGGGAGGGCGGCCGGCGCTGCGGGCGGGAGCGCTGCGGGGAGCGTTCGTTACGGACATGGTTCACCTAAGGAGTTTTGGGGGGAAGCGGTGCGCGGCGGGACGGCAACGGGGCTGCCGTCCCGCCGGACTGTGGTGCTGGCTGTGATGCAAAGGCGCGCAGGCGCCTGTGGCATTACTACTTTTCTTCGCTGTCCAGGAACTTCTGGAAGGCGTCATGGGCCGAGTCGGCTGCAGCGGAGGCGTCGGCGCCGGTGATGCTGGCTACAATCGGCTCACCCACGATTTCCCTGGCCTTGCCCACGGTGACAACCTCGGGGCGGTCATGGCCCACACCGTTTTTTGCACTGACGGCGATTGCATCGGCGAGGTCCTTGGGGTAGGTGGAGGTTCCCTCAGGGTTGGCCCAGACGGAGGCGCGGGGCCCGGGAACACCGGCCTTCTGTGCAGCCAGGGTACGTTCCTTGCTCGTGGCCCACTGGATGAACTTCCAGGCATTGTCCTGGTTGCTGGAAGCCTCGTTCACTGCCAGGCCCCAGGAGGGGATGTTGTACGGCTTGGAACCAGCTGGACCTGCCGGCAGGGGTGCGAACCCAACCTCGTCCGCCACTTTCGACTTGGCCGGATCGGTGGCGTTCTTGTAGAGCGAGTCAGCCTCGGTGTAGAAGGCGGCCTTGCCCTGGGTGAAGATGGCCATGGCCTCGGGCCAGCTCATATCGGTGCTGACGTTGGCGGGGCCGTAGTTCTTGATCAGGCCGCCGTAGTAGGCGTAGGCCTGCTTGGCAGCGTCCGAGTTGACGGCGGACTTGCCGCTGGAGTCGGTGAAGTCACCGCCGAAGCTGTACAGGAAGCTGGAGAACTGGGTGACGGCCGTGGATTTGCCGGTGCGGGCCACGAAGCCTGCGGTATCCGGGGTGGATTCCTTGATGGCCTTGGCAGCCGCTTCAAGCTCCTCCATGGTCTTGGGGACCTCCAGGCCCGCGGCCTTCAGGAGGTCCTTGCGGTAGTAAAGGACCTCGCGCTCGGTGATGATCGGGACGCCTACAACCTTGCCGTCGGCGGTGGTGGCCTTGACCGGGCCCTCCTGGTAGTCCTTCCAGTCCCAGCCGGAATCAGAGGACACCTTTTCGGTGAGGTCGGCAAGGTAGCCATTCTTTGCGAATGCCTTGCCTTCCTGGAGCGGGCGGTACATCATCACGTCGATTTCATCGCTGCCGGCGTTGAGCTTGACGTTGTACTGGTCAGAGAGCTGGTCTTCGCCGAGCTGGGTCAGCTCCACTTTCAGGCCGCTGGACTGCTCAAACTCGGGGATGGCGGCCTTGATGCCTTCAGTCCACACATGGTTGGCGAGCGTCACCCGGACGACACCTGATTCCTTGGCATCGTCACTGCCGCTCCCGCTGCAGGCCGTGAGCCCGAACGAAAGTGCGGCGGCGACTGCCGCGTACTTCATTACTGCACGTCGCTTCATTACGACTCCCTTTTTCCTTGGCTGGCGTCACTGCCCAGCCGGGCGCTGACGCTTCTTTACGTCTGCTCTGGACGCGAGCATAAGCCGATAAGTCAGACTTAGACAACCCCTTTTTGCCGACCAGTATGATTTAGGCATGAGACTTCCAAGGGTGGCGTCCCCTACGGACCGGCACGCGGCGTTGGTACAGAGCCTCGGCCTGGCAATCGCGGACGGGCGGCTCGCGCCACTTTCCATCCTGAGGCTGGACGAGTTGGAGGAGCAGCATAAGGTATCCCGTTCGGTGGTCCGGGAGGCAGCGCGGGTGCTCTCGTCAAAAGGAATGCTCGAGTCCCGTCGGCGCTTCGGCACTGTGGTGCAGCCTGAAGAATCCTGGAACCTCTACGACCCCGAGGTGATCCGCTGGCGGCTGGCGTCCTCCCGCCGGCTGGAGCAACTGCAGTCGCTTAACGAACTGCGGGGAGCGGTAGAACCGCAGGCCGCCCGTCTTGCCGCCGAACGCGGGTCCTGGGACGCCGGCAGCGAACTTGTCTCCCTTGCAGCACGGCTATGGGCCGCCGGCCAGCGCGGCGAACAGGAGGAGTTCCTCCGGCTGGACGTGGAGTTCCACGCGGCTGTGCTCAAAGCCTCCGGCAATGCCATGTTTTCCCAGCTTCAGGATCTCGTGGCTGAAGTCCTTACCGGACGTTCCCAGCATGGCCTGATGCCCCACCTACCGCACCATGAAGCACTGCAGCTGCACGTGGACGTGGCGAGCGCCATCCAGCGCCGGGAGGCGGGCGCAGCCCATGCAGCCATGAGCAGGATCGTGGAACAGTCCTCCGAGGAGATGAGCCAGATCTGGTCGAGCACCCATGACACAGCCAGCGTTCCGCTGGCCACCGGCGCGGACAAAGCTTTGGGCTAATCCGGGCCTGCTGCCCTCATGGCCGCCCGGATGACCTCACACCGCCTTCGCCGACGCCAGCTCCCTTGCCAGGAAATCCAGAACGGGCTGCGCCTCCGGGCTGCCAGCCGCATGGTTGAGGTGGCCGTGGACGGCGCCGCGGGCCAGGAAAAATGACACCGGAACGCCCGCCTGCTCCAAACCCGCCGCGAAGAGCTCGGAAGAGCCGCGGACGTCGTCGTACTCGCAGGCGACGATGGCCGTGGGCGGCAGTCCGGAAGGGTCGGCGTAGCCAGGCATGGCATACGAGGACGCCATGCTGACCGGACCGCCGATGTAGTTTTCCGCGTTCCGCACGCAGTCCTCGAGGGTGAAGCGAAGGTACCGGGGCAGGGTGGCCATCACCTCCTCGTCCAGCCCGCCGGCAGGCGGCGGCAACTCGGCGTGGAGGAAGGGATAAGCCAGCAGAAGCTTCGCCGGGAGAGGCTTTCCGGCGTCGGTGAGGTACAGCGCAGCACCCACCGCGAGGTTTCCGCCCGCACCCGCTCCGCCCAGGCACAAGAGCTCCGGATCCAGCCCCAGCCCTGCGGCGTTGCTTCGAACCCAGAACCAGCCGGCCAAGGCGTCCTCGTGGGGCACGGGAAAGTGCACCCCGTCGCGGGCAAGGCGGTAGTCCACCGACAGCACCGGCGTCCCGGAAGCGGCCAGCACCCTGGCCAGGTAGTCCGATTCAGGCATGTCCAGCCCGCCGCTGACGAAGCCGCCACCGTGCAGCCACACCAGCGCAGGCCCGGCCGCCCCTACCGTTTCGCCGTAAATCCTGATGGCTACCGGCCCGTGCCTGCCATCAGCGGTGACTGTGCGGATGGGAACATCGGGGCCGACTTGTGCCGCTATGGTTACCGGGCCCTCAGCGGCCGCCAGATACCCGGCAAAGCCCGCGTCCGGCGCCAACGTCCCGCCGTCGGCAGGAGCAGAGGACTCCCGTTGTCGCGAGGTCATGGCCTGGCCAGCGTCTCGCTGAGGAAGTTGACGGCTGCAGCAAGGATGGCATCCATCTGCTCCTCCGCGCCGAAGAAGCAGTGATCTCCGCCTTCGATGGTGACCACTTCGTGCTCCACTCCGGCGTCCGCGAGCGCGGCGGCCAGGAGGTCGGTCTGTGAATGCGGCACCAAGCCGTCGCTGTCGCCGTGGATCAGCAGGAATGGCGGCGCATCAGCAGTGACGTAGCTGACCGGGCTTGCCGCAGCCAGGAGCGCGGGATCGTCCGACCCGCCCACCAGCATGTACTCGGGCTGCAGCGGCATCCCGGCCGGAACGGCGGCGGTCAAGGCCGGCGGGAACAAGCCAGCCGGAGTTTCCATGGGCGGGATGTCCACCAGCGAGGACACACCGTAGAAGTCGACGACGGCGCTGATGCAGCTTGAGTGCCCCTGTGCCCCGAGGCCGCCGTGCAGGTCCCCGCGGTTCCCGGTCAGCCCCAGCAAGGCCACGAGGTGGCCGCCGGCGGACTCGCCCCAGGCGCCGAACCGTCCCGGATCCACGCTGAGGTCCGCTGCGAATTCCCGCAGATAACGGACAGCGGCCTTCAAATCATGCAGCTGCGCCGGGAACGGCGCCTCGAGGCAATGCCGGTAGTCAACCGTGGCGCAGGCAATCCCGGCCTCGTTCAGCAGGCGGAACACCGAGTCCGGCGCGAATGTGGGCGGCAGCTCCCGGCGGTCACCGAGTTGGAAGGCGCCGCCGTGGACCCACACCACCAGCGGGACGGGTCCGTTGGCCTGGCGCGGTAGCCAGATGTCCATCTTGAGCGGCCGGAAGCCGATGGCACGGGCGTAGGTAACTTCGCGGTGGACCGCGGAGATGTCCGAGACGTTCCCGGGAAAGCCCGGAGCGTCGAAGACGGGAAACGGCGGAACCTCCACACCGCCCGGCCGCACAGTATTCATTCGTTTGGTTTCGTAGGCCTCGGTGGCTTCATCGACACTCATGGTGCGCTCCTTACGAGCTGGGGTTCGGGGGTGGTTCCGCCGCTGGCGGGGGCTGGAAAGTGGTGCTTTCCGGGCCCGGCGACGGCGGGAGGCTGGCCGGGGAGGCGGACTTCGGCGATGGTCCCGGGCGGGACAGCCGCACTCAGCTGCAGCCCGCCGTCGTCCGTTACCCACTGCACCTCAATCAGGCCCTGCGGGCTTATGTGCGACGTGGCCGCAGAGGTCAGGCCGGCGCCCGGGCGCGGCTCGATGATGATCCGCTCGTAGCCGGCACTGCCGGGTGCCTGCCGCAGTCCTGCCGTGTAGCGGTGGAGGAAGGACACCACGGCGCCCTTGCTGTAGTGGTTCAGCGACTGGCGCGGGTGCCCGTCGGCGTCGAGGCCGTTCCACAGCTCCCACATGGTGGTGGCGCCGCGGTCCACCATCACCAGCCACGAAGGTTCAGAGTCCTGCATGAGGAGTTCGTAGGCCAGGTCCAGTTCACCGTTCTCGGCGAGGACGGGCAGCAGGTAGGGCGTGGCCAGGAAGCCGGTCCCCACGTGGGTGCCCGCGGCCCTGATCAGCGAAACCAATTGGGCGGTGACAGCGGCGCGCTGCTCTTCGCGGACAAGATCGAATGCGAGCGCGCGGACGCAGTTGGCTTGGCTGGGCTGGGTGACGTGCCCGGCGGAGTCCAGGTATTCCGTCGACCAGGCCTGCCGGACGTTCTCTGAGAGCTCGGCGAGCACAACGGCCTCCTCCCTGCGGCCGAGGGCACCGGCAATTAGTGCCATCAGCGTGGTGGTGTTCCGGTAGTAGGCGGTGGCCACGATGCCGTGATCGGCGGAGCGGGCGGCGAAAAGGTCCGGTTCAGGGCCGTCAGGTTCCATCCATTCGCCCCAGTGGAAGCCGGTGTCCCAGAGGTACTGCTCGTGCGGCGCCGGTGCTGGGTTGGCGGCCGCACGGTCAGGGTGCCGGTTGGATTCGGCGGTGGTCCGGACGAAGCCGAGCCAGCGCTTCATGGCCTCCCAGTTCTCCTCAAGAATGTGGGTATCGCGGGTTGCCAGATAGAGCTCCCACGGCACCATCACGATGGCGTCACCCCAACCCGCCGAGCCGTTCACGAACGCCATGAAGTCGGCCGACGTGGTGTCCGGGCCGGGCGACGGCGAGATGTTGGCAATCACCCCGTTTTCCCACTGATCGGCGCGGACGTCGTTGAGCCACTTCCGCGAGAAGCCTGCCACGTCGTAGAGGTACGCAGCCGTGGGCACGAACAGCTGCCAGTCCCCCGTCCAGCCGGCCTTTTCCCGCTGCGGGCAGTCGGTGGGGACCTCGCAGGCGTTGTCCCGGAAGCTCCACTGCACAATCTCGTGGAGCTTGTTCAGCCGCTCGTCACTGCAGGTGAACGTGCCCAGAGACTCCAGGTCCGTCTGGACCAGGCATGCGGTGATGTCCCCCGGCGCCAGGTCCGCGGGAAGGCCCTGCACGGACACGTACTGGAAGCCGTGGGTGGTGTGCCGGGGCTCAAACACTTCCCCCGGAGCGCCCGACGCCGTCACCTCATCGACCTGCCCCGCGGACAGGAACTGGCCCGGGCGGCGGAAGTCATGCGGGCGCAGGTGGTCCAGGGTCACGTCGCCATCCGCGCCCAGCGCCTCGCCGTAGACGAGGGTTACTGTCTCCCCCGGCGCTCCGAGCCTGGTCAACCGCACCCAGCCGTGGATGTTCTGGCCGAAGTCCACCACCTGGTGGCCGCTGGCAAGGCGGGTGATGGACACCGGCACGAGTTCCTCCACGAGCCGGGTGGGCGGCGCTACAGGGCCAGTCAGGGTTTCGTAGCTGCCATTCCGTACGACGGCGGCACTCCCCTTGGGTGCTTGGAGTTCCTTGGGTGCCGCGCTCTCCTTCCCTTCCGGCTCATCCAGCCGGCGGAAGTCCACCCGCTGCCCGCCCATCAGGTCCGCGCTTAGGATCTCCGATCGCGAAACCAGCCAGGACTCATCGGTGCCGATGACCGTCCTGCTGTCCCCGGACCGCAGCTCCAGCTGAGCAAGGAGTGCGGTGTGCGTGCCGTACATGCCGGCGTCGCGCGTGTATCCGAAGGTTCCGCGGTACCAGCCGTCCGTGAGGACCGCCCTGATCGTGTTGGTGCCGGGGCGCAACAACGCGGTGATGTCGTAGGCCTGGACCTGGAGGGTGGTGTTGTAGCTGGTGGAGCCGGGGGTGAGTTGTTGGTCGCCCACCCGCTGCCCGTTGAGGAACAGCTCGTAGATGCCGTGGGCTGTGGCGTAGGCGCGGCCAACCTCCGGCGCGGCGGCCACGGTGAAGGTCTTGTGCAGGGCGTAGCCCGGGCGTTCGCGGGGAGCCGGAACAACGGGTTCCTCCGGGCCGATCCACCGCGCGGCCCAGTCCGAGGCGTGCAGGAGTCCCAGCTCCACGGGCATCGGTTTGGACCAGGCGCTTTCGGTTTCCGTGCCGTCGGCATTGGTGTTCCAGGTTCGCACCTGCCACTCGAACCGGCTGCGCGATTCCAGCGCCGGGCCGGAGTACGGAACCAGGAGGTGCTGCGCGGACTCCATGCGGCCGGTGTCCCAGCCGTTGCTTGTTGTGATCTGGTAGGCGGCCTGCAAGAGTGTTCCCTCGGGCGGGCACCAGCTAAGGCGCGGCCGGGTGTTGGCTGTGCCCATTGCCTCGAGGAGGTGCTCCGCGCGAAGTCGGGTGGGCGCGTGCTGGGCCAGGTGTGTTTCCTCGACGCCGGCGTCGAGACTGGTGGAGGTCATGCAGGAAGCTCCTGAACGTGGAGTAGCTGGGGTTCCAGCTTCGTTTCCAGCAACTACTCCCCACAGCGTTCTTTCATTGGTTGGAATAGTATTGTGGTCTAGCTCACGGACTTCGGAGTCCAACTTCCAACGGCGCAAGGACCCCACGCATGACTGTCCCTTTGGACACTGAACCCACTCCCACCCGCGGGAAGCGGCCCAAGCAGGGCGAACCGGTGATCGACCGGGCGCTGAGCCTGCTCGCAGTCTTCTCCGACCGACGTCGTGCGCTGACCCTCTCGGAGCTGGCGCGCCACGCGGGGATGCCCGCACCTACGGCGCTGCGACTGATCGCCCGGCTGGTGGCCTGGGGTGCGCTGGAACGGCTCGACGACGGCCGGTACGTCGTCGGCGTCCGCCTGTGGGAGGTGGCGTCACTGTCGCCGCGCGGTCATGGGGTGCGCGAGATCGCGCTGCCCTATCTTGAGGACCTCTTCGAGGTGACGAGGCACCACGTCCTGCTGGCCGTCCGGGACAACGAGGAGGCCGTGCTGATCGAAAGGCTGTCCTCGAAAGACGCCACCGAGGTGGCGTACCGGGTGGGCGGGCGGGCGCCGCTGCGGAGCACCGCCGTCGGGCTGGTGCTGCTGGCTGGGGCCGACCAGCAGTTCCAGGAGGCCACGCTGCGCAAGCCGCCGGAGAACGAACCCGGCGTGGAGAGTATGCCGGAGGGCCAGCTGCGCCGCACTTTGTCCGATGTGCGGCGCACAGGAATTGCGATGATTCGCCGCTCCCACCCGTCAAAGACCGTGTCCGTGGCCTCGCCGGTCTTCGACGCGCAGGGTTCGGTGGTGGCAGCGCTGTCCATCGTGGTGCCGGACGGTTCAACCCCGCCCAACGTGCTGGCACCGGCGGTCCGCGCCACGGCGCGCGCGGTCTCGAGGAACCTGGGCCACCTCGCCGAGGTCAGCCCCGACGTGCGGACGCACTCCGAGGGGTGACGCTCTCTCACTGCTCCGCCTTCGCTACCCGCCGAAGAGCGGCGAAAGAGAAGTCCAGAATTGGCGGATGCCCAGGACGACAAACAGCAGGGCGCAAACTCCCAGCGCAATGTTGGAGTGCAGTTTGTTGGCCCAGGCCTTGGGTATCCGCCTGCCGTTGAGCAGACCGAGCAGAGTCAGTGCCAGGAACGGCATAAACAGCGAACCCAAAGCACCGTAAAGCAGGATCAGGCCGATGGGCTGGCCAAGGGCGAAGAGGACCATGGGCGGGAAGGTGAGCCACAGAATGTAGAACTTGAAGTATTTCCCGCCCACCCGGGTATCAGGGTGCCCGGATTCCTTACCCCGCATGTTCCCCCAGAAGTCGGCGAACATCAGGGAAACACCATTCCAGACGCCGATGATGGAGGAGAAGGAAGCAGCCCAGAACCCGACGAGGAAGCCGGTTCCCACCACGTCGCCGTACTCCGCCTTCAGGACGTCGTAGAGATCCAGGAGCCCTTCATCGCTCGCACTGAGGGAGACACCCGCGGAGCGGACAACCTCCGCGCCCACGATGAGCATGGCGATCACGAAGATCCCGGTCATCACGTAAGCCATCGAGTTGTCGATCCGCATGACCTTCATCCACTTCGGCGTGTACCAGCCCTTTTCGCGGAGCCAGTACCCGTAGGCCGCAAGCGTGATGGTTCCGCCCACGCCGCCTGCCAGGGCCAGGGTGTAGAAAACGCCGTCGTCGGTTGAGGGGATCATCGGGATCAGGCCGGTGAGCATTTCCGGGATGTTTGGCGCGGCAATGATGGCCAGGCCCACCACGGTCACAAACATCATGCCCACCAGCACGGCAGTGATCTTCTCGAAGGTGGCGTACTTGCCCCACCACACCATCGCGAAACCGGCCAGACCCATCAGGATGGCCCATGCCCACAACGGCAGGATCGGGAACACGGCCGCGAGCGGCAGGGCCGCGGAGGACATGGCCGTGGCTCCGTAGACGAAGCCCCAGATCATGATGTAAGGCCCGAAGTACCAGGTGGTCCACTTGCCGAGGGAACGCCATCCCTCGAAGATCGTCTTTCCCGTTGCCAGCGTGTAGCGTCCCGCGCCTTCAACGAGGATGATCTTCAGGACCACGCCAACGATGACAGCCCAGAAGAGGCCGTAACCGTACCGGGAGCCCGCCACCAAAGTGGCCACCATGTCAGCAGCGCCCACCCCGGTGGCTGCGACCACCAGGCCGGGCCCGACGATGCGCCATTTGGCGGGACGGCCGCCGTCGTCATCAATGCGGTCGGCATGGCCGGCCTTTGACGCAAGCTGCTGCGGCGGGTTGGCCGGACTGTTCGTTGGGCCGGTGCTGTCCATGGCGCCGTCGCTCATGGCTCCTCCTCGGTGTCGGCTGGTAGACAAAGAACTCCTGCCAACCTACGCGCGAGTGACGCCACCGCCAAGGCAACCCGCCACTAAAGTCAGCTCCCCCGGTCCCTCAGCCATAGCTGCCAAAGCCTTTACGTCGCTGTCGGGACGGCCAGCGCGGCGGGCGAGGTGAACTGGTGCGTCCCGCCGCCGACGCTGCGGTGCTCACCGCCCGGAAGTACGACGTCGGCCTCCACTCCCTCAGGTACCGTCGCCTCGAGGTGGAGAACGCCGTCGTCGAGCTTCCATTCCACACGGACGGTTCCGTGTGGCGTCTTCAGTGCGGTCTTTGCCCAGTCGATTCCCTGCCCGGGCACGGGCGCGATCCGGACCTTGCTGTACCCCGGCGCCAGCGGGCTGATCCCGCCAACCGTTTTGTGCATCCAGTCGGCCACCGCGCCGAGGGCGTAGTGGTTGAAGCTGGTCATCTCGCCGGGGTTGATGGTGCCGTCCGGAAGCATGGAATCCCATCGCTCCCACACGGTGGTGGCCCCCATGGTCACCGGGTAGAGCCAGGACGGGCAGCCCTGTTCCAGCAGCAGGCGGTAGGCCTCCTCACTGTGGCCCGTATCCGTGAGGGCCCCGGTGATGAATGGGGTACCGGCGAAACCCGTGGATACGCGGTAGTTGTTCTTTCGGACCAGCTCAGCGAGGCGCTCTCCCGCGAAATCAACGTGCTCCGGGCTGGGAAGGATCCCAAACGTGATGGCAAGCGCGTAGACCGTGGTGCAGTCGCTGTGGATGGTGCCGTCGGCCGCCACGTAGTGCTCCAGGAACGAGGCCTGGACCCGTGCCGCGAGCTGCTCAAAGTACTCGGCGTCGTCCTGGTGCCCCAGCAGCCGTGCGGTCTTCGCGGTGATAGAGGCGGTGCGGAACATGCAGGTGGTGGCGACGACGCCGGTGTCCGCCTTCGCGTCCCACGGCTTGTCCGGATCGGCGTCCGGGTCCAGCCAGTCACCGAACTGGAAGCCCTGGTCCCAGAGCCCGGTGGGCGAAAGCAGCCCCTCGACGCGGCGGGTGTGCGAGGCCATCGATTCGTACTGGTTCTTCAAGACTGTGTCATCGCCGTAGGCCTCCCACAGGGCCCACGGCACCCAGACGGAGGCTTCGCTCCACAGAGCGGATGATTCCGGCGCAGGGAACTCTGGTGGCTGCGGGCAGTATTTCAGCGCGTCGGGGACCGTGATGGGCACCAGGCCGTCGGCTGCCTTCTGCTCGGCCGCGAGGTCCAGGAGCCAGTCCTGCAGGAAGCCCTTGACGTCGTAGAGGAACGCCGCGGTGGGGGCGAACACTGCGATGTCCCCGGTCCAGCCGAGCCGCTCATCGCGCTGCGGGCAGTCGGTGGGGAGGTCCAGGAAGTTGCCCCGGAGTCCCCAGACGATGTTGCGGTGCAGCTGGTTGACCAGTTCGTTGGAGCACTCGAAGGTGCCGGTGCGCTCAAGCTCCGAATGGACCACCACCGCCTCCAGCGAGTCTTCGGTGAGCGTGCCGGGCCAGCCGGACACCTCTGCATAGCGGAAACCATGGAACGTCTTGGTGGGCTCGAAGAAGTCCTCACCGCCGGACAGGATGAACGTGTCCGCGGCCTTGGCGGACCGGAGGGGGCGGACACCCAGCTCGCCGTCTTCCAGCACTTCGGCATGCCGCACGGTGATGGCCTCCCCCGCCTCGCCCTCGACGGTGAACCGGAGCCAGCCCACCAGGTTCTGTCCAAAGTCCAGCAGTGTTTTGCCGCTGGGCGACGTGAAAATCTGCACCGGCTTGAGAACATCCGCGCGCACCACCGGCGGGCTGACCGGCTCAGCCAGCCGGTCGACGTCGAACTCCAGCGCGCGCACCCCCGCCCAGGTCCCGGCGTCGAAGTTTGGCTCCGCCCAGCCGGGCTGGTTCCGGCGGGCATCGATGGTCTGCCCGTCGTAGAGGTCGTTCTCGGTGGTGGCCGAGGGGCCTGACTGCCAGGAGGAATCGGAAGCGACGCACTGGACGAATCCGTCCTCGTACTCGACCTCCAGCTGCCCGAAGAACCCCAACTGGTCCCCGTAGAGGTTGGACATGCCATGCCAGGCGAGGCGCCCGCGGTACCAGCCGTTGCCCAGGGACACACCGATGACGGTTGCCGGCTGCACCAGCCCGGTCACGTCATAGCTGCGGTAGCGGAGCCGCCATTCGTAGGAGCTCCAGCCGGGGCTCAGCACGTCCTCCCCCACCGGAACGCCGTTGATGACAGCCTCGTACACGCCGAAGGCCGTAGCCCGCAGCGTCGCCTTGGCCACGGCGCCGTGGCCCTCCGCCAGCCGGAATTCCTTGCGCAGGAGCGGGGCGCCGTCGAAGTCTTCGTCGGGGGTGATCATGGCTGCTTGCCAGGGTGCCAGGGGCATGGGGTGGTGTTCCGTTCTGCTGGTCGCCGGTAGGTGACGGAAGGTCAGGGGTTCAAAGGGTCTGGCTGGTTACGAAGCGTAGTGGCAGGCGACGGCGGAGCCGCCCACCAGCCGGAGTGCGGGGCGTTCGTCGCGGCAGAGGTCCGTGGCCAGCGGGCAACGGAGCCGGAAGGGGCATCCTCCGGGACCGGGGGTGGCAGCTGCTCCTGTCCGCACGCCAAGGGACACGCGGGCCTGCCGCCGCGCGGCCTGCTCGGCGGGCCGCGGTACGGGGGACGCTGTCACGAGGGCTTGCGTGAACGGGTGCTTGGGGTTCTCGGTGACGGCGGTGGCAGGTCCGCTTTCCATCACCTGCCCGCGGTAGAGGACCACCACGCGCTGGGCCAGGAACTGGACCACGGCGATGTCGTGGGCGATGAAGAGATAGCCCAGGCCGCGCTCATCGCGCAGGTCGGCCAAGAGGTTCAGTACTTGGGCCTGGGTGGAAAGGTCCAGGGCGCTCACGGCTTCGTCGCAGACCACCAGTTTGGGGTCGCAAATGAGGGCGCGGGCCACGGAGATCCGCTGGCGCTGTCCGCCCGAGAACTGGCTGGGGTACCGGTCCACGGCCTCGCGGGGCAGGCCCACGCGTTCCAGCATGTCCTCGGCGCGCTGCCGCGCCCCTGAAGCATTGACGCCGCGGAGCCGGAGCGGTTCAGCCAGTGAGGAGCCCACCGTATTCCGGGGGTTCAGCGAGGAATTGGGGTCCTGGAAGACGGCCCGCAGTTCTCCGCCCAGTGCCCGGCGCTGGGAGGCGCCGGCGGAGGTGATGTCCTTGCCTTGGTAGGTGATGGACCCGCCGGAGACCTTTTGCAGTCCCAGGATCGCCTTGCCGATGGTCGACTTGCCGGAGCCGGACTCCCCCACGAGTCCTACGGTTTCGCCTGGGTTGATGCTGAAGCTGACGTTGTCGACGGCGGCGGGGGTCGCCGCTGCCTTGCGTCCGCGTCCGTAGCGGACCACCAGGTCCTTGACTTCCAACAGGGGCTGGGCGGCAGCGGGCAACGGTGCTTCCGGGCGGACTGAGGTTGCGGTGCTCATGCGTGATCCTTTTCGGCAGTCCTGTGTTCAACCAGGTTCAGAACGTGGTGGCTGGGTACGTCGGTTGCCACCCAGTCCAGGCCATCGACGGCCAGTTCATCCGCCGTGACGCAGCGCACCACGCCGTCGCCCGTTCCGGAAGGAAGCAGCGGAATCGGGACCAGGCAGGCGGAGCCGGCGAACTGGCAGCGAGCGGCGAAGCGGCACGTGCCGGGCCAGTCCTTGGGCTGCGGAACCTGGCCGTTGATGGTGGCCAGCCGTTCCGGCATGTCCGCGGCATGGTTCGCGTGCGGGTCAGCGGCCAGCAAGGCCAGGGTGTAGGGGTGGCGCGGGTTGTCCAGGATGTTGTCCGTCCTGCCGTTTTCCACCACCTCGCCCGCGTACATCACCGCCACCTGGTCGCAGAGGTCGGCCACCACACCAAGGTCGTGCGTGACCATCACAACGGACATCCCGGTGTCCTTCACCAGGCTGCGCAGCAAGGAAAGGATCTCCGCCTGCACGGTGACGTCCAGTGCGGTGGTGGGTTCGTCGGCGACCAGCAGGCGGGGCCGGCCGGAGAGCGCCAGGGCAATGGCCACGCGCTGGGCCATGCCGCCGCTGATCTGGTGCGGGTAAGTCTTGAGGATGCGCGCGGCGTCCACGATGCCTACCTTTTCCAGCAGGCTCAAGGCCTCCGCCTTCGAGTCGGCGCGGCCCATCCCGCGGAGCCGGCGGATGGCGGCGGTGAGCTGGTAACCCACTGTGAACATGGGGTCCAGGGCGCGCATGGGTTCCTGCGAGATAAGGGCGATGTCGCGTCCGCGGATGCCTTCCATATCCTTATCCGTGGCCGCGGCCAGGTTCTTGCCGTTCCAGAGGATCTGGCCGCCGGTTACGGAGACACCTGAGGGAAGCAGTCCCAGGAGGGACAGCGCCGTCATGGTCTTGCCACAGCCTGATTCGCCCACCAGGCCCAGGACGGTGCCGGGCTCGACGTCGAAGGAGACGTCCGTGACCAGGCGGACTCCGTTGTCCACACCCACGGAGAGGTTGCGGACGCTGAGTGTGTCCTTCGGAGCATCCTCTGGAGCCGGAGTAGCGGCCGCGATGGCCGCAACAGCTTTGGCGCGCTGGCGTCGGGCAGCGGCGGAGGGCAGGTGAGAGGCGGTGGCATTGGGTGACTTGCCAAGGGCGTTGCCAATCGCGTTGGCGGCCAGGACTGTCAGCGCCAGCACGGCGCCGGTGGGGACCATTAGCCAAGGGGCGTCGTAGACGTGCTGCGAGGCGCCCTGGATCATGCCGCCCCAGCTCGGTTGGGGAATCGGCGGGCCGAAGCCGATGAACGCCAGGCCGGCCTGGATGAGCATGCCGACGGCGAAGATCAGGGCTGACTGCACCACGATGGTGTTCGTGAGGCCGGGCAGCACATGCCGGAGGCTGATGCCCACCGTGCTGACGCCGTCCACCTTGGCCGCGTCCACGTAAAGCTGGGACTGCAGGGACTTGGCCTGGCCCAGTATCACCCGGTACATACCCGCTGAAATGAGCACGCCGAGGATTGCCATGATGAGCGGGATGTTGGTTCCCACGGCGCCGATGACGGCCAGGATGATGACCGTGCCGGGCAGGGACATCATGATTTCGGTGACGCGGCTGATGGCGTTCTCCGCGCGCTCACCTGCGGCTGCGGCGAGCATCGCCAGGAGTGTTCCGAGTCCGACGGCGACGATCACCGTGATCATGGACGTCCCCAGCGTGCTGGCCGCTGAAGCAAAGATCCGGCTCAGGAGGTCCCTGCCCAGTTCATCAGTGCCGAGCCAGTGCGCGGCGGTCGGCCCAGACAGGACGGCGGTGAAGTCCTGGTCCTCCGTTTTGAAGGGCAGCCACAACGGCGCGGTAAGGGAGGCGGCCACCAGCGCGGCCAGCCAGATGACCCCGGCGATGCTGGCCGGCGAGCCGAGCAGCTTGCTGCCGGAGTATCTCTTAGCGGCACTTTGGCGGGGTGCCTGGGGAAGGACGGCAGCCGCCGTCGGCTCCGCTGAGTCTGCAGGTGCGGGGGCAACGTTGGGGATCATGAGGCACGCAACTTCGGGTCGAGGAACTTGGTGGCGAGTTCCAGCACCAGGTTCACGGCAACCACCACGACGGTGGCGATCACCACCACGCCCTGCACGGACGGGGCGTCATGGGTGCTGACGGAGTTCTGGACGGCCTGGCCGAGGCCCGGCATGGCGAACAGTTGCTCGGCGATGACGGAACCTCCGAAAAGCTGGATGAACTGCAGCGCGATGCCTGCCACGATGGGGAGGCTGGCATACCGCAGGGCGTGGACGTAGAGGATTTTCCAGGTGGGGGTGGCGGTGGCCCGAAGGGTACGGATGTGTTCCTGCTGGAGCGCCTCAAGCATGGAGGCCCGGGTCTGGCGGGCGATAAATGCCGCACCGCCCACGGCCAGGGTGATCACCGGGAGGGCCAGGGACAGCGCCCAGTCCTGCGGGGAGTCCTCGAACGGGACGTAGCCGGTGGCCGGAAAGACGGAGGACTGGACGGCCAGAAGGTAGACGAAAATAATGCCGATCCAGAAGGCCGGAAGGGCCACTGCCATACCGGCGGCGCCGCCGATGATCCGGTCCACCGTGCCGCCGCGGACCGCAGCCGTGACGCCGAGTGCTATGCCGAGGACGGCGCTGAGCAGGGTGGCTCCGGCGGCGAGCGACGCCGTGACGGGAAGCCTGCTGGCGAGGTCTGTGCTGACGGATCGGCCGTCGATCAGCGAAATGCCCAGGTCACCTTGGGCTGCGGCGCCGAGCCAGCTGAAGAACTGGACCAGGAGGGGATCGTTCCAGCCCAACCGCTGGTTGACCTCATCGATTGCTTCCTGGGTGGCCCCGGCGCCGAGGGACACGGCTCCGGGGCTGCCGGGCATTGCGTGCACCAGCAGGAATGCCAGCACTGCAACCACCAGCACGGTGGCCAGCGCCATCAGCAGGCGCTTGGTGATGAATAGTGCCATGGTGACCTCCATCGGTCAGGCCCTGCCGGGCGGCCTCTTCGCAAAGACCGCCCGGCAGGTGCGGGTATTAGCTGGCCGGCTTGTAGGACGAGAGGAGCGGGTAGGCGTTGGTGCCGGCGAACTCCACCGGCGCCACCTTCTTGGTGTTGTAGCCCTGGTTGGTGAGCGCCTCGTACAGCGGGATCATCCAACCGGACTCCACCAGGCGGGTGTTCAACTTGGTGGCTGCTGCCTTGACCGCGGCGTCGTCCTTGGCGGCAGCCAGCTCGCCGGTGGCTGCGCTGAGCTGCTCATCGGTGGCCTTCTGCACGTTGGTGAAGCCACTGAGGACAGCTCCGTACATCACGCCCACGGGGTTGTCCCAGTTCAGGGGCGCGTAGCCGAGCGGCGTGGTGGCGACGGCGGCGAAGGCTTCGTCAGTGGAGGAGGACATCTTCACGTTCATGGTGATTCCGACGGCGGCGAGGTCCTTTTGAACTGCCTGCAGGTCCGTCTGGGTCTGGGCGCTGGCGATGATGGTGAACTCAAAGCCGTTCGGGTAGCCGGCTTCGGCCCGCAGGCTCTTGGCCTTGTCCGGGTTGTAGGCGAACTTGGTTTCGATGTCCTTGGTGAAGCCTGCGGAGTCCTTGGGCAAGACGTTCCAGGCGGGGATGTCACCCTTGTGCAGCGCGTCCACCAGGGCCTGGCGGTTGATCGCATACTGGATGGCCTGCCGGACCTTCTCCTCGGCGAACGCCGGGGCGGTCTTGCCGATCTTGTCGAAAGAGATCATGGTGTTGACGGTGCCGCCGATCTGGGACACACCAACGCCCTTGGACTTGACGAAGTCCACGGTGTTGGAGGTCAGCATGGCTACGTCCGCCTGGCCGGAAACCACGGCGTTCGCGCGGGCCTGCGGGTCCTGAACCACGCTGAAGATGACCTTGTCGAACGAGTATTTCGCGGCTTCCGGGCTCTTGCTGTTCTTCACCAGGACGTACTTGTTGCCCTTTACTGTGCTGGGATCCAGGGTGTAGGGGCCGGACCCGTCCGGGGTGGCTGCGAGGGTAGCGGTGTCGGTGACGCCGTTCTTGCCCACGATCATGCCGGTGGTGGAGGCCAGGTTCTTCTCGAAGCCGGGCTGCGGCTTGGTGAAGGTCAGGGCCACCTGGGTGGGGCTGACTACGTCCACTGAGGCGATTTCCTGCGCGCCGCCCTTAGCCACGGCCGAGTAAGCGCTCAGCGCGGGATCGGACCGGCGGTCGAGGTTTGCCTTGACCAGTTCTGCGTCGAGCTTGGACCCATCCGTGAAGGTCACGTCGTCCTTGAGCGTCAGAGTCAGGACCGTGTTGTCTGCGTTGTAGCTGAACTCCTTGGCCAGGCCCGGACCTGCCGAGCCGTCCGGCTGAAGCGTCATCAGGCTCTCGTAGAGGCCCTCGAAGAACTGCCGCTGGGCAGCTGAGACGCGCAGCGGGTCAAAGCCGAACGATGCGGAATCGCTGTCGATCGCGAGGGTCAGGGAGCTGGTGTCCGCTTTGGCGGTGGCCTGGCTGGAGCCGCCGCCACAGGCGGTCAGCGATCCCAGCAGGAGCGCTCCAGCCAGGACGGCGGAGCTCGCACGGGCGGTGGCGTTCAGAAGTTTCATGTAGTGCGCCTTTGCATTCTGATGTGACAACGGAGGAGAAGTGTTGTGGGGCTGGCAGCTGGCCGGCTCCCTCCAAGCATCAGATGCTGGCGTTGGGGGCTCACATGAGAATGTCATTGATTGAAAAAGTATTGTGGCCCCGGTCACGCGCCGGGACAGGATTGAAAGCCAGGGCAGAGAGGCCCCGGGCGCCGTACTTTGGCGCTGGACTGAAAGGAACTACATGACCGTCCCTACAACATTCCCGCAGGACTTCCTCTGGGGCGTCGCGAGCGCAGGCCACCAGGTGGAGGGGAACAACGTCAACAGCGATACCTGGTTCCTTGAGCACCTGCCCGGCAGCATGTTCTCCGAGCCGTCAGGTGACGCCGTGGACCACTACCACCGGTACCGCGAGGACATCGCCCTGATCGCAAGCCTCGGGTTCACCACCTACCGGTTCTCCCTCGAGTGGGCGCGCATCGAGCCGGAAGAAGGACTTTTCTCAACCGCCGAACTGGGCCACTACCGCCGCATGCTGGAGGCCTGCCACGACCACGGCATCACCCCCGTGGTTACGTTCCACCACTTCGCGTCCCCGCGCTGGCTCCTGGCCCTCGGCGGCTGGGAAGGAGCCCGCACTGCGGAACTCTTTGCCCGCTACTGCGACCGGGTGATGGAACACATGGGCGACCTCATCGGCGTCGCCTGCACTCTGAACGAACCCAACCTGCCGTGGCTGCTGGAATCCTTTGGCATCGGCGGCGTGGCACCGGAAAACCGCGGCTCCGTGCCTGTCTGGGCAGCAGCAGCGGAACGCCTGGGCGTCGACGCCAGCACCGTGGCCCCGTTCCAGTTCTGCTCCACCGAGGCCGCGTTCGACGTGAAGCTGGCAGCACACCGGGCTGCCACCACCGCAATCAAAGCCCGCCGGCCCGAACTGCTGGTGGGATGGACGCTCGCCAACTCGGACATCCAGTCGATCCCCGGCGGCGAGGGGCTTGCTGACCAGGTGCGACGCGACGTGAACGAACGTTTCCTCGAGGCCTCCCGTGGTGACGACTTCGTGGGCATCCAGACCTATGGCCGCACCGTCTATGGCCCGAACGGCCACGTGCCCGTCCCGAAGGGCGTGGACACCAACCAGATGGGCGAGGAGATCTACCCGCAGGCCCTCGAGGCCACGATCCGGGAAGCCCACCGTATTGCCGGCATTCCCGTAATCGTCACGGAAAACGGTTTGGCCACTGAAGATGATTCCCAGCGGGTGGACTACCTTAGGGTCGCCGTGGACGGCGTTGCCTCGTGCCTGGCGGACGGCGTGGACGTCCGCGGCTACATCGCGTGGACGGCATTCGACAACTACGAGTGGGTGTTTGGCTATGGGCCGAAGTTCGGGCTCATCGCCGTGGACCGGGAAACCCAGGAACGGACGCCGAAGGAAAGCGCCCGCTGGCTGGGCCGGCAGGCGCAGGTGCACGCGGCGAAGGCAGACAACGCCGAGGCCAGCAAGGCACCTCAGCCGGCGGCCTGACCGGATTCGCGCATTCAGTGGTGAGGCGGCGCCCGTCCGCCTCACCACTTTGCAAGGGGCAGTCCTCTTCTTACCGCGGGATCCGGCTGCCCGAAGCTCTGGACAACTCCCCCGCGGCGTAGCACGATCTGAGTTGTGACCACCACCCCCGTCTCCGATGTCCGCCTGCGTGAGCTTCGTGAGCTCCGGCGCGTCAAGGACCGGATCGACCGGGAGTATGCGCAACCGCTGGACGTTGAATCGCTGGCCCGTGGGGTCCACATGTCCGCCGGCCACCTGAGCCGCAGGTTCAAGCTCGCCTACCAGGAATCGCCCTACAGCTACCTGATGACGCGGCGCATTGAGCGAGCCATGGCGCTGCTTCGCCGGGGTGACCTTTCCGTCACAGAGGTGTGCTTCGCCGTCGGCTGCTCCTCCCTGGGCACCTTCAGTACCCGCTTCACTGAGCTGGTGGGCATGCCGCCGAGCGTCTACAAACAGGAAGCGGAAAGCTCGACGGCGGGCATCCCCGCGTGCGTGGCGAAACAGGTCACCAGACCGGTCAGGAATCGAGAAGCGCCCGCTCCGGAGCCGCAACTAGCATGACTGCCATGAACATCAACATCAGCTCCAGTTTCCTTCCGCACACCGATCCGGACGCTTCCCTGGCGTTCTACCGCGACGCCCTCGGCTTCGAAATCCGCAACGATGTTGGCCGCGGCACCATGCGGTGGATCACCGTGGGCCCCGCCGGGCAGCCGGACGTCTCGATCGTCCTGTACCCGCCCGCCGTGGACCCCGGCATCACCGACGACGAACGCCGCACCATCGCCGAGATGATGGCCAAGGGCACGTACGCCACCGTCATCCTGTCCGCCCCGGACGTGGACGCGGCGTTCGCCAAAGTGGAGGCGAGCGGGGCCGACGTCGTCCAGGAACCGGTTGACCAGCCCTACGGGATTCGCGACTGCGCCTTCCGGGACCCGGCAGGCAACACCGTCCGCATCAACCAGCAGCCCTGAGCTGGGAGGATTGAAACCAGCGACGCCCGGGGGAGGCTGCCAGCGCGGCCTCCCCCAAGCACCAGCCCAACAGATGGAGACCCGATGAGCACGGACACCAGTACCGAGACGAGCACCGATCCGCGGACCAACGGGCTGCACGCTGCCGACACCCACGACCTCATCCGTGTGCAGGGCGCGCGGGAAAACAACCTCAAGGACGTCAGCGTCGAGCTGCCCAAGCGCCGTCTGACGGTGTTCACGGGTGTGTCCGGCTCGGGTAAGAGCTCCCTGGTGTTCGCAACCATAGCTGCAGAGTCGCAGCGCATGATCAATGAGACCTACAGCGCGTTCGTGCAGGGATTTATGCCCTCGCTGGCCCGCCCCGAGGTGGACTTCCTCGAGGGCCTGACGACGGCGATCATCGTGGACCAGGAGCGCATGGGCGCGAACCCGCGGTCGACTGTGGGCACCGCAACTGACGCGAATGCGATGCTGCGCATCCTCTTCAGCCGGCTCGGCTCTCCCTATGTCGGCCCGCCCACGGCGTACTCCTTCAACGTTCCCACCCGCAAGGCGAGCGGCGTGATGTCAACGGAGAAGGGCGGCCGGGTGGAGAAGGCCGTGGTCCAGCAGGCCGTTTACCTGGGCGGCATGTGCCCGCGGTGCGAAGGGATGGGCGCCGTCAGCGACATCGACCGCACGGCCCTTTACGACGACGGCAAGTCCCTCAGTGAGGGCGCGCTGATTGTCCCGGGCTACTCAATGGACGGCTGGTACGGGCGGCTGTTCGAGGGCATGGGCCTGCCGATGGACAAGCCCATTTCGAAGTTCACGACGAAGCAGCTGGACACGATGCTGTTCGCGGAGCCCACCAAGATCAAGGTGGAGGGCGTGAACCTGACCTTCGAGGGCATCATCCCGAAGATCCAGAAGTCGATGCTGTCCAAGGACCCCGAGGCGATGCAGCCGCATGTGCGCCGGTTCGTGGAGCGGGCGGTGACCTTCCAGACCTGTCCCGAGTGCGAGGGTACCCGGCTGACCCAGCAGGCCCTGTCCTCGAAGATCAACGGAAAGAACATCGCCGAGCTGTGCCAGATGCAGATCAGCGACCTCGCCAAATGGGTCCGCGGCCTCAAGGACCCCTCGGTGGCTCCCCTGCTCAGGGGGCTCCAGCACCTGCTCGACTCGTTTTCCGACATCGGCCTCGGCTACCTCAGCCTGGACCGCCCCGCCGGCACGCTCTCCGGCGGCGAGGCACAGCGCACCAAAATGATCCGGCACCTCGGCTCCTCACTCACCGACGTCACATATGTCTTTGATGAGCCCACCATCGGGCTGCACCCGCACGACATCGAGCGGATGAACCAGCTCCTGCTGCAGCTGCGGGACAAGGGCAACACCGTGCTGGTGGTGGAGCACAAGCCGGAAACCATCGCCATCGCCGACCACATCGTTGACCTCGGGCCGGGCGCCGGCAGCGCGGGTGGCACGGTCTGTTTTGAAGGCACCGTCGAGGGCCTCAGGAAGAGCGACACCATCACCGGCCGCCATCTCGGCGACCGCGCGTCGCTGAAGGACGCCGTCCGGAAGGCGTCCGGGGCGCTGGAGGTGCGGGGGGCTTCGACGCACAACCTGCAGGGTGTCGACGTCGACATCCCCCTGGGTGTCCTCACGGTGGTTACCGGCGTGGCCGGCTCGGGCAAGAGTTCGCTGATTCACGGCTCGGTGGCCAAGCGAGAGGGCGTGGTGGTGATTGACCAGGGCGCCATCAAGGGTTCCCGGCGCAGCAACCCGGCCACCTACACCGGCATGCTGGAGCCCATCCGCAAGGCGTTCGCTAAGGCCAACGGGGTGAAGCCGGCGCTGTTCAGCTCAAACTCCGAGGGCGCCTGCCCCACCTGCAACGGCGCCGGCGTGATCTTCACGGAGCTGGGCGTGATGGCCACGGTTGAGTCCCCGTGTGAGGACTGTGAGGGCCGCCGCTTCCAGGCGTCGGTGCTGGAGTACACGCTCGGGGGCAAGAACATCGCGGAGGTGCTGGCGATGTCCGTAACGGAGGCCGCCGCGTTCTTCGCCGAGGGCGAGGCCAAGACACCAGCCGCGCGGACTGTCCTCGACCGGCTGGAGGACGTGGGCCTGGGCTACCTCAGCCTCGGCCAGCCGCTCACCACGCTCTCCGGCGGCGAGCGCCAGCGGCTCAAGCTCGCCACGCAGATGGCCGAGAAGGGCGACGTTTACGTCCTTGACGAACCGACCACCGGCCTGCACCTCGCCGACGTGGAGAACCTGTTGGGCCTGCTGGACCGGCTGGTTGAGTCCGGAAAGTCGGTGATTGTCATCGAGCACCACCAGGCAGTGATGGCGCACGCTGACTGGATCATCGACCTGGGTCCGGGAGCAGGCCACGACGGCGGGCGGATCGTTTTCGAGGGCGCGCCCACTGATCTTGTGGCTGACGCTTCGACGCTCACCGGCAAGCACCTTGCTGCCTATGTTGGTAGTTGAGCCTGAAACCCGCGGGCGGCATGACGGCGACCTATAGGTACGACGTCGAGATCCTGCACCTGCTCGTGTCGCCGGCGCATGCGTACTTCGGCAGGGCCCGCGAAGGCGCGGCAGACGTGCCCACTGTGGACGCCGAGGCCGCCGAGGTGGTGGCTGGCAAGGGCATTGTGGGCGACCGCTTCTTCGGGAAAGCGGCGCACATGGACGCGGCGGTGACCCTGTTCGCCGTCGAGGCCTTGGAGGCGATGGCTACGGAACTCGGTGCCGCGCCCTTTGATCCCCTGGCCACGCGGCGGAACGTCATTCTGCGGGGCGCGCACCTGGCGCCGCTGCTTGGCCAGGATTTTGTGCTGGAAGCCGGCGGCTCTGCGGTTCAGTTCCACGGCGGGCGCCCAGCACACCCCTGTGGGTGGATGAATGAGGTGCTCGCGCCCGGCGGCCATGCCGCGATGCGTGGCCGGGGCGGCATCCGCTGCCGGGCACTCTCCAGCGGGATCCTGCACCGCGGCCCGGCCGTTCTGGTCAGCCCGGTTCCGCTGGATCCCAGGCAGGCTGGGGTGCCGTCGTTGCTGCGGCCGAGCCGGCTGCCATAGTTCGAATTATGGGTTGTCGGCCATCTGCACCGGAATGATTTGAGCTGCAGGCGCCTTCTCGGTCAGCGCGTAGTGGAAAACCCTACCGTTTAGGGTTTCCAGACCGCCGCGCGGTTCAACCCTGAACCATTCGTGGCCGGCGACGGCCTGCGCCCAGGCATCCGCCTCCTCCCAGTACACCTCCCCGGACCGGCGGTCCGGGTGCCCGTGCATGGCCACTGAAATCATGAACGGCATCTCCCCGATTGAAGCAGGCTGGGCGAAACAGACCACGTCAACGCTGACCCAGTGGTTGACGCAGGAAGGTTTGCGGGCCATGGCGGTGGCGGCGCCCTCTACCCCGCCCTCCCGGATGTCCTGCCACGCGAGCGAGTACATCTGGCGGCGGAGCAGGGAAAGCTCGTCCCCACAGGTCGCCTGGATTCTGCGGGTGAGTGTGCCGATCACGCCGTCAGCCTCCTGCCGGGCGCATGCGAACGCCCTCAGCCTGGGTCCGCGCAGGATTCGCCTGCGCGTGCCGGACTTGGCCGGTGTCATGCGACGCTCTCCAGCCGACTGATGCGGGACTCTACCCCTTCGAAATAGCTGCCCTTGAAGAAGATCAGCGGCTCGGCGCCGTCCCGCGCCCCCAGGGCCCGGACAGCACCCACCACGATGGTGTGGTCGCCGCCGTCGTATTCTTCATGCAGCTCGCAGTCCACCCAGGCGAGCGCCTGGTCCAAAACGGGGTTGCCCAGTGGTGAAGCGGAGTAGTCGACGCCGGCGAACTTGTCCGTGCCGGAACGGGCGAACTGGCCTGCCAGGTGCTGGTGCTCGCCGGGAAGGATGTTCACCGTGAACCGGCCGGCCTGGCGCAGCAGCGGCCACGTGCTGGAGCTGCGGGCCGGGCTGAACGTGACCAGCGCCGGGTCCAGGGAAAGGGAAGAAAAGGATTGGCAGGTGAAGCCGGCGGGACCGTTGTCGGTGACGGCGGTGATGACCGTCAGCCCGGAGGCAAAGTGGCCCAGGACGTGGCGCAGGCGCTGCGGGGTGAGATCAAAATGTTCCGTCATGTTCTTTCCTTTCGAGACCAGTGCTTCAAACCAACCACCCGTAAGCGTGCTGTTCAATCGGTGGTGAAACGCACTGGCGCCCTAGGCAATATGGGGTCACAGCCCGAAGCACGGAGTAACGAAAAGGGTGCTTGACCAGCGGTTTTGGTCAGGCCCTTGATCAACGTAGAGGTGTCGGGTCAGTCGCAGGAGCCGTCGACTGACATGGCGCGGGCTGGAAGTAGTGACCGCTGAGCCACAACGCCACCTTGTTGCCGATCTCTGCGCCCTGTACGGTGGCGGTGCGGAAGTGGATGCCGCCCCAGACGCGGGCATCAACGATCTCCTGTATCGCCGCTGAGAATCCGTCGAAGTGCCGTGGATCGCCCGGGAAGCGACCGGAGTTCACGTCGAAGGCGACCTCGTCCGTGCCGAAGAACTCCTGCGCCGCATAGAGAGTGGCGCCGCTGACGCAGCCGTGACCGGCCGGGTGGTCCGGGAACGGCGGTGTGCCGAGCGGCGGGACGGTCGCTGTCGATGGGTCGAAGAGCGGTTTCCATGTCGGGTCGGCTTCCGTCTCCGGATTGTCGTCGGTGTCGGCTTCGCGGATCGCCGCCATCGGACGCCAGAAGTTCCAGTGGTACTTGTCGTTCCAGCACGCGACCGCGCCATCAGCGGCGGCGAGGTTGGTCATCGCGAAGAGCCGAGCCGCGTTGGCCAGGCTGAGTCCGTGCGCCACGGCGAGGCTGCGGAACACGCCGTTCCAGAGTGCCACCGGCGCGGCTTGCCAGAAGATGGCAGCAGTGGTCTGGTCTTGGGTTCGAGTGGTACTCACGAGCGCACCGATCTCCTTGACCTCGTTGAATTCCGCTGTGTACTCGGCACTCCTCAGCGGGTTGGGACCCTCCGAGCGGAATTGGTCGGGACTCTCGATGATGAACGGTTGGAGATTGGCCACCCAGGCGTCCGGATCGAGCGCACCGGGCGCGACGGGCCGCCAATCGCCAGGATTGGGTCCGATGTCGAACTCGAACGGGGCCATGAACCCGTCATCAGTGCGCGCGAGGATCATCGCCGCCGCGGCGGCCTCACCGGAGGCGATGCCTTCGTCCTTGTTCGGGCCGTCGGTGACGCCCGCGAGCGTTGCTTCGTACGCAGCGTCGAGGCCAGCTACTTTGTCCGACGGGACCAGAGTGACGAGCACGTGGTGTGCGGCGGTCGAGATCGCCGCATCAAGCGATGCCTCCGGCCCGATGCCGACCGAGTCGCCGTCGAGCAGATACGGCTGGTACCCGCGGTCGATGGCGTTCACTGCGTCGTACACCGCGCCTTGAACCATCGCCATGCCGCGGAGCTGGCCGTGGGCCGTGGGACGCAGTGGAATGACGTGGTCCTGGGCGATGGTGCTCCACTCGATGAGGACGTCCGTGTTCGCCGGCGCCGCGTTCCGAGCGTTCGAGGCGCCGGCGCTCGACACTCCCGGTAAAACGAGTGCGGCGGTCAGTGCCGGGATCAAGCAGAGCGCCCACCGTCGGCGCGTACCGTTCCTCGAAGTCCGCGATGGTCGCCTGCGATTGTCATAAGCGTTGCTGTTCGTCATCTCGTCGGTCCTTCAGTCGTCACGGAGCCATGTTCAAGCGAACCCGACGGATTCGACATCTCATGGGTGCCCGACACCGGCGGCACGCGACCGCCCGAAGTCAGCGCGATGCGCAGTCGGTGCGGTTAACCCAAGGGTGATCCTCTGCCAGCGCGTTGTCCAGTGGAACCGAGCCGGCAGCCTGGGAGGTCGCGTGCCAGGCTGGGTCACAGGCTTCCCGCGGGTACTTTAGACGGCTAGAGCGGTCGGCCGTAGGGGTAGTCCACTCACGTTCCGGTGCCTTCTTTGGGCACGCATCGTTTGCCCCTTTTAGCGTGGACCAGTAGTCGGCGGGGAAGCGGGCTCCCTGGAGAATGGTGTTCAAGTCGACGCCGTTTTCCTCGCGACCGTCGGCGAATCGCGCGTCGTATTCGGCCTGGTTACTCTGTCGCTGACTCGCGCTGAACGACGAGAGGGGCCTGTACAACGAATGCCGGCTCAAGGGAGACTGACGCCATGCGCACCCTGACATTTGCCATGAACCTGAGCGTGGACGGCTACATCGCCGCGCCTGGTGGTGACCTCGGCTGGAGCATACCGAGCGACGAGTTGTTCCAATGGTGGTCCGACCGGGTGGGGGCGACGGGCCTGGCGCTGTATGGGCGCAAACTCTGGGAGACGATGAGCTCCCACTGGCCGACCGCCGACCAGCAGCCTGGCGCCACACCGGCGCAGATCGAGTTCGCCCGCCGCTGGCGGGACATGCCGAAAGTGGTGTTCTCCTCGACGACCGGCACGGTCGACTGGAACACCCGACTGGTCACCGGCGACGCGGTCACCGAGATCACCCGGCTCAAGGCCGACGACGGCGGCTCCATGGACATCGGCGGTGCCACACTCGCCGCTGCGCCCATGCGGGCCGGGCTGATCGACGAATACGTGATCGTCACCCATCCGGTCCTGGTGGGCGGTGGCACGCCGTTCTTCACGGCCCTGGACAACTGGGTGAACCTGAACCTGGTGGAGACCAGGACGTTTCCCGACGGTGTGGTCCTGACCAGGTACGAGACCCGGCGCTGAGTGCCCGACCCGGATCCGCGCGGCCTAAGGCCAGCCAAATATTATGAGCCATGCCCGTGACCGGCCGAGCCGTCTCTGCCACGGTGCTGCTCGCCATTGGGGCAGGACTGGCGCTGCTGGCTGTGATGGTCCACTACGAATTCATGAGAATTTACGGCGATGTGAGCGGAACCGCGTTCGAGGGGCTCACTTGGGGGCTCACGGCCGGACCCTCCGGCTTGGGGCTCGGTCTGGTCGCGGTGGTTGCCATCATCGGCTTCATGATCTCGACACGACGGTGGATGCGGCTGACGGCGGTGGCCATCCCGGTCCTCATGCTTATCGGGATGTTCGCTGTCACCCCCTCGGCCCCGGGGCAGCGGCTTCAGGTGCAGTTCAATTCGACTCCGCAATGCGTGACCGAAGGCACGGATGAGCCCATGGCCAGCGCAGATCGTGAGTCCCAGCAGGCATTCGATTCCATTAGTCACATCGGCAATTTCAGCGGTGGCGGCATGAGTGGTGTCGGCGGCTGTACCCGCGGGTTTGTGCTCTCAGGCGACGTCGATGTGTTGGAGCACTATCGTGCCGCGCTGCCAGCGGCGGGCTGGGAAGTGGTGGAAGATGACGGGCGCCACCTGCGGGCTCACCGTGATGGCCGGGCGTTTGATGTGATGCCCTGCCCCGGAGGCGGGGTCATCTGAGCAGGAAGCGACGACGACCCCTCATACGGACAGGGAAGGCCTGAGCTGGCGGGCGCTGAGCTGTGTCCCCACGGCCCCTGAAAGTGGCGCGCCTTTACAGGCTAACTACTTAGGGAGACAATCTAGTCGTGGATGTATCGAACTCTGGTCCGCAGACCACAGGAAGCGAGGACTGGCCGAGTGATTGGCTCCGCGCCACGCTGGGCTTTCTTGCCCTCCGCGCTTTGTCGGCCGGCCCCTCGTACGGATACGCGATCATCAGCGAACTCGAGCGCCATGGGTTCGGCACCATCAAGGGCGGAACGCTTTACCCGCTCCTCACCCGCTATGAGACCGCCGGCCTCGTAACCACGGAATGGCGGGCCGGCGCCGGTGGTCCCGGCCGCAAATACTTCGCTCTGACCGATCAGGGGCGCGCCGAACTCACCCGCCTGAGCGCCGACTGGCGCCGTTTCGCCACCATCAGCACCGATTACCTCAACCCCTAGCGCCTCACGAAGGAGATCTCCGCATGATGCAGCAGACCAGCGATAAGCAATGGTTCGACCAGCTCGTTATGGAGCTTCGCCTCCGCCAAGTGCACGGGAGTGCCATCGGCGACACCATTGCAAGCGCCAAGGAGCTCCTCAACGATACCGGCCAACAGGCTGAGGAAGCGTTCGGGTCAGCCCGGGACTACGCTGCCGCCCTTGAACTCCCGTCCGCGCCGAAACACGAGTGGGTTCGAAAAGCACTCTGGCCGGCCCTGCTCGGGCTCCTGGCGTTCCTGCTCTTCAATCAGGCCGTGGTGTCCTGGACGCGGCAGGAACTGCTGCTGGTTTCACCTGCACAGCTGATCCTCCTCGCCACCCCAGTCGTCCTGATAGCCTTCCTGCCGTTCTACCTCGACGCCGTTATCCGGCGAATCTGGGTCTGTGTAGGGATCACGGCGATCTGCATGCTGTCAGGCCTCTTCTCAGCCTTTGCAACCCCCACAAACCGGGCCGAAGCATGGCTCGCGCTTGACCCGTTGCCCTGGCTCATCGGCGGCGCGCTCGTCATGGTTGTTCTTTCACTCAGGAACACTGTCAGGTCATTCCACTCCGAGGACGACGACGACATCACCAGTCCGCTCTCCGGGCCAACGGAAAGCACCGGAGCTGGCGCGAGGGCAATGGTTCAAGTGACTAACTGGCTGTTTCCCATCCTTGCCCTGGCCATGCTCGGCCTGGCGTTGGCCTTCCGCTGAGATCAGCGGGATGCAAGCGTGGTCGGCCCCGGCCGATGCGTAAGAATTCGACCTGCATCAACACACAGCGCAACCGTGGGAAACACCGCTTCTGGACTCCCAGGGCCGCGACGAACAGGGCGTGCTGGTTGCCGCGGGGACCGACGGCGGGCTCCTTGGGACGGCCAGCATCTTCCCGCTCAGTGCCCCTGACGCCCGACAGGCCCGGGAGGGTGAAGCGGAGTTGCGGCTGCTCGCTGTTCCTCCGGCAGCCCGCAAGCAAGGCCTCGGCGCGGCGCTCCTCGAGGAAGGGGCCTATATAGCCGCTGAGTGGGTCCCGCTGGCGGTTTTCACCCTTGAACTGCCGCACCTGAAACCCCGCCTTTCCAGCCTCGCCAGGGACGTCGAAGTGTACTGTGGGCGAATGGAGATGCGCCTCGAGGTTGTGCAGGTACCCGTGTCCGATGTGGACCGGGCGAAGTCCTTTTACACAGAGAAGCTCGGATTCGTGCTTGACCACGACGTGGAGCACATCCCGGGCATGAGGGTGGTACAGCTGACGCCGCCGGGTTCGGCAACTTCAATTGTCATCGGTACGGGAATGACGAGCATGACGCCCGGCAGCCTCGAGGGACTGCAGCTCGTGGTGCCGGACATCGACGCTACCCAGGACGAGCTGGTGGGCCGCGGCGCCGATATCAGCGACGTCCAGGACATGGGCGGCGTGAAGTTTGCCTACTTCGCGGACCCCGATGGCAACCGTTGGGTTCTTCAGGGCTCAACGCCTCCTGACGTCCAGCGTGCGCATTTGGACTGACAGCCCGAATAGCTTCGGAGGATTAGTGGCACGCATCTTCATCACCGGTTCCACCGACGGTTTGGGACGTTCCATCGCGCAGTCCCTCCTAGGTGACGGCCACCAGGTGGTTGTGCACGCGCGCAGTGACGCCCGCCTGACTGCCGTGCAGGATCTGCTGGATCACGGCGCGGAAGGCGTGGTGGGTGACCTGTCCGACGCCGGTCAGACCCGCGATCTGGCTGACAAGGTAAACCGGGTTGGTCCTGTGGACGCGGTGGTCCATAACGCAGGCGTGCTCCATGGCCCGCACATCTTTCAGGTCAACGTGGTGGCACCGTTCCTTCTGACCGCACTGATTCACCGCCCGCGCCGGTTGATCTACCTCAGCAGCGGCATGCACCGCGGCGGCCACGCCCGCCTCGACGGCTTGGACGGGGGCACCGCACAGGTGACCTACTCGGACAGCAAACTCCACGTCAGCGCCCTGGCAGCCGCCGTCGCCCGTTTGTGGCCCGATGCCCTCAGCAACGCCGTCGATCCCGGCTGGGTGCCCACCAAAATGGGCGGCCCGGGCGCCCCGGATGACCTCCGCCTCGGCCACCTCACCCAGGAGTGGCTTGCCACCAGCAATGACCCGCAGGCGCTCACAAGCGGTGGCTACTGGTTCCACCAGCAGCGGCACAAGGCGCATCATGCCGTTCACGACGAGCGGTTCCAGAACGAGCTCCTGGACCTCCTCGCCCGTGTGACCGGCGAGCGCCTTTCCTAGCCCTCGGGGTTGCTGCTTCCCCCCTGCCCTACTCCGTCCGGGGATCCAAACCACTTGGCCAGTGCTTCCCTGAGGCCAGAATCCGTTCCGTCACCCACCCAAGCCACATGCCCGTCCGGGCGGATCAGGACCGCAACGGGAGCGGTGACCTCGCCAAGTACCGGCAGCTCCCACGACCCGTCGTATCTCGCTTCCACCAGCCGAACCCGCTCCACCCGGGGGACGGAGTCGAAGGTACCGGGCGTCCCGAGGTTCAGCAGGACCGGGTGCCCCTCGTGCAGCAACGAATAGACCGGTTCCGTTCCGCCCGTGGTGACAAGGTCGACGTCGGGCATCCGGCGTCCGAGCAGTGGGTGACCCTCGCCAAGGTCGTATCGGATGTCCAGGCCGGACTGCATCGCGGCGAACCGCTTGCGCGGTTCTTCCATGCCGAGGAGCTCGGCAACCACCTCGCCCGCGGCCTTGATTCGCGGGTCGGGCCGGCGGAGCGCCGACTGCGCCATCGTGTTGCGCAGCACCCGGGCGGCCACGGGGTGGCGCTCCGCGTGGTAGCTATCAAGAAGCCTTTCCGGCGACGTTCCGTTCACCACCTGCCCCAGCTTCCACCCCAGGTTCACCGCGTCCTGCACCCCCGTGTTCAGCCCCTGCCCGCCGTCGGGTGCGTGGACGTGGGCGGCGTCGCCGGCCAGCAGCACGCGGGCGGAACGGTAGATAGCGGCCTGCCGCGTCATGTCCGTGAACCTGGAAATCCAGATGGGGCTGTGGGCGCCGTAGTCAGTCCCGCATACGGCGATGAGCGCATCACTCAGGTCGAGGAGGGTGGGTTCGCTGCCGGTCCCGACGTGCTCCTCAGTCACCATGACCCCCACCGGGCCACTGTCCGCGTAAACCACCTGGCCGTCCCGGATTTCGTACTCCCGGCGGCCGAAGGAGTGGATGCCAAACGCATTCTGGTGGACGCCGAACTCCGGTTGACCGGTCATCTCCACTTCGGCAATCAGCGCGCTGGTGGTGGGATCCCAACCGGGGAAGTCGATGCCCGCCGCTTTGCGGACGAGGCTCCGGCCGCCGTCGCACCCCACAACATACTCCGCCCGCAGCTGCCCGCCGCGAGCGAGCTGGATGTCGACGCCGGCACCGTCCTGGGCGAGCGCCGTCACCTCCCGCCCGCGGTAGAAGGTCACGGCCAGCTCCTCGACCCAGCCTGCCAGGATGCGTTCAATGTGGTTCTGCCACAGCCCCAGCCCGTAGGGATGACGGGTGGGAAAGTCACTGATATCAAGACGGGTCCCCGAGAACCCCGCCACCTGGGCCACCTGCCCCTCCGCAAGGAACCGGCCCGCGATGCCGCGCTGATCCAGGACTTCAATGGTCCGCGCATGAAGGCCGCCGGCCCGTGCACCCGCAAGGTCCTGGCTGGGGCGGCGCTCCACAATGGCAACGTCCATTCCGGCGAGTGCCAACTCTCCTGCCAGCATCAGCCCAGTAGGGCCGCCGCCCACGATTACCACCGCATGATCAGTCATCACTCTTGCTCCAGTTCTCCCGGTTGAGCCTCTGCGATTATGCGGCCGGCCCCGGGCCTTGCCGCAAGCCCCACCCCGGGGGATACATTGGAAATGGAAGGAGTGAGTCAGCCTCCTCTTCCGTCTGCCGTTCTTAGCCGGTCAGGTCCAAACGGCAGAAGGAGCAGGCGTGGACACCCGCAAACTCAAGCTGTCCGGCAGCGGCCGCGCCCTGGCACACATCCACACCATCGAGCGGACAGCGTTTCCGGAACTGGGTGACACCGAGCTCATCGTGGCAAGCGACGTTCACAACCCCCTGCGCGGCCCGCACGGCACCCCGGCAGTGTTCGTTCGGACCGCAGAAGGGCGCGAACGCTGATGAGGTTGCCGCCCTCGACGATGGACTGGGGTACTTCGTCTCCAAGTTGTCCGAATCTGGGTTTGTCGACGCTGCGGCGCTGGCAGAACACGAAGGCGCCGGCAGCGCCGGCGGCATTGGCTACGCTTGCTTCCTGCTCGGGGCGCGGCAGGTTTCAGGTGCGGAATACTTCCTGGACCTGCTGGATTTCAACACCCGCAAGGACAGCTGCGTCATCGTTATTACGGGCGAGGGAAGCATCGACGAACAGACACTTGCGGGGAAGCTGCCCGCCGCCGTCGCCCGTCGCTCCGGATCACGGCCGATGATCGCCGTCGCCGGCCGCTCGTTGCTTCCCAGGGAGCGCTGGTCCGAGATGGCGCTGACACGGGTCTACACGCTGGCCGAGTACACGGACCGGGACTCGTCCAAGGACCCCGAGCTCTCGGCGGCGCTGTTGAAGCAGATCGGGCAGGACATCGGCACCACCCTGCTGTAGGCCCACTGCCACTAAATTCCGGGCGGGAGCGGTGCCAAAGCTGCTCCGGCCGGCGGTGCTGCCTTACTGCAAGTCCTCGCCCTTTAATCATTTCCCGCCAGCACCGGTTTGAATGGTCCGTATGGGTCTAGGGTGAGTGGGGTCGGCACTTGCCGCGAATAGCCCTCAGGGAGGGTGCATGAACTCCACACAGTCAAGCTCCGAGCAATTTATGCAGAACCTGAAAAGCGTCGGGGGGTCGGAATCTGACGTCAACGAAGCTGCCTACGTGGTCAGCGATGAGGACACGGTGGAGAGCGTGGTTTCAGGCCTGCGGATGGAACAGCAGCAACATGGCAGCGTCGTCAGGGGGCCGTCTATCCTCCATGCCTCAGCCGAGGTGATGGTCAGCAGGCGGGATGAACAAGACCCGGCCCACCACGGCGGCACTTCCCAGGCGGGGGAATACCAACTGGACATCCATCTCAGCGCAGGCCACAGTACACGGGAAAGCATCCCGGAGAAGGACATCGAGGAGGCTAAGATCTGGGCGCGGGAACGGATCGAAGCCCAGGGCGCCGAGTTTGGGGCAATCTATTTTCCGGCCGGTGGGGACGGCGCTCCAGGAACCGGAGCCCTCGTATCCAGTTACGATCGCTCGGTGGGATGGTACCGCTAACCTGACCTGCCTCACCGCTGTAACGAAAGCGCCCGTCCGGTGGGACGGGCGCTTTTCGGTTACCAGGCCTGGTGTTCGCGCGTCAGGCCGAAGGGAACGGCGTCGCTGAGCGCAACCGTGAACTTATCCATGCCGTGACGGGTGACCAGGATGCCGTGGCGCTTCTCGGCGAACGCGTGCGCCTTCGCGGCCGTGACAGCGGCCTCGAGCTGGCTGTCCATGCTCTCGCGGTCAGCGACGGTGAGGGTCAGTGGGAAGTTCATGGGGCAAACCTTAATGGATCGAAGGGTGGGACGGGTTAAACACCTGCGCTCCCAAGGCCGCAGACGAAGTAAGGCAGCTTAGTACCTCGCCGTCCATGGTCCCGCAGGAGGGGACCGCAAACAACTTGAAAAATCAAGTAAAGGATAACCGCAGGTCAGAAGCGGGGACGCTGTTGCGATGCGCGGCAATTGCGGGGGCCAAGGCACCGTCAATTAGAGTTGATGGGGGTGGAGGCCGTCTTCCCGACGCCTCATACGCACCTAAGCAACAGCCATGCGGCAAACCCAAGCCACCAGCGCAACAACACGCGTGTGCCACGACCCGACAAGGATCCCGCCATTTCCACGGACGCTATCTTCGGCAATCTCACCCGGATCCGCAACGTCATCCTTCCCGCGACAGCCCGAACCCGGCTGAACACCGGGCGTGGACTGCTGGGCGGGTTCGTCGTGGTGCACCTGGTCTTCCTAGTCTTCGCCGCTTCGCTCTCACTCCGCGGTGAGGCGTTCAGCGACACCTTCATCTACCGCGACTGGGCTATGGCCGGGTTCAACGACGCCAACCTTACCGGCGGCCCCAGCCCCTGGGTGTACCCCATCCTCGCGCTGATCCCGATGGCCATCGCAGGTGCCGCCGGGCCGGGGCCGTTCTTCTTCCTCTGGGTCCTGATGACCACCCTCCTCAACGCGTGGGCCCTGCTGAAGCTCACCGACCGCGGCCGCAATCACCAGGCCATTCCCGCCGGCTGGTGGTGGCTCGTCTTCACCTTCCTCATGGGGTGGCTCGGATTCGCGCGGGTGGACGGCCTCACCGCCCCACTCGTTCTCGTAGCCCTCGCCTACGGCGTTGGCCGCCCGTTCATCGCCTCGATCCTGCTGGCCATCGGCACCTGGGTCAAGGTTTGGCCGGCCGCCATCATGCTGGCCCTGTTCGCCGTCGTGAAGAACCGGATCCTGGTGGTGCTTGCCGGAATTGCGACGTCGGCCGTTGTGGTTGCGCTGGCCGCTGCGGTGGGCAGTGTCCCGAAGCTCCTGAACTTCCTCACCCAGCAGGGCGACCGCGGCATGCAGCTCGAAGCGACGTTCACCACGCCGTGGCTCTGGCTGTCCGTACTGAACATCGGTGATTCCAGGATGTACATGAACACGGACATCAACTCCATGCAGGTGGACGGCCCCGGCACGGCGCTGATGTCCGTGCTGATGCAGCCCCTCCTGATCCTGGCCGCACTGCTGGTCGCAGGCCTGACGTTCTGGGCCCTGCACAATGGCAACCAGCGCAGCGGCGGCGTTGACCGCACCGAACTGCTCCTGGCCGGCGCCCTCACCCTCGCCACCGCGTTCGTGGTGTTTAACAAGGTGGGCTCCCCGCAGTTCATGGTGTGGCTGGCCCCGGCCGTCGCCGTCGGACTGGCCCACAGCTGGCGCGAATGGCGCGTCCCGGCCACCATGCTGATCGTCATCGCCGTGGCCACGTTCTTCATTTACCCCCTGTTCTACGACGCCCTCAGCCACAACAACCCCTGGATGGCGCTGGTGCTGACCATCCGCAACGTCCTCCTGGTGGTCCTCTTCCTATGGAGCGTCCGGCGCCTCTACTCGCTGGGCAAAAAGGTGCCTGCCGCCACTCCCGCGCTGAAGGAGTCCTAAGATTTCCACGACGTTCTTCGACCGGCTGGTCAGCGTCCGCACCAAAGTCCTTCCGGCGAAGGTGGTGGACTGGTTCGCCCGCCCTTCCAGCGTGTGGTGGGGTTTCGCCGTCGTGCATCTCTACTTCCTGGGCTGGATGGCGTCCTTCTTCCTGCACGGCGACACCTTCAGCGACACAGAGCAGTACCGCCAGTGGGCCCAGGACGGTTACAACCCGGCGGACCTCGACGGGAAAATCAGCCCCTGGGTGTACCCCGTGCTGGCCCAGATCCCGATCTTCCTCGCCAACATCGCCGGGCCAGGCCTGTACCTGCTGGTCTGGTTCCTGATCATCACAGCCCTCAACGCCGTCGGGCTTGCCTTCCTCACCCGCGGTCCACGGAAGGTCAGCGGCATCGCCCCGGCCTGGTGGTGGCTGATTTTCACGCTCTTTATGGGCTACCTCAGCTTCGCGCGGGTGGAGGGCATCACCGCCCCCGTCGTGCTGATCGCACTGCTGTACGCGGCGCGTCGGCCCGTGGTGGCGGGTGTCCTGCTGAGCATCGCCACCTGGATCAAGGTGTGGCCGGCCGCCGTGCTGGCGCCCATCGTGATTGCCAGCCGGAAACGCATTCAGGTGGTCCTCTCCGGCGTTGCGGTGACGGCGGTGGTGGCCCTGGGAACGTGGCTTTCCGGCGGGCTGCCGCACATCATGGACTTCCTCACCAACCAGGGCGAGCGCGGTATGCAGCTCGAAGCCACCTTCTCCACGCCGTGGGTATGGCTGAGCGTCTTCAACATCGCGGGCTCCAAGATGGCGGACAACACGGCCATCAACTCCACCGAGGTCTACGGTCCGGGTGCCAGTGTGGCGGCATTCCTGATGCAGCCGCTGCTGATCCTGGCAGCGGTAGGAGCGGCCGTCCTGCTGGTCCGCGCACTGCACCGCGGCGCCGAACGCGAGGAGCTCTTCCTTGAAGGCGCCCTGATGATGACCACCGCGTTCATCGTGTTCAACAAGGTGGGCTCCCCGCAGTTCATCATCTGGCTCGCCCCGGTGATTATCGCCGGACTCACGCACGACTGGAACAGGTGGAAGGTCCCGGCCGCGCTGCTGATGGGGATCGCCATGACCACGTTCGTGATCTATCCCCTGTTCTACACGCCGCTGATTCATGCCCATCCGGTAATGGCGGCGATCCTCACCACCCGTAACGTGCTCCTGGTGGTGCTGCTCTGGTGGTCGGTGAAGCGGACTGCCGAGCTGGGCCGCAAATCCCCTGCTGCGGTGCCTGCCGGCGCCTAGTCCGCGGCTGGCTCAGCGGCTTCCCAGCTGCTGCTGGCCGGGCTCTTCGGCCCGGATGCGACGGGCTTCACGCTTGGCAAGGACCCAGTTCCAGCCCCGCTTTGCCAGGTCCACGGGCCTGCCTTCGAAGAGCAGCTTCCGTGTATGCACGTCGAGGAATAAAAGGTAGAACGTGAATGCCAGCGCCGTCACGAACGCCAGCGACGATGCGTCGATGGGCAGTTCCACAAAGGACCACACTGAGAGTTGGTCCTGCGCCCCGAACACCACAAAGAACGTCACGCCCACGTAAAACGACTTGATCTGCCAGTCATCGCGGATCCCGGTAACGGCCAGGAACGGCACGAACCAGAGGATGTACCAGGGCTGGATGATGGGTGAGAGCATCACGACGGCGGTGAACGCAAGGGCCATCCGGCGCACCACCCTCGAGTAGTCACCGCGGAACATCAGCAGCAGGACCAGTCCGATGGCGGCATATTTCATGCCGGTCCTCAGCACATCGGCGAATGTCCCGCCGGGCAGCCCCAGCACGTTGCCAAGGAACTCCACCTGTTGGCCCAGGAAGCCCGACGGTGAATAGCCCGTGTAGCCCGGGGTGGGGTCCATGATGGCCCAGGTCCAGCCCAGCCCCAGGTTGTAAGGGATGCCACTGAGGGCCAGCGTGGCGAGGCTGATTCCCGCCGTCGCGCCCCACATCAGGAACTTGCGCGGCCAAGTGGCCGAGGCGCCCGCCCACATGAGGCCGATGAACGGAAGCAGGAGCACGGTGATTGGCTTGATCCCAATGGACGCGGTGACCAAGAGAATGCCCAGCACGTAGCGGCGCGTTGCCGCGAAGTAAACGCCGGCGACGGCGAGCCCCACCATGAGTGCGTCGTTGTGGGCGCTGGCGATGAAGCTGATCAGGAACAGGGGGTTGGCCACGGAGATCCAGAGCGCACGGGCCCCGTTGATGCCGTGCAGTTCCGCCAGTTTTGGCACGTAGATGACGCAGAGCAGGACGCCGGCGCCGGCCAGGAGCCTGAAGAGCAGCACCGAGACGTCGGGCTGGGCCCCAGTAAGCCCGACCACGGCGCGCGCCAGCCATAGGAAGTACGGGCCGTACGGGGTCCTGTTCTCAGCCCAGGCAGGGTCCGCCCCGAGCGCGAACCAGTTGTTGAGCGTGGAGATGCCCACCTCATACGGGTCTTGGCCCTCCATCACCAGCCTGCCCTGGCCGGTGTAGGCATAAACGTCGCGGGAAAAGACCGGCACGCAGAAAAGCAGCGGCAAAGACCATGCAGAAATGGCGATGACAACGGACCGAAGGGAGGATTTGCCCCAGTCAGCCAGCCGCTGCCCCAGCCGCAGCCACGATCGCATCAGCACCATGGCACCCACCGTCAGCAGCACTGTGGAAACCGTTACTCCCCAGCCTTCGGTGCGGAGGGCGATGACCACGGGCTGGCGGATCATGGGCGAGCCGTTGGCGATCCAGCCGGTGCCGATGGAGCCAACGAACATCATAAGGGAACCGAGGAGACCCTCGACGGTTGCCACGTAGGCGCGGCGTTTGACGGGCTCGGCCGTGGCAGTGGCCGGTTGGCCAGACTGGCTTTCCGACGTCCCGATGGGTGCACCGCCTGCCGTCATGTTTGTTGGTCCCCTACTTCGTTACGGCGCTGGTTGCACCAGCAAAAAGGCCGCCCTGCAACCCGGCCATTTTACCAGCCGGGCTTCCCGCTGCTCCTGGATGACGACCCGTCGCAAGCCACAGTTTGGCAACAGGCCCGGATGCAGGTTCCTCCGAGGGTCCGCGTAAAGTTGGAGAGTCCGGCCCGCGGCGAGCCGCCTGTGCCCGGATCGACTCTTTCACTCCGGCGCAAGGAAGCGCCTTCCTTCCTGACCACCCACATCCTTGCGAAGGCGCGCCTTTCCTCTGGTGCCGCGCTTCCGATGCCCCGATTGGAGCCGGACCATGGTTGTTTCCACCGCCGAGAACAAGGCACCGTCCCCCCGGCAACTGCAGTCCGTGCGCGCCACCCTGCGCTCGCCGCGGCGGCTGAAGACGGAAGCCCTGGCCGGGCTGGTGGTAGCGCTGGCCCTCATTCCCGAGGCCATAGCCTTCTCGGTCATTGCGGGCGTGGATCCGCGGATTGGCCTGTTCGCCTCCTTCACCATGGCGGTGACCATCTCCTTCGTTGGCGGCCGGCCCGCCATGATCTCAGCGGCCACCGGAGCCGTGGCGCTGGTGATCGCTCCCCTGATGCGCAGCCACGGACTGGACCACCTGATTGCGGCCGTCATCCTGGCCGGCGTCTTCCAGATCCTCCTCGCTGCGGCCGGCGTCACCCGGCTGATGCGTTTTATCCCCCGGTCCGTCATGGTGGGCTTCGTCAACGCCCTGGCCATCCTGGTCTTTATGGCCCAGCTCCCGGAGCTGATCGGCGTCCCCTGGCTGGTCTACCCCCTCGTCGCCGCGGGCCTGGTGATCGTGGTGGGCCTGCCAAGGATTACGACGGTGGTGCCCTCGCCTCTGGTTGCGATTGTGGTGCTCACCGTCGTCGCCGTGCTGGCAGGGCTGGACGTGCCCACCGTCAACGACAAGGGCCAGCTGCCGGAAAGCCTGCCCGGCTTCTTCCTTCCGAACGTCCCGCTGACCTGGGAGACTTTTCAGGTCCTGGCGCCGTTTTCGCTGTCCATGGCGCTGGTGGGACTGCTCGAATCCCTGATGACGGCAAAACTGGTGGACGACATCACGGACACGCGCTCCAACAAGACGCGGGAATCGTGGGGGCAGGGTGTTGCAAACATCGTCACAGGTTTCCTCGGCGGTATGGGCGGCTGCGCAGTGATCGGCCAGACGATGATCAACGTCAAGGGCTCCGGGGCGCGCAGCCGCGTGTCTACCTTCCTGGCCGGAGTCTTCCTGCTGGTGCTCGTGGTGGTCCTCGGCGACGTGGTGGGCCTCATCCCCATGGCCGCGCTTGTGGCCGTGATGATCTTCGTCTCCGCCATCACGTTCGAATGGCACTCCATCGCTCCGCGGACTCTTCGGAGGATGCCAAAGTCCGAAACCGCAGTCATGCTGATCACGGTGGGTGTGGTGGTGGCGACGCACAACCTGGCCATCGGCGTGGGCGTCGGGGTGCTGGCCGCCATGGCCATGTTCGCCCGGCGGGTGGCCCACTTTGTCACGGTTGAGCGGACGGTGCTCGAGGTCAACGGCGAAAACGTTGCCACCTACACAGTGGACGGTGAGTTGTTCTTCGCCTCGTCCAATGATCTCTACATGCAGTTCGAGTACGCCCTGGACGCGGAGCCGGAGATCAGCCGGGTGGTGGTGGACCTGCACGCCTCGCACCTGTGGGACGCCTCCACCATCGCCGTGCTGGACGCCGTGACCGAGAAGTACCGCCGCCACGGCCGGGAGGTGCAACTGCTCGGCCTGAACTCGGCCAGCGTGCAGATGCGCGAACGGCTGGCCGGAAAGCTCAACGCCGGCAACTAAGGGCTTTACGCACCTGCGCCCGGCGGTGCCGTTGATTCCCGCACCACCAGCCGGGTGGCGAGTTCCACCCGGCTGGAATCGGGAACTTCACCCTTCGCCTGCCGCAGGATAGTTCGGAGCGCCGCACGGCCGATCTCGCGCAGGGGCTGCGCAACTGTTGTCAGGGCAGGGACGGACTCCTCGGCCTGGCGGATGCCGTCGAAGCCCACCACGCTGAGGTCTTCCGGTATCCGGATTTGCTGCCGGAGCGCTTCTGCCATCACTCCCAGGGCGATGGCATCGCTGGAGGCGAATATTGCCGTAGGACGCGGGTCCAACTGCAGAAGCTCCCCCAGCCGGCGGGCGCCGTCGTCGGACCGAAACATTCCGGACAGGACATATTTGTCCTGCGCCGGAACATCATGCGCCCTCAGCGCAGCAAGGTAGCCGTGCAACCTTGCCTGGTTGCACTCCACAGCGTCCGGCCCGCCAAGGAACGCGATACGCCGGTGGCCCAGCTCCAGCAGATGAGTTGTGGCCTCCTTCGCTCCTGCCCAGTCGGTGGACCCGATGCTCACCACCTGATCCGATGGCTTGTCGAGCGGATCGATCACCACCACCGGAATGCCGCGGCGGTGAAAAGCATCCAGGGGTGCATCACGAAAGGCGGAGGTGACCACCACCATTCCGTACCGGCCGTGGTCCACGATCCGCTGGGCACGCTGCTCGGGGGTCAGCGACGAGCCCCTCCTGGCGCCCGTGGCACTGAGCAAGACCTCGACGCCGGAGTCAGCAGCGCAGTCCAGCAGGCCGTTGAGGACCTCGGCAGTGTACGCGGAATCGAGTGCGCCCACTACCACGTCTACTGTCGGGGTTCCGGCAAGCTCCCGGCGCTGCTGCTGGCGCGATCTGTAGCCTGTGCGGTCGAGAACGGCGAGGACCTTGCTTCTGGTTTGCGCGGACACATCCGGGCGGCCGTTGATGACCTTGGAAATCGTTGCAGGTGAAACTCCAGCCTCCCGCGCCAAAACAGCGAGTGTTACCTTGCTTTGATCTTCGAGCACGAGGACTCCGTTCCTATTCGAAAAGTTTCGAAGGCTACCCGGTAAGCGCGGTCGCTGATGAAATCCTTGACGGCGCCGAAGTTCGGCAATTACATTCTAGACAGCCGCTACACCTTTTCGAAATATTTCGAGCAACGAAGCAGAGGAACCTTATGCCCAACCCCACCGCAGGTGCACGCCTAAAGAATGCCGCATGACCGGCGCGAAGACTGCCCTCGTGGTCCGGGGCGGCTGGGAGGGCCACCAGCCCATCGAAGCCACAGAGCTTTTTATCCCCTTCCTGAAGGACAACGGCTACGGCGTCCGGGTTGAGGGGTCACCAAAGATATATGCAGATGCGGAATATATGACCACGGTGGACCTCATCGTCCAGTGCGTGACGATGTCCACCATCGAAAAGGATGAGTTCCAAGGCCTCCGCACCGCCGTTGAGAACGGCACCGGGCTGGCGGGCTGGCACGGCGGGATTGCGGACTCGTACAGGAATACTTCCGATTACCTGCACCTGATTGGCGGCCAGTTCGCCTGCCACCCCGGCAAACATCCGGACGAGCGGGCGGGCGGTCCGGCGGACAACTACGTCCCGTACACCGTCAACCTGCTCCCCGCCGCGGCCGACCACCCCATCACCACCGGCCTGGAGGACTTCCACCTCGTCACCGAGCAGTACTGGGTGCTGACCGACAGCTACGTCGACGTCCTCGCCGCCACCACGCAGAAGGCCCGGCCGTGGGATCCCTGGCACCGGGAAGTCGCCTCGCCCGCCATCTGGACCCGGCAGTGGGGCGGGGGCAGAATCTTCGTCTGCACCCCCGGACACAGCCTGGAAATCCTGCGGGACAGCAATGTCCGCACCATCATCGAAAGGGGTCTGTTGTGGGCCAGCCGCTAGACGGAACCAGTACTTTGAACGTAGGAGTCATAGGGTGTGGTGCCATCAGCGGCCAGTACCTGGCCAGCTTCGAGCGGCTCAGCACCATCCGGCTTATTGCGGTAGCGGACCTCGACCCGGCCCGCGCGCAGGCAGTAGCCGCGGCTCACGACGGCGTGCGGCACCTAAGCGTGGACGAACTCTTGGGGGACCCCGCCGTCAACCTTGTCCTGAACCTGACCATTCCCGCAGCCCACGCCGAGGTTGCCCTCGCAGCCATAGCAGCGGGCAAGAATGTGTACGGCGAGAAGCCGCTGGCGGCCACCAGGCAGCAGGCGCACCAGGTGCTGGACGCTGCGCGGAAAGCGGGCGTTGTGGTGGGCTGCGCCCCGGACACTGTCCTGGGCACCGGAATCCAAACAGCGCGCAAGGCGATCGATGACGGACTGATTGGCAAACCGGTGTCAGCCACCGCCGTCATGGCCACTCCCGGCCACGAACTCTGGCACCCCAACCCCGACTTCTACTACCAACCCGGCGGCGGTCCCTTGCTGGACATGGGCCCGTATTACATCAGCGCTCTGGTGACCCTGCTGGGGCCGGTGGTTTCCGTGACGGGCGCCGCCAGCCATACCCGGACCGGGCGCACCATCGGCTCCGGACCGCGGGCAGGTGAGATGATCCCCGTGGACGTGGATTCGCACGTGACCGGGACGCTGACGCACACGGAGGGTGCCATTTCCACCCTGGTGATGAGCTTCGACGCCGTCCGCACCAAGAGCCCCAACCTGGAGGTTCACGGCGAGCTCGGCTCACTGGTGGTGCCGGATCCCAACAGGTTCGACGGCGATGTCGAGCTTTACGCCCTTGGCGCTGCCGGATGGGAAGTGCTTCCCATGTCGGCCGGCTACGTCGACGCGGGACGCGGCGTCGGCATCGCCGACCTGGCAGGTACGCCGGCCGGAAGCGAGCCGCGCGCCGGTGGCGAGCTGGCCTTCCACGTTCTGGATGTTATGGAATCACTGCTGGAATCGGCCCGCGCAGGCGTTTGTGTTCCAGTGCGGAGCACAGCGTCCAGGCCTGCGCCGGTTCCGCTGACCGTGCTAGAGCATTCGGTCGCTGCGGGCAACGCGGTTCCGGCCCAGTGACTTTGCCGCGTACAAAGCGCCGTCAGCGGCGGCGATGAGCTCGTCCACGTCGGTTGTGCCGGCGTCGTACGTGGAAATTCCGTAACTGACCGTCGGCATCTCCATCTCCTCCGCGGTGGGTGCCGCCGCCAGGCGCTTGCTGATTTCCTCGGCGATCATTTCCGCCCGCTCCGCACTGGTGCCGGGCAGCAGGAGGACAAACTCCTCCCCGCCGTACCGTCCCACCAGGTCGGTGGACCGGACCGTGTCGGTGCAGGCCTCAGCGAAGGACTGCAGGGCGAGGTCACCGGCGGCGTGGCCGTAGGTGTCGTTGACGGACTTGAAGTGGTCCAGGTCGGCAAGGATGAGCGTGCCGGAGCCGCGGGTGATGGCCCGGTCTGCCAGCTGCTCGGCCGCCAGGTCCAGGAAGGCCTTCCGGTTGAGGAGCCCTGTGAGGTCGTCGCGGGAAGCCACAACCCGCAGGGCCCTTGTCTGCTGTTCGCTGCTGAGGGCGGCCATGCTGAACGAAACCACCACCAGCAGCACCATTGTCACCAACGTCGTAACGGCGGAGCCGAAGATGGTGACGAAGGTGGGGCCGCTCTGGCCCTCCACCAGGAAGGCAGCCCAGCGCAGCAGGTAGAAGACCGCTAGACCGCCGGCGGCCATGGCCATCGGGATCCGCACGCGTGAATATCCTGGTTCCAGGCGCCACAGCTCGCGGGATGCCAGGCCGATGGTCAGGCTCATGGATCCCAGGAACACCGGCCCCCCGGACCAGGTATTGGTTGCCGGGTTGTCGAGGACCGAGGCAACCAGGGTGGCCAGCGGAATGCCGGTGAAGGCCCACTTTGGGGGCGGGACCGTCCGCAGCGAACGCGCACCTGCCCACACCGCGATGCCGCCGTGGACGAGCAGCACGTTGCCAAGCGGGTTTGCCCATACCTGATGCGGGGTACGGTCCAGCAGGAAACACGCGGACCCGGAGAGGAAGAATACCAACGCCAGGCACCACCAGCCGCTGTACGGCGAGCGCGTGGTCCGGTAGGCGGAAAAGTAGAAAAGGAGGACAAGAACCAGGGCCATCAGGCCAAACGCGATTCTCAGGGTCGCGGTATCCAGAACCATGTAACCGTAGTCCCCTCGATGCCGAAGTCATGCCGACCCCAAGTATTGCACCGGGGCGGGAGCCTGTCAGGACATCCGCTTCGGCCGGTGCAGGGCCTAAGGTTGCGAGACAGCCCGCAGGACCACCCCGAAAGGCAAAACCCATGCTCCTTCTTTTTGGTTTCAAGACAGTGCTTAAGGCCCTCCCCGGCAAGGCGGCCACCTGCCAGTACTGCCGCTCGTTTGTCCACCACCACCTTGAGGAGCGGGCCACCAAGTTCACGCTCTTCTTCATCCCGGTGTTCACAACATCGCGGTCCTACCAGATCACGTGTACGAACTGCGGCTACGTTTCGAAAATTTCCGCGCGTGAGAAGCGGGCGCTGGAACTGCAGCGCTAGGAGGGGCCTGCACCTGCCTCGGGGTGGTGCGCCGTGGTGAACGTCGGCCGTGGTTCCCGTTTGTCCTACTGAGTTCGTACAGACTCTGGTGCAAACTGCCGCCCGCAGCTACAGTAGGACCGGATTGGCACCCCTAAACGGCGGTGCCGGCCAGCCGGAAGCCATAGGGCTCCGAAACGGAGGGACCTGATACCGGTCCCTGTGCAGGAAGGGAGGTGTTTCTGATGACTGTTACAGCCGTGCGCCCACAGCGCTCCGCAACCATCATCCAGACCCTTCCCCTGTACCGCACCGGCCCCGCCTGACCTCTCCGCGGAGCGCCGAACACAAGGCCGAAAACGGCCGGTGCGCAAGGGCATTCCCCCGAGGTATCACAGTGAACACAACTTCAGGCAGCGCCCTGGACAGCACCAACATCTCAAGCACCAACGCATCAAGCAGCGGCCCGCTCCTCTACGGCTACACCCCCGCCGTCGCCCGCCACTTTCAAAACCATCCCCTCCCTGACGCAACCGAACCGGGCAGGGTGGTCCGGGTGGACCGCAACCTTTTACTGGTGGTGGCCGGTCCAGACCTGCTGCACCTGCCCTACCCGCTGACAGGGAAAACGGCAGTCACCGGCGACTGGGTCTGGATCGGCCCCAACCGGGCCGGTGACCGCCAGATCCTGGGCGTCCTCCCGCGCCGCTCGGAACTCCGCCGCAAACGCGCATTCGAGGACTCCTCCGCCGCGCAGGTCCTGGCCGCGAACATGGACATGGTGGGCGTGGTGGTGCCTGTGGACCGGCCGCTCACGCACAACCGCCTGGAACGCACGCTCGTCGCGGCGTGGGACTCCGGCGCCACTCCCCTGGTGATCATCACCAAGGCGGACCTCGCAGAGGTGGCGGACGACGTCGTCGGCAAAGTCATACTGCAGGCGGCAGGCGTGGACGTGGTGACCACATCGGCGGAGAACGGCGACGGCATCGACGAGATGCTGGCACACATTCCGGCGGGCGGCACCATTGTCCTCCTTGGCCCGTCCGGCGCCGGGAAGTCCACGCTGATCAACGCCATGGTGGGCCGCGAAGTCCAGCACACCGGGGAGGTTCGGACCGGCGACTTCAAGGGGAAGCACACCACCACATCGCGGGAACTCGTGCCCCTGCCGAACGGGACGGTCCTGATGGACACGCCCGGCGTGCGGGGCTTCGGATTGTTCGACGCAGAGGACGGCATCGCCGAGATGTTCGGTGACGTTGAGGCGCTGGCCGGTCAGTGCAGGTTTGCGGACTGTGCCCACCAGAGCGAGCCCGGCTGCGCCGTGCAGGAGGCCATTGCCGACGGCGGGCTGGAGGAACGCCGCTGGCACAACTACCTGAAGCTGCAGCGCGAACTGGCCGCCCTGGCCCGCCGAAGCGACGCCGCGGCGCAGCGCGCCTACCAAAGGGAGTGGCACCAGAAGGTGGTGACGGCGGGGAAGTCCCAGCGGTGGGCCGAGCGTGAGACAGCTGAGCGGAAGGACCGGGCGGGCCGCAAGCGGCGCTGACGGGAGAAGGACCTAGGCTTTTTCAACCCACTTGGCGCGCCATTCCGGAGCCGGGAAGGCCTCGCTCCAGTAAGCCGTTTCCTGGGCGATCCTGCCGTCCCGGAATTCGAAGATGAACACCGTTTCGTACTGTGGTCCGCCGTAATCCAGCTTGGCCTCGGCGACCACCAGGTTCCCGGCACTCAGCAACCGGCGGGGAGTGATGGTGGGCAGTTGCGGGAAGGCGTTGTAAATTCCCCTGCGGTTGGCGGCCCCGCGCACGACCTCCCCGGACTGCGGCCAGTGCATCACCGCGTCGTCATGGAACAACTCGTCCATGACCTCGATCCGGCGGTCATTGATGCATGCGATCAGCCGGTTGACCACGTTTTCATTGGCGCTTGCTTCAGCCATGCTCCTGACCCGATCCCTGGAGGTCACTGCGTTTGTTCAGCGCTTTGAATTGTCCTCCTGAATGCGGGCCTGCACCAATGTTTTGTCCCAAACTCCCGGTCGCCCGGAAACCCGGCGGTTATAGTTCCGGGGCGTGCTCTTCGGGTAGCGCGCCCTCGTCCTCCGGGTGCCGCTGCAGGTTGAGCAACGCCAGCGCCAAGCCGCCCCAGACCGTGAGGATGGCGATGATCATCATAGTGATCGCTATCGGAGTCATCGTGCCGTCTCCGCCTCTTCCTCGTCCATTATGGATTGGTACTCCGGGTCAAGGTGAGCTTTGGATGTGCGGCTCCAGGGAATGAAGGTCAAGACCAGGGCCAGGACCACCAGCCCACCGGCCATGCCCCAGCCGAACAAGCCCACAAACCACTCGGGATAGCCCTCATAGGTGGTGGAGATCTTGCTGATGAATTCGTTGGACACCATGTAGATCAACGCAAGCGGCACCACGCCAGCCACCAGTACCATCCATGTCCGGCGCATCTTGATGGTTGATATGCCGTTAAGGTGGGCTGACAAGAGCGGCAGCTTGCGCAGGAACCAGGCCAGCACCACCACGGTCACCAGCGCGCCGAGCGTGATGCCGAAGCTGTTGACGAACGCATCAGAGGTGTCCAGGAGGTACAGGCCCGTTGCTGTGGGGAACAGTGCCAGCGACACTGCCCCAACCAGCACGCTGACCACCAGGGAAGCCTTGATGCGCCCCCAGCCGAGCTTGTCCTGCACAGCGGCGACGATAACCTCCAGCACTGAGATCAGCGATGTGACTCCGGCGAACACCAGGGATCCAAAGAACAGCACCCCCATGAGGGCTCCGAACGGCGCCTGCGAAACGATGGTGGGGAACGCAACGAATGCGAGGCCGATGCCCTGGGTCACCACGTCGTTGACCCCTGCGCCGGCGGCCTGTGCCATAAACCCCAGGGCGGCGAACACGCCGATGCCAGCCAGGATCTCGAAGCCCGAATTCGCGAAGGCAACCACCATGCCGGAACCGGTGAGGTCTGTCCTGCGCTTCAGGTAGGAGGAGTAGGTGACCATGATGCCGTAGCCCACGGAAAGTGAGAAGAAGATGTGGCCGTAGGCCGCAGCCCAGACGGACGGATCGGCCAGGGCGGACCAATCGGGGGTGAAGAACGCGTTCAACCCTTCTGCGGCACCCGGGAGGAACAACGATTGGACCACCAGAAGGACAAACATCACCACCAGCAGCGGGAGCAGGATCGAGTTTGCGCGCGAGATGCCCTTACGGATTCCGGCCACCATGATGATGATGACTGCGATCCAGATCAGCAGCAGCGGGAAGAAAACCGACGGCACATAGTTGAAACCGATGCCCGGTGCCTCGGCTACCTTGAGAAAGCTCCCGAAAAAGTAGCCCTCGGCGTCGTCGCCCCATGCTTCCGTGAAGGAAAAAATGGTGTACATCAGGGACCACGCGATGATCACCGCGTAATAGGTCGCGATAACAAAGCAGATCAGAACCTGCCACCACCCAAGCGGCTCGGCAACGCGGTGGAGCCTGCGGTAGGCCAGCGGAGCGGAGCCACGGAACTTATGGCCCACGGCGTAGTCGAGGAACAGCAGCGGGATGCCCGCCGTCAGCAATGCCACGAGGTAGGGGATAAGGAAGGCCCCGCCGCCGTTGTCATAGGCGATGTAGGGAAATCGCCAGATGTTACCAAGTCCCACCGCGGAGCCGATGGCGGAGAGGATGAAGAGCTTGCGCGAGGAGAAGGTTTCGCGCTTCGCTGGTGCGGCTCCGGGCGAGCCGGCGGCGGCGGCGTTGCTCATGCCGCCCCGCCCTCGACGTTTGCCGGGGCTTTAACGACGCCGCGCGCGCTGCGGCGGTATTCTGGCCGGTTCATGTGAAGCTCTCTCTCACGTAGAGGTGAATGTCCGGTGCAGTGGCTATTCGGGGACTTTACTGCGGATGCCTCCCCTCCGGGAAGTCCCCGTGCAAGTCCCGCCCCGGAAGGGGCGGCTGCGGGACTTGCGTCCTGCCCGGGTAGTAGGGTTCCGTCATGGACATCATCCTCGTACCCGGTTTCTGGTTGGACGCCTCATCCTGGGAGGAGGTGACGCCTGCCCTGGACGCCGCGGGCCACCGGACGCATCCGCTCACGCTTCCCGGCATGGAATCCGTCGATGCGAGCCGCGCCGGGATAGGTTTGCACGACCATATCAACGCGGTGGTGGCCACCCTAGATGCCCTGGAGGGCAAGGTTGTCCTCGTGGGGCACTCCGGCGGCGGGGCCATCATCCACGGCGCCCTGGATGCCCGTCCGAACCGCGTGGAACGCGCCATCTACGTGGACAGCGGCCCCCTTGGCGAAGGGGGCGTCATCAACGATGAACTGCCGGCCGACGGCGACGACGTGCCGCTTCCGCCGTGGGAGGGCTTCGAGGACGCCGACCTCGTGGATCTGGATGAAATGCTGCGCGAAGCCTTCCGGGCACGGGCCATCCCCCAGCCCAAAGGCGTGGCATCCGGCCAGCAGCACCTGAGCGACGAGCGCCGCTACGACGTCCCGGCCACCATCATCGCCTGCGAGTTTCCATCCGCCATGCTGAAGGAATGGATCGACGCCGGCCACCCCTTCGTTGCCGAACTCGCCCGGATGCGGGACGTAGAGTACGTGGATCTCCCCACCGGACACTGGCCCCAGTTCACCAAGCCGACGGAACTGGGTCAGGCCATCCTTTCGGCGGTGGAGCGGAGGCGGTAGCGCCCTGATCAGGGCCGGGCACGGCATCAGGTCCGGATGCTATGGTCTGCCGGCCATTCTGGTGTTGCCTTGTGTTCACAAGCAGCAGGCAAGCTCAGCGTGTTCCCAACACGCCCATTGCCTCCCCAGGAGAACTTGAATGTCGAATCCCGTTTCCCGCCGCAACTTCCTCGGAGCCGGCGCAAGCGCCGCTGCCCTGGGCTTCGCCTTCGCCGGTGCCGGCAGCCTCGCCCCCTTTGCCCGGCCCGCCAACGCCGCAACCCGCAATGCTTTCGGCTACGGAACGCTGGTTTCGGACCCCAAGGGCATCCTCGCCCTGCCGGAAGGCTTCTCCTACAAGCTTCTGGCACGCTCCGGACAGACGAAAACCGATGATGGCGCCCACCCCTCCGACCCTGACGGCATCGGCGTCTTTGACGGCCCCAACGGCGGCTCGGTCCTGATCTGCAACCACGAAAACAGCGGGAACGAACCCTTCCCCGTCCCCGCCGTCGAGGGCATCACGTATGACCCCGGCGCAAAGGGCGGCACATCCACCATCATCGTGGACGCCGACGGCAACCGCGTACGGCAGTACACCTCCGTTGCCGGTACCAACAACAACTGCGCCGGCGGCATCTCACCCTGGGGCACCTGGCTGACCTGCGAGGAGACGGAAGCGCGGGCAGGAACCGGCACCAACACCAAGGACCACGGCTACGTCTTTGAGGTGGACCCCGCAGGCTTCGAAGCGAACGTTGGCTTCTCCAACCTCCCGCTCAAGTTCCTGGGCCGCTACTCCCACGAGGCAGTCGCCGTTGATCCCGCCACCACGCAGATCTATCTCACCGAGGACGCCGGAAACCCCAACGGCCTTTACCTGCGCTGGACCCCGCCCGCAGGCTTCAAGCCCGGCAAGGGCAGCCTCCTCGCCCTCGCCCAGTCCGCCGGCGGCGACACCGCAGGCAGGCTGCAGGCCATGAAGGCCTTCCGTGGATCCACCCACATCAAGGACCTCTCGGAAGCCACAACGGTGGGCACCAAATACAAGGTGGAATGGGTGGACGTGCCGGACCGGGACGCCCGCACCACCTCCGTACGCAAGCAGTTCAGCAACGATGACATCACCCGCGCCCGCAAGCTTGAGGGCCAGTGGTGGGGTGACGGCGGCGCGTACTTCGTGTCCAGCTTCGCGCGCATTTCGGACGGCTCCGCCAACGAACACGACGGCCAGGTTTGGCACTACGACCCCGCCACCGAGTCCATAACGCTGAGCACCATCTTCGGCGTCAACCCGGACCCGGACCAGAACGGCGCCTACGACGGCCCTGACAACATCACGGTGGCACCCCAAGGCGGGCTGATTCTGGCAGAAGACGGCGACGGCGTCTCGCACCTTGTCGGCGTCACTGACCAGGGCATGTCCTACCCGTTGGCCCGGAACGAGTACAACGACTCGGAATTCTGCGGCCCGGCGTTCAGCAAGGACGGCAAGTGGCTCTTCGCCAACATCCAGTCGCCCGGCTTCACCCTCGCCATCACCGGGCCCTGGACCCGCCCGTCCAACGCCTCCACCAACGCCGCCCGCTAGGACACCGCGCAGGCTTGCAGCCCTGCTGGGGGCTGCAAGCCCGGAGCTCCGCCTCCGCCATCAGTAGCTCCCGCCGTCGTGATTGTCGCCCCACCGCTGTACACTCGAGGTATCGAACATATATTCGAATAAAGGTGTGTTGTGGGCGTTATTGTCGGTCCCCGTGTGATAGATGCGGGTCTCTCTTTGCAGTTGGCGTGGGTGTCCCCGGTGCCGGTGGCTGCCGGTTATCCCTCACCCGCCCAGGACTACTTTGACGGGCGGATAGACCTGAACGAACACCTGATCAAGGACATCACCAGCACCTTTGTCGTCCGGGTTACCGGTGACTCCATGGAGCGCGCCGGCATCAGCGACGGCGACGAACTGATTGTGAACCGGGCACTTGAACCCAAGGACGGCTGCGTGGTGATCGCCGTTCTGGACGGCGAGCTAACAGTGAAGCGGCTCCGCCTCACCGCCACCGGCGTGGTGCTGCAGGCCGAAAACCCCAAGTATCCGGACATCAAGGTTTCCGCGCTCAGTGAGCTGACCATCTGGGGTGTTGCCACCAGGTGCCTGCACCATGTGTGAGGGACACCCGTGACCCGGCCGGCGGTCATGCGGCAGCTGCCTGAGATCGCGCACGTCGATGTGAACTGCTTCTATGCCAGCGCCGAACGCGCCTTTGACCCCTCCCTCGAGGGAAAGCCGCTGATCGTCCTGTCCAACAACGACGGCTGCGCCGTCACCCGCTCCCCGGAGGCGAAGGCCCTCGGCATCGGAGTCGGCGAGCCCTGGTTCAAGCTCGCCCCGCGGGCCAAGGAATGGGGCCTGGTCGCGAAGTCGAGCAACTATGAACTGTATGGAGACATCAGCGCCCGCGTGATGGAACTGCTGGGCCGCTACTCCGCCTGGCTGGAGGTCTACAGCATTGACGAAGCCTTCCTGGGGGTCAAAGGCACACCGGAGCACCTGCTGCAGCTCGGCCGTACCATCAAGGCAGCCGTAGCCCGGAACGTAGGCGTTCCCGTCTGCGTGGGCATCGCCCGCACTAAGACCCTGGCCAAGCTGGCCAACAAGTGGGCCAAGCACAATCCCGCGTTTGGCGGCGTCTGCCGCTGGGATTCAGTGCCGCCCGACCAGCAGGAAGCGCTGATGGCCAGGCTCTCCGTGGTGGAGATCTGGGGTGTGGCGGCGCGGATCACCAAACGCCTCAATGCCATGGGCATCCGCTCCATCCTTGACCTCAAACGCGCGGACCCGGTCCGGATCCGCGAGCGCTTCTCGGTGGTGATGATGCGCACCGTGCTCGAGCTGCAAGGGACACCGTGCATTCCCATGGAGGAAACCCGGGTGGGCCGCGACCAGCTAATCTTTTCGCGCTCCTTCTCCACTCCCATCACCACGGCCCGCGACGTGCGGCAGGTCCTGAGCGTCTATGCCCAGATGGCCAGCGGCCGGCTCGCCAAGCACAACCTGCAGGCCAAGCTCCTCACGGCGTTCGCCGGGACATCCCATTTCAACGCGCAGGAAACGTCTTTTCCCTCCGTCTGCATCCGGCTTCCCATGCCGACGGCGGACCCCGTCATCCTTACCAAAGCCGCCCACGCGCTGCTGCCCGCCATCGTCGACGGCACCAGATATGCGCGCGCCGGCATCATGGTCACGGACCTGCGGCCCAGCGGCAACCAGAAGCCGCTGGAGCCCTTCGAGAACCCGCATGAGGAGCGGCACATCGGGCCGCTGCTGGAGGACATCACCCGCCGCTATGGCCGCGGCTCCATTGGCCTGGGCCACGCCGGGATCCGCGGCGGACCGGACTGGACCATGAAACGGGACATGCGCTCCCCCAGGTACACCACCCACTGGGACGAGCTACCGCTCGTCAAAGCAGCGTAGCTCCCGGGGGCAGCGTAACCCCGGAGCGAACCCCGGGGTTACGCTGCCCCGGTTTCCCTTACGCGTCGCCCTCCGCGCTGGCTGACTCCTCGATCAGCAGCGCCGTGCCCTGGTACGCCCCGAGCTCGATGAAGAAGCTGTGCAGGTCATCCACCTGCCCCACGGTCTGCTCAGTGAAGAGGTCCTGAACCTGGGCACCGGCCTGGAGGTGGGTGGAGTGGACGCTGCCCATGATGGTTTCGCCGGAAAAGTTCAGGACGGTTACCTGAATCTGCCCGGACGCGAGCCGGTGCACCATCACCAGCAGCCCCCGGTGGGAAACGTCCGGAACATCCAGGAGCAGGCTGGTGGCAATCCCCCACTCCTCACGCACCTTGAGGATTCGCTGGAGCCGCCGCGCGAAGGACCGGTCGTCCTTGAGCTGCTCCGGCAGGGGACCGTAGAGGCTGCGTGCCCGCGGCATCCCGGAAGCCGAGACGGTGGCTTCGGCGTTGGTGCCCATCAGGTCGTGGGCGCCCCGGTTGATCCACCGGGTATCGCCCTGGGAGGTGAGCTCCCTGACCTGGGCCCGGTCCAGGGTTGTCATGCCCATCATGTCCCAGCCGGAGAGCGCGAAAACTCCGGGCTGCAGCGCGTTGTACATGGCCAGCAGCAGGTGGGCTTCCCGCACCGTTTCGATCTGCTCGTCGGTCAGCGCGGAGATATCCTTGATGCCCAGCGCCGCAGTGATGACGCTGACTGTTGTGCAGGCAATGCCGTTGGTGGTGAACACGGCGTTGTACGGTCCGTTTTCGCCTGTGAGCGCGGTCCGAAGCGTGTCCTGGACGTGTTCAGTCAGCTCCGTGCCGGTCAGCTCGGCACCACCCAGCTGGTAAACATCGTCCTTGTGCCGGGTGGCGAAGTGCACCAGCTCGTAGGTCAGTTCATCGTGATTCTGCAGCGCGTGCACCAAGGACGCCTGGTCCACGCCGATCTCCATCGCCAGCTTCAGGGTGAGCCGCAGGAATTCCGTGTCCTGGGTGACCAGTGCGTAGTGGTAGCCGGGCCGGGTGATGAAGTCGTAGGACAGGTCCGGGCCGGTTTCCGAGGTTGCCTTGATGTCATCGATGGTGAGGTTGAGTTCCTGGAACGAGAACCCACCCACCTTGCGCACCATGCTGCCAATGAGCTGGTTGGCTGCCTCGGAGAGCGGATGCCCTTCGGACCAGCCGGGCTGTTCCTCGGCGCTCTTTTCCACGCCAAGGAAGCCGTTCGCATCCAGCCGCAGGGCACCGGTGCCCAGGTCCAGCAGCGAATGCAGGGCGTCACCCACCACCAGGCGCATGCCCGAGAAGGTTGGGTCCAGCCAGTTGATGGAGGGCTGCCCTGCCTTGAAGTAGTGCAGGTATACCCAGCGGCGCTTCTGGCCGGTGGTGTCCACGATGGCGCGAGTGGCGCTCCAGTTGGTTTCCTTCACGCCGGGTTCGTAGAAGATAACCCGCTGCAGCTTGCCGATGATGTACCCGGCCTTTTGCAGGGCCTGCTCGGCGTCGGGGCTGATGTTGACCGAGTCCTCGCCCGGCGGAACATCCGGCAGCAGGTGCCAGTCTGATTCCGGGATGTCGATCATGTGGTAAATGCCGGGGTAATCCCGGTAATTCATCTCGGCGAGGCGGAAGTCCGCGCCCTTGCCGGTGTGCCCGGGGACGATGTCATCGATGATGGTGCCGTCGTGTTCGCCCGCGACCTCGCACATCCGGCGGAACTCGTCTTCCGAGCCGAACAGCGGGTCGATGGCCATGCTAATGCGGTCGAAGTGGCCGTCCACGCTGGGCGTTTCGGCCCACCCCTGCAACCCACCGGCCCTTTTCACCGGGCCCGTGTGGATTGCACGGATGCCGATTTCGCGGAACGTCTTCCAGAGCTCCGGGTCGCCGAGCGCCCCCAGGAAGGATTGTCCCGGCGTCGTCATAAAGGACAGCGGGTAGGCAGTAAACCATACCGAGGCGCGTTCGACGGCGGCCCGCGGGTTGGGGTGCGCGTAGGAGTGCTGCCACATGCTCGCCTGCCCTGACAGCTGACGCGCAAGGACATTCGCGTCGCCGAGCATGGCCTGGTTCCGCAGCCACTCCACGTAGGTTTTGTTGAGCCCGTCCAGTTCCAGTGACGGCGCGTTGGCGAAGTACTGCCTGCGGCGCGCCACGGGGCGCAGCGCTTTGGGCCGTGCCGGATAGAACTGCTCGTCGAAGGTAATTTCCGGCGCTTCCGGGGCCTCCATGAGCTCTGCAGCTTCCGCTGCCTCCGCTTCAGTCACACCGCCGGTTTCCTCCGCTAGCTCTGCTGCATCCCCCTCAGAGACGCTGGCAGTAGCTTTTCCCAGTTCAGACACTGAGTTCCTCCCTCAACTTGACTGCATTCCACTCTGCCATGATTCAACCGCTGGCCGAACGGCGCCGGGCGGTGAATTTCCGGTGAGTAGTGGCTCAGGATGCCCGTACCCGGGAAAGCCTGGAGAAATGCACCCCATGCGGGGGAACCTCGAAGTTCTGTCTTGAGGCACGTCTGCACGCGTGGAACCGCCTTGACATGTGAATTGTGAGCGCTGACAGTGGATTGAGCCGCCACCCATCCCCCATCGGAAAGCTGATGCATTGAAGAACTGGGCAGGAAACCTCGAGTACTCCTCCGCCACCGTCGAACGGCCGGAGTCGGTGGCGGAACTGGCACGGATGGTGGAGCGGGCGGCCCGGGTTAAGGCCCTGGGATCACGCCACTCCTTCAACCGCGTGGGGGACACCGACGGCGTACATGTGCTGCTCGACGCCCTGCCCCAGCACATTGCCCTGAATCCGGAAAACAGCACCGTGAGGGTCAGTGGAGGTGTCAGCTACGGTGCCCTGTGCCGAACCCTTGAGCAGTCTGGTTACGCGATTCACAACCTGGCCTCGCTGCCACACATCTCGGTGGCAGGTGCGGTGCAGACGGGAACCCACGGCTCCGGGGTCAACAACCCCTCGCTGGCCGACGCGGTGCAGTCCATAGACCTGGTCCGGCCATCGGGCGAATCCGTCACGCTCACCCGGGCGGACGGCGACGAGTTCCTGGCCAGCGTGGTGGGCCTGGGTGCCCTGGGGATCATTACCGGCCTCGAACTGGCAGTCCAGCCCAGCTTCCAGATGCGCCAGCGCGTCCTGGAGAACCTGCCGTGGGACCGGGCGCTGGCAAACTTTCCGGAACTCATCTCCAGTGCCTACAGCGTGAGTCTTTTTACGGATTATGCCGGCGACGCCATCAGCCAGGTGTGGCTCAAGGCGCTGGACTCGGAGCCTCCGCGGACCGAACTGTTCGGTGCAACGGCGGCACTGCTCCCCAGGCACCCCCTGCCCGGCATGTCCGCCGAGAACTGCACCATCCAGCTTGATGAGCCGGGGCAGTGGCTGGACCGGTTGCCGCACTTCCGGCACGAGTTCACCCCCAGCAAGGGCGAAGAACTGCAGAGTGAATTCATCCTGCCGCTGGAGCACGCGCCGGCAGCACTGCGAGCGGTCCGCGGCCTTGCAGACAAGCTGGCGCCGCTGCTGTTTGTCTCGGAAGTCCGCACGGGAGCCGCGGACGAGTTCTGGCTGAGCCCTTTCCACCAGCAACAAAGTGTTGCGCTGCACTTCACCTGGAAGCCGCTGCAGCCCGAAGTGGAAGCCCTCCTTCCGGATCTGGAGGACCTGCTCCGGCCCTTCGGTGCCCGGCCGCACTGGGGCAAGCTGTTCTCCCCGGGTGGCCACGACTGGGAGTCGCTGTATCCCCGCTTCGCCGGCTTCCGGTCATTGGCCTCGGCGCACGATCCCGAGGGCAAGTTCCGCAACGGGCTGCTGGACACCATCCTCGGCGTCCCGGCGGCGAGCGCGCGCTGACGGAGCTGAGTTTCCAGGTTCGCATGGGCGGCGGGCCGCAGACCGCAGCGTCCGACGGCGGGTGGCCACCCGCCGTCGGACGCTTCAGGTGGTCACTGGTCCTGCCAGCCGGCCGGCGGGGGCGCGTCCAGGAACGTAGTGACAACGTCCTGCACCAGCCCGGTCCTGGACAGCCCAAAGAAGTGCGTCGTGCCCGGAAAAACCGCCAGTTGCGAGGCGGGCACGCCGTCAAAGTCTCCGTTCACGTCACCCCCGCGCAGCTGCAGGAACCGCACAACATGCTCGAGCTTGACCATGTCGCAATCACCCACCGTGATAAGCGTCGGAGCGGCTATGCCGCGAATCTCCTCATCACTCCATCCGCCGGCGCCGGCATCGTAGCCGCCCAGTTTGTCCAGCAGCCCCTGCAGGTGCTCGAGGTCCGGATGCGGCGAAACAGCCAGGTAGCGCTGTTCCATCGGGGTGCCGGCGATCATATCGACAGTCATGGCGGCGACCGCTTCGGCATTTCCACCGCGGTCACCGTCGGGCCGGAACGATACCGACGAAACGATGAGCTTGCGGACAAGTTCCGGATGATTGACCGCCAATTGCAGCGCGACCGCACCTCCAACACTGAAGCCGAAAACATCAACCTTGCGGACCTCCAGGTGTTCAAGGAGTCCGACGACATCGGCCGCAAGGTCGCGGGTGTTCAGCGGACGGTCGATGTCATTCGTTCGGCCGTGACCCTGAAAGTCTGTGGCGATGACCCTGCGGCCTTCCGACAGGCCCGGGAGCAACGCGCCAAACTGCTGTTCAATGTCGAACAGTCCGCCATGCAGAAGCAGCAACGGCGTACCGCCCGCGCCATGCAGTTCGTAGTACATCTGCAGTCCGTTGACGGGGGCATACCCTGTTTCGGGGGCTGCCGCGGCCTCCTCAGACATCTGATGGTCCTCCATCTGTTTTCGGGCCATCCTAGTCCGGCTGGCGGTGCCGGCGGCAGGTGCGTTCGACGGCGACGGCGGAAGTAACCTCAGCCCGCACCCTCCACGCGGCGAAACCGGATGCGTGCCCCGATGGGCACCTGCCCCGCGAGGTCCAGCTGGTGGTCCACCACGACACCGATGACGGGGTATCCGCCGCTGACAGGGTGGTCGGCGAGGAACAGGACCGGCATTCCCTCAGGTGGAACCTGGAGTGCGCCGGTCATCGTGCCTTCGCTGGGAAGCTCCCCCTCCCGGCTCCGCTGAAGAGCTTTGCCCGCGAGGCGCATCCCTACCCGGTTGGACCGGGGAGTGACCTCCCATTCCTGGCTGTAGAACGATTCCACCTCTGCGGCGTCGAACCAGTCCTCGCGCGGCCCCGGCACCACGTCCAGCACCGTCACTCCCTGGCCTGGAAAGTCGGGCTGCAGCTCCGGACTGCTGACTACCTGTGACACCGTGGCGTCACCCGCATACAGGACATCTCCTGCCGCCAGCGGAGCGGGTCCCAGCCCAGACAAAGTGTCGGTGGAGCAGCTGCCCAGCACCTCCTCCGCCGCCACACCGCCCCGGACGGCGAGGTAGCTGCGGAAGCCCCGCTGCGGCGCACCAACGGTCAACACCTCGCCGTCAAGCAGTGCAAACGGCTCCGCTGAGGGTATATTCCTCTCGAGGTATGCATCCGCGTCCTCCGAGTCCTCGTCTGCCTGCCGCAGAGCCAGCTCCCCCGGCGCTCCAGTGACAGCGAGGATTTGGTCGCCCACAGCCTGCACCGTCAGACCTCCTGCTACGGTCTCGACGGCGGCGGCCGACGGCGGATTGCCCACCAGCCGGTTCGCGCGGCGCAGGGCCGAACGGTCCAGGGCTCCGGCCGCGCCCACTCCCAAACCGGTGTGCCCGGGTCTGCCGAGGTCCTGGATTAGGCTCTGCAGCCCCGGCGACAGAATGCGCAACCCCGACGGGACGGCCGGCACATCAGCTTCATTGGCATGGGCAGCCGGAGCCGCCACCTCAACCAGTTCCCGGACGGGCCGGAACTGGACCCGGTCCCCGGGGGCAGCGAGCGCCGGCTGTTCCCTGCCGAGGTCCCACATACGCGCAGCCGTGCGGCCGATCAGCTGCCACCCGCCGGGGGATTGCCGCGGATAAACAGCCGAGTAATTGCCGGCGAGCGCCACAGAACCGGCCGGAACAACCGTCCGGGGCGAGGAGCGCCGCGGAACGTCAAGCACCTGATTCTCGCCCACCATGTATCCGAAGCCGGGCGCGAACCCACCAAAGGCCACTGTCCACACCTGTCCGGTGTGCGCCGCGACCACTCCGTCCGGGCCCAGTCCCGTCAGCCGCCCCACCTCGGCGAGGTCTTCGCCATCGTACACGGCGTCAATGGTCACCAGGCTGCCCTCCGCCCGGACCTGGACCGTCAGGTCCATGGCGAGCAGGAGCTCCGGCATGGCGCGCGCCGAGCGTGGTGAGTCTGCCATGACCAGCACCGTTTCGGCGGCCGCCAGGACATCCACCTGGCCTGGCAGCGGCTGTTTCAGCAGCAATGCCTGCAGGGCCAGCACATCCGGAAGCCCGGACAGCTCGGCGAGAACCGCCGTCGTGCCCACCGCGCGGACCGAGAGCACCTTGGGCGCCGTTGACGGATCGGGGGATGCCGGCGTACCGGGAGCAGGCGGCGTAGTCTCCATAGGAACCTCATGGTACGCGGGACGTCAATGGTGGTGGATTGTTAGGCTGGAGCCATGAACCGCCGCCCTGCCGCCCTGTCCACTGTCCCCCTGTTGCTGCTGCTCGCCGGCTGCGGCGCCGTAGAGGAGGCCGCCGGGAATGCTGCCAGCGATGCAGCCTCGAAGGTGGCCACCGCTGCCGCCGACGAAGTAAACCGGCAAATCTGTGCGGTAATCCAGGACGGCGTGGTGAGCGCTGAGGACAAGCGGGTGCTCGGCGGCCTGGTGTCAGCCGCCCGTACTGCCGGCGTGCCCGCAGAGATTACGACGCCGCTGGGACAGATTGCGGAGGCCGGAGACCAGGTGCCGGCCGAGTCCGTCCAGGCCCTGAAGGATGCCTGCGCAGCCTAGGCGCGGGCCCCATTCCTTATTCCCCTTTTAGCCGCCGCGTCCTGGTGCTGCGGTGAACTGCCGCCTTCGCTCGATCATCCTTCGTGCGGCTGGTCCAGCCCGCGCAACCCAGTTCCGCGGCCGCCATGGGTGCGGCGCGCACTCCTATGGTCAGGAGCAACAAACGGGACCACCTCAGTGTCCCGGCTGGGCGGCAGGGCACGGATAAATTTGGACAGTTCCTCCCGCAGGACCGTCCAGGAAATATCCGGATCATCCGGGTAGGCATCAATTTCCGCCTGCCGTGCGGCCTCGAGGGCTGCCTTGCCTGCCTGGGTGAGCTCTACCTTAAATTGCCTGCGATCCGCCGCGTGGCGGTTCCTGCTTACATGCCCGGAAGCTTCGAGCCGGGTGAGTACCCGGCCCAGGGTCTGGCTCTGTACCCGGACCACATCCGCGAGTTGCTCCTGGTTCAGTGGTCCGGCTGCCAGCCCTTCGAGCGCTATAACGGCGGCCCGGGTCAGACCCAGGGGCGCCAGAGCATCATCCTGACGCCGCTGGACCAGACGCGCCGCCAGTGTAATCAGGCGGTAGCTGTTCCGGGCATCCGGATCGAGATTGCTGGTCATCGGCCGCGGCCTTCCTGTAGGTGGCGAAGTGCGGGTGTCGTCACCCCTTCATGCGTCGCTACCTACCTACAATAAGCATGCTTAGCATCCGATTCGCAAGTAGGCTTACTATCGCGCTGGCCAGCAGGGCCATATGACAGCCGCCCAAACGCGCCCCCTTGCAATTCAAATGGCAAGTGTGCTTAGTATCTAAGTAGTAACCATGCTTACTAACTACAGCAAGCACTGCTGGTTCTTGAGCGCCAGCTGACCCTTCTACGAAAGAGAGCATGATGACAGAGAACCAATGGCCCCAGACGCCCAACCCTGCTATCTCGGACCCTTACGCTTCAGAGGTTGGCACTGACGACACCTTCGCCACTTCGGGCTCAGCCGATTCCGGCGCCGGCTCCAAGAAGCAGGCTGCCAAGGAAGAGGCTTCGAACGTGGCCGGCCAGGCCGCCTCCGCAGCCCAGGGCGTAGCCCAGACGGCCAAGGAAGAAGTAGCCCACGTCGCCTCAGAGGCCAAGTCCAGTGCGCAGGATCTGCTGTCCCAGGCAAAGTCCGGGCTTTCCAGCCAGGCCGGCACCCAGCAGCAGAAGGCCGCTGAAGGCATCCGGACCATCTCCAGCCAGCTGCAGAGCATGGCCGACGCCCCGGATCAGCAGGGCATCGCCAGTGACCTGATCCGCCAGGCTGCCGACCGCACCTCATCCATCGCTTCCTGGATCGAAAACAAGGATGCGGGCTCGCTGCTGAACGAGGTCCAGACCTTCGCCCGCAACAAGCCGGGGACCTTCCTCCTGCTCGCAGCAGGCGCCGGTATCCTCGCAGGCCGCCTTACCCGCGGCCTCACGGCAGGCGCCACTGGATCCCAGGGCGGAGACGCGCAGTCCTACCCGGCCCAGCGTCCGGTCGTGGCCCCGCAGGCAGCGCCGCTCCGCCAGGAGACGGTGTTTGCAGCAGGAAGCGACGCAGACCTGTACGCCGAGCCCGTTGTAGGCGCCGGAGCTCCCGTCTCCACAGCATCACTGCCCTCCGGCACCGCAGAAGACACCCCCCTGCGGTTCGAGGATGACCCCTACGAATCGAAGGAAGGACGCCACCTGTGAGTAGTTCCATTCCGGAGCCGGCTCCGACTGCCGCGCATGTGAAGGCGGACAACGCGTCCCTGGGTGAGTTGCTCGGTGATGTCACCCGCGACCTGTCCACCCTGATGCGCCAGGAAGTCGAACTGGCCAAGGCCGAAGCGAAGCAGTCCGCCACCAAGGCAGGCAAAGGCGGCGGGATGCTCGCCGGCGCCGGCGTCGCCGGGCACTTCGTCCTGGTGTTCCTTTCCCTGGGCCTGATGTTCGCCCTGGGCGCCCTGATGCCCCTGGGCTGGGCCGCCGTCATCGTCGCCGTGATCTGGGGCATCATCGCCGCGGTCCTGGCCTCGATGGGCAAGAAGGAACTCAAGCAGATCAAGGGCATGCCCCAGACCAGTGAGACACTCTCCGAGATTCCCCCAACTCTAAAACCAGGTGAGGTAAACCGATGAGCGATAACCCGGATGCAATCCGCCAGGACATTGAAGAAACCCGTGCACGCCTGGGCACCAATGTGGACGCGGTCGCCGACAAAGTCACCCCCTCCAACATCGTCCACCGCCAAACCGACAAGGTAAAAGACGCTGTCGTCGGGGTCAAGGAGAAAATCATGGGAGCAGCAGACTCAGCCAGCAGCACCGTCCAGGACAAGGCCCACGCAGCGGCTTCGACCGTCCAGGGCAAGGCCCATTCCGGCGCCGGCCACACCGGGAACGCCCTGCACAGCACCGGCGACTCCCTGCACGGGGCCAAGGACAACGTCGCCACCAAACTCAGCGACGCCGGCACCGCGATCTCGCACGCACCGGACCAGGTCAAAGCCAAAACCCAGGGCAACCCCCTGGCCGCCGGCCTGATCGCGTTCGGCGCCGGGATGCTCGTCTCGTCCCTGATCCCGGCCAGCCAGAAGGAACGCGAAGCAGCCCAGCAGCTCAAAACAGCCGCCGAGCCGCTCGCCACCCAGGTCACCGACGCCGCCAAGGACATGGTCCAGGACCTGAAGGAACCAGCCCAGGAAGCCATGGAAAGCGTCAAGGCCACCGCCGCTGACGCCGCCCAGAACGTCAAAGCCGAAGGCCAAGGCGCCGTCACCGACGTCAAAGACCGCGCCACCGACGCCAAAACCAACGTTCAAAACACCTAAGAACGTTTAGGAACAAGAAAGGCCGGCTCCGCACGGAGCCGGCCTTTCGGCGTCTATGGGCAGATGCTAGCGCTTGCCCTTTTTGCGGGAGCCCTTTCCCCGGCCCTTGTCCGGATTTGGGGCGTAACGCTGGGCTACCTTCGGAGCCTTCTTCGCTCCGCTGCCGCGCCGGTCCGGCTTAGGCTCCTTCTTGGCCTTGACGGGCTGGGCGGAGGGCTGCCGGGAGCTCTGGGCAGTCCGCCCGCGTACGATCCCGATGAATTCTTCGATGACTTCGTCAGTGGAATCGGCAGGCCAGGCGACGGCGATTGCCGTGACGGGTGCCCCGGTGAGCCGCCGCGCCACGGTGTCTTTGACGTTGAAGTGCCGGGCCACGGACATAGGCAGGATCACCAGGCCTGCGCCGGTGGCCACCACCTGCAGCGCAGCCTCCGGGCCGCCCAGCGCGGTCACGTCCAGGAAGGCCTCCTGCTCCAGGTCGGCAAACGCCACTTCCTCAAACACCGAGATTTCGTGGCCCTTGGGCGCAACCACCACGGGCTGCTCCTCATACAGCGGAATCACGTTGAGGCCTTCACGCTCCACCGGGAGGCGGACGAAGCTGAGGTCCGCGGAACCGTCACGGAGCACCTCCACCTGAGCGCCGTCGTCCGACATAAACGCCTGCAAAGGGACGTCCAGCACACGTTCCTCCCAGCGGCGGATCCACTTACCGGGCGTCACTCCCGCCACGTAGGCGACGCGGAGCGCTCGGGGGGCGTCCGGCTCAGCCGGGTCGGCAGACCCTGCAGGACCGGTGTCTGTCTGGGGGGCGTTGTCGGTTGGCACGTCTTCACAGTACCGTCCGCCCGGATACCCTTGAAGCATGACCTCTGCAAACTCCCAGTCCATGAAGCCGGCCACCGTTGCCAAGAAACTTGGCATCTACCTGCCCGCAACACCGCAGGAGTTCCAGGAATCAACCATCACCCGAGCCGAATTCGCCGAACTCCAGGCCAACCCGCCGGAGTGGTTGGCCGAACTGCGCCGCAATGGTCCGCACCCGCGCCCCGTGGTGGCCCAGAAGCTGAACGTGTCCATCAGCGGGCTGTCCCGCGGCGGCGTTGAGGATGCGTTGACGACGGCGGAAATCACCGCGCTGCTGCAGGCTCCCCCTGCGTGGCTGGTCAGCGAGCGCGCCACCCACGCCGCGGTCCGGGCCGAAGCCCAGCGGGTTAAGGATGAAGCAGCCAAGAAGGACGCCAAGCGGGCCCGCGCCCAGGCAGAGTAGTCCGGCAGGCACTTAGCCTGGGCGGGGAACTCAATCCTGGTGCAGCTGGATAAAGTTGCCACAGCCGTCGTCGAACACTGCGCTGATCCCGGAGGGGTCTTCGGCTGGTTCGCTCTTGAAGCTGACGCCTGCCTTCGCCAACCGCTCATACTCCGCCCGCACATCCGGAACGCCAAAAACAATCGCAGGCAGGCCGGCCTCGTAGACAGCATTCATATAACTGGCGCCGATCGGGTTGTCGCTCGGTTCCAACAGCAGGCCGACTGAGCTCTGGTCCGCGCCGGGGTCCTTGATGATGAACAGGTTGTACTCGGGCATGGCCATCAGCGTCTCGAAGCCGAGCGTCTGCGTGTAGAAGGTATGGGCGGCGGTGGGATCCTGAACGTGGATGCTGCACATCTTGAGTCTCACGGTCCCAAGGTACGGTACGTGCAGCCGCCCCTGCCCCGAAAGCCCGCTATCCCCTGCCCCGCACTGCCGTAGCCATTGACCGGGGCGCCGGAAGGCGCTGGAATGGAAGGACCAGCCCGGCCTTTCCCGCCGGGCCTGTGGACGTGGAGGTGCAAGGTGGCGGCCATCGCAGAATCCCTGTTCCAGGGGGCGTGGATCCTCCTACTGTGCGGATCCGTGCTGGTCATCAGCGTCGCGGCCACCGTTTTCCAGGTCCGACGGCGGGCACTTGCCGTGCCGGACGGGGAACCTGAGCGTTCGGACCAGTTGTTCTGGGACCTCTTCCTTGGCTCAGCGGTTGCCCTGCCCGCCCTGCTCATTCCTGCCCTTACATCTGCTTGGGCGGGGCTCTTCCTCGCCGGTGCGGCCGTGGCTTCCGGTGTTGCTGCCTACCGGGGCAGCCCGCGGATGGTGGCCTGGCTGTCCCTTCGGCGCCAACGCCGGGAGTACCTGCCCCTGCACACGGCCGCGCAGGCCGAACACAGCGTGTTGCTGGAGCGCTGGCGCCGGTATGAGCTGGATCCTGCGTACTGCATCGACTACCCCGCCATGACGGACGTCAGGTTGCCACAAACCGCTGCCGTGATCAAGGCCATGCGCGAGGCTGAGCAGCTACGGGCCGCGGGGCACCAAGGGTACCCGCCCGCCGTCGAACGCTTCAGCCGCGCCCTTGCCGACGCCGAACGGGCGGCGGGAATCCCTGCCAGCGGACATTAACGTGGTGGGCGGCGCATGAACTGCTGTGTCGGAGCCGCTGGAGTCCCGCGGCGGAGCGCCGTAGCATCCCAATATGGAGCCTCAAGAAACGGAAGACCGCGACCGGTTCGGCAGGCGGCTGGAGGACCGTGGAGTCTGGCGCCAGGCCACCACGTTGCCGGCGGCAGGTGAACTAACGGCGCGCTGGCTCGAAGGGCACAGTGCATTCCAGCCTGGCACCTTCACGGCAAGCTACGACGCCGAAACTGTACCCATCGCCGTCGGGCTCGCTGCCCTGAACAGGAACGGGCTGTTTACCAGGGAGTCCCAGCCGGGGCTGCGCTCCCCCGGCCTTGCACAACGCCAGTACGTCACGGGCTTTTGCAGTTCAGAGGTCGCCGCACAACTCCTGGCCCTCTCCACGCGGTCGGAACTGGTCACCGTGGCCCACGCGCCCGGCGAGTCCAGCAGCGCAGCCATTCCGGTCACCCTGGACGGTGGCGAGGTGGTGACCGTCCTTGGGTCCAGCGAGAACCCCGTTACGGAGGAGCAGATCCAGGACTGGGCCGACGAAACCAACGACACACTGGCGCTGCTGCTCGCCGATTCCTGGTACGTGGAGATCCTGGACCCGTTCTGGGGCCGGGACGACGTGCTGCTGCCTGCCGTCCTCGGCGCCCTGAACGGTTTGTAGGCTCTACAGCTCTACAGTGCCGCTTTCGCCCACGCTCATCCGGCTGTGGGTGACCTTGGACTTGACCCACTGGAACACCGTCGCGGCGGTCCCGCCGGGGCTGGTCCAGTACTCGGCGGAGTCGGAATCTACGCGGAGCAGGCACACCTCGGGGGTATCCGGTCCGTCCGGGAACCACGCTTCAACAGCCTGGTTCCACATCTCGCGGATCTTGGCACGGTCCGTCACCACCTCGGCAGTCCCTGCGACCGAGACCCATTCGGTTTTCTTGCCGAAGGAAATGTTGACGCGCGGGTCAGCCCGGACATGGGCGACCTGTGAGGTGCCGAGGCCGGTGAAGAACCACATGTCGCCGTCGTCCTTAACTTCCTGGACCGCCAGCGGCCGGCTGACGAGGGCGCCTTCTTCGTTGATGGTGGTCAGCATTCCGATGTGGGAATGGTTGATGATGTCCGTGACCTTGCTGATGCTCTCGGTGTCAGTCATATTTCACCTCGTTCGTCTGCGTGCGGGGACGCTCCCCATCGGTCCAGCCTAATAGTAAGCATGCTTATATTCCAGCCCGCCTACTCCCCGCGTAGCTCAGGCGGGGACGGCCACCCTGGCTGCTTCGCAGATGCTTGCAGCAGTGCGCTGGCCCATCCGGATGGCGCCGTCGACGTGCTGGTAGCCTTCGGCGGCCAGGTCTGAGGAGGACCAGTAGATGGGTCCGACGGGGGCGTGCTGGTCCTTGCCGTAGCGGTGGAGGCCGCCGAGGTCGTAGCTGGAGGCGTAGGCTCCGCGGGTCCACTCCTCCGAGCCCCAGTCGGACTCGTAGTAGACCGCGGGCTCCAGCGCTTCGGCGCCCAGGAACCCGGCGATGGACTCCAGGATGGCGCTCCTGCGTTCTTCGGCGCCCAATTCGAAGACGGAGTCGGCCTTTTCGTCCGAGATGAAGCCCACCAGGGTGCCTCTGGTGTCGCCGAAGTTGGTGTTGTCGTAGACCTCCTGGACCAGGGATCCGGCGCCGAAGCAGGTGCCGGACAGGCCGGAGTTCCGCCAGAACGGCCGGCTGTAGACGGCGTGCACCTTGATGACCAGGCCGAGTGACTGGTGCTGGTGCATCTGGTGCTGACGGCGGGGCAGCGGCGGGTTGAAGGAGACGCGGGAGTAGAGGTTGGGTGGCACGGCCATGACCACGAAGCGCGCGTTGACGGTGGCCCGCTCCGAGACGACGGTGACGCGGTGTCCGCCGTCGGCGTCGGGCTCCCAGTTGATGGTGCGCACCGGGGAGTTAAGGACGACGTCGTCCCCCAGCTCCTGCGCGAGCAGCAGTGAGACCTGCTGCATGCCGCCGACAACGCGACGGTCCAGGATGAAGTCCTCGTCGGTGAGGTGGGTGAAGGAGCCCGCGGACGCTGCCATCAGCACGGCCTGAAGGGCGGAGAACGCGTGGGCGGGCTTGGTGAGCATACCGCCGGCGATGAAGAGGCCTATGTTGTTGCAGGCTTCCTCGTTGGCGGAGTGCTGCCGCAGCCAGTGGTGGAAGGAGACGGTGTCGAGTTCCCGCGCCTTGGGGTGGGCCCAGGGTTCGGCGGGGCCGATCTCGGAGGCGAGCCCGTCCAATAGGGCGATGAGCTTGTTCATCTCGGCTTCGGTGTCCTGGTCCACGGGGAAGGAGTCGCCGGTGTAGCGGACGGGGACGCCGTCTTTGCCGATATACATTGAATGGCCCTCGCGGTACCGGGGGTAGGTCTGCAGATTCAGTTCCTGGAGGAGGTCCAGGAGCACGGTCTGGTCCGGCGAGACCCACTGGCCGCCGATTTCGAGCATGGCGCCGTCCACGGTGTCGGTCCAAGTGCGGCCGCCGACGCGGCCACGTGCCTCAAGGACGGCGACGGTGAGACCGGCCTTCTTGAGTTCGCGGGCTGCGGTGAGTCCCGAGGGTCCGGCTCCAACGACAACGACGTCGCGGTTCAGGTTCAGCATGATGTCCTCTTTTGGTTTCCTTGGTGACGGGAGCCACAAAATGAATGGCGTTCATTTAGTAGAACTATAGCGGCTCGCGGCAGGGACCGGAAGTGCAGGATGGAATAATGCTGGAGACCCACCAGAGAAAGGGCAGTAATGCCGGCAGTACCAGCCACGCAGGGACGCTCCGCCGGAAACACCGGTGCCAGGAGGCGTGCGGGGCGACCGTCGGCAGCGCTGCTGGACAAGGCCGGGATCACCGCGGCCGCGCTGGAGCTCATCAACCGCAAGGGCTACGACGGCCTCACGATGGCGGGCCTGGCCAAGGAGCTGGACGTGGCGCCGTCGGCCCTCTACAACCATGTTGCTGCCAAGCGGGACGTCCTGCTCCTGGTGGAGGACCACCTCACCTCGCTGGTGGATGTGTCGGATTTTGACTCGGCGCCGTGGGAGGAAGCAGTGCGCAGTTGGGCGTGGAGCTACCGCAACGTCTTTGCCGAGCACACACCGCTGATCCCGGTTATTGCCGTGCTTCCGGTGACTGACGCGCCGCAGACACTGGCCATGTACGAGACCGTGAGCAAGGGCTTTCTCGACGCCGGTTTCCCGCAGGAGCGCGTTGTCTCCGCGATTGTGGCGCTGGAGTCCTTTATTTTCGGCTCTGCGTATGACGTGACGGCACCGGAGGATATCTTTGATTCCGGATCGATGGCGGGGTCCACGCCCCACTTCACCGCTGCCGTGCGGAGCGCAGCTTCTCGGCGGGCCTCTGCGCGCCCGGCCGATGTTGCCTTCGAGCTGGGGCTTGAGGCGCTGATCTCCGGGCTGGGCGCACTGCGGGGGTAGACGCTCGGGCGGCAGGGCAGACCAGGAAGAAGGGATCGCCAGTGAACTTGGCCGTGCTGTTATCCGTTGGGGCTGCAGGGGGCCAGCGGGGCTGGGGCGGGCGTGGATGCGGCCAGTGAGCGGATCTTGGCGATGAGGGCTTTGGTCGCGGGGTCCTTTTCCAGCCTGGCGATTGTTGGTGCTGCTGCTGCTTGGAACGCAGCGATGCCCTCTGCGGGTGCCGTGAAGA
>NZ_PJII01000022.1 GCF_002929215.1 Arthrobacter sp. ZGTC412
CTTCCGGATCACGATCAGGCAGCTGGTTAGTCAACCCGCTGAGGATATGGGAGGTATCTTCTCCTGCAGCCACGTCCGCCTCTTTTCATCGTTGAATACTGGCTTCATGTTTTCGCATTGCGAGAAAACATTATTGCTTTATGAGATTAGCCAGCGGTTATTGCTCCGGTCAAACGAGCATGCCCGCGGGTACAGAGGCATGAAAATAGGAGGCCTGCCAACCGATTGTGACCGTCCACGCTAGTACGGCACCTTGACCCAAGGTGATCCACGTCATAACCTGTTTTCACCATTCAATATCTTGTTTTCGCAATGTGGAATAACAGGAACCGGTCCTCGACCGCGGGCTCACCACGCGAAACCCCTAGAACTGGAGATCCCTATGCAAACTCCTCCACCGGCGGGCGTTGACATGGCTCCTGACCTGACAGCGCCGTCAGATTCTTCCACCCACGCCGCCGTCGGCGTCGAAGCTCTCTGCGAATCAGCAAGCGCAGCATCAGGCCAGGCCATCAGCCCCACCCTTTACAACGCAGACCTTGCCCCCACCAAGCGCGCCGGCCGCAGCTGGTCCGGCTACAGCATTTTTACCCTCTGGGCCAACGACGTACACAGCCTCGGCAACTACGCCTTCGCCATCGGCCTGTTCGCACTGGGCCTCGGCGGCTGGCAAATCCTGCTGGCCCTGGGCATTGGCGCGGCTTTGCTCTTCGGCCTCCTGAACCTCTCCGGCTTTATGGGCGTCAAGACGGGCGTCCCCTTCCCGGTGATGAGCAGGATCAGTTTCGGGATCAGGGGAGCCCAGATCGCCAGCCTCCTGCGCGGTGCCGTCGCCGTTGCCTGGTTTGGCATCCAGACCTACCTTGCCTCCGTGGTGTTCCGCGTGATGCTCGTGGCGATGTTCCCGTCCCTCGGCGAACTGGACAAGGACTCCATCCTCGGTTTGTCCACGCTGGGCTGGATCGCCTTCGTCATTCTCTGGGTGGTCCAGCTGGTGATCGTCAGCTTCGGCATGGAGATGATCCGCAAGTACGAGGCGTTCGCCGGCCCGGTGATCCTGGCTACCATGGCAGCGATCGCCGTATGGATCTTCGTCGAAGCGGGAGGCGCCATCGCCTGGTCCTCGGACAACGCTCTCGAAGGACCCGAAATGTGGCTCACCATCTTCGCCGGCGGTGCCCTCTGGGTCTCCATCTACGGCACTTTTGTCCTGAACTTCTGCGACTTCACCCGCTCCGCCGTCTCCAAGAAGGCCATAGTCCGGGGCAACTTCTGGGGCATCCCCATAAACATGCTTGTCTTCGGCGCCATCGTCGTGGTTATGGCCGGCGGCCAGTTCAAGATCAACGGCACCATCATCGAAAGCCCCTCGGACATCGTCCAGACTATTCCCAACACGGTCTTCCTGATCCTGGCCTGCCTTGCCCTGCTGATCCTGACCATAGCTGTCAACCTGATGGCCAATTTCGTGGCCCCCGTCTATGCGCTAACCAACCTGTTCCCGAAACACCTGAACTTCCGCAAGGCAGCCATCGTCAGCGCGGTCATCGGACTGGTCATCCTGCCTTGGAACCTCTATAACAATCCATTGGTCATTGTCTACTTCCTGGGCGGCCTCGGCGCCCTGCTCGGCCCGCTGTTCGGTGTCGTGATGGCTGACTACTGGCTGATCCGCCGCGGGAAGGTCAATGTCCCCGAGCTCTACACAACTTCTCCGGCAGGTGCCTACCACTACAAAAATGGAGTGAACCCCAGGGCGATCATCGCACTGGTTCCAGCCGCCGCCGTAGCACTCCTCATAGCCTTCGTACCGGCCCTGGCTGCGGCAGCGCCGTTCGCCTGGTTCTTCGCGGCCGGGATCGCGGCAGTGGTGTACTTCTTCATCGCCGACCGCTCCCAACGACTTGAAGATCGCGACGGCGAATCTATCGCCATGGCCAGCACCCACTAAGGAGTCCCAAAATGCGCATACTCGTAGCGAACGTCAACACCACCGAGTCCATGACCCGCTCCATCGCCGCCCAGGCGCGCAGCATCGCCGCTCCGGGCACGGACATCGTCGGCATAACGCCTCGGTTCGGCGCCAATTCCTGCGAAGGGAACTTCGAAAGCTACCTGGCGGCCATCGCCGTCATGGACGCCGTTACCCGGTACCCCGAACCGTTCGACGCCGTCGTCCAGGCAGGCTACGGCGAGCACGGCCGAGAAGGGCTGCAGGAGCTGCTGGACGTTCCCGTTGTGGACATCACCGAGGCGGCGGCCAGCACGGCCATGTTCCTGGGCCACAAGTATTCGGTAGTCACCACCCTGGACCGGACCGTCCCGCTCATCGAGGACCGGCTCAAGCTTGCCGGCCTTGACGCCCGGTGCGCCTCGGTCCGCGCCAGCGGCATGGCCGTACTGGAACTTGAGGAAGAGCCCGGGCGCGCGGTGGAGGCCATCATCAATCAGGCGATGCTAGCGGTAAGCCAGGACAAGGCCGAGGTGATTGTGCTGGGTTGCGGCGGCATGGCTGGCCTCGACGAGCAGATCCGGCAGCGTGCAGGAGTGCCCGTGGTGGACGGTGTTGCGTCTGCCGTCGCCATCGCCGAATCCCTGGTCCGCATGCGCCTGTCCACATCCAAGGTCCGGACTTACGCTGCGCCGCGGCCCAAAACCGTCATAGGCTGGCCGCTGAACACCGCCGTGCCGGCTTCGCTTTAGCAGGCAGCCCTTCAGGCGCGGCGAAGGTATCGGCACACAGGAGAAGAGTTTGAACCATTCCCAGCGCCCGGCACGGGTGGCCGTGGTCACCGGAGCGGGTTCCGGCATCGGCCGGGCAGTGGCCCGGCTCCTCCTGGCCGATGGCTTCGCCGTTGCCCTCGCCGGGCGGCGGGCGGCACAGCTTGTGGAGACGGCGGGCGGGCATCCGCACGCGCTTCCGGTCACCTGTGACGTCACCCGGCCCGACGACGTCGAGCGTCTTTTCGAGGCCGCCCGCCAGCGTTGGGGCCGGGTGGACCTGCTGTTCAACAACGCCGGGGTGTTCGGGCCGGCGGCAAGCGTGGACGAGATCTCGCTGGCCGATTGGGACGCCACCGTCGCAGTGAACCTCACCGGCTCCATGCTGTGTGCTGCGGCCGCCGTCCGGGCCATGAAGGCGCAGGATCCACAGGGTGGGCGGATCATCAACAACGGTTCCATTTCCGCGCACTCTCCCCGGCCCCGGACGGTGGCCTACGCCGTCACGAAGCACGCCCTGACCGGGCTGACCAAAAGCATCGAGCTGGACGGGCGGGGCTTCGGGATCACCTGCGGGCAGATCGACATCGGCAACACGGCCACGGAGATCATGGACACCATCGGCGTCGGGGCGGGCGCGCTCCAGGCCGACGGCAGCCGCCGGGTTGAACCTACGTTTCCCGTGGAGGACGCAGCCCGCGCGGTGCTGATGATGGCGAACATGCCGGCCTCGGCAAGCGTTGGGTCAGTGGTGATCACCGCCGCGGGCATGCCGTTCATCGGCCGCGGCTGAGCAGCAGTTACAGCGGCAGTAACGCCGAGAGATCCGCGCGCAGGCCCGAAGCGGCCACCCTGCCGGCAGCGACCGCCTCCGCCCAGCTCAACTGGCCGGTCACCATCGCAAGCCAGGTGGCGGCGTCGCACTCAATCACGTTGGGCGGGGTACCACGCGTATGGCGCGGCCCCTCCACGCACTGCGTGACGCCGAAGGGCGGCACGCGCACCTCCACCGAATTGCCCGGAGCCCGCGCCGTTACTTCCTCCAGCGTGTACCTCACTGCGGTTGCCAGAAGGGCCCGCGGAACAGGAACGTCCGACGATGGCCCGGCAGCTTTCCGCCACGCCGCCACCGCCGCGGCGCCTTCTTCAACGTCGATACGACGGCGGGCTACAGGCATGTTTCCGGCTTCCTTCAGGTGGGGATGCAGTGGCAAAGGCAATCAGGGTACCCCGGACCGTGGTTGAGACGGAATCGGAGTGGGCCCCGGGTACCATCGGTACCAACATCGTCAGAACAGAATGGAGCTACCCGTGCAGCTCGGCGCTTTCTCGGTCAGCCTCAACGTCAAGGACATCGAGGCATCAACAGAGTTCTACGAAAAACTGGGGTTCGAACGGTTTGCGGGAGACATCTCCCAGAACTGGCTGATCCTGAGAAACGGCCAGGCCGTCGTCGGGCTCTTCCAAGGAGTGCTGGAGCGGAATGCCCTGACCTTCAATCCGGGCTGGGGCCAGGACGCGCAGCCGCTTGACGCGTTTACGGATGTGCGGGAACTCCAGCGGACTCTTCAGGGCCAGGGCATCCAGTTCCTCGCGGAAGCAGACGAAGGAACCACCGGGCCGGGGAGCTTCATTGTGGTGGACCCGGACGGCAATCCGGTGATTGTGGACCAGCACGTCTGACTCCGGCGTCGCGCCACCCCCTGGGAAGGCCAGCCCTTAGTCCAAGAGCGCCGACACTGCCGGGCCCAGCCGGATCTGCCCCACGGGGCGGCCGCCGCCCAGCACCGGCTCCACCACTTTCTCCAGGACGCTCGCAACCCCCGGGATCTCCACGGCGCCGGCCGCAGCGAGAAGGGTCAGGGCGACCAGCGAGGTGGCCCGGACATTCCCGTCCAGTATTTTGACGGCCACGGAAACGCCCTGCTGCGTTGCCATGGCGAGGACGCCTTCGGCGCCAACCTTGGCGATGACCTCCAGCTCGTCCATCACCAGGGTGTTGGCTTCACCGCGGCCCTGTACCGCCCACGGATAGTCGAGCATAGACGTTGCGATGGTGGCGGCGCGGGCGCTGAAACTCTGGTCACCGGGCGCCTTGGCCAGCTGGGAGAAGCCCCGCGCCAAGCCTTTGAGCGAAACCGCGGCCACGGGCGCACCGCAGCCGTCGATTCCCAGATGCGCGATCTTTTCGCCCGTGTACTCCTCGATGACCGTGCGGACCCGTTGCTGCAGCGGGTGGTTGGGCTCCAAATAGCTGTGGGTATCCCAGCCGTTTTCCGTGCACGCCCACAGGAAGGCAGCGTGCTTGCCGGAACAGTTGAACGCGAGCCTGGACTTGCCGTGCTCGGAACGCACCAGCCAGTTGCGGGCCGTTTCATCCTGCGGCCAGGCCTCCGGGCACTGCAGCTGGTCCTCGCCGACACCGGCCGCCTTGAGCATGCCTGACACCACGTCCATATGGTCCAGCGAGCCCACGTGGCTTGCACAGGCCAGGGCCACCTGTGCGCCCCGGAGCGGAACCCCGGACTGCATCGAAGCCAGTGCCTGGAACGGCTTAAGGGCTGACCTGGCGAAAATGGGTGTGTTGATGTCGCCAAGCTCTGTGACCACAGTCCCGTCCGCTGCCAGCAGCACGGCCGAACCGATGTGCCGGGACTCCACAAAGCCACTGCGCTCGATCACGGCCAATTCGACGGCGGAGTCCACGGTGAAGGTGGCGTGCGGATTATGCGGCATGGTGCCAGTCTAGGGGCCAGCATCCCGGATGCCCGGCTACTCCACGGTGACCATGACCGACTGCCAGCCGGAGGCGCCGTCGGGAACGGGATCGGCCCGCTGCTCAGTCTGCACCTCGCCGGACCCGTCGGTGGCACGCACTTTTATGTAGTGCGGCCCGGGCGTGGCGTCCCATTGATAGGACCACTGGCGCCACGTAACCAGGGACGCCTCGGTGGACAGCTCCGCCTCCACCCAGTCGGCGTCGTCGATCTGGATCTCCACCTTGGTGATGCCGCGGGTCTGTGCCCAGGCGGTTCCGCCCACGGCAACCGTCCCGGCGGGGACTTTTGCAAAGGACTTGGGGACGTCCACGCGCGCCATCGTCTTGATGGGTCCGCGCTCGGACCATCCACGCTCGGTCCAGTAGGCCTTGCTGTCGGCAAACCGGGTCACTTCGAGGTCCACCACCCACTTGGTCGCGGAAACAAATCCGTACAGTCCCGGAACCACCATCCGCACCGGGTAGCCGTGCTCGAGGGGGAGCGGCTCGTCGTTCATGCCGATGGCCAGGATCGCGTCCCGGTCATCCTGCAGGACCTCCAGCGGGGTGGACGCACTGAAGCCGTCGACGGAGGTTGAGAGCACCATGTCCGCCCCGTCCGTCGGCTTTGCCCGCTCCAACACCTCGCGAATGGGCAGGCCCAGCCATTTGGCGTTGCCGGCAAGATTGCCGCCCACTGGATTGGAGACACAGGTGAGCGTGACGTGCGATTCGATCAGGTCGGCGTCGAGCAGGTCCTGGAACGTGAGCCGGACCTCCTCCTCCACCAGCCCATGCACCCGCAGCTCCCACTCATCCGCGTTGATTTCCGGGACGCTGAGGGCCGTGTCAATGCGGTAGAACTCACCGTTGGGCGTCACCCACGGCGCGACGCCCGGCACCGGCGACTGCACGCCGGCTGGAACGGCAGCAGCGGCCTTTACCGGCACGGGAAGCTGCACGGCATCCCGCGCCTTGGCGATGTTGCTGCGGGCGGCACTCAGGAGGCGGCCACCCGTGGCGGCGATGCCGGCAGCGGCTGCGGTGATTCCGGTGGCGGCGAAGAAGCGACGGCGGCTGGCACCCGGAGTGTCCGCGGCGGCGCCGGCGGGCGCATCGGGCAAACCCTTGGCCTTCCACAGAGGGGCAATCAGGAACCGCAGGGCGGCCAGGCCCGCGAGCGTGCCCAGCAGCGACGGTATGGCGTCCGCCGGCCCTACGCCTGCCCGGGTCACCACGCTGGCCACGATCACCGCCCCCATGAACAGGACGCCCAGAACCCCCAGCCCCCAGCGCCGGTACGCCACCACGCCCAGCACGCAGGCCAGGCCGGCAATGGTCAGGCCCATGCCCACGAAGAGTGCGGCTTTGTCATTGGTGCCGAACGTCGCGATCGCGAAGTCCTTCAGCCAGGACGGCGTGAAGTCGATGAACGTGGATCCCAATGCGATCACGGGTGTGGCGCGGGCCGTGAAAAACGCTCCAACCAGCTCAGCCACGGCAAGGACGACGGCGGCAGCCACCACGCCTGCCAGTGCGGCCATGGCGGTGGGACCCTTGAGCCAATTCCAAAGCTTTTTCATGACATAGGTTCGGAGCGGAGCGGGCAGGGGATTGTTTTCCGGGGCTGACACAGCTTAGGACCGGGCAGGGTGTACAAAGTACCCTTGGAGACTGTGAAGGTACTCGTCATCGGCCCCGGAGGCCGCGAACACGCCATTGTCCGCTCCCTGCTCGCCGACCCCAACGTGTCCGAGGTCCATGCAGCTCCCGGCAATGCCGGCATCAGCAAGCTGGTCCCCACCCACAAGATCAACGGCAATGATCCCGACGCCGTCGCCGCCTTGGCCACCAAGCTCGCTGTGGACCTCGTGGTAGTTGGCCCCGAGGCGCCGCTGGCCGCAGGTGTTTCCGACGCCGTCCGCGATGCCGGGATTCCGGTATTCGGCCCCAGCAAGGCCGCCGCGCAGCTCGAGGCCTCCAAGGCATTCGCCAAGGAAATCATGGCCGAGGCCGGTGTACCCACGGCCATGGCGATGGTCGCCACCAACGCCGGCGAAGCCGCTTCAGCACTTGACACCTTCGGCGCACCCTACGTGGTCAAGGACGACGGGCTCGCTGCCGGCAAGGGTGTGGTGGTCACCAAGAACCGCGACGAAGCCCTTGCACATGCTCAGTCCTGCTTCGACGCAGGCGGCTCCGTGGTGATCGAGGAGTTCCTGGACGGTCCCGAGGTCTCCCTCTTTGTCCTCTGCGACGGGCACAACACCGTGGCGCTGTCACCGGCCCAGGACTTCAAGCGGATCTTCGACAACGACGAAGGACCCAACACCGGCGGAATGGGCGCCTACACCCCCTTGGAATGGGCCCCCGAAGGCCTGGTCCAGGAGGTCATCGAGCGCGTTGCACAGCCCACGGTCAACGAGATGGCCAGCCGTGGCACCCCGTTCGTGGGCGTGCTGTTTGTGGGGCTCGCGCTGACCTCGCGGGGCACCCGCGTCATTGAATTCAACGTCCGTTTCGGCGACCCGGAAACCCAGGCCGTGCTGGCCCGGCTCAAGACGCCGCTCGGTGCCCTGCTGCTCACAGCCGCCAAGGGCGAACTGGACAAGGCAGAAGAGCTGCGCTGGGCGAAGGACACTGCCGTCGCCGTCGTCGTCGCGTCCGAAAACTATCCTGACAGCCCGCGCACCGGTGACCGGATCCGCGGGCTGAAGAAGGTGGAGGAGCTGGAAGGCGTGCACGTGATTCACGCAGGCACCTCCCTTGACGAAGACGGCAAGGTGGTTTCCGCCGGCGGGCGCGTGCTTGCGGTGGTCGCGCTGGGCAGCGACCTGGTGGAGGCGCGGGAAAGAGCGTACGACGGCGTGGAGCTGGTTCAGCTTGAAGGCTCACAGTTCCGCACGGACATCGGCCGCAAGGCCGCCCGGGGCGAGATCCGGGTATCGTCAGCGGCTACCGGATCACTGCCCGTAACGAAGGGGAAGGTTTAACATGACCGAGAACTCCGCAGCACGCGGTTTTGCTGCCACCGCGCTGGACCTGCCGGGCTGGACACACGTCTACTCCGGTAAAGTCCGTGACCTTTATGAACCGGCCGACGATTCCATCCGGCGGCGGCTGGGCCGGGACTGCGTGCTGGTGGTGGCCAGTGACCGCATCAGTGCCTTCGACCACGTCCTTACCAGCGAGATTCCGGACAAGGGGCGCATCCTCACGCAGCTGAGCCTGTGGTGGTTCGACCAGCTGAACGTGGAGCACCACGTGCTGGCTTCCACTGTGGAGGACGGTGTGCCGGCGGCTGTCGAGGGCCGTGCCATGATTTGCAAGAAGCTGGAAATGTTCCCGGTGGAGTGCATCGCCCGCGGCTACCTCACGGGCTCAGGCCTGCTGGAGTACAAGGCCTCAGGAACTGTGTGCAGCATCCCGCTGCCGGAGGGCCTGGTGGACGGTTCGCGGCTGGAGCAGGCCATCTTCACGCCGTCGGCGAAGGCTGCAGTGGGCGAGCATGACGAGAACATCACCTATGACGCCGTGGTGGCGATGGTGGGCGACGATATCGCCGGCAAGCTGAGCTTGCTCACCCTGGAGATCTACACCAAGGCCGAGGAAATCGCCCGCGAACGCGGAATCATCCTTGCCGACACCAAGGTGGAGTTCGGCTACGACGCCGACTCTGGCTCCATCACCTTGGGCGATGAGGTCCTGACACCGGATTCCTCACGGTTCTGGGACGCCGCCACCTACCAGCCGGGACAGGCGCAGCCCTCGTATGACAAGCAGTACGTCCGGGACTGGCTGACATCGGCTGAATCCGGCTGGGACAGGGCTTCCGATACCCCTCCGCCCGCGCTGCCTGCAGAAGTTGTCGACCGGACACGCAGCCGTTATGTCGACGCCTACGAGAAACTGACCGGAAAAACGTTCGCGTAAACCGCTTTGCAAGTTCGGACTCGGCCCGCCCCTCGCATACGTCGGCTGACTTCGGTCAGCTTGCCTTCGCGTCTTTAGCCGCGGCATCTGTCCGTTGTTGGGCGAGCCGGATCTCCAGCATCGCGTCCAATGCCTGTTGGATGAGATCCTGGGCTCCGGCGGAGCTGAAGGCCTTCTGTGCTTCCTGAAGGAAAATCAGGGCTTCGTCGGCTTCGCCCGCGGCCTTGAGCGATTTGCCGAGCAGCAATGAAACCTCCCCGGCGGTGTGCTTGGCGAGAGCGTCCCGCTGTGCGTGGACCTCGCGGAGCTTCTGAATTGCGGCAACAATGTCACCGGTCAGGTAAAGCCAGCGGGCGCGGATGAATGCGACTTCCAGCTCGTCGCTTTTCATTTCGTAAACTATCGAAAACGCGAGCTCGGCTCGCTCGATCGAGGCGAGCGTCTCGGGCTCCACAATGCCGGCCTGTAGCCGCACGGCCGCAGACGCTTTGTTGAACCGTGCCCACATCTCAATGTCATTGGCCGGGGAAAGCAGCCTGGCCGCCCGTTCGTGTTCCTTGACTCCCTCTGCGTAGTCATGCCGCATGAAGGCAACATTTCCCACCACCCATGCCACTTCACCGGCAAGCTGGGGCATTGTCTTTTCGTCCACCTGCGTGATGAGGACTCGGCAGTGGGTCCATGCCTCGTCCAGTCGGCCACTCTCTGCCAAGGCCCCGATGAGGACCCGCAAAGCGCCCGTAATGATGGTGGAACTTGGCGGCAGCTGCTCCGCCAGCTTCATCGCTTCCATTGCTTGGTCCACGGCGGCAGAAAGCTGACCCTGCCGCTGCAAAACAGCCGCAAGCATTTGACGGGCGCGCACACCCAGTCCCACGGACTCCCTCGCCATCGGATGTTCCAGCAGGCGTTCCGTAATCTGCTGGCATTCCGCCAAATCACCGTGGCGCAACAGGCATTCAGCTTGCATGTAAGTCATATTCCACCACGCGCTGGTGTTCTTACCCTCGAGAGCAATTTTGGCGGCAGTTGCAGCATGGCTGGCAGCCAGGGGGTAATCGCGCAGATCCCACGCTTGCCGGGCGTACAGACCTGCCAGTACGTATTCCGCGTCGCTGAGTGAGATTGGCTGGCTCCAGGCTTCCAGTGCTTTGGGCGCCAGTTCAAGTCTCCTGGCCAGTTCCTCAATCACTTCAGCCGTGGGTTCCCGTCGGCCGGTTTCGAGCAGTGAAATGTAGCTGGGCGAATACAGGTCCTTGCCCAGTTCGGCCTGCGTCATCCCACGTTCGAGCCGCTCCGCCCGGAGCTTCTCCCCGAATCCGTTGCCCATGGGATCTCCTTTCATTCGGACGGCCTGGAACTGGTGCTTGACAGTCCCTGTGCAAAACATTTTACAATGAGTGTCAACAAGGACAGTGCTGGCTTTGTGACGAATCCGACTCGTATAGAGGAACTAATATGTTGAAGAAGATTGCAGCGGCCGCGGTTCTTGCGGGTGCCTTGGCGTTTTCCGCTGCGGCCCCGGCCGTACTGGCGGCCGGTTCCCCTGCGGACAACGCCGGCATCTCTGCAGGTAGCGGCAACTGGCCGAACCCTATGACAGAGAAAGGGAAAAAGGCCAAGGGCACGGAAACTCCGTACACCCCGTACAGCGGCAACTGGCCTAACCCGATGTAGTAGCTTCCTCAACAAGGAGGCGAGGGAAGCCCCGGGGCATCTGCTTCGGGGCTTTCCCTTTCCCGGGAAGACGCAGGTCCGGTGGCCTGGAACGCCAAAAAGAGGGCCTCCGTATGGAGACCCTCTTTTTGTTTGGTCGGGATGACAGGATTTGAACCTGCGACCTCTTCGTCCCGAACGAAGCGCGCTACCAAGCTGCGCTACATCCCGATCCGCTGCAAAAGCAACTTTACAAGAATAGCCGATGCGGGCCCTCGATGCGAAATCCGCAGCAGTCGCGGCCGGTCAGACCAGGGAGTCCTTCCAGGCGCCGTGCAGGTCCGCGAAGCGTCCGCCGCCCCCGATCAGTTCTGCGGGCGATCCATCCTCAACAATGCGGCCGTTGTGGACTACCAGCACGCGGTCTGCCGTCTCCACCGTGGACAGCCTGTGGGCGATGATCAGCGCAGTCCTCCTGGCAGCGTCGGTGCCCGCCAGGAGCCGGGCCAGGCCGGCCTGCACCAGCCTCTCTGAAGGAATATCAAGCGAGGACGTTGCCTCGTCCAGGATCAGCACGGCCGGGCGGGCAAGGAAGGCCCTCGCAAAACTGATCAGCTGGCGCTGGCCGGAGGACACCCGGCCGCCGCGCTTATTGACATCTGTGTCATAGCCCTCCGGGAGTTCAAGGATGAATTCATGTGCTCCTACGGCCTTGGCTGCTTCCTCGATTTCGGCCCGGGAAGCCTCGGGCCGGCCCAGGGCGATGTTGTCAGCGACGGAACCGCTGAACAGGAAAGCCTCCTGCGTCACCATCACGATGTTCCGCCGCAGGTCCGTTGTGCTCAGGTTCCGGAGGTCCACGCCATCAAGAGTGAGGGAGCCTGAGGAGACATCGTAGAAGCGGGCGATCAACTTGGCCAGGGTGGACTTTCCCGCACCCGTCTGGCCTACCAGTGCAACGGTCTGGCCCGCCGGGATGTGCAGGTTCAGCGTGGGGACGATCACCGGCCCGTCGCCGTAGCGGAATTCCACGTCCTCGAAGTCGATCGCCCCGTTGGCGTTCTTCAATGCGACAGGATTTTTGGGTGGCCGAACCGTCGGTACTTCTTCCAACAGCCCTGACACCTTTTCCAGCGCCGCCTGCGCACTCTGGAAGGAGTTGTAGAACATCGCCATCTGGTCCACCGGCTGGAAGAACCTTTTTGTGGAGAGGATGAGCGCCAGCAGCACTCCCACCGCAAGATCGCCGGTGAGGACGCGGAAACCACCGAAGAGCAGGACCACGGCCACACAGACGTTGCCGATCAGCACCAGTCCCGGCTGGAAGATGCCGTTGAGGTTGATGGAGCGGACGGTGACCAACCGGTAGTCCTCCGCGAGTTTTCCGTACCGTTCGGCATTCTCCCGTTCCTTGCGGAAGGCCTTCACTGCCCGGATGCCGGTCATGGTCTCCACAAAGTGCACAATCAGCCGGGCAGACACCACCCGGGATTCGCGGAAGGCGATCTGGGAATGCTTTTGGTACCAGCGGGCCAGGAAGTACATCGGCACTCCTGCGGCCAGCACCAGCAGGCCGCTGCGCCAGTCCAGGGCGAACACGGTAATCGCGGTGAAGATCATGAACAGCATTCCGGACGCCAGCGAGCTGACTCCGGAATCCAGGAGTTCGCGGAGAGCCTCCAAGTCCGAAGTCTGCCGTGCAATGATCCGGCCGGAAGTGTACTTCTCGTGGAACTCAAGGCTTAGCCGCTGAGTGTGCCGGAAAACCTTAAGGCGCAGGTCCAGCAGCATCGCCTGGCTCAACTTCGCCGTGGACGTGACGTACAGGGCGGTGAGTCCCGCCGTCGCAATTGCCGCGAGCAGATAGGCGACGCCGGTGAGCACCAGGGGCAGGTTGTCCCCGGACTGCAGGGCGGGCAGGGCGTGGTCGATGCCAAAGGCGATGAGCGCCGGGCCGGCCACCCGCGCCGCCTGGGAGAGGACCACTGTGGCTATCGTCAGCCAGAACCGCAGCCGCACGGGCCGGATGAGGGAGCGCAGCAGTGCCAGCGACCGCCGTCGTACGGCTCTGCTCTCACTCCTGCTCAGGTGGGCGTTGTCTTCGTTGGCGGTGCCAAAGGTTGCCGTGCTCATCGGGTCACTTCCTCCGCTTGGATGCCGGCGTCTTCGAGCTCCGACAGCTCGGAGTCCAGGTCCCGTGGTTCCTGGTCAAGGCTGGCGATGACGTAGCGGTAGTGGTGGTTTCCCGCCAGCAGTTCTGTGTGGGTCCCGACGGCGGTGATGCGGCCGTCCTCCAGCAGAGCCACCCGGTCCGCCAACGCCACTGTGGACGGCCGGTGGGCAACGATCAGAGTGGTGGTGTCCTTCAGCACCGCCCGGAGCCGCGTCTCCACGAGTTCCTCGGTGTGGACGTCCAGGGCGGACAGCGGATCGTCGAGCACCAACACGAGCGGGCGTGCGGCGATGGCGCGGGCGAGGGCGATGCGCTGCCGCTGACCGCCGGACAGGCTTAGGCCCTCCTCGCCGATGAGGGTGTCCACGCCTTCGGGCAGGGAGTAGGCGAAGTGCGCCTGGGCCACGTCCAACGCCTCCTCAAGGACCGCATCATTGCGTACCGGGGCGCCGAGGAGGACGTTGTCACGGACGGAATTGGAGAACAGGGTAGTGTCCTCGAACGCCACTCCCACGATGCGGCGGAGTTCTTCCACGTCGAAGTCCCGCAGGTCCACGCCGTCGATGGTGATGGAGCCGGCGGTGACGTCGTAGAGGCGGGGCACGAGCTGGATCATGGCGCTCTTGCCGCTTCCGGTGATGCCCACCAGGGCCATCGTTTCGCCGGGCAGGAGGTCGAGGTTGATCTCCTTCAGGATCGGCTTGTCCGGAGCGTCCTCGAAGGCGAACGTGGCGTTGTTGAAGCGGAGCGCACCGGCGAGCCGGCTGGGCATCCGGGGTTCAGGGGGACTGGCGATGCTGTTGGCCGTGTCCATCACCTCGAAGTGACGGTCGACGGCGGTCTTGGCGGTGAGTGCCATGGCCAGCAGCATGCCGGAGAACTCAACGGGGGAGGCGATGACGGCGGCAGTGGCAAAGAAGGCCACCAGCGCACCGATGCTCAACTGGCCGCTCGCGCACAGCATCACACCCACCACGAGTCCCGCGCCAAGGGCGAGTTCCGGCAACAAGGTGACCACCATCGTGAAGGCCGCCTGCTGGCGCGCCTTATCGATCTCCGTCTGGCGCAGTTCTTCGGCTTGTTCCTCGAAGTTTTCGAGGGCTTCCCGGCTGCGGCCAAAGGCTTTGAGCACGCGGATGCCGTGGACCGACTCCTCAACGGTGGTGGCAAGGTCGCCGGCCTGGTCCTGGCTGCGGCGGGCCACCCGGCTGAAGCGGGTCCGGAACCTAAAGCTGTAGGCCATGATGGGCACGGCAGCGGCCAGGAAGATGAGGGCCAGTTGCCAGCTCATGGCGAACATGATCCCGATGCCTATGATGACCGTCAGGGTGGTCACCACCAACATGATGGCGCCGAAGGCCATCCAGCGGCGCAGGAAGTTCAGGTCCGTCATGGCGCGGGAGAGAAGTTGGCCGGAACCCCAACGGTCGTGGAACGAGACCGTCAGGTCCTGCAGGTGGTCATACAGCGAAACGCGCATCTGGGTCTCAACGGAGGTGGCGGGATTGATGACGAACTGCCGGCGAAGGGCCACCAGCCCGGCCTCCGCCACACCCAGTACCAGGATGACGCCGGCCGGGATCCAGACGGCCTCTGCGGTGCCGCCCGGCTGAAGCGATTCGTTGATCAGGACCCGGAGAACCTGGGGGATGGCCAGGGCAACAACACTGGCCAGAAGTGCGCACAGGAGCCCCATGAGAAGCCGGGGGATGATCGGCCTGACATGGGGGTAGAGACGGCTGATGGATCGAAAAAATGAAGTCTGCTTGGCCATGCCCGCTTCTCAAGCTCTAAAACGAATGTAGTTTCCCGTAGCAACTACCCTATGCCATGGCGTGAGCCGATTGACAGGCATCTGTGCTGCAGTCAGAGCTTGGCGAGTTATTGCGAAGTGTAATGCCCCCGCACCTGTACAGGTGGTTAGTTGGGTGAGGTGAGGGTAAGCAGGACAGCTTCCGGCTTGCACGCGATGCGGACCGGGGCGAAGCGGGAAGTGCCGATGCCGCCGGAGACGTTGACCGGCGTCGTGCTTCCGTTGCTTTGCCAGTCGTTGAGCCCCTTGGCACGCCAGGCGGGGAGGTCGCAGTTGGACACCAGGGCGCCGTAACCGGGGAGGCATAACTGGCCGCCGTGCGTATGGCCGGCGAGCAGGAGGTCCGCACCGTCCTCCGTGAAGTGGTCAAGCACGCGCTGGTAAGGGGCGTGGATGACGGCGACTTTAAGGTGCGGAGTGGCGTTTTGGTTGATGGTGCCCCGGGGCCAGCCCGCGTAGCGTTCCCGGTTCAGGTGCGGATCGTCCACGCCGGAGAAGTCGAAACGGATGCCCTTCAGTACCACGGACTGGTGACGGTTGGTCAGGTCTACCCAGCCGCTCATGCCGAAGCCGGAACGCAGCCGCGGCCAGTCCAGCACCGTGGGTTTCGGTTTTGCCTTGGATGGTCCCCGCAGGTATGAAGCCGGGTTTTTCAGGCTGGGGGCGAAGTAGTCATTGGAGCCGGGGACGAAGACGCCGGGGAACTCCAGGAGGGGGCGGAGGGCCTGCAGGAGCGGGTCCACCGCTTTGGCGTGGCTAAGGTTGTCGCCTGTGTTGACCACCAGGTCGGGCTCAAGACCGGCAAGTGACTCCAGCCAAACAGCCTTCTTCTTCTGCCCGGGGACAAAGTGGATGTCGCTCAGGTGGAGGATGCGAAAGGGCGCCTGCCCGGGAGGAAGGATGTCCAGCGTCTCTTCGCGGAGTTCAAACTGGTTTTTTTCCCACAGGCCATAGCCAAAGGCGGCGATTCCGGCCGCAGCCCCGGCTCCTGCGGTGACGGCAAAGCCGCGCCCGATGGTTCGGGCGCGGCTGGCCGCTGCACCGATTGGGATCATCGGGCTAATCCTCATTGTTCCCGTTTCCGTTGCCGTTCCTGTTGCTGCTCGACCCGGGGGCGGGCTCAGGGGCTGCCGGGGCGGAGGGAGCCGTCCCCGGCTCCTGGGGCTCTTCGGGTGCGGCGGGATCGGTGCCGCGGTCGAATCCGCCGCCGCCGTACAACATCTCGCTTGGCGGCGCGGGGAAGGGCTCGGTACCGAACGAGGGAGCGACCCGCGACATGAAGTTGGAGAACATGGGCCCGGCGATCATGTAGCCGTCGATGCCCTGGTAAAACTTTCCGTTCACGGTGATGTTCTGGCCGGAACGGTCCTGGGCGCCCAGCGGGTCACCGAACCAGGCGGCTGTGGCCAGCCCGGTGGTGTGGCCAACAACCCAGGTGGATCCGTTGTTGTTGGACGTACCGGTCTTTGCACCGATCGGGAAGCTGGTCCGGGTGGAAATCCGGGGCTGGATCAACGAACCCGATCCCTGGTTGAGGACTTCCTGCAGGGCGTAGTTCACGCCGCGGGCGACCTCCGGCGTCACGGCGTCCCGGCAGCTGGTGGACTGTGCCGGCAGCTGGGCACCTGTCTGGTCCGTGACGGACGAGATGGCGATGGGCTCGCAGTACTTTCCGTCATTGGCGAACGTCGCGAAGGCACTGGCCATGGTGAGCGGGGCCGTCTGGGTGGAGCCCAGCAGGTTGGCCAGCGTGGACATGTTGACCTTAGGGTTCGGTTCGCCGTCAGCCGGAAGCCCGCCGTGGAGTCCGGTTGCGTCCACGATCTTCTGGATGCCGCAGAAGTCCAGCTGGGCTGCAGAAGCGAACGTGACGGTGTTGATCGAGTTGTACAGGCCTTCAAGCACGGACAGGGGCCGGTACCACTGGGGCTCAGCGTTCTGCAGGTCGTCCGCCGTGCCCAAATTCTGGTTTTTCTGTTCAGTGCTGTAGCCGCCGGTCACCTGGCCGCAGGAGTTCCGCCAGGGGAAGCCCAACGGGTAGACGCGCTGGGCTGCGTCGACCACAGTGTTCATGGACTTGCCCTCGTTGAGCCACTGGGCGAATGTAAACGGCTTCATGGTGGACCCGGGCTGTGCGCCACCCAGGCCGTTAAGGTCGTTGCCGTCCTTGTCCAGCTTGTCCACGTTGAAGTTCACCTGCGAGTCGAAGGAACCCTTGGCCGGCAGGAACCTCGTGTTCTGGGCCATCGAGACGATCTTGCCGCTGTTGGGCTGCACGGAAACCATGGCTGCGCCCCACTTGTCCGGGTTCGCGCCGGCCGAAGCGTTGACCTGCTCCTGAGCCACGGCCTGCGCGTTCCGGTCCAGTGTGGTTTTGATGGTCAGGCCGCCGCCGTAGATGAGGCGTTGCCGCTCTGCAAGTTCGGCGCCGTAGGCCGGGTTGTTCTCCAGAAGGTGGAGAACATAGTCGCAGAAGTACGGGGCAGAGGAAGCGTAGGCGCAGCCCTGCTTAGGCTGCGTCACCTTGGTTTTCACGGGAGTGGCGACGGCGGCGTCGTGCTCAGCCTGGGTGATTTTGCCCTGGCTCAGCATCAGGCTCAGCACCAGGTCGCGGCGCTGCTTGGCGTTCTCCGGATTGCTGATGGGGTCGAACGCCGACGGGCTGTTGACCAGGCCGGCCAGCAGCGCAGACTGTGGAAGGCTCAGGTTCTTGGCTGTGGTGCTGAAGAAGAAGCGGGAGGCGGCTTCGATGCCGTACGCGTCGCGGTTGAAGAAGACGATGTTCAGGTAGCCCTCAAGGATTTGCTCCTTGCTGAACTCTTTTTCCAGGGCGATGGCCAGCTTCATTTCGCGCAGCTTGTCGCCCACGCCCTTGTTCACGCCATTGAGCTTGATGTCCTCGTCCCTGCCCTCGGCGGCGAGATTGGAGTTGAGGACATTGTTCACGTACTGCTGGGTGATGGTGGAGGCACCCTGCCTGTTTCCGCGTGCGGTGCTGACCACTGCACGCAGGATACCCGTGGTGTCCACACCGCCGTGCTCATAAAAACGGCTGTCCTCGACGGCGATGACAGCTTCCTTCACGAAAGGCGAAATCTGGTTCAGGGCAACCTTGGTGCGGTTCTCCTTGTAGACGCTGGCGATCTCGCTGCCGTCCGCGGCCAGGATCCGGGTGGTCTGGTTGGGCGGATCTACCTTCAACTCCGCCGGAAGGGTGTCGAAGAACTCGATCGAACCACTGGCCGCACTGCCTGAAACGGCCGCCGCGGGGACCAGCAGGCCTGCTACCAGGACACCGCAAATAGCACTCACGCCAAGGAAGACTAGGATCTTTCCGAGGGTGGTGGCAGTGTCGAATAATGGGTTCTTACGAGGAGCCATGTTTTCCACTTTACCGGCAAGGACTAGTCTTTCTCTCATGACCAAATGGGAGTACGCCACGATTCCGCTCATTATTCACGCCACAAAGCAGATCCTGGACCAGTGGGGAGATGACGGCTGGGAGCTCGTCCAGGTAGTCCCCGGACCGGACGGAAACGGTCTGGTTGCCTACCTGAAGAGGGAGAAGCAGTAGCATGAGTGCTTCTGCAGAAGCCCACTCCGGCACTTCGGCTGCACCGATCTCGGCTGTTGAACAGCGGCTCGCCGAGTTGGGAATCACACTTCCTGAGGTTACCGCACCGGTAGCCGCTTACGTTCCGGCAGTGATCTCCGGCAACCACGTGTACACCTCGGGCCAGTTGCCCTTCGTCAGCGGCAAGCTTGAAGCCACGGGCAAGGTTTCCGCCGGAACCGGAGGCTTTGCGGACGAACCCACCGTTTCGCCTGAGGACGCACAGCGGTTCGCCGCAATCTGTGCCGTCAACGCCCTGGCGGCGGTTAAGAGCGTCATCGGGGATCTGGACCGCATCACCCGCATCGTCAAAGTTGTGGGATTCGTCTCTTCCGACCCCTCTTTCACCGGACAGCCGGGCGTCATCAACGGTGCGTCGGAGCTGCTGGGCCGCGTCCTGGGTGATGCAGGCCAGCACGCGCGTTCCGCCGTCGGCGTTTCCGTGCTGCCGCTCGACTCTCCCGTAGAGGTCGAACTGATCGCAGAATTCAGCTAGGACCGGTCGCTTCCTTTGCCTCAGCTCGCCCGACGCCTGTTTGCACTCCCTCAGGACCTTGAAGGGGCAGCGCAGAGCTGGCTCGAACACGGCGAACGGACCCCGCGGGCCGCGCGCCTCGCTTCATCCGTTGTCCTGCTGCGTGATTCCCCCACCGGCCTGGAAACGTGGCTGGGTTACCGGCCCGGCTCCTCGCCGCTGGGGGTCCTCGCGTTCCCCGGCGGTTCCCTGGACGCTGCCGACGACGACCCCGTCGGCTGGCTGGGCCCCTCACCACAGCATTGGGCTGAGCAGATGGGGACGGACGACGTCGGGCTGGCGCGGCGCCACGTGCTGGGCGCCATCCGAGAACTCTTCGAGGAAACCGGCGTACTGCTTGCCGGCGCCGATATGGCAAGCACAGTCGAGGCCACGTCCACGCCGGAGTACATGCGGGCCCGCCTTGCCGTGGCCGAGCAGGAAAAAACTTTTCCGGAGGTTCTCGCCAAGCGTGGGCTGTCCGTCCGGACCGACCTGCTGAAGTCCCTCGTGAACTGGCGCAGCCCGGACTTCGCGCACCGCAGGTTCGACACCCGCTACTTCGCCGCCACCGTGCCCCTGAACCAGCAGCCCACCCTGCTGGAAGGCAAAGGGGTGTGGGGCCGGTGGGTGAATGCGGCCAATGTCATCGCCGGACGTGACACCCCTGATCTCGGCGACGAGGTGGGCCAGGAAAACACCGTGGGCCGCACCCTCGGCGGGCTCCTGGTGCCCGGCTCCGAAATCATGCTGGAAAAGATGGCGGCTGCCAACGGCTGCATCGCCTATCTCAGCTACAAACGCAAGGCCCACGTGTACCAGCCGCAGCTTGTGGAAGAAGACGGAAAGCTGCTGCTCGAAGTCGAAGCCGCAAAGACCACCGCAGGGGATCCCCAGCGCGAACGCTAAATGCGGCGGAGCGTCGAGTATGGACGGCTGGGCAGGTTGCCAGCGGTCCACGGCCTGACGGGCGGCTCCAGCGGAATCTGCCCGCGGCCGTCCTTGATCACCAGGACCACCGTGCCCACAATCGCGGCAACTGACACCAGGCCCAACAGGATCAACACAACAGCCATAGCCACAGACATCGCCATGCACCTCTACGCCTAATTTTACCGCCCGCTCCTGCGGTTGAGCCCGCCACCCAGCCAGGACGCTCTATCACGGCATGCAAAAGGCCGCCCCTTGGGGCGGCCTTTGTGCTGCGAGGACTAGCGGGAGCGCTGGCGGAGGCGCTGCATGTCCAGGATGACGACGGCGCGGGCTTCCAGGCGCAGCCAACCGCGCTGGACGAATTCGGCGAGGGCCTTGTTCACGGTCTCACGGGAGGCACCGACAAGCTGGGCCAGCTCTTCCTGCGTGAGCTCGTGGGCCACCAGGACGCCGTCCGTGGCGGGCCGGCCGAAGCGGTCTGCCAGGTCCAGGAGGGCCTTGGCGACGCGGCCGGGAACGTCGGAGAACACCAGGTCAGACAAGGAATCGTTGGTGCGGCGCAGCCTGCGGGCCAAAGCCTGCAGGAGCTGGGCGGACACCTCGGGGCGGGTGCGCAGCAGGTTGTTCAGGCTTTCGTTCTTCAGCCCAGCCAGACGGGTCTCGGACACGGCAGTGGCGGTGGCAGTGCGCGGGCTCGGATCAAACAGGGCCATTTCGCCGAAGAGTTCACCCGGGCCGAGGATGGCCAGCAGGGATTCCCGGCCATCGGGCGAGGTGCGCCCAAGCTTCACCTTGCCGGAGACGATGAAGTAGAGCTGGTCGCCCTGGTCACCCTCACGGAAAACCGAAGCACCGCGGGAAAGGTCCACCTCGGTAAGCTCGTCCGTCAGCAGACGGAATGCGTCGTCGTCGAGCGTGGCGAAAAGTGGTGCTCGGCGCAGTACCTCGATGTCCATAAAATCTCCTGAATAAAAGTGTCGGCTGTGGCGCTTGTGCCATTGTTTCAGAATTTTCAAGGTTCTGTGACGAACTTGGCAGCCAAAACGCCCAAACGGCGGGCGCCGGGGGCGATGCCGACCCACAGAGGATTGTCAGCCTACGCCACTAGAATGAGGTTACAACTGCTTATAAGGAGCCTTAGTGGTCGGCTTGACTGTCCTGGACCTGGTCCTGATCCTGGCGCTGCTGTCCTATCTGATCTACGGCCTGCGCAACGGCTTCCTTGTGACGGTGGGCGGTATAGCCGGATTCGCTGCAGGAGCCGTGGCAGCATTCTTCGCGGTCCCGCTCGTCAGCGGCTTTGTCGAGGACTCCGGGTGGAGGCTGACCGCAATCATTGCCGCCGCCGTCGCGCTGGTGGTTCTGGGGCATGGCCTTGGCACCATGATTGGCCGGACTATCCGCGGCGCAGTGCGGATTCGGCCCCTCCGGGCCGTTGACCGGCTGGTGGGCGGCGCAGTCAACGTGGTGGTTTCCGCGCTGGTTATGTCCATGCTGGCCTTCAGCGTCAGCTCCCTTGGTGTCCCCTTAGTTTCCCAACAACTGGCCGAGTCGAGGGTCATCCGTTTCATCGACGGGCTGACGCCGGATCCCGTAAAAGCTACGATGGCGCAGTTGCGCTCGACAGTCATCGGCAACGGGATTCCTACCCTGATTGAGGGACTGGACCAGGGTCCGGCAGTGCCCGTGCCGGATGCCAGCACCGACACCCCTGCCCTGAACAGGGCCGCCGAATCCGTCCTGAGGATTGCCGGCACCGCTTACCAGTGCGGCCAGAACCAGACCGGCACCGGCTTCGTTGTTTCCGAGGACCGCGTAGTGACGAATGCCCACGTAGTGGCGGGCGTGTCGCAGCCCGTCGTGGAGATGCCCGACGGCGGCGCGATGCCCGGGCGGGTGGTCTACTTCGACACCCGGCATGACCTGGCGGTGCTGGCGGTTGACGACCTGCCTGCCCAGCCGCTGGCCTTGAGCGCCGACCTGCCGAACGGCAGCCCGGCTGCGTTCGCGGGCTATCCGCACGGTGGCCCCTTCCAGTCCCGGCCGGCCACCGTCCAGGACATCACCACAGTGCTGGTGCCGGATATCTACGGCACCAACCCCTCGCCGGAAGAGATCTACCGGCTTGCAGGAAACGTCCAGCCCGGGAACTCCGGCGGTCCGCTGCTGACCACCGGAGGCCAGGTAGCGGGAGTGATATTTGCGAAGGCGACGTCGGATGCAGAGATGGGTTTCGCCATCACCATGGACGACCTCAACCCTGTGGCAGCACAGGCGCCGTCACTGAGTGCGCCGGTGTCCTCGGGACAGTGCATTCAGAAATAGCTGCTTAGAGAACCTCAGCGAGGTAGTCGATGGCCAGCTTGTAGCCGAAGACCCCCGCCCCCACAATCACAGCTGAGCAGACCGGTGAGAGGTATGAGTGGTGCCGGAATTCCTCGCGCTGGTGCACGTTGGTGATGTGGACTTCCACCGCCGGCAGCTGGACTGCCGCCAGGGCATCACGCAGGGCAACAGACGTATGCGTAAAGGCGCCGGCGTTCAAGACAATTCCGACGGCGGAGCCACGGGCCGCGTGGATGGTGTCCAGCAGGACGCCCTCATGGTTCGACTGAACACACTCGGCTGCGAACCCGTGCGCCTCTGCAGTCCGGGCGGCCAGTTCCTCCACGTCAGCCAAGGTGGAGGTGCCGTACTTTTCCGGTTCGCGGGTGCCCAGGAGATTCAGGTTGGGTCCGTTGATTACCAGGATTGTTCCGCGGCTGATTGATGAGGAGGATTCGGTCATGGGTGCAAATCTAGTGCCTGGGAACGGCTGGCGCGCATTCTTACGGTTCAGGTAAGCAGGGCACACGAAGACTGCCCCGGTCTTCCCGCAGCTCAAAAAGAGCACGGAACGCCGGGGCAGCCTTACGTTTGTTTCGTTGTCTCCTAGAGAGCCGTGAAGCGTACCAGCAGCGCGTGCTCAGGGTTGAGGATCGGCATCGGCACCCCCACCTCGGCAAGGAAGCGGCCGTTAGCCACTGCCCCGGTCGCCAGCCAGGCCAGCGGCTGGACCTGTGTAAAGGTGTGGGCGTAATCTGTGTCGCCCGGGGTGGGCGAGATCGCCTCCACCCGGTAGCTCCGGTCCGGATCGAGGCCAGGGATGGTCACTTTGCCGGGCTGCTCGGCGAACGCGGTGCGTGTGCTGACCAGGGCGAACAGTGCGGCCGTCGTGCCTGCCTCTGCTGACCCGGCAGCAACCACGCCGTGCAGCATCAGCGACTCGTCCGGAACGTCAGCGCGGACCATCCGACCGCTGTGGATGAGGTCCCGGTGCTCCTTGAACAGTGCGATGAACCGCTTGAGTTCCTCCCGTTCGGCACCCGCGACCTGCCGTACGTCCCATTCCATGCCGAAGTGCCCGAAGAGGGCCGTGATGGCCCGGAAGGACAGATCGTGCGTGCGGGCCGTGGTGTGCGAGGTGGTGGGCCCGATGTGCCCGCCCACCAGTTCCGGCGGAACCACGAGCCCGGTCCAGCGCTGGATGGTCTGCCCTCCAGTGCGTCGTTGCAGACATCCCTTCTGTCCTGCTGAACCAGGAACGGGATGCCCCCGGGTTCAACAGCATCGGCGTGGATCTCGCAGCCGGTGCCCGCATTGCAGTGGAACACCTGATTGGCCACGGGCACACGAACATCGGGCTGGCGATGGGCACCAACGTCTCCGGCACCACCGACGGCCGTGAGGTGGGCTGGCGGGAGGCGTTGCAGGAGGCGGGCCTGCCCGAAGGCCCGATTGTTTACAGCGCATTCACCCGGCCCGGCGGCTACCTTGCCGGTCAGCGCCTGCTGGCGTCCGTGAACCGGCCTACGGCCATTTTCGCCACCTCGGACATGCAGGCGATTGGCCTGCTCCGGGCGGTCCATGAGGCAGGCTGGCCGTCCCCGGCGAGATCGCGGTGGCCTCCTTTGACGGTTCCGCCGAGTCCGAATACTCCTGGCCTCCGCTGACCACTGTTGAACAGCCTGTTGCCCTCATGGCGGAAGCCGCTGTAGCGGCGCTGGTGGGAGCGAGCCGCGGCGAGAAGCCCCGGCACCGGATTTTCGACACCACCCTGCACGTCAGGCAATCCTGCGGCTGCCCCTAGGCTCCCTTTCGGGCTAGAGCTCCGCGAGCCGCAGCCGGCCCACCCGCTCCTGCAGGATGCGCTGCGCCTCGGTGCCGAGACCGGGATCGCTGATGACCTCGTCCACTTCCTCGAGTGAGGCGATGGAACTGATGCCCAGCAACCCCCATTTGGTGTGGTCGGCCAGCACCACGGTTTTGCGTGCGGCGGCCACAAATGCCCGGTCCGTCTCGGCCTCAAGCAGGTTCGGAGTAGTGAACCCTGCGGCGGCATCCATGCCGTGAACACCAAGGAACAGTAGGTCCAGGTGCAGCTGCTTGAGCGCCCCGGTAGCGATGGGACCCACCAAAGCGTCCGACGGCGTGCGCTCGCCGCCGATCAGGATCACGGTGGAGGCGAAGCGGGCGGAACCGGCGGAAGCGCCGTGATGGAACAAGTCCGCGATGCGCACTGAGTTGGTGACCACAGTGATCCGGGGCCCGTTGGTGAGTTCCTTGGCCAGCGCCCAGGTGGTGGTGCCGGCGCTGAGGCCTACCGCCATGCCTTCCTGCACCAGGCCGGCTGCTTCCACCGCGATAGCCCGCTTCTCGGCTGTTAGCTGCGTGGATTTCAGGTCGAAGCCGGGCTCGTGGGTACTGGTGTCGCCCGGAATTTTCGCCCCGCCGTGGATGCGCTCAAGGCGGCCGCCCTCCTCCAGCACTTCGATGTCGCGGCGCACTGTCATCAGGGATACGCCCAGCTGCTGCGCCAGGTCCGAGACCCGGACAACCCGTTCGCGCTGAAGAGCGTCCAAAATGGCCTGGTGGCGTGCGACGGCGAGCATCTGGGCGATCCTTCAGGGCAGGGGGCAGGGCTGCTCCCAGCATACGACGACGGCGCCGCCCGACCGTCAGGTGAGCGGCGCCGTCGTCGTGCGTCTGCTTGGCTTACTTTTTCAGCGACTGCGCGATCTGCTGCATGATGGTCGGGTCTGAGAGTGTGGTGGCGTCGCCTGGGTCGCGGCCTTCGGCGACGTCCTTGAGCAGGCGCCGCATGATTTTGCCGGAGCGGGTCTTGGGCAGTTCGGGGACCACGAGGATGTTCTTCGGCTTCGCGATGGGGCCGATCTCCTTGCCTACGTGGTTGCGGAGTTCCTGGACGATTTCATCCCCTGAATCCACCGCGTCCCCGCGGAGGATTACGAATGCGACGACGGCCTGCCCGGTGGTCTCGTCGGCTGCGCCCACGACGGCGGCCTCGGCCACGGCAGGATGGGACACCAGGGCGGATTCGATTTCCGTGGTGGAGAGCCGGTGCCCTGAGATGTTCATGACGTCGTCCACCCGGCCCAGGAGCCAGATGTCGCCGTCCTCGTCCTTCTTGGCGCCGTCCCCCGCGAAGTACATGTTCTCGAAGCGGGACCAGTAGGTGTCCTTGAACCGCTCCGGATCACCCCAGATCCCGCGGAGCATGGCCGGCCAGGGTTCGCGGATTACCAGGAAGCCGCCGTGGCCGTCGGGTACGGATTCGCCCATTTCGTCCACTACGTCCACGGCGATGCCGGGCAGAGGGACCTGCGCCGAGCCGGGCTTGGTGGCGGTGACGCCGGGCAGCGGGGCGATCATTTGCGCGCCGGTCTCGGTCTGCCACCAGGTGTCCACGATGGGGGTCCGGTCCCCGCCGATGACCTTCCGGTACCACATCCAGGCTTCAGGGTTGATGGGTTCGCCCACGGAACCAAGCACACGCAGGGAAGACAGGTCGTACTTGTCCGGGACTTCCCGGCCCCACTTCATAAACGTCCGGATCGCGGTGGGGGCGGTGTAGAGGATGGAGACCTTGTACTTCTCCACGATCTCCCACCAGCGGCCCTGGTGCGGAGAATCCGGCGTGCCTTCGTACATCACCTGGGTGGCGCCGTTGATGAGCGGGGCGTAGGCGACGTAGGAGTGTCCGGTGACCCAGCCGACATCGGCCGTGCACCAGTACACGTCCGTGTCCGGGTGCAGGTCGAACACCGCCTTGTGCGTATAAGCGGTCTGGGTGAGGTACCCGCCGGTGGTGTGCAGGATGCCCTTGGGCTTCCCCGTGGTGCCGGAGGTGTAAAGGATGAACAGCGGGTGCTCGGAATCATGGCCCACCGCTGTGTGCTCGGTGGAAGCGGCGTCCACGGTGTCGGCCCACCAATGGTCCCGGCCCTCGTGCCAGTCCACGTCCTGGCCGTTGCGCTTGACCACCACCACGTTCTGTACGCTGTGGCCGTCATTGGCAAGTGCTTCGTCAACAGCGGTCTTCAGGGCGCTGGGCTTGCCGCGGCGGTAGGTGCCGTCCGCGGTGACCACGAGTTTCGCCTCGGCGTCCGCAATCCTGGACCGCAGGGCATCGGCCGAGAAGCCGCCGAACACCACCGAGTGCACGGCGCCGATCCGGGCGCACGCGAGCAGCGTGATGACGGCTTCCGGGATCATCGGCAGGTAGACCGCCACCCGGTCACCCTTGGCCACGCCGAGGGATTCGAAGGCGTTGGCGGCCTTCTTCACCTCTTCGGTGAGCTGGGCGTAGGTGTAGGTGCGGGTGTCTCCGGGTTCGCCCTCGAAGTAGATGGCCACCCGGTCACCGCGCCCGTTTTCCACGTGCCGGTCCAAGGCGTTGTAGGCGGCGTTGACTTCCCCACCCACGAACCACTTCGCGAACGGCGGGGTTGACCAGTCAAGCGCCTGGTCAAAGTCCTTGCTCCAGGTCAGCAGTTCCCGCGCCTGCTTCGCCCAGAAAGCGGGACGGTCAGCAGCAGCTTCTTCATACTCGCCGGCGGTGACAACGGCGTCAGCAGCGAACTCAGGAGATGGTGGAAACGCGCGGGTCTCGTGAAGCAGGTTTTCAAAAGCATCGCCTTGCTGGCCGCCGTGCCCGGAGCCTGCCGGGGTGGTGGCCGTGGAGCGTGAAGTGTCCTGGGACATGTGAACCTCATCATTCATCGATCTTTGCTGCGCGGAGATCCGCCGCCGGCCGGGCTCCGTCGTCTGCACGACGTTGGGCACCTGCTGGTCACGGACTTCCGCAAAGAGCTGTTCCGGGATCAAGACTAATGCTTGCCCGGCAGTGCATGTGGGCGGTGTCACAGACGACCCCACGAACGGCATTTATTAAGCGATGAATGGTCCCAGGCCCAGTTTCCGGCAGGCGTCCTGCGCCGTGCCCAGCTAGTGATCAGTCAGGCTGTTGACTAGGCTGAGATGGAATTGTGACTTCACTGCGGACCGCCCTTCCCGTCCCGGGCAAGCGCCCGGGACGGGTTGGAACCGCATTAAGACGGCACGGTTTTGGGGCCACCAGCCCTGGTGCCGCCACGCTAAGGAGAACAGAATGAACCAGCAGAGCTTTGGCCAGAAAACGGGCCCCGATACTGAGGCAAGCTCAAGCGCCACCGGCGCCGGCCCGGCTTCGGGTAACAGCCAACAGGCCACAACCGGATTGAAGGGCGGCGCGAACGCCCACCAGGCGGTGCTCGGTCCATTCACCATCCGCGACCTGGCCGTCTTTGCCGGCACTGTCATCCTGTTCGTCGCTTCCCTGCTCCCCATGTTCGGCGGGCGTTACAACCTGTGGAACCTGAACAACCTCTTCTTCCTGGGGCTGGGCGTCGTCTTGCCCCTGGCAGTGAGCGCTCTCTTTGCCGCACGAAGGCTGGCGCCGGGCACAAAGATCCGCATCGGTTCGCTGTCCATTGACCAGTTCGCTTCGGTGGTAGCGGCTTTCGCCGTTGCCTTCTTTTTCCTGTCCGTGGCCGGAGCCTACGTTCCCAGCCTCCTGGTGGGCCTGATCGGGGCCGTGGTGCTTTTCGCCGTGACGGTCCTTGGCCGGTTCCTTCCGTACATCTCACCGGACTTCCAGGGCCGGGCCGAAGCCCCGGCGCATGTGGTGGCCCGGGAGGCAGCCGTTCCCGTCCGGAAGCCGCGGGCGCCCAAACCGCCGAAGGCTGAGTCAGGCAAGACAGACTCCGGCAAGGCTGTGTCCGCTTCCGCTTCCAAGGCAACGGGCGGAGCCCTGTTCGGCGGCGCCGGAGCCGGTTCATCCGCCGTCCAGACCGGCCCCTCGCACCACGCACCCGCAACAGCAGCGGTTCCCACTGCCGCGGGCGCCGGGGCCACGGGCGCTGCCCCGGTTTCAACCGCGCCCGAGGCCTCCGACTTCACCTCCGCAGGCGACCCGGGGCCTGCTACCCAGGCCGCCGACGTCGTCCGCCCCTCCTCGGCTCCGGCCGCTGAAGACACGCAGTTGGGCGACATCCCTACGCCCGCTGCTGCCGCCCCGGGTGCCTCGGCCCATCAGTCTGCCGGCCATCACGACGGCAATCACAACGGCGGCGCCACTGCTGCGCGTGCGGCGCAGGGGACATGGGAGCCGCCCGCTGCCACGGCCGTGCACCAGCAGGTCCGTGCCGAAGAGCCCATCGGGGCAACGGTGGACCCGTCGAGCCGGCCGGAGGAATCAGAGGAACAGCCCATCCACGAGGCTTTCTGGTTTGCTGTGGCGCAGCACCGTACAGCCTTCGACCCCCGCACGGGGGCCCCCGCTTTCGTCATTGAGCCGGGCGGCTGGGTGCTTGCCCTCGAAGACCGTGGACACGAGTTCCTGGTCCAGCACACCGATGGACGGCTGGGCGTGCTGCGCGACCTCAGCAATATCGAGCGCGGCTAACACATGGCCTCGCCCCGGGCTTCAGGGGCCGGCGGAGTGACAGCACCCGCCGGCCCGGCTCCAGGCATGCCCGCGGTCTCCGCGGAGTCGATGCTTGGCCTGAAGCGGCGCGCGAGGCGCATCAACAGGGCATTGGCCGAGAAGTACCCCTACGCCCACGCGGAGCTTGATTTCCGCAACCCGTTCGAACTGCTGGTGGCCACTGTCCTGTCGGCGCAGACCACCGACGTCACCGTCAACCAAATCACGCCCCTGCTGTTCACCCGATTCCCGGACCCGAGATCCATGGCGGAAGCGGATCCGGCCGTGGTCGAAGAAATTATCAAGCCCACGGGCTTCTTCCGGGCCAAGACACGGAACCTGATCGCGTTGTGCACCCGGGTGGTGGACGAATACAACGGCGTGGTGCCGGGGCGGCTGGAGGACCTGGTGACGCTGCCGGGCGTGGGGCGGAAGACTGCCAACGTAGTGCTCGGCAACGCCTTCGGCATCCCCGGCATCACTGTAGACACCCACTTTGGCCGCCTTGCCCGCCGGTTCGGCTGGACCCAGTCCGAGGACCCGGTCCAGATCGAGTACGACGTCGCCGAACTTTTCGAGAAGCGGGACTGGACCATGCTGTCCCACCGGGTGGTGTTCCACGGGCGGCGCGTGTGCCACTCCCGGAAGCCTGCCTGCGGTGCTTGCCCCGTGGCGAACTGGTGCCCCAGCTACGGTCTGGGCGAAACAGACCCCGTCAAGGCAGCGAAGCTGCTCAAGTACGAACTCGCTCCGGGCAGCGAAGCCCTGCTGTCGCAACTGTTGGCCGAAACGGACAGGGCCGCTGAAATCAGGATGGAATCCCAGAAGAGGACACCTTGAGCGCCCGTGATGACCTGATCGATTTTGCCCGCAGGGCAGGGGCCGGATCCGCGGCGGCCCCGGACCCCCTGTGGGCCGCCCTCACCGTTGATGCGCAGCGGGCGCGCAGGGCTGCCGTCCTGATGCTTTTCGGTGCGCTGGATGACGTTCCGGCGGTGTCCGGGAAACCGCTGGCACCGGCAGACCTTGATGTCCTGTTGCTGGAGCGGGCCCACACCCTGGGATCCCACCCCGGCCAGGTGGCCTTCCCGGGCGGCAGCATTGACGCCCGGGAAACGCCGGTACAGGCAGCTTTGCGCGAAGCGGAAGAGGAAACGGGCCTCGACTCAGACGGTGTGGAGGTGCTGGGCACCCTGCAGGAGCTTGGCCTTGCCCACAGCAACTTCCTCGTCACCCCAGTGCTCGGGTGGTGGCGGTCGCCGTCGCCCGTCCGTGTGGTGGATTACGCCGAATCCGCCCAGGTGTTCCGGGTACCCGTGCGGGACCTCCTGGATCCGGACAACAGGGTCATGGCCACCGTCCGCCGGGCCGGGCATACTTTCGACAGCCCGGCTTTCACCGTCAACGGCGTGGTGGTGTGGGGGTTTACCGGAATTGTCCTGAATGGCCTTTTTGAACAGCTCGGCTGGGCTGTGCCCTGGGACCGGAGCCGGGTCCATCCGATGGGTGTCTGACTGCCGGGGTGCTGGCCTCGGCTGGCGTTCTTGCCTCGACTGGTGTCAGGCCTGCTGGCGGAGGTCCACCACTATTCCCGTGGCCGCGTTCTCCCGCATGGCGTTGATGCCCTCCAGCAATGTATTGAGGGACTTGAAGTTCGGTGAGACGGCAACGATGTTGCCCTCCCCGTCCGTCAGCCGAAGCCGGTACGACTCGTCCCCTACCCGATGAATTTCAAACCTGCCCGCCATCTGCCGGACCTCCCCTTGGTGTGCGTCGTTGCATCAACCTTTGGACCGATCTGTTTCAGTCACCACAAGACTGTAACCCGGCTCACGGCGCCCCGGCGAGCTACTGCCGGGTAGGTTACTTTTCTCGACAAATGTCGCTTGAGGGGCGTCGGGTGCCACTCCCGGGGAAGGCCCTACTTTGCTCGGTCGTATGAATCGACCACTGCCACACTCACTGGAAACTCCACGGGAATAGGTCCGAACAGCAGGTCCTTGGCCGCGCAGGCGGCATCCTCGATTGCTTTGATACAGACATCCACCAGGTGCTCAGGCGCGTGGACCATCACTTCGTCGTGGAGGAAGAAAACAAGTTCCGCCCGGACCGGACCATCCGCGCCCAAAGCGCGCAGCCGCCGTCGTAATTCCGCAAGCCAGCAGGCTGCCCAGTCCGCCGCGGAGCCCTGGACCACGAAGTTCCGCGTGAAACGACCCCTGGAACGGGCAATAGATTCCGCGCGGCGCTGTTCCTCCGCCGACGACGAGCGCTGGCTCTGGTACCAGCGTTCCGACGGCGGCGGGGAGCTGCGGCCCAGCCTGGTGGTGACCGTTCCGCCGGACTCGCCGGCGCGGGCCGCCCGTTCCACGAAGTCCACGGCCCGGGGATAGGTCCTGGCGAGCTGCGGCATGAGGCGCCCGGCTTCACCGGAGGTGGCTCCGTACATGGCCCCCAGCAGCGCTACTTTCGCTTTTGCGCGGTCCCCGCCGAACCCCTTGGCGGCGATACCTGAGTAGAGGTCCTGGTCCCTGGCAGCCTCGGCCATCGTCGAGTCCTTTGCAAGCGCCACCAGGACGCGGGGCTCGAGCTGTGAGGCGTCTGCGACGATCAGTTTGTAGCCGGGATCGGCGTGCACGGCGCCGCGGATCTGGCGCGGTATCTGCAGGGCGCCACCGCCCCTGGATGCCCAGCGGCCCGAAACAACGCCGCCCACAACGTACTCCGGGCGGAACCGGCCGCCGGCCACCCACGCGTCAAGCCAGGCCCAGCCGTTGGCTGCGTGCAGCCGGGAAAGCTTTTTGTAGGCCAGGAGCGGGGCGATGGCGGGGTGCTTGGATTCCTTCAGCTCCCACTGCCGGGTGCTTTTGACTTCGATCCCGTTCCGGTGGAGGGCACGCATCAGGTCCTGCGGGGAATCCGGGTTCAGGGTTGGCGCGTTCAACAGGCCGCGCAGTTCGAGGTTCAAGGCCTCAAGTTTGGCCGGGCGGTGGCCCATGGGCGGGCGGGGCCCAAGATGATCAGCCAGGATCTCCTCATGCAGGTCCTCCCGCCAGGGGACTCCGGCGTGCTGCATCTCAGCGGCGATCATGGCGCTGGCTGATTCAGCGGCCAGGAGAAGCTGAAGCCGGTTGCGCCGGTTCTCCTCGGGGCTGACGGACGCCAGGGCAACCTGCTGGGCCGCGTATTCCTCCCGGAGGTCCTCCAGAGTACGCCGGCGCCCGACGCCGGCGTCCGGATCATCGAAAAGGGCGCCCTGTTCGGGTGGCGGCGGAGGCGGCTGGAGGGCCCGGGGTGGCTGTTGCGGGTCATCGAGCGTGACCTGGTCCGCGTTCAGGGCATATTCGGTATGGGCGGTGAACTGCGAATGGGCCAGGATACTTCCGCGCAAACTCAGGTCGTGGCACCGGTCCAGTTCCACCCCGGACGCCAACAGGGACGGGTACCAGTCCTGCGTCCGGTGCCAGATCCAGCGGGGAGGCTGACCGCCCTGCCGCCGGCGTTCCAGTCCACGCACGACGGCGGGCAGTTCACTCGCGGGAACAGGCCGGGGTTCCGGGTTGGAAGGATGGGGGCGGCCGGCCTGAGTGAGTTCCTGCAGGACCGCGCCCTGGGGGTGGGCGGCCAGCAGGAGGTACATGCTTCAATTCTGCCTTGTCCTCGAGGCCTCTTCCGCCGGTTGACTCTTCCTGCACAGGGCTGTTGGGACCGGCGTTGTCCACATACGGACCCGGTCTCCTTATCCATGCGGGGCAGCGGGTGGACAGTGGCTTCATGAGCAGGCACCAGCTAACCCCCTCCCACTCTGATCCAGGCCGGTCCACGCCGTCGGCCCGGCGGGTTGCCGATGAGCTTCCGCCGGGCGCGGCCGCTTCCGCCGGGAATCCGGTAGGGAGTGGCGGGGCCTGGCTGCCGGACGGGGCGGAAGAAGTGCTGCTGGTTAGCTCATCCGCCTTTCTGCGCGCGGAAGTGGAGCGTATTGTCGCGGCGGCCGGAGCCCACCTTCGCGTGGTGGCCGATGCACTTGAGGGCGGCAGGTACTGGGACGGGGCAGCGGCAGTTCTGGTGGGGAGTGACATCCGGGAACTGCCGCCCCGGCGGCGGGCACCAGCCGTCCTGGTGGGACTGGATGGGGAAGGGGACAGCCTGTGGCACCTCGCTGCAGCCCTCGGGGCCGAGCGGGTGGCAGTACTGCCGGATGCCGCTGCATGGCTCGCCGACCACCTGAGCCGCTCGCGATCACCCGGCCCTGGCGGACTCATCCTCGGGGTGACCGGCGGGTGCGGCGGGGCCGGAGCCACCACGGCCGCCATCTGGATAGCACAGGCGGCCGCCGGGATGGGAGCCCGTGTTCTGCTGGTTGACGGCGACCCTTGGGGCGGCGGGCTGGAACTTGCCATCGCCGCGGAAGAGAGCACCGGCCTGCGGTGGCCTGACCTTTCTGAAGCCCGCGGCAGCATCGATCCCGGCCAGCTTTCTGATGCCCTTCCCGTTTCAGGAGGGTTCTCGTTCCTGTCCTGGCCAGCCAGCCGGGAACAGCCCGTTCAAGTGGCAGCTGCTACCACCGCCGGGGTCCTTGATGCCGCCCGCCGTGGCTATGAGCTGGTTGTCGTCGACATTGGCAGGGGGACAGGGCCGCTGCAGGCCTATGCCTGGGACTGTGACCGCATTCTGATGGTGGTTCCCGCGCAGCTGAAGGCGGCCGTTGCAGGGGTACGACTGATGCAGGAATTTCCGCCGATTGAGGCTGCACTTCTGGTGCGGGGGAAGCCAGGCGCCGCACTGGACGGCTCACTAATTTCCGAGGCCATCGGGCTTCCCGTGCAGGGACGCGTACCTGAGCTCCGCGGTGTCAGTGCGGCCATGGAGTCCGGCCGCCTCCTGGATCTGGGCAGGCGGCGAAGTGTCCGGCATTTTGCTGCCTCGGTGCTCGATTCCCTCGGGGACGAGTTGCCGGCAGGGGAGCGCGGATGAAGCAGCAACCTTCCCCTTACGGAGCTGGGCAGGCGGATGGGCTGCGGCTGCGTACCCGGAACTTTGAGGGGCATCGCCGTGATCCGCGCCGGGAAACTCGCCCTCCACTGGACTCCGGGCTGCTGGAATCGGTCCGCGAGTCCATGATGGCGGACGCCGGGGTGGTGACTCCCTCCCGGGTGGCGGCCGCCGTGCAGGCCACCGGGAAGTTGTTGGGCACGGCGGGTTCGCTCGCGGCGGTGGAGCGGATCAGCGCCGAGTTGAACGGCCTGGGACCTCTGCAGGTGCTCACCCGCGACCCGGCAGTCACGGACATCTTTGTTAATGCACCGGACGCTGTCTGGGTGGACCGTGGCCGGGGCATTGAACGCGTTCCCGTGGTTTTTGGCGACGAGGCGCAGCTGCGGGCGCTTGCCTGCAGGCTGGTTGCTGCGGGCGGGCGGCGCCTGGATGACGGCTCGCCCTGCGTGGACGTGCGGTTGCCGGGCGGCTACCGTGTCCATGCCGTGCTGCCGCCGGTGTCCACCGCCGGAACCCTGCTCAGTGTCAGGATCCGCCGCGAGCGCGTATTCACGATGGAGGAACTCCGGGCGGCCGGCCTGTTCGGTCCTTTCGTCAAGGACATTTTGGCAAGGGTGCTGGAGCATCGGCTGAGTTTCCTGATCAGTGGCGCCACCGGTTCCGGCAAGACCACGCTGCTGTCCACCTTGCTGGGTCTCTGTGCCCCGGAGGAGCGGCTGGTCCTCATTGAGGATGCTTCCGAACTGAACCCGGTCCATCCGCATGTGGTTTCCCTCGAATCCCGGCATGGAAATCTTGAAGGCGGCGGTGAAGTGGGCCTGGGCGAGCTTGTCCGGCAGGCCCTGCGCATGAGGCCTGACCGGCTGGTGGTGGGGGAGTGCCGTGGTGCTGAGGTAAGGGAACTGCTCACTGCAATGAACACCGGCCACAGCGGCGGGGGCGGAACTATCCATGCGAACACTGCCACCGCAGTTCCCGCGCGGCTTACCGCACTTGGTGCGCTGGCCGGCTTGAGCCCGGACGGGGTGCGGCTTCAGGCGTCCAGCGCCCTGGACGTGGTGATCCATGTCGAAAGAACCATCCGCGGCAGGGAAGTGACGTGCGTTGGCGTCGTCGACGACGGCCCCGACGGCCTGCGCGTCCTGCCTGCTATGGAAGCACCTGCAGGCGTCCCCGTTCCCGGCCCGGGATGGCCGGCCCTCGCGGGCCGGCTTGGACTCGATCCCGGGGAACCACTGTGACGGCTGTTCTTGCAGTCGCCCTGGTACTGGCTGCGGTGTTGATTCTTCGCCCGCCCCGGGGCGGGCCGGCGAGGTTTCGTCGTGCAACTGGTGGTTCCGCTCCTTCAATGGCTGGCAGCACCTGGTCCCGTCTGTTCCAGCGGTTCAGGCCCGGCGGCAGGAAATTGGCAGAATCTGGTGCCGCGGTACCCATGACTCTTGTGGTTCAGCAACTGGCCGCACTGCTCAAAGGCGGGCGAACCCCCGCTCGGCTATGGGACGAGCTGTGGTTTGTATATGGCGCTGCCACACAGCACGGGTCCACGGGCCCGTCGGCGTCCGGGCTTGGTTCCGGGACACAACCGGCATCAACGTCCGACGGGGTACGTGCAGAAGCGGGAAGACTGAGGGCCAGCGGCCTGACCGGAGGGTCGGTTGCAATGCTGGCCGCAGCCCGCGCTGCTGCCGGCACCGGAACTCCGGTATCGGACGCCATCCGGCGTTCTTTGCCCGCAGCCTTTCCGAGGCCGGACAGGGAATTCCGGATCTGGTCGGAACTGGCAGCGTGCTTTGACATCGCAGAAGCAAGCGGCTGCCCACTGGCCGACGTGCTCACCAGGTTCGCGGCTCAGCTCGAAGTGGAGGACGACGCCGACGCCGCCCGGCAGACCGCCCTGGCCGGACCCAAGGCTACGGTCAGTCTGTTGACTTGGCTTCCCCTCATGGGGCTGGGCCTGGGAATCGCCCTTGGCGTGGACCCGCTGGCCATTCTGTTGGGTACCCCGCTGGGTCTCGCGGCGCTGGCGGCGGGGATTGCGCTGACCGTTGCGGGCAGGGTGTGGTCCGCAAAGCTGGTGGCAGCAGCGGCCGGTGCGGGGGTGCCATGATCGATCCCCGTATTCTGGCACTAGCACTCTTCCTCGCCATGGCCGGCGCAGCGTGTCTCCTGTGTCCCGGACGAGGTAGTACCCGGAGGCGGCTGCTCCACCTGGCGCCCGGGGAGATCGGGGTTTCGGACGCCGATCCGCCGGACGCGGACGGGCGGCCGCGGAACCGGGCCGGTCCTGACGGACTGAAAGACACTGCCATGATGCTCGAACTCGTGGCCGCCATGCTGGACGCAGGGTCCGGCATTGGGCGCTCCCTCGAACTGGTCTCAGCCTCTGCCTCCTGCCAATACAAGGAGGCCCTCCGGCCGGTTGTTTCGGCGCTGGCAATCGGAGCGGACTGGGAAACCGCGTGGCGCAGCTCTGCTGTCCGGCTGCCCGAAATTCTCGAGCTGCGGGACGCTTTGGGGTTCGCAGCGCTGACAGGTGCCCCGTCCTCGGCAATTCTCTACGCCCAGGCCGCCAGGCTCCGCCGCGAAAGGTTCCGTGCTGCCGAAAAGCGGGCAGCCTCGCTGGGCGTGAAGCTGGTTGTCCCGCTGGGCCTGTGTTCGCTGCCGGCCTTCATCTGCCTAGGCGTGGTACCCGTCCTGCTTGCCTTGGTCCCGTCCGGATCGTAGCCGGGACATGGAGTCAGCCGGAAGAGGCGGCAGCGGAAGACATGGCCAGCCTCACAAGGCCCCGCTCTTTCCCTCCACAACGATGAACAGACCTGACTTTTCCACTTACTTACACAACCGCGGGCCTTATCGCTCCGCGCGGGGCCCGGAAGAGTCGAAGCAGCCGGCAACCCTGCCGGCCCACAGAAAGGAAACACCCCATGTCCATCAATCAGGACCGCCACTACGCCGCTGGAACCGCAGTCCTCACAGCAGCCCGATCGAACACAAAACGACGCATCACCAGCGGCCAGTCCGCGTACGCGCACCAGGCCGGCACCCCTTCACTGCCTGCCAACGTGGTGGAGCTCTACCCCGGAGGAAGTGCTGCCCGCAATCGTTCCGGCGTACGCCGGCTGTTGGGGTCGGAAGCAGGGATGGCCACCGCGGAGTACGCCATCACGACTCTCGCCGCTGTCGGCTTTGCCGGGCTGCTGGTCTTCATCCTCCGCAGCGAGGAAGTACGGGGGTTCCTGCTGAACCTGATCCGCACGGCGCTGGCCTTGCCATGACCTGCGCACCGGACGCGTTCCTTCGACTGTTTCCGGGTGAAAGCAACCGGAGGGGGAAGTGGCTGATGGCGGAAGCGGCCGGTCATTGCGGGCCAGGAGATAGTCGGCACCGAAAAAAGAGCCGGCGGCTGGCCGAATCCCGCGGTGCCGTCACCGCCGAGTTTGCCGTGACGCTGCCTGCCGTCCTGCTGATGCTTGCCATGCTCCTCGCCGGTGCCGCGGCCGGTGTTACCCAGCTGCGGTTGGAAGAGGGAGCACGCGCCGGTGCGCGGGCCTTGGCCCGCGGCGACGATTCCGCCGCGGTGGAACGGATCGTCAGGACCCTCTCGGGCGCGTCAGCCTCGGCGGCTGTCGCAACTGAAGGCGAATGGCTCAGCGTCACCGTCACAGACCGGGTCGGTGGCCCGTTGGGGGCATCGATTCCTTGGACGCTGACAGCCCGTGCTTCGACCCGCAGTGAAACAGCAATCGCAAGCTCGCACGCACGGCTGGCTGCCGGGGTCGGGCCAAGCGCCGGATGACGGGCTGGTGCAGCACAACAGGAAGGAACGCTGTGCAGAGAAAGTTCACCGCGCCCACGAAGCAAGACCCGGACTGCCCGGAACGCGGATCCGGGACCGTCCTGGCCGCGGGACTGGCCTTGGTGGTGATGACGGCCATGGCGCTGTTGCTGCTTTTGGCGCAGTCGGCCGTGATGGCCACCAGGGCAGCCGCCGCCGCTGATCTTGCCGCGCTCGCCGGGGCGGATGCCCTGCGCGGCGTCACGGACGGGGATCCCTGTACGGTGGCCGCGGAAGTTGCTGCACGGCATGCTGCCACCGTGCTCAGCTGCTCCCAAGGGGAGGGCCACACTCTCGAAGTCATGACTGAGCTGACGGAAAGGACCATCCTGGGTACAGCCACCGGCCGCGCCCGGGCGGGACCTCCCCCTTAGCGCGCTGGTCCGCCCCTGAAGGGCGCTCCTTAACGCGCACGGGAGCTCCCCCAGTGAGGCGCGATCTCCCGCGAAGCAAGCGGTGGTTCGCTGTCAGCGCTGGGCTTCCACGCCCAACGCACTGCCTTCGGTGGCGTCCTTAAGCAGGACTTCGAGCAGGGTAACTGCGGCTGCCTTGTCCAGGGGATTGTTTTTGTTCCCGCATTTGGGCGACTGGACGCAGGAGGGACAGCCGGATTCACACTCGCAGGCCTTGATGGCGTCCCGTGTCGCCGCCAGCCAAACCTTGGCCTTGTCGAAACCGCGTTCGGCAAAACCGGCCCCGCCGGGGTGCCCGTCATACACAAAAATGGTGGGCACCCCGGTGTCGGCATGCAGGGCAGTGGATACACCACCGATATCCCACCGGTCACTGGAGGCCACCAGGGGAAGGAGTCCGATGGCTGCATGCTCCGCCGCGTGCAGGGCGCCGGGGAACTGGGCTTCGATCAGTCCGGCTGCTGCGAGGGACCGGTTGTCCACCACAAACCATACGGCCTTGGTGAACAGGTCCCTGGCGCCCAGATCGAGCGGTTCCTCGCCGAGGATCTCATTGGAAATCAGTGCCTTGCGTTGAAAGGAGACCACCTGGGTGGTGACCTTCACGTCACCGAAATGCAGCGAAACGTCGCCCCATGTCGCGCTGCGCTGGGTTTCCAGCACCTCGATCTGGGTTACATCCCGCGCGGTGGTGTAGTAGTCCGGGTTGGCGCGGCGGACCACTACGCAGTGGTCGTCTTCGTTGAGGTCCTCCACCACGTAGCTGTCGCCCTGGTGAATGTAAACGGCACCGGTGTGAGCCTGGTAGTGGGTCTGGGGAGAGTCCATCGTTCCAAGGAGGGAGCCAGTGTCAGCGTCGACAATGCTCACGGGCCCCCCGCCGTCAGCCCTCAGGTTCACCATTGCAGCGGCGCTCTGTGAATGCGTCCAAAACCAGCCGGCAGGCCGGCGACGAAGATATCCTTGGGCTACCAGGCGGTCCAGGAGCCCTTCCGCGGTGCTCCCGAACAGCTCAAGCTCCCCGGCACCGAGCGGAAGTTCGGCCGCAGCGGCGCACAGGTGGGGGCCGAGCACATAGGGATTCGACGGGTCGAAGACAGTAGCTTCCACCGAGACATCGAAGATGGCTTCCGGATGGTTCACCAGGAATGTGTCCAGCGGATCGTCGCTGGCAACAAACGCCGCGATAGCGTCCTGCCCCGCCCGGCCGGCCCGCCCGATCTGCTGGAAAAGCGAAGCCCTGGTGCCTGGCCAGCCGGCCACCAGGACAGCGTCCAGCCCGGAAATGTCGATACCCAACTCCAGGGCAGAGGTGCTCGAAACACCCAGGAGCCTGCCGGAGCGCAGCGCCTTTTCCACGGCCCGGCGTTCCTCGGGAAGGTATCCGGAACGGTAGGCAGCCACACGCTGCGGCAGGCTGGGATCCACCTCGTCCAGCAGGCGTTTGGTGATGGACGAGATAGTCTCGGCCCCGCGCCGGGACTTGATGAAGGCGATGGTGCGGATCTGCGCTGACACCAGGTTCGCCAGCAGGTCCGCAGTTTCCGCAATAGCGGTGCGCCGTTCCTTGGCACCGTTCTCGCCCTTCACTTCGGTCAGGGCAGGTTCCCAGAACGCCACGGTGGTGGCACCATGCGGTGAACCATCCTCCGACACCGCCTTGACGGGCGCTCCGATGAGCCGGGCAAAGGAGACATCAGGCTCGGAAGCGGTTGCTGAAGCCGCGATGAAAACAGGTTCCGGAAAGGCCGATCCCGCTCCGTAGTATGCGCAGATCCGCCGCAGCCGGCGCATCAGGTTGGCGACGTGCGAACCGAAAACGCCCCGGTAGCTGTGCGCCTCGTCCACGATCACATAGCGAAGGCGGCGGAAAAACCCCGCCCACCAGGCGTGATTGGGAAGGATGCCAAAGTGCAGCATGTCCGGGTTGGCCAGGATGAAATTGGCATGGTCACGGATCCACCGCCGGGACGCCGGGTCGGTGTCGCCGTCGTAAGTCTCCGCGCGGACGGTGGGCAGTTTCAACGCCCTGATGGCGTTTAACTGGTCGGCCGCGAGGGCCTTGGTGGGGGACAGATAGAGGGTGACGGCGCCGTCGTCGTGGATCTTTCCGGGGTCGGCAAGAACCCGCAGTTCCGAGCGGTGGATGGCATCCAGCGCCGGCAACTGATAGGCGAGGGACTTTCCGGAGGCGGTCCCGGTGGCAACCACAACATGGTCCCCGCCGTGGGCGATGTTTGCCGCTTCAACCTGATGGCGGTAAGGCTCCTGGACGCCAAGCGAACCATAAGCAGCCACCAGATCCGGGTGGACCCAGCCCGGCCACTGCTCGTGAACGGCCTCGCGGGCGGGGATGGTGCGGACATGACGGAGCTGTTCCGGGTCCGGGCCGCGGCCCAGCAAGGGAATCAGGGAGTCATGGGGGTTCACCCCAATATTCTTTCACCCCGCAACAGACCAGCTGGCCCGGTTCGCCCTAGGGGTAACCGGACCGGCCGGTCCGGTGGCGCGTGGTCAGCTCAGGGACAGATCGGCCCCGTCGCGGGATGCCGAAAGCATCAGCACACGCGAGACGGTGGTCCAGCCCAGGTGGGAATACAGCTTCTGGCCGTCCAGGGATGCCAGCAGCAGACCAGATGAGACGTCATGTTCAAAAGCCTGCGCCGCCAGCGCCCGCATGATAAAACTGCCGAGGCCACGCCGCTGGAAGTCCGGTTCGGTGATGATTTTGTCGAACACTGCGGTATCGCCCACCACAAAAACCCGGCCGCTGGCGGCGAGAGTCTCCCCGGCACGGACAACGGCGTAGTGCACACCGTCCTGCACGGACGTTGTCAGGGCGAGGTCATCATCCGAAAGCCAGGGATCCTCAGCATCCTGTGTCTCCATGTCCACAATCATCATGGCCTGCGAGTCGGAGGTGACGTTCAATCCTTGCTGCAGGGCAAGGACGGAATACCGCGCGTGGTCGTTGGTCAGGATGGTCAGGCCCCTCGCCGGCACTTCCGCGGTCTTTGCAGCCAAGGCCGCAAATTCGCTGTCCGTGGGCTCGGAAGCGAAAAACTCCCATTCCCCGGTGGTGTCGGCGCGAAGCGCGGCGGGGAAGCGGCCTTCGGAGGATGTCCGGTATCCGCGACAGCCTGCCCAGCCGGCAACCCACACTTCGAGAAGGCCAGTGATGTCATTAACCATGGTTTCCGGGCTCATGGGATGAGACTATTCCAGCGCGGTCACAATCAACAGGGGTGTGCAGGGGAGAAGCCCGGTACTTATGTAATTGTGATGAGCCAGGATGACGTTCCTCCTGGAGTGCGCGATAGAACGGGACCGGCGGGCTGCCGGAACCCAAGCCGGTACCCTTAAATACGTGGCTTTGAACCGAATTGTGCTCTTTTACGGCTTTACCCCCATCGCGGACCCGGAAGCGGTGCGGCTCTGGCAGCGTGCGCTCTGCGAGAAGCTGGGGCTGACCGGCCGCATCCTCATCTCCAAGGACGGCATCAACGCCACGGTGGGCGGCGAGATCAGCGCCGTCAAGCAGTATGTCAAGACCACCCGTGAATACAAAGGGTTTTACGGCATCGACGTCAAATGGTCCGATGGCGGCGCAGAGGATTTCCCGCGGCTCAGCGTCAAAGTGCGCGATGAGATCGTCTCCTTTGGCGCGCCGGGCGAACTCAAGGTTGATGCCAACGGCGTGGTGGGCGGCGGCACCCACCTCAAGCCCGAAGAGCTGCACAAGCTCGTTGACGCCAAAAAACAGGGCGGCGAAGAGGTTGTCTTCTTCGACGGCCGGAACGCGTTCGAGGCCCAGATCGGCCGCTTCAAGGACGCGGTGGTGCCGGACGTTGCCACTACCCACGACTTCATCAAGGAGCTCGAGTCCGGCAAGTACGACTCCCTTAAGGACAAGCCTGTAGTGACTTACTGCACCGGCGGCATCCGCTGCGAGGTGCTCTCCAGCCTCATGGTCAACCGCGGCTTCAAGGAGGTTTACCAGCTGGACGGCGGCATTGTCCGGTACGGGGAAACCTTCAAGGACCAGGGCCTGTGGGAAGGCTCGCTCTACGTCTTCGACAAGCGCATGCACCTCGAGTTCAGCGAGGACGCCAAAACCATCGGAGAATGCACCCGCTGCGCGGCCCCTACCAGCAAATTCGAAAACTGCTCCAACCCCAGCTGCCGCACCCTCACCCTGTACTGCGCCGAGTGCGCTTCCAGCCCGGAAACCCTGCGGTGCCCGCAAGGCTGCACCGCCTAGGAATCCGTCAAGCAAGCAGACGTACCAGGCTGCCAGGCAAACAGATGTCACAGGCGCCGGAGGCGGTAGGCGTAGTTGGCACTCCGCCTGGCCTCCACCGTGATACTCAATGCAGTTTCCGTGGACAGATAGATGACGTTTTCGCGGTTGACCCCGCACCGCAGCCCCATGTCCACAAGGGTGAGTGAGTCGCTCTTTACGGTGAAGGTCACCCGCCGCTGGCTTCGGCAGGTCAGCGCCAGCGCGTAGGTGCCGGTTTCCAGCACGGCTGTTGCTTCCGTCCGGTCCTCACCCGCCGCCAGCAGCCCGGCGCCCGCATGGACTACCGGATGCCCGGTCTCCGGCAGCGTCCGCGCCACCCATGCTTCAAGCTCGGCCTCACTGACGGGCTCGCGCCGCATCGGGTCCCGGGTGAACGCGGGCGCCGGGGCAACCGTCTCCCCGGCTTCAGCAGCATCGCTCCGGTTCCGGCCGTCGTCGTACGTGTATTCACAGCCGCCCAGCGCCAGCCCTGCCGTCAGGACAACACTGAGGACGGCGGCCGCTGGGTTCCGCTTTAGCGGCTCCCGGGCGGTCCGCCCCGGAGAAGGCGCGGAGGACGTCCACACACTGGGCATAGTCCGACTTTAAGCCCGCGCGCTCCCGCGGGCCATACCTATTCTGCGGGTGTCAGGTGGTAGGCATAAATAAGGGGTGAGTCCACGCTGGAGGTGCTGACTTCCAGTGTCCCGGACCGAGGCAAAGTGATCCTGGTGATTTCCTTACTGCCGTTGCAGGCCGCTCCTGCGTCCACCACAGCCTCTCCATCCAGCGACACCGCGAAGAAGGCCTTGCCGCCGCCCTCGCAGGTTGCCGTCAGGGTGTATCGGCCGGCGGGGACGCCGGCCGCCTCCTGGATAATTCGGTCCCGGTTGAGGATCTTGCCGGCATCTCCGATAACGGTGCCAGGTGCGGTTGGCAGCGCAGTGGCCCGCCACTCTGGAACGTCCGCGTTCTCGATCGAGACCACGGGCGAACACCCCGCCAGGGCCACCGCCATACCCGCAAGTGCCCAGGCCCTAAGCGGGAAGGGCCGGGTGCCGGCCGGCCGAGTCCGGGCGCGAGGAAGGATGGAAAGCGGTGTCGGCATACCTCCACGCTACCCCGTCCGGGGGCGTGGCCCGGTTTCGAGCTCCCGGCGCCGGACTAAACTTGGGCGGTGCCTAAATCCCCATACGAATTCACCGCCGGCAACACCCCTGACGCTCCCCGCAGCGACTTCCCGGAGCTGCTCTCGGCACTTGCCGCGGACCTGCGCCTGGTGGATTACACGCTCGACGGCGTCGCCCGGCTCCTCGGCGAATCGGCCTACGCCGCGCTGAACCGCGACCAGATCATCCCTGCTCTGCTGACCGTCGAGCGGGCCGTGCGGCGGGACGAGGGCAACGCGGCGCTCGCCGCCGTCGTCCGTTTGTGGCTTCTCGCCGAGCCGCAGCCCAGCGAGACGCTCGACGCCGCCCTGCCGGGCATCCGCGCGGAAGGCCTGCAGACGCTGGGGCTGGTGGAGCCCGTTCCCGGCAGGGCGCTCGTGGCCGCCAAGGCTGACCTGCGGCCCTACGGCTGGGAAGACACCGAAGGTCACAGCGACAGCGGCAGCGGCGGCGCGGAACTGTGGGTGGCAAGCGACTTGGCGGCACACCAGCAGGAGGGCGTCCTCCGGCACGATCACGTCCTGGGGATCGGGCAGGCCTCCGCCACCCTGGTGCAGACCACGTTCCGGCGGCACACGGAGCGGGCGCTGGATCTGGGGACGGGCTGCGGCATCCAGGCCTTCCACCTGCTGCACCACTGCGGGCACGTGACGGCCACGGACATCTCCGAAAGGGCCCTGGCCTTTACCCGGTTCAACATCCTGCTTAACGCCGAGGCGCTGTCGGTGGATCCGGCCCGGCTGGGGGACCGGGTGAGCCTGCGCGTGGGCTCGCTCCTGGAGCCCGTCGCCGGCGAGGAATTCGGGCTGGTGGTCTCCAACCCGCCCTTCGTCATCACACCGCGGAGCTCCGGGGAGGAGACGTCCCGGCAGTTTACCTACCGCGACGGCGGCCTTCCCGGCGATGAGATTGTGGCAGCCCTCGTGGCAGGACTGCCCGCTGTCATCGCTCCCGGCGGCACGGCACAGATGCTTGGAAACTGGGAGGTGCCCGCCGGCGCTGCGTGGCAGAAGCGCCCCCAGGGATGGGTTCCCGCCGGTATGGACGCCTGGTTTATCCAGCGCGAAGTTGTAAGCCCGGAGGAATACGCCGAGACGTGGCTGCGCGACGCGTCCGAGAGCCGGGACCGGCAGCACTATAAGGACGCCTACGCCGCCTATCTTGCAGACTTCGAGTCCCGGAACGTGGAAGGAATCGGCTTCGGGATGGTGCTGCTCCGCCGGCCCCTGACAACCGGGCAGGAGCCGTTCAACCGGTTCGAGGAAATCACCTACCCCATCGAGCAGCCCATCGGGCCCCACCTGGGCGCGGCTTTGGAGCGCCAGGACTGGCTGTCCGCGAACAGCATCAGCGATGCGCACCTGCTGGTGGCGGAGGACGTCACCGAGGAACGCCACCAGCGGCCCGGCGCCGAGCACCCCGGGGTGATCCTGCTCCGCCAGGGCGCAGGCCTGCGCCGGACCAACCTCCTCAGCACGGAACTCGCAGGGTTTATTTCTGCCTGCGACGGCGACCTGAGCGCCGGCCAGATTGCCGGTGCTCTGGAGGCTCTACTGGGCGGCGGTGGAGCGGGCGGGGAAGGGTTCGATGCCGGCTCGTTCCGGACTGGCTTGCTCGCTGAAGTGGCCAACCTGGTCCGCGACGGCTTCCTGATCCCGGCCGTTGAATAAGGCGCGGAAGGCCTACCGCATAACCCCCTTGTTTTCCACATGAATGCGCACAATTCTCCAAAATATGGTGAACTAGGCCAGTATGGGCGCATCTGCCCGAGCAACCTTTTTCTGTAGGAGCACCGTGCCAAGCAAGGCCAAAACCGGCAAGAAACTCGTGATTGTGGAGTCTCCGGCCAAGAGCAAGACCATCGCCAAGTACCTGGGCGAGGGCTTCATCGTAGAGGCCTCCATTGGTCACATCCGCGACCTGCCGCAGCCGTCGGAGCTCCCTGCCGAACTGAAAAAAACCTCGGTAGGCAAGTTCGCCGTCGACATTGAACACGACTTCAAGCCCTATTACGTGGTGTCCGCGGACAAAAAGAAAAAGGTGACCGAGCTCAAGGCTGCGCTCAAGGACGCCGACGAACTTTATCTCGCAACCGATGGGGACCGCGAGGGCGAGGCCATCGCGTGGCACCTGCTGGAAGTGCTCAAGCCGAAGGTTCCGGTGTACCGGATGACGTTTGGCGAAATCACGAAGGAAGCCATCCAGCGCGCCATGGGCAACCTGCGTGACGTTGATTCCGCGCTGGTGGACGCCCAGGAAACCCGCCGTGTCCTGGACCGCCTGTACGGCTACGAAATTTCCCCGGTGCTGTGGCGCAAGGTGGCCCGCGGCCTGTCCGCCGGCCGGGTGCAGTCCGTGGTCACCCGCATGGTGGTTGACCGCGAGCGGGAGCGGATGGCCTTCAGGGCCGCCTCCTACTGGGACCTCACCGGTCAGTTCGGCGCCGACGCCGGCTCCTTCAAGGCGAAGCTCGCCAACGTTGACGGCGCCAAAGTGGCCAGCGGCCGGGACTTCAATGACGACGGCGTCCTCACGTCCAAAAACGTCGCCCACCTCAACGAGGAGCTGGCCACCTCCCTGGCAGCCGGGCTGCAGAACGCGGAGTTCCGCGTCCGCTCCGTGGACACCAAGCCCTACACCCGCCGTCCGGCTGCGCCCTTCACCACGTCAACGCTGCAGCAGGAGGCCGGCCGCAAGCTGCGCTTTTCCTCCAAGAGCACCATGCAGGTGGCCCAGCGACTGTACGAAAACGGCTACATCACTTATATGCGTACGGACTCGTCGGCGCTGAGCGACGAAGCCGTGACGGCTGCCCGCCGCCAGGCCTCCGAGCTCTACGGTCCCGAGTACATCCCGCAGTCGCCGCGCGTCTACACCGGCAAGGCGGCCAACGCGCAGGAGGCGCACGAGGCCATCCGTCCCGCCGGCGACTCGTTCCGCACCCCGGCGCAGGTAGCGAAGCAGCTCTCCGGCGACGAATTCCGGCTATACGAGTTGATCTGGAAGCGGACCGTCGCCTCCCAGATGGGCGATGCCAAGGGTTCGACGGCGACCATCCGCCTTGGCGCGGTTTCTTCCGACGGGCGGGACGCTGAGTTTTCCGCGTCCGGTACCGTGATCACTTTCCCTGGCTTCCTTGCGGCGTACGAGGAGGGCAAGGACGAGACCCGCGGCGACGACGACTCCGAGGAAGCCCGCCGCCTTCCCAATGTGGTCAAGGGCGATGCCCTCAAGGCTTCCGACATCATCGCGGTGGGCCACGAAACCTCGCCGCCGCCGCGTTACACGGAAGCATCGCTGACGGCGGAGCTGGAGAAGAAGGGCATCGGCCGCCCGTCAACGTACGCGTCCACCATTTCGACCATCCAGGACCGCGGCTACGTGCGGAAACAGGGGTCCGCTTTGGTCCCGAGCTGGATCGCCTTCTCGGTCATCCGTCTGCTGGAGCAGCACTTCAGCGACTACGTGGATTACGAATTCACGGCGGACATGGAAGGCGACCTGGACAAGATCGCCAACGGCCAGGCTGTGGGTGCCGCCTGGCTCAAGCACTTTTACTACGGTGAAGACGCCGAACCCGGGCTGCTGAGCATCGTGAACAACCTGGGCGAGATCGATGCACGGGAAATCAACTCCGTGCCCATCGCCGATGGCATTACCCTGCGCGTGGGCAAGTTCGGCCCGTATCTGGAAAGCACTTTGCCGACGGTGGATGCCAAGACCGGGGAAGTAGTGGAGTCAGCCCGCGCCAACGTGCCGGAGGACCTCGCCCCCGACGAGCTGACCGCTGCCAAGGCCATCGAACTGATGGAGACTGCCGCACCCGAGGAACGCGTGCTGGGCGCCGATCCGCATACGGGGCACACGGTTGTTGCAAAGAACGGCCGCTATGGCGCCTACGTCACCGAGGTCATCCCCGAGATGACTGAGGAACAAATCGCCAATCAGCCGGTGGAGTACTACAAGAACGGCAAGCCCAAGCCGCCCAAGAAGCCGGTGAAGGCCAAGCCGCGGACGGGTTCGCTGTTCAAGTCCATGACCGTGGACTCCGTCACCCTGGACGAGGCGCTGCAGCTGATGAGCCTGCCGCGCGCGTTGGGTGAGGACGCCGAAGGCAACCTCATCACGGTGCAGAACGGCCGGTTTGGTCCCTACCTGAAGAAGGGGACTGATTCCCGGTCCATCGGCTCCGAGGAGGAAATCTTCACCATCACGCTGGAGCAGGCGCTGGAAATCTACTCCCAGCCCAAGCAGCGCGGTGCCCGTGCAGCCGTGCCGCCGCTTGCGGAGTTCGGGCCGGACCCGGTTTCGGAGAAGAACATCGTGGTGAAGGAAGGCCGCTTCGGCCCATACATCACCGACGGCATCACCAACATCACCGTTCCACGGGCCACCTCCCTGGAGGAACTCACGCGTGAACAGGCCGTGGAGCTCCTCGCGGAGAAGCGGGCCAAGGGTCCGGTAAAGCGCACGACGACGGCCCGCAAGCCACCGGCCAAGAAGAAGGCCGCAGCGAAGAAATAGGAGGTGCCCCGTTTGCGCGGGGCACCACAACGTGGTCGGGTAGACATATGACTGAACAGCCCGGAACTGCCGACACCACTCCGCTTAATGACCTCGAGGAAAAGCTCGCCCAGGGCGGACAGCCTGATGCCAGTCCCGTGGACGTCATCCTGTCCTTCCTGAACAGCGAGGTCTACATCATCAGCTCGGACGGCATCGAGGGCGAGGATTCCCAGGTGGAGCCGCTGGTCCTGGCCAATGCCGACGGCGACCCCGTCCTGGCCGTCTTCTCCCACCCCAGCCGCGTTGACCAGCAGTACCTGGAAGCAGCGCCCAACGTCCTCGGCACCCAGGGGGCTGCCATCATCGCCAACATCGGCGAGGAGCTGGGTATGGTCATTAACCCGGGCGCAGCCTACGGTTTCGAGATCAACCCCGAAGGCATTGCCAACATCAAGCGCGACTTCAAGCGCGCCGATGAGCTTCCCGACGACGCACCTACCGACCCGTCCGAGAACTGACTTCCTCCCCGGTCGCGGTTTGACATGACGTGCCGGTTGGGCCAGAACCACCGTGCCGGGGAATAATGGCAGCATGCGGCTAGGCGTCCTCGATATCGGGTCCAACACTGTCCACCTCCTCCTGGTGGATGCACACCCCGGCGCGCGGCCAGTGCCGTTCGCCTCCCATAAGCGCCCGCTTTCCCTGGTCCAGTATCTGGAGGCGGACGGCAGCATCAGTGACGCGGGGCAGCACGAGCTCACCGAATTCGTGCTGGAGGCGTGGGAATTTGCGGCCCGGCACAAGGCCGAGGACCTCCTTGCCTTTTGTACCTCAGCCATCCGCGAGGCCACCAACGGCCCCGAAGTCCTGGCCCGGGTCAAGCACGAAACCACCGTCACGCTGCAGGAGCTCACGGGAAGCGAAGAAGCGTCCATGACTTTCTTCGCCGTCCGGCGCTGGCATGGCTGGGGTGCCGGACCCATCCTGAACCTGGACATTGGCGGCGGCTCCTTCGAGATGGCCTTCGGCCAGGACGAGCTGCCGGAGGCCGCCACGTCTGTGCCGCTGGGTGCGAGCCGGCTTACCCGGGACTGGCTGGCTGAGGACCCGCCCTCGGCGAAGAGTGTCAAAGAGCTGAGGCGCTACATTCAGGCCACCCTCAAACCCGCCGTCCGGGAATTCGACGGGCTGGGCCGGGCCAACGTCGTCGCCGGCACCTCCAAAACATTCCGGTCGCTCGCCCGGATCGCGGGGGCCGCCCCCAGCGCTGCCGGCCCCTACGTCAAGCGCGAGCTGCACGCCTCGGATCTTGGGGTCTGGGCGCAGCGCATCTCGGCAATGAAAGCTGAAGACCGGCTCCATCTTCCGGGCGTTTCAGAAGCCCGTGCACACCAGTTGCTGGCAGGTGCATTGGTGGCGGAGGCGGCGCTGGAGCTCTTCAAGTTCAAGAAGATCAAGATCTGCCCGTGGGCACTCCGCGAGGGCCTGATCCTGCGCCGCCTCGACCAGCTGGTATTCTCCGGGCCGTTGGAGCCCGCCCCGCACGTTGCGCCGGCGGTTATCGAAGCGGCGGTCTGAAGGGAAAGCCCACCGCCTATGAGGTCTTGCGCTGCTTAAAAGCGGAAGCACCGGCGGCCGCGACAGGAAAATGGGGGAAAACCTGTTGCGTACGCCGGTGCCCGGGCAGACATCCCCATGCCTGCCGCATCACTCGCACCCTCAATGAGGTAGTAACTACATTAGGGACCACACTTGTGAGGAAGCTGCGCCCAACATGTGAGCAACCTGTGAACCCATTTCCGCGAGTTCCCGATTACACGATTTCTGCTGCTTAATTCATTTCTGCGCCGGAAGGGCCGAACTGCAATGATGGAGCCATGAGCAACCGAATCGCATTTCTTGGCTGTGGGTCCATGAACGAAGCCATCCTGGGCGGTCTGCTGGAAGCCGGGACGGACCCCGCTGACATCGTCGCCACCGTCCGCCGCGCCGAGCGTGCCGCCGAACTAGCTGAACGCCATCACGGCATCACGGCGATCGCCGGTGAGGAGGAGCCGGACAACAACAAGCAGGCAACCAAGGGGTCCGGCGTCGTGATCCTGGGCGTGAAGCCCGTTGGCATCACCGACCTGGCACGCGAGATCAGCGGCGCATTGGCTCCTGACACGGTGGTGGTGAGTGTGGCCGCCGCCGTTTCGATCGCCCAGCTCGAAGCTGCCCTGCCGGCAGGCCAGCCCGTGATCCGCACCATGCCCAACACGCCTGCCAAGCTGGGCCGCGGCGTTGTTTCGGTCTCGCCAGGCTCCAGCTGCACTCCGGAACAGCTTCAGAAGGTCAAGGACATCCTGCAAGGCGCCGGAACCGTGGTTGAGGTGCCGGAGGAACAGGTGGACGCGCTCTCGGCCATCAGTGGCTCAGGTCCGGCTTACGCGTTCTACCTGGCGGAGGCTATGGCGGCCGCGGGGGAAGAGCTTGGCCTGGATGCCGAGCTGTCCCTGCTCCTGGCGCGTGAAACGGTGGCGGGCGCCGGGTTTATGCTTGCCGAGCCGGGCGCTGATCCCTCGACGCTGCGGAAAGCGGTGACCAGCCCCAACGGCACCACGGAACGGGCCATCGCGACCTTTGACGAGCGGGGCATCCCCTCCATCATCGCCGCCGGTGCGCGCGCGGCTGCGGATCGCGCCGCGGAGATCACCAAGCAGCTCGGCTGACTTGGGCCCACGACCGCAGGGTTCCCTGGCCGAGCTTGCGAGGCGAGGGTGCGGTTGGGGACTAGGGCCGGGCGGCGAAGCGTTCCAGCAGGTCCACGTGCCCGGACACAATAAGCATGTCGCGGGAGGACACCTTGGTCTCCGGCCGGGCGTACGTGAAGTCCTCGCCGGGCGACTTAACGCCCACAATCGTCACGCCGTACTTGGACCGGACCTTTGACTCGTCGAGGGTGAACCCGACCGTCTCGCGGGGCGGGTACATCTTCACGATGGCGAAGTCGTCGTCGAACTCGATGAAGTCCAGCATGCGCCCGGACACCAGGTGGGCTGCCCGGACGCCCGCGTCGGCTTCCGGGTAAATGACGTGGTTGGCGCCGATGCGGGTAAGGATTTTGCCATGCGAAGGCGTAATGGCCTTCACCCAAAGATGTTCGATGCCAAGGTCCACCAGGTTCACGGTGATCAGCACCGAGGACTCGATGGACGTGCCAACGCCCACGACGGCGGAGCTGAACTCTTGTGCGCCCAGCTGGCGGAGTGCGTCGATGTTGGTGGCGTCGGCCTCCACAACGTGCGTCAGAAGCGGCGCCCACTTCTGGACGAGGGTCCGGTCGCGTTCAATGGCAAGTACTTCGCGGCCCTGCTTGACGAGCTGCTCAGCCGTGGAGGAACCGAAGCGTCCCAGTCCAATAACCAGCACCGGGGCATTGTGGGCGGGGCGCCGGGGGGCGTCTGGGGAACTAGCCAATGATGGGCCTCTCTTCGGGATAGTGGTACAACTGGCTGCGCTGGCGCAAGGTCAGGGCAGCGGCGAGGGTCACTGTGCCCACGCGGCCGGCGAACATCAGGGCGCTGAGGACATACACGCCCGACGGCGGCAGCTCGGCACTGAGGTTGGTGCTCAGCCCCACCGTGGCGAACGCGGAGATGGTTTCAAACAGCACCCGGTCCAGGGAAGCGCCGCTGATCTGCAGCAGGAGGAAAGCGGAGACGGACACCAGGGTGGCACCGGCGACGATCACCGAGATGGCCACGCGCATGCTGCCCTGGGGGATGGTCCTGCCGTACACCTTCACATCTGCGTCGCCGCGGGCTTCGGCGATGATGGCCAGAAACATCACGGCGATGGTGGTCACTTTGATGCCGCCCGCCGTCGAGGCTGAACCGCCGCCGGCAAACATCAACGCATCAGTCAGGAGCATGGTGGTGGACTCCATTTGGTTTTGATCCACCAGGTTGAAGCCGCCGGACCTCGTCATAACGGAAGCGAAAAGCGAATGCGTGATCTTCTCGCCGAGATCCATTCCACCGATGGTCCGGGCGTTGTCCCACTCCATCAGACCCCACAGGAACGTGCCGGCCACCAGCAGAATCAGGGAGACCTGAATGGTGAGCTTGGTGTGGAGGTTCCATTTCTTCCAGTTCAGGCCGTTCTGCTGCAGGACCATCACCACGGGAAATCCGAGGCTTCCCAGGAAGACGCCCAGCATCAGGGGAACCAGGATCCACAAGTCGGTCTCATAGGGAACGATGCCGTCTGAATGCGGGGTGAAGCCGGCGTTGTTGAAAGACGAGATGGAGTAGAAGATGCCATGCCAGACGGATTGCCAGAAAGGCTCGCCCAGGGTCAGGAACCTCGGGATGAGGGCCAGCGCGAGGATTCCCTCGATCACCACGGAGGTGGTGATAACGATGCGCAGCAGGGTACCCACCTCGCCCAGGCGGCCGGCGTTGTTCATGGACTCCGCTGCAATAATTTTGCCGCGCACACCGAGACGTTTGCTCACCATCAGCGCCAGCAGTGACGCCAGGGTCAGGGTGCCAAGGCCTCCAATGAAGATGCCGATCAGAATTACCAACTGACCGAAGAAGGACCAGTGCACTGCCGTCGAAACCACCGTCAGGCCCGTGACGCAGACGGCCGAGACGGCCGTGAACAAAGCCTGGTGGGGCGGTGTGACAATGCCGGCGGCGGAGGATATGGGCAGGGACAGCAGGAACGTGAACACAAGGCACACGGCAGCGAACGCACTCAGGGCAAGCCGGGCCGGCGACGTGTTGGCTATGTCGTCGATAAAGTCGCGGAGCTGCGTGAGAACCCAGAGGCCCTCCCGCTCCTGAGAGGCGGGATGCCAGCTGGCCGGAGTCCGGGGCCTCGACTGGCTTTGCGTCATGTGTGGCTTTTCCTCGGTTGGTTCTGCTTCCCTCAGTAGTAAACCACTTCTGCCCGCGTAATGGCCGGGCGGGAAGGGGTACAGGCTCGGGTAGCCTGTGATTGATGACATATCTGCCCGGTCTCAGCAAGCCCGCGCCGCCAACGACGGTGGTGTGGGGTGCCGACATGACTGCCTACAACTTCGGTCCGGGCCACCCCATGGCGCCCGAACGGATGGACCTCACGGCCCGCCTTGCCCAAAGCCTGGGACTTTTCGACCTCGAGCACCTTGAAGTGGCAGCCCCCAACGTCGCCACCGACGCCGAGCTGGAGTCCGTACACTCGGCCGAATTCGTGGCAGCGGTCCGCAGGGTCAGCGAAGACCCGTACGCAACTGACGAATCGCGCGGCCTGGGCACCGAGGACGACCCTGCCTTCTCCGGGATGCATGAGGCTGCCGCAAGGCTGGCCGGCGGCTCCCTGCTGGCTGCCTCGCGGATCCTGGACGGGTCTGCCCTGCACGCGGTGAACTTCGGCGGCGGCATGCACCATGCTGCCCGTGACAAGGCCAGCGGGTTCTGCATTTACAACGACGCCGCTCTGGCGGTGCAGAAGCTGCTCGACGGCGGCATCCGCAAGGTGGCGTACATCGACGTTGACGCCCACCATGGGGACGGGACAGAGAGCATCTTCTGGGACGACCCCAGGGTGCTTACCTTGTCCCTGCACGAAAGCGGACTCACGCTGTTCCCCGGTACCGGGTTCGCGAATGAAATAGGCGGACCCAACGCCGAGGGGACTGCCGTGAACGTCGCCCTGCCGTCAGGGACAGGTGACGCCGGCTGGCTGCGGGCCTTCCACGCGGTAGTGCCGCAACTGGTGGCTGCGTTCGAGCCCGAGGTGATCGTAAGCCAGCACGGCTGTGACTCGCACCGGACGGATCCGCTCACGCACCTCAACCTCAGCGTGGACGGGCAGCGGGAGGCAGCCACCGCCGTCGGGAATCTCGCCGCCCGCTACTGCGGCAACCGCTGGATTGCCACCGGCGGCGGCGGGTACAACGTGCTGCATGTGGTTCCCCGGTCCTGGAGCCATCTGATTGCCATCGCCGCTGGCAGCCCAGTGCCGTTGCGGACCGCAGTGCCCGAAGACTGGCGGAGGTACGTCGAGGAGAAGTTCGGGGCCGAGGCGCCTGGATTGATGGGTGACGACGTGGAACTCTGGTGGCGGTCCTGGGAAGTGGGGTTCGACCCCAACGACGCCGTGGACCGCACGGTTATGGCCACGCGCAAGGCAGTCTTTCCGCTGCACGGACTGGATCCCTGGTTCGACTGACAGCCTCCTCTTCCCAATGCCGCTGACCGGCGAAATAGTTGATGCCTTTCGGGGCATATGTCGCTAGGGTGGGAGGCATGGTGACAGACGACGTATTTGCCGTCATTGCGGAATCGACCCGGCGGGATATCCTGACCTCCCTTCGTTCCGGAGACAAGGCAGTGGGGGAGCTCGTGGAGGAACTGGCGGCGAGCCAGCCCACCATCTCCAAGCACCTGAAGGTCCTGCGTGAAGCCCAGCTGGTGAGCATGCGGGCGCAGGGCCAGAAGCGCTACTACGCGCTGAACCGCAAGCCGCTGGAAGGGATTGCCAGCTGGCTTGAGACGTTCGACGTCGGCGCTGCGGTTTCTGCTTCGCAGTCACCGGCGGCTGTTGCCTCCATTCCGGAGGGAGTCTCGGCAGCGCCTAATGCTGCTGCGACCCTGCGGGAAGACGTCACGGCCGATGCAGTTGCCGCCGACGCTGTCTCAGCCGGCGTGCTGGCCCCCGACGGCACTGACCTGAGTCCCGCCGTCGTGATCCCTGGCGGAACAACGGCGCCGCTTAGCGATGACAGCGTGCCGCAGCAGATCGGCCGGACCGTGGGCCGTGCGGCCACCAAGGCGGCCGACCTGCTGGCGAACCTGCCCAACCTTCCCAAGTTCGGCCGCAAGAAGTAGCCCCTTAACGCAACTGACTCGCAGATAACGTCCTCAAATGGCATTTTTGGGTGCGTTTACTGCGAGTCAGGTTGGGGTGGGACCTACTTGTTCAGCAGGCGCACGTGGTCCGGGGTCAGCTCGGAGATCTTGCTGACACCCAGCAGGGCCATGGTGCGGGCCATGTCCTTTTCGAGGATCTGGATGGTGCGGTCAACGCCGGCGCGGCCGCCGGCCATCAGGCCGTAGAGGTAGGCACGGCCGATCAGCGTGAAGTCCGCGCCGAGGGCCAGTGCCGCCACGATGTCCGCGCCGCTCATGATGCCGGTATCCAGCATGATTGCGGCATCGGTGTTGTCCGCAGTGAACGCCTGCTTGACCTCGGGCAGCAGGTGGAACGGGATAGGGGCCCGGTCCAGTTGGCGGCCGCCGTGGTTGGAGAGGATTACACCGTCTGCGCCATGATCGACCACCCGGCGGGCGTCTTCGACGGTCTGGATGCCCTTGACCACCAGCTTGCCCTTCCAGGTTTCGCGCAGCCAGTCCAGGTCCTCGAAGGTGAGGGTGGGGTCGAACATGGAGTTGATCAGGTCGGCCACGGTACCCGTGTAGCGGGACAGCGAGGCGAACGTGAGCGGCTCGTGGGTGAGGAAGTTGAACCACCAGGCCGGGCGGTAGGACGCATCCAGGACGGTCTTGATGGTCAGAGCCGGCGGGATGGTCATCCCATTGCGGACATCGCGGAGCCGGGCGCCGGCCACGGCGGTGTCCACGGTGACCATCAGGGTGTCGTTGCCGGCCTTGGTCGCGCGTTCGATGAGCTCCAGCGAGCGGTCGCGGTCCGTCCACAGGTACAGCTGGAACCAGTTGCGGCCGTTCGGGGCGGCCGCGGCCACATCCTCGATGGAGGCGGTGCCCATGGTGGAGAGGGTGTAGGGGATTCCGGCGGCTTCGGCAGCCTGGGACCCTGCGTACTCGCCCTCGGACTGCATCATCCGGGTGAAACCGGTGGGGGCGATGCCCACGGGGAGGCGGGAAGGCTTGCCCAGGATCTCGGTGCTCAGGTCGATCGAGGAGACGTTCCGCAGGATGCCCGGGCGGAACTCGATGTCCAGAAAGGCCTGGCGGGCGCGGCGGAGGGTGATTTCCTCCTCAGCGGCGCCGTCCGTGTAATCGAAAGGGGCCTGCGGGGTGCGGCGTTTGGCGATGTCCCGAAGCTCCCAGATGGTGCTGGCGCGCTTGAGTCGGGCTTCCTTGCTGAACTCCGGCTTCTTGAACTGCATCAGGGGAGCCAGGTCGGAGTACTTGGGAATACGGCGCTTCAAAGCTGCCGGCACGGCGGAAGCCGCAGCGCCCAGGTTGTTGGCTGCCGAAGGCGCAGACGTGGCAGGAATGTCCGTGGCGTCCGGTGCCGGGGTGGCCTCGGGGTTGTTGGGCTGGATGGTATGGGTCATGGCGTCCTCCGTTGGGCCGGTGACAGGTCCAGTGGTGCCCGGACCCTGCTGTGGTCTAACCACACTGTATGGCATGTGGTCCGACCACATCAACTACTCTTGCTCCATGAAGACCCACCAGCTTGTTTTGACCTGGATTGAGAACGAGCTCTCCGAGGGACGGCTGGCCGTGGGTGGACGACTGCCAGCAGAGCGTTCGCTGGCCGAGCAACTGCAGGTATCAAGGACCTCCGTCAGGGAGGCTATCCGGATACTGGAGGCCATGGGCGTGGTCCGGGCTGGAGTAGGGTCCGGCCCTGAGGCCGGAACGGTGGTCATTTCGGATCCGACGGCGGCCTTGGGGTCTGCGCTGCGGCTGCACGTCGCCACGCAGCACCTTCCCGTGGCGGACATCGTGGAGACGCGTGTGCTCCTGGAGTCGTGGGCGGTGTCCCATGCCAAGTCCGATTCGCCGGAACTCGCGGGGGCGGCCCGGCTTCTGGACGAGATGGATGCGGAAGCGGTGCCCGTGGCTGAGTTCCTGGCCTTGGACGTCCGTTTCCACCTCGCGCTCGCCGACGCGGCGGGCAACGCAGTGGTCAGCGCCATGATGGGATCCCTGCGCGAATCCATTACCGGCTACGCGTCCCGGCTCACCGGCAACCTGCCGGACTGGGACGCCACTGCAGCGAGGCTGCGTTCCGAGCACCATGGCATCCTGGCCGCCGTGCAGGATAACGACGGCGGACGGGCGGCAAAGCTGGTGGCTGCCCACATCGAGGGCTACTACCGCGAGGCCGGTGTTGGCCCGGGGGTGGAAGGTTAGCCGTGCACCGTTGAGCGGGGGGCCTTGGCCGGGCCGCTGCTGGCCCGCACCTGGAGCCGCGGTTGGTACCGGCTGCCGGGCGCGTCATTTTCTTCCTTGCGGATCAGCGCACGAAGCTGGTGCCAGGCCTGCTCGCCCAGTTCCGTGATGGGGACGGCTGCTGTGGTGAGGGCGGGGGTGGTGTACCTGGCAAAGGGGATGTCGTCGAACCCGGTCACCGAAATGTCTCCTGGAACGTCCATGCCGCGTTCGTGCAGCCCGCTCATCAGGCCCATGGCCACCAGGTCATTGAAGGCAAGAATTCCGGTGGCGCCGCTTTCCAGTACGGCGTCCACCGCTTCATGCCCCGTATCGAAGTCGGAGCCGCCCTCAAGCATCCGGACATCCACGTGCGGATGGGCAGCCTTAAAGGCCTCCAGGCCCTGAAGCCGCATGCCGTTCGAGGCGCTTCGCGGCGGGCCGGCCAGGAATGCCAGGCGGGTGTGGCCCAGGTCCACCAAATGTTCTGCGAGGTCCTGCACGCCCTGCCCGTAGTCCACCACCAGAGTGGGTACATTCGCAGCCGCAGAGGTGCGGTTGATCAGCACCAGGGGGTGGAGCGAGGGAGCGATCTCTTCCAGTTCGGCATCGCTCATGCGCGGGGCGCAGAGGACCAGGCCGTCGCACCGACGGCGGGCTTCGCCGGCGAGGATGGTTTCTTCGCTGGACACCTCGAACGAGTCGGCGATCAGAACGCGGTAACCATCCTGGGCGGCGGCCCGGCTCAGGCCGCGAAGAATTGCCTGGAACGTGGGGTTTGCAAGATCCGGCACCACAATACCGATCGTGTCGGTTTTGCCCAGGGCGAGGCTGCGGCCCACCGGGTTGGGCTGGTACTTCAACTCCGCCGCTGCCGCCCGGACACGGGATGCGATGTCCGGGTCCACGGTGAAGTTGCCGTTCATCACCCGGGATACTGTCGCATGGGACACCCCAGCCTTGACCGCAACATCTGCGATCCCAATCCTGCCGGTTGCCGATCTCCTGGCCATGGTGGTCCCTTCCGTAGCGCGGCCGGGCCTTGCCCTGCGCTTTGTGCTGCCCGCTGGCAGGTTCTTGCCGCCTTTGCCCGACGGGTACTGAGACAAAGCATATACCGGCGCGGGAAAGCGATTTCTATTGTTTTCCCAAGTTTTCCCGCAACTTTCCGTCTCCAGCCGCGCACTTCGACCAGCATGGGAGTAGAAAACGCTTTCTCCCAATGCTGATAATGGTTGACGGATGCCCGTTCGGGTTGGTACAAATCTAATAGCGACCTGAGAAAACGCTTTCTTGGGCAAGTGCACCAGTGCACCGAATGTCGAACGTCAGAGGCCGCCGGCGCGGCCGGGTAACAGCTTTCGAAAGGGACCCTCATGGTCAACACAGCCGAGTCAAGTACTGCCGCAGGGGCGGCTGCAGCTGCCGCGGACACCGCCACCGCTGTCGGTGCCGCAGGACGAAGCGGCAAGGCCCGCATTGCTTTGATTGGCACCGGCGGCCGCTCCGAGATGTACATCCGCGCCATCTTCGGTAAGCACGCAGACACCGCCGAACTGGTGGCGTTCTCGGACGTCAACCCTGGCCGGGTGGACTTCTACCAGAAGCTCATCCAGGAACTCGGCGCATCGGGACCTGTCGAATCCTTTGATCCTGCCGACCTCACCGCCTTCATCCAGGACAACAACATCGACCGCGTTGTGGTGACCACGCCGGACTACACCCACGCCGACTACATCGTTGAGGCACTGCACGCAGATGCCGACGTCGTCGTCGAAAAGCCCCTCACCATCGACGCCGAGGGTTGCCGCCGCATCACCCAGGCCGTGCACGAGACCGGCCGCAACGTGGTGGTCACCTTCAACTACCGCTACTCGCCGCGCAACAGCGCCCTCAAGGAAATCATCCAGAGCGGCGTGATCGGCAAGGTCACCTCCATCGACTTCAGCTGGGTCCTGGACACCGTGCACGGCGCGGACTACTTCCGCCGCTGGCACCGCGAAAAGAAGAACTCCGGCGGCCTGTTGATTCACAAGGCATCCCACCACTTCGACCTCGTCAACTGGTGGATCGACGACGTCCCCGAGCGCGTGTTCGCCTCCGGCGGCCTGAAGTTCTACGGCGACAAGAACGCTGCAGAGCGCGGCCTTGGCCCCCGCCCCGAACGCGGCACACCCGACGCCGATGCACCCGCCACCGCAGAGAAGGACCCGTTCACCCTGGACCTGCGGGAAGATGAGCGCCTCAAGGCGTTGTTCCTCGACAACGAGCACTACGACGGCTACCGCCGCGACCAGGACGTTTTCACCGAAGGCATCACCATCGAGGACAACCTCGCGCTGGTAGTGGAGTACCAGGGCGGCCCGCGCCTGAGCTACTCCCTGAACGCCCACAGCCCTTGGGAGGGCTACCGCGTGGCGGTCAACGGAACCGAAGGCCGCGCCGAGCTGGAGGTCGTTGAACGCGCCGCCGTCGAATCCAGCACGGACAAGAAGACCGTGGTGGACCCGAGCGCAACCCCCATCGAAGAGGATGACGCCATCCGCCGCAACGGGGAACGCCTCGTGGTCCAGCGCCACTGGGAAGCCGCTTACGAAGTGCCGATCGTCAACGGCGAAGGCGGCCATGGCGGCGGCGACGAGCTCCTCCTCTCGGACCTCTTCAACGGCCCCGGGGAGGATCCGCTGGGACGCCCCTCCGGCTACCTGGACGGGCTGCGCTCCGTCTCGGTGGGTATCGCCGGCAACCGCTCCCTCGAGTCCTCCCTGCCCGTACGCATCGAGGACCTGGACCTCGGCGTCGACCTCCGCCGCGGCAACTGACGCACGGGCTGAAGGAACAACCATGAGCAGAATTTTTGTCACAGGCGGCTCAGGCCGCCTGGGCCGCAGCGTTGTGGCCGGACTCGCCGAAAAGGGCCACCAGGTCATCTCGGTGGACCGCGACGCCGTCCCGGCGGACCAGTTGCCAGCCGGCGTCGTGCAGGAAACTGCCGACCTCCTGGCCCCGGGTGAGGCGCTCCGCCTCCTCCGGCAGACCACACCCGACGCCGTTATCCACCTTGCGGCGATAGCGGTACCGTTCAGCGCGCCCGAGGACGTCATCTTCGCCACGAACACGCGGCTCGCCTTTGCCGTGATCAGTGCGGCCACCGAAGTTGGCGTGCAGAAGGTCGTGACCGCCAGCAGCCCCACCGTGCTGGGCTACGGTTCACCCGCAGGCTGGCTGCCGCCGTCGTTCCCGCTGGATGAGCGGACCCCGCCGCGGCCCTGGAACGCGTATGCACTGTCCAAACTCATCGCGGAGCAGACCGTGCAGACGTTCGCTGCCGCCCAGGGCGAGAAAATCCGCTATGCGGCGTTCCGCCCCTGCTTCGTGATCTCGCCGGAGGAATGGGAAGGCGCGCCGACGCAGCAGGGCCACACCCTTGCTGAACGGCTGGCCGATCCCGCCCTGTCCGCACCTGCGCTGTTCAACTACGTGGATGCCCGGGACGTGGCGGACTTCCTGGACCTGCTGCTGGAGAAGATGCCGTCCATCCCCAACGGGGAAACCTTCTTTGTGGGAGCCGCGGACGCCCTGGCCACCGCGCCGCTGGCGGAACTGATGCCCAAATTCCTGCCCTGCAGCGAGCCAATCAGCGCAGGCCTCACCGGCACCAGCCCGGCGTTTTCCATCGCCAAAGCACAGGAACTCCTGGGCTGGAACCCCACGCGCAGCTGGCGCACCGAACTCAAGACCCACCCCACCCTCAACGACGAGAACTCCGCCCTGGTCAGTGCCGGCAGCGGAGCCAAGGAGACACCATGAAATTCGACGGCGTACTGTTCTTCCCCGTCACCCCGTTCACGGCCGAAGGTGCCGTTGACGTGGAACTGCTCAAGGAACACATCAGCTCCCGGCTCCCGTTCGGACCCGGCGGCGTTTTCCCCGCCTGCGGCACCGGCGAGTTCCACGCCCTCAGCATCGAGGAGGTCCGCTCCGTGGTGACGGCCGCCGTCGAGGTTGTCGCCGGAAAGGTGCCCGTAGTAGCCGGCGCCGGTGGACCGCTGGGCCACGCTATCGCCGCCGCCCGCGCGGCGGAAGAAGCCGGCGCTGACGCCCTTCTGGTCCTGCCGCCGTACCTGGTCACTGGCCCCACCGATGGGCTTGTGGCCTACATTGAGGCCGTGGCGGACGCCAGCAACCTGCCGGTGATCGTCTATCACCGCGGCAACGCCAAGTTCACCGCGGCCTCGATGGTGCGCCTGGCTGCCAACCCCAAGGTCATCGGCTTTAAGGACGGACTGGGCGATGTGGGCCTGGCCCAGGAAATCGTGTCCGCCGTACGCGCCACCGGACGCGAGGACTTCGCCTTCTTCAATGGCCTGCTGACCGCCGAACTGACCCAGGGCGCCTACCGCGGCCTCGGTATCCCGCTCTACTCCTCGGCCGCGTTCGCGATGGCCCCGGAGATTGCCAAGGCCTACTACGACGCGTACGTGGCGGGCGACGAGGACCGCCGCAACGCCCTTCTCGAAGGCTTCTACGCACCGCTGGTCCGCCTCCGTGACCAGACCCCCGGTTTCGGAGTTTCGCTGATCAAGGCGGGCCTGCGCCTGGGCGGCCTGCCTGTCGGCTCCGTGCGCCCGCCGCTGGTGGATCCCACAGAGGAGCAGCTGGTGCAGCTGAAGGCCATCCTCGCCAAGGGCTACGAGCTGGCTGGCCGCTGATGAGTGCCCCCGCAGCTGTTGCTGTCCGCACCGTTCCGCGCATCACGGGCCTTTCCACCCGGCTCATCACGGTTCCGTTGCGGCGCAGCTGGGGTGTGGAGGCGCCGGAAAACCACGTGATCGTCACGGAAATCCAAACGGACGACGGCGGCGCGGGTCACGGGTTTTCCTGGACGCCCACCATTGGCCCCCAGGCCGTGAAAGCACTGCTGGATTACGACATCGCGCCGTTCATCTCCGGGTTGCCGGCCAACCCGGAGGTCGTCTGGGACGCGGTGTGGAAACGGCTGCATGAGGCCGGCGGCGGGGGACTGACCACCATTGCGATGGCCGGGGTGGACCTGGCGCTGTGGGACCTCCAGGCTTCCCGTGCCAATACCTCCGTCACCGGATTCCTGGGACAGCGCCAGGAGTCCGCCGAGGTGTACGGCTCCGGGGTGAACCTGCACTACACCCTCGAGGAGCTTGTAGCTCAGATTGAGCGGTGGATTGCTGCCGGGCACCAGGCAGTTAAGATCAAGGTGGGCAAGCCGGACATCCGCGAGGACGCTGAACGCGTTGCCGCGGTCCGCTCCGTCCTGGGGCCGAACCGGAAGCTGATGATCGACGCCAACCAGCGCTGGGACCTGCCCACTACGCTTAAAGCCCTCGACGTGTTGTCCGGGTTCGGCCTGGAGTGGCTCGAGGAGCCCATCCGCGCGGACGACCTCTGGGCCTACCGCCGGCTCCGCAAGCACTCGCCCGTGCCGATCGCCCTCGGTGAAAACCTGCACACGATCTACCGCTTCCGCGATTTCATAGAAGCGGAAGCAGTGGACATCATCCAGCCGAACATCATCCGGGTAGGGGGCATCACGCCGTTCCGGCGCATTGTTGAGCTTGCCCGGACCAACAGCATCAAGGTGATGCCGCACCTGCTCCCGGAGCTGTCAGGCCAGCTGGCCCTGACGCTCGCCGAGCCCACCTTGGTGGAGGACGTGGAGGAGGCATCCTTTGAGCAGCTGGGGATCCTGGCCGGCCCGTCGCCGGTCCGGTTCAGCGACAGCCGGGTGGCGCTCACAGATCAGCCCGGGCTGGGCTTCCGCTTTCACGACGCACGCTAAGCAGATCCACGCAGACCTGACGAACGACAACCTGATAAACGCAGATGCGATGAATCCAGACACAAAGAACAGGTATCCCAAGTGACAACTGCAACCCTTTCCCTGTCCGAGCTCACGGCTGCCGCTACAGAGGCAGCCAAGATCTCCGCGACGGCCTCCGACGCCGAACGCGCCGCCTGGCTCACCGCTTTGGCTGATGCACTTGATGCCAACGCCGCAGAACTGGTGGAGATAGCCGATTCCGAAACCAGCCTGGGGGCACCCCGCCTCACCGGCGAAGTGGCCCGGACAACAGGCCAGCTGCGCCTGTTCGCCCGCGTTATCACCGAAGGTTCCTACCTCGAAGCCGTGATCGACCATGCCGATCCCAACGCCACGCCGCCCAAGCCCGACCTGCGCCGCATCCTGCGGCCCATCGGGCCGGTGGCGGTGTTCTCCGCGTCGAACTTCCCGTTCGCCTTCTCGGTGGCTGGCGGCGACACCGCCTCTGCTTTGGCCGTGGGTTGCCCCGTGATCGTCAAGGCCCACTCGGGGCACCTGCGTCTCTCGGAACGGACCGCCGAAATTGTGGCGGAGGCATTGCGTGCAGCGGGCGCACCTGAGGGCATCTTCGCCCTGGTCAGTGGCCGCGAGGCGGGAACCGCACTGGTGCAGGATCCCGCCATCAAAGCAGTTGGCTTCACCGGCTCGATCCCCGGCGGCCGTGCCCTCTTTGACCTGGCCACCTCGCGCCCGGAGCCCATCCCGTTCTACGGGGAGCTGGGCAGCCTGAACCCGGTGGTTGTCACCGCGGCAGCGCTGGCAGAGCGTTCCGGCCAGCTGGCGGAGGGGCTGGCGGGATCCTTCACCCTTGGCGCCGGCCAGTTCTGCACCAAGCCCGGTCTGGTTTTCATCCCGGCGGGGACGGACTTCGCCGCGAAAGTGGCGGCAGCCAGCAAGGACAAGCCTGCCCTCGGCATGCTCACCAGCCGGATCGCCGAAGCGTACCCGGACGGCCTGCGCAGCTTCGCTTCGGTGGAGGGCGTGGACGTGGTCAGCGGCAGCGTGGACCAGGATGCAGTATCCGATGGGGCCGCCCCCGTGGTCTTCTCCACCTCCGCCGCGAAGGCCCTGGAGCGTCCCGAGGAACTGCTGGAGGAATGCTTCGGCCCTACCACCATGCTGATCGAATACACAGACCAGGAGGAGCTCACCGCGGTCCTGGCGAAGGTGCCCGGCAGCCTCACCGCCACGGTGCACGCCCAGCAGGGCGAGGACGTCTGCGCGCTCGTGGACCAGCTGTCCAACCTCGCCGGCCGCGTCCTTTTCGACGACTGGCCCACCGGCGTGGCCGTCAACTGGGCACAGCAGCACGGCGGCCCGTACCCGGCCACCACCTCGCTGTTCACCTCCGTGGGCGCGACAGCGGTGCGTCGGTTCCAGCGTCCGGTCGCGTACCAGGATTCCCCCGAGGCCGTCCTGCACCCCGCTCTGCGCGAGAGCAACCCGCTGGGCATCCCGCGCCGCGTTGACGGACAGCTGCAACTTCCGTAACGCTCGCTCAGATGATGTCGGTTTAATCGAAACGCCCGCTCAGTTATGGCCCGGATTACGGCCATAACTGAGCGGGCGTTTCGTGTTTCAGGCAGGATCTGAGCGGGCGTTGTACCTGCCTACAGCTGCAGTGTGACGGGCCGCTCGAGCCCGTTGACCGTCGTCGCGGGCCAGCGGGGATCGACAGTAAGGACCTGCAGGCCCGCTTCGGTGAGCTGGACAGTGTCCTCGATCTTGACACCGGGCCCCGACGGGTTCCACGTGAAGGCCTGGTTCACCACCACCGTGTCCGTGGCGGCTGCAGTGACGCGGGGGTCGCGGCCTGCGTAGCCGGCGGGCCCGCCCTGATGGTGCTGTTCCCACTGTTTGGCACCGAAACCATGGCGGGTGTAGGCGGCCTGGATCTCACCAAAGATCCGGTCCAGCCGTGCGCCGGGAACCGTGGCATCGAAGATGTCGGCCTCCACTGCTGCGATGCGTGCCTCGGCGTCGCGCTCTTCGGGAGTGCCGGCGTCGAACCTTACCCAGCGGGTGATGTTGGCGACCAGGCCGTCCCTGCGGGCGCACACCACGGCCATGGCGCGGCGGCCCAGGGGCGAGTGGGTGGCCAGTGGATGCCGGAAGTCGCTCCGGCTGCTGCCGTTGCACAGCAGGACCAGCGGCTCCGCGCCGGACGCGACAACCCTCGCGGCCAAGGCAGATACCAGCTCGAACTCGGTGGTTTCCGGCCGGGCCGAGGAGAGGACGTCCGTCATCATGGATGCGACGTCCGCGCTGAGGCGGGCATAGCGGGCGCTTTCGGCCGGAAGCAGCTGCTGGCGGGCCGCGCGCAGGTCTGCGGCTACGGCTGCTTCGGCCAGCGGTGTGGCGTTCCCGGCAGTGCCGACGGAGGCCGCCGCCTCGTGGAGGTTGCCGTACCAGGGCACCGAATGGAGGGTGACGCCGGGGGGCAGTTCCTCGGCGGCGATACGGCCGGCTTCATTGTTGAAGGTGACCAAATGGTCGCCGTCGCGGTCCACAAGGACCGCCGCGATGGGATCGCCGGCCAGGCTGATGTGCACGCGGCTGCCGTCCAGATACCAGGTCAGCGCCGTGTGGGTGGTGAGCAGCAGCGAATCCTGGCCCTTGTCATCGAGGATGTCCAGGACGCGGCGCCGCTTAATGGCACGGTCCTCCACGGAGCCCGGGGCCACCCGGACAGCCGCAGCACCGACGGGTTCTGCCGGCGTCGGATCCATCATTGCGGTGCCGCTCCCTCTGCCCGCAAGCGGTGTGGTGTCTGCTGTTGTCTGGCTCATGAACGGTTCCCCTGCCGGTTGATCAATGCTTCGATGTCTGTTGTGCCCAGGATGCCGTCGGCCACAAAAACGGTGATGCTGCGCTGCACGGGAGTACCCGGTTCAGCGATGACCGGGGTGTCCCAGGCCAATGACTGCCCAACTCCCGGGTAGCCGTCCACCCGAACGAACCAGGGGTCGGCGGACGCTTCCGCCGCTACAAAAACGAGGGTGGCCCTGCCGCCTGGAAACTCCCCGGCCCAGGCGAGCCAGGGCGCCACTGAGCCGTGCACCTCGGATTCGCCGGCGCCGGCGGGCGTCCACACGGCCGCACCGTCACAGGACGGCAGCCGCCAGAAGAAGCCGCCGTACCCGCCTTCGTGCCGGCCGTTGGAACCGGGGCTGCCCAGGCTTACGGGCTGGTCGCCGGCGGGGGAGAGAGCGAAGTCCAGGGACAGCCGCCACGCGGACGAGCTGACGCCGGACCACGTCCAGGTCCGGTCCTCAACCAGGACCGGAGCGCCGTCGGGCCCGTTCCAGCTCAGGGTTTCCTGCAGCCGGCCGTCCTGGCCGCCCGACCGGGCAGCCAATTCTTCGGCAGGCGTTTCGGTGCTAGTGATGCTGCCGTGGTCCGGGCGCCAGACGTACTGCCCGGCTTCGCGGGTGTAGGTGCGGCCGCCCCAGAAGTTGATGCCGTCCACGTCCTGCAGCGCGACACCGGCACCAAGGTGCCACACGTGGTCCAGTGGCTGGTGGTCCGTGACAAAGGCGCCGCTGAGGGTCCGGACAGGGTGCAGGTAGGGCCGCGGCGACGAAACATCCCGGATCCGGCGGCCGTCCTGGTAATCGGCAACAGCTTTGCCGTCCACGGTCAACGTGCGGACCGGAGGGAGTTCCCGCGCCCAGGGCACTCCCAACTCAACAAAGGTGGCCTGCGCCTTGGTGGCGCGTTCAATCATGGGCCCGATGCCGTGAACTACCGGATGGGCGTCGTCGCCCTCGCCTTCCCACGTGATGTGGTCCCCACGAATCTGCTGCGGTGCCGGTGCGGTGCGGATGGCCTCCAGCACCGTGATGAAGGCGCCGGTCTCCGCCAGCGAGCACAGCAGCGGGGCACCCGTGGACCGGGCGTCCAACAGATTCTCCAGCAGGTCGATCCGTCTGAACGTCTCCCGGCGCTCGCCGTCAGCGGTGCTGACAACCACCTCGTCCTCCGTGTAGAAGAGCGTGATCTCGCCGCGGGTACCGTGCAACGTGACGGAGGGATTCTGTTGTTCCTGCGCGCACAGAGTCAGCCCGCAGAGGAGCGTGGTGCCCCCGGCGGTGCGGACGCGGATGATGGAGGTGTCGTCACTCTGGGTCTCGTGGGCGCGGTACAGGTCCGTCTCCACCGACTGAACGTCTGCGAGCGTGTGTGCCCCCGCCATGTGAAGGGCGGTGGCAACGGCGTGGGCCAGGGCGTTTGTTGCAACGCCGTCCACCACGTCGATGCCGTCAAGGCTGCGCTTCCCTGCCCACCGGGATCGCTTGAAGTACGCCTTGCTGCGCACCCACTGTCCTTTGGCGCTCAGGCCGAGGACATCCCCGATGGAACCTGATTCCACCAGGCTCCTGATCGCAGGCAGGGCTTGGGAGCCAAGGCTCTGGAAGCCTACCTGGACCAGTCGCCCTGAACCTTCGGCCGCGGCCAGCACCTCCTGGAACTGGGCCAGGGACGCCACCGGCGGCTTCTCCACGTAAACGTCCTTGCCCGCTGCCAACGCGGCAAGGGCAAGGGGAGCATGCGTCTGGATGGGGGTGGCAAGGATTACGACGTCGACGCCCGGATCCGCGGCCAGCAACTGTGCCAAATCCTCGAAGACCGCAACCGACTCAGCGAGCCGTCCCTCGGCAGGAGGGTTGGGGTCCGCCACCGCGACCAGTTCCAGGGCGCCGGCTTCCTCGAGCCGTGCCAGGTTGGCAAGGTGGCGTTCGCCGAATCCGTGGACGCCTACCAGGGCTATCCGCGGGACGGCTGCCGGGTCAGTGGCTCCCGGGTCAGTGGCTGTCGTTGTGCGGCCGGCCGGGCGGGTGCTGTTCTCCGCGGTGGCGGATTGCTGAGTCATAACGAAGTTCCTCGAGGGCTGAAAGTGGCTTGGAAGTCGGGATTGCCGGTGGCTGCCGGGCTGGGTGGAGCCGCTTGCTTGCCGTGCAGCGTGCCGGACAGGAAGTTGAGCGCTTCCTCCTGCATTTGGGTCGTGAAAACGTGGCCGCCCGGCCAGAAGCTGCCTGTGTAGCTCCCGGAGCGGTGCATCGAATCCAGGGTGCGGTGGGCTTCCCGCATGCCGTCTTGGGGAAAAAGTTCATCGGTCAGGGCGTACTGCACCAGCAGGTGGCGGGCCCCTGATCTTGCCGGGAGCTCCGGCCAGTCACCCAGGCGCCACAGCCCGGGCGTCTGGAGCAGCCATGAATGGGCGTCCAGGTGGGCGGGAAGCAGCGACTGGAAAGTGGTCATCATGCACGTCACCACGTAGCTGCGGATCCGTGGACTCAGGGCGGCAAGGGCCAGGGAGCGGCCGCCGCCACCGGAGAAACCGATGCACCCCAGCCGGCCCTGGTCCACGTCCGGCAGCCCGGCGAGCACTTCCAGGGCAGCCAGGTCGTCGTAGGCCACCATGCCCGCCAAGCTGGTGCCCAGCAGGCCGGCGGTCTTGGCCACGGTTTCCTCATGGAATGCGGCGGCGGCGTTGTATTCATCAGCATCGGAAGGTGCGACGCCGTCCTCCCGCCACTGCGCCTGCCTCGCCTCCAGCGCCGCCTCGGTCCGCCACGGCGGGACGGAGAGGTCGAAGCGGCGGCTGCCCCAGGCGAAGGTGTCGTGGGCGAGGACCGCAAAACCCCGCCGGGCCACCTCGGTGGCGAGGGCACGGCCGTCATAGTGGCCTGCCCGCGCGGTTTCCGCGGAAGGATGGGACTCCGGAAGCTCCACCAGCCGGTCCGCGCCGCCGAACTTGTTGCCCCCGTGGCAGTGCAGGACAAGGACACCGGGCAGGGGACCGGAAACATCGGCCGGCCTGATCAGCCAGCCAGTAGTGCGGGGTCCGAAGCCCAGCTGCCAGCTGAGCTGGGAGGTGGTGACGCCGTCGTACGTTTCCTGCCAGTGGACCGTTACCTCTGGTCGCTGCTGCACACCCGGTACCCCAAGCGCGTCCGCAAGTTCCTGCGCCGCCGGGGTGGCTGCCTGGTACCGGGGGTGTTGCTGAACGTAGGCAGGCCAGTCTTCATAGCCGGCGATCGCGCTGGGCCGGGGCGGCCGGGCGTCATTGGTCAATTCGACATTGCGGCTCACTGGCCTGCCTCCTTTGCGGTTTGATGTGGTGCGAAATTGGCCGTGCGTGGGGTTAGCCCAAGTTCGAGTTGACCTCTTGAATCATGGCCTTGGCAGCGTCCCGCGGTGAGGTCTTTCCGAACAGTACATCCGAGTTGAGCCGGTTCAGGACCTCCATGGTGGCCGATGAACCGGCAGGGAACGGCAGCGGCGGTTCGATCTTCAATTCCGCGATGCGGTCCAGGTATTCCGCTTCCTTCTGCTGGGACTCCTTGAGGAGCGGCGTGATCGCGGCCTTGAGCTCGGTGTTGGCAGGCATGCCGCGGTCGCTCTTGATCTTGGTGGCTGCGTCCACGTTGTTCACCAGGTAGTTGATGAACAATGCTGTTTCCTTGGGGTGGGCCGACTTGGATGAGATGGCGTATTCCATGGAGGACCGCAGCCAGGTGCCCGGCTCCTTGCTCTCGTTGGGCAGCTTCATCATGACCAGCGGTGAACCCGAGTAGGAGTTCATCTGGTTGCTCCACGAGATCTTCATGCCCTGCTTGCCCTGGCCCATCAGTGTCAGTTCGGGCTGCGCCGAGTTGTCCTCAACAGTCTGGGACGCGGACGGTGCCCCGCCGGTTTCCATCAGCTTCTTGTTCATCTCGAACCACTCGGTGGCGGTGTCCTCGCTGATACCGAGCTTCTTGCCGTCATCGGTGTAGAGGTCTTCACCGTGCTGGCGTGCCCACACGGCAAGGAACGAGTCGTTGGTCATGGGGGTTGTGCCGAATGTTCCCTGCGGGGACTTCCTGGTGATCTCGGCGGCGATTTCCGTGTAGTCGTCCCAGGTCCACGTCTCATCATCCGGCAGCTCAACTCCGGCGGCCTCGAACACCTTTGGATCGATCACCATGGACATGGAGTTAACGCCGGCGGTGATGGTGTACTGCTTGCCGTCGATTTTGCCGAGGTCCACCGTGCCATCGGCAAACTTGGAGGTATCTATCTGGTCCTTGACCTTGTCCAGGTCCAGCAGCACACCCCGGCTCGCATATTCGCTGGGGTAGGCGCCGCTCATCGCAAAGACATCGGGGGTAGTGCCGCCGGCGATTTGGGTGGCCATCTTGTCCCAGTAGGAACTGAACTCGGTGTTTTCGCCCTGCACCTTGATGGTGGGGTTCGCGGCCTCGAAGTCCTTGATGACGTCAAGGGTGGTTTTGGCGCGGGAATCGTTGCCCCACCAGGCGAAGCGGATGGTTACTGGATCTTCAACGGTCCCCACCTTGCCGGCCTCCGGGCTGCTGCTGCCGCAGCCCGTCAAAACCAGTGCCAGCGCTGCCGATGCGCCGGCGACTGCCATCGATGACTTTTTGAGACTAAACCTCATTGTCCTGCCCCTCAGTAAGTGATTTACGGTGAAGTGACGCCTGTTACAGAAAGCGTTTTCTCAAAAACTAACAAAGGGCTATACAAGAGTCAAGAAACCGTTTACTTTGGTACGGGGCCGCTTTCGAATCCGGGCCACCCGCCAGGTGGCACATCGGATGATCGCCACTCTTGGTCCACTTCTGACGGAAGGACGGCTGGAGCGGCGCGCATCCCTAGATCGCCCCGGCGATACCAAAACGTGGAGGCCACGATGACCAAAGGAGACCACATGGCCGCTAAACACATGCCCAGGGCACCGCGCCCGGCTGGAAGGCCGGCAGCAGCGGGCCCGTTGCACGGAATGGGGTTGCCGCAGTGAGCGCCATCAGCGAACTCAGTTCGATTTCCCGGCGGAAAGGCAAAGCCACCGCCGAAGAGAAGAAGGCCAACAGCCGCGACAACAAGGCCGCCTATATTTTCCTGCTGCCCTGGCTGGTGGGCCTCATCGCCATCACCATCGGTCCCATGCTGATGTCCCTTTACCTGTCCTTCACGGACTACAACCTCCTCCAGCCCCCGGAATGGGTCGGTTTGGATAACTTCACCCGGATGCTCACCGACGCCCGGCTGCACAACTCGCTCGGCGTGACCTTCACCTACGTGTTCGTGGGTGTTCCGCTCCAGCTCGCCGTGGCGCTGCTGATCGCCCTGGTCCTGGACAAGGGCCTGCGCGGTCTGCCGTTCTACCGCTCGGTGTTCTACCTGCCGTCCCTCCTGGGCGGATCCGTAGCCGTTGCCATCCTGTGGAAGCAGATCTTTGGCACCACCGGCCTGGTCAACCAGGTCCTCGCGATGTTCGGCATCCAGGGACCGGGCTGGATCTCCGACCCCAGCACGGCCCTCGGCTCCATCATCCTGCTCCACGTCTGGACCTTCGGTGCCCCCATGATCATCTTCCTGGCCGGCCTGCGCCAGATCCCGATCATGTACTACGAGGCCGCGAAGGTTGACGGCGCCACCACCCTCCAGCAGTTCTGGCGGATCACCCTGCCGATGCTGAGCCCTATCATCTTCTTCAACCTGGTACTGCAGATCATCGGTTCGTTCCAGTCGTTCACCCAGGCGTTCATCGTCTCCGGGGGAAACGGCGGGCCCTCGGACTCTACTATGTTCTTCACCCTGTACCTCTACCAAAAGGGATTCGGCCAGTTCGACATGGGCTACGCGTCCGCCATGGCCTGGCTCCTGCTGGTCATCATCGGCATCTTCACCGCCATCAACTTCATCGCTTCTAAGTATTGGGTTTTCTATGACGACTAAGCTTGAGATGCTGCCCACCCCGGAGAAGAAGTCTGCCGGCACTGGCAAGCCAACGAACCGCCGCAAGCCCAAAGTCAGGGAGTCCCGGGGCACCCTGGCCTTCAGCAGGGCGCAGCGCAGCAAAGCGCTGATGAAACATGCAGTCCTGATCCTGGCCGGCGCACTGATGATCTACCCGCTGCTGTGGATGGTGGTTTCCTCGCTGCGGCCCAACGAGCTGATCTTCCGCGAGCCGGGCCTCTGGCTGAACAGCCTGGAAATGAGCAACTACACCTCCGGCTGGTCCGCCCTGACCCACCCCTTCGGCCACTACATGATCAACTCCGCGATCGTGGTGATCGGATCGATCCTGGGCAACCTGATTTCCTGCTCGATGGCTGCTTACGCCTTTGCTCGGCTGCAGTTCACTGCCAAGAAGCTGCTGTTCGGCATCATGCTGCTGACCATCATGCTTCCGTTCCATGTGGTGATCGTGCCGCAGTACATCCTGTTCTCGCAGATTGGCTGGGTGAACACCTTCTGGCCGCTGATCGTGCCGAAGCTGCTGGCAACTGAGGCGTTCTTCGTCTTCCTGATGGTCCAGTTCATCCGCGGCATCCCCAAGGACCTGGACGAGGCGGCCAGGATCGACGGCGCCGGGCACCCGCGCATCTTCCTGCGCGTCATCCTGCCGCTGATGGTCCCGGCCTTGGCCACCACCACCATCTTCACCTTCATCTGGACCTGGAACGACTTCTTCGGCGCCCTGATTTACCTCACGGATCCTGATATGTTCACGGTTCCCGTAGCGCTGAGGGCCTTCGTGGACTCCCAGTCGGCCACGAGCTGGGGATCGCTGTTCGCGATGTCCATCGTGTCCCTCCTGCCGGTATTCCTGGTCTTCCTCTTTGGCCAGCGGTTCCTCATCAAGGGCATCGCGACCACCGGCATCAAGTAGTCTCTGCCGCTCGCGATCGCTATTTGTGTTGCAGAGCGACGGCGTCATGTGAGACGGCCCGTCCGCTGGCGGGCCGTCTCTGCCGTAACGAAAGAATCATCAGAAACTTCTTGTAATACAAGTTGAGCACTTGTAGCATTAGATGAAGAAAGCGGTTTCCCGTTTTCCCCTCCTGCTCCTGGTTTCATTCCCCAACACCCCCGCACCTGATCAACCAGCACCATGATCAAAGAAGATCGGAGTATTCAGTGCCGCTTTTTTCCCGCCCTGCGTCTGCTGCCAAGCTATCGGCAGAGACACCCTCCACGGGCGCACGCCGTCCGTTGCGTAAGACCGGCCTCGTAGCAGCGGCCGCCGCCGTCGTAATGGCCCTTAGTGCCTGTGGCGGGGGAGCTGCCTCGGAAAGCGCTGACGGTCCCGTCGAACTGCGGTTCTCCTGGTGGGGCGGCGACAAGCGTGCCCAGCTGACCCAGGAAGCCATCAAGCAGTTCGAGGCTGAAAACCCCAACATCAAGATCAAGCCCGAGTTCGGCGACTGGAGCGGTTACTGGGACAAGCTGGCCACCCAGGTGGCCGCGAATGATGCACCGGACATCATTCAGATGGACGAGAAGTACATCACCGAGTACTCCAGCCGCGGCGCCCTTCTTGACCTCTCCAAGTACGAGATCGACACCTCCAAGCTCGACGAAGCGGCACTCAACGCCGGCAAGAGTGAGGACGGGCTGACCGGCATTGCGGCCGGCATCAATGCCGCCACCATCCTCGCAAACCCGAAGGTTTTTGAAGCTGCGGGTGTTCCGTTGCCCGATGACTCCAAGTGGACCTGGGACGACTTCGAACGGATCGCCTCCGAGATCACGGCGAAGTCCGCGAAGGGTACTTACGGCGCAGCCGCCTATGGCACGGATGAGGCATCGCTTGGCGTTTGGCTCCGTCAAAACGGCAAATCCCTGTACACCTCCGAGGGCAAGCTGGGCTTTGAGCCGAGCGACATCGCCGAATGGTGGGAATTCCTGAAGCAGCTCAGCCAGAACAAGGCGGTTCCCACGGCATCCGAGGTAGTGGAAGCCGAAGCGGCCCCGCTTGACCAGTCCGGGCTCGCCACCGGCAAGAACGGCATGGCGTTCTGGTGGTCCAACCAGGCTCCTGCTTTGGAAAAGGCATCCGGTGCTGACCTGAAGATCCTGCGGTTCCCCACCAAGACCGGATCCTCCGCTGATGCCGGACTTTGGTACAAGGCATCACAATTCTGGTCAGCCTCCTCACGCACCAAGCACCCTGAGGAAACCGCCAAGTTCATCAACTTCCTCACCAACAACGTAAAAGCCGGCGAAACCCTCCTTGCCGACCGGGGCGTTTACCCGAACTCGGACGTCCGGGCAGCGATCGAATCCAAGCTGACCCCTGCCGACGTCAAGGTGGTCAAGTTCATCGACCAGATCAAGGATGAGCTCGGCGAGGCTCCGGCCCCGCCGCCGAAGGGTGCCGGCGCAATCCAGGAAATCATCAAGCGCTACACCTCCGAGGTTCTCTTCGAGCGGCTTTCCACGGAGGAAGCCGGCAAGAAGGCGCATGCCGAGATGGCGTCCGCTATCAGCAGCTAGATTTCACGCCGCTAACAACACGGCTCTGGACGACGTGGGAGGACGCCTCCTCCACCCATAGCGTCCGACGGCGGGTGGCAGTCCCGTCCCGGTGGGAACCTTGGTTCCTCCCGGGACGGAGCTGTTTAAGGGCCCTGCCGTCGTATCCCTGCGTGGGTTGTCATTCCGGCTGTGTTCATTCCCGGGGCGGTGTTCGTTCGCGGGGTGGTGGGGGTGGTTTGAAGTAGTGGTTTTGTTGGGGTTTTTGGTGGGGGTCGAGGTGTTTTGGGGGTGTGTACC
>NZ_PJII01000023.1 GCF_002929215.1 Arthrobacter sp. ZGTC412
AAACCAACGAAGCGGGCGTCAGTCAGACCCAGAGTCACACCGCGGCACAAGCCACTTCCATCATTACTGTCAGACCCTCATTAGAAGATGTCTCTATGGGAATCGGGGCGGGTACAGCGGTGGCGATGAAGGGTATTCGTACCTCCGTTGCGGCCCTTGATGAGCTGGTCCTGAAGGACACCCGGCTGTATGCCGGGACTGCACGTTCAGGTCCTGCCGCTGTTGCTGCTGGGTCAGATCCGACTGCTGTTGTTGGCTACGCTGCCGCGGACTCCGTTGTTGATGACCCTGTCGTTGATGTTTTTGCGCGGAAGCTCGATATCCGGCTGGAGCGGCTTGCCCTGATGAAATGCCTGGAAGGACAACTTGCTGGGCTTAAGGCCAGGGATGCGGCGGACATCATGGAACTCCAGCAGGCCATGACCCCGTCGGACGCCTCCCGCCAGGACCGCGCGTTCGGGGAGATGTCTGTGGTCGAGGAAATCGCGGGAGTCCTGACCGTAAGCTCCGGCGCCGCCGCGGCGTTCATCACCGCGTCCCGGCAGATCTGCTCCCTGCCACCGCAATGGCCGCCCTGTCCTCCGGGGCGATGTCCTGGATGCACGCCCGGATCATCGCCGACGAAACCGAAGGGCTTGCCCCTGCCGGCGCCGCGGCCCTGGTAGCGCACTTCTTCGACCCGAAGGCACCCCACCCGGCCCGCGGAGCAGCCCCCGGTGAACTGGTGCCCTCACGGTTCCGCCGCAAGGTCCGTGCCTGGCGCGAACGCCACCACCCCGAAACACTCGAAAAACGCCACGCCAGGTGCGCCGCGGACCGGCGGATGGAATACGCCCCGGACCGGGACGGGATGGCATGGATCTCGCTGTACCTGCCCGGTGACACCGCCTGCGCCATCTGGAACCGCACCACCGCCCTCGCCCGCGGCCTCCAACGCCCCGACGAGTCCCGCACGCTCGCACAAATAGGGCCTGACATCGCCGCCGGCCTGCTCCTCCAGGCACCTTCCACGGGTAACCACCGCAACGAACACGGTGGCAGTGACGACCTTGTCGAACTAGGAAAGATCCCTGCACCTAAGGTTGACGTGCTCGTCACCGTCCCGGTGTTCGCCCTGCTCGGCGCCACCGACGAACCCGCCCTGCTGGACGGCTACGGCCCGATACCCGCCTCCATGGCCCGCAAACTCGTCGCAGACGGGACAAGCTCCTTCTACCGGGTCCTCGTGGACCCCAGCGACGGCGCACCACTGGAAATCGGCCGCACCAACTACCGCCTCACCAAAGCCATGAAAAAAGCACTGCTGCTTCGGGACGGCAAATGCACCTTCCCCGGCTGCAACAACCCATCGCTCGACAACGAGTCCGACCACCTCACCGCCTGGCACCACGGCGGCACCACCGTGATCACCAACCTCGGCCAACTCTGCCCCAAACACCACCACCTCAAACACGCCACCGGCTGGACACCCACCCCAGCCACCAAAAACGAACCACCCGCCTGGACCTCCCCCACCGGCCGACACTACAAAGCCGAACACCACGACTGGGAACCACCCCACTGGCCACAGCAACTGACACCGCAACCGAAAAGGTGGGGAGGAACGCTGGCGGTTCTTCCGGACTTTGTCTACCTAGGGTTGTCCCCGGGTGAAGGCGGACTGCAGCGGTTCCTCCATGCCCGCGACGGATAGACCTGGCGCAGGCTTCGACCGGCTCGCCCACCGAGTTCGAGTTTAGACAGACTTAGCCGCGGCTTAGCTGGTACCGCAGCTCGACTATGCCCCTGCCGAGGGCGCGCGAGGCCGTCAACTCTAATGGCGGCGTCGGGCCCGTCAATGGGAGCAGCCGCTTGCCGTCTCCAAGAACCACGGGAATGACGGAGAGAATGAGCTCATCCAGCAGGCCGGCGTCGGCGAACTGGGCGGCAAGGTCTCCACCGCCCACCACCCAGACATTCTTGCCTCCCGCGTCGGCTCTGAAGTCTGCAACGAACTCGTTGACACTCCCTCGCACGAATGTGAGGTCCGCCCCGGGAGGCGCCTGGTGCTCGTGACGCGTGAAGACGTAGCAGGGAGTGTCTGGATAGGGCCAATTGCCCGGCTCATGTTCCATCAGCCAGGCATAGGTGGCGCCGCCCATAACGATGCAGCCAACGCCCGCCATGAACGTCTCGTAGCTTTCCTTGCCGCCCTCAAACCCGTCGAACTGAAGGAGCCAGCCAAGATCATCTGTAGATGTGGCAATGAAACCGTCAAGGGACGCGGCTACAAAGTACTGGATCCGTGACATGGCTCCAGCCTAACGATCCGCCGCGGTCAGGCCAACGGCCAAGCAGCTGTGCTTTGGTGCCCGCGGCGGCGCGTGTTAGCCGGAGAAGTACGGAATGATCAGGTACAGCCCGAAGAGGACGGCGAGTCCGCACAGGCCGAAACAGAGAAAAGCAAGGGACCGTTTCATGCCGGGTGACGCCTGGCGCACGTCACCTGCAATGGCCGTCAGTCGAACGCCCAGCGAGTAGAGAACCACCACGGTCACTGCGGCCGCCAGCGTGGCACCGGCCACGGTCAGCAGTTCCAACCACTTCATCGCTGGGCATCCTTCGTTGTCACGGCTTCGGCTTCGGTATCGGAGTTGGCCTCAGCATTGGTATTGGCATCAGCACGGGTGTCAGCTGCGGCGCTGGTGTTGGCGCCGGTAGTGGCCCCAGCGCTGGTGTTTGCTTCGGCGCTGGTCCTCGCGTGGGCCTTGGCCTTGGCGCGTGCACGGGCCATGGCCTTCTTCTTGGCGAAGCGCACCGCCTGGCCGGCCTCTTCCACCTCGATGGCGTTGTGATGGCCCACGGCCGACTTACGTGAATAGAAGAACATAAACAGGACGGCGGCGGTGCCGGCGATGGCTGCAATGAGCACGCCCACCACCCCGGTCTTGACCAGCAGCGCTGTCAGCGCGCCGACTAGGCCGGCCGCGGGAAGAGTGAAGAGCCAGCCCAGTGCGATCTTGCCCACCATGTTCCAGCGGACACTGGTTCCCCTGCGGCCCATGCCGGAGCCGATGACGGAACCGGACGCAACTTGGGTGGTGGAGAGCGCAAAGCCGAGGTGCGAGGACGCGAGGATGGCGGACGCGGTGCTGGTCTCGGCAGCGAAGCCCTGCGCGGGCTTCACTTCGGTGAGCCCGGCGCCCATGGTGCGGATGATGCGCCAGCCGCCGGCGTAGGTACCGATGGCGATGGCCAAGGCACAGGCAGCGATAACCCAGAACTGCGGGCCGGAACCCGGTGCCTGGGTGCCGGCAGCGATCAGGACGAGCGTGATGATGCCCATGGTCTTCTGGGCGTCGTTGGTGCCGTGGGCCAATGCCACCAGGCTGGAGGTGAAGATTTGCCCGGTACGGAAGCCGCCGCGTTTCTGGGTGAGCTTGCTGCCGGTTTCGGGGTCGTGCCGCGACGTCAAAGCGTAAGCGAGGCGCGTGCAGATGTAGGCGACGATGCCGGCGATAAGCGGCGCGAAGATCGCAGGCAGGATGACCTTCTGCAGCAGGCCCTCAAGATTAATGGAATTGAAGCCGATGCCGGCGATGGCCGCACCGATCAGACCACCAAACAGGGCGTGCGAGGAACTCGACGGCAGACCCTTCAACCAAGTGACCATGTTCCACAGGATTGCTCCCATGAGGCCGGCGAAGATGATCTCCGGCGTGATCTGCACGCCGTCGGATCCTTCTCGGATGATGCCGCCCGAGACCGTTTTGGCCACTTCCGTGGACAGGAAAGCACCCACGAGGTTCAAAATGGCCGCGAGTGTGACCGCAGTTTTCGGCTTGATGGCACCGGTTGCGATGGGCGTGGCCATGGCATTCGCTGTGTCGTGGAAGCCGTTCGTGAAGTCGAAAAATAGTGCCAGTCCGATGACCAGCGCCACCATAAAGGTGATATCCACCTGTTGCCCAATCTGCAGAGTCGACGTTCAGCGGTTTCTTTCCCCCGGCTGCCTTGCACAGCATAATTCACCAGCTGTTTGCTTGGAATGACCTGCGCTGTTAACACAACCGGCGTGAAACCCTATCGATCGTACGCGTACCCGGCATTAGGTCAAAACAACGGTCCCTGCAGAAACGACCGTATCCGCTCCAGTTCCGCGGGCTCGATTCCGCACCTGGGGTTCGGCGACAGCGTGAGCAGGCGCCGGCCCATGACCCCCGCCCAGGCCTGGGCTTCCGCCTCGAATGCAAGTTGGTCATCCGCCCAGGCAACAGCAGAGGGTCCCGTCGCTTCAACGTCGGCCTGGATGGCTCGGAGCTTCCACCATTCGGGTCCGCTTCCGGAACCTTCGGCTGTCAGGAAGGGCCAGCGGCCGCCGTCCAGGCCGATGGCCGGGCAAAGGTATTGGGGCGCCAGGTCTTCCCAGCTGGTGAGCCAGACAAACCGCAACTCCGGCGTTGCGGCCAGGCTGTTCAATTCCTTCACGAGTTCAGGCGCGAACGCCACCGGCAACAGCCCGGCGTCAGCACGCCTCCACGGTGTTCCCCAGCCATTGCGCCCTTCGGGACCGAAAGGACAGATGACGCCGTCGACGTCGAGGTAGAGCGTTCGGACGGCCACGGCGTCTCCCGGGTGTTCAGCCGTGGTGGGAATCAGAAGGCCGCGCGCCGGGGTCCAGCATGGGTGCGATCGTGTCCTCAAGTGCCGCCACTGTCACATCGGGCAGGACGATGAGGCCGTCCAGCTCCCGGCGGGCCCGCTTGTAGGCGGCCTGGCGTTCTGCCGGCGTGGCTGCATGGTTTTCCGCGATTTTCAGCAACTGCCGGGCGGTGGCAAGCCGTTCCCGCTCGGGCCCGGTGAACTTGCTGTCCCGGATGCGCCTGGCTTCACGCTCAGCTATATCCAGTGCCACGCTGAAAGTGTCGACTGCCTTACGGTAAGCCTCAAGGCGGGAGTGGGACGTTATGTCCGCCGCTGATGCCGGCCGCAGCCCGTCAGCTTCCCGCTTTGCACGGAGGAACGCCACCGTCAGGGGTTCCCGCACGTCTGTCATAAGCGGGAAGTCAATCAGTTTGCCCACGTCAAGCTCATAGTCCAGCCAGCGCTTGTTGGTAGCATCATGGGCGGCTACCAGTGACTCCACCTCCGCGGCAGAGGCTCTCTCCGCCTCACGTGTCTGGTTCCTGAGTTTGTACAGCTCCACCTTCCGCTGGTGCCGGCGGTCGGTGGCCTTGCGCCACGAGTTCGCCCAATGACCGGCAAAGGCCAAAGCTGGAAAAACGAGCCACCATTTATCGTCAAGGATCTCGAAGAGGGACTCCACGCATACATCCTCGCACTGCGTGGCGCCCCTCCTCAAGGAAGCACTGTCCGGGTGGCTACCCGGCTGCCTGGCCTGCTGCTGCCTGTGGGTTGTTGACGTTTACCAGCCAGGCCACACCAAAGCGGTCCGTGCACATGCCGAAGACGTCTCCCCACGGAGCCTGCTCCATGGGCACGGTGACGTTCCCGCCGTTGCCGCTGAGCTTTTCGTAGTAGCCGCGAAGTTCCGTTTCGTCATCACCGCTGAGCGAGATGGAGATGGACGACCCTCCACTGAACTCCATGCCGTTGGGCGTGTCCGCACCCATCAGCACCAGGCCCTGGGTGGTGGTCAGCATGGCATGCATGATCTTCTCCGCCTCCGCGGGGTCCTCGCTGGCCTGGAACTCCCCGAAGGTGCTCAGCGTCAGCTCGCCGCCGAAAACCGACTGGTAGAAGTTCATGGCGTCGCGGGCATTGTCGCGGAACCCGAGGTACGGGTTGAGGGTGGTGGGCATGGCTGGATCTCCTTGAGTTGTACCGAAAGGGATGGAACCAGACAACATCCTGCCCCAAGTGACCGCCCTCCGGGTAGGGGGCAGCTGCCCCAGTTGGCTGGTGGGGGTACGCCCCGGCCGCGAATGCGTGCGGCGGCGGGGCGGGGAACGTAGGCTCGGGTGCATGGCCAGATACTTTGACGTTCATCCCCAGGATCCCCAGCCCCGCGCCATCACCCAGGCAGTGCGAATAGTGCTCGACGGCGGGCTGATCGCCTACCCCACGGACTCCTGCTATGCGCTGGGGGCACAGTTGGGCAACAAGGACGCCCTGGACCGGATCAGGGCCATCCGCCGGCTGGACAACAAACACCACTTCACGCTGGTCTGCCGCGACTTCGCCCAGCTGGGGCAATTCGTGAACATCGGCAACGACGTCTTCCGGAGCATCAAGTCCGTGACTCCGGGGAGCTACACCTTTATCCTGCCGGCCACCAAAGAAGTTCCGCGGCGCCTGCTGCACCCCAAAAAGAAAACTGTGGGCGTCCGGATCCCGGACAACCGCGTGGTGCAGGCGCTGCTGGCCGAGCTCGGCGAGCCGCTGCTCTCAAGCACCCTGCTCATGCCGGACGAGGAGGACCCGCTGACCCAGGGCTGGGAAATCAAGGAGCGCCTGGACCACCAGGTGGACGCCGTGATCGACGCCGGCGACTGCGGATCCGAGCCCACCACGGTGGTGGACTTTTCCAGCGGCGTGGCCGAGGTGGTCCGGCGCGGGACAGGCGACCCGTCCCGCTTCGAATAGGCCGCTAACCCTGCTTCCGTCCCTAATCCTGCTTCCGGGCCCGGCTGGGCTGTACCCGCGGCGGCTCCCCAGGCATTTTCGGGTAGTCCGGGGGGAAGGGCATTTCCTCGAGGCCGTCCTTGAGGTCGCGGTTCCACCACTCCAGCAGCGTGTCGATGGTTCCCGGGCTGCTGTGCATCTCCGCCCAGGGGTCACCCACCGTCTTCAGCCGGTCCGGGACGGTGAGGATGGTGAAGTTCTTTGGATCCGCGGTCTCCAGCTCATCCCAGGTGATGGGGCAGGACACCGAGGCGTGCGGCAGCGCCCGGGGGCTGTAGGCGCCGGCGATGGTGCGGTCGCGGTTGGCCTGGTTGAAGTCCAGGAAAATCTTCTTCCCACGTTCCTCTTTCCACCAGGCAGTAGTGACCTTTTCCGGCATCCGGCGTTCCACTTCCCGGGCGGCGGCAATCACGGCATGCCGCACGTCAAGGAACTCGCGGGTGGGCTCGATGGGCGCGTACACATGCAGTCCCCTGTTGCCTGAGGTCTTGATGAAGCAGGTGAGCCCGGCCTCGGCCAGGACTTCCTTGAGCACCAGAGCGGCGGGGACGGCATCACCGAAATCAGTGCCGGGCTGCGGATCCAGGTCGATGCGCAACTGGTCCGGGTTGTCCGTGTTCGCGGCACGGGAGGGCCAGGGGTGGAAAACAATGGTGTTCATTTGGACCGCCCAGATGGGCGCGGCAGGTTCGTCCAGCACGAGCATCGGATGGGAACGGGCGCTCGGGAAGACCACCTTCATCGTCCGGATGAACTCGGGGGTTCCTTTGGGCGGGTTCTTGGAGAAGAACATCTCGCCTTCAACGTTGTCCTTGTACCTCTGCAGCGCCACCGGCCTGTCGCCGTTGGCGGCTATGAACGCCTCACCTACGTCGGCGAAATAGCGTGCCAGGTCGAGTTTCGTGATGCCCAGGTCCGGCCAGAGCACCCTGCTGGGACTGGAAATTCGCATCTCGCGCTCGCCGTGAGGGCCTGGAACTGTAATGGTGGTCTGTTCGCTCGCCATGGGGACAACGTACACCCCGGCTACGGAACGCGGACGGATTTGGTGTCCCGGGTCCGGCATGATGGAGGCATGCCCGTCTCAGAAGTGCACCTGACCCTCGCTGTGGGCGACGTTACTGTCACTGCCGCGTACGCCCGCCCGGATGATCCATCTGCAGCCCTCGTGGTGGCCCACGGAGCCGGTGCCGGAATGGAGCACCCGTTCCTCCGCGGGTTCACGGCAGCATTGAATGAGCTGGGAACAGCAACGCTGCGGTTCAACTTTCCATACCGCGAAGCAGGCCGGAAATTCCCGGACCGGCCGCCGGTGGCTATCGCCACATGGCGTGCTGCCATGGCCGCGGCGGCGGAGCAGGCAGCAGCCCATAACGACGACGGCCCGGTCTGGGCGGGCGGCAAGTCCTTCGGCGGGCGCATGGCATCCATGGCGGTGGCAGACGGGATGGAAGCCGCGGGGCTCGTCTACTTGGGCTATCCCCTGCACCCACCGGGCAAACCGGACAAGCTGCGGGACGAGCACCTGTACGGGCTCACGACGCCCATGTTGTTCCTGCAGGGCAGTCGCGACACGTTCGCCACAGCGGAGATCCTGACGGGCGTGGTGTCACGGATCGGGACCAACGCCGTTCTCCAGTGGATGGAGGGCGGCGATCACTCTTTTGTTGTCGCCGGCCGGAAACGCACTGCAGACGAGGTGGGTGCTTCCCTCGCCGCGCCGGTGGCTGCATTCATTCGCGCCCACTCCTGATACCGGCCGCGCGGCAGGGTGCCAACGGCAGGTTGGGCGGATGCCCGACGGACGGCTGGAGGCCGCTACGCGGCGTCGTCCTGCCACCAGCCTTCCCAGGCGGCGGAGCTCAACTGTCCTTGCGGGGAATCCGACTTTCCGTCGCCACCGCTGTGGGATCGGCTGTCATCATTACGCTGGCCGTCGAGCAAAAGGTTGAGGCTGGTGAGGAGAAACATCTGCACGTCCTTCGAGTCGGGGTGTGGACAACGTCGTCCAGGTGGAACCGAGCCTAGCCACCGGTTGTTTCAGTCCATCGACGCGAGGTTTCGACTGTGTATCGGAGATCTCACGCCGCCCTCCATCAAGCCGGGATCCGCCCTTTGGGTGGCTATTTCCTCCGCTTGACGTGTGCGGTGGCCGGGGCCGTCCAAGGGTCCTCGGGCCAGGGATGCTTGGGGTAGCGGCCGCGCATTTCGGCCCGGACCTGCGCATAGGGGCCGGACCAGAACGACGTCAGATCGTCCGTAACGGCCAGGGGCCGCCGGGCCGGCGACAGCAGGTGGAAGAGGACCGGTACCTGGCCGTTCAGCAGCCGCGGTGTCGCTGCCCATCCAAAGCACTCCTGCAGCTTGACGGCCACAACCGGCCGCCCAGTGTCGTCCGCAACGTCAGGGTACTCAATCCGGATACGCGATCCGCTTGGCACCTCGAGCCACTCCGGGGCTAGGTCTTCGAGCCTGGCCGCCTCGGGCCAGGGCAGCAAACGGCGCAGCGGATCGCCGAGGTCGATGGCGCGTGCGGCTGCTCCTCCGGCCAGGGCTTCAAGCTCCGGCCCCAGCCATTCATCCAGCCGCAGAAGCAGCGCCTGGTCCGCGACGTCCGGCCACGGCGCACCCAGCCCGCGGTGCAGGAAGGCCAGACGGCGGCGCAAAGCGTCGGCCGCCGTCGACCAGCCAAGGACGCCAAGGCCTTCCTTCTGCAGGGCACCCGCTACTGCCGCGCGCCCCTCGCCGGGTGATGGGCGGACCGGCGTGGACGCGAGGACGATCGCGCCCAGTCGCCGCATCCTCCGGGCCGAGACGCGGCCGGCCGTAAACTGCGCCTCGACGGCGTCGGTCAGGAGGTGCGACGCGGCAGCCTCCGCCAGTTCGGGCGAGAGCGGCGCCGCCGAGCGGATAACGGCGCCGGTTCCGGCAGAGTCCCTCCCGTGGGCCCGGGTCACTTCCGCCACCGCCAGCCATTCATGGCCGGACAATGAGCTGCCGGCGGGCAGGCCGGCACGGGTCCCGGAGGACAGGAGGTAGCGGTTGGGGGCGTCCCCTTCCACCCTGCGTGCCACCCGGTCAGGGAAGGCGAGGGCGACGACGGCGCCCACCACCGCCGCACCCGTGACCGTCGCGGGCCGTGCGGTCGTAGCGGAAAGGGCGCTTTGCTTCGCCAGGGCTGCCAGGCGGCGGGATTCCTCAGCCCAGCGCCGCCGTTCCGGCCCTGTTTCGTTCCGCACCTGGGACAGCAGGCGGGTCAGGTCAGCGCCGGGAGCACGATAGTCACCCGTTACCAGCGCCACTGCTTCCGCAGCTGGCACGTGTCCCGCGAATGCCGCCCCGTCAAGCAGGGCCCGGGCCAGCCGCGGATCGGCCGGAATGGTGGCCAGGAGCCTTCCCATGGCGGTGGTGTGGCCGTCCTCTGTCACTGCACCAAGTTCGCGCAGGACCTCCATCGCCTCGTCCATTGCCTGCTGGGGCGGCTGGTCGGGCAGCGCGAGCCCCACTCCGCACGGGGAACCCCAGGACGACAGGAGCAGTGCCGCCCCGGTTAGGTCCGCCACCTTGATTTCCGGCGTCACGTGGGCCGGGGCGGCACCGAAGGCCTGCTGGTCGTAGCAGCGGATCACCCGCCCGGGACCCTGGCGTGCTGCGCGCCCTGCGCGCTGATCCGCCGAGGCACGGGAGCAGGAAACCGTGACCAGTCCGCTCATGCCCCTGCCGGCGTCGCGCCGAGGCTCCCGGGTGAGGCCGGAATCGATGACCAGCCGGACACCCGGGACAGTAAGGGAGGACTCAGCGAGATCGGTGGACACGATGATCCTGGCGCGGCCGCCGGTTACGCGGCCAGAAACCGCGCGGTCCTGCTCAGCCGTGCCCACCTGGCCATGAAGTTCGAGGACCTCGACGCCAGGTCCCAGCAGGCTGCGAAGCCCCGCAGCCACCCGGGAGACCTCCCGCGCACCAGGGACAAAGACCAGGGCATCCGTTGAGCTGTCTTCGCTGAGCGCACTCGTGAATTTCTCTGCCGCGGTAGAGGCAAGGTAGTCGAGGAAAGCTGGTGTGACTCCCCTACCGTCGAGACGGGCTCCAGCAGCAGGCCGCCACTCCGTCTCCAGCGGGTGGAGCACCGAGGGACAGCCCACGACGGAAACCGGGATCCCGTCGTCGGTACCCAACAGGGCGGCGAACCGGGGTGCGTCCAGGGTTGCGGACATGGCGACGACGGTGAGGTCCCCGCGCAGCTCCCGGACCTCGGCGAGCATGCCGATGAGCAGATCGGTCTCAAGCCCCCGTTCGTGGACCTCGTCCAGGACCACCGCGGCTACCCCGTCGAGGCTGGGGTCGGACAGGAGGCGGCGCAGCAGGATGCCGGGCGTCACGAACTCGATGCGCGTTTCGGAACTTGCCTGCCGCTCTCCGCGCACCGTATAACCAACCCGGCTGCCCAACCGGCTGCCATCCAAAACCGAGAGCCGGCGCGCCGCGGCACGGGCAGCAACCCGGCGCGGCTGCGTGACCACCACGCGTCCAGTACTCAGCGCCGTGATATTGGCGAGCAGCGGTGGAACGAGAGTAGTTTTACCGGTCCCTGGCGGCGCCTGCACTACCGCGGCGCGCGAACCGCCTTCGCTGCCGGCGCCCGCAAGGGCTTTAGTCAGTGCATGCTCTGAATTGGCGAAGGCCAGGCCAGCCCCGATAGCCCCCACGTCGAAGGGTTTACCGGCGGTTGGCTGCTGCCTGCCCGGTGAAGTCATCCGTCCATTCTGCCGGAAGTTCGCCTAGGGCTTTCCCTTGTCCTTGCCGTTACCCTTGCCGTTGCCCTTGTCGTTGCCGTTGCCCTTGGCTTCCTTCGCGGGTTCGGGCAGGACCGGAACGGCGACGGGCGCAGGAACTGGGGCGGGAACTATGGCGGGTGGCTGGGGCTCAACCTGGACTGGCTGCGAAACCTGGGCGGGCTCGGGAGCCGCGGAGGTATCAGCGCTGCCCCCCGTTGGCGCCACGGCCGCCGACACCGGTTTGATCTGGCGTGTGATGTCCGCACGGACCGACTCCACGGCTGCCTCAATCCCCCGATACCTGGACAAGGAGATCCGTCCCTGCCCGGCGGCGTCGTTCAGATCCTTCTCCAACGCCTCCAACGATGCCAGGGCCCCGTCCATCCGGTTTTCAGCTGCAGCCTGGCTGATGGTCAGCACCCGTACTTGCAGTCCCCGGAGCGTAGCTTCATCAGAATCAGCAGGCCGCAGGAGCGGGGTGCCAGCGACCAGGGCCGCCGCAAGGCCGGCTACTGCCGTTAGCGCGACTGCGGTCAGCCAGTAGCGAAGGCGCTTCGGGCTAGGTTTGCCGTCTTTAGCTTCAGGCGGAGGCTGCGTTTTAGGCGGCATGCCTGCCCCGCAGCGGTGTCATCGCCGGGGGCCTTGCAGGCAGTACGGTGACCGTGGCCATGTGAGCAGGTGCTGGAACAGCACCCGCTTTCTCCTTGCCTGCGGAACGCCCGGTCATAAGGCGCCTCGTTGCGTTCCGTAGCAGGATGGCGATTGAGTAGCCAAGGCCCAGCCCCAACAGTGCATGGCCAGCAAGATACTGGCCCCCATTCCCGGCAGCGCCAAAGGGTGCACTCAGAGCCGCGGCTGCTCCAGCAGTGGTAACCGCAAGCGCCGTGGCGGCAGCAAAAACTGTGCCCATGGCCCTACTCCTATCCTCAATTAATCAGCAAGCTTACTAGTATTGATCAGCAAGCTTACTACCTGATTCCGGTGAAGCAAGAACCCACCCCCTGGTCAGCCGCCGCGGCGGCGCGGAGTGTGTGGGCAGAGCAAAGCGCTTGAGGCAGCAGCCCGGAAGACGAAGGAGCTCGACGTTGGATCATTGCCGATCTGTGGCGAGGACAACAGGCTCAAAGGGATGCTGACAGACCGTGACATCGTCATCAAGTGCCTGGCAGCCAGCGGGGATCCGCGCACGGCAACGGCCGGAGAATTTCGTGAAGGTAAGCCCGTCACCATCGGCGCTGACGATTCGCCGAATTCGTCGCGTTCATTTCATTTTGATCGGCACTACCCGGGCGGCGGGCTGGACGGGCTGGCGCAATTGCGACGGCGTCCGCCGCCTGGGTGCTAGTGGGCCGCCTCTAGCACACGCCCGGCCGGGGTAATCCCGGCGTTACGGCCCTTGAAAAACAACAGCGGCTCGGCATCCTGCCGAGCGCTCAGATGCCTCACGGCAGCCACCACGATGGTGTGGTCACCGCCGTCGTACTCCGCATGGAGCGTGCAGTCGATCCAGGCAAGGGCATCGTCAAGGACGGGGTTGCCCAGCGGAGAGGCTGAGTAACCCACGCCGGCATACTTGTCCGTTTCCGATTTTGCGAACTACCCCGCAAGGTGCTGGTGCTCTATGGGGAGGATGTTGATAGCAAAGGACCCCGCCTGCCGCAGCACCGGCCATGTACGGGACGTCCTGGCCGGACTAAAGGTCACGAGTGCAGGCTCGAGGGACATTGATGCGAACGACTGGCAGGTAAACCCCGCTGGCCCGCTCTCCGTGGCACTGGTGATCACCGTCAAACCGGTGGCAAAGGTTCCAAAAATATCGCGGAGCCGGCGCGGAGCAAGATCTGCGGTGCCTGTCATGGATTGCCCTCCCATTGGATCGTTGACTCACCAAACCATCAGCCCTTCCTCCTATACAACGGCTCTGCAACGAACGGACGCGGACCGAAACGGGGGGTCATGCCGGTACATCCGCCGTAATGCAGACGGGCTGCCCCCTTCCAACAGCCGCGAAAATTTTTCTCGGGATTTTTCCATGTATGTGCATCCAAATTGACTTCGCTGCCGGTAGTAGGGATGTAAGCAAAAACCGCCCGCCCAGCGGGCCCGTAGAAGGAGAAATCATGCGCACCAGCATTTTCGCATCAGGAGCAGTGGCAATCGCGGCAGCACTGGCTTTCGCCGGTCCGGCCCAGGCCGCGGAAGGAGACGCCCAGCTGTCCGTCCTGCACGGAGTCCCGGGGCTGACAGTGGACGTCTGGGTCAACGGTGAACGGACCCTGGACGACTTCACTCCCGGCACCCTGGCCGGTCCGCTGGCTCTTCCAGCCGGAAACTACGCCCTTGCCATCACCGCCGCCGACGCGGCAGACGCAACGGCTGCCGTCATCGGCCCGGTCGACGTGACCCTCGCCGCCAACGGCAACTACACCGCGGTGGCCAACCTGGACGCAGCCGGCAAGCCCACGGCAAATCTCTTCACCAACGACGTCTCGCAAATCGAACCCGGCAAGGGCAAGCTGACCGTCCGGCACACCGCCGCGGCTCCCGCCGTGGACGTGTTGGCCGCCGGCTCCGCGGTCATCTCCAATCTGGCCAACCCCAACGAGCAGACCCTGACCCTGGATCCCGGCACAATCCCGGCAGCTGTGGCAGCGGCAGGAACCACTCAACCCGTTATCGGCCCCGCTGATGTGGCGGTCACCGAAGGCGCGCACACCATCGTGTACGCCTGGGGCAGCCTGACGGACCAGAACCTGCAGCTCGCGGTCCAGACCATCGAGGGCCTGCACTCGGCTCCGGGAGCTGTTCCGGGTGGACGTTCGGGTGCTGCTGACGAAGGTGCCGCAGGGCAGGCCATTGCAGTTGCCGGCATTGGAATTGCAGGGATCGCACTCCTGCTGGGCGCGGCTGCTGCTTCCCGCTCGGTGGCCCTGCGCAGGGTTGGCTGAGCGCACCGTTCCATTGAGCAGGGCAGCCAGCCTTTAAGCCCTGACCCCCAGACCCCGGCCGACCGGCATTCCCCTCCGGTCGGCCGGGCTCGGCACGTCCGCCCTTGACGTCCTGACGGGAAGAGACCGCGGATTTCCAGCAAACTCAGCAGAGGAGGTTGTTCCCATGAGAAGCACGACGACGTCGCAGCAGTCCGGCATTTCCGCAGACGTTGCGGGCGTGGCCGCCACACCTGTGGCCGGCAAGGCACGCACGGCGAGGGCCGCCGTCGTCCTTGCCGCGGCGGCCCTGCTGTCCGGATGCGGCACACCGGCAACGCCAGGGCCGGAAACCGCCCCTCCCGCCCCAACGTCCGGCGCAGCCGTCCCGGCCGCTTCACCTGCGCCCTCCGGCGCACCCGCCGCGTTGCCAGATGTTCCACTACGCCTGGCCACGCCTGCCCCGGCCGCTCCCCGGGACCCGGCACCGCGCTTCCTGACGGTCGAGGGCACCACCATCAGCATGACCATCGTGGACGTCAGCGTCTCTCCGGACGGTGCTATGGAGATCCCCGAAGCCTTCGATCAGGCTGGCTGGTACCGGCACGGACCGGCCCCGGGCGCAGCGGCTGGGGCAGCCGTCGTGGCGGGCCACGTGGACACCGCCTCGGATTTGGCTCCCCTTTCGCAGTTGAAGGACCTGGCGGCGGGTACGCGCGTCACGGTCGAGCGCCACGGCGCACCCGCTCTGAACTACCGGGTGCGCTCCGTTGAGCTGATGGCCAAGGACAAGTTCAACGGCGGTTCCCTCTTCCGCCGGGACGGGCCGCACCAGCTCAAGCTCGTCACCTGCGGGGGCCGATGGCTGGACGGGAAACAGGACTACAGTGACAATGTCATTGTCACTGCGGAACTGGAATGAGCCGCTCCGCAGCCCTGACACTCAACGCCGAGGAGGGGAAGGAGGCCGGTTTGGCACCTTCTGGCCAGGCGCCTTCCGGCGATGAGCAGCGCGGGGGCAGGGCCGCGGCCCGCCCGTCCGCCCTTGGCGGCTGGAACCCGCAGCTTGACCATTCCTTCTCCGCCGGCGACGAAACCGCGCTCGCCGAGGCCTACCGGCAGTTCTCTCCCTTGGTGTTCACACTGGCGCTCCGGGCGCTGAGGAACCGCAGCGCGGCCGACGACGTCACCCAGGAAGTCTTTATCCGCGTCTGGAAGTCACGGTCCACTTTCGACCCCCACAGGGCGGAACTGCCCGCATGGATTGTCGGCATCACCCGGAACGCCGTCACCGATGCCCTGGGCGCGTCGGCCCGGGAAAACCGCAAGGTGCTGGCGGCCGCTGAACTCCAGCCCGGGGCCGAGGACGCCGCGGCCTCCGCTTCCGCCGAAGTCCTGGCCGACCGGCTGCTGCTGGACGGGGAGCTTGACCGGCTCGGCGAACCGCAGGGTTCCATCATGCGCCTTGCGTTTTACGACGACCTGACCCATGACCAGATTTCACGGCAACTGAACCTTCCCCTTGGTACGGTCAAGAGTCACATCCGCCGCAGCCTTAGCCACCTGAGACACAGATTGGAGGTGGATCATGCAGCACCTTGACCCCGAAGTCCTGAGCCTGTTCGCCCTGGACGAACCTGTGGACGCCGGCAGCATCGACCACCTCCGTTCCTGCCCGGAATGCGCAGCCGAGTACGCCGCACTCCGCCGGGCCGTCAACGCAATCCGGACCACCCCCGACTCCAGCTCCTTGGAGAGTCCGGGCGCGAACGTGTGGGAAGGAATCCACCGGACACTGGGCCTTTCCGGGGCGGTTGCGGCGGATCCGCTTGGCCCCGGCCGCGCCGAGGATTCACCCGTTTCGGGTGCTCCCGCCACCCGTAGTCCTGCGGCCCTGAAGCCTGCGCACGCGCAGCCTGCGGAACCTCTGCCCGCAGACACCCGCAGCACCGTGACCTGGCTCCGCCGGCCGGCCACTTGGCTGGCAGCAGCCGCGGCCGCCGTCGTGATCACCACCGGGGTTGTTGTCGCCGTCAATCAAACGGTCGCCCCGGTTCCGCTTGCCTCGGCCCGCCTGGAACCGCTGGACCGGTTCTCCGCCACGGGATTGGCCACCGTGACCGAAACCACCGACGGTTCACGGACCATCGAGGTGCAGCTGGACAAGACGGAGGCCCGGGGGTACCAGGAAGTCTGGCTGATCGCCCCGGACCTTTCCCGGCTGGTCAGCCTGGGGATCATGAACTCCTCGTCCGGCCGCTTCGACGTTCCGGCAGGACTGGATCTTTCCGGCTACCCCATTGTGGACATCTCCGATGAACCGCTCGACGGCAATCCGGCGCACTCCAGTGTGAGCATCGTCAGGGGCACCCTCAGCTCCTGAGCATGGCGCCGCAGCCGCGGAGCGGGTACAACTTATTCATGACATCGCCCCTGGTGCTCGGCCCCATGATGAGATACGTAGATGAAACCTCGGCGAGCATCTGGGCGGAGACGCACAGCGCCTCGGAGGTGACGGTCCGCGCGGGAGGAAAGGACTGGGCGGCCCGCACCTTCGCTGTTCACGGCCACCACTACGCACTGGTGGAGGTGAGGGGGCTGGAGCCGGGAACTGTCACTCCCTACACTCTCGAGATTGACGGGACCCAGGTGTGGCCCGACCAGGAATCCGACCTGCCGCCGTCGAAAATTGCAACCCTGGCCCCCGGCAAGCCCCTCCGGATGGCTTTCGGCTCCTGCCGCACCAGCGTTCCGCACGATGCCTCCGGGAACCGAAGCCACGGCGTCGACTCCCTGCGCGCCTACGCCCTGCAAATGGCGTCCGACGACGGCACGGCCTGGCCCGATCTGGTGGCCTTCCTCGGAGACCAGGTCTACGCTGACTCAACCAGCAAACAGATGCAGGAGTTCATCCGCTCCCGGCGGGACATCGACGAGCCGCCAGGGAAGGAACTTAAGGACTACGAAGAGTACGCCCACCTGTACAATCTCGCCTGGTCCGATCCCACAAACCGTTGGCTATTGTCCACCCTTCCCAGCACCATGATCTTCGATGACCACGACATCCGGGATGACTGGAACTCCTCCCAAACGTGGAAGCAGGAGATGGCGGCAACCCCGTGGTGGCAGGAGCGGGTAGTTTCGGGGCTGGCTTCGTACTGGGTCTACCAGCATCTGGGGAACCTTTCCCCGCAGGAGCGTGCGCAGGACGCCATGTGGCAGCGTGTGGTCCGGCATACCGGCGACGACGAGCTGGACATCAGTGCTGAGCTGGACCAACTCGTTGAACGTGCCGATGCCAACCCAAAGTCCTACCGGTGGAGCCTCTGCCGGGACTTTGGTGACACCAGGCTGATTGTGCTGGACTCACGTGCGGCGCGCAATCTCTCTCCGGACCGGCGGGCGCTGCTGGACGACTCGGAAATGGCCTGGCTTGATGGCTGCATGCGGGGCGGTTTCCGCCACCTGCTCGTAGCCACGTCACTGCCGTTCCTCCTGCCAATGGGATTGCATTATGTGGAGTCCTGGAACGAAGCCATTGCCGAGGGCGCCTGGGGAAAGCTCCCAGCCAAGGCAGCAGAGAAATTGCGCCGGGCTTTGGACCTTGAACACTGGGCCGCGTTCCAGAAGAGCTTTCAACGCGTGGCCGCCATGGCCGCCGAAGTGGCCGACGGCCAACGCGGGAGCGCTCCGGAGACGGTGATGTTCCTGTCCGGGGACGTCCATTTCTCCTACGTCTCGGAAGTGCGGCGGGCAACCGGGAGCAGGATCATCCAAGCGGTGTGCTCTCCTATCCGTAACCCGCTGCCACGGCTGATGCGATACGTCACGGGCCTTTCGTCCTACGGGCTCTCGGCATCCCTGGGTGCTTTGGCGGCGCGCTCCGCAAAGGTTCCGGACCCGCCCTTCCGGTGGACAGGCATCAAGGGCCCGTGGTTCGACAACAACCTGGCATGCCTGGAGGTCGTCCCCGAAGGAGTGAAGCTGTGGTGGCAGAAAGGCGTGGTGGAGGGCGGCGACCAACTGCACCCCCGGCTTGAACAGGTGGCATCCATGACTGTCACGCCCCGGCCGGCTGAGCAGCACGCCCCGCAGGTGCCCTGACTTTTCAGGGCCTTATTCCCGCTGCAACCCCAGGATCACCTGCCGGCCCCGGCAGCGGCCATGTTGCCGGGGACGGGATCATGCCGGATGTAGTGGCGGCTGAAGGTGCCGGTGCCCGCCGTCAGTGCACGCAGTTCCACCGCGTATTTCAGCAGTTCCTGGTCCGGCACTTCCGCGGTGATTTCGGTCCGGTCCCCGCCGGAGGAGGTGCCCGTCAGCCGGCCGCGGCGCCCCGACAGGTCGCTCATCACCGTCCCCACGTGTTCGTCCGGGACGCTGATCGCCACGGACGAGACAGGTTCCAGCAGTTGGATTTTGCCCGCGGCCGCAGCTTCCCGTAAAGCAAGGGCACCGGCTGCCTGGAAGGCCGCGTCCGAGGAGTCGACGCTGTGTGCCTTTCCGCCCACCACGGTCACGCGCACATCCACCACCGGGAAGCCGGAAGCAACGCCCTTTTGCATCTGCGCACGCACGCCCTTCTCAACGGAAGAAATATAAGTTCCGGGGATCACACCGCCCACCGTTTTATCGACGAATTCGAAGCCCGTGCCCCTGGCCATCGGCTCAACCTCGATATCGCAGACAGCGTACTGGCCGTGGCCGCCGGACTGTTTGACGTGGCGCCCGTGCCCTGCGGCGCGGGTTGAGAAGGTTTCCCGCAGCGGCGTCACGACGTCCACGGTGTGCAGCTTCACGCCCTGGTCGCGCAGCCTGTCCAGCACCACTTCGGCGTGGGCCTCCCCCATGCACCAAAGAATCAGCTGGTGCGTTTCGGCGTTCCGTTCCACCCGAAGGGTGGGGTCGCCGGCAGCCACCTTTCCGAGGCTGCGGGCAAGGGCATCCTCGTCGCCATGGGAATCGGCTTCAATCGCCACCGGCATCAGCGGCTCGGGCATTTCCCACGTGGCCAGCAGCAATGGCTGGTCCTTGGCCGAGATGGTATCTCCTGTCTCGGCGCTGCCCAGTTTGGCTACCGCGGCGATGTCACCGGCGATACAAAAGGGCACGGGCCGAAGGGTGGCTCCGAGCGGCGAATAGAGGTGGGTGAGGCGCTCGTCGGTGTCGTGGTCCTGGTGTCCGCGGTCCGCCAGTCCGTGTCCGCTCACGTGCACCGGGGTGTCCCCGCGCAGGGTTCCGGAAAACACCCGGACCAAACAGACGCGGCCCAGGAAGGCGTCCACGGTTGTGCGGACCACCTCGCCCGCCAGCGGCCCCTCAGGGTCGCAGGAAAGGGCACGGACCGGCGCTCCGGCCAGGTCGGTTGCCCGCGGCAGGCTGCGCTCCGGCGGTGAGGGAAACGCCTTGGTGAGCAGCTCCAGCAGTTCCGCCGTGCCCAGCCCGGTGAGCGCCGAGGCGGGCACCACGGGAAAAAAGGAGCCGCGGGCGACGGCGGTTTCCAGGTCCGCAATGAGCACGTTGGCGTCGATGTCCTCGCCCCCAAGATAACGCTCCATCAAAGTTTCATCTTCGCTTTCCGCAATGATCCCCTCAATAAGCTCAGCCCGCGCAGCATCAGCCGCCGCAAGCTCCTGCGGATCCCCGGTTCGTGCCGTGGCACCCGCGGTGCCCGGCGAATACTCAAAGACCGTCCCGGACAGCAGGCCGAGGAGGCCACTGAGGTCCCCATCGGTCCTGACAGGGACGTACAACGGAAGCACTGTGTCGCCGAACGCCGCCCGGCAGGCGGCCAGGACGCCGTCGTAATCAGCCCGGGGATGGTCCAGCCGGGTGATGACCACAGCGCGGGGCATCCCCAGGTACTGGCACTCCTGCCAGATCGCGGTGGTGCCCGCATCCACGCCGTCAACGGCGGAGACGGCAAAAAGGACGGCATCGGCGGCGCGAAGGCCTGCGCGGAGCTCCCCGATGAAGTCAGGATAGCCGGGGGTATCAAGGAGGTTGATCTTCATTCCTCCCACGGGCAGCGGGACCACTGACAGCGCGACTGAGCGTTGCTGGTGAATGGCGGCAGGATCGGAATCGCTCACTGTGGTGCCGTCCACCACCGAGCCCTTCCGGGTGATCATCCCGTTGGCCTCAAGCAGTGCCTCGACGAGGGTTGTTTTGCCGGCGCCGGAGCGGCCGACGAGTGCCACATTCCTGACCGTGGCCGGGTCCCGCGGCGAAATGCCGGCAGAGCCGTTGCCCGGGCGCCCTTCCGGCCCGCCCCGTCCTGCGGTGCCTGCTGCGTCCTTGGTGCCTTTGACCGACATCGGAACCTCCTGGCGTCTTTGCCTGGTTGTTTTCTATTTTTCGCGTGCCTTGCGTGTTGCGGCCTCGTTTGCCTTTTGCAGCGCTTTGACGAGTTCTTCCTTGTCCATCTTTGAGCGGCCGCCGATGTCCAGTTCCCGGGCGCGCTCCAGCAAATGTTTTTTGGAGGCGTTGGCGTCCACGCCGCCGGCGGTGGCTTCAGCTGCGTTGGGTCCCTTTTCCGCCCGTTCATCCGAGGGGCCGCGTTTCTCCTTGGGCTCCCAGTGGTCCCCCACCTTTTCGTAGCTGTGCTTCAGGGAAGCGAAGGCGGCGCGGGCGGCACGGCTTTCGTCATTGTCGTAGGACTCCATGGCGGAATCGTAGGTTTTCGCGAACGTATCCTGTGCCTTCTGGTCCGAGCGCTGCAGGGTTGAGGGAAGCTCGTCCTTGCGGGCGTGGTGGTTCTTTCCCGTCTTCGGCATTGCACTCACCGCGCTTTCGTCAGCAGGCTGGTGGTCCGGACACACCAAGCTTAGCCACGCCCCGGTTGGCTTGTCTGCTGGTGGCGCTGGCCGGGCATCCCGGTGCAGAAGCCGGCATCAGTTCAACTTCGGCCATTGGTCGGGGTCGTAGCCGTAAAGGCGCGGACGGCGGGGCTCTTTGTCGGGCGCGGCGGCAGGGGCATCCGCCTGCTGTTCCGCATCGCCGGTACCGCCGGTACCGCTTTTCTTTGGGTCCCCGTTGGCGCTGCCGCGCCTGTCCGGGCTATCAGCCACGAGCACTCCAATCCCCCAATGGAGCGGCCCGGCTGCTTGAACCACTGAAGCCACCCTAACGGCAGGAATGCCGGCCCAACATGTCACTTTTGCTCAAGAAATGGACAGTTTCGCGGGTGCGCCCGCGGTAAGCGTCTGCCGCAGGCGCCACCGCACGCGCACTGAAGTCTCAGCTTGACTGCGTGCGGTCCAGCGCGTCGAGCAGCCGCCTGACCGATCCGCCGAGGTTCCATTCAGTGGCGAGACGTTCCAGTTCTGCGCGGGCATCGCCGGTGACGGGGTGCAGCTGGGCACCGGCTTCCTCCAGGGAAGGCAGGTCAAGGTCCCGCACAAGGCGTACGACGGCGGGCGCGGCCACAAGGTAATCGGAAGCGGCATCGAGCTTGGCCCGGACAGGTGACGACAGTCCGCTCTGCGGGTCAGCGGCAGCTTCAAGCAGGTTTTCGAGGGTGCCGTACTTCAGGAGCAATGACGCTGCTGTCTTTTCGCCGATCCCGGCCACACCCGGCAGGCCATCTGACGCGTCGCCGCGCAGGGTGGCGTAATCGGCGTACTGCTGGGGCAGGACGCGGTACTTCCCCACCACCACGGATTCGGTCATGATCTCAAGGTTCTTCATGCCCCGCGCGGTGTATACCACCCGCACCTGGCGGGCGTCATCGCAGACCTGGAAGAGGTCGCGGTCCCCGGTGACCACATCGACAGGTAGGTCGGCGTAGCTGGCGTAGGTGCCCACAACGTCGTCGGCCTCGTGGTCGGCAGCACCGACGATGGCGATCCCGGCCAGGCCGAGTACCCGCCGGATCATGGGAAGCTGCGCCTCAAGGGCGTCCGGCACCACTTCGACGTCGGGGGCGTCCGTGATGGCCTCCGCGACGCGGTGGGACTTGTAGGTGGGGACAAGGTCCACCCGCCATTGCGGCCTCCAGTCGTCATCCCAGCACGCGATGAGATGGGTGGCCCCGTAGTCCGTGGTCAGCCGGGCGATCATGTCCAGGAGCCCGCGGACAGCGTTGACGGGCGTACCGTCGGCGCGGCGGATGGAATCGGGCAGGCCGTAAAAGGCGCGGAAGTACAGGGAGGCGGTGTCCAGCAGCATCAGGCGGTCAGGCATACCCTGATCCTGACACGAAAGAGGCCTACTGGGGCGGGAGCGGCGCGCCGCCTCTGGCACAAGGGGCCTGAACAGGGCGAGAATGGCCTCGTGTTCCTTGCACGCAGGGGCCGGGCCAGCGAACCGATGAACGCCGCGGCCCGAAGGATCCAGCGCGTCTACCTGACGCTGACGCTGGGTAATACGCTTGCGGCGTCGTTCATCTGGGGCGTCAACACGCTGTTCCTGCTGGACGCGGGCCTCAGCAATTTCGAGGCGTTCGCCGCCAACGCCTTCTTCACGGTGGGGATGGTGATTTTCGAGGTTCCCACCGGAGTCGTCGCCGACGGCTGGGGCCGCCGGGTGTCGTTCCTGCTCGGCACCGTAACGCTGGCGGGGTCCACCTACCTCTACTACCTTCTGTGGCAGTTCTCCGCCCCGTTCCCGCTGTGGGCTGTGGTGTCGGTGTTGCTTGGCCTGGGTTTCACCTTCTTCTCCGGTGCTGTTGAGGCTTGGCTTGTTGATGCGTTGCGCTACTCGGGCTACGAAGGCGGGCTGGAGGCCGTGTTCGGGCGCGGGCAAATGGTCGCGGGCGTGGCGATGCTCGCCGGCTCGGTGGCTGGTGGCGTGATCGCCCAAGCCACTGACCTAGGTGTGCCGTTCCTGGTGCGGGTGGGCGTGCTGCTGGCCATGTTCGCGGTCGCCTTGGGCTTGATGCACGACGTCGGGTTCACCCCTGAGCGCTCAACGCACCCCTTGCGCGCAACTCGGGCGGTGCTGTCCGCCTCGATCGAGAACGGCCTGAAAATCCCGCCCGTACGGTACGTGATGCTGGCAGCCCCCTTCAGTGCCGGCGTCGGAATCTATGTTTTTTACGCCCTGCAGCCGTACCTGCTGGAGCTTTTTGGCGACCCTCGCGCCTATTCGGTCGCCGGGCTGGCGGCGGCCATCGTGGCCGGCGCTGAGGTGGTGGGTGGTTGGCTCGCACCCCACGTCCGACGCCTGTTCCACAAGCGCACCTCGGTGTTGATCCTCAGCGGCAGTATCAGTGCAGTGCTTCTTGTGGTGCTCGGCTTTACCCGGGTGTTCTGGCTGGCTTTGGTCCTGTTGACGTTGTGGGCAGTAGTCGATTCCGCGGCCATGCCGGTGCGGCAGGCATATGTGAACGATATGATCCCGTCAAAGCAGCGCGCCACCGTCCTCAGCTTTGACTCGCTGATGGGATCCAGCGGTGGCGTGGTGGTGCAGCCGGTGCTCGGCAGAAGTGCCGACCTCTACGGCTATCCGGTGTCCCTGGCCCTGGCGGGAATCTTCCAAAGCCTGGCAGTTCCGTTCCTGGTGGCCAGCCGGCGGCAGGGCTCCCCGGCCGATCGGGCCAACGCGTCAACGGAGCACCCGGACAAGGGACCGGCCGAGGAAACCCTCCCCTGACGGATCACAGGGCTACTGCCGGATTGAGGATAATGGCCGGGACAGTTATTAGTGCGTGGGAAAGGCGCCGCATGATCGAGATCCTGAACTCCGCCGAACTGAACCGGGCCAAGCAGGCAGGTGCCTTGGTGGCTGACATTTTGCAGACGCTGAAGAGACGGAGCACGGTGGGCACCAACCTCCTGGACATCAATGGGTGGGCCAAGACCATGATCGTCGAGTCCGGAGCAGTGTCCTGCTACGTGGACTACGCGCCGTCCTTTGGGCGCGGGCCGTTCGGCCACTACATCTGCACGGGCGTCAACGACGCCGTGCTGCACGGACTGCCGCACGACTACACACTTGCCGACGGCGACCTGCTGACGCTCGACCTCGCCGTCTCCAAAGACGGAATCGCCGCAGACTCTGCCATCAGCTTCATCGTGGGCGAGTCAAAGCCGCTGGAGAGCATCACCATGATCAACGCGACCGAACGCGCCCTGTACGCAGGGATTGCCGCTGCCGGCCCCGGAGCCCGCATCGGTGACATCTCCCACGCCATCGGCACGGTCCTCAGCGACGCAGGCTACCCGGTCAACACCCAGTTTGGAGGCCATGGCATCGGGTCAACGATGCACCAGGACCCGCACGTCCCGAACACCGGACGGCCCGGCCGTGGATACACCCTCCGCCCCGGGCTGCTGCTGGCACTGGAGCCCTGGGTGATGGCCGACACCGCTGAACTCATTACCGATCCCGATGGGTGGACGCTGCGAAGCGCGACAGGCTGCCGGACAGCACACAGTGAACACACCATCGCGATCACCAACGACGGTGCTGAGATCCTCACCGTGCCCAAGTAGGCGCACGCGTGAGGCCACGCTACTGAATCGATGCCCCCGGCCAGGACATTCAGGAAACCCAGTCGGCGTCGCCGAAAACCTGCCCGCGGAAGTGCGCGCGCAGGTACTCCCCCACCACGGCGGCCCCGAGCCCACCGACGTCGGGCGCGGCCACCCTGCCGCCCACCCGCCGCGCCATGCGCTGGATGAACCGCTCAAGGCTTGGGTCGTCGCCGAGCCGGAAGAACGTGGTCTGTGTCCCTGCACGGCTGAGCCGGTCCAGCTCAGCGACGGTGACGCGGATGGTTTCCGGGTCCGATGGCCAGCAAAACCACGGCTCGCCCTCCGGCAGCAGATGCGCGGTAGGTTCGCCGTCGGTCACCACAAGGAGGACGGGCTGCATGGCCGGGTGCCGGCGGAAGAAACGGCCGGCGAGCAGCAGTCCGTGATGCAGGTTGGTTCCCTGCTCCCGGCGGACCGGCAGGGCCGTCAACCCGCCGACATCCATGGTCTGCGCGTGAAGGCCGAACGTGATCAGCTCCAGGCGGTCCCCGCGGAAGCGCGTGGAGACAAGGTGGTGCAGGGCCAGTGCAGTGCGCTTCATTGGCACCCACCGGCCCTCGGCCGCCATCGAGAACGACACATCGACGAGCAGGACGACGGCGGCTTGGGTGCGGGCCTCTGTTTCGCTGACCTCGATGTCGGCCGCTGTGAGGTTCAGACCCGTGGCGGGGTTCCCGCCGTCGGCCACGGTGCGGCTGATTGCGTTCGTCAGTGTCCGCGTGACGTCCCACGGCTCGGCGTCGCCGAACTCCCACTGGCGGCTGGAACCGGTCTGCTCCCCGGCTGCCCCGGCCACCCGCGTGTCCCGCCGCCCCTGCCGCCCGGACAACTGTTTTGCGGTGTCCCGCAACAGGGATTTGCCAAGCCGCCGCATCGCCTGCGGCGACAACCGGAGGTCGCCGTCGGCTCCGCGCTGGAGGTAGCCTCCGTCCTGCATGGCCCGCTCTATCTCTCCGAGCGTGCGGGCGGTCACTGCGGCGTTCTGTCCAAGCTGCCGGGCGAGGGCGTCCAGGTCCAGATCGCCGAGGTTTGATCCGTTGTAGGACTGGGACAGCTGTTCGGCCAGCCCGTCCAGTTCGGCGATGTCCTGGAGCACGCCGGTGCCGTCGCCCAGGCCCAGGCCTTCCTGGCCCTCAAAGCGTTCGGAGCCGGTCCAGTCCTCGCCCGGGCGCAGGGCCCGCAGGCTGGAGTCGAGCTGGTCAAGCTGGGCCATCAGTTCGGGCGAGCCGAAGGCCTGGGCGGACAGCCGCATCAGCTCATCGCGCTGTTCGGGCGACATTGATTGCAGCAGCCGTTGCGCTGCGGCCGCACGCTGGGCGAGGGCGTCAATCAGCTCCTCGACGGACTGCGGATTCTCCGGGAAGAAGCCACCGTGCCGTGCCATGAACTCCTGGAAGTCCGCATCGGTGTCCACGCCGCGCCGGTGTTTGTCCGTCAGCTCGTTGAGGTCCCGCAGCATTTCGGCCACTGCTGCCCGGTCCTCATCGGTGGCGTTCTCAAGCGCCTGCTTCATCCCGGCGAACCGCTGGTCCAGGACCTCACGGCCCAGCAGGTCCTTGATCCGCTCGTAGGCCTCCCGGGCGGTGCTGGACTGCCAGTCGTAGGAAGCGAGCTCGTTGACGGCGGCCGCCGTGGACTGCGGCAGGTTTTGCAGCTGCACCTCCCGGAAAGCGCGGTCCGTGTTATCCATCATCGCGTCGCGGGCGAGCTGCTTGCGTTCCTCCAGCACTGCCGTCTCGAGCAACTTCTGGACCTCGTTGAGGGTGCCGTCCAGCCGGTGCCGGCCCAGGAGCTCACGACGGCGCTGCTGGACGCGCCGTGCGAGGCCGTCCAGGCCTTCACGGTTCCGGCCACCGCGCCGCAGGAACTCCTGCAGCGCGTGGCGGGGCGAGTAACCCGCCATCACGTCCTCGGCGACGGCGTCCAGTGCCTCCGCCAGGTCAACGGGCGGCGCGAGCGGATCGGGTCCGCCCGTGTACCTGCCATACCTGGCGGAGTGGTTGTGGATGCCCATGACGCCTCCTGGTTCTTGTACTGGCCGCCCTGCTGCTTCCAGCTGCGCAGCTCTTAGCCGTAAATGGTTTCCTCGTCGTCGGATTCCTTGGAGATCCGGCGGCCGAGGTAGAGGCCCTCCAACGCGAGTTCGATGGCTGCGGCGCGCTGCCCCGGGCTTGTCGCCCCCAGGCGGCCGCTGATCTCGTCATAAAGCCGCGATCCGTTGAGGGACGGAAGGTTGTCGAGGAACTCCTGCGCCGTAACGTGTTCGCCGGTGGTGACGGTGGTGTGGCCGTCCAGCGCGGCGACAAGCGGACCAAGGTCAATGCCTTGATAATGCGCTCGCACGGCTTCAGCGGTGGCGGTGCGCAGGAGGTGGTCAAGCACAACCTGTTCCCGGCCTTCCTCGCCGGACTCGAACTCGATTTTGCCGGTGAGGACCTCCACGGCGGTGCCGAGGTCCACGATCCGCGCCACGGCCTCGCCCTCCCCGCGTACGCTGGCACGGCGCAGGGCTGCGGCGGCGACGGTTTCGGCGCCCGCGATGCCGAACCGCGCTGAGACTCCCGAGGTCTGGTTTATCGCCGGGGAGTGCCGGAGCGCGCGGGTGTAGCGGGCGAGGATCTCGAGGATGACGGACGGAACGTCGGCCACGAGTTGCCCTTCCTGCCGGATCACCGCCACTTCGTCGTCCAGCTCTATCGGGTAGTGGGTGCGGATTTCGGCGCCGAACCGGTCCTTCAGGGGCGTGATGATCCGGCCGCGGTTGGTGTAGTCCTCCGGGTTGGCGGACGCGACGACGAGCACGTCCAGCGGCAGCCGCAGTACGTAGCCGCGGATCTGAATATCGCGTTCCTCCATCACGTTGAGCATCGCCACCTGGATCCGCTCGGCGAGGTCGGGCAGCTCGTTGATGGCGATGATCCCGCGGTTGGAACGAGGGACCAGGCCGTAGTGGATGGTCTCCGGGTCGCCCAGGCGGCGGCCCTCGGCCACGCGCATCGGGTCCACGTCGCCGACGAGGTCTGCAACGGACGTGTCCGGCGTCGCGAGCTTCTCCACGTACCGCTCCGAGCGGTGGCGCCATGCCACCCGCAACCGGTCCCCTTCGGTGAGGGCGCGGGCGCGGGACTGCTCGGTGATCGGCTCATAGGGGTGCTCGTTGAGTTCGGAGTCCTCGATCACTGGGGACCATTCGTCCAGGAGTCCGGCAAGTGTGCGTAGGAGCCGTGTTTTGCCCTGCCCCCGTTCGCCCAGCAGGACCACGTCGTGCCCTGCGATCAGGGCGCGCTCGAGCTGGGGAAGGACCGTGCGGCTGAAACCGAACAGCCCCGGCCATGGATCCCGGCCGCCGGCGAGCGCGGCGAGCAGGTTGTCGCGGATTTCGTGGCGCAGGTCCTTCTGGATATGGCCGGCGGCACGCAGTTCACCAACGGTGAAGATATCGGGTCGATCACTCACCCCTCCACGGTAGACCGACGTGTGCTGTGAATCGAGGAATTTCTTCGAACCGCCCCGCGCAGGCTGGTTGTCCCGCCTACGCTGTTGCTGATGACTGGAACAATGCCACCAACGGAGCCTTCTCCTCCTGGTGCGCCATGGGGAGACGCCCACAGCGGGAACGGTGCTGCCCGGGCCGGCGCCAGGGCTGTACCTGTCCGAGCGTGGCCGGACCCAGGCCCAACGGGTGGCGGACAGACTGGACTGGGGCTGCGCTCGCCGAACTGGCCGCCTTGCCGCAGTGGCGGGCCGTTCAGCAAAGTCCGTCAACTTTCCGCTTCCCCAACGGTGAGAGCTTCACCGGGATGCAGGCGCGGATGGGGCATTCAAGTTGCTGCGCGCCGCACACCCCGGAGGCGTCGTCGTCTGCTTCTCCCACGCGGATCCCATCAAGGCCGCCGTCGCCGACGCCCTGGGAACGCATCTGGACCTGTTTCAGCGGATCGTGATCAGCCCTGCCTCTGTGTCCGGCCATTTCCTATGCTGATGGGCAGGCGCCTGCTGTACTGAAGGTGAATTCGACATCGGATCCCCTGAGCGGATTGAGGACGCCGTGAAACGAGGCCCCCTGGATTGGGACAGGATGAAAGAGTCCGCAGGTGCCGGCGCGGGAACTGACGCTGCTCGGAGAAGGACGGGTGGAACTGATCGCACGCATCCCTGGGGATCGGCTCGTTGCAATGGTTCGTGGCGTGCGATTACCGGGAGCACTACTTCACCCTTTATGAGGACTCGCCGGAAACCCATGGCGCCCTGTCCCAGATCACGCTGTTCGACTTCATCACCAACAACACCGACTGCAAAAGCGGACACGTACTGCGCGGCCACGATGGACGGGTATGGGGCATCGATCACGGGCTGTGCTTCGCCGCCGACTTCAAGCTGCGCACTGTCATCTGGGATTTCGCAGGCGAACCAATCCCTGTCTCCCTGCTGCAGGACATCACTGCCCTCGCGGAGGCCGTTCCTTCCGACGTCGCGGAGCTACTCGACGCCGCCGAAGTTGCTGCCCTGCAGCGACGGGTGCGGCGCGTGCTGCGGAACGGCATGCTGCCACATGACCCCACCGGCAGGCGCTACCCGTGACCGCTCGTTTAGGACACCAGGCGGGCCCACGCAGCGAATCGACCTGCAGCTGTGCAGGACCCGCGCAAATAAGGGTTTCCTGGCTCGCATCCTTCTAGTCCAAGGTGCCGGTGTCGGTGGGGGCGGCCCGGTGATCCACCCCGGCTGTCAGTTGGTCGATCCGGTCAAGGGCCGAGTTGAGCTGCTGGACAGTCGTCCACAGAACTGGATGCTCTTCGCGGATCCCTTCGAGCGTGGCACCGGCGGATCGAAGCGTTGCGAGGTCAAAACTGACGTTCGTGCGCGCCCCAGTCACTGCAGCCCGGAGGGCACCGAATGCGACGGTGACATCGGCGATGAGGGCCGGGTTCCCGTTGGAAGCGAGCCAGCTAAGGTCTTCAATGGCTGCCATGGCCCGTTCGCCCAGCACGGCCGATGCCTTCGCGGCGTTCACGGACGCGCGGTGGATCGCGTCGTCGCGCTCCTGCCCTGGTTCCAGGCGGAAAGCAGCACCGAACGCTTCGGAGGCGGCAGCGTCGTCGTCGGCCAGTTGAAGGGCGGCCTCTCGGAGTAAACGCGCACGCGCGTGGACGTCTGCGAGCTCCCCGCCCTGGTCCGGGCTTGGTTCTGTATAGCCCGCCACCATGGACGCCAGTGACGCGGCGATGGCGAGCATGACGCCCGTTCCTGCCCCTCCGCCCGGCGAGCCCTTGGACTCTGCCAGTTCCTGCGTCCATTCCTCGACCGTTGAGCTTTGGGTTGTCACCGCTTCAGAATCAGCCATGGCACCTATTGTGCCCCCTCCTCAGTCGTTGGCTGGCGGCGGCACGGGACGGCGATAGGCGGGTGATCAGCCGTTGTTGCCGTGTCGCGACATGCAGGACCTCGGTGTCCCGACGAAGTTGCCACGTTCGCAGCAGCCTCAACTGCAGACGATAGCCGTCATTGCCCATGCGTACTCCCGAACTTCAGCGCGGGGCTGGAACAAATGCAACAACCACTTTCCGCAGTCTGTGCCGGACTGCCAAAGATCGGCGCCATTTGAAGGGGTTTCCGTCGCCACACTGCAGTAACGGCGGACGACTATCGTGACAGCCACGGCCCGGCGCCCTGGCCGCTGCAACGCACCGGTAACGCGCACTGATCAAACCCAGGGCGAAGTTCCCTCGAGAAAGGGTGGAACGGCCAAATCTCCGTTCGAACTGGGCCGGACCGCGACGCACGAAATCGGCCACTGGCTGGATCGGCGGCACATCGGGGGCGACGACCGCCGCTCCTGTTCAGCCCGCGCGATTACGCCTTCCGGCCAGCGCGGTGGCGGGACGCCCATCGGGGTTCGGGCAGACGGCCGCAATAACCCCGTCAGCCCTTCCGTTCCGCCCGGTACGTGCTGGGACTGACCCCGTGCATCCGCCGGAACTGGCGGGAGAAGTAGAACTGGTCGTTCAGCCCGATCTCGCGCCCCACCTCCGCCATTGTCAGGTCCGTGGTATCCAGCAGGAGCCGCGCCCGGGCCATCTTCAGGGCAGTATGGTGGGCAAGCACTCCCCCGCCGGTTGCCTCCCGGAACAGCTTGCTCAGCTGCGACGACGATACGCCCACTACTTTGGCCAGCTCTGGCAGCCGGATGGCACCGTCCACCCTGTCCTCCAGGAACTTCATCGCCTGCTGTAGTGGGGTCCCCTGTTCGGGGAGCCTGCGGTCCACAGCCAGCGTAGTCAGCAGTTTCCAGGCCATCCCTGCCGTGGCCACCAGCCGGGCAGGCGACTGGTCCTGTTCCAGAGCCGTGATGATCTCGTCCAGCATGGCCGTCAGCCGGTCCACGGCCACCAGCGGAATAACGGGCCGGCCCGGATGCACTCCGCACTCCTCGACGAGCTCGGCGGCGTCGGAACCTCGGACGTGGCACCACCAGATCGTCCATGGGTCTTCTCCCGAGGCACCGTACGCATGTGCCTCCCCCTTTCCGCCGGGGATTACGACGGCGGTGGAATTGCCGACGTCGTACGGGGAACCGGCGACTTCCACCCACCCCGTTCCCGCGACGCAGAGGATAACGATGGTTTCCTCTGCGCCCTGCGGACGGTACCGCCCATGCGCCTCAGCAGCGGGAAAGACCCCCGCGTCGGTGACGACGAGACGACGGGTGATTGGGCGGGTGAGTGCCTCTGCGACCAGCGGCCGCGGAACCACCACGAGCCGCTGGTTCTGGAACCCCGTTGCCCGCTCCAAGCCCGCTCCCTCCGTCACGAAACGTCCATACTATGCCGGAAGGATTCGGTCAGGCGGGATTTTCATGCCACGGCGTCCAGTGGAGCAGCTCCACTTTATCCAGGGCGGCCAGGTCACCGTCCAGCGAGTCACGCCGGTGCTGGGCTGCCAGCGGCAGCCCCACCTTCGCGTTCTTCGGGAGCGGAAGGATCTGAAGCTGGAGCTCCGAGCCGGGGCGGATGCCGGCGTCGTGCGTGTCAATGACCCACGGGGAACCGTCCCAGAAGCGGTCGGCAACCAATGAGCCGTCAACGAGCAGCCGGGCAACGTCGCCGGCCCACTCGATCTCCAGTTCCGAATGCCCGGCCTCGGCAAGGTATCCCGCCGTCGTCAGGTCGATCTTGTAAACCTCCGCCAGTTCCTCGATGGCGGCATCATTGGGGGCGGCCGCCCGGCCGGCCAGGGAACCGAAGGAAGCAGGGACGGGTTTTGCGGCACGGATCCCTTCTGCACTGAGTGCCACCCGCACGCGTGCAGGCTGCATCGCCGCCGCGTCGACGTCCTCGAACTGGGCGGTCCCACTCGCGTACCGCCGAACGGAAGGAGATCCGAGCGACCTCCCGGCCAGGAGCCCATCCGCACCGACCCAGAGCGGGTCTACCGACAGGGCCAGATCCCGTCCACGCGGTGTGTCCAAAACCCACGCCTGGTCGGCCAGCTCAGGCGGCAGGACGAGGATATTCAAGGAACCTTCCGGGGACTTCGCGGTCAGGGTTACTGGGTGTGTGGCATCGATGGCGTACGCGTTGCCACCCAAGGCAGAAGCAGGCCCTTCAAGCGTTGTTCCCTCCGGCAGGCACAACTGCGGCGATATTCCGGCCTCGGCAGCGAGAACCAGGGTTGGTAAGGATTCCGGAGCCAACAGGGTCAGCGGTGACGCCGTGGCCCAGTTGAGGCGCACTCCCGCTATTTCGAGATTCACCGGCCAGGCGGCGATGGTTCCGGCGGGGATGGAGACGGGTTTGCTGGGGAAGGTCACCCTGTCCTCGCCGATTGACAGGCTGAACTGCGCTGCGGCGAAGGCGGGCAGCGGGATATGGGGCTGGTGCCAGGTGATGAACACAAACCCTGAGTACCCGTCCGAGCGCATCGCCCACCGGAGCGTCTCCGAATCCTCGATGCCGGCCGGCACCTGGTCCGGGAGGGTCGACGGCATCGGTGCCAAACGGTCGCCGAAGGCGGCAAGGAAGGCGTGCTGCTTGCGCAGCAGGCCGAAGCTGGGAGCCGGCCTGCCGGTAGCGCCGATGGGGGCGTGGAAGTCGTAGTCGAACACCGGTAGATCGTTCGGGTAGCCCGTTGCCTGGGATTCCTGCAGGCCGCCGGGAGGATTCGTGCCGCCGGTGAACATGTAGTAGCCCTGCCAGCCGGAGCCGCTGCCGATCTTGTTGTTGGCCACGGCGGCCACATCCCTGCCCTTGGGCCACGGCCTGCGCTGATACGCCGTCGCCATGCCGCCGGTCAGCTCACACGTGGCCGCCGGGTAGAGGGCGGACGGCGAGCGCGGTGATGCTGCATCGCTGCCGGAGAAGTGCTGGCGGAGGTCGGCGCCGATGCCGGGGTCGTCCCACTGGTGGCTGAAGAAGTAGTGCTGCCGGAACGTGGGGTCCCAGGGGGCATCGGCGTCCACCCAGAAACCGTCACCATAGCCGCCGAAGACCGGCAGGACCTCATCTTCAGGGATATCAGCTCCGCCCCAGGCAGTCGCCGTCCAGATCGGGGCGCTGAGTCCGGCCGAGCGGGCCAGCTTCTTGAGCACGGTGATGTGTCCGGGCTGGTCGTAAAGTTCATTTTCCAGCTGGATGCCAACCACGTTGCTGTCCGGGCCGGTCAGCCCGCGCAGTTCCCCGCCCAGGCGGTTAAACCAGCGCTCCACCAGGGCCAGGTAGGCGGGATCATTTGTGCGGTGTTCGACGGCGGCCGCCTGCACCCAGTCCGGGAAGCCGCCATTGCGGACCTCGCCGTGCGCCCACGGCCCGATGCGCAGAACCACGTCCAAGCCAAGAGAGTCGCACAGCCGGACGAACGCGGCCACGTCCAGGTTGCCGTCGAAGCGCGCCGCACCCTCGGATCGTTCGTGGTGGATCCAGAAGACATAACAGGCGACTACTGTGATGCCGCCGGCCTTCATCAGCCGCAGCCGCTCTTCCCAGCGGCTCCGGGGCAGCCTGCTGAAGTGGATTTCGCCTGACACCGGCACCGCGGGACGGCCCGCGCATTCGATGTAGTGGCTGGTGAGCCGCCACCTGCTGTGCGGGTCCTCGGTGTTGCTCATGGGCGGGAACTGCTGGCCCAGTTCGTGGGGCCGGTGGGTTGCCTTCAGGAATTGGACGCTGCCCGCTTCTTCGAGGGGGCCCTGTTGTTCGAGGGTGCTGTGTTCGAGAATGCTGTGATCAAAGCGCATGTGTGGATTCTTTCAGCTGGCAGCGGCGGCGAGGATGAGGCTGTTCATGCGGCGTTGCCACACCTCGTCGGCCCACATCGGGTGATGCGGAGCCGCGTTGGAACATAGGACCATGCCCCACACTCCGTGGTTCAGCGCCGTGCGGATGCCGCATTCGGCAAGGTCCCGTCCAATGGGCCCTTCCTCGAACGTGCCGTGGAGCGGGGTGTAGCCGATCCATCCCTCGCCAACCACCGCGGGGACCTTTTTCCAACGGGCCCACGCAGCAATGGCGCTGACGCGCGACTCGATCTCCCGCCGCATCACCTCCCGGTACGTCCCGTATTCGTTGTAGAGCCACGCGTCCCAGGTGTCCGGGTCAATCCAGTCGTAGCCGTAGAACATCTGGTCGGTCACCACGGTGGCACGGTACTTCCAGTCGGCCAGGCGTCCGTACTCCGCAACCGACGGCGCGTCGGGCCGCAGAAGGGCAGACAGGGCCTGATTGGGGAAGCCGAAAGTCCCGTCAGAGCGGACGTCGATCTGCTGCTGCAGCGCGTCCAGCACTCCGTAACTGTAGACGTGGAACTGCGCCGCGCCGAGGCCGTCGGCCATGGCGTGCATGGCCAGGTGGGGAGGTTTGCCATAGCTGGCGGTAACCAGCAGGTCCGGATGCAGCGAGCGGAGCCGGTGCAGCTGCTCGGTGCCACCGTCGGCGAGCGCTGGCAGGATGGAAAAGTCCACCTCGTTGTGCAATTCCACCAAGGCGATGCGTTCCCGGTGACCGGCTGCAGTAAGCGCCCCGATGAGCCGGTCCCAAGCGTCCGCCAGGACCCGGTACCTGCCATGGAGCGGGACGGCGTCGATGGCGTCAAACCATGCCGGCGTGCCCGCGAAGACCGTCGACTGCTGGTATTCCCAGCTGGCCAGGATGACAACGAGTCCGTGCCGGGCGGCGGCCTCGAAGAGATCCAGGAGCCGCTCCTGCAGGTTGAGGCGATAGCCTCCGGGGGCGTCGTACCAGCGCGTGCCCCTGCCGTAAAACCCGCCGTCCGGCGACTTCCCGAGCCCCTCAATCTCCAGATCAGTGGCCAGGCCGTCGAGGCCAAGGTTGCCGAAAAGCAGCAGCGGGGCGGCGCAGATCCGGATGGTGTTGTACCCGAGCTCTGCCGCCTTCGCGCAGGCGGCGTCCAGGTCGGCGTACGGGCCGCCGTCCTCTGCGCGGGTGTACCAGGAGAAGTCCCAGAGGCTGATGGTCAGGCGTGCTGGAAGGTGCGACGGCGGCGCTCCCGTCAGGGAGGCAGTGTCACTGTCGATCGCTCCGGACCCGAGATATCTCGGTTCTTCGGTCACAGGTTTACCCCTTCTTTCTGGTGGGTGCGTTGCTGCAGGGCGCGGCCGTCTGCGGCCAGGGTGCGGAGGGTGTTAGCCGTTTTCTTCCGCGCGGCTGCGGTGTCGGTCTCAAAAAGCAGCAGTTCCGGGAGGGATGTTGAAAAGTAGTCGGGTGCGGCGGGTGTGGCCTCCAGCTCATCGGCCCGGGCCTCCAGGCTTTGCCACACCCTTTCCGCCTCGGTATGCCCTCCGAGCCTGGTGCGGGCCACGCCCTTCCAGTAATCAGCGGAGCCGGTGGGCGTGGTGCCTACAGCCAGCGTGCTGTCCTGGCAGGCGCGGTTCCATGCGTCGGCTGCAGCCTTTGTGTCCCCCGACAGGTCGAGCGCGTCGCCGAGCGCTACCAGGCGTTCGGCCATATTGTCCGCTGGGTGCCGGCCCTCGCCCAGGTTGGCGGGAGCGTCCAGGCCGCCGCGCAGCAAGGTGAGCGCCGCCGTCGGATCCTGCTCCATCAGCGTCCGGGAGTGCTGGACCGCCGCCCGGTCGTAGGCTGCGAGCGCCATCCCCTCGCCACCTTCGAAGGGCTGGAAGGTTCGGGTGCACATGAGGTCCAGGGCTTCCTCCACCCGCCCGGCGTCGATGAGCAGGTTCACGTAGAGCAGCGCCAGGTCATCACGGTCAAGGACGGAACGGCCATGGCGTTCGATGCCGGCAATCCGATCTTTGACGGGCACCCCTCGAAGGCCCGCCAGGACGGAACGTTCAAAAACGAGCCGGGCGTCGTCCTGGCTCAGTTCCAGGGCATGCTCCAAGTACGAGTCAGCCGTGCCCGTGTCGCCACCAGTGTTGACGCTGGCGATTGCTGCATTCCTCCACACGACGGGATCCTGGGATCCGCATGCCATGGACTGCTCCAGGTGGGCCAAGGCGTCCCCGGTGCGGCCGGCGTCGAGCAGCCAGCACCCCAGCAACCCATGCGCCACTGTGTCCCTGGGGTCTGCCTCGAGGGCTCGGTGCAGCGCGTCGTAGTCGTCCAGCCCGTAAGGGAACGCGTAGGTGGTGTCAGTGTGCCTGGCCGCGGAACGTTCCGCGGAGGCAGCCTCCGGGTCCAGCAGTTCGTCCAGCCAGCCCGCGCGGAGGTAGCGGCGGAGTGGCTCCGGGTTTCCGAATACTTTGTTGGCGTCAGCCGGCGCAGCCCGGCCGGTGAGGTCCAGCGCGAGCTGCCACTGGCCGGCGCGGGCGAGCCAACAAGCAACGGCCAGGGACGTTTTAGGGTCCGCTGCGCTGGGGGAGCCGTCAAGCGCCAACGCCGCGGGGTCCAGCGGATCAGACGCGAGGACGTCCTGCAACAGTTGGGAGCTTTCGTCCCGGCGTCCGGCCTTTTTCAAGGCCAGGACCAGCAAGTGCTTCGCTTCGGGGCTTGCCAGGTCCAGCCGCACTGCGGTTTCGGCGTGCCGCTGTGCTTCAGCCGGCTGTGCTGCCCGAAGGGCCAGGCGTGCCAGGGCCAGGTGCGATGGATGCGCCCATGCCTTGTCCCAGGCCGCCTTCCCAAAACGCTCCTGTGCGTCCTCCATCCGGCCCATCCGCTCGAGGACGAGGCCGAGCCGGTAGCTGGCCTCCCCACTGGGCGGATTCAGGTTGCGGCGGGTCAGCCGGGCAAGGGCGTTTTCCAGGAGCGTCCGTGCCTGCTCATAGTGTCCCGCCCGGTAGTTGGCTGATCCCAGCGCGACGGAAGCGCGGGAGTCGAGTGGATCCCGGCGGAGCATTTCCTCAAAATACGGCAGGGGTGACCGGGTGGGGTGCCGGTTTTGCGTCAGGTGTGTTCCGGTGACGTACAGCTCGTCCTGGCTCTCCATGGCCGACGGCGGCTCCGGTTCAGTAGCCACCCAGGGCTCCTCGGGGTTGTCCTCCTGTTTGCGCGGGGACCACGAAATGAGTTCCCGGTCCCCGTCCAGGACCTGCAGCGTAAGGTCGGCTTCCTCCGCTGGGGCGGGCAACTCGACGGTCTCGGAGAACGGGTGGGCGGGTGAGATCCGGGCAGTCCACGAGTGGATGCTTTCACCCTTGAGCTTGAGGACAATAGCGGTGACCTCCCGGTGGGCCGTGCTGGAGACGCCCACGGTGGCTTTGCCCCCTGTCAGGTCGAGCTGGAGTGAGACGGCGGCGTCGAGGTTCGCCTGGTGCGCCGGACCCATGCGGCGGATCGGGTACCAGAACTCGCTGAAGGTGCGGGTCTCCCCGGGGGCCAGGTAGCTGAAGTCAGGCTGGTTGTCCGTAAAGACGCCGGACATCAGCTCAACGTAAGGGCCGTCGTCGTCCGTTAAGTGCGCATCCCACGCCTTGCCCACCGGACCATTCCCCCACGTCCACTGCTTCTTGCCCGGGGAGATGCTGCGGTCAGCCCAGTGCACGAACCCTGCCTCAGCTTCATGGTCGTAGCCGCCGAAGAAGCTGTCTTCGGTGTCAGTGATCATGTAGGAGGTGGGGACCGGGACATTCACGTAGAAATCAATGCGGTCCGCATGCGGCTGGACACCCTGCCCGGCGAGCGCCGGGTAGTCCACCCCGTAGTAGGGCCGGTCCGCTCTCGGGAAGGCGGTGATCGCGCGCCGGGCGTGGTCCGCCACGTACCGGACATCGGTGGGAAAGAACGACTGGTACTTCCCATGGACGCGGGCGGCAACGTTCGCCCACCACAGGAAGGTCTGTGGCTCATCCGTCCGGTTGTACAGCCGGGCTTCCACCTCGATCAGGGAACTGCCCGGGCGAAGCCGGACTCCGTGGGTTCCGCGCATCCGCTGCAGCGGGTCCAGGTCGCAGTGCCACACGGTGACCCCGCCGCCGTCGTTCCTCTCTACGAAGGTTTCCACGGGAAGGAAGGTGGCGGGGCGGTGGTGCTGCGGCCAGTTGAACTCCACACCGCCCGAGATCCAAGGTCCCGCCAGCCCCACCAGGCCGGGCTTGATCACGTTGTTCCGGTAGAAGAAGTCGTAGCCTGCGGCCTTGTCGAAGCCGATGTGGATGCGGCCGCCGATCTCCGGAAGCAGCATCAGGCGGACGTACTCGTTCTCCAGGTGGATGGCATGCCAAAGGTGGGCTTTTTTGGATGCCTCTATGGTGTCGATGAACGGCATGGGGTAAACCTTGCCGCTGGAACCCTGGTACACGCGCCGGTCCAGGAACAGCGGATACCGGTCGGGCTCCCCCGGGGCATAGGTATCAATCGAGACCGGCTCGGACCAGCAGGCAACGCCGCCTGCCTCCAGGACCGCCTGTTGCTCGGGCGGCGCGTCGGGCAAAACAATGTGGCTCTTGTGTTCGTTGGCATCCATCACGGTTGCAAGCCTATGGACTTCCGCAGCCTGTTCCCATGGCATAAGCGCGCGCGAATATGGACGATCGTGCATATGCCGCCTGTTGCGGAAAACGGCATCCGGACCGGGTCATAGGGTAAACCGGACAATCCAGCGGTCGTTATTCGCGCCCTTGCCAGGTAGCGATGTTCACCACGTGGTGTGCAAAATCGTCCGTATCGAAGCTGGTCTTCGCACCCCAGAAAAGTACACGCCAATCCGCTACGCCATCAGCGTCCGAGAACTCCGCATCCGAAATCCTCTTGGCCATGCCCCAAAATACTGTTCACCGCATGTCTCCTGCAACAGCTTCAGCGGTTGCCAGGCGGTCCGTCGAGGATGGTCGGGACGTATTCCAGCAACTGGAGCCGACAATCGAAAGTCCTGCTGTCCACCATCTCCAGTGCCACGTCCGGATAGCCATCGTAGATGCGCTCCCGCCCCGTGCTGCCCGTGACCACCGGGAACACGACCAGCCGGAACCTGTCCACGAGACCGGCGGCCAGCAGCGACCGGCTGAGGCTTAGGCTGCCGAGGGTACTCAAAGGCCTGGTCCCGGTCCGCTTCATCTCCCGCACGGCCTCCACCGCGTCACCCGCCACCAGCTCCGAGTTCGGCCAGGTCAGGGGCGCCCGCAGGGTGGAGGAGAAGACGACCTTGGGCACGGCGGCCAGGCCGGTGAGGCTAGCACCCTCCTCCTCCGAAAATCCGGAGCCTTCCGCCGCGGCCTCATCCGACATGCTGGACATTAGCCGGTACGTGTTGGCGCCCATCAGGAAGGCGTAGTCCTTCTTCCCCTCCTCCTCGAGCCAGGCCAGGTATTCCGGCCCCTCCAGGCCCCACCAGCCGGGCCATCCCTCGGCCGAGGCGTACCCGTCAAGGGAAATGATGAGGTCAACCATGAGTTCGGCTGATGGCCCCTGGCTCGTTGTCTCTCCCATGACCGTCTCCTTTGATGGCAGGTGCCGGAAATGCTATCCCCGAAGCGATCAGACCTTCAAGGGGCCGGGTCTACCCCTCTGCTTGCGCAGTCTGCCCGCGCCCTCGAAAACGCGAAAATCGCCCTTGCAACTGCCGGCGCGACGGTCGGCGACGTCGTGCAGTGGACGGTGCCCTTCGTTGAAGGCGTCGACCTGGCAGCGGCCTACGGAGCGATCGGGCCGGAGCTCGCATCCGCCGAACCGGCCGTGGACCGGAGCGCGGGTCGCAGCGCTGGGGGTTCCCGGCGCTAGGGTCGAGATCAGCGCTGTTGCCGCCGTGTTCCAATAAGCAAGGAACTTAATCCGCCTTGTCGAACCGCACCGCATCCCACTCGAGGACGCGTGGAACGGCCAGCCCTTCGATAACGAAGGGATCGTCTGCGATGAACCGCTCGGCTTCCTCCCGCGAGGTGAAGATCCCCATCGACGCGCCGGCCGGATCCGCGGTGAGGAACGGGCCCAATGCAAGTAGCCCGCCGCCGGCGGCGCGGAACGCTTCGAAGTACTCCTGATGGCGGTGGTAAGTCTCCATAACGCGTGACCGGTCGACGCCCTCACTGAGGCTGTACATAACGACGGATTCCATGCGGCCGATCCTAACCCGCCGCCCGCTCAAGGGCACCGTCATTGTTGCCTCTTCCGGCCGCCGTCGAACGCCAATAGCATGGCCGGTATCGATCCACGCCCTGAACAAACGGCCACCGCTGAAGGAAGCCATGAACAGCGTCACCTGCGATCTCACCGTATCCCTCGACGGCTTCCTTGCCGGCCGGAATCAGAGCCATTCCAACCCGTTGGGCGAAGGCGGGGAGGAACTGCACCGGTGGCAGTTCGAGGAACCCGAGGCCAACGCAGCGGCACTGGAGGGGATCCTCTCCGCGGGCGCATACATCATGGGCCGCAACATGTTCGCCGGTCCGGGAACAGGCCCGTGGGATGAGGACTGGCGCGGCTGGTGGGGCGAAGAACCTCCATACCACGCCCCCGTCTTTGTCCTCACGCATTATGAACGTCCGCCAGTGGAGATGCAGGGCGGTACCACGTTTCATTTCGTGAACGACGGAATAGAGTCGGCACTGGTCCAGGCGCGGGCAGCGGCTGCCGGCAGAGACGTAGCGGTAGCTGGAGGTGCCGAAACTGCCCGCCAATTCCTTTCGGCCGGACTGATCGACGAACTGCGGCTCCACATCGCGCCGCTCGTCCTCGGAGGAGGCGAGCGGCTGCTCGACGGCGTCGGGAACCTCAAGCTTGAACCGACGGAAGTGAGCAGCACCCGCCTTGTAACGCACGTTCGTTACCGGGTTATCCGCTAGTGCCTACCGTCCACCCTCAATTTTGCAGTTGCGCTGCTCCTGCGCCATGGGTCCGTATGGATAGGCCCTTCCAGGCCTCCATGCCACGTTCGGGGTTCTCCCCCAGCCACGTGGCTCCCGTCGGAGTCTGGTCCCGCTTGTACTTGCCCGATAGCCAGCCACCGCCCAAAGGTGACCGGGGCAACAGGCCGATTTCGGCGTCGAGCGCTGCCGGAACAATTTCAGATTCGATTTCCCGGACCAGCAGGCTGTACAGGGCTGCAGGCTAACCGGCGGGTCTATGACCTCCTCCGACACCCCGGCGCTGTAGACATCGGCGGTGTCGATGAAATTGCCGCCCGCGGCGAAGTAGTCGTCCAGAATGGCACGTGAGTTCTCCTCGGTGGCCTCGGCACCGAAGGTCATGGTTCCCGGCGCGTAGGTAGAAACGACGGCGCCGGTTCGGCCGCCCAGGGTTCGGTATTGCATGCTGATCCTCGTGATCAGTTGTCGGTGGGCTGATGGTTCAGCGCCGCGTCGCGTGTGGTGGTGCGGATCCGGTACAGGCTGGTGGTGGCGGTGATGTAAAGGTCCTGGCCGTCCGGGCCGCCGAAACACAAGTTCGATACTCTCTCGGGCACTGCCACTGTGCCCAGGAGTTCGAAGGACGGTGAATAAACCCGGACGGCGGGGCCGGCAGAGGTCCAGATCCTGCCTTGGACGTCTACCCTTAAGCCGTCAGCAGCATGGCCTTCTTCAAGCTCAAGAACTGTTCCGCGGGGGTTGCACGCGCCGTCGCGCACGTCGTAGGCGGCAATCCTCAGCGGCACCCCGCGACCGGGACCGGCTGTGTCCGCAACGTAAAGGACAGACTCATCCGGTGCAAAGGCGAGGCCGTTCGGGTAGACGAGGTCGGTAATCACCGGAGTGAGGGTTGCCGAAGCAGGCTCGAAGCGGAACACGTAACAGCCGCCGTACTCCTGCTCTCCCTCGTGCCCTTCCTTCGTGCCGGGAAGGATCCCGTACGGCGGGTCGGTGAACCAGATGCTCGAGTCCCGGGCAATTACGACGTCGTTAGGCGAGTTCAGCCGGCGGCCCTGGAAGGAATCGACCAATCGTGTCACTGTGCCCCCGCGGTCGCGCTCAACCCGGCGGCGTCCGTGACTGCACTGCACAACACTGCCTTCGGCGTCGATGGTTCGGCCATTGGTGAATTCGACCCCGACTGCGTATTCCCTGGTGTTCCCCGTGGCCGGGTCGAACTCGAGAATGCGGTCATTCGGGATATCGCTCCAGCGCACCGTCTGCGACGACGGAACCCATAAGGGGCCCTCTGCCCATACCGACCCGGTAAACAGACGCTCCAACCGGCCAGTGGTCAGTCCATCACCCATTGGAACCCCTTGTGTGTGTCCCTGCCGTTGGTACCAACCCGCCCACGGCGGCCGCCAGAAGCCGCACGCATTACGGGAAACGATAGCGCGAAGGAACCACAACGAGTGTTGCTGCAGACTTGTGCTTCAAATATGAGGTATCGCCTGCTGCAGTGGCGTGCGACGGACCGGCCTATGCCCTGGTGATGGAGAGCCGCATCGGCGCGCACTTATCCGCGTGCCTGATCAGCGCGGCCTTTTCCGCTTTATCCACGGTCAGCCTCCAACGGGCCTTCACAGTGGCCCACTGTGCAATGTACAAGCAGACGTTAGCCGGCGGCAGCCACTGCTCAGGCCCGGAAGCCTGCTTGGAGGAGTTCAACCTGCTGGTCTGGGCGCTCAGCGAGCCCGCGTACCCAAGGTCGTTATAGAACGCGACCCGGCGCGCCTGCGTCCACGCCCTGGCGCCCGAACCCCACGCCTCGTGCACGGGCACCATGTGGTCAATCTGCACGGTACTTGCTGAGGTGTGCGTGCGATTATCGAACGTGGTCACCCATTTACCGTTTGCAACGGTGCATTGACGGGAAGTCGTGTACTTAGGGGCGACTCTGCTCTCGGAAACGAGAACTTCTGCGCGAGTGTTCTGGCAGTCCCTGTTCTGGTCATTCCATTGCCCGAAGTATCGGTTCCGGTCGTACCCGGCGTTGTTCTCTGCCGCTACGGGCAGTGCGCGAACTGCTGCGCGAAGATTAGTCACGTAGGTAGGAGTACTGGCCTCCGCTGGTGCAGTGACGCCGGTGAAGAGCAGCCCGAAAGAAAGCGCTGTGACAAGCGCTAATCTGATTTTCAATGTGTCCCCAATGGAATGCTGGAGCGCCCTCCGTGAGCGCTGAATTGAGTTTTGCAGGGGGTTCGGGCCTATTCCTCAAAAGTGCGCTTAAACTGCGGAACTCTTTCGGGAATGAAGCATGATGACCGTTCTTCCTCAATTGGTGGCTCGGAGTCGATGCCGGGCCCGAGCTAAAAGGACGATGAGGGGACTGTTCTCAGTAAAAGGCGTACGTTTCCAGCCACCGTAAGTAGCTTCGATTTCGAAGCCCGTTGTGTGTAGCTGCTCTTCGAGGAGGCGGGAATGTGCTGAGCCACGTTGCCCGTCATCATTGCGTAGTCGAATCCGCCTCGGGGAATGCTGCTGCTGTCACCGCGAATTCACTCGACAGTATCGGCTCCCGCCCTGCAACGTGCGTACGTGAGCACGGCGGGCGACGGGTCTATACCCACAACTTCTCGTCCTCCACCCGAAAGTGACGGTGAGGATGCCAGTTCCGCATCCAAGATCGAGGACCGATTGAGCGGAGACTTCATCGGCAAGGGCGCGATAGAAGTTGTGATCTGGTCCATCTGGACTGCCTTGGTCGTAGAGGTCAACGAGGCCTGATCATATGCGCTCATAAGGCGGAGGCTATAGCGAATTTTGTGTGGACCCCCGCTACTGATAGTCGCTCCAGCCACGCGTCCGGAAGCCCGGGTCCGCCCACCCACCGTGCGCAAGGATTCAAATGATTGCCTACGTCAGGGGGTGTCGCCGATGCCCGTAGACACTGCACGAAGCGGCCAGGGGCCTTGGAGTTCCAGTCCATAGGGTTTTCGCAAGGTTTCTGCAAGGTCACGGTCGAAGGGTTTTCCCAAGGTCATCACTGCATGCTTTGCATGTCTGGCTTAGGAGTTAGCCCCCATGACTCACACAGTCAGAGCGCCGGGCCTGGCATCGCAGCCCCCCATGCGATGCCTGGCCCGGCGGCCAGCGAGCTGCTGCGCAGCTTGCCGGCTTACGCTCAGGACCAACGAGCGTGCACTACTAGCGAAGAATCCAGTTGACCAGTAAGGCAGCCACGATGGCGACGGGGACCAAGGCAGGCCAGGGCTGTTCTCGTCGGACCAGGGCAGCGGCCCCGTATCCTGCACCAATAACAGCGGTAAGACCGGAGAGTAAGACTAGTAAGCCCGTGAACGTTGAAATATTCTCGACTTCCCTGCAGGACGTCTGCCCTGGTGAGTAGCCGTATTCTGGCGGACATTGGATCCAGAAAACCGAGGCGCAGTAGGCGGGAATACCGATTGTTAGCGCGGCGAATCCAAGCCACATACCAGTCCTAGCAAATCTTTGACGCCCGCGAGTGTATCTCCAGTCCCCCATCTGTAGAACCCTACAGGTGCGGAAGTTGGCGAGGTCTGGACGAGTTCGTTTGCATCGGCGACCCGCGGGCCAACGATGCCGACAGGGTCGCGAATAACTGGCTCATGCGTCAGCGCGGCGCGTACTGGGATGAGGTGTGGACCGGGTGGTGGGGTTCCGAACCGCCGTACCAAGCCGGTGTTCGTGCTGACCCTTCACTGACGTAGTCCGATCCAGATGGACGGCGGGACGACATTCCACTTCGCGACCGAGGGCTTCGAGGCAGCTTACTCCGCAGCGCGCCAGGCCGCCGGCGACAAGGGCGTGGACATCGCCGGTGGGGCCTCTACCGTCCGACAGGCACTGCTCGCAGGCGTGATAACTCCGCAGGCGCTGCAAGCCTCCGGCACAGCAGGAGGGTCATTTCCTTGCGCGCAAGCGAAACCATCTACATGACAGTTATAACGGCCTGAAGGGCTGCTTCGATCTCGCGCTGAGTCTCCGGAGCCAGAGGCATGGGCGGCGGCTCATGTGCCATGCAGCCTCGTCGAAAGAAAGCGGCACCATCCCAGCGCTCGCAAGCTGTCGGGCGATTGTCGACTTACCTGCGCCGGCGGGGCCGCACATAATTTCCCGCCTTCAGCTACCAAACCAGGGGGTCCGTGCATCCGTTCCACGCTTTCGTGCGCATCCCACCTGCATCAAAAGGCTTTCTGCGTCGATGCAGCCGGTGGGGAGGCTCCCGCGGTTCCTTGGGTCTACCTGCAGCCTTCGAGAATCCCAGCGATCGTGTCGTGTTCCGCCTGGGTGACCCAGAGGTCGTATTTGGCCTTGACGGCAGTTTGGCGTGCCACGTACTCACATCGAAACGCCCGGTTCGGCGGCAGCCAGGTGGCGGCGTCCTTGTCACCTTTGGCACTGTTAGTCGGGCCGTCAGCTGCCATAAGGTTCAGGGCGTCGTTGGCGAGTTGCTTGCGCTGGACGGCACTAAGCCGCTGTGCGCCTTTCTGCCATGCGTCGCTGAGTGGAACGATGTGGTCTATCTGGACCTCCGAGCTCGTTCCCTGGCCGCGGACAAAGTTAAGGGTCGTGCCGGTGTACTTGTCGGCCAGGGTTCCGGCGGTGACCACACAGTCGTTGGTGCCGGGCTTGAACGTTTCGTTGGTCAGATCCCTGGCGAGGATGTCGTTGCGGGTGTCGCAGCCGTTGTGGTCCGTGTCCGACCACACCGGTCCGAACTCGTCCCGGGTATAACCAGTCTTAGGCGCGCGGCCCTTCACCGGGATGCTCTCTAACTGAACTAGGGCCTTGGCGGCGTCACTGGCAGAGGCCGGCCCGGCCGGAGCTGGCGCATCGGCAACGATGCTTGGAGGAAGCTCGAGGACCTCAAGGGCGTTGGCTGCAGCATCACAACCTACTAGCGACCCCGCCACTATGAAGGCGGTCACAGCGGTCAGGATTTTGGCGGGAGAACAGGTGGTCTTCATGGTCCTAATGGTTAGAAGGGGTTACTCCACGCTAACTTCAACCACCGCACGCCCTGGGTAGGCATGTCCGTGGTGCCGGCCACACGTCCACTGCTTGGTCGGCCTGCTAGGTCGTCGTGCTCGGGCGATTCTTAGAACCGGGCTGAGAGGTGCATCGGCTTGTTCCCGAGGTGGGACTCGGACTGTCTTCCGGCCCTTGCAAACACAGGAAATTCGCCAAAACATGCGGAATCCAAGACAGTTCGAGGGCTGCAGAACCCTTGCGGCGTTAGCTGGAGACTCACGACGCTTATTCCAACGAAGCTACGCTCGGCCCCCTCCCGGCCGTGAACAGATCCGATACTTCTTCGTACGCAGGAGAGCATTGACTATCAAACCGTGGTCTCATCCTGCGGTGCCTGCGTTTGCTGCGGTGCCTGCGTTTGCTGCGTATGCCGTTGCCTCATCACGCACTTGCCGGATGTAAACATCGGACTGATTGTAGGCGTAGATCGCGTCGGTCCACCCGTCCGCGGTGGTGAGGTCACGGCCGTGGGCACACAGATAGGTCGCGGCACTGAGGGCGGCATCGTCGATATTGAACGGATCCGCCGTTCCATCCCCGTTCCCGTCCCGCCCCACGAGCTGCCACGTGGAAGGAATGAACTGCATCGGTCCCACAGCACGGTCCCAGCGGGTATCCCCGTCCAGGGCACCCCCGTCTGTGTCGGCGATAGCCGCGAATCCGGCACCGTCGAGAACGGGGCCCACAACTGGGCGGCTCACCTGCCCCGCCGCGGTTAGGCTGCCGCCGCCGTAAGTCCCGTGTGCTGTTTCGACGGAACCAACGGCCGCCACAGTGTTCCAACCGATCCCGCACGTCGGAGCAGTAGCATTCACGGTCACAGCCGCGGCAACATACGCCCGCAGCGCGCGTTCAGGGATTCCGGTCTGCCCTGCAGCCCGGATAACCCAATCGGCCTCCGGGTTTCTGGTTACGTTCACGGCGGTGGTCATGCCTGGGGACAGCATTTCGAGCTCAGCCTCCGCTCGCGGCGGTGGAGAAAAGGCACGACTGGCGTCGGCGGCAGGTTGCCCAAGCACCCAAAACGAAAGAGCGATGGTGACACAAACCGCAAATAGGATAAGGACCACGAGGCGTCTGAGACGGAGCACCGACTAATCAAACCATCCAAAGCCCCCACCGTTGACACCGGGCTGAGCCGGCACTTCAATAACTCCTGAGCGGTGACTCGCGGCAAGGACTCCTGTTCATTCTGATATGCCCGATGATCGCCGGGCGGGTCCTCGCGAGCCAGCGTTAGGGGTTACGGGTCAACCTGGACCAGACGATCATCACTGGCCGTGGGCGAGACTGGACCGGCTGCGTTGACTATGAGCGCAGCCGGTCCTTCAACGCCTCGGTGAGGGCTGCCCGTACCGGGAGCCGTTCAATTGGAGGGGAAGCTGTACGATGCACCGGAGGCGTGGCTTGCTTAGGGCCAGCGGGACGTGATGACCTTGCCGCGGGTGTAAAAGGACACCCCTTGAGGACCGTGGATGTGCTTGTTGCCGAACAGCGAAGCCTTCCAGCCGCCGAACGAGTAGTAGGCAACCGGGACCGGCAGGGGCACGTTGATGCCGATCATCCCAACATCCACAGACCGCTGGAACTTCCGGGCAGCGGCACCGGAGGACGTGAAGATCGCTGTGCCATTGCCGTACGGGTTGGAGTTGATGAGCCGGATGCCCTCCTCAAGGTCCTGCACACGGACCACCACGAGGACCGGCACGAAGATTTCCTCGGTGTAGGCGCTCATTTCGGTCCTGACGTGGTCGATGACGGTGGGGCCCACCCAGAAGCCTTCCTCATGGCCGGCGACCACCAGGTCGCGGCCGTCCACCACCATCGCCGCTCCCGCGGCTTCCGCTTCGGTGATGGTTCTGACGATGAAGTTCCTGGAGTCGGAACTGATGACCGGTCCCATGGCGGCGTCGGGTCCCGTGTCGTTCTTGACCTTGACGGCCACGGCGCGCTCCTCGACCTTCTTGACCAGCAGATCCGCGAGATCGGCCAGCAGCATGGCTGCTGACGGAACCCGGTGGGAGGGCTTGAGAATGAAGGTGTTGCCGATGGCGAGGGCCATCGGCGCCATCCACAACGGCACCATGACCGGGAAGTTGAAGGGTGTGCCCGCGACGACGCCGATCGGCTCCCGGAAGGAGAACACGTCGATACCGGGGAGACCTGGTCCGAGTATTCCCCCCCTTTAGCAGCTGCGGGATTCCGCAGGCGAACTCGATGACTTCCAGGCCGCGGCCGATCTCGCCCTTTGCGTCAGAGAGCACCTTGCCGTGCTCTGCGGTGGTGAGCTGCGCCAGTTCGTCCACGTGGGATGCGACGAGTTCGCGGAACTTGAACAGCGCTGCGGTGCGCTAGGCCAAGGAGATGTCGCCCCAGGTGACAGCGGCCGCCTTGGCCGCAGCGACGGTCGCGTCAAGATCCGCCTGGCTGGCCAGCCGCAGCTCTGCGGTGACGGCGCCGGTGGCGGAGTTGTAGACGGGCTTGGTGTCGGTTCGGTGCTTGCAGCCTCGGATCCGCTGATGAAGTGGTTGATGACGTCATTGTTATTGCTCCTGAAGTAAGTGGTGTTCCACGGCGTGCACCGGTTCTACGTTGCGTGGGAGTCCCGCGGCGAGGGATTCATGGATGGCGAGCCGGACGGCCAGGTTTTGCTCGGTCAGTTCCTGATGGACAACCTCTTGCCCCGCGCTGCGGGCCCATGTGCTGAACCATTCGGTTTCGACGGTGACCGGGTTTTCGTTGATATCGAAGACTTCCGTGCTGCCGTCCCTGAGCGAGACCGTCACCCGTGCCGCGTCCCCGGGGTCCGGGTCGAACGCCTTGTCGAGTGTGATCTGTCCCTTTGTGCCGATGCTCTGGAACATGTTGGTGCGGGGTCCTTCAAAGCCGCAGTTCAGGGTTCCGATGACGCCGTCGTAGTCCAGGATCGCGGCGACAGTGGTCTCCACAGTGTCCGTCGGGCTCGTCCCCTTGGCGTATACGCTCACCGGGCCCCGCCCCATCACCATGTTCATAATGTCGATGGCATAGCATCCCGGGCTGCGGTCCATCACGAAGTGGAAGCGCGCGTGCATTGAGACAACCTCGCCGATCCGGCCTGCGTCAATGAACTCGCGGACTTGCCCGGGCCAGGCCGGAGATTCACCGATGTTCCCCGTCGTGATGGACGCAGTGCGCGTCCCTCGTCTTGGCCGTGGCCGCGCTAGAACCCGGCCGGACGCAGTATTGGGGTGACAAAGCGTACTCATCTCGGCAAACCGGTCACTGCTGCGTAACCGTGGCATTAGGACGGTCATCCCTGAACCCTCTGATCAGATCGAGAATCGCAAGCGCCGCGGTTCACGGCGCGGCCGCCCCGTGAACTTCGACTTCAAACAATGGCGCGCCATCGCCACCCGATACGACAAGCTCGCACTAACCTACCGCGCCGGCGTCGTCCTTTACGCCGTCGTCATCTGGTTACGGCAATAAAGCGACACGCCCTAGTCGCCGACAGCTTCGCGTCCCCGCCGGACGATGAGCGGATCGGAGTCGTGCACGATGGAGGTGTCTTTGCCGTCGTACTCGAACTGATTGAGGAAGTAGCGCATGGCGTTGATCCGGCCGCGTTTCTTATCGTTGGACTTGATGGTGATCCATGGCGCGTGGTCGGTGTCGGTGCGCAGGAACGTTTCCTCCTTGGCCGCGGTGTAGTCGTCCCACCGGTCCAGCGAGGCAAGGTCCACGGGTGAGAGCTTCCAGCGCCGGACCGGGTCAATCTGTCGAATGGCGAAGCGGGTACGCTGCTCGTGGCGGGTGACCGAGAACCAGAACTTGTTCAGCTGGATCCCGGACTCGACGAGCATTTTCTCGAACAGGGGCGCCTGCCCCATGAACGTGCTGTACTCCTCCTCAGTGCAGAAGCCCATGACCCGCTCCACGTTGGCGCGGTTGTACCAGGACCGGTCAAACATCACGATCTCGCCGGCCGTGGGCAGGTGTTGAATGTAACGCTGGAAGTACCACTGGCCCTGTTCACGGTCCGAGGGTTTGCCCAGCGCTACGGTCCGGGCCGAGCGGGGATCCAGGTGTTCGGTGAAGCGCTTGATAGTCCCGCCCTTACCGGCGGCATCGCGGCCCTCGAAAACGATGACGCTCTTGAGTCCGTGGTCCTGGCCCCAGTACTGAAACTTCAGCAACTCGACCTGCAGCCGGTACTTCTCGGCCTCGTATTCCTCACGGGACATCCGCTGCTCGTAGGGATAGTCCTCCCGCCAGGTCTGCACCGCCGATCCACCGGGATCAATCAGTTCCGGGTCTTCGCCCTGTCCCCCGCGGACCGTGTACCCCAGATCGACCAGCCGGTCGATGGCTTCGCGCAGGTTGTCCCGCACCCACCACGGATCACGAGGCGTCCAGGGCATGTCTGCCTCCACCCTCTGGCCCTCCTCGAGGTCGCACCGCTTATGGACGGCAGTTTAGCAACGCACGTCCGCTACCGGCCTGTGCCAGCCAGCGGTTACCGGTTAGTAACGCCCGGGGAAAGTCCCAACAGGGGCCGGTGCCCTGGTTGCTCCGGTGGTCGTCGAAGCAGAGAGCGATTTTTGCCAGCAGGCAGATATTAGTTACCGGCTACCGCGCGGCTATAAGACGGACTAAGGTCACGTTCATGAAGCCGATCATCCTCCTCGACGTCGACGGAGTACTGAACCCGAAGGTCCATCATGGTGATGGCGACAGTCCGGACCTGCATCTCTCGGACGCGAAGGTTGCCCTGGTGCGACGGCTCGCTACCAAAGGCCGGATCGCCTGGGTGACGACCTCGCCGGCGGACGTCGTGGCCGACCTGGACGCACAGCTTGAACTCGACGTGGAACCCCTGCGCGTGACGGTGGAAATGCAGGACAGCGACGCTGAAGAGCCGACACCCAAACTGTCGTCAGTGGCTCGGTGGCTGGAACGGATGGAGGCTGCCGGTGAGGCGGACTGGGACTCGGTCGTCTGGATCGATGACGTCCTCGGACCTGATGTGCACGACTGGGCCCATCACCTTAACCAGCCTGTCCTATTGGAGAAGCCGGTACCCGAAGAGGGCCTGACGGAAGCGCATGTCGTGGCGGTGCAGGTGTTCATCGATGGCGAAACGGGGCGGAAGACCGACTCGCTTTGACCAGGGGCTCCGTTGAGAGTTGGTCGGGAGGGTTCAGTGGGAATTAAGGCCCTGCGCAAAAGGACGTGCGTCCCAGCACTTGGCAGCAAACTTCAACTTCTGGCAGCACTTTTCCCCATATTCAGTGGAATGTCGACTTGGGCTCTAATTGGGGCCATCTCAGTTGCAAGGGCCGTCCGTGCCGACACCCACCATCGAGATACCCGCCTTCAGGCAGCTTCATCATTGCCAAGCGATCCTTTGCGAACTCGACTCTACTCCTCTTCTGTACGTGGGCCGCGTGGTGTGCCTCCATCACCACAACGCATTGACTTTCGATAGAATACAAACGACTCTTAACGCATGCATATTGTTACTCGATTAGTCCTCCCGCTTCGGGTCCTGCTGGTAATGGTGTTCCTTGGGTTGCTGGTCGCCCAAGTCCTGTCGCTTCCCGGCGAGTTTCTTTTCACGACCGAGGAGGGGCCGGCATTCGATCCCTGGCGGTGGCCGATGCTGCTGTTCTGGGAACTGGAAGCCCTGTGTCTGCAGGTTGTAATCGTGTGTGTTTGGCGGTTGTTGACCCTGGTTCAGCGCGACCGGATCTTCACCGCGGCCTCGCTGCGGTGGGTGGACCTGATCATGTGGGCGTTCGTCGTGGCGTGGCTGCTGCTGGCTGCCATGGCCAGCTCACTCATCGCGTACATCTACTTCACCCCCGACCTGCGCGACCCCGGGTCGCCTGCGGTGTTGATCGGCATAACGCTGATCGGTGCGGTGCTGGTTCTGCTAATCGTGGTGATGCGGGATCTGCTGCGGCAGGCGACGTCACTACGGACCGACATGGAAGGTGTGATCTGATGGCCATCGTCGTCCGCATCGACGTAGAACTGGCCAAGCGCAAGATGAGCGTTGGGGAGTTCGCCGAGCGCGTCGGGATCACCCCTGCCAACGTGGCGGTGCTGAAGAACGGCCGAGCCAAGGCGGTCCGCTTCAGCACCTTGGACGCGATGTGCAGGGTCCTGGAGTGCCAAGCGGGCGACCTACTCGAGTGGGTCGCCGACGACGACGCTGCTGGGGACGTCACGGAGAAGTCGTGAGTTGGTTGGTGCCACTTCTCATCGTGGCGATTGGCGTGGCCGTCTTCGTGCTCGGCGGCGCAGATGACTCCCCGGGTCTGCAGGGCATCGGGGCAGTGCTCGTGGCCGGCGCGATCATCCTCTGCGTCGGGGCCGTGCGCCGCGATCGCCGCCGCCGGTGGTAAGCCGCAGGCCCGTTGGAGGGTGGCATACCGCCCCTTCTGCACGCCGGTCAATGACGAGCTCCTCGACGCGTGGGCGAAGTATGCCTCCTTCGACCTTCAGTTCAGGCCGTCCCTGGTACCACTAGGCGTCGATCACACAAATCGGTCCCCATGTTCATTCGATTGGTTGTGGCCACGGTCAGCGGCGCTCCAGCCACCGTGAGTACAACTCGGCGCGGTTCTTCGGGAGCCACCCCGAGTAGGCCACGCCGGCGGCGATGCTCAGCCTCTTTGGAACCTTTGAGATAGTGTCGCGCAAGCTAGAGTTCGTGAGAAACCGGAGCATCGTCACGACTGCCATCGGTCCATCTGTTGTAGAACGCGGGCAGACGGTACCTGGAGCTTTGCATTTGACTTCTAAATCTATATAGCTAGATTTAGTGCATGGAGAACTTGGGGCGGGTCACACCCGCCACCGCACTGGTCCTTGAGGCACTGCTGTCAGCCGAGAGTGTGTGGGGCCTGCAGATTGTGAAGGACGTCGGCAAGAAGCCCGGCACTGTCTACCCGATTTTGGACCGCCTTGAAGCTGCCGGGTGGATCCAGGGCGAATGGGACTCCAGCCAGGATCGCAAGGGGCCCCGCCGGCGCTACTACCGGCTGCTGGCTGAAGCCCGGCCACTGGCGCAGGACTACGTGAACACCTACCGACTTCGGGTCCGGACGACTGCGACCAGGCCTTCGCCCGCTACCTTTGAGGGCCAGTGGCAAGGGGCATGAGGCTCATTGAGGCTGTCCTTGCTGTCTCCGTGGCCTTGACTCCGGTTCGCCTCAGGGAAGACCGTGAGGAACAGTGGCGAGCCGATCTGCGTGACGGTCCGGCCGTTGGCATCTCCGTGCAGTCATTGCTTTTCGGAGCTCTGTGCTCATCGGCAACGGCAAGGACCTACGAGTTGCTTCACCGCGGCGGCATGGTGCTGTCACGCATCACAAAGGGGGAAAACATGAAACTGATCCTGGGCATAGCCGGCGCGGCCGCCATCCTTGTCGGCGGCGCCGCCATCGGCATTCACGCAGGCTACTCCAGTGAAACGCCAGTGGCTCGGACGCCTGTGGCAGACCGTCCAATCGGCGGCTATGAGGGGTGGTGGAACTCGACCCCTGTTTCCAGCAGCGCAGATGGCCTTCCCCAGGAGACCGTGACCGTCAACACGCGCACCGGAAAGATCGTTGATGCCTTCAACAGGGCGAAAAACAGCACGCTCATTTCAGATGTTGACTACGACCTTGTCCCCGACCCCGCTTGGCCGGCTGACTCCATCGTTATAATCGATACCGCCTCGGGGGCAGTCATCGAGGACTTCCTGATCGACGAGCGGGGCGTACCACTTGATGAAAGCGGACGGCCTCTCGACGCCGCTGCCGGATAGGAACTCCGGATGCGGCAGGAACGCCACGGTGTGCGTCATGGTCCCCGCGCTGACTTAGCGGATATTGCGTGACCCATGACATTGGGGGGTGCCGCGGTCGCGGCGGCAACAGATCCGCGGGCCGAGGCCTTCGGTTACGCGCAGCGCCGGTCCTGGGTTTTCTTTGCCTGGTGGTACAGGGCTGTGATCGCGATCCCCGGAAGCGTTGGATGCCTTGCTGGCCGGATTCCTCGGTCAGGATCCGGGACGGGGAGTCATCACGATGGTCCTTGGTGCCGCCATCTCCGCCCTGGGTTGGCTCCTGACGCTGGGGGTGCGGTTCTCGCGCAAGCTTCCGAAGCCTGCTTCTGACATCCCGCGCGTGGAGCAGAGCATCCGAATCAATCCGAACGTCATCAAAGTCTCGGTGATCGGTACGGTGCTGATCGCAGCCGGCTTGGTCCTGTTCACACCCAACGGCAGGTCTCCGGAGGTGCTTCCAATTGTCGGCCTCATCACTGCAGCTCAGCTGAGCATCGCCGCCGGCGTGGCCTACTCGGGGTGGTTTGAAAGAGAGTGGCGAGCTGTAGGCGCGGTGGCTGGAGCCCAGTTGACTACGCGGCCGCGTACGGCAAGGGTGCGCGGTTGCTGATGGCTGCTTGGTAAAGTCAGCCCCGGCGGACCAGAATCGCCAAGGACTTTTGGGGCATTAGTGGGGCTTGGAAGCTGGCTGCGTAGCGCATTAGGAGGGGGCTCGCACGCGGAGCCAGTCCTTGATACCTCTGGTGCTCAAGCGCCCAGCCAGCAGGCATTGAAAATACGAGTCCCCATGCACTTCAGCCCTTGCCTGGAAGTGGCCGGCACGACCACGTTCGCCAACGACGCCGTCGCAGCCCTTGCTGACCGGAAGGGGCTCGGCGAGCGGGGATACTACGAGGGCCAGGCCCAACTGCAACGGAATCCTGAGAAGCCTGTCGATCCGCACGCCGTCGCTGTGTTGGTTGATGGCGAGAAGGTGGGTTGCCTGCCGTCGTACGCTGCAAAGGACCTTCCCTTGCCGGCCGGCGCCATATCAGCTGCATGTGCTGTGGGATCAGAAGCTGCTCGCCAAAGGCGTTCGTCTGGCTGGGTGCCGGCGAGCCGGAATGGGCCCACACCCGGGACAACCCGCCCGCCCTGACATCGAAGGAGCGGATCAACCACTCCCACGTTCAGAAGGCAACGATGGTCCGGGAAGCTCTGCAGGGTGAAGGGGAGCAGGCGCAGCAATTCAGGCGCGGCAGGGTTGATGGGATCCACTACCTGGAGCTCGTGAAGCCGATCAAGCAGCTGAAGCGCGAAGGCAGGCTCGCAGAAGCCCTGGTCCTCTGCTACGAAGCGGCCAAACGCGACAGCGGAGGCTGGGAGCCCGCTCCCTGCTACACCGAGCAGGCAGCCGTCGTCCACCGGAAGCTCGGCCAGAGGGCAGAAGAAATAGCTGTGCTGAAGATGTGGATGCACAGCTGCCCGAAGTCCCGCGGGGCCGGCAGCCGCATTGCCGAGCGACTCGCCAAACTGGAAGCCGCCTGATGCCCGCGGGCGCAGGGGAACCTGCAGGACAGCATGCAAAGGCTTTCTCGGAAGCCATCCGCCTTCACATGGAACAGCAGGGTGTATCCGGTAAATCCCTGGCAGCGATGATCGGTTTGTCCCAGAACTACGTCGCCACCTGGCTCCGGGACGGTAGGGCCTTTACCGTCAATGACGTCGAATCGATTGCTGCGGCCCTGGGATTTCGATCCTCGACCTGATCCGGGACGCTGACGCCGCTGGCAGCGTGTATCAAGCCGGTGCCGGCTGGGTGCGCAATTGGGACCAATACAAACCGTGCTTCCGTAAATTCCGGCTCTGATGCTGCGGAGTTGCGTCCAAGAATCAAAGCGGAGCGGTCCTAGACTTTCGGCATGCACCCCTTAGTGGCAATCGGTCTGGTGTTCCTCGCCGCAATTGCCTGGACGGTCACCATCCTGACCATGCTGATTGTTCTGGTCAAAGCCCGGCGCCGGCCGCGAGCCGAAGTCAGGCGCGCAGTCCAAAGTGTCGAGAGCCATAGCTCCGATGAAAGGGCGGCTTAGACATAACCGGGTGCCCCCGCCCCGCGCCCTACCAAAGTGCGGCACGCAGCCTCTCCGATAGGTCTTCAAGGGACTCACGCCATTCGGGTTCGTCGGCGTCGTCCCACAGCTCGGCGGGTTCTGACCCCTCCCCTGCCACCCGCTCAACCGTTTGCAGCGCGAGCTCCACGTCCTCGGCGGTGATCTCGGCCCCGTGCGCGGTCACCCAGTCGGCGACATTCTCCGGCAGGTCCCCGGCCTGGCTGCCCTGGCAGGCCGCAGTGATGTCGGCGGCGGCGATGGCTAGGCTGCCCTCCGGGGCCTCGACGTAACCGTTGCCGGCTTGGCAAGAGCACCACGGACGACTCCCGCTCCCCCTGCTTCGAGTTCGGACAACCAGTCCAGCGCATCGTCATTCTCGAACTGCAGGTAACCCCATGCGCCCATCTGTCAGCCTTTCGAATCCGGTTTACTCGATGAGATTAAGATGGCAGACCCTGCTGGAATTCTTGCGTACCCACACGGAGGCCGCGGTCCTATCATGGCCGTATGGACACACCAGCTGGTCCTCACGTTGTCCGCGCAGGCGAGGGCGACGTCACTGGAGAACCAGGGTTCCAGGACAGGTACCTTCTCGAGAGCGCAGCTTCCTCCGGCAGGGTTGCGCTGGTCGAACACGTGCTCGGCCCGAAGATGCTGGCCGCGCCGATGCATCGGCACAGCCGCGAAGACGAATACACGTTCGTGCTGGCCGGCACACTAGGGGTGATCGAGGAGGGCATCGAGATCAGGGCAACTCCGGGCGATATGGTGGCTAAGCCTCGCGGACGCTGGCACACCTTCTGGAACGCCGGCGACGACGAACTCCGCGTGCTTGAGATCATCGTTCCGGGCGGGGTCGAGGCACTGTTCCGCCGGCTTGCAGGGCCCGGCGGCGAATACTCCCCCGACACGCTTCCGGCCCTCGCGGCGGAGTACGGCGCCGAGGTGGACTTCGAGGCGACAATGCCGCTGGTTGAGCGGCACGGACTTCTGTTCTAAGGGTAAAGAATTCTAATTTTCCGCTGGGAGATGGAATGAGCGATCGCAGTGAGTTCCTGCATTGGGTGCGGTCCACTTTGTATGACGCGGAATTGGCGATCCATAACGGCGACGCCGGCCCTCGCCGGGCGATTTGGTCCCGCAACGAACCGGTGAGTGTCCTGGGGGCGTGGCGCAACGCCTTCGGCCAGCAGGAACTGGAGGAGCTGTTCACTGGTCTGGCCCGGCAGTTCTCCAACTGTACGTCTTACGAATTTGAGTTGCTGGCTTACGAGGTCGTGGGCGACATGGCATATACCGCCGGTCTTGAGCACACTTCGGCCTCAGTAGACGGAGAGCCGCGCAGCTACGTCCTGCGGGCAACCCAGGTCTACCGACGCGAAGACGGCGCATGGAAGGTCGCCCACCGGCACGGCGACACAGTTACGGGCTGACGGCGGGCGGGTTGACCACCATTTCGTCAGCGTCTACGTCCAGAATCGCTGCGTTCCTGCCCCTGATGGGGCGAGGCGCCCTAAGCACTTGATAAGTCATTGATGATCGTTAAGGCACTTCGACCTGGTGAGTCTCGCCTCATAGAGAGTCGGAATGCGGCCGCGCGGGTGTTGTTTATCGGTCGGTCGGATCATCCTGTAACATGGACCGCGCGTGGGGCTACGTGCAACGCGAAGATCATGAACGGGTAACGACGACCTGGGTGCAATTACATGTGGGTAACCCTTGGTAAGCAAGAAAGCCATCCACACCGCCCCGTCCCTAAAATTAGCCATGGATGCGATCCCCCTGCTGATCCTGGTTTTCGGTGCCGCTTTCGCCTGGATTGGCCTGATGATATTCGTCGCCCTGAGGTTGCGCCGTCGCCGGAACGGGTCCTCACTGGTGGCTTCGGCTCCGTCTCCTGCCGAAGCCACCAGCCGCCGCGAGCACAGAGTATGGCGCCGCGGCCGTCCCGTAACAGGACAGATCCCGCGTCGACGCAGCATGCGGCTTAGGAAGGTCCGCGGGTAAACTCCTGGAGTCCCTCAGAGCGCTGGTCGAGGATGCCCGGCCTGTTTGCGAGTCAGGCTGACCCTTGCTCACCATCAGGGTCCGCCGTGGATTCGATGATCGTCCCCAATCCCTGAAGGAACATCCTGCGGCCGTTGCCGCCATCCGTCCAAAGCCAGACGATAGAGAAGTCCGCCTTGGCGGCATCCACGACGCCGGTGCCTTTGACTGACCCTTCAGCGAACCGGACGTGCTCACCAATAGTGAAGCGAGGATGCCTCACCCGATTCCTGGTCCTGCGGGGTGTAGTGTCCTGGGTGGCTGACATAAATGTCCTTCGGTCGCGGATGGTCTTTGCCAGCTCATTACGACCCTGCCCGCTGCTCCCAGGTCACGCGACCTGCACGTGGTACCTCCAGCGTATCGGCTGAAACGCGCCCCGCTTCGCAGGCAAGCGGAGGTGCAGCACTCCCCGTGCAGGATTCACAATTTGTAGTGTTGGTGAAGTAATGGGCGACCGGGACGTCGTTGATGAGCGTCTAGAACTCCTTGGGTTCATCCTTGGAACCTGCCTCGAATGCGGATGAACAGGGCAGCCGGCATCGCCCCGAAGAAGGACACTGTCAGGATGGCCAAGATCGCCAATGCCGGGTTCGTCCACGCCGGCAGAGCCCCGACGTAGGTGAGCAGAGCCCCTGAACTGACGACGTAGGACATGACCTCCGCCCTAAACGCCAAACTGTGGCGGGACGGATGCCGATTCGCCTACCTGTCCGTCCTCCGGGGCGCGCTTTCCCCGTTCTTCGGATGCCCGGTCACCCGGGGCTTGGGCACCATGTGTGCGGGCACAAGAATCCCTATCACCGGTCAGGGCCTGGCACTAGCTTCACTGGTAGTCTCCGGAGCCTTGCACAGGCACGAACCATTCGCCGTCCTTCGTCCGCTCGCCTCTCATGACACCGAACATCATGTCCGTCATTCCGGAGGGGTCATCGCCACATCGCACGAAGTCCTCCCGCCGGCGCCTACCGGACCGCAAGGTGACCCCGACATTCACGATGCTGGGCCAGCACGACACCGATGGCCGCGCCGACCAGATAAAGGAACTCATTCTCGGGGTGGAATGGGAGGAGCATGCAGCCACCTGCAGCAGCCCCGAACAGGACAGCCAGCACAGCTCCTGTAACTACTGCTCCGCGCAGGGATGCGTTACTGGGCCTATCGATGTGGACGAACTTACTCGGGTCAACCGGGGCAGGCCCTGTTCGGGCGCGGCTCCCTGTTGGCTCGGTCATGAAGCTGCTCCTTCTCTTGGGACATGCGTCCGCTTCAGACAGCGTACTGCGCCATCCTGCCCTACCCCGGAAGGTGTTTGCCCCCTTCGGGGTAGGCAAGATGGTCTCACTTGGAAGGAGAACGGTTTGAGCCAGCAGAAAGTCGATCACGTGTTGCCTGACATCCTCGTACAGGTCTTAATGCCGTCTTTGCTGCCGACGTGTTCGCAATCGTCGGCCAGGGTGGTGTCCACCTAGACGCGGTCCCGTACTTCACCTGGCTCTGGCTGAAGGCTGACGCTCCGGCCCGAGCGCATACCGCTCAGTGTCCAAGTGAGGTCGGTTGCCTTCTCTTTGCAGGTGAACCCTAATGCAGACGGGGATCGGCAGCTTTGGTTGAGCAAGAGTCTCCGCGGAGAGCTCCGGGGATGCCGGTGCGAACAGAGGGCCGCACTTGGCGGGATGTAGAACGATGAGCCGGCCTTTTGGGGCGTGTAGCGGTGCTGGCCATAGAAAAACGCCTCGCTCGTGTACACACTTATGGTGGTTTTTACACACTCAACCGCCCAACAGGGCTGTGACCTGCGGAAACACTGTGCCCGAAGTGGGACTCGAACCGGACTCCAGCCCTTGCAAACACTGGAAGTCCCCAAAACCTGCGGAATCCGAGACTGTTCGAGGGCTGTACGACCCGGTACGAGGCCAAGAGTGTGGACAATGTCCACACTCGCTACTAATTCAGTTCAGGGCACTTCGAACGGTAGTGGCCAGGTGTCCGGCAGTGTCCACACGGCAAATCTTCGAAGGAGTTGAGCGAAGAACGAGCGCCGGAGAAGAGTTTCCGGGACGCAGGCCCCGACGAAGGAGGGGCTAGAGGGGCCGGAACGGGCACGTACAATCCGAAGGAATCTCAATGATGTTGTAAACGGGATCCTGCGGGTGGCTGGGGGTCCCGTCCCGCCCGATCGGCGTTCCCGTGTAAGGCTCGCGAGACTTCTTTTCGCTCATGATTATGTTCCTTCCACGTGGGCGGGGGGCAGTTTAGGTGACCGGCCAGCGTCCCTTCTTCCCCCCGACGCTTCTATGTCTGTCAAGCGGCTGGAAACGAGAGCGGGCGCCGACCAGGTTGTTTGGCACCGGTGGCGGGGCGGCTTAGGTGACCGGCCATCGTCCCCTCTCCCCCCGTTGTTTTGGCTGCTGGCGAAGCTTGCGGAGCTGTGGCCGACGGACACCTGTCTACCCGCACGGGCAAGGGGCGGGAAATTCCCGGAGGAAATCAGCGACGAAGGAGGCGCCGCAGGGAGATTCTTGCACCGCAGGCCCCGATGAAGGAGGGGCTGGACGGGCCGGAGCGGACACGTACAACCCGTCAGGACAGCAGCCAAAACAGAAAAACGCTTCTACAGCCCGAGCGAAGCGATGCCCTTTTCGCCGTTCAAAAGGGCTGGGGCCGGCCTCAGTTTTCCCTCAGCAAAAGGAAACTCAGTGCTGCAGCGTCATCGCTGCAGAAACTTAAAGGTCCAGCGGGGATTTCTCCCAGGAGATATCAACGATGGGGGCGCCCGGCTGCGGCATGGTCAACATCGAGAGCTCGAGAACGTCCTGGGCATGGGTGGCATCGGCAGGTGCTGCGTCATCGTCCGTCAGGATGTACTCGTGGCTCATGTGCTGCCCCCGGCTCTTAGTGGATTGTGTTCCTTTTCCACTGTGGCCCGGCGTCCGGTTGTTGCCCGCTTGTGGTGCTGCGCCCGCGGCAGCGTGATCGGCGGCCGGAGGAGATTTTCCTATAGACAAGCCCGTGGCTCCGGCGGCCATCGGGTAGGGTGCAAAAGGAATAAATCTTGGGGAAATTATGCACTCGGTTCGATCTTTGCTGCTCACGAGCATTCTTGCTCTCAGCCTCGTCGGCTGTACCTACTCGGACCCGGTCCTGAGCAGGGAAGCGAGCAGAGCGGCCCCCCTCCGCGAACCCCACCGCCGCGGCGGTCCCGTGACGTTACAAGGACAGTTTCAGTCGCAAGGAGCGCCCACCACGGGGACGGCCACGATCCGCGTCACAGATTCAGGCGCTGTTCTGCAGCTCGAGGATTTTGCAACAGGTCCTGGCGACATTCTCCGCCTCATGCTGAGCCCGGGGATCGGAGGGCCCGGACCCGGTGGTGAACTACAGCTGTCATCATCAACTCTGATTGAGTTGGGGCCGCTACCGCTCGCCCGATCGAGCAGCCAGCGCGTCGACATGGACTCCAGGATGTGGGAGTCCATGCCCAAGCCCGTTCGCAGCGTCGTGATCTATAACAATGCCGAAAAGACTGCCTACGGTACCGCTAACCTTACGGAGGCACCCCGCTCCTAAGTGGCTGCGCCCGCGTCAGCGTGATTCGGTGGCCGGAGGAGACATTCCTATAGTCAACGCTGGTCTCAAATCGATTCCATTTCATCTCATTCGGTGGGCCGGTTATTCCAGCCTTACGCTGGGGAAACCAACGTGAGGCACTTGTTTGGGGGAAATTGCGATGCTTTTGGTGTCATCGAGGATCCACTTCGATTTGATCACCTTGCCCTTTCTTGTCCAGTCCTGACTGTCCAAACACCATGCGTCCAGCCATGCGGTGCGGAGGCCGGCAGGCAAAGCAGTGTCTCAGAAAATGGAAGCTTTCTGGACCTGAGGAGGGTGTGAATCGCAGCGGTAGATGGCATCTTTTTCGCAGCGCTAAATGGCGCGCCAGCCCACCCGCTTGCCGATCCTGGCTGCGGCCGTCATCATCCTGATGCAGCACTACGCCGAGGTTTGAGCTTCTGAGCTTCCAGTGGCGCGGGAAGTACCACAATGAGTAGCGTCGCGAATGGCCCGAAGAACATTGAGATGAAAAACCATGCCAGCCTGCTCCGGTTCTTCTGTTCGGCCAATCCGGCATTGATCAGCGCGATGGCGAACCACATGCCGCCCCCATTGACATAGTTGCTATCCATGGGCCTACTCAACCACATGCGGATTCTGGGAACTCAGGATGAGTCGTGGTCGTCGCCAAACCCTTAGGGTTTCGAGGCGCATAGGATTCGAGACAGGTGAAGCTGGACTAGGAAATGGGCTCGGCTGTCCGTAGGGGGATCCTCCTACGGGCGGTCGTGCCTCAGGGTCGATGTCTTCTGTATTGCTGCCTGGCCCTCAGGGACTGCTCGATCTGGTTCGTCCTCAGGGCGGCCGGCGTACCACTCATGAAACTCGGAACACCGTCCCGAGTCATCGAACCGCAGGAACCAGATGTTGTCGTATGCCGTGACTACGCGACCACTACCCGAGTCGTAGAAGACAGTCCGGCCATGGGCGACTACTCGGTCGCCCTCAATGGCCACGGGGTAGTACTTGGCGTCGAAGGACTCACCTACGAAGGCATCGCGCTCACTCATCCACTCAGCGACTATGTCCTCGCGTCCTGATGCTCGGGTCTGGAATGGGTAATGCCACACAGCAGTTTCCGACCATAGATCAGCGATTGCTCGTTCGTCGTAGGTCTTCCATGCCGTCACGTATGCATCAAGCCATTCTTGCGCTGCGGCCCTTGTAATCGGCGCCGCTGAAATCGGGGTGTTGTGCCACGCGAGTTGATCCAAAAGGCTCGTCATCCTCAGATCGTAGCTAGAAAACGCCATTGAAGCCGCCCGTAAGCCAGTCGGCTTACGAGCACCTCGATTCAGAATCTCTGCCGGCGGTTAGGCTGTGGATATGACTGCATGGAGCCGCTACCTATTCGGGGTGTCGATCGTTCTCGGGGTGGGTACGATGATGCTCGCTGAGAAGCTGCCGGAATGGTGGGGGCCAGCGTCTATCTTCGTCATGGTCCTGGCTGCTTCTGCGTTCCTAACCTGCTCCGTTCTTGAGTACCGACGCGGGCGCGCGGCAGCCGGCACTTGGGAGCAGCAGCTCTCCCCGTAGCTCCCTTTTGGGGTCGAGATGTACAACGCGATCGGTGTTCGGGGAGGGATCGGCTTAGGGGCGGCGCTTCTTGATCCCCAGTTCTGAGTCGCTACGTAGGATCGCTGGATGGAGCAAACAAGTTGTGTCATCCGGGCGGGCGATGGTGTCGAAATAAGCTACGTCGTCATTGACGGGAGTGAACCTGCCATCGTGATCCTCCACGGACTGGCTGGAAGTGGACAGGAGTTCCTGTCCACCGCCCGTGCCCTACCCGGTCGCAAGATCATACTTGTCGACCAGCGGGGTCACGGCAGGAGCACGCGGCTACCCTCTGACACCTCGCGTGAGGCATTCGTTAATGACGTTGTATCAGTTATTGAAGGCGAGGCCTCCGGCCCGGTTCATCTGGTCGGGCATTCGATGGGTGCTCACACGGCAATGCTCGCTGCTGCGGCGCACCCTAACCTAATGCGGACCCTTGTGCTCCTTGAGTGTGGCGAAGGGAGCGGTAGCGACCAGGAGCATGCAGCACTCAGTGAGTACTTTCATTCCTGGCCTGTGCCGTTCTCGGACCGTTCCGCAGCCTCCAAGTTCTTGGGGGACGGCCCACTACAGCGCGCATGGGTAGACGACATGGAGCACCGGGAGGACGGACTGCATCCCCGCTTTGACCCCGAGGTGATGGTCGCAGCGCTTACCCCTCTTGCAGAACCGCGATGGACGGAGTGGGCGCGCGTACAGGCGCCCGCACTTGTCGTCTACGCCGGCGACGGGATGTTCACCGAGGAACAAAAGGCACAATTTGTGGAGCGGGGTAACGACGTGACACGTGTCGACCTTCCCGGAGGATCACACGACGCATCTTGACGCATTCGATCAGTGGATAGAAGCCCTCGCGGGGTTCCTGGACGTCCGGTAGAGGATGGGCTAACGGGCACCAGGGCTTCACTTGTCTCGCCGGATTACGAGCGATGGTGTGACTCTGGGCGATCGCTGAATTCCGCCACGAACCGATCAAATGCACATCCTTGTTCGAGGAAGTCTCGGTTTTCGTTAGGCCCGGCTGTCGCATAGAGAGGGCCGCAGTGCTGGAGTAAGTCCTTCCCGTCGGTCTAGCGGCCGTCGCGCGGACCGGCGTGGAGGCCATGAGACTGGATGACTGACTGCTCTAATGAACTGATGTCCTCGCAGAAACTGACTCCGCCTGCGAAGGCCCGCGCTGGTGATCGGGTTGCGATCCTCTCTCCAGCATTTGCGGCACCAGCCGTCTCGGAAGCTGTCCACGAGCAGGCTATGAAGCGATTGACGGAAACCACCGGGTTGATTCCAGTCGAGTACCCAACTACACGGCAGCTCGGCGCAAGCGCCCAAGCTCGGGCTGCTGACGTCACCGCCGCGTTCGCCGACCGCACGGTCCGGGCCGTACTTGCGACGATCGGTGGCGACGACCAGATCACCATCATCAAGCACCTCGACGCCGATGTCATCGCCGACAACCGGAAGCCGTTCCTGGGCTACAGCGACAACACGAACCTGCACAACTTCTTGTGGGGCCTCCGGATCCCCAGTTACTTCGGTGGTTCCACGCAGGTGCACCTGGGAGCAGGTCCGCGTGTGGATGACGTGCACCTGGTCTCGCTTCGCGCCGCACTAATCGAAGGCGGAACCATTGAGCTGACCGATCCGGGAGAGTCAGAAGACTACGGCATCCCTTGGACAGACCCCCGCGCCCTGACACAGCTCGGTGTCCGCGAGGCGACAGAACCATGGGTCTGGTCCGGTCCGAAGACGGTGGTGGAAGGACGGTCGTGGGGCGGTTGCCGAGAGGTGATTGACCAGATCGCGATGGCTGACCGGATGCCGGGTGTGGGCGACCTCGAAGGGGCGATCCTGCTCTTCGAAACTAGCGAGGAGCTGCCTGCCGCAGACGTAGTGCAGAGATGGGTGCGAGCCCTGGGCGAGAGGGGAATCCTTGCAGCCGCCGCCGGCGTGCTGGTCGCCCGCCCACCAGCCAGCCGACTAGGGGAACCTGTTCCGGCAGTGGAGGAACGAGCCCGACGAAGGGCAGAACAGCGCGAAGTGATCATCGGACAGGTCAGTGCGTACAACCCGGACGCGGTCATCTGCGTCGGAGTTCCCTTTGGCCACACCCGACCCCAATGGATCCTTCCCCACGGTGGGCTGGTCCGTCTCGACAGAATCAACAAAACAGTTACCGCTAACTACAGCTGAGGCGTCCGGTAAAGGATCCCGGAGCGGACGCCGGAGGCCCCGATGACCCACCTGCTCACGAGACGGCATCGACTTACACGAAAGCGCCCGCCGCCTGCATCCCTGCCCGTGCCCACACCCCGATAATTGAGTCATGCAACGTGCGAGGGTTCATGTGATGGGGGCGAGCGGTAGCGGAACGACTACGTTCGGTCGGGCGCTGGCTGACTATTGGTCGGTTCCTCACGCGGACGCCGATGACTATTTCTGGGTGCCCACCATCCCGCCGTACGTCGAGAAGCGTCCCGAGAACGCTCGGCTGGCCCTGATGCGCGACGTGTTCGTTCCTCGGGAGGGCTGGGTCCTGTCCGGATCGATGATGGGCTGGGGGGAGAGCATCGTTGCAGAGTGCGATGCCGTGGTCTTCTTGACGCTCGACTCTCGTGAGCGGCTGCGACGCCTCGAAGCACGCGAGGTGCATCGCCGGGCCGGCCGAGACTTCGACGAGGCGGCGTGGTCCGAATTCCTGAATTGGGCAAAGGGTTACGACGACCCGGCATTCGACGGCAGAAGCCGTGCCGCTCATGAGGAATGGCTTGACCAACTAGACCTGCCGGTTTTGCGCCTCGGCAGCGAGATGTCGGTAGCGGAACTCCGCGACGCCGTCCTGAATTGGAACCCTTGATAGGTCGCTGAAGGCTCACCCGCCCGGGAAAGGATCCCCTTACGGGCTCCACCGTGCGCGCCAAATAGCGCTGCGAAAAAGCCGCCATTTCCTGCAGTTGCCGGGAGTACGGACAACACAATCACTGTTAGCGGTACCAAAGACAGCACGGAGAGTGGCCACCAGTTGGCCACCCGTCGGCTCGTCTTTCGATGACGTAGTGCCACGTTGAGGGCCGTTACGAAATCAAGGCACCCATAACGGCCCCCTCCGCGAGCAGGCCTCGGTACGCGGGACAACCACGTACCGAGGCCATTTCCCATTTTCGCTGGACCAATAGAGCAACCGTAGGTACTATACCAAGAGTCTACTAAGGAGTTTGGCATGGGAAACCGACCCGACGGCGTCACCCCGATCACCAACCAAGGCCTGGCCCGGTATACGAGCGCCCTGGTCGCCGGCGTACTGGTTGTCCAGGGCTACACAGCTTTCGTCGCGGACGGACGAGTCACAGCCGGCACCATGCTGCTGCTTGCCGGGGTGGCGCTTTACATGGTGGTGTTCACGGCGAGGAATGCGACGGCGTTGCGCCAGCGCGCGTATGGAACCTACTTCGCGCACGCTGTCGCGTACCTGATCATCAACGGCAGTTTCTGGCTGCACGCGTGGATCCTGATGCTTAGTGGGCGCGGTGAGATGCTGCAGCAGGGGTGGTCCGGTCCTCTGGTGTCGATGAGCGTGTTGTGGGGCGCCGGGCTCCTGGTGCACACCATCGGCGCGATGTTCAGCAGGGGCTATGAGCATGTCGAGGTCTGAACCGGCGCCTGGCGGACCTGCCCTTGAACTGACCGACTATGAGCGCAAAGTCCTCGGCGCGTGGACCGAGACCCACAAAAAGAGCACGCTGATGCTCTTCATCCTGCTGGCCCTGTCCGAGGAACCGCGGTGGTCCGGACAGATCCGCGAGTTCATCACCGAACTCAGCGAGGCCTATTTGGCGGTGGATGAACAGAGCATGCACCGGGCCCTACGGCGGGTGGAAGGCTTGAACCTCATCACCCATAGCCAGGTATCAGTGGCGGGTACCGGTGCCAAGCGCAAGATCTACGAGCTCACTGCCTCGGGTGAGCGGGTTCTGGCTGGTTACCTGCAGGGGCCGATGGCGTACGTGACCAGTCAACTCTTCCGAGACACAACCGCTGCCGCCCGCCGCGTCCAACCACGTTGAGGGAGCCTTACCCACTCACCACGACGAGCGTGTACGTTCAGCCATCCCCTATCGATCGGGGGGACTGCCGTTGGACCGGCTCACGGAAGGTCACTGCGACCCGTCAATTACCTATTCGTGCTTTCCCACTCCCACTACAAGCTGCGTCTCAGAACATAGGCTGGCGGAATGAATCAGCGGACTGAAGTCGTACTCGTCCATGGGCTATGGCATCAGCCGGCCCACTTCGACCGATTGGTGGAGGATCTGCGCCATCGAGGCGCGAATGTACATGTTCCTCGTCTGCACAGGGGCTCGCTGGCTGCGGACACTGCAGCCGTACAGGAGGTAGTCGATGGCTGCTTGGGGATGCCAGTTGTTCTTGGGCATTCGTACGGCGGATCTGTCATCACGGGCCTCGAACGGGTCAGACATCTGTTTTATGTTGCAGGGTTCGTACCGGCAGCCGGTGAGAACGGCGCCGTGTTGGGTGGGCCCTCGGCACTGGTCAACGACTCTGTCCGTCACAATGAGGACGGGTCGACCAGCATCCATCCGGAACGGGCTCGCGAGGTTCTCTACGGGGATTGCTCCAAGGCCGACAGCGCATGGGCAACCTCACTCCTCGTGCCTCAACAACCTGGTCACGGTCGTGGCGTGCCCAGCCGTATTGCTTGGGCAACCATCGAGAGCACGTATATTCGCTCCAAACTGGACAAGGCGATTAGCCCCGTCCTTCAGGAACGTATGGCCCGCCGATGTACCAACAATGTCAGTTTGAACTCGAGTCATTCGCCCTTCATCAGCCAACCTAAGATGCTCACCAAACTAATCTTGGAGATCTAGGTCTCGCGTTCAGCCAACGTCAAACACCAGCGGGTCGAACCCCAGTTGCGTCCGTTCAAGGATCCCCAATCGGGCGTCCAGGGCGTCCGGCCCTGCCGGTTGTCTGGCTAGAGACCTGGTGAGCAGGTGCCGCGGCCGAGGGCTGCTAGTCCTGTGAGGTCCCCATCGGCGTAGGTTGGCCGTTGATGGCTTGATTCGGGGTACATCAGCTGGGTGGGGTCATCGACGTGGTCCAAGCCGACGAGGTGAGCGAGTTCGTGTGCGATGACTGATGGTGTCAGTGTGGGGCCTTCGACGGCGGACGCTTCGGCAAGAGCCGGGGTGTTAAGGACGACTTGGCCGGTGACGTATACGTAGCGATCTTTGGTGCTGGGTGAGACGGCTCTGCTGCCAGCGTAGCCGAGCGCTTCTGTGAATCGATTGCCGCTTTGCTCACGTGAGAGTCTGGGTGATTCGTCCGAGTTGGACCATGCAACCAGAATGGGTGCCCAACGGTCACCGTAGCTGTCCGGCTGGTACATGGGCCGCTGCTCCGATGGGGCTTCGAGAGTTTCGCCGTCGTTGATGAATTGCAAGCCGGTGACACGCGAGAGTTCGTTAAACCCTTCGTTGATCATCTCATGTCCGCCCTCAGGGGAGTTCGCAGCCCTCGTGACATAGTGGATGGGACGGCAAGGGTCGTAAGCGACAGTGCCCTGTTTCAGGTCGGGAAGGCCGAGGAAGGCATAGGAGTCACTTCTTGTGGAGACCGGCGCAGGGCTTCCGAGTGGCGTGGGCTGGGATTCTCTCCCGGGTGTGGGGGTGGTCTTGGAACGGCCATTGGGTGTGGTTCGAGCGGCCGTTGTCGGCACCGCTACTTCGCTGACGGGAGCGGTAGCAGATGGTGCTTCGGCCATCGGTGTCGGACCTACTGGCACACCTAGAACTTGGCCCTGGGGGCGAAGGGCTGCAGGCCATCCAACAGACAGGTCCCCTGCCTGGTAGGCCTGCAGGGCGATGACTAAGCAAGCCGAGATAAGAGCCCAGACCAATCGGCCGTCGGATCGCTTCTTCGCCGGCCGAGGTCGACTGGCTTGCTGATCAAGCTCCGCGCTCAGTTCTTCTCGTATCTCACCATAGGCAGGGCGCGGCGGGGTAGGTCTAACCGCCGGGACAACCTCTGCTCCCGGCGTCTTCTCGTGAACTTCCTCTAAGGGCACAGAGCCCGTTGATGGTCGCCTTTCGGGGCCTTCGCTAGCCGTCACTGGGCGGTCAGAGGAAGGACGATGACGGTTCCTTCATCCGCTGTGTCATCAAAAGTGTGTTCCACCGCAGATGAAGAGTGGCCGGATCCCGTTGCCGTTGGTCGCATATTTCCCCCATTTATTGGCCGCTTATTGGCGGCATATATGTAAGAACGATATCTGAAGTGAGTGCGTCATTTTTCGCGGCGAAGCCCGCAAGGGAGATTTTGACTGTCCGTGCTCAACAACAAATGAATCGGAACGGGAGCTTGTAAAGCCCCGGGCCGGCATGTTGACTGCCCAGGGGGCACCGCATGCAGATCTGGGAGCAATCGAAGCTGACGGAGTTCTGAATGCACTCGATGTGAATGTAGCCGGCCCCCTGCGCCTGGTGCAGTTCCTTTTGCCAAACTTACTCAGCGCCCCCAATCCGATAATTTTGAACGTGACATCACGGCTTGGATCTGTTTCCGCGCAAGCCAATGGTGAGCTCTCTGAACTTTCGACGAGCTACGCCTACAAGATCTCTAAAGCCGCGCAGAATATGCTGACAGTCTCACTTGCCCAGGACCTTAAAGGTCGCGTGCGGTGTTGGGCCGTTCACCCAGGAATACTGGCGACCGCGATGGGACAGACCGACGCATCCAAGGCACTTGGCACTGCCGCCCGTCAGCTGCGAAAACTTGTTGACTCCGGTGTTCAAGCGTCACCACGTTTCTGTTCTCTTGGAGAACAGGACCTCCGCTGGCAGACCCAGTCGCCATCGCACTCGCGCGTTAGGCGATCCTTTACCGGGCACCTCTCGGGGTGCGGGCCATAACTCCGTCTAGCGCGTTGCTGATTCGGGTGAGTTCCTCTCCGGGTTCCAGTGTCAACTGGCCGCGGACACACCAAGTCCCTGAAGTCCCTGGGAATTCTGGGTCATGCAAATCAAAAGTAAGCTCGACGTGGCTGCCCCTGTGCTCCGCTTCGAGCTGCAGATCCCGCTCCAGAGAACTGTATGATTTGATGCCTCGCCAGCCTGACCAGTGGTCGGCTAGGTCCTTGAAGAAGTTCGAAAGGTCATCAAATCCGTTTCCGTAATACGCGGCGACTTCTCGACGCGCCGCTAAGTCCTGCAACTCGATGGACACGACCATACTTTCCAGTTCGCCAACAGATGACCGCTTCACGTCTTCAAAAATGAGCCGCTGTGTGTGCCCGATCTCTACTTTGTCCATGACTCAATTCTTATATTTACTGCCGCTCTGTATCGCCTGCCGTTAGCGGATGCCCTTGCGGACACTGGAACAAGCCCTTTGGCCCCAGATCCCTGACAGACAAGCGACGTCCACATAAGAACGGAAAGGCACTGCAGTACCTTTCGTTCCCCGACGGTAGTTGCCGGGTGCTTGAATCATTTGATGGCCGCACCGCTGTTTGACGAACCCACCTTTCTGCCTGCATTTCCTCACTCAGTGCGGGCAGATGCCGAAGTGACGATGAGGACGCTAAGCCAACCCCTGCATGCGACGCCAAACACGCTAATACAAGACACGAATCAACAGCCCGCGAGCTTCTACCCGGCAATCTGTGTCCACGGGGAGCGCCTCCAGGTCCCATATCGGCATTACTACAAGTGGCCAAGCGAGGAACGCACGAAGGACCTGAATGTCAGGCAACAACTTATCCTTGCCTGCTGGATGTCACGGAACCACGACGGGCGGGTCCGCCAACGTGCACTGTCTCAGATACTCCCGTCGGACGCGGTCTGGACTATTCCCTTCGTCATCCAGCTCTGCGGTGAGTACGTCATTGAAGTCGGGTTCGACATTCTTAATTTCGTAACGGCGTCTCTCCCCATGCGGCCAACCATGCTTAGTGAATACGCACAATTCGTCCGGGCAAACCCCGAGTTCATGAGCATCACTCGACAAAGAACCGTTAGCTACTGGCTTGATGACTATCGACACCAGCTTAGACAGGATCAGTATCCGCAGTTTCTAGCGGTCGAAGCCCTCACGGAATTGGCAGCAGATCCTGCCCTAGGAGACCTGTAAGGCATGCACCTCGTTCTGGAGTGGACCTTCCCGGCCCGCTTAGGCCCGCAAAACGTGTCCGTTGAAGGATCCTCGATCGGGCGGCCCCGCAGGATGATAAATGGGAAACTGCAACAATGATCAATACTCTGCATTTGCCCGTTAACCTGATCGCTAAGGCTAAAAAGTTCACGCTGCGCAGGGCTACCGACAGCGACCTCCGCACACTAATGGTCCTTCTCGCGGACGATCCAATCAGCGCAACGAGGGGTGACAAGGCCGACGATTCTGATGCCGCCGCTTACCGGTCTGCGTTGAGTGCTATCGTCGCAGACCCCTCCAACGACCTTCTCGTGGTCGTGAACGAGACGGACGATCCCCTGGCGACAATGCAGCTCACCCGGATACCTGGCATGGCCCGGCGCGGGTCGACTCGGCTTCTGATCGAAGCTGTTCGAGTCCGCAGTGACTACAGGTCCAGTGGCATCGGATCAGCGATGATGCGGTGGGTTACTGGAAGTGCAGCTCCCTCCATTGAGGCGTCGCTTGTCCAGCTCACGTCTGACGAGGGACGTCAGGACGCACACCGTTTTTACGAGCGTTTGGGATTCGTCGGATCGCACCGGGGCTTCAAGTACAAGGTGGGATGAGGCTGACCGTCATCGGATGCAGTGTCGCAGTAGCCGATCGGTCTACGGGCACGCAGCTCAAAGACACCCCCAATGACTAAGCTGCGAGTTTGGATGGAGCATGACCACCATCAACGTAGTGAAAGCCAAAGACCTGCCACTCGGCGAAGTCCTTGAGCTGTACCGTGCGGTGGAATGGCTTGCCTACACGAAGGACCCTGACAATCTGGTCCGGGCACTGGAAGGATCTTCCACACTCGTGGCTGCTCATGACGGCCAAACGCTGGTTGGACTAGCGCGTGTCATTTCCGATGGTGCTTCGATTTGCTACCTTCAGGACATTCTTGTTCGGCCGTCGCATCATAGAAGAGGTATAGGACGAGCCCTCGCTGAACGAGCGCTTGAACAGTACCCACATGTGCGTCAGAAAGTCCTAATCACCGACGACGAGCCGAAGCAGAAAGCGTTCTATGGAGCGCTTGGCTACACCCAGACCGAGGAATTCCAAGGAGGATCGGTCAGAGCCTTCGTCAGATTTGACTGACTACCTACGCCCGCTAAAGGATCGCCCACCGCTCCTTCAGCTCCTCCCAGCGCCAGTGCCTCTCCATAGTCCTTGCTGGGCATCGCCGCAGTGATCGCCAAAACACTGTTGCTGCTCATCCGTGGCAGGCGCCTCTGCCCTCGCCTTCCAGCCAGCCCCCCTCTACCAACTCCCCGAAGAACGGCCCATCATCGAGTAACAGCTTGGCCCTTTTAGGAGACAGGGTCCGGTCAGGGAAGGGGCGCCTGGAGAAGCCAGTTCATGGCCTCAGTGCGGGAGGTGAAAAACCGCGTAGGACACGGGAGCGTCCGCCGCGCCATAGCAAAATTGGCAATGACACGATTAACCGGGCTTGAGCCAAGCAGGGCAATCCGTGAAGCGGCGCACTTTAGGCTGAAAACGGACTTGGCTTGGCGGGTGACCGCTTGGGTATTCGACATGTCGATCAACATCGGATACTCGGCACCGTCGGCAAGCTCATTGACCTTTGCCATCGCCGCATGAACATCAGCGGCCTCCAGAACAGTCCCTGGCTTCCGCAGAAGGCGGAGAACTCCCTTGTCGCTGAGTTCCACAGTGCCCTTGCCGCCATCAACCGTGATAGGTTTCATCACTTTTCTCCCCCATATCTTGCGTAGCTAAGACTAACTGCACGCTGACCTGCGGAAACACCGGTCAAGGAGATGCTTCGCAGCGACGTGCTCGGAGCAGATCCAGAGGTGATAAAGGCTCGTTATGACTTGCACGAGAGCGACGTCGTGCCCCGAACAGCTGCCCGCAAGGCGGTCTCCTTTCGAACGCGGAAACGCCCGTTAGGCCACCCCCTTGCGGGCTGTACTACGCGCCAAATAGCGCTGCGAACCACCGACCCCTCGAAGCCTGATTTCCTCCCACAACA
>NZ_PJII01000024.1 GCF_002929215.1 Arthrobacter sp. ZGTC412
ATGATGGCTCTTTTCAACAAGGTGCAATTGTCCGCCGTTCGGCTACAGCGGTCTCAAGCCCAATACCGTGCACGGGGCACTGAGCGGAACTGCCGAACCATCCTCTAGGTGGCCCGGCAGGTTGAAACAAAGTGTGAAACAGGGTGAGTCTGGCGCGGCACCTTAGAGGTGCCGCGCCAGGATCGTCAGTTCCCGGAACGGGTGCCGGAAGAGCGCGTGTTAGGCGTGGTTGTTATGTGCCCGGTTGCCGGCCTTCGCCAGGCCGCGGGCCACCATCAGGCCGACTGTGAGGAAGGTGATGTACTGCATCGCGTCGTTGGCGTTGAAGACGTCGACGCCGTTTTCGTTGGCGTCGTCTCCGACAACTGCCGCGGTGATGATCGTGGCGATGACCGCTGCAACGTAGACGGCGAATTCAAGGGTCCGGGTGGAGATCTTGATGTCGTTGGCGTTGCGGACAGTGCTGGAGTGTTCATTTTGGGTGTGGGTAGTCATGTGGTTCTCCTGAGACGGTGATGTGAGCGGCCGTGGCGGCCATGCAAACTTTGATCCCTCTACTGAAACCATGTCGACAACTTCTCTACACCGTAGACTGTACATGTAGACTACTTGATAAGCAAGCTTACGTATCTCTCAATGGGTGGGCCTGACGCAAACCAGCAGGACGGATCCACCATGGCCCCCGCACCGAACCCACATCCCCCCACCAGCCCCCGCAGGGCGCGCCTGAGCAGGGACCTTGTGCTTTCGACCGCGTTGGCGCTGGTGGATGCTGAAGGCCTGGACGCGCTTACAATGCGCCGCCTCGGGCACGAGTTGCAACGCGATCCCATGAGCCTTTACCGCTACGCCTCCAACAGGGCAGCCCTTCTCGACGGGGTTTCCGAAATGGTCCTGAACGAACTGGCCATCTTTCCCGACGACCCGGACTGGCAGGCGCAGCTACGTAAGATCGCCCACGACCTGCGGCTCCTGGCCCTGCGGCACCCCAACGTGGTGCCACTGTTGGTCACCCGCCCTCTCTCCACCCCCCTGGGGATGCGACCGCTGGGGACGCTGCGGCCCCTGGAACAGATCCTGGCGTTGCTGATAGACGCAGGCTTCACACCGGCAAGTGCCCTTCACGTCTACCGTGCCTATTACGGGTTCCTCTATGGGCACATCCTGAACGAGCTGCAGGAATACATCGTGGACCCGGACGAAAACGAAGCCATCCTGCGCCTGGGCCTCCACCGCCTGCCGGCCAAGGACTTCCCCCACCTCCGGGCGCTGGGTCCGGTCCTCGCCGATTACGACGGCGACGCCGAACTCGACCAAGGACTGAGCATCCTGCTCGCAGGATTAGCGACCCAACTGGCAACACCCCACGCCAGGGCGATACAGCAACCATAAGCCCGTGGGGGATGCGGACCTCTGGCAGCACCCGAAGCTCCTGCCACCTGCAGTAACACATCACATCCGGGAAGCAAGAGCGCTTGGTCATAGGGAGTCGGTTTTCCGCCGCTTCCCGCCATCGATGAACACCTGAACCGCGACGACATGCGCTTCCGTCAGGCCCTGTTCGGGTACCGGTTTCTCCAATAGGACAGGCTGGTTAAGGTGATGGGCCCAGTCGTGAACGTCAGGGCCGAGGACGTCATCGATCCACACGACCGAGTCCCAGTCCGCCTCACCGGAAGCCTCCATCCGTTCCAGCCACCGTGCCACTGATGACAGCTTCGGCGTCGGCTCCTCAGCGTCGCTGTCCCGCATTTCCACTTTCACTCGCAGGGGTTCCACGTCGAGTTCAAGCTGTGCGTCCAGGCCGGCCACGACATCCGCCGGCGAGGTTGTCACCCAGGCGATGCGGCCTTTAGTAGCGAGCCGCCGCACCAAGGCAACCTTCGCGTCCGAGAGGTGCAGGTCCGGGCGATCGCCATCACCGCGATGGACCTTCGGGTTCAGCACTCCGTCGACGTCGAGGAGGATGATCGGCTTCATGGATGTGACCTTAGTCCGTCTTACGGACGCGTGGTAGCCGGAATTTCATAGGAACCCGGCGGTTCGCTGATTCAGATAGTCCGGAGCGGCCTGTCTTAGCGCGTGGCTACTGAACGATGGATTCGATTGGCCTGAGCGCAGTTATGGGGTCGGCATGGCGGTGGAGAACTTTCCAGCCGCCGTCTTCCATCAGGAAGATTGTCGTTACCCTCAAGGCTATTGGTGAGAACCCGCCGGATCCACCGATTTTTACCCGCGTTCGTTCCAGTTCAACAATGTAAGCCAGGTCGGTTCCCACAAACTCCGAAACCCGCTCAAAACGGGTCGGCTCGCCCTCTCGGAAATGGGAGATGCATGATCCATGGTCCTCTCGACGTCCTTCCAGCCACGCACGGGAGGGCCGAGAGGATTGGCGAGTATGACTTCACCCCGCCTGGAAATCAACTCCTTCATCGGTGCGGAGTCCCCGGTAACAACAAGCCTAGTTTGGCGCCGGTGGCAGGTGCAGCCAGTTGTTCGCGCTGCTAACGGGGACGGAGCTGCCGGGGCGGGCCCAACCTGGTTGCGGCCTGGCTGTCAATGAAGCAGTTTCATTGAGTGAAACGGGCCCAGCGGGACCAAGTGCCGATGCGCAAAGGTTGAGTAGTGACGCGGTCCACATTTGGTGGCCCGGCGCATGAACGAGACGGCACGGTAGGACATGGAGTCAACGATGACGGCAGGGCCGGTACTGAAGGGCATCAAGTTTGCCCACCCGGAGGGCTCAGCCCCGCTGCTGCTTGATCTCTACCTACCCGCCGCCTCCCAGCCGGGCGCACAACAGTCCGCCGCCCCGCAGCAGCCCGGATCGTTGCCGGCAGTGGTCCACTTCCACGGCGGCGGCTGGCGTGTAGGTGGCCGTTCTTCCCTTGGCCCTCAGGTGGATTCCCTCAACCTGAGCCCGATCGAGCGCTTGGTGGACGCCGGCTTTGTGGTGGCTTCAGCTGATTACCGGCTGAGTTCCGTGGCACACTTCCCGGCCCAATTGCTGGACGCCAAGGCTGCTGTCCGCTGGCTCCGGGCGCATGCCTCTGACTTCAACGTGGACCCGGACAGGATCTACGCCTGGGGCGATTCAGCGGGCGGCCACCTGGCAAGCCTGGTGGGCCTGACGGCCGGGTCGGAAGAGTACCGCGGCGATAAGGATCGGGCGGACGTCAGCGACGTCGTTGCCGCCGTCGCCGTCTGGTACCCGCCCACCGACCTCCTCCGCATGGGGGAGCAGGCGCTGCCCAACGCCGTCGCCACCGCCGATGATCCAGGCTCACGTGAGGCGCTCCTCCTGGGAGCCCAGCCAGCCGACGCGCCGGAGAAGGCAGCGGCCGCGAGCCCGCTGACCTACGCGGGGAACCACGCCCCGCCGTTCTTCCTGGCCCACGGCACTGCGGACCGCTTTGTCCCGCCGGCGCAGTCCGCCACGCTGGCCGCGGCGCTGGAAGCCGCGGGCACCGACGTCGAACTTTTGCTGATTGAGGGCGCCGACCACATGTGGCAGCTCCCCGGGCAGGACCCTGCAGCGGCCGCGAAAGCCGCGGACGCCACCATCGATTTCTTCCGCCGCCAGGCGCACAAACCCTGACTCTAAACATCCCCGGCACCCAGCCCCGGCAAGACCTGAAAGGCCTCCCATGCAGTTTGTTGGCATCATTCACCAAGGCGAATCCTGGGCAGCGGCCCTTGTGGACCCGCACCTTTTCCCGCTCGCGCCGGTCACCGAATTCTGGACGGACCCCGCGGGCTGGCAGGACAAGGCAGTCACGCTAGTGGCCGACGCCGGCACCTCGGTGGAGCGCGGAACCGTCACCGAAGTGCCGCTTGTCCCCGCCTCGGCGCGCGTGATCTGCGTTGGGCTGAACTACAAGGCGCACGTCGCCGAAGGCAGCTACAAGGACCATGAGCTGCCCGCCTACCCGACCCTGTTCGGCCGCTGGACGGCATCCCTGTCCGTAGGAAACGTCCCCGTTCCCGTGCCCTCGGGAGAGGGCGGGCTGGACTGGGAAGGCGAGGTTGCCGCCTTCATCGGGCGCCGCGTGGAATCGGCGGACGAGGCGGAGGCTGCAGAATCCGTCTTCGGCTACTCCACCTTCAACGACCTCACCGCCCGCCGCGCCCAGAAGCTCACCACGCAGTGGACGCTCGGCAAAAACGGCGACTTCACCGGCCCGCTCGGGCCACTGGTCAGCCAGGACGAGGTGGGCGACCTCCGGGACGGCCTGCAGGTGCGGACCCGGGTAAATGGCACCGAGGTCCAGAACGGCAATACCCGCGACATGATCTTCTCCGTTCCGGCCATCATCTCCCTGATCAGCCAGACCCTGACGCTCCACCCCGGAGACGTCATCGCCACCGGCACCCCCGAGGGCGTGGGCTACGCACGAAACCCGCAGTGGCTGCTGCAGCCCGGCGACACCGTGGAAGTGGAAATCGACAAGCTCGGCACCCTGACCACCCCGGTGGGCGAACTGTCCCTGCGGAGCCGTGCCTGATGGTCTCTCATCGCCTAGCCTCCCCGGACAAGCTGCCGGCGGAGGCAAAGATCCTGATTGCCGGCGGCGGGCCGAGCGGCCTGTTCCTGGCGCTGGACCTGGCCTCCCGCGGGATCCCGAGCCTGGTGGTGGAGCCGCGGGATTTTGTGGACCACGCCCGGCCGCGTGCCAAAACGACCAACGCCCGCACCATGACGCACCTGCGCCGGCTTGGCATCGCGGACACACTGCGCGCCGCTTCTCCGCTTCCCGTTGGCTACTCACAGGACGTCAGCTTCTGCACCGGCCTCACCGGTGGCGATGCCCATGAACTGCGCCGGTTCCGGAATGCCTTCCAGCTGGTGCCCGGCCGCTACGGCCCGCAACCCGAGTGCGGCCAGCAGGTCCCGCAGCCCGTGCTCGAGGAAGTGCTCCGGGCCGCTGCTGCCGAGTCGCCCCTCGTAACGATGGTGACGGGCTGGAGCGTGGAGACGGTGGAGGCCGCTGCTGATTCCGCGGCCCTTGAGACCCGTTACACCGCTGTGCTTTCCGGCCCTTCCGGCACCACTCACGGCATCGCCGCGGACTTCGTGATCGGGGCTGACGGCGGATCTTCCGCCGTGCGCCGGAGCCTGGGCGTCCGGCTTGAAGGCGGGTCCGCCGCACTGTCCAACATCAGCATCCTGTTCCGGTCGTCAGGGCTCACCGCGGCGGTCGAACTGGACCCGGCGGTGCAGTACTGGGTTGTCGGCGCGGACACCTCGGGAATGGTGGGGCCGATGGACCTCGACGGCACTTGGTGGGCCATCATCCAGGGCGTGAACCCGCAGGAGGCGGTGGATGCCGCCGGGGCTGCTGCGATGGTCCGCTTGTTGGTGGGCGCCGACGTGGACATTGAGGTCCTGGCCACCGATCCGTGGACGGCACGGATGCTGCTGGCCCCGGAGTACCGGTGCGGGGGAGTGTTCCTGGTGGGCGACGCCGCGCACCTCAACCCGCCTTGGGGCGGACATGGCTTCAACACGTGTGTGGGGGACGCGGCCAATTTGGCCTGGAAGCTCGCCGGGGTGCTGGACGGCTGGGGCGGCGATGGCCTGCTGGACAGCTACGAGGCGGAGCGCCGCCCCGTGGCAGCGCGCACCATCAGTGACGCCGCCGCCAACGGCAAGGCGCTCGCCTACCACTTCGCCGACCCCGCGCTCCTGGCCGACGGCGCAGCCGGTGAAGCAGCCCGGGAGGCGGCACACGAAGCCCTGGCGGTAAAGCAGAGCGAGTTCGACTCCCTGGGCCTTGTCCTTGGATACGCGTACGGGGGCTCACCCGTGGTAGTCCCGGACGGCTGGCCCGCCCCGGTGGAGGATCCCATAGTGTACGTTCCCTCGGCCAGCCCGGGAGCCTTGCTTCCGCATGCCTGGCTGGACGAATCGACCTCGGTCTACGACCTTTTGGGCCAGGGCTTTACTTTGCTGGTTGATGCAGCGGCATTGGGCGGCAGGCCTGCCGCCCTCGTCTTTGCTCCCGTGGAACAGGCCGGAAACCGGAACGGAATCCCGGTGGCGACTGCCGCCGTCGAACGTTTCGACGACGGGACCTCACCCTCGGAGCTGTGGGGCGCCGACGCCGTGCTGGTCCGCCCGGACCAGCACGTGGTGTGGCGTGGGAATTCGGCAGAGGCGGCAGCAGCTGCGTTGGCTGTAGCGGCCGGGCACCTGCCGGCGGACCCGGAAGAGCAGAACCAGCACAACGAGCAGGAAGGGAAGGCCCGTGTCCGCGTCGTCGTTCCGTGATTATCTTTTTGCCCCTGACCACCCGCGGGTGGCGGAGATCCGCGGCCTGAACGCGCGCGAGTACGCCGAGGCGGCCACCAATGACTCGTTTGCCGGGCCCATGATCGAGGGCTGGAAGAAGCTGTATCCGCAGCCGTTCACAGGCATCACGAACGACGGCGTCCTCCGCCCCGGGATGTATCCCCTGACCCCGGCGCGGGTGGGGGAGGAGGCGCCCACCCCCGAGATGGTCGCCGCGGCCCGCAAGCTCCTTGGCACACTGAATCTTGAGCAGGCGTCCCGGCTGAGTTACGCCGTGGACGCGCCCGAGTGGCAGAGCTGGGCTAACCCGGAGTTTATGCAGCACGACACCGGGCTGCGCCTGGACGAGCTGGACGCCCCGGTGCGTGATGCCGTGTTCGCTGTAGTGGAAGCGTCACTGAGTCCGGCCGGTTTTGAGCTGGTGCGCAACCTCATGCGGATCAACGGCTTCCTCGGCGAGCTGGTGGAGCTGCCGCTGCTGATGAACGAGTTCAGCTACAACTTCGCGCTCTACGGGGAACCGTCCGAGACCGAGCCGTGGGGGTGGCAGCTGTTCGGCCACCACGCCGCGCTGAACTGCCTGGTAGCGGGAACGCAGCTGGTGATCTCGCCTGTGTTTATGGGAGCCGAGCCCGATGTTATCGACGCCGGGCCGTACCAAGGAGTGGCGGTCTTCAAGGAGCGCATCGCCCTGGCCCGCGGGTTGATGGCGGCGCTCCCTGTTGAGATGCGGGCTTCGGCCACCGTGTATGAATCCATGGTGGATCCCGCCATGCCCGAGGGCCGGATCCATGCCGGGGACGAGCGGCACCTCGGCGGCTGCTTTCAGGACAACCGGGTGATCCCGTACGAGGGCATCCGGGTGGCCGACATGCCGGCGGAAGCCCATGCGATCCTGGACGCCGTGGTGGAGGACTTCATCGCGTACCTGCCGGATGGTCCGCGCGCTGCCCGGCGCCGTGAGATCCAGGAGCATTACGACGAGAGCTTCTTCAGTTGGATTGGCGGCTGGGAGGGGCAGGAGGCCTTCTACTTCCGGCTGCAGAGCCCGGTGGTGGTCCTGGAACTGGACCACCACACAGGGGTTTTCCTCGGCAACGACGAGCCTGCGCCATTCCACATGCACACAGTGGTGCGGACTCCGAACGGCAACGACTACGGCCGCGAACTGGTCAAGCAGGCGCTCGCCGGCGGCTAAGATCGACGCTGGCGACTGGACGCTGCACAAGCGATGGCCCGGACTTCCTTTCGGAGGTCCGGGCCATTTGTTTGGGGAAGCGCTAGGAGATTTCCAGCGCGATCCGGCGCTCCGGCGGCGGACCGACCACGGTGAGGTCCATCTCGGCCTGCGCGCGACCGAAGCCTTCCATGTCCATGTACGGCTGGCCGCCCTCGGTGTACATGTAGTCCTCGGTGGGCTTATTGAAATATTCGAAGAAACCGTTGAAGACCGACGGCGTGAGGAAGCCCAGCATCTGGGTGTTGTGCGAGTCCAAGGCGAAGGAATGGATGGTGCCGGCCGGGGCGTGGACAAAATCGCCCTTGGTCAGCAGCATCTCCCGGCCGTTGGCGTAGAGCCACATCCGGCCTTCGGTGACGAGGAAGTTCTCGGTGTGCTGCTCGTGGAAGTGCAGCGGGATGTAGGGGGTCTTGGCCCCCTTGGTGTGCACAGCGAAGTAGTTCGAGCCGGTATTGGCGGGGCGGGACAGGTAGGTGAACATGGTCTGGTAGCTGACCAGGCGCTCGCCTTCGTGGGCGCTGAGGAAGTAGGGGCTCTGCGTGGGCGGCAGGCCGGCGTCGTGCTTGAAGGAAGGCTCCACGCGCTCAACCTCCGGGAAGCTGATGCCGAACTCGGCGCCTACTGCTGCCTGTTCCTGGAGGCTGGCGGTGTGGCCGGCCCGGACGGGCGGGATGTGGGAATCGATGGGGGTGCCGACGCGCTCGTAGTAGGCCTCAGCGCCGCCGGGCGTCATCCAGTTGAGGAAACGCGTGTAGTGGCTGGCCATGCGGTAGGCGTGGGGCGTGTTAGGTGGGATCACCACGGAGTCGCCGGGGGTGAGGATGCGGCTTTCGCCGGGGAGCCAGACGTGGAGGATGCCGTCGAAGACGTAGAGGGTCTTGTGTTCAACCTTGTGGCTGACGAACGGCGATTCCGCGCCCATGCCGCCGGAGATGTACGCGGCGCTGAAGATTCCGCCGGTGTCGGCCGCGCGGGCGATGACCGTGATCAGCTGGCCGTTGATCTCGTAGCGCGAGCCTTCGCCCGAGGCCATGTAATAGGGGACAGCTTCGCCGGGCAGGGTGTTGGCCACCGGCAGTTGCTGGTTCATTTCCTCCACGCTGAGGGACATGGTTCCTTCTTTCCAGTCGTCCGGCTGCGCCGGGATGTGACCTCCAGCATGACGTGCCGTTGCTCGTGGAGGGAGCCGGAATTTCAATAGTTGGAAGCCGACTGTGCTGCATCTTGTGCAGCTGGGATGCTGGCAGTTCCACCTTCACCTTCAGGAGCGCCAGCCGGCATGAGCCTAGACACCACGGTCACCGCCGCCACCATCGCTGAAGGAAGCATCCGCGGCAGTACTTTCTCCGCTGAGGGCCGCGAGGTCAGTTGCTTTCTGGGGATCCCTTATGCCGGTTCCCCGGCTGGGAAGCGCCGTTTCCTCCCGCCCCTCCCCGCGGTTGGCTGGACCGGGGTGCGCGATTGCACGGTGCCCGGCCCTGCGGCGCCGCAGAACCCCGAGGTTCCGGCACCTCCTGGCCGCAAACCGCGGACGTGGAGTGAGAGCGAGTGTTTGAACTTGAACGTCTGGACGCCTGACGTTGGCGGCTCCGGACTCCCGGTGATGGTGTGGATTCACGGCGGCGCGTATGTTTCAGGCGCTGGAAGCGACGCAATGTACGACGGCGGCAATCTCGCGGGTGCCACGGGCACCGTGGTGGTGACGCTCAACTACCGGCTGGGTGCGCTGGGATTTTTGCACCTGGCTGAGCTGCTGGGCCCTGGCTACGAGGACTCATCCAACCTGGCGCTCCTGGACCAGCTTGAGGCCCTGCGCTGGGTCACGAGGAATATCGCGGCCTTCGGTGGCGACCCCACGAACGCGACGGTCTTTGGTGAGTCTGCCGGTGCTGCTGCCGTGGGCACGTTGCTGGGAATGCCGGCCTCACAAGGACTGTTCCGGCGGGCGATCATGCAGAGCGGCACGGCCGAGAGGTACCGGCATCCGGAAGACTCTTCCCGTATCAGCCTTGAGTTCCTGGAGCTGTGCGGTTTGGACTCCGCCCGCGCCGGGGAGCTGCTGAGGCTTCCGGTGGAGCGGCTGCTCAAGGCCCAGGAAAAGCTGGTGCAGCGTGCCGCGGTTGAAACCTTTGCGGTGCCGTTGCCCTTCCAGCCGACCGTGGGAACGCCGTCGCTTCCAGTGCCCCCGCTGGAGTCGGTGCGGAACGGCCTGAATTCTGATGTTGACCTGCTAATCGGGACGAACCTGAATGAGGGGTCGTTTGCTGTGGAGATGCGGCCCAACAACCCGTTGGAGCCCTCGTACGAGCACCGTGCCGCCGCGGTGTTGGCAGATGCCGGAACTGCTCCTGGACGCGGGGGTGAGTATGCCCAGGCCCTTGCCTTCGCTTTGGGTGCGGAGCCCAATGGAAAGCAGGTGTTGGAAGCCGCCATTTCCGACACCGTCTACCGGCAGCCCAGCAACCGGTTGCTGGATGCCCGGCAAGGCTCCGCAGGCAAGAACTTCTCGTATCTCTTCACCTGGCGCAGCCCTGCCTTGGCCGGGAAGCTGGGCGCCTGCCACGCCCTGGACATTCCGTTCGTGTTCCGGCAACGGAGCTCACCAGACGCGGAGTTCCTCACCCGCGGAACGGCGCCGCAGAGCCTGAGCGACATGATGAGCGCCGCGTGGGCCGCCTTCGCCCGGACCGGGGATCCTGCTACCCCGGACTCTCCAGGCTGGCCGGTATACGGCCCCGGCCGCAGGACGATGATCCTTGATGAGCTGCCGCGATTGGAGGAGGATCCGCGCCGGGAGCTTCGCGAGTTCTGGACGGGGGCCTAGCGCTTTCGGACAACGCTTGCGGATGCTTACTGAAAGCCGGTTCGCTCAGGCCATTCCTCAATGCGACACGGACGTATGCTCTCCCGCTGTATACGTATACATTACTCTCCAAAAACTATTGTGCCCGAAAATGTATACGTATACAGTTGGTGATCATGCAGGCCGCTGGTCTGGCTCGGGGCGCTCTTGGGAGGCCCATCAATGAAGATGGAAGGTACATCCGATGACCGTTACAACAGCAATCAGTTCGGCCGTGGACTCCGTGATGCTGAAGGAGCCTGCCCAGAGCAGTGTCAACCGGGGCAGCACACCGGAAGTGCGCGCCACCGTCGAAGGCGTTATCGCCGACATCCGTGAACGCGGGGATGCCGCAGTTCGCGAGTACTCCGAGAAGTTCGACAAGTACGCACCCGAGTCCTTCCTGCTTTCCAAGGAGCAGCTGGACGAAATCATCGCCCGCGTTCCGGAGCAGACCATCGAGGACATCAAGTTCGTCCAGGAGCAGGTCCGGGTGATGGCGCAGAAGCAGCTTGAGTCATTGACTGACTTCGAAATCGAAACGATGCCGGGAGTCTTCCTCGGCCAAAAGAACGTTCCCATCCAGGCCGCTGGTGCCTACATCCCCGGCGGGAAGTACCCGTTGCTGGCCAGTGCACACATGACCATCATCACCGCCAAGGTTGCAGGGGTCGAACGCGTCGCTGCCTGCACACCGCTGATCCAGGGCGAAGTGCCCGACGCCACCGTCGCTGCCATGTATCTGGCGGGTGCAGACGAGATCTACCTCCTCGGCGGCATCCAGGCCGTAGCGGCCCTCGCCATCGGCACCGAGACCATCAAGCCGGTCAACATGTTGGCTGGACCCGGCAACGCCTTCGTAGCAGAGGCCAAGCGGCAGCTCTTCGGCGAGGTGGGTATTGACCTCTTCGCCGGTCCCACAGAAGTTCTGATCGTTGCCGACGAACACGCCGATCCGTTTATCGTCGCAGTTGACCTCCTGTCGCAGGCAGAACACGGCCCCGACTCACCAGCCGTCCTGATCACCACCAGCGAAGAGCTGGGCCGGAAGGTCATGGAGCACATCGACACGATTCTCGTGGACATGCCAACCCGTGACTACGCAGGTGCCGCATGGCGGGACTGGGGCGCCGTCCATGTGGTTTCAACCCTTGACGAGGCGTACGTCCTGGCCGACGAGTACGCCTACGAACACGTACAGATCCTCACCGAGAACCCCCGCGAAGCGCTGGACAAGATGCACGACTACGGCGCACTGTTCCTGGGTGAAGGAACCTGCGTCTCCTACGGAGACAAGGTCATCGGCACCAACCACGTACTGCCCACCCGCGGCGCCGCCCGCTACACCGGCGGCCTCTGGGTTGGCAAGTACCTGCGCACCGTCACCTACCAGGAAGTGACCAACACCGAATCCAGCGCCTTCTTCGGCGAACTCTGCGGACGTGCCTCACGGGTGGAACGGTTCGAAGGACATGCACGCTCCGGCGACGTCCGTGCGGCCAAGTACCGCGGCACCACCCTGCCCTGGTCCGACCACACTTTCGACAACTGACACGGACCCAACACTTTCCTCAAGAATCGAGTTTTGCCATGTCAGCCATGAAATCCATGACACCGGAACAGGTCCGGCGGAGGACCTTGTTCTCGGGCACCATCGGCGCGGTCGTTGAATGGTACGAGTACACCGTGTACGCGACCGCCGCTGCGCTGGTCTTCGGGCCCTTGTTCTTCCCCGCGATGGATCCGAGCATCTCCCAGATTGCGGCCCTCGCCACGTTCGGCGTCGGATTCGTTGCCCGCCCCCTGGGCGCTTTCGTCGCCGGCCACCTCGGTGACCGGATCGGACGAAAATCGACCCTGATCCTGACATTCGCCATCATGACGGCCTCCACCGCTTTGATCGGGATGCTCCCCACCTACGAGGCGGTTGGGGTTCTGGCCCCGGTTCTGCTTTGTGTACTCCGACTTGCCCAGGGCTTCGCCGTGGGCGGGGAATGGGGCGGCGCGGCCATCATAGCGGTCGAAAACGCACCCAAGGGAAAACGCGGCTTCTACGGTTCCTGGCCGCAGATCGGCGTGTCCTGCGGGTTGCTCCTGGGTACAGCCGCGGTGGCATTGGCAGGGGTGCTGACAGGTGATGCCTTCACAACCTGGGGCTGGCGAATTCCCTTCCTCCTGAGCATCGTGCTCGCCGCAGTTGGCCTCTACATCCGGCTTAACGCAGCAGAGAGCCCGGAATTCCTCGTGGAGAAGGAAAAGATGGCCAAGGAGACCCAGCACCGCAAGGCCCCAATTACCGAACTGCTCGCACACCACCGCAAGCCGCTGCTCATTGCAATCTTCGCCCGCTTCGCTGAGGCCGGAAACTACTACCTCTTCACCGTCTTCGTCCTCTCCTACGTCACTACTACCCTGAAGGTCCCGCAGCACTACGGGCTGACGGCAGTCATGATCGGTTCTGCCCTGAACATCATCATGATCCCGATCTTCGGCCGCCTTTCGGACCGCATCGGCCGGAAGCGGACCTTCCTGCTCGGCGGAACCGCAATCGTGCTGACCGCGTGGCCGATCTTCGCCCTCATCGGCACGGGCCAGCAGCTGGCGATCATCCTCGGTGTGGCACTGTTCCTGGCCCTGGGCCATGCGCTGGTCTACGCCCCGCTCCCGGCGCTGTACTGCGAACTCTTCCCCACCGCCGTGCGGTACTCAGGGATATCCATCGGCTACCAGATGGCATCGATCCTGCTCGCCGGGTTCATGCCGGCACTGGCAGGCGCACTCGTCCTCTGGAGCGGCGGCACCTGGCCCGTCGTACTGATCATCATCGCCTCAACGATCGTCGCCATGACCTCGGTTTCCTTCGCGAAGGAAACCAAAGACCTTGACCTGGCGGAAATCGGCAAGACGCCGGCATTCACCGGAACGAAGGCCTAGTCAGAAGGGTGGCTTCATCAGCGGGAACAGCGGAGACCGCATCAGCGGGATCCGCTGTTCTTGCTGGATGAGACGCGCGGTTGGCCTAGTCTGAAACAACGCAGTGCAGCAGCCCGGTGCGCCCCCGTACCGGAACAATCAATGTACGGAGGACGGCTCGATGGTCACAAGCCGAGATGTTGCGGAACTTGCCGGTGTCTCCCAGGCAACCGTCTCCCGCGTGATGTCCTCCCCCGCGAAGCTTTCCCCCGCCACAAAAGCGCGGGTACAGGCAGCCATGGAAACCTTGGGTTATGTGCCGCACGCCGGCGCCCAAGCCATGAAGACCCGGCGAACCAACACCATAGGCGTCGTTGTCGCGGACCTCACGAACCCGTTTTACCCGGAAGTATTAGACGAGCTAAGCCGCGAACTCGACGCCGCCGGTTTCCGCGTGGTCATCTGGAACGCGGGCGGCGGCAGCCACCACGACGCGCTGAAGGCCATCCGCGAACACGCCGTCGACGGAGTAATTTTCACAACCGCCACTGAAGACTCACTGGAGCTGCAAGCAGCCATCGAAAAAAACAGCCCGATTGTCCTGATCAACCGCGTTGTGGAAGGCCTGGAATGTGACCAGGTCACCAGCAGCAACACCGACGGGGGCGCCGCCGTCGCCGATTACCTTCTGGCGCACGGCAAGACGCGGGTGGCTTTCATCGGCGGCGCGCAAAACGCCAGTACGTCCCGTGAACGTGGGCGGGGATTCCTGGGAAAAATGGCCGGGCAGGGCCACGCCGTGCCAGAACACTTCCGCTTTGACGGCGGGTTTTCCCATGACATCAGCGCCCAGGTAACCAACCGTCTGCTCTCCCGCGCCGACCGGCCCCAAGCAATCTTCTGCGCCAACGACCACATGGCTTTTGGTGCCCTGGACGCCCTTCGGGCCCACAAGGTTCAGCCCACGGAGTGCTGGGTGATCGGATACGACGACGTCGACATGGCTGCCTGGGACTCCTTCAGCCTCACAACCGTCAGGCAGCCAAGCCGCGAAATGGCCCGCGTCGGCGCGGAAATGATGCTTGAGCGAATTCACTCGCCAGGACGCGCACCGCGGCAGGTGAACTTCCCCTGCGATCTCATCGTGCGGGGAAGCACCGAGCTGGCTGGGCTTTCCGGCGGCAACGGAACGGGCTCATCCCACCCGGTTGCATAGGCGGCCTCAGTTATGACTATCGCGATGCTGCAGCTTCAGTATGGCTGTAGCTTCGTCTGGTCTGGAGCCGCAGTTCCAGGTCATTCATGACGATAGCTGCCATGTTTTCCAGCGTGGAGATGTCGTCGTCCGTGAATTCTCTTGGCTTTTGATCCAAAACGCAAAGGGTCCCGAGATTGTATCCGTCAGGGGTGCGCAGCGGCACGCCTGCGTAAAATTGCATGCCCGCTTCCCCCGCAACCAGGGGGTTCGCCAAGGTGCGTGGATCGGTGGCGGCGCTTTCCACGACCCATGCCTCGTCCTGAAGAATCGCCGAGGCGCAAAGCCCGGGGTCCCTGCCAACCTGCTCAACGTCGGTGCCGTAGCGGGCCTTGAACCAGATGCGGTCGTGGTCCACAATGCTGACGATGGCAACCGGAACTTGAAACATGCGCGCGGCGACGGACACTACCCGGTCGAAAGTCCCATCAGGGAGCGTATCCAAAATGCGATACCGGTGAACGGCCCGCATTCTGGCTTCCTCGTCCTGAACCGAATCCGGGGACCCGGTCCGGCGCCTGCCAGCGCTGGAGGCGATCTCCTGCCGCAGCGCCAACGACACTTCGCGTGCCGACGGCCGGGCAGCCGGGTCGCGGGACAGCATATAGGTCAGCAGCGCAACCCATGTGGGGGCGATTTCCTCCGGGATGTAGGGATCGTGCAGCAACCGTGCCAGCGCTGACTGGATGGGAGCGCCGGGGTAAGTGATTTTCCCGGTCAGCCCTTCCAGGAGAACGAGCCCGAGTGAATAGACGTCGCTGGCCGGTCCTGACGGCTCACCTGCGGCCTGTTCTGGACTCAAATAGTGGGGTGTCCCTGAGGGAGCGCCCTCGAAGGTTTCATGGTCTTTCCCCAGCAGCAACGCAACGCCAAAGTCGCTCAGTTTGGCGCGGGGTCTGCTTTCGCCTCTGCCGTCTTCGACGAGCAGGACATTGGCCGGTTTGACGTCCCTGTGCACTATGCCGTGGTGATGAATGTAGGCCAAACCATCGGCAAGATCATGCCCAAGGTGTGCGATGCTTGCAGCCGGCATCGGGCCCAAAGTCCCCCGGCTGCGCAGGTCTGGCCCGCGGACCAGTTCCATCACCAGGTAGCTGAGCGGGTCAAGTGGATCACTTAGATCCGCGCCGGCGTCGAAAAGGGTGACGAGCGCGGGGTGGCTCATTCCTGCCAGGATGCGCGCCTCCGCTTCCTGACGACGGACTTGCTCAAGGTTCCCGTGGTGTTGCCGGAACAGCTTTACCGCTACGTCACGGCTTAGCAGCTCGTCAACGGCATGGTAAACGCTTGACTGAGCTCCTACGCCGATCAAATCTTTTACGCGGTACCGCCCGCTGAGCAAGTACCCGCTCCGTATTGATCCGGCCATCATCACTCCTCACGTCGCTTGCCTGCGCCGCCTGGCGTGCAGAATTACTCCGCTACCCCGACAGAGCGGTCCGCGGGAGACCGTCGTCTGGCCGAGCGGGGGTGATGAAGCAGCTCGCTCTACATCGTAAACGAGTTCCCTTGCATGCGCACCGGTTGAGGACATCACACCTGCACCACCGTCCTTGCCGGATGTGCAGATTCACAATGCGGCCTTCCGAATTGGTTGTCCCGACCCAGTGCCTGCGGCAGGCGGCCCTGACACGATTGAACAACCATTGATCAAGCCCAAAGGACAATCATGAGCAACGGTGCTGTGCCGGAACCAGATCCCACTAAGTTCACAGGAGGCGACGCCGTGTTCCTGCAGGACTTCGCTGTCCTGAGCGCTTTTGGTGCCACCCCTGGCGGGGGAGTGGAGCGGCAGGCGGGTTCACCCGCAGACGGGGAACAGCGGGCCTGGCTGGCCGGCATCCTTCGGCGCAAGGGGTTCGACGTATCCTTCGACCAGGTCGGCAACCAGTTTGGCCTGCTGGAACTGAATCCCGGTGCCCCGTACGTGCTGGTTGGCTCCCACCTTGATTCCCAACCGACAGCGGGACGTTACGACGGCGCCTACGGAGTCCTCGCTGCTGCCCACGCAGCCTTCCGCCTCGCAGAGGAATGGCGTGCGGTGGGGACAATTCTTCCGTACAACCTGGCCGTAGTGAACTGGTTCAACGAGGAAGGCGCCCGCTTCAAGCCATCCATGATGGGCAGTTCCGTCTACACCGGAAAGATGACACCCGAGCAAGTCCTGGCCATCACGGACCCGGCAGGCATCACCGTCCGGGAAGCGCTGGAAGCCACCGCGGCACTCGGCCAGGGCGCCGGGCCGAAGGCGGCCTACGCCGCCGAAATCCACATCCAACAGGGCCGCAGCATGGAACGTGACGGCATCACCATCGGCGTGGTCGACTCCAACTGGGCAGCCAACAAGTACCAGTTCGAGGTCCGCGGCGAACAGGCGCACACCGGCTCAACCGTCATCGCCGACCGGCGCGATGCCCTCCTCGGTGCGTCGATGCTCGTGGTCGCCGCAAGGGAGATCGCAGATCACTTTCCCGACGGCGCCGTCCACACCTCGGTAGGCCAGCTTGACGTCTATCCCAACTCGCCCGTCGTCGTACCCTCGCTGGTCACCTTGCTCCTTGACCTCAGGTCCGCCGACGAGAAGCTCCTCAAAGAGGCCGACCGGATGCTCCACGACCGCATCGACCAGATCCAACAGGCAGCCCGGGTAGAGATCCGCAAGACCGGATCCCACTGCTGGCCCGTCACCCCCTACCAGCCGGAAGGAGTGGCGCTCGCCGAGAAGATCGTCGCGAACCGCGGTCTGACCTATACAAGGGTCAAGACGCTGGCCGGCCACGACTCCACCAACCTGAAGGACCTCGTTCCCACGGTGATGTTGTTCGTCCCGTCAGTGGAGGGCATATCCCACAACGAGCACGAGTACACCACCGACGAGGACATCCTCAGTGGACTGCACGTGCTCACCGACGTCGTCCGCAGCCTGTGCCTCGGAGAGCTCGACCCCCGCTAGAAGCCCCAGACCACGCAGAAGGCGCCCGGCCATTGGCCGGGCGCCTTCTGCGTACGGAACGGGGCTAAGCCGCCTCGGTCACGCCGCACCAGTCGGCGATGAACAAGGCGATGGTCTTGGTCACCTGGCGCACCGATTCGATGCTGACACGTTCATCGAACCCGTGAATTGCCTCGGACACCGGCCCATAGACCAGCGCCGGGATACCCGCGTAGAGGTTGAAGACCCGTCCATCCAGGTATCCCGGCGTGGTGAAGCTCTGCAGCGCCATGCCGAACACATCCTGGTGTGCAGAGGCGAGCACCGCCTCAGCCTCCGACCCCTCCTCCAGGACATAGCCCTCGGAGAAGAAACCCGTCCGCTCGGCCGCTACCGACACCGACGGCCCTACCCCGGTGGTGCGGAGGCACTCCTGGATTTCGTCCCACGCCTCAGCGGCGGGGACCCCCGGATACAGGGCGGCGCGGACGTCGAACTCGCACCAGGACGGCACGCTCGAGGGCCAGTCGCCCCCGGAAATCATGCCGATATTGACGTTGATTGGATGGTCAACGTCCTCAAAGTACCGATGGCTGTCCTTGTCGGCGTTCCACTTGGCCTCAAGTTCCCGCAGCGCGCCCATGACGGTGTAGGCGGCGTCTATGGCGTTGAAGCCCGACGCCATTTCCCGCACGTGGGTCGGTTTGCCGGATACGCGCACCCGGAACCAGATCACCCCCACGTTCGCCCGCACCAGCATGTTCTCTTCCGGCTCCGGGATGATGACGGCATCCGCCGTATATCCGCGCTGCAGCGCAGCCAGCGACCCATTACCCGTGCACTCCTCCTCCACAACGGACTGGAAGTGGATGGTTGAGGCCGGCGTGAGCCCGGCTGCCCGGATCGCGTCGAACGCGAAGAGGTTGGCAGCGAGTCCGGCCTTCATATCACCGGCCCCGCGGCCGTACATCCAGCCGTCCTTCATCGCGGCATCCCAAGGGCTGCGTTCCCACGTCTCCTCAGGGCCGGTGGGCACCACGTCGATATGCCCGTTCAGGATCAGCGAGCGGCCCTTTTCCTCCGGCGGAGTGTAGGTACCCACCACGTTGGTGAGGTCCCCGAAGGCCACAGTGGTAGGACCGTAGCCCACGTGCGTGGCCAGGGCGTCGCCGTCGAGCGTCCAGCGGTCCATGGCAAGCCCGCGGGACTCAAGCTCCGCGAACATGAGGTCCTGCGCACTGGCCTCGGCTGCCCTCAGGGAGGGATGCCGGATCAGCTCTGCGGTGAACTCGAGTTGGCGGTCAAAGGCTGCATCAACGGCGGCGGTAATCCGGCGCACAGTTTCCGGGTTCAGCATGGCGCTCCTTACCGTACGATCGCTTTGTCCTTGACGCGGAGGCGCTCGCCGAAGAATCCACCTGCGGCGGTTATCAGCGACACCACGATCAGCAGCAGGGAAGCTGTCCACGACGCCCCACCGGAAACACCCAGCAGGGCGACGGCGATCAGCGGCAGGAATCCGCTAAGGGCACCTGCCAGGTTGTAGCCCAGGGCAACACCGCTGTAGCGCAGTTCCGGCGGGAACATTTCCGTCAGCAGGGCCCCGGTGACCGAGTAGGCCACGGACAGGAGCGCAATGCCGAGGGTGACAGCGAGGACGATGGCGAACGGATTGCGGGAGTCGATCATCCAGAAGAGCGGGAACGCTGCGGCAGCGGTTACCAGGCCACCGAAGAACGTCATCCGGCCAGGGCCCACCTTCTCGCTGATACGGCCAATGACCAGGATGACCCCGATCTGCACGACGGCGGCAATCAAGGTTGCGTTGACCATAAGTCCGCGGTCCATGCCAAGGGTGGTGGTGCCGTAGCTGATGACGAAGGTGGTCATGATATAGAACCCGCCGACCCCCAGGAAAGCGGCAGCGATGGCGACGATGAGCCGGCCCCAGGCCTGGCGGAAGACATCGACCGCCGGGATCTTGGCGCGCTTTTCCAGCTTGACCAGTTCGCGGAAGATCGGGGATTCTTCGACCTTCAACCGGATGTACAGCGCAACCAGCAGCAGCGGGAACGCTGCCAGGAACGGCAGCCTCCAGCCCCAGGAATCAAAAACCTCGGGGGGCATGAGCAGCACCAGCGCGAAGGCGCCCGAAGACATCAGCGTGCCGACGGGCGATCCGACCTGCACCAGCGCGGCATACCGTCCGCGCTTCTCAATGGGGGCGTGTTCCACCGCGATGGTCATGGCTCCGCCCCACTCACCGCCGACCGCGAGGCCCTGCACCAGGCGCAGGATGGCAAGCATGATGGGTGCTGCGAGGCCGATGGTGCCGAAATCGGGCAGGACGCCGATAAGGCCAGTGGCCACGCCAATTGCCACGATGGTGATCAGCAGCGCCGGGCGGCGGCCCACGCGGTCGCCGATGAAGCCGAACAGGACGGCGCCAAGCGGACGGGCGGCGAAGCCGACGCCAAAGGTGGCAAAGGCTGCGAGCGTCGCCGCCGTCGGGTCGAGGGACGTGAAGAACAGCCGGTTGAATACGATGGCTGCGGCGGTGCCGAAGAGGAAGTAGTCATACCATTCGAGGGCAGTGCCTACGAAGGCCGCGCGGGCAATTTTGCCCGCGTCGGCTCCACTGACAGTGGGTACGGCTGCTTCCTCTCCCTGGCTTGTCTCAGGTGATTGCATGATCAGTCTGTCTGCCTCTCAAGGTGGAACGGGGATTGGACGGTGGTGGTGTGGTGGGTAGTTTGTAGTTCATCGAGGTAGTCCTGGCCAAAGACGCAGCTGCCCTCAAGCACAGTCGCCAGCACGTTGATCCGGCCGATTTCGTCGGGCGGTACGTCTGCCGGATGGGCTGAGAGGACGACGAAGTCGGCAAGTTTGCCGGGCTCCAGCGTGCCTCGCCGGTCCTCCTCGCCGGCGGTCCAGGCGGCGTCCACCGTGTAGGCCCGGAGGGCGGTTCCGGCGTCGACGCATTCCTGGTGGCTCAGTGTTGCTCCGCCGGAGGTCCGACGCGTCACCATGGACTGCATACCGAGCAGGGGTGCGCCGGAAGCCACCGGGCGGTCCGAGCTGCCGGGGACGCGGATACCGAGGTCGAGGAAGGACTTGTGGCGGTACAGCCATGGCGTCCGCTCGGGACCGACGGCGGCCGCCATCGTATCGCCCACCTCAAACAGGAAGTGCGGCTGCGGAACCGGCGTGATTCCAAGGGATGCGAACCGGGAAAGCTGGTCGGGCCGCACCATGCCGCCGTGCTCGACGCGGTGCCGTGCTTCGGGGCGTGGAAGCTTCTGCTGCGCGGCGGCGAAGGCATCCAGGGCAACGTCGACGGCGGAATCCCCGATTGCGTGCGCGGCAACGTTCCAGCCCGAACAGTGGGCGTCCAGGATCCGCTGTGTGAGTTCCTCGGGGGAGAGTTGGAAGCTGCCGGTGCCGTGGCCATGGTCGCAGAACGGCTCGGTCACGGCAGCAGTGCGGCCGATCAGGGAGCCGTCGATAAAGATTTTCATGGCTCCGAGCCGCACGTGGTCATCGCCGAACCCGGAGGCGATGCCGAGGTCCAGGCCGAAGGTGATCCCGTCTGCAGAGTGGGACTGCAGCGGATGCAGGGCATCACTGGCAGCCATTAGCTGGACCCGGGTTTTCAGGAGGCCGCGGCGCCGGGCTTCCACATAGGCGGCGAGTTCCACGGGTGTGCGGCCGATCCAGCCCGAACCAATGCCGGCCTCCACCACGTGCGTCAGGCCTTCGGACGCGTACACGGCGCTCGCCGCACCGATCGCGTCCGCCAGGTCCGCTACAGGGTAGGGGACCACCAGCGCCGTGACGAGCTTCTGGGCCTGTTCCTCGAGCAACCCTGTCGGCCCCTCGGAATCCCGAACGACCTTGCCGCCCTCGGGCGTGACCGCTGATCCGTTCAGGACGCCCGTGCGTTCAAGCACTTCGGTGTTGACAGTGCACATGTGCCCGGACCGGTGCTTGAGCCACACCGGACGGCCGGGCGCGGCCTTGTCCAGGCCGCTGCGGTGCGGGTGGCCGCCCATAGCTGTGTCGTCATAGCCGGATCCCACCGCCCACGCGCCTTCGGGAAGGTCGAGCGCAAACTTGGCAACAGCGTCGTACGCCTCGTCAAGGGTCCGGCACCCGGACAGATCCAGCTCGGCCAAAGACTGCCCAAACCACGCCATGTGATTGTGCGAATCGCCAAAGCCGGGGACGACGACGGCGCCGGCGCAGTCGAGCGTACGGTGCGCGGGGAGGTGAAGGATGTCGTCGTCGAGCCCGACAACCCGCCCGTGCAGCACTCCCATTGCGCGCGCCGTGGGAGCGGCATCAGCCATGGTGAAAATGCTGGCATTGAGAAGTTTCAGATCGAGCATGGCAGTGCATACGTCTTTCCGGACTAGAGGGCGCAGCCGCACAGGACCGGCTCATTCAATGGTGGTCTGGATCACTTCCGTAAACAATGGATGATCACAGTGCACTCCGGTTCTAGAATGGGCATATGCCCAGCGAAGCGTCCGCCGACGCCGTTCATGCGTCCCGGAGACCGGCCACCCGATCGGTGGTCTCGGAAGTCGTGTCAGACTGCCTGGCCGACATCGACCGGATCGCGCACGAGTACCTGCTCGAGGTGCAGGAGATCGACGATTACGCGGGCTCCCTGGTAGCCGGCCAGGACTTGGAGGAAACGGCCGTTGCGTCGATGGAACTATTGCTGCGACTGGTGGGCGGCCTGCCAATACCGGACCGGCTCGCCGGGTTGTCCGAAGCACTCGGCCACCGCCGCGCCCAGCAGGGCCTGCCTCTGGAGTCCCTCCTGCGCGCGGTACGCATGGATTTCCGGGTCCTCTGGAACGCAATGCTGGAGAAAGTTCCCGCCGAGTTCCTGCCGAATTTCACCAAGGACGCGGTGCGCGTCTGGGAAGCGGTCGAATTCCACACCATCCGTGTGCACGCGGGTTACCTCAACGAACTCGCCACCATGGCACAGGAAAAGGAGACGCGGCGTGCATTCTTCCTGTCGGGACTCCTGAACTCGGACGGAAAGGATCCGCAGTTGCTGGGCCAGGCCGCCCGCGCGCTCGGCGTGAAACCGGAGAGCAACTTCATCGTTGCCGTCGCGGCGGGACATGCGCAAAAGGCATTCCGGGCCGGGGTGCTGCGCGCCGGCGTCGGGCAGTTCCTGCACGAGCGCGACGGCGCGCTGATCCTCATTCTTGAAGATGTTCCAGCCCGGGTGGGACGGGAGCCGGAGGGGACGCGACCCTGGCTTGCCCCGCTGGACTGCTTTGTAGCGCCTCCCGCCCGATCCCTGGCCGGAGTGCCCCGAATGCTACGGATCGCCATGGAGTCGCTGCCGGTGGTGACGCCGGCGCGGCCGGGCCTGCAGACCGTGCGTGATGCGTGGGGGGCCGTTGCTGCCACTCGCCTCGGAGAATACGGAACCGTTCTGGCGGACACCGTCCTGGGGCCGCTCGCAATTATTTCCGGGCACGAGAGGGACAGGCTTATCGAGACGGTCCAGGCGTACTTCCAGTCCGGGTCGGTGTCGGAAACTGCCGGGGAGCTGTACTGCCATCGGAACACCGTGCTGAACCGGCTTGCCCGCTTTGGACAACTCACCGGCTTCGATCCCGCCAATCCCCAGGACGCCGCTACGGTAATTGCCGCCCTCCATGTCCACTTTCCGCTCGGAGAATAGCCTTACCCGCTTACACCGCATCCGGGCTCAAACACTCGGCCCGCCACTACTTCTTCGTTAGCCGGTACCGCTCAATTTCTTTGAGGCGCCGCAGGAGGCTGTCGCGCCGGGGGTGCGGGACGGCGTCGGCCGCCTCTGCCGTGAGGTCGATGTGTTTGGTGCCGTACTGCCAGAGCAGCAGGTCATCGAGCAGCCGGTCGGGCCCGGGAGAGTAGCGGTGGTCCAGCGCCCTGCGGACCTCGGTAATGCGGTTGGCGCTCAGCAGCCCGGCCAGCTGCATGGTCTGGTTGAGGCCGTGTGCCGCGAGGAGTTCTGCCGCCCACCCCCAGTCGTCGTCCACCTTCCGGTCCACGTGCGGGAGCAGCGTGCGCCACACGTCGCGGATCCGGTTGGGCGTCAGCGGTGCGGCGCCCTCACCCTCGGTATCCCAGAAACTGCGGACTTCCTCGTATCGTTCATGCAGGTCGGCGAAAGCCGTTTCAACCGTTTCCAGCATCGCCGCGGTGGCTGTGAACTGCCGGTCGAAGTGCGGTGTCCAGGCGCGCGGGTCCTCGGCCTTGAACCTGATGTCGTGCTCGATCTCGCTCCAGGCGTGCGCGAAAATGGTGCGGATCTGGCATTCGAAAAAGTAGCTGCCGTTGGGCTGGGCATCCGGATTGAAGACCTGCTGGTACTCCTTGACGGCCTCGTTCTGGATGGTCCGCAGGATCAGGTGCCGGCTGGAATAGCCATAAGTGCCGGACTCGATGGAGCCGATGTCCTTCTCCCGGTCCCCGCGGCAGTCGAACAGCTGCCGCTGGCGTTTGATGATGTTGGCCACCGCGGCGTTCTCGGCCGGCAGCTTGGTGATGACGCGGATGCCCACCATGTCATTCAAGGTCCGGAACGGGTCGGGGAACTTCAGCACGGGCGGGCCGCCCGGCTCCAGCGGCTCCTCGATCCGGGAAATTTTTTCGCGGAATGATTCCACTGTCTTGGTCCGCCCGGTGACGAACAGCGGTGTGACCTCGCTGCCCTTCAGCATGTCCCGCATCAAGAGCAGGACATCCCGCGTGACCAGTTTCAAGGCAGGCCGGACGCGCGCGTACGTCTCCACGTTCTGCTCCACGGAATCGCGAAGGCTCACGTCCAGGCTGTCCCAGTTACTCGGCATAATCCCAGCTTACGGCGGGCCACAGACAGAACGGCGGCGCGGAGCAGTGTCCAACGCCCCGGTCCGTCACACGGCGCGAGAGTTTCATGCGCGGCGTTGACATGGTCAATGAGGAGGCCTAGATTTCTTCCCATCTGCGGGGAGCGGCACGTGCAGCCGCCGGTACTGGTCTTGTCGCCGCAAAGGCACTCATCTGCTTGTCCATGCAGATTCGAGCGAGACAACGCCCGGCTTCGGCCCCGTTCAGGACCACCACCATGACCAACTTGATGAGGAAATACCGCCGCGCAGCGGTTGCCGTGATGCTGGTGACCGCCAGCCTTGCCGGTATCAGCAGCCCGGCGCAGGCCACGAACCAGCTCGCAGCTTCGGGCGCACCGGGAAGCGGTGACCCCTACTTTCCCAACGCCGGCAACGGCGGGTACGACGTCCTGCACTACGACCTCGATCTCAGGTACACCCCGCCGTCGGACCCGGCTGTGCTCGTGGGGCACCTCACCGCCGAGGCAACCATTACCCTGCGCGCAACAGAGGATCTGGACGCCCTCAACTTCGATCTGCGCGGCCATGAGGTCTTCGCCGTTTGGGTCTATGGCAGGGACAAAAATGACGGGAATTCCAAGGGCCAAACTGTCCCTGCGGAATGGTCCCAAATGCGGGATGACGCAAGCCGCGTGTGGGAACTGGGCATTCAGCTCCGGCCAAAGCTGAAGGCCGGCCAGCAGGCAACTATTGAGATTGAGTACAGCGGCAACACCGGTCGGCCTGTCGACACTACCGGGGCACTCTACGGCTGGGTCACCACCGCGGACGGCGCCATAGTGGTCAACGAGCCGGAGGGTGCTTCCACCTGGTACCCGGTCAATGACGATCCTGAAGACAAGGCCACGTACACGTTCCGCATCACCGTGCCGGAAGGGAAGGCGGCCGTCGCCAACGGACTTCCGAACGGCGGGCCCGTAACGAAGGGAGGGTGGACGACGTGGGCATGGGAAGCATCGGATCCCATGGCCAGCTACCTGTCCACGGCGAGCGTCGGTGACTTCGTCCTGTCTTACGACGAGGGGCCCCGAGGGTTGCCGATCATCAACGCCATCGACGCCGGCGTCACGGGCCAGGCGCTAACAGACACAAACGCGGCCCTCGCCCTGCAGCCCCGGATGATCTCGTTTTTGGAGCGCCTGTTTGGACGGTACCCGTTCGAGGCCTTCGGTGCGATCGTCGATGACGATTCCGTTGGCTACGCCCTGGAGACTCAGACCCGGCCGGTCTATTCGCAAGTCGCGAGCGAAAACACCATTGCCCACGAACTCGGACATCAGTGGTTCGGCAACGCCGTCAGCCCGGCTGACTGGCAGGACATTTGGCTCAACGAGGGCTGGGCGACATACATCGAGTGGCTGTGGGCCGAGCACCAAGGAAAAGCTACGGTTGAGAAGCAATTTACGGACGCCGTGGCGGAACTGGATCGGAAAAACCTCTGGGCGCTGAACATCGCCGACCCGGGACGGGACAAACTGTTTGTGGAACAAATCTACCGGCGGGGCGGGGCTGCCATCCATGCGCTGCGCGCCAAAGTGGGCGAGGCCGCATTCTTCAAGGGAGCGAGGGAATGGCTGGGCCGGTATGACGATTCGTCGGCAACAACGGAAGACTTCGAAGCGGTGATGGAAGAAGCCTCAAGCCAGCCGCTCGACGCGTTCTTCAACGATTGGCTACGGGAGCTCAACAGGCCCGCGATGCCGTAAGAAGGTTGCCGCAATAACGACGGCGGCTGGAACCTTTAGCGTTCAGCGGCAACGGTGGAGCCGCGCACCACGAGGGAGCTTTCCAGCGTGACCCCGCTCTGCTCCAGCGCCTGGCCCTCCATCAGGCGGCGCAGCTGCTCGCCGGCCTTCAGACCCAGGGGAGTGGCGGGCAAATGGACGCTGGTGAGGCCGGGATTGCTCGTGGCCGAGTAGGGGAGATCGTCAAAGCCGGCCACTGCCAGCTGCTCCGGAATCCGCACCCCGGCCACGCGGGCCTCCTGCAGCACACCGTAGGCGTGGGTGTCAGTGCCGCAGACGACGGCGGTCACCCCTTCGCGCTGCCACGCCGGCCAGGCGGAGGCGAACGCGGAAGCGGCAGTGCCGACGTCGATGGTGGTGCTGATGATGCGGTCCGCACCCACGGTGATGCCGTGGGAAGCGGCCTCATCCAGAAAAGCTTTTCGACGGAGGGCGAAGGTTTCGGTGCCGGTGACGCTGTCCACATAAGCCACCACCCGGTGCCCGGCCTTGGCGAGGTGTGCCGCCAGTTCCCGCGCCCCGCTGGCCACGTCCAGGTTCACCGACGGTGCGTACGCCTCCAGCCCGGGGGCGTCCAGCAAAACAAGCGGCGACGGCGACGCAAGGTCTTCGAGGAAGCCTGCGTTGGGTGCGTCCACCAGGAGTCCGGCCGGGCGGAGGGACATCAGCCGCCGGACGTCGTCGGCCTGGGGAAATTCGCCCGCCTCGGTGACGGAAAGCAGCAACTGGTACTGGGAGCCGAGGGACTCCCGCACGCCGGCGATCACCTTGGCGAAGAACGGGTTGGAGATGTCCGGCGCCACGAGGATGACGATCGAGCTGACACCCTTGGCCAGCGAACTGCCGATGCCGTCCACCACGTAGCCAAGCTCGGCGATGGCCTCGCGGACCTTGGAAACGTTGTCCTCCGAGACACGGCCCGCCGTCTTGCCGTTGGCCACCAGCGAGACGGTGGCTGTTGAGACTCCTGCCTTGGCTGCAACCATGGCTGCAGTGATCCGCCGCGAACGCGCGGGCTGCTGCGGCTGGTCGGCAAATTCCATACTTCGATCGTAGTAGGCGGTGGGGCATGCTCTGCTCGGGAAGCCAGCCTTAGTGGTTGAGCCCGAGCGCCTCGACGACCCCTGCCACTCGGTCGCGTTGTTCCTCTGTAAGCCCCTGGATGGGCAGCGGCAGGCAGGACCTGCCCACCATTCCCAGGTGTTCCGCGATGGCCGCAACCACCCGGATGCTGCCGCCGAATTCGGCGAACAGCTCCCACAGCGGACCAAGCCGTTCAGACTCTGCCGACGCATCGGCGAACCGGCCTTCCCGGGCAGCGCGCGTGATCCGCAGAGCGAGGGCGGGCAACGTGCCGCCGATCACCGAGTACCAGGCATCGCACCCGGCCGCCAGGCCCGCAGCAGCGCGGGCATCCCCGGATACCCCGATAGTCACGTGGGCCGGTACAACCGAGCGGATCTCCTGGACCCGTTCCCGCGCCTGCTCCGGGCCTGCCGGTACACCGGGGATTTTGATGGAGGCGATGCGGGGCAGCTCGGCAATGCGTGCGTAAAGTTCCGTGCTGAAGGTGAAGTGGGTGGTCGCCGGGTTGTCATAAACGACGACGGGCAGCGACGAGTGCGCCGTGACCGCCCGGAACAGCTCGAACACGTCGTCGTCCGTGAGGGGCTGATAGGTCATAGGCGCGAGCAGCAGTCCGGCAGCACCGGCCCGCTGCGCGCCTTCCGCATTGGCGAGCACCTGCGACGTCCGCAGCGCCCCGATCCCCACAATCACGGGAGTGGAGCCGGCGTGCTCAACCGCCAGCCGGGCAACGCGACTCCGCTCCTCGCCGCTCAAGTACGCGTAGGAGCCGGTGGATCCGAGGGTGGTGATGGAGTCGACGCCCGCCCCGCTGAGGCGCTCGACCAAGCGGACGAAAGCTGATTCGTCCACCGCATCCTGGGCCAGCGGGGTGAGGGGAAAAGCGCTTAGGCCGGCGAACATCGGCTAGCCTACAAAGTCGAGATCGGCGGGGCTGGCAGGCTGCTCTTTGCCGGGGCGGCGCCCGCCGCCCCGCTGCGCGGCGGCTCCGGCGAGGACCACCAGCAGGATGCCGACAACCTGGATGGCCGAGGGCTGCTGATGGAGGATGAGCAGTCCAAGGAGGACTCCGACAGCTGGCTCGAGGGCCATCAGTGTTCCGAACGCGGTGGGCGTCATCCTACGCAGGGCCAGCATTTCCAGAGCGAACGGCAGCACCGGCAGCAGGATGGCCAGCCCGGCTGCGGCCACCAGGATGTCGAGGCTGAGGTGGCCCGCGGCCTGCGGAATTCCGACGGCGGCGGCCGCCACCGCGGCGATGGGCACCGTGAGCGTGAGCGCCCCGATGCCGGTGAACCGGTCGCCGATCCGTTGCGTCAGGAGAATGTAAACGCCCCACCCGACAGCCGCCACCGCCGCCCATGCCACACCCGTTGGGTTAAAGTCGCCCTGCCAGGGCTGGGTGAGCAGGACGACGCCGGCCAGCGCCAGGGCAGGCCAGGCCAGGGCTGTCCGGTTGTGGCTGCGGATGGCGGCCACCGTCAGCGGCCCGAGGAACTCGATGGCGACGGCGGTGCCCAGCGGTATGTGCTCCACTGCGGCGAGGAACCCAACCGTCATCACACCCGTGGTGATCCCAAGGCCAAACAGCGGCAGCACATCGGGACGGCGGATGGAGCGCAACGGCGGGCGGCCGATGGCCAGGAGGATTACCGCTCCCATGCTGAGGCGCAACCACGCGGTTCCGGCGGGCCCCACCGTTTCAATCAGGTTCACCGACAGGGCCGAGCCCAGCTGCACCGACAGGATCGCCGTGACGGCCAGCCCCCACGGAGGTACCGGGACGTTTCGCTTGACCACCTTAGACTCCTTCATTGGGTTGTTTGGCCGCATCGTCAGCCTCGGGGCGGTGTCCCGAGCCCACACCGGGTTCGAAGACGGCAAGGGAGAACCTGGCCGGATCGCTGCCAGGGTTGGCGTAGGAGTGCTCAACGTCGCCGGGGAATGAGACGGCGTCACCGGCTTCGAGCACAAAGGCCTCGCCGGCGACCACTATTGTCACGGACCCTTGGCGGACCTGAAGCAGCTCCTTGGTGCCGGGCGCGTGCGCCTCACTCTCGTGCCGGTCGTCAGGGCCGAAGGTCCAGTCCCAGAGCTCCACCACATCCGGTGATTCGGTCCCGGCCACCAGTACACCGCGGCCGCCGGAGTCAGAACTCCACAGTGCCGCGCCGTCTCCGCTCCGGGTGACGGTCACGGGCTTGGGGCGCGGAGTGTCCACCAAAGCAGGCAGGCCGATGCCCAGCGCGTCACTGATTCTCAGCAAGGTTCCCACACTGGGATTCGCGGCGCCCTGCTCAACGTTGACCACCATGCGGCGGCTCACTCCGGCAGCCTCAGCAAGCTGATCCAGGGTCCAGTTCCGCGACTGCCGTTCGTGCTTCACCCGGTTGCCGATCGCCGTTGCAAGGGCAGATGTGCTTTTGTCCATTAGTGCATCATACTGCACTGTCAGTGCACTTGCCGCTACAAACGCAGAACACCCGGAAGGTGGGCTGTGCACCTCTTCCTGAAGCGTCCGCAAGGTGGGACGATGCAACTATGAGCGATATCAGCGGAGGCGCTGCGCGCGACCTCGGCCCGCACCAGCATGCGCACGCAGCACCCAGCACCCAGCAAATGAGGACCGTCGGGCAGCGCCGGCGGGACGCGGAAGAGAAGTTGGAACACCACCTTCAGGAAGCCCGCCACAAGGGCAAACTTCACGACCTCGCCGATGAGACCGAGGCCGCGAGCCCCGACGTCGCGAAGCCCTAAGGGCCCGGCCCCAACTTGAATTCCAAGAACCAGCAGCTCGCATGGTTGCTGGCATCAAACGCTTGACCTACAGTTACGTCAAGCGTTTGACGTGCGTCACGAACAAGTGCCATGATCTCTCCTGAACGCTTTCGCTCCCCGCCCTCGTGCGGGCCCCAATGACGTGGAGATCATCGTGGAACCCACTGCCCAGTCCCAACGGCAATCCCCGGACCGCAAGAAGATCATTCTTGACTGCGACCCCGGGCATGACGACGCCGTGGCGTTGCTGCTCGCGCACGGCAACCCGGACATCGAACTGTTGGCCGTCACCACGGTGGTGGGAAACCAGACTCTCGAAAAGGTCACCCGCAACGCCTTGGCAGTGGGCACCATCGCCGGCATCACCGGCGTCCCCTTCGCCGCCGGCTGCGGCCGCCCCCTGGTCCGCAGCATCGAAACCGCCCCGGACATCCACGGAGACAGCGGCATGGACGGCCCGGAACTGCCGCCGTCGGCCATTGAACTGGATCCCAGGCACGCCGTGGATCTCATTATCGATACCGTGATGGCCCACAAACCCGGCACCGTCACCCTGGTGCCCACCGCCGGCCTGACCAACATCGCCCTGGCCGCACGCAAGGAACCGCGCATCGTGGAACGCGTGAAGGAAGTTGTCCTCATGGGCGGCGGCTACCACGTGGGCAACTGGAGCGCCGTGGCCGAGTTCAACATCATCATCGACCCCGAGGCCGCGCATATCGTCTTCAACGAGAAGTGGCCCGTGGTCATGGTGGGACTGGATCTGACACACCAGGCGCTCGCCACCCCGGATGTGGTGGCTAAGATCGCCGCCATCGGCACCAAGCCGGCCAAGTTCGTCACCGAGCTGATGGACTTCTTCGCCCACACTTACAAGGACGCCCAGGGCTTTGACTCCCCGCCCGTCCACGATCCGTGCGCCGTTGCCTACGTGATCGACCCGAGCATCGTGAGCACCCGGAAGGTGCCGGTGAACATCGAACTGCAGGGCACCCTGACGCTCGGCATGACCGTGGCCGACTTCCGGGCCCCCGCTCCGGCGGACTGCCACACGAGTGTCGCCGTGGACCTCGACCACGAGCGGTTCTGGAACCTCGTCACCGAGGCCCTGGTCAACATTGGTGAGCCGGATGACGGCGGACGCAGCGAAGGGGAGGCGGGCGCCAACAATAACGCGGCCGACGTCGAACGCCAGGAACGTGCCGATCTTTCCGTGGGAGGGGTCAAGTAGATGACTGCCACCATCGCCGAAACCAAGACCAGCCGCGGCAACGTCACCGCGCTGATGGTCGCCCTGCTGGCCGCCTGCGTGGCCTTCCAGCTCAACGCCTCCATGCTCAGCCCTGCCCTCGTGACCATGGGCGAGGAGCTCAACACGGACCAGGCTGTCATCGGCCTCTCCCAAACGTGGTTCTTCACCGCGGCCGCCCTGTTCTCCCTGTTCCTGCCCCGCCTGAGCGACATCGTGGGCCGCAAGAAGGTCCTGGTGGGCATGATGCTGCTGATGGCCGTCGGTTCGGTCATCGCCGCCCTCGCGCCGGATGTCACCTGGCTATTTGTGGGCCGCATCATCCAGGGTGTCAGCGGCCCCACCGTTCCGCTCTGCCTGATCATGCTGCGCTCCGCTGTCAGCAACCCCCGCAAGTACGGCACGCTGATGGGCCTCATCACTGCCGTCAACGGCGGCGTGGCCGGCGTCGACTCCTTCGTAGGCGGCTACTTCGCCGAGCACTACGGCTTCCGCAGCATTTTCTGGCTGATGGTGGTGTTGGCGCTGGTGGCCACCGCACTGATCGCGCTCCTCGCCGGTGAAAGCAAGCCCGCGGCGGGCACGCGGATGGACTGGCTGGGCGTGTTCTTCATCGTGGTGGCCGTGGGCGCGCTGCTCACCGCCCTGAACGAAGGCGCCAAACTGGTGGGGGCGTTCTCGTCCGGCACCCTGATGCTGAGCCTTGCTCTGGTACTGGTTTCCGCCGTCGCGTTCTACCTGTTCTGGCGGACGGAGACGCGGGCCAACCAGCCCATGGTGGAAACCCTGCACCTGCGCCAGCGCTCCACTTGGGCCCCGCTGCTGACCACCACCCTGACGATGACCGGCATTTTCGCTGTCATCAACGGCATCGTCCCCGCCTACGTCCAGGCCGCAGATGGCTTCGGCATTGGACCCACCGAAATGTCACTGATCATCCTGACGCCGTACGCCCTGCTGGGCTGGATTGTGGGACCGCTGAGCGGCAAGCTCGCGCCGGTGCTCGGCTACACAAAGGTGCTGCGCATCGGCCTACTGGGCAGCATCGCGGCGCTGGCCATCATCGCGTTCTTCGGCCTGAGCAGCCTGCCGCTGATGGTTGCGGGCACCGTCTTGCTGGGCATCATGTATGCCGGTACGGTCAACATCATGCTCAACGGACTCGGCGTTGTCCTCTCGCCGGCGGGGAACCCCGGCTTTCTGCCCGGCATGAACGCCGGCGCTTTCAACCTCGGAGCAGGCCTCAGCTTCCTGGTGCTCCCCGCCGTTTTGGTGGCGACCTCCTCGCTGGGTGATGCCAAGGCGTCCTACCTCACCGTGATCGTGGTGGGACTGGCCCTTACCGTGGCGGCCTTCGCTGCGTCGCTGCTGATCCCCAAGCCAGTTGAAGCCGAGGTGGCCGAATGAACGCCGCCGCTGACTTCACCCCTGCGGAAGGCGACGGCCGGCATACTGCCGTCAATAACACCGGCCGGATCGTCGTCGTCGGCTCCCTGAACGCCGATCTCACCATTTACTGCGAACGCCTCCCGCTCCCCGGCGAGACGGTGCATGGCAACGGGTTCGCCGTGAATCCGGGCGGCAAGAGCGCCAACCAGGCGGTCGCCGCGAGCCGGCTGGGTGGGAACGTCAGCCTTGTCGGGGCGGTGGGGGAGGACTCCAATGGTGACATGCTGCTGTCTTCCGCGGCTGGTGTGGGGGTCGACGTCGGGCACGTCCGGCCGACGTCCGAGCCCACCGGAGTCGCGGTCATCGCCGTGGACGCCAGCGGCGAGAACAACATCATCATCTCGGCCGGTGCCAACGGCACCCTGTCACCGGCGGACGTGGCGGAAGCCTCGGACGTTATGGAACAGGCCGCCGTCGTATGCCTCTGCTTGGAAGTCAGTATGGACACTGTGCTCGCAGCCGCCCGGGCAGGGCACGACGCCGGTGCCAGAGTCCTGCTGAACCTCTCGCCTTACGGTGAGGTTCCGAAGGAATTGACCGCCCTTTCAGATGTCCTGCTGGTCAACGCGCATGAGGCCGCGCTGTTCCTGGGTGAGGGTGCCGACGTTCCGGGCCCCGATGCGGCAGACGCTGAGTGGGACAAGGTGCGGATGCGGTTTGTGGAGCGGGGGATTCGCCAGGTCCTGGTGACGCTCGGTTCGCAGGGTTCAGTAGTGCTGGATTCGCTGGCTCACGAGGGTAGCCAGGTGGCTCGGATTGCTCCCACTAAGGTCCGCGCTGTTGACACCACGGGCGCGGGCGACGCTTTTACCGGCGCTGTCGCAGTCCGGCTGGCAGCGGGCGATGCGCTCGCCGATGCGGCGGCGTTCGCTTCTGTAGTGGCTGCGCTGGCCACCACCCGGAAGGGGACGCAGGCGGCCTACCCGGAAGCGGCTGAGGTGGAGCGGCTGCTGCGGAGCTCACCAATCGCTCCGGGTGGGGCCCTAACGAGGCCCCACCCAGAAGAATTAGATGCGAGTCGGATCCCTAGCTAACCGCAGCGTTGGTGTCGGCGGTAGCAACGGCATGCGGGACCGCCAGGAGGGCCACCACTGCCAAGGCGCCCGCTGCCGCGAACAGGTAAAAACCCCATGGGTATGCGATTCCTGCTGCGACCAACCCGCCTGTAACAGCAGGTCCTGCAATGGCGCCCACGCGGCCCACGCCGGCAGCAAACCCGAGTGCCGTTGCGCGCAGGCGGGCCGGGAACAGTTGGCTAACCCAGGCGTAAACGAGTACCTGGGAACTGAAGACAAACACTCCCGTTACGAAGACCAGGGCGTTGAGCAGGAACGCATTGTCGACCTTGATGCTCAAGAGGGCAAGGCACACCGCCGAAAGGCCGAACCACAGCAACACGATGGGCTTGGTCCCGTGCTTGTCCGCCAGGATGCCGGCGATAACGAGTCCGGCAACGGCGCCGAGATTCAGGACCAGGAGCAGGGACAGCCCTGCGCTGACAGGATATCCAGCGGAAGCCATCAGCTGCGGAAGCCAAGTATTCAGGCCGTATACCAGCAGCAGCCCCATGAACGATGCTGCACCTATCGCCGCGGCGATCAGAGGGTAGGGCTTCTTCACCAGGTTCCGGAACCCGGTTTTTTCCACTGTCCCGGCAGCCCGCACTGCCGGCAAGGTCTCCGGCAGTTTGAACCACAGGAACGGCAGGAGGACCAGGCCTGAAACGCCTCCCACCACGAACATGATTCGCCAGTCAGGAATGACCATCAACGCCAGGAAGGCTGTAGCCACCGCTCCGACGTGGTACCCAGTCATGGTGCGGGTGGTTGACTTGCCGGCGGAACCTGCCGGGGCATAGTCGTTCATGTAGGCAAGGGCGGCCGGCAGGCATGCCCCGAGTCCGGCCCCGGCCAAAAGCCGAAGAGCACCAAACACAGCAACGTTCGGAGCCCACACCACCGCGAGGGTGAAAAGCGAGAACCAGAGCACACATGCAACCAACAAGTTGCGGCGCCCGAAACGGTCCGAGAGCGGGGCGATAAAGAGCGCTCCCAAACCCACGCCCACCAGGGATATCGTGGCGACGAACGTAGCACCCAGGGCGTCGAAGCCAAGCTCGCCGGTCTTGATCAGAGTGGGAATGACGGTGCCGAGCACCACGAGGTCGAAGCCGTCCAGGACCATGGCCAGCCAGCAAAGCCACACTGGCCATCGTGAGGGAGCGGCGGAGGGTGAAGGTGTCATGGAATCCTCATTGATTTAGGGAAGAGAATTGAAGCGGCAGAGTTCGAGAGTTCTGCCACAACCGTTTGTGATTCGCGGCATACTTTCGCCCACAAGAGTACAGGCATGTTCATGTGACGCACAAAAGTTCGCTAGTCGAACGTGGCGTAGCGCTGTAGTCTCGGACCCATCAACGAATCAACAGTGCAGCGGCACACATATCGCTACGGCACGGATCCCAGCCAGTGGGGTGAGTTGTTCCTCCCGGACCTGCCCAACGGCGGAACGCGGCGCGGCGTGGTGGTGGTGATTCACGGCGGCTACTGGCGCTCACAGTACGGAGCGGAACTGGGGGAGCCGCTGGCCCTGGACCTCGCGGCACGCGGGCTGGCGGCGTGGAACCTGGAGTACCGTCGGGCGGGAAACGGCGGCGGCTGGCCCCACACCTTCACCGACGTTCTGGCCGGCATCGACAAGCTGCTGGAACTCGCCGTGCCCCATGCCCTTGACTTGGCCAAAGTGGTGGCGCTCGGCCATTCAGCCGGCGGGCACCTCGCGGTGTGGGCGGCAGGGCGGGATCGGCTGAGCGGGTTGGGGGCAGAGCACCGTGAGGTCGGGGCGAATGCCGGCGGCGTCCGCCTCGCCGGAGTGGTGAGCCAGTCCGGCGTCCTGAATCTCGGCGAGGCCGGGAAGCTCAACCTCAGCAACGGCGCGGTGGCCAACCTGCTAGGCGGGCCGTCGTCGGAAGTTCCGGCCCGGTACCGGTTCGCGGACCCAATGGCCGCGCTGCCCCTGGAGGTTCCCGTCTACGCTGTCCACGCGACGGAGGACGAGGACGTTCCGGTGGCCATGTCCGGCTCCTACGTTGAGGCGAGCCAGATTGGCCCTGTGCCCGCTCGGCTGGTTATGGTGCCGGGGGACCACTTTGCCCTGATCGATCCCGACGCTGCCGCCTACGCGACGTGCCGGGAGCTGGTGCAGGAGTTGCTCGCATAAGCGCTGGCACGGGCTGCCTGGCTGTTGGCCAGCAGCTTCGGTGGATGCTGCGGGGCGCCGGGGGAGGCCATGATCACGAGCTCTTCCCGCGAGGTTTCCCCAGGGACGTTCTGTAGGTCTTGGAGTACGTACTCCTGGGGCTAGGAAGCGCTCCGAGCCGAGGTGGCAAGGTCCGCCTCAGCGCCGGCCTTTTTGGCTTCGGTGGGCTGCAGGTCCGCCTCGGCTTACTCCGCGACGCAGCTGTTTCGAGGGGACAAAGCGTTGATGGTGGCTGAGAGCAGGCGCCGAAATGGCAGAGGGAAGCGGACTGCGGCGGTAGTACCGCCGTCGTTCGCCTGCTTGCGCAATCCCTGTCGGCGAGATCCTGGACGAAGGACGGCAGTCGCAGCCCTAGCCGCCCTGGTACAGCCCGGTGAGCGCATCGGCCAAGGCGGTGATGCCCGACGGCGGCTCGTCGTGCCACCAGGCGAGCCATACGGGGATGCGCGGCCCGTCGCTTACTGGCCTGTAGCTGACGCCCTGCCGGGGATGGTGCACCGCAGTCGCCTCCGACGTCATTCCCACACCTTTGCCTGCGGCGATGGCGTCCAGCCAGTTGTCCAGGCCAGGGGTGTGCAAGGTGCGTGGGCCTTTGCCCTCCGCCCAGAGGTCACTTGTGGTGGTTCCGGTCCTAGGGTCAACGATCACCGGCCTTCCCGCAATCTCCTTCATCCGCAGGCTGCGGCGGCGTGACCATTCGGCATCATCGGAGGCGAACACCGCCACCCGTCGTTCCAGCCCCACAATGACAACGTCGAAGCGCTGCGGATCGAGCGGCGTTCGGACAATCGCGGCGTCACACATCCCCTCGGCGAGGCCTCCGGTAGCGGAGTTGTGCCGGACCAGCTCCAGCTCAATATCCGGATGCGCCTTTGCCCAGCTCCTCAGCAGGGGCGTGGTGTGCTTCCCGACGGCGGACCAGGCGTACCCCAGCCGCAGCGACGTGTGGCCGGCGCGGAGCAGGTCATCGAGTTTGGCCAGTTCGGCCACCACTCGCCGCGCCTGCGGCAGGAAGCGTTGGCCCAGTGCGGTGGGTTCGCAGCCGCGCGGCAGCCTGCGCAGCAGCCGGCCCCCTGCCCGGCGCTCCAGGCTTGCTATTCCGCGCGATATTGCGGCCTGGGAGACGCCCAGTTCCAGGGCCGCATCCGTGAACGTCCCCGTCTCAACCACGGCAACGAAGCCACGCAGTTCATGAAGCTTCCAGTCCATAACCAAAGCGTATAGGTGTGTCGTCGTATGCATTAGGCGCATGTTCTCACCGCGCCTAATCTCCTGGCATGGAAGAGAAGACGCACACCGCCGGGGGAGCCGCCGCAACCAAGCAGCCGCAGGGCCGCGCACTGGGAATCACCCTGATGCTGACGAGCGCCGCGAGCAACCAAGGCGGGGCTGCCGCCGGTGCGCTCGCCTTTCCCGCCATCGGTCCCTTCGGGGTGGTGGCTGTCCGCCAGCTGATCAGCGCAGCGGTGCTGGCCGCCCTCGCGCGCCCCTCCTTCCGTGGGCTGACGCGCCGGGAGTGGTTGCCCGTCGTCGGCCTCGCACTGACCTTCAGCGTGATGAACCTCAGCCTGTACAGCGCTGTGGAGCGGGTGGGCCTTGGGCTCGCGGTGACGCTCGAATTCCTGGGTCCGCTGGCGGTGGCTGTCTGTGCCTCCCGCCGTGCTGTGGACATCGGGGGTGCCCTTGCCGCCGGCGCCGGCGTTGTCCTGCTCACCAACCCCGGCCCCACGAGCGACCTGCCAGGCATTGGCCTGGGGCTGATCGCAGCCGCCGCGTGGGCCGCTTACATCCTGCTCAACCGGACGGTGGGCCGGCGGCTTCCCGGGTTGCGCGGCACCGCGACGGCGAGCGTCCTGGCCGCAGCAGTGTGGTCGCCTTTGGCGGTTCTCTGGTTTCTCAACCACCCGCCTACCCTGCCGGCTCTGGGACTGGCCCTGGTCTGCGGCATTCTCGCCTCGGCAGTTCCGTACGCGGCGGACGTCATCACCCTGCGACGGGTGCCCACGGCCCTCTTCGGGACGTTCATGAGCATCAATCCGGTCTGGGCCGCCGCAGCAGGCTGGGTCATCCTCGGCCAGTCCCTTGACGCCGGGGAACTGGCCGGGATCGGCGTCATTGTCCTGAGTAACGTGCTGGTGAGCCGGTCCTCTGGCAGAGTATGACCATGCTCACTGTAATTGGCGAAGGCCTCGTCGACGTTGTCCAGCGCGCCTCAGTAATTGAAGCCCACGTGGGTGGCAGCCCGCTGAACGTGGCGGTGGGCCTGGCCCGCCTTGACCACCCCGTGCAGTTCATTGGCCGCTACGGCCGGGACGCTTACGGCGATTCTGTCGCCGCGCACCTGCGTTCCAGCTCAGTGATGCTTCCCCTCGGCCCGGATGACCTTCCCACCAGCGTGGCCACCGCCCTGATTGACGACGACGGCGCCGCCACCTACACGTTCGACCTCACGTGGGAGCTTCCCGGCATCGCCGATCGGCTGGCTTTTATGCTGCAGGGCACCACGCTGCTGCACACCGGCTCCATCGCCACGATGCTGGCGCCGGGTGCGACTGACGTGCTTGCCGCCGTCGAGTATGCACACCCGCGCGCCACGATCAGCTTCGACCCCAACTGCCGGCCCAGCATCATCACCGACGTGGATTACGCGCGCCGTCACGCGGAAAAGTTCGTGACCCTCGCCGATGTGGTGAAGGCGTCCGACGAGGACCTTGCCTGGCTTTACCCGGAGCTGGACGTGCTGGACGCGGCGCGCCGCTGGCTGGAGCTGGGCGGAAACGAGGGGCCTGCCATGGTGGTGGTCACGCGTGGAGCAGAGGGGCCCTGGGGAGTAACCCGGGCAGGCGAGGCGCAGGTTCCTGCGCCCCTGGTAGACGTGGCAGACACAGTAGGCGCCGGTGATTCCTTTATGGCGGCGCTGCTTTCCGGCCTGGTGGACCGTGGCCTGGACGGTGCGCAGAACCGCAAGGACCTCCGCGAACTCCCGGCCGAGGGGCTTGCCGAACTGCTGGCGCACGCGGCCAAGGCGGCGGCCGTTACGGTGTCGCGCCCCGGTGCCAACCCGCCGACCCGTGCCGAGCTCAACGGGGCCTCCGAAGAGGGATAAGCAGAATCGGCTGGCACATCGATTGCTCCGCAGATGCCGTTTAGAGGAGTCAAAAGGGCACCTGCGGAGCAATCGATCAAGAGCGGTCCTACTCCTTGCCCAGCCCCGCGGCCGAGGTCTTCTCACCGGACACGCTGTTCAGCGCAGCCAGGTCGAAGATGCCGTTGATGTCGGCCTGCTTGGTGGTCCCGGCAGTCACGCCGTCGGCCAGGAGCTTTTGGTAGGTGCCGGCGAGCGGGTCCACGGTGAACACGATGTTCTTCAGGGACCGGTCGATCACGTCCGCCTTCAGCTCCGCGCCGGCAGCTTCCTTCAGGGCGGCGTTGATGACAGTGGCCTTCTCGCCGTCGGCCGCCTTGTTCAGCCACTCAACCGACTTCACATGGCCCTTCAGCAGCGCCTTCACGGTGTCCGGGTGGTCTGCGGCGAACTTTTGGTTCACGATCAGGATGGTGGTGGGGAACTCGCCCGGCTTGCCGGACAGCGAGCCGTCCCACAGGTCCTTCTCGTCCACCAGCACCTTCGCGCCGGCGGTCAGCACCAGACGTGAGGCCCAGGGCTCAGGCAGCCACGCGCCGTCGAGCTTTCCGTCCTGGAACAGCTTCAGGGTCTGGGCGTTCTCGGTGGGGTTGATGGCGACGTCGCCGCTGCCGTCAACATTGGTCTTGTAGCCCTGTGCGGTGAGCCAGGCGCGGAGGGCGACGTCCTGCGTGCCGCCGAGCTGCGGGGAGGCCAGGGTCTTGCCCCTGAGGTCTTGCGCCGACGTGATTTCTGGCTTGACCACCAGCTGGGCGCCGCCGGCCGAAGCGCCGGCGATGATGTTGACCGACTCGCCGCTGCTCTTCACGAATGAGTTGATGGCGGGATTCGGGCCGATGTAGGTGGCGTCGATGGCACCGGCATTGAGCGCTTCGATCGCTGCGGGGCCGGCGTTGAACATCTGGGTGGTCAGCTTGGTGTCGCCGAGTTCAGCGGCGATGTGGCCCTGGCTCACGCCCACCAGCGCGGGGGCGTGGGTGACGTTGCCGAAGTATCCGAGCTTCAGTTCCGCAGCCGCGTTACCGGCGGGGGCGGTCTCCTGGACTGCTGCGGGGGTGCCGCTGTTGAAAGTGGTGGCGACGGCGGCACCACCACCAATCAAGGCCAGGAGGCCGGCGGCGATGCCGATCTTGAGGCCGAGGGGGCGCTTGGGGGTGTTGGGCTGGCCGGCCACAATCCGGGTGGAGCCTTGCTCGTTCTGCGGACTCTTGTCCTGGCTTTCTGACATTGGGGATTCCTTTGCTGGGGCGGGTGCTGAAATGAGATTACGGAGCACCAGGCAGCGCCACAATCATTCCCGTAGCGGGCGTTCACGGGACGTCGCGAACGCTCAACAGGACGTAGCGCAGCGTTAAGGAACGTCTTGGAAAGACATGGAACGGAGGGCGTACGACGGCGGATCCCGCCTCAGCGGGCACGGTGCGTTGGGAGGGGGCGCCTGCGGATGAAGTACTCCGCCACGCCGAGATTGATCACCCATGCTGCCCCCATAAGGACTGCCCTCATGGTGACGTCCGGCGGGCTGGAAAGGAGCTCCGGCACAATGAGGATCAGGGCCTGGGTCCCGGCGCCGACCCCGAGTGCATAGGCCCGGGTCATCCACGCACCATGCCGCACGAAGTCGCGGCGCAACACTGCGCGAAGTCCCAGGATGAGGCTTGCCACCATGCCGATTCCGACAATCAGCCTAAAGACCAGGAGCAGCTGTCCGTCGCTGGGCGGCAGGGTGTAGAAGAGCGCCATCCACAGGCCGGAGAGGGCGGCCAGGAGGCCTGCCGGTAAGAGGATCCGCCCTGCGACGCTGTGCCAGCGGCGCCTGCGCTGGCGAAGTGAAGGTACGAACTGGAACGCCCCGAGGAGGGAATATACGGTGACGCTGACAATGTGGATCAGCACCGGTGCGGGGGAGTCGAAGAACCTGGCGTTGCGCTCCGTCACTTCAGCTCCACCCGTCAACTCGGTGAGCCTTGCGGCGCCGGCAAGCACAGGGATCAGGCTAAGGAAGATCAGCCCTGCGGGCACCAGCCACTCTGGGCGCCGACGTACCGTTACGGTTGCTGCGGCCGGTGCACTCTGCCTGGTTACGTTCATGTGAGTCCCGATCCTGTGGGTGATAACAGCGGTGCCGGTACCTGAGATGGCTCCCGTTAGCGCCTCATCCTGCCGAGGTGTACGGCGTACACCTTCTAGGACCAAATGTAGGTGTACGCCGTACACTGGTCAAGGGGCAATGCGACGATTTTGGGCAGGAGCATTTCTAATGGACAGGCAGGTCTCGGCGCAGCGGGTACGCCTCAACCGCGAGAAGGTGCTGCGGGCGGCCGTCGCGCTGGCTGACGATATCGGCATCGCGCCGCTGAGCATGCGCAGGCTGGCCCAGGAGCTCGATGTGGTGCCTATGGCGCTTTACAAGCACGTGGCCAACAAGGATGAACTTCTTGATGCCATGATCGACGTGATCATCACCGAGATCGATCCGCCGGCCGCTGGCCCGGACTGGAAAGATGTTGTCCGGCGCCGGATTCTTTCGGCAAGGAGCGTGCTTCTCCGGCATCAATGGGCCCGTCAGGTCCTTGAAACGCGTACCAACAAAACTCCCGGCGTCCTCGGGTACATGGACTCCTTTATCGGCATCTTCCTCGACGGCGGCTTCTCCGTTGACCTGACGCATCACGTGATGCACGCCATCGGCAGCCGGATGTGGGGCTTCACCCAGGAACTGTTCGACGAGCCGGCCGGCCAGGACAGCGGGCCAGTGCAGGCGTTGGACGAGGCCACACAGCAGGCGATGTTCCAGGAGATGGCCACGCGCTATCCGAACGTCCTCCAGATTGCCATGGCTTCCGCTCACGACGAGGACGGAGTGGTGGGGCAGGGCTGCGATGACCAGTTTGAATTCGAGTTTGCGCTGGACCTGCTGCTGGACGGCATCGAGAAGCTTCGCGCCCAGGGGTGGACGTCGGCGCGGGCGGCAGCTGTGGGTTAACCAAAAGTGGAGCGGTAGCGCGCCCGCTAAGGGGCGCAGTACCACTCCACTTTTGCAGCGCCGTTTAACTCCCGGCAGCTGCAGGCCTGGACTCCCGAACCACTGGCGGCGTAAACCGTGCTCCTGTGTCAGGGAAGGACGGCACCTCGATCCGCGCGTGGGTGTGAACCTCCTGGGCCGTCCTGCGGGTATGCTCGGCGATCTCTTCCATTGTGGTCACCCACATGCCGTCCATAGCCTTGACCCGCTCAATGAGCCGCTCCAGCGCCACTGCTTTGGAGGGCCGGCCGGAAATGAACGGGTGGTTGGTGAGGACAAAACAGCTGCCCTGGGCGTGGTGTGCTTCCGCTTCGAGCGTCCACATTTCGAGGACCTTCGCCGGGCTCTCGATCACGCCGCTCCCCGTCACGCCGGGGTAGAACGCGTACTGCTCCCAGTCGTCCAACGCCCAGTCGACCGGAATTTCCACGATGTCCCGGCTGTCACCCGGGGCGACGCTGAAGCGGTACGGGGCATCGCCGTCGAGCAGGCTCGAATCGTAGAGGAAGCCGCGGTCCGCGAGGAGGCCCGCCGAATGCCAGTTGAGTTCCCACCACGGCGCCCGGTAGCCCACCGGTTCAACCCCGGCGGCCTTGGCCAGCGCCTCCAGCCCACGGTCGATGTAGCGGCCCTCCGTTTCGGCGTCGATGCCCTGCATGGGCTCGTGCAGGTAGCCGTGGTGGGCCACCTCGTGTCCCGCGTCCACAATTCGCCGGACGGTGTCCGGGTAGCACTCGGCCGTGAAGCCAGGGACGAAGAACGTGGCGCGGATGTCCTGGCGCTGGAGGATCTGCAGCAACCGGGGAACTGCCACCTTGGGTCCGTACGACTGGTGGGTCATCAGCGACATCCGCTGCGTGCTCTTGGGATCATGCGCAATGGTGCAGGATTCGGCGTCGACGTCGAAGGTGAAGGAGGCTGCTGCGCGCTTGCCCTCGGGCCAGCTAATCGGGTGGGCAGAGTCGGGGAATGCTTCGAGAGTCATGCTGGGGTCCTGTCGTGACGGGGCGGTTCAAAAGTGCGGCGGTTCAGAGAGCCGGCTGCGTGCCGGGAGTGGAGGCGCTAGCCAGTTCGTTGGGGAGCTGGTGTGCAACTGGCGCCGGTGCATCGATGAATTTGCGGTGCATCTTCGGGCCCAGAATGGCGTAGCTGGTGGCGCTGGCAACGCCGCCGGCGAGCCAGGACAGGTCCCAACCGCCCAGGGCCACGGCGATGGGGCCCTGCATCGCGGGGACGAGCCCGTACATAAACAGCCAGGTGGCGAAGATGCCTACCAGGAGGGAGGTGACGCCCGCCCAGTTGACGCCGGGGAGGCGCCGGGTGCCAACGGCGTCGAACAGCCTCTCAGGGTTGCCCGGCCAGCGCTTGTCAATCCAGAAGTAGTGCACCAGCATGACGCCGCCCCAGGCAGCGACCCAAGCCACCAGGCCAATGAGCCAAGCGTCGAGGACTGCTGCAAAGTCCTCCTGGAAGATGAAGAATACGACGGCGGCCAGCGAGAAGACGCCGACGAACAGGTTGAGCTTGCGGCGGCTGATGGTGATGTCCAGCGCCTGCGTAGCTACCGAGAAGGTGTAAATATTCAGGATGTTGGTGGCGATGGGGCCGTGCAGCACCATCAGGAGAACGGGCAGCGCGAGGACGCCGAAGTTCTGGACGATGAGCTTGCCGGGGTCGATCTCGCCGCTGTTCGTCGCCAGGCTGGCGCCCAGGACGCCGAGCCAGACGACGGGAATGAACTGGCCGAGGACACTTGCGAGGTAGACCTTTTTCTTGGGGACTTCGGTGCTGACGAACCTGGAGTAGTCCGCGGCGTAGGTGAACCACGTGATGCCCCAGCCAATGCCGATGGCGGTCATCACGGCGCTCATGGCGGCGATCCGCTCTGAGCCCTCCAGGATGTTGCCTGCGGGGCCGGCGTAGGACCAGTTGATGTCCATCCCGAACCAGGCCACGGCGGACATCACGGCCAGGATGACGATGGTGGGCGGGACGGTCCACTTTTCGAAGGCGGCGATTGCTTTGTAACCGAACCATGCGATGGCCACCTGCGCGGCCATGATTCCCGTGGCTACCGCAATCTTCCAGCCATAGTTGTGGGCTGTGGGATCAACCCAGCCGAGGGTTCCAAACAGTGCCATGACCAGGTCAAGGATGATCCAGGTGTTGACGGCACACCAACCGATCACCAGGAGCGCCTGGATGGCTGCAGGGAGGTAATTGCCGCGCCGGCCGAATGCGGCACGGGCGAGCACCATGCCGGTGGCGCCGGTCTTCTGGCCGAGCAGGACGAAGCAGCCGAAGAGCAGCATGCCGATCAAGTTGCCCAGCACCAGGACCGTCACGGTGTCTGCAAACCCCAACCCCAGATGGATTCCGAGGGCACCCAGTACCCAGTTGATCGGTGCCAGGTTGGCGCCGGCCCAGATCCAGAACTGGCCTGAGACTTTGTGTGTGCGCTGGGACTCGGGAATTGGCTGGAGCCAGGCTTCGACGTCTTCCGCATGGGCGGACTGATCGACTCCTGGGCTTTTGGGTTGTTGTTGCATCGAGGCCTCTTCGTTGAGGGGGTGGGGGTTCTTCAAGATTATGTGTCGGGGAGCACATCCACCATCTACAATGTGTCTTGAGCTTTCCCCTTCTACTTGACGGAGTGTCATGCCTGTTCGTTTGGAGGATGTCCTGAACCATCCCACCGTCACTGCTGCTGACCCGGTGGTCCGCGCGGCGGCGGTCGTTGTTTCACAGACCCAGCTTCGCTGGATCCACTCCAGCGAAGTTTTGGATATTGCGTCGCTGCTGGGCGGCGGCGAGCTGCTTCTCACGGGCGGCCAAGCCCTTGCGCTGGCTTCCGATGAGCGCCGCACGGGCTACGTACGGGACCTGGCCGAACGTGGGGTGGCGGCGCTCGCCGTCGAAACCGGTAGCGTGCTGCCTTCGATCCCTTCCTCAATGATTTCGGCTGCTGAGGAGGCCGGCCTTCCGTTAATCGAACTGCGCCGCGTGGTGCCTTTTGTCACGGTCATGGAGGCGATCAACTCACAGCTCGTCAGCCAGTCCGCTGCCCAGTTGCAGCAGGCCGACCAGGCAAGCCATGCCATGGCGGTGGAGCTCGCCCACGGCGGCAGTCTTGACCGAATTCTTGAGGTGCTTGCCGCGGCCACGGGTTCGGAGGTGGTGCTCACGTCCACTGCCGGCGTGACCCTGGCCAGCGCCGAGCCCAATGGGCACTTGGATAAGCGTGAATCTCCGCTCAACGTTGACGACGCAGGGGACCATTCGACGCCCGTCCACGTGGAGGTTCCGGTGCGGGGGATTCCGTCCGCCCGGCTGTCGCTGTTCGTCCGCGGGGAAGCTGATGTGAACCTCGCTCGGATTGCCGGGAGCCGATCCGTGGACATCCTGGCCCTGGCGCTGTTACAGCGGATGCCGCCGGGCTTGAAGGAGATGGCCGGCGCTGCCCTGATCCGGGCCATCGATTCCGGAAAGCAGAACTGGCGGCTCCAGGAATTGGCGCCAGCCGCCGGAATTCCGGTCACGGCAGGGGTGGTGGCGGTGGTGGTCCGTTCCCCTGCTTCCAAGCAACTCCGAAAAGATGTGGAGCATTTGCTCGATCCAGGAGGGCAGCATGGCGCCAGTTATGCGGACAATGCGGAGCTCCTGGCCCTGGGTGTCCTTCGGTCCGGAAATGCTCAGAATGAACGTCAGAAGATTCTGGACGGCCTGCAGTCGCTGGAGGTGCCGGAGGGAACAGTGAGCGCCGTCGGGCCGATTGCTTCGGGTATCTCCTCGGCTCCTTGGTCCCTCTCGGAGGCGAGGCTGACGCTGGAACTTGCTGCCGGCGTCGGCCAGGCCCGTTTGGGGGCAACCGCACCTGGGCGGGTCCTGGATGCCCAGGCCTTCGCTGTGGAACGGTTGGCGGTTCAGTCGATGGACGAGGCCCTGCGCCGGGACTTCGTCAACCAGCAGCTGGCCGCCGTCCTCGAACATGACGCCCAACGCCAGTCCAAGCTGGTTGAGACGCTGCGTGTCTGGCTGGACTCCGGCTGCAACACCGCCCAGGCTGCAAGGGAGCTTCATGTGGAGCGGCAATCCATGCACCAGCGGCTGCAGCGGATCTTCTCCCTTTGCGGCGGCGACCCCCGCGGCACCGGCAGGCTGCCCGCACTGCACCTGGCTACCCGCCTGGCCGTACTACAGCCCAAATAGCCCAAACGATCCATCACCTCCCGCAGAAATACCGGCGACGCTCTCTCACTTAACGCGGGTTTTCGGGCCACCCTCTCTCAGTTATTGCACGTTTTGGGCGAACGCTCTCTCACCTCCGGAGCGCCAACAGCTGCCTGTGGATAACTTCTGCAGCGTCCTGCCGTATCGGAGCACAGTGCCAGCATGCGAAAGCAAGAATTTCTGCCCCCGCCGTTGGCGACAGCTCCCTTCACCTTCGACGCAGCTCTGACTTCCGGCGTCACCTTGAACAGGCTGCGCCGCAAAGATGTCATCAACGTGGGCCGCGGTCTCTACCGCCCGGCGGACTGGGATTTTGATCTGGAAGGCGCCGCTCGAGCGTTGTCCGCTGCGTCGCCCGGAGCCTGGATCTCGCACGTAACCGCCGCCCGGCTTCGGTGCCAGCTGCTGCCACCGTGGCTGTCGGATTCCGCTGAGCTGCATCTCAGCAAGCCGCGTTCGCTGCCATCGGTCCGCCGGAAGGGCGTGATCGGCCATACCGTCCTGGCCCTTGAAGATGAAATTGAACTGGTGGACGGCCTCCGCTTGAGCACTCGTATACGCACTTGGCTCGATTTGGCACGGGTCCTGCCGCTCCATGATCTGGTGAGTATGGGTGACGAACTGATCCGCATCCCGCGGGTGGATTTCGAGAGCAGGACGCAGCCCTATGCCACCATGCCGGGGCTGCGCATCCTGGTGGGCCGCCACCCGAATCTCCAAGGCATCGTCCGGGCCCGCGAAGCGTTGGATCTGATGCGTGTGGGTGCCGACTCCGCGCCGGAATCGAAACTCCGGCTGGCTATCGCCAGGGCGAACTTACCTGAGCCTGAACTCCAGGTGCCATTGCGCGCCGGAGACGCGAGGTCGCCGTCGGCCGATCTCGGCTACCGTCCGCGCCGCCTTGCAATCCAGTACGACGGCGAACATCACCTCGATGACGCACAGAGCCTCAGCGACAGGAGACGAGATAGAGCCTTCGAATCAGCCGGCTGGACGGTCCTTGTTTTCGACAGGGACGATCTTGCTGACGATTTTGGGCGAGCAGTGGAAAGAATCAAACGGGCGCTCCGGAACGGCTGGCTTGACCATCCCCAAGCGTCGGGCTTTGCTAGCCGTGACTAGCGTCGGTGCGGCCGTGCGCTATGGCGAAGAAGGGCTATTAAAGCCGTGACGCTCCCTCGCCAAAGTGAGAGAGCGTCACAAAAATGCGCATTGAGTGATAGAGGGCCGCCCGAAAACCCGCAGTAAGTGAGAGAGGGTTGGCGGAAATGGAGCAGGCAGTGAGAGAGCGTCGCTACCGCAGCACTACGGTGCGGTTCCCTTGCAGGATGACCCTGCCCTCGCAGTGCCAGCGCACAGCGTTGGACAGCGCCTTGCATTCGGTGTCGCGGCCGGCTGCCACAAGGTCCTCTGGCCCGTACGTGTGGTCCACCTCCACGGTCTGCTGCGAGATGATCGGTCCCTCGTCAAGTTCGCTGTTGACGTAGTGCGCGGTGGCGCCCACAGTCTTCACGCCCCGGGCGTAGGCCTGGTGGTACGGCTTGGCACCCTTGAAGCTGGGCAGGAACGAGTGGTGGATGTTGATCGCCTTCCCGTCCAGCTTGCGGGTCAGGTTGTCGCTGAGCACCTGCATGTAACGGGCAAGCACCACGAGTTCCACGTCGTACTCGTCCACGAGTTCCAGCAGCCGCGCCTCCGCCTCCGACTTGGTAGCGGCAGTGACGGGGACATGGAAGAACGGGATCCGGTGCCATTCCACCAGTGCCTGGTGGTCCGTGTGGTTGGACACCACGGCCACCACGTCCACCGGCAGCTCACCGATGCGGGCACGGAACAGCAGGTCGTTGAGGCAGTGCCCGAACTTGGACACCATGATCAGCACCCGCCGCTTGGAACCGTTCAGCTCCAGCCGCCAGCGCATTCCAAACTTTTCAGCAACGGGACCGAAAGCGGCCCGCAGCGTGTCCGCGGTGGAGGCATCGCCGTCGGACGCGAAATGCACCCGCATAAAGAAGTGCCCCTCGGAACGTTCGCCGAACTGCTGGTTGTCGATGATGTCGCAGCCGTGCTCCAGCAGGAAGCCGGAGACGGCGTGGACGATGCCCGGCGACTCGCGGCAGTCCAAAGTGAGGACATGCTCCACTGTCGTCACCGGCGCGGGAAAGGAAGTTTCAGTCTCAATGGCAGTCATGATTCAGCACTCGATTACGTTGACGGCAAGGCCTCCGCGGGAGGTTTCCTTGTACTTGGTTTTCATGTCGGCTCCTGTTTCGCGCATCGTTTTGATGGCTTTGTCGAGGGATACCTTGTGGCTGCCGTCGCCGTGCAGGGCAAGGCGGGCGGCGTTGATGGCCTTGACGCTGGCAATGGCGTTGCGCTCGATGCAGGGGATTTGCACCAGCCCGCCCACCGGGTCACACGTCAAGCCCAGATTGTGTTCGATGCCCACCTCGGCGGCGTTTTCCACCTGTGCAGGGGTTCCAGCAAGCACTTCGCAGAGCCCGGCGGCGGCCATGGAGCAGGCGGACCCCACCTCACCCTGGCAGCCCACTTCGGCGCCGGAGATGGAGGCATTGATCTTGAACAGAATTCCGACGGCGCCAGCAGCCAGCAGGAAGCGGACCACACCGTCGTCGTTCGCGCCTGGCACAAACTTCATGTAGTAGTGCAGCACGGCCGGGACGATGCCCGCGGCGCCGTTGGTGGGTGCCGTGACGATGCGTCCGCCAGCCGCGTTTTCCTCGTTCACGGCCAGCGCGAACAGGTTCACCCACTCCATCGCCCGCAGCGGGTCGGTCACCCCGGTGTCCGCCGTCAGGGTCTGGAATAACGACGGCGCCCGCCGCCTAACGTTGAGCCCGCCGGGAAGGATGCCTTCCGCGGCGCAGCCGTTATCCACGCATTCGCGCATCACCGCCCACAGCCCCAGCAGTTTCTCCCGCAGCTCCGCCTCCGTCCGCCACACCAGCTCGTTGGCGAGCATCACATCCGAGATGGACATGCCTTCGCGTTCGCAAATCGCGAGGAGTTCGTCCGCAGTGCTGAACGGGTAGGGGAGGACGGTGGAATCGGCCACCACGCGGTCGCCGGCGTCGGCGTCCCCGTCAACCACGAAGCCGCCCCCAATCGAATAGAAGCTCCGTTCGCTGAGCACGGCGCCAGCATGGTCCAGCGCCCTGAACGTCATGCCGTTCGGGTGCGCCGGAAGGGCCTTGCGCCGGTGCAGCACCACGTCCTCGTCCCAGTTGAATTCCACCCGGTGGTCGCCGCCCACCCAAAGCTCGGCATCCAAGGCGGCGGCGGCCACCTGGTCATCGGCGGTGAAGGTGTCCACGGTTTCGGGGTCCAGCCCCTTGAAACCCAGGACCACGGCTTTGTCCGAGCCGTGGCCCCGTCCGGTGGCGCCCAGCGAACCGAACAGCTCGGCCTGGACCCGCCTGGTGGAGCTCAGGTGTCCGTCGCCTTTGAGTCCGTCGGCGAACAGCTTTGCTGCCCGCATCGGGCCAACCGTGTGTGACGACGACGGCCCGATGCCAACGGAGAACAGGTCCAGGACGCTGAGGGCCATTTAGGGGACCTCGGGGGAGGCGTACTCCCGCATCGCGTCAAGCAGCCAGCGGCCCAGGAAATCAGCGAACGACGCGCGGGGGAAGATCCGGAAGGTATCCTCACCCGTCTTCCACAGGACTACGGGGATGTTCCCGATCTCCGTGGACAGGGCAGTGCCGGCCTTGAGGACCCGCGGGTGCAGGTCCAGCGAGCAGCCCTTTTCCAGGACTGCCCGGGACCGCGGCCCGGTGAGTTCGAACGTGGTGCGGTTGGCGGAAAGGTCCACCACTTGGCCTTCGCCGTCTGCCAGAGCCTCGCGGAGTGCCTGGATCAGGTCGCCGCCGAGGGATTCGTGCGCCTCGGTCGGGGCTACCACAAGGAACTCTTCGGGACCGAGCCACAGGACGGACGTGCTGCCGGGGCCGGCCACGCCGCCGCACCCTGCGGGCAGGCCACCGGTGACGGAAGCGACGCGCTGCCCGGCGTCACTGTTTCGGTTGACTCGAAGGCCCACCATGGTCAGGAAGGGTACTTCGCTAAGTTCCACCAGGCCGCGGACGGAGTCGGTTTCAAACGCGGCCCGGAGCTGGGCGGCGGGGCTGACGCGCAGGGAGAGGTCCTTCTGTCGGGTGGTTGCGGGTGCTGCTGTTTCAGCCATCTTTGCGGGTCCCTTCGGGGTCAAAAAGTACAGTTTCGGCGACGACGACGTCCACGAGCTGGTCGCCTGCAGCAGCCACCAGGGTCTCGCCGATGCGGTTGCGGCCGTTCTTGATCAATGCCAGGCCGAACGACCTCCCCAGCGCTGCGCTGTGGTAGCTGGAGGTAACGAAGCCTTCCATGGGGACCGGCCCGTAGGCAGGGTTGGTGGAGCGTCCCTTTTCAACGAGCTGGGTGCCTTCCGGCAGGCGCAGCGTACCGTCCACCGGCAGCACGCTCACCAGGTGCTTGCGGTCCTCGCGCTGGCCGTCGGCCCGGGAGTAGGAACGCTTGCCGATGAAGTCCTTGGCCTTGGAGACGACCCACTCCATCCCGGCGTCCTGCGGGGTGACTGTGCCGTCGGTGTCCTGGCCGACGATCGGGTAGCCCTTTTCAGCGCGGAGCACGTGCATGGTTTCCGTGCCGTAGGGGGTGATGTTGAATTCGGCGCCGGCGGCTGCCACCGACTCCCAGGTGTTCAGCCCGTACCAGGACGGCACGTTGATCTCGTACGCCAGTTCACCGGAGAAGGAGATCCGGCAGACCCGGGCGCGGACGCCGGAGGCAAGGGTGGTTTCGCGGAAGGTCATGAACGGGAAGGCTTCTGCTTCCAGCCCGCCGTTGGCGGCCAGCTCCGGTGCCACCTTCGCGAGGACCGCGCGGGATTTGGGCCCGACGACGGCAATGGTGCTCCACTGCTCTGTCACCGAGGTGCAGTGCACGTCCAGCTCCGGCCACTCGGTCTGCAGCCATTCCTCCAGCCAGTCCAGCACCTTGGCGGCGCCGCCGGTGGTGGTGGTCATGAAGTAGGTCTCTTCATCCAGGCGCAGGGTAACGCCGTCGTCGAAAATCATGCCGTCAGCCATGCACATGACGCCGTAGCGGGCGGAACCCGGGGCTAGCTTCTTGAACGCGTTGGTGTAGATCCGGTTCAGGAACTCACCGGCGTCCTTGCCCCGGATCTCGATCTTGCCCAGGGTAGTGGCGTCCATAAAGCCAACGGAGTCGCGGACGGCGGCGCATTCACGCAGCACGGCCTCGTCCATGTCCTCCCCGTCCTGCGGGTAGTACCAGGGCCGCTTCCACTGCCCGACGTCCTCGAACAGGGCGCCCTTGGCAACATGCCACGGGTGGATCGAGGTGACGCGGGCGGGGTCGAACAGCTCCCCGCGCTGGCGGCCGGCGAGGGCGGCAAACGCTACGGGGGTGAACGGGGCGCGGTAGGTGGTGGTCCCGATGTCGCCTATGCCGCGGGACGCCTCACCGGCGGTCCGGAGTGCTGCGGCGATAACGCCGATCGCGTTGACGCCCGAGGTCTTGCCCTGGTCGTTCGCGGTGCTGATGGAGGTGTAGCGCTTGATGTGCTCCACGGACCGCATGCCGGCGCCGGTGGAGCGCAGCACGTCAGCCACAGACTGGTCGCGCTGGAAGTCCACGAAGTGGTGGTGCCAGTCATCCGGGGTTCCGGTCTCGCCCGGCACCAGCCACAGCTGGCGGGTGGGTGCGGAGGCCTTGGGATCAGTCAACGGTGCGGGCTTTGTGCTGGTGCTGAAGCCGGCTGCGATTACCGCGGAGGCGCCGGCCGCGACGCCTTCCGCGACGCAGTCCTGGAGTTCGAAGCTGCCGCGGCCCGAGCCGATGGTCTGCTGGTTGGGAACCGCAGTGCTCGGCACAAAGGCGGCCAGCTCGTCATCCCAGCGCAGCTTGCCCTGCCGCTGGGAGTGCAGGTGCACCAGCGGGCTCCAGCCGCCGGACACAGCCAGCAGGTCGCAGGCGATCTTTTCGATGCCCGAGGTGAGTTCGCCGTCGTCGTTAATGCTGCGGACAGTGACACCGTCCAGGCGGCCGTCGGCTGTGCCTTCTCCGGAGGAGGAGGTGTTGACCACCGCGCTGCCGATCAGCACCCGGGTGCCGGCTTCGACGGCGGCAGCAGCCACGGCGGTGAGCTGCGGACGGGCGTCCACCACTGCGGCGACCTTAACGCCGGCGGCGCGCAGGTCCGCGGCCAGGGCGTAGGCGCTGTCGTTGGTGGTGCTGATGGCCACACGCTGCCCGGCGGCGACGGCGTAGCGGTTGAGGTAGCTGCGGACAGCGGAGGCGAGCATGATGCCGGGGCGGTCGTTGTTCTCGAACACCAAGGGACGTTCGTGCGCGCCGGGGGCCAGTACCACCTGGTTGGCACGGATGTGCCAAATACGCTGCCGGGACACACCGGACGCGGCCGGGGACGACAGGTGGTCAGTGCGGTTTTGGACGGCGATGACGTAGTTCGCGTCGTACGCGCCAAAAGCCGTGGTGCGGTTCAGGACGGTGGATTCAGAGCCGGAAACGAGCTCCGCTTCGACGTCCGCCACCCACTCCAAGGCCGGCTTGCCTTCAATGGTCTCGGCGAGTTCAGCCGCGGTGGAACCGGACAGGAGCGATCCGCCCAATTCGGGCTGGTCGTCCAGCAGCATCACGCGGGCGCCGGAGCGAACGGCTTCGCGGGCGGCGGCCAGGCCGGCGGGGCCGCCGCCGACCACCAGGACGTCGGTGTGGACGTACTTCTTGTCGTACTCGGCACGGTCATCCGCCGGGTCCAGCTTGCCCAGGCCCTCCAAATACTCCGCTTTGAGGCCGTCCACCAAGGTGACCGTGGTGGCGGGAAGCATGGACTCGGCTACGTGGCCGGGGAAGCGCGGCTCAACGCGGACCAAAGCGTTGGATTCCTCCACCCCGGCGGACAGGATGCCGCGGGGCCGGTTCTCGTATAGTGAGTTGCCGGCGGCGATGCGGCCGTTGGCGAGCAGGGCCGAGGCGAGGGTGTCGCCGGGATGGCCCGTGAACTCCTCACCGTCCAGGGTGAAACGCCAGGAGATGGTGCGGTCGATGCGTCCGCCGGCGGTGAGGCGGGTGTTCTGGGAAGTCACTTGGTTGCTCCTTCCGGGGCGGTGGTGCTGGTTGAAGAAGTACTCGTACCGGAGATGCTTGTCCCTGAGATTTTCGGCGCCGCGGTCCCGGTGGTGGTGCTGTCAGCGGCAGTGCTGGCAGTGCCGGACTCCGGTGCCGGGCCGGGTGTATCCGGCCGGGGCGAGCCCATCGGGTAGACGGCCTGGATCTCATAGGTGACCGTGTCGCGAAGCATGTTGAACCACTGGCGGCAGCCGGTGCTGTGCAGCCAGCGCTCGGCGAAGGCGCCCTTTGTGTTGTCCCGGTAGAAGAGGAACTCGGCCCACTCGCGGTCGTTCAGCGCACTGGGGTTTTCCGGGTAGGCCACGTGGGCCTGGCCGCCGTAGTGGAATTCGGTCTCGTCGCGCGAGCCGCAGTTGGGGCAGGAGATGAGCAGCATGTGCGTCTTCTTTCTAAAGTGCAGGTTCGCTGGCGGCTAGTGGGCCACGGCCGCGGCGCCGTGTTCGTCGATCAGCGCGCCGGTTTCGAAGCGTTCCAGTGCAAACGGCTTGTTCAGCTTGTGCGGGGTCCCGGTGGCGATATTGTGTGCGAAGGTCATGCCGGCGGCGGGGGTGCCCTTGAAGCCGCCGGTGCCCCAGCCGCAGTTCACGAACATGTTCTCCACGGGGGTGTTACCCACAATGGGGGAGGCATCCAGGGTGGTGTCCACGATGCCGCCCCAGGTCCGGAGCACGTGGGCCCGGGCAAAGATCGGGAAGAGCTCGACGGCGGCCGCCATCTGGTGCTCGATCACGTGGAAGGACCCGCGCTGGCCGTAGCCGTTGTAGGAGTCCACGCCGGCGCCCATCACCAGTTCGCCCTTGTGGGCCTGGGAAACGTAGACGTGCACGTGGTTGGACATCACCACCGTGGGGTGGACGGGCTCGTGCAGTTCGGAGACCAGGGCCTGGAGCGGGTGGGACTGGATGGGGAGCCGGAAGCCGGCCATTTCCGCCAGGACCGAGCTGTGCCCGGCAGCGCAGAGGCCCACCTTTTCGGTGTTGATGGTGCCCTGGTTGGTTTTGACGCCCACCACACGGTTTCCGTCCTTGACAAAGCCGGTGACTTCGCAGTTCTGGATGATGTCCACACCCAGCTCGTCACACTTGCGGGCAAAGGCCCAGGCCACATGGTCGTGCTTTGCGATGCCTGCGCGCGGCTGATAGGTGGCGCCCATGACGGGGTAGCGGATGTTGTCGCTGATGTTCAGGATGGGGCAGAGTTCCTTGACCTGCTTGGGATCAAGCCATTCAGCGTCCACACCGTTGAGCTTGTTGGCTCCGACCCGCCGCATGCTCTCGCGGACGTCGCCCAGGGTGTGGGCGAGGTTCATCACGCCGCGCTGGCTGAAGAGGAAGTCGTACTCGAGTTCCTCCGGCAGGATCTCCCAGAGCTTGAGGGCGTGCTCATAGATGGCCGCGCTCTCATCCCAGAGGTAGTTGGAGCGGATGATGGTGGTGTTCCGGGCCATGTTGCCGCCGGCCAGCCAGCCTTTTTCCAGGACGGCGATGTTGGTCATGCCATGGTTCTTGGCCAGGAAGTAGGCAGTGGCAAGGCCGTGCCCGCCGCCGCCCACGATCACGGCGTCGTAGGAGGACTTGGGTTCCGGGTTGCGCCAGAGGAAGTCTGGGTGCTCGGGGAGCTGTTCGGTGCTCACTGGGCTGCTCCAATCATGTCTGCTTCAAGAGCGCCGATGGCGGCGGCGTCGTTCAGGTGGGGGTAGAGGGGGAACTTGCCGGCCAGGGCCGTTACCCGTGCGCGGAGTTCGACGGCGGTGTCCCCGTCCAGGGTGCCGGTGCCTGCGGTGCCCTTGCCCGCAGAGGCGATGAGCGCCGCCGCGATGATGTCCGCAACCTCGGCGAATTCCTCCGCGCCGAATCCACGGGTGGCGAGAGCGGGAGTCCCGATCCGGAGGCCGGAGGAGACCATCGGCGGGCGCGGGTCGAAGGGGACGGCGTTGCGGTTGACCGTGATGCCGATGCGGTGCAGGGCGTCTTCGGCCTGCTGTCCGTCCAGCTCGGAGTTGCGGAGGTCCACCAGGACCAGGTGGACGTCGGTGCCGCCGTTGACCACGGAAATTCCTGCTGCGGCAACGTCGTCGTTGAGGAGCCGTTCGGCCAGGAGCTTGGATCCCTGCAGGACGCGTTCCTGGCGTTCCTTGAATTCGGGGCTGCCGGCGAGCTTAAACGCTACGGCCTTGGCGGCGATGACGTGCTCCAGCGGGCCGCCCTGCTGGCCGGGGAATACTGCGCTGTTGATCTTTTTGGCGTACTGCTCCTTGGCGAGGATTACGCCGCCGCGCGGGCCGCCAAGGGTCTTGTGGGTGGTGGTGGTGACCACATCGGCGTAGGGAACGGGGTTGGGGTGCAGCCCTGCGGCGACGAGGCCGGCGAAGTGCGCCATGTCCACCATGAGGTAGGCGTCCACGAGGTCGGCGATGCGCCGGAATTCGGCGAAGTCCAGCTGGCGGGAGTAGGCGGACCAGCCGGCAACGATCAACTTGGGACGGTGTTCGAGAGCCAGCGCTTCGACTTCGGCCATATCGATACGGAGGTCCGATTCGCTGACGTGGTAGGGAACCACGTTGTAAAGCTTGCCGGAGAAGTTGATCTTCATGCCGTGCGTCAGGTGGCCTCCGTGGGCCAGGCTGAGACCCATGATGGTGTCGCCCGGGTTCAGCAGGGCGAACATTGCGGCAGCGTTGGCCTGTGCACCGGAGTGCGGCTGGACGTTGGCGAATTCTGCGCCGAACAGGGCCTTGACCCGGTCGATGGCCAGCTGCTCCACCACATCAACATGCTCGCAGCCGCCGTAGTAGCGCTTGCCCGGGTAGCCTTCGGCGTACTTGTTGGTCAGAACTGAGCCCTGGGCCTCCATGACCGCGGACGGGGCAAAGTTCTCGGATGCGATCATTTCCAGGGTGGACTGCTGGCGCACCAGTTCCTGGGCAATGGCCTGCTGGACCTCGGGATCGACTACGGAAAGTCGCTCGTTCAACTGCTCAACCACGGGTGCTCCTTTGAAATACCATTTGCTTTGTAACTGATATATCAGTGTGAGCTCAATGGTATGATCGGGATCACAGCAGAGTCAATAGCTGGGCCGAAAGCGGTGAAACACTACGCGTTCGGGCTCAGCGGGTGTCGACGAATGGAGCAGCCCCTTGAACGCACTTCTTGCCCTGACCCCGGCGGAGGAGGAAGCGCCGCCGTCGCAGGCGGAGGCTGCCTACCGGCAGCTGCGCGACAAGCTGATCATGCTGGAGATCCGCCCGGGCGAGCCAATTAACGATGGACAGTTGGCGGCCGAGCTTGGCTTCAGCCGTACGCCCGTCCGCGAGGCGATCAAGCGGCTGGAGGTGGACCATCTGGTCATTTCCTATCCGCGCCGGGGGACCTTCGCCACCAACGTGGACTTCACTGAGCTGGCCGACGTCTCGGAGATCAGGGAGCTGCTGGAGCCCCTCGCCGCCCGCCGCGCCGCCAGCAGGGCGAGCGAGAGCATGCGGCGCGAACTGCTGCGGGTAGCAGCTGCCATTGCCGGCATTGATCCGGGCGCAGGGGAGTCCCGCGACCTGATGCGCTACGACCTGATGGTGCACCGGCTGATTTACAAAGCCGCCGCCAACCCGCACCTGGAAGACACGCTGATCCGCTACGACAACCTGGCCACGCGGATCTGGTGTGTAGTGCTGGACAAGGTCCCCTCGGTCACCGGCCACATCACCGAGCACGTGGACCTGCTCAAGGCGGTAGCGGCCGGTGAGGCCGACAAGGCAGGCGAACTGGCCCTGCACCACGTCACGAGCTTCGAGGAAACCATCCGCAAGGTGCTGTAAACCGGTAATCGAGCTTGTCGAAAACCCGCTGGATGATCCTGCCGGAATCCCTCGCCAAGAGGGCTCCAAACCTCTGAAGGATGGAAGTGACCCGCATGCCCGCTGCCACCCGCGCGCCGGACCGCGCCGCCAGGTTCGGCTTCGCTTTTATCGGCGTTCTGCTCATTGCGGTTAACCTTCGAGTGTCATTTGTCAGTGTGGGGCCCGTACTCGCGAACATCAGCGTTGACCTTGGCCTGTCCAGTGCCGCAGCAGGCCTCCTGACAGGTCTTCCGCTTATTGCTTTCGCGGTCTTCTCACCCGTGGCACCCGGTTTCGCCTCCCGCCTGGGTCTCGACCGTGCGCTGTGGATGTCCCTGCTGATCCTCGCCTCGGGGATCGTGCTCCGCTCCTCACCTGGGCCCGGCTTCATGTGGGCGGGAACAGCAATGATTGGCTTGGCCATCGCGTTTCTCAACGTTTTAGTCCCCAGCCTCGTAAAGCGGGACTTTCCCAAGAGGGTCAGCCAGGTCACCGGAAGCTACACCGCTACGCAGGCCGCCTTCGCTGCGATGGGGGCCGCCGTCGTCGTTCCCGTGGCAGAAACGTCCCCTGCGGGATGGCGGCTCGCCCTCGGTATCTGGGTCGGACTTGCGCTCATCGCCATGGCGGTGCTCCTGCCGTGGCTGCGCCGGCACCTGTCCGGCACCATGACGTCCAAAAGGCCGGAGGTTTCCTACTGGTCGCCCTGGGCTTCAGCTTTGGGCTGGCAGGTGACGTTTTTTATGGGACTGCAGTCGATCGCCTTCTACGTCCTGATGGCATGGCTGCCCACTATCGAACAAAGTCGCGGGGTCCCAGCTGCTACTGCCGGCATCCACCTATCCGTCTTCCTGCTCATCAGCGTCTTCGCCAGCCTTGCGGCAGGGGGAATTCTTCATCGGGGTTCAGACCAAAGGCTCGTTTGCTTCACAAGCGGCGCGGTCATGTTCGTGACGTTTCTCGGGCTGGCGCTTGCGCCGGACCTCATATTGCTGTGGGTCCTTCTTGGCGCAGTCGGGTGTGGGACCCTCATTGTCATCGCGCTGTCGCTGTTTAGCCTCCGGACCGTGAACTACCCGCAGGCGGCGTCTTTATCAGGCATGGCACAGTCGGTCGGCTATGGCCTGGCTGCCGTGGGGCCGGTCATGTTCGGTGGTCTTCGCGATGCGAGCGGAAGCTGGACGCTTCCGCTCCTCGTCACCGCAGGCATCATGGCGGTTCTCGCCGTGACGGGTCTGTTTGCCGGACGGAACCGGGTAATCAGCGGTTCAGCTGCGCGCGCGCCTGAAACGCAACGCCCTGTGGAGCGGGCGGAGGAACTGGGCTAGCCCAGCGCCGGATCCGTACGCAGTGGGACTGCGACGGCGGGAACCTCCTGGTGAACGTGCACGACGACGGGCCGGGGGAACTTTCCGCCTCGTCGCCTGCGGTGACATCCAGCCGCTGATCTGCCTGTGGCGGATTTCCACCCTGCGCAGGCTACTTGAGAGTATTAGTCATGGCTGCGAACAGTGAACGCGAACCCGACGTCGATGCGGAACCGGGCCAGCACGGTGGCGTCCAGTCCGTGGACCGGGCCCTCGCTGTCCTGGAGATCCTGGCGCGGGACGGCCACGCCGGCGTAAGCGACATCGCCGAGGAGATGGGCATCCACAAGTCCACCGTCTCCCGGCTGATGGGTTCGCTGGTGAGCCGCGAAATGGTCCACCAGAACAGCGACCGCGGCAAGTACCAGCTGGGCTTCGGCATCCTTCGGCTGGCCAGCTCCATCCCCGGACGCCTCAGCCTGGTCCGGGAGGCACGGCCCGTTCTGGAGGCCCTCGCGGAGGAATTCAAGGAGACCGTGAACCTTGCCGTCTTGCGTTCAAACTTCGCCGTGAACGTGGACCAGGCCATGGGACCATCCACGCTTGCAACCTACGACTGGGTGGGCAACCTGACACCACTGCACGCTACCTCCAGCGGAAAAGTCCTGTTGGCGGCACTGCCAGCAGACGAACGCGACCGCATCCTGAAGGAGACCGGGCTGCCGGCACGGACTCCGCGGACCATCACCAACCGCAAGGAACTCGAAAACCAGCTGCTCGACGTCGCCCGTGACGGCTACGGGGTGGTGCGGGAAGAGTTCGAAATCGGCCTGACTGCGGCCGCCGTGCCCGTCTTCAACCATCTTGGTGCAGTCATCGGGGCAATCAGTATCTCAGGTCCGGCTTTCCGCTTTGATCCCGAAACGGCGCCGGGGCTCATCGAGGGACTGAAGCAGGCGGGGCTGCGGGTCAGCGCGAAGATGGGCTACACCCGCCACTAATGCGCCAGCGTCCAGGCGGAGTATTAGGAAGCTGCCGAACGCCAGGACGCCCTGCGCCGGCAGCGCTCAAAGATCGTCTTCGAGCCGGGCGGAGAGGATCCGATTGGCGTTTACCTGCAGGATGCCGAGCGACTCCTGGATCAGGGGTGAGGCGATGCTTCCCCTGCGCACCGCGGCGACAATGCGGCGCGTTGGTTTCGCCTTACCGGTGATACGTAGCCGAACCACGTTCTCGGCACCCTGCAGAGGCGCCAGCCGTGGCAGCAGGCCAACGCCCAGCCCCGCACCCACGAACGCAATATGGGTTTCCCATTCAACGGCCTCATGGGCAATGCGGGGTGTCACCCCGATTGCCGTGAACGCCGCGGTGAAAAGGGAATGGTAGGTGGAACCGGCGCCCGCGGTAATCCAGGGTTCCGATGCCAGCTCTTCAAGCGTCGCTGTTTCCCGTGATGCCAGCGGATGGTCACCGGGAATGATCACATCCAGTGGATCGTCGAGCAGAACTGTCTGCTCGAAGCGCGGATCATCCTCTCCATAAGTGTCGGACTGCATGGCGACTATGACCGCAAGGTCGATTCGTTCCGCAATCAACAAGTCGAAGCAGCGGGCCGGGTCGGCCTCAAGAACCTGAACCTCCAGCAGGGGGCGTGTTGAACGCAGGGTGGCGGCCAGCGGTGCGAGCAACTGTGCGGCTGCAGTGGAGAATCCGCCGAGGCCAAAATGAAGCTGCACCTGATCGCCGGCCTCCATGGCCGCGGCGCGCAGGCTTTCCCACTGGGCAATGAGGGGATCCGAGCCCGCTACGAGAAAGCGTCCCGTGGCGGTCAGCCGCACGCCCCGGCCATCTTTCGTCAGCAGCTGCATTCCAAGCACGCGCTGCAATTCGCGCAGTTGCGCTGACACGGCAGACGGAGAATAACCCGTGAGCTCCGCGGTCGCGCCTATGGTGCCGCACCGGGCGAACACGCGAAGTGTGATGAGCCGCGCATCAATCATGCACCTATTGTGCAGGGTAATCTTCCAAACTTTGCGCTTTTTTTGCAGCTCTTGTGACCCTAATCTCATCATTACAAGTTCTTCGACCACGCCGCTACCCGTGGTCAACACGCAACACCCACTACCCATGCCTCCCGGGAGGAAACCCATGACAGCTTCAGTGAACGTGCCCCTCAATTCACGCGGAAAACTCGCTGCATCATTGCCTGCCGAACAGCTGGCAGAAATCACCGCGTTGTTTGCGTTCCGGCGCACCGGCTACTCCCTCGATGCCCCCTTCTACACCGACCGCTCGATCTTCAACATCGACATGGAGGCCATTTTCGGCCAGCACTGGATCTTTGCCGCCAGCACAGCCGAACTGCCGGAGCCGGGCGACTACGTCACCGTCGACTACGGCCCCTACTCCCTGATTGTGCTGCGCAACGACGACGGCGACGTGAACGTCCTGCACAACGTATGCCGCCACCGCGGCGCCCGCGTTCTGACCGAAGCTGCCGGATCAACCGGAAACCTGGTGTGTGGCTACCACTCCTGGACCTACTCCCCGGAGGGCAACCTGATCCATGCCTCCGCTCCCGGGGAAACGAAGTTCGACAAGAGCTGCTTCGGCCTCAAGCGCGCCCACGGCCGCGAGGTCGCCGGACTTATCTTCGTCTGCATTGCGAATGAACCGCCGACGGACTTCGACGAAACCGCAAAAATCTTTGAGCCCTACCTGGCGCCCCACGATCTCTCGAAGACAAAAATCGCCTACCAGCAGAACATCATCGAAGAGGGCAACTGGAAGCTCGTCATGGAGAACAACCGTGAGTGCTACCACTGCGACGGCCACCCTGAGCTCGCCTGCTCCCTCTTCCCCACCTGGGGACTGACGGAGGGACTGGTCCCGCCCCATCTTCAGGAAGTGTGGGACCGGAACAAGGAAGCCCAGTCCTCCCTCGAAGAGCGTTGCCGCCGCTACGGCCTTCCCTACGAAGTGGTCGAGCAGCTAGACACCCGCATCGCGGGAATCCGCATCTCGCGTGAATCCCTCGATGGAGAGGGCGAATCTTTCTCCGCCGACGGGCGCAGGCTTTCCAAAAAGCTGCTCGGTGACTTGCCCGACTTCCGCCTTGGCCGCTGCTCGATGCACCTGCAGCCCAACAGCTGGTTCCATTTCCTCGGCGACCACGTCATCACGTTCGGTGTCTTCCCCATCAACGAACACCAGAGCCTAGTTCGCACCACTTGGCTGGTGGCTGACGACGCAGTGGAAGGCGTCGACTACGACCTGGAAAAGCTCACCTACACCTGGAAGCAGACCAACCTGCAGGACAAGGCGTTCGTGGAGCTGTGCCAGCAGGGTGCCGGCAGCCCGGCCTACGAGCCCGGTCCCTACATGAAGAGCGAATACCAGGTCGAGGCATTCATCAACTGGTACGTGCAGCGTGTGCAGGAGCACTTGGCATGATTGAACTCCTCACTGAGACGGCGATCCAGGAGCCACAGCGTATTCGTGGTCTTGAGATGCCGTGGAACAGGGTGATGGGAAGCGCCGAGACACCCGCCCGGGCAGCCCGTGCATTGGGCCCATGGCATCCGCAGGAGTTCATGGCCGAATGCGTCGAGACCGTTCCCGAGGTGGGCGGCATGATGACCTTCGTGTTCCGCCGCTGCGATGGTGCGCCCCTGGCGTTCCGTGCGGGCCAGTACGTGAACGTCGCATTTCCCGTGAATGGCGAGGACCAGGAACCGGTGGACCGCAGCTACTCGCTGTCCAGTTCGCCCACCGAGCCGTGGACCTTCAGCATCACCGTCAAACGCGACCCCACAGGGCTGGTCTCGCCGTGGGTGCACCAGAACGTCAAACCCGGCACCGTTCTTGAGATGCTCGGACCGGTCGGGGCATTCCACCTGCCCGATGCCGACCGGCGGGCACGATATCTCCTGCTTGCCGCCGGCGCAGGCATCACTCCCATCATGTCCATGGTGCGGACCATCCACTCCCTGCCCGGAACGGCCGATGTCGTGGTGCTTTACCACGGAGCGGAGGCCGGAGGCTATGCCTTCCACCAGGAGCTGGCCTACATCGCCTCCGTGGACTCGCGGGTCAAGGTTTTCTACTCCCTGGGCGACCGCAACAAACCCGAGGGGTGGGAATGGCTCAGCGGAAGGCTGACGGCGGAAATGCTCGAGGAGGTGGCCCCCGATGCCAACGGCCGCCAGGTGTACGCATGCGGTCCCGAGGGTTACCTGAACACGGCCACCGAGCTCCTCAAAAGGGTCGGTGTCGACGACACCTCCATCTACATGGAGTTCTTCTCGGGAGACCGCCAGACGCTCCTTGAATACCAGGCCGAGGTGGCGCATGCAGCCGACTTCGCGGAGGAGATCGCCGAGGAGATCGCCGAATCCGCCGAAGACTACTACGAAAGCCAGCCCGCCGCGTTCGGGCTCTACGAACCTGGTTACGACGCCGACGGAACCCTGCAGGCCTCCGGGCTGCCGCTGGAAATCGTCGACCCGGAGGTGCGCACCGCCGACCCCTCCGTCGACAGCCCGGGCGTGGAGCCGGAAGCCGGTTCCACTGATGCCTCGAGCTTCGACACAGTGGGATCAGGCAGCCTCACCATGTCCTTCATGCGTACCGGCATCAATGTGCGCATTGACCCCGCCGAGCGCATCCTCGAGGTGGCCCAGCGTGCGGGCGTCAGGATTGGCGCGAACTGCAAGGAAGGCATGTGCGGCTCCTGCAAGGTCGTCAAGCTTTCCGGGGAGATCGAGATGAACCACCAGGGCGGGATCCGGGCACGGGAAATCTCTTCGGGCAAGTTCTTGCCCTGCTGCTCCACCGCGCAGACGGACCTGGTGATCGATGCCTAGGACCCTCGATTACTGAATGCCAGGAAGCCCGATCTTCCGCCCGGCTTGGGGACGCCGGAGTAGAGCGTCAACCCATGAATTCAAACCAAAGGACTTGACATGGCTTTGAACAGCGACATCCGTCCGGATGCCCAACCCCCCATTCAGCTGGAGGAGCCCCAACCCGCTCCTGCAACGGAAAGCTCTCCTTCCTCCCACGACTCACACGACGCGGAGGACACCCAGCAGATCCTGCAGGAGCTCCGCCTGGGCCGCTCCGAACAGGCTGTGGCAGAACGCCGTAACCGCAAGCTCACCCTCGACAAAGCCACCTTCGGCATCACCGGAATCCTCGCGCTGGCCTTCGTGGCCTGGGGCTTCCTGGGCCGGGACAGCCTTTCCGCCACCTCCACCATCGCCCTCAACTGGGTGATGGAATACACCGGCTGGCTCTTTATGGTCCTGGCCTCGCTGTTTGTTGTTTTCGTCCTGTGGCTGGCCCTCGGAAAATGGGGCAACATCCCGCTGGGCAAGGACGGTGAAAAGCCTGAGTTCCGGACCGTTTCATGGATTGCCATGATGTTTGCGGCCGGGATGGGCATCGGCCTGATGTTCTACGGCGTGGCCGAGCCGCTTTACCACTACATCACTCCGCCACCAGGAACGGTGGACGGCAGGACTCCCGCGGCCATCCAGACAGCCATGGCCACCTCCATCTTCCACTGGACCCTGCATCCCTGGGCTATGTACGCCGTCGTCGGAATCGCCATGGCCTATGGCACCTACCGCCTGGGCCGCAGGCAGCTGATCTCCGCGGCATTCACGTCCCTGTTCGGCATCAGGACCGTGGAAGGGCCCGTGGGGAAGTTCATCAACATCCTCGCGATCTTCGCCACCCTGTTCGGCACGGCGGCTTCCCTCGGCCTGGGTGCCCTCCAGATCGGCAGTGGCCTGACATCGAACGGTTGGGTCGGTGAAATCGGCACCCCCGTGCTGGTGGCCATCGTCGCCATCCTCACCGCCTGTTTCGTGGCCTCGGCAGTGTCCGGCATCAGCCGGGGCATCCAGTGGCTGTCCAACATCAATATGGTCCTGGCAGTGGTCCTGGCGCTCATCGTCTTCATCGCAGGACCCACGCTCTTCATCCTCAACCTCATCCCAGCCGCCGTGGGCGACTACGCCAAGGACCTTGCCGGGATGGCCTCGCGTACCGAGGCCGTGGGGGACGAGGCCCTGCGCACCTGGCTGTCCGGCTGGACCATCTTCTACTGGGCCTGGTGGGTATCCTGGACGCCCTTTGTAGGAATGTTTATCGCCCGCATCAGCCGCGGCCGCACCATCCGTCAGTTCGTGACCGGCGTCCTGCTGGTTCCCAGCATCGTCAGCGTCCTCTGGTTCGGGATTTTCGGCGGAAGCGCCTTCAAGGTCCAGGAGGAAGCAGACGCGGCGAACCAGCCCGGGCTGGTGACCATGACCGACGGAGTACCGTCCATCGATTTCGACGGGGCACTGTTCGACCTCGTCAACAACCTGTCAATGCCGGGCTGGCTGACCGGGGCGGTCATCGTCCTGGCCATGGTCCTGGTGGCGATCTTCTTTGTCACCGGCGCCGACTCGGCATCCCTGGTGATGTCCTCCCTAAGCTCCAACGGGTCCGCCGAGCCGAAGCGCGGACTTGTCATCTTCTGGGGCCTCCTCACCGGCGCGGTGGCAGCCGTAATGCTGCTGGCCGGCGGCGACAAGCCTTCCGAAGCGCTCGCAGGACTGCAGCGCATCACCATTGTGGCCGCTCTGCCGTTTGTGTTGGTGATGCTGCTGCTCTGCTTCGCCCTGGTCAGAGACCTGCGCCGGGATCCGCTGTCCCTCCGACGGCGGCTGGCTGACTCAGTGGTGGAACGCGCCATCCGCAGCGGCGTCGACCAGCACGGCGGGGTCCAGTTCGACCTCGTGACCAAGCACGAATGTGATCAGCGCTGTTCGGACGGCGGCCCCTGCGCGGCGTCCCCCGCTGACACCCAATCCCCCGCAAAGAACCAGGAGTAGACCATGACCACAGTCCTCGAAGGCCGCCCCACCGGTAACGCGACGGCAGAAGCCGGCGCCGTCCCCAGCGTCCGCAGTACCGGCACCGCACAGTACGTCCTCACGCTTGCGTGCCCGGAGCGCCCCGGAATCGTCCGGGCGATCACCGCATTCCTCGCTGACCGCGGCTTCGACATCGTTGAACACCAGCAGTTCGACGACCACATGAGCGGCAAGCTCTATCTGCGCACGGCCTTCACTCCCGGAGACAAGGAAGTTTCCGCGGAAGGCCTCAGCGCGGAGTTCGCCGCCACTGCCGATGAGTTCGACATGGAGTTCGCCATCCACGACGGCCGCCCCCAGCGCCTGCTGGTGATGGTCTCGAAGTTCGGCCACTGCCTCAACGACCTCATCTTCCGCTGGCGCGCCGGCAGCCTGGGTGCGGAGATCGCCGTCGTGGTGTCCAACCACGAGGACCTCCGCCCCATGGCGGAAGCCGCCGGCCTGCCGTTCATCCACGTCCCGGTGACGGCCGCTACCAAGCCCGAAGCTGAGGCGCGCCTTCTGGAACTGGTCGAGGAGTACCAGGCAGACCTGGTGGTCCTGGCCCGCTACATGCAGGTACTCTCGGACGGCCTCAGCCGGGACCTCCGCGGCCGCGCCATCAACATCCACCACTCTTTCCTGCCCGGGTTCAAGGGTGCCAAGCCTTACCACCAGGCCTATGACCGCGGTGTGAAGCTGATCGGAGCCACCGCGCACTACGTCACTGCAGACCTGGACGAGGGCCCGATCATCGAGCAGGAAGTGTTCCGGGTGGACCACAGCCTGGACCCGAACGCACTGGTCACGGTAGGCAGGGACGCCGAATCCCAGGCACTGTCCCGCGCAGTTAGGTGGCACTGCCAGCACCGGGTCCTGCTCAACAACACCCGCACCGTCGTCTTCCGCTAACGCCAACGCCTCTTACGCAAAACAGGAGAAACACACCCATGAGCGCATCACCACGCGTTGTCATTATCGGCGCCGGCATTGTCGGAACCAACCTTGCCGACGAACTCGCCACCCGCGGCTGGACCAACATCACGGTGGTTGAACAGGGCCCGCTGGAACTTGCCGGCGGCTCCACGTCGCACGCTCCGGGCCTGGTGTTCCAGAACAACCAGTCACGGACCATGACCGAATTCGCCACCTACACGGTCAACAAGTTCCTCTCTCTGAGCAAGGACGGCGAGTCCTGCTTCAACCAGGTAGGCGGCCTGGAACTGGCCACCACCCCCGAACGGCTGGCCGATCTCCACCGCAAGATGGGCGTGATGACCTCCTGGGGAGTCGAAAGCCGGATCGTCGACGCCGACGAATGCGAAAAGATCTACCCCCTCCTGAACACCGGCAAGCTCACCGGCGGCCGTGAGGTCCTCGGCGGCCTGCTCATCCCCACCGACGGCCTGGCCCTGGCCGCCAGGGCGGTGCAGCTGCTGATCGAGCGCTCCAGCGAGGCCGGCGTGACATACCAGGGCAACACGACCGTCACCGGGATCGCCCAGGAGGGCGGCAAGGTGACGGGCGTGGAAACGTCCGAGGGTTTGATCCCGGCAGACATCGTGGTCTCCTGTGCAGGCTTCTGGGGCCGTGAGCTCGGCAAGATGGTTGGCCTGGAGGTGCCGCTTCTGCCGCTGGCGCACCAGTACGTGGTCAGCACTCCGCTGCCCGAACTTGAGGGCGTCAACGAGCTTCCCAAGGGTGCCAGCAAGCCCATCCTGCGCTACCAGGACAAGGACCTGTACTACCGCGAATGGGGCAACCGCATCGGCATCGGCAGCTACGCCCACCGCCCCATGCCGGTGGACATGTCCGCCCTGCCGAAGGTCGCCGCAGAGGAAATGTCGGACCACCGCATGCCCTCCCGGCTGGAGTTCACCCTGGAAGACTTCCTGCCAGCGTGGGAGGACAGCCAGGACCTGCTGCCGGCGCTGCGCAGCTCCGCGATTGAGGACGGCTTCAACGGCATCTTCTCCTTCACCCCCGACGGCGGCCCGCTGATGGGCGAGGCGCCCGACCTCAAAGGCCTCTTTGTTGCCGAAGCCGTCTGGGTGACGCACTCGGCCGGCGTGGCCAAGGCCATGGCCGAGCTGCTGGTGGAAGGCCGGTCCCGCACCGACCTGCACGGCTGCGAGCTGACCCGCTTCGAGAAGGTGCAGACCTCCGACGCGTATGTCAGCGAGACGTCCCAGCAGAACTTCGTGGAAATCTACGACATCATGCACCCGCTGCAGCCCCGGGAGTCCCCGCGGGACCTGCGCGTCAGCCCGTTCAACGTCCGGCAGAAGGAGCTGGGGGCGTTCTTCCTGGAGTCCGCCGGCTGGGAGCGGCCGCACTGGTTCGAGGCCAACCGCGGCCTGCTCGAGGAGCTGCCGGCGGAGTGGCAGACGCCGGAGCGGGACGAGTGGTCCGCCCTGTTCTCGTCCCCGATCTCGGCGGCCGAGGCGTGGAAGACGCGTACCGCCGTCGGCCTTTACGACATGACGCCGCTGAAGCGGCTGGCCGTTTCCGGACCCGGCGCGCAGGCGATGCTGCACCGGCTCAGCACGGGCAACATTGCCAAGAAGCCCGGTGCCGTGACGTACTGCCTGCTGCTGGAGCACGACGGCGGCATCCGCAGTGACGTGACCGTCGCGCGCTTGGCGGAGGAAGAGTTCCAGCTCGGCGTGAACAGCAACGTGGACTTCGACTACCTGAAGGTGGAGGCACGGAAGCAGTCAGCCGGCGACCCCGCACAGTGGGTGCACGTCACTGACATCACCGGCAGTACCTGCTGCATCGGGCTGTGGGGGCCGCTCGCCCGCGAAGTGATTGGCAAGGTTAGCGCGGACGACCTGACCAACGACGGGCTGAAGTACTTCCGGACCAAGGAAATTTCTGTTGGGGGCATTCCTGTCACGGCCATGCGGCTCTCCTACGTGGGCGAGCTCGGCTGGGAGCTGTACACCACCGCCGAGTATGGGCTGAAGCTGTGGGATTTGCTGTTTGAGGCCGGCCAGGAGCACGGCATCGTTGCCGCAGGCCGTGGCGCCTTCAACAGCATGAGGCTCGAGAAGGGCTACCGGCTGTGGGGCACGGATATGACGTCCGAGCACCACCCGTATGAGTCTGGCCTGGGCTTCTCGATTGCCAAGGACAAGACGGGCTTTGTGGGTGCTGAGGCTTTGGTTTCACGCAAGGAGCAGCCGGCTACCCGCGCGCTGCGGTGCCTGACGGTCGACGACGGCACGTCCATTGTGCTGGGCAAGGAACCTGTGTACGTGAACGGGTCGGCTGTTGGCTACGTAACGAGCGCGGCCTACGGCTACTCCGTTCGCAAGCCGATCGCCTACGCCTGGCTGCCGGCTTCGGTTTCCGAGGGCGACGCCGTGGAGGTCGAGTACTTCGGCAAGCGCATCGCCGCCACGGTCACGGCTGAACCGCTCTTCGACCCGGGCATGGAGCGCCTCCGCGGCTAACCCGGCGGCGTTGGAAACCGGGGGTCGCCGAAACAGACGCCCCCGGTTTTCACGTGTGCCCGCTCGGTTCACTTTGCCGGAAAATGATGCTCCTATAGCTGTCAATTGGTGTTGAGCCAGTCTGAGTACCGTTGGAAGAAGTGGTCGTCTCGGGTGAGT
>NZ_PJII01000025.1 GCF_002929215.1 Arthrobacter sp. ZGTC412
TCACCGCCGTACTACCACCCCGGCACGGACGCCCCGGAAATCCAGTACATGATGGAACGCCGCGCCGCCCTGGGCGGCGCGGTGCCGGAGCGCCGGTCCAGCCACGAGGCGGTTGAACTGCCGGACGCGAAGTCCTACGAGGTGGCCAAGCGCGGCTCGGGCAAGCAGCAGGCCGCCACCACCATGGCCTTCGTCAGGCTCCTGAAAGACCTCATCAGGGACAAGAAGTTCGGGCACCGGATTGTGCCCATAGTGCCGGATGAATCGCGCACGTTCGGCATGGACGCGTTCTTCCCCACCGCGAAGATCTACAACCCCAAGGGCCAGAACTACCTCTCCGTGGACCGGGACCTCGTCCTGGCCTACAAGGAATCCCCCGCCGGCCAACTGATCCACCCCGGCATCAACGAAGCCGGCGCCGTGGCAGCGTTCACCGCCGCCGGAACCGCATACGCCACCCACGGCGTCCCCCTGGTCCCGGTCTACGTGTTCTACTCCATGTTCGGCTTCCAGCGCACCGGCGACGCTTTCTGGGCAGCAGCAGACCAGATGACCCGCGGCTTCATCATCGGCGCCACCGCAGGCCGGACCACCCTCACCGGCGAAGGCCTCCAGCACGCCGACGGCCACTCCCCGCTCCTGGCCTCCACCAACCCGGCAGTGGTCACCTACGACCCCGCCTACGGCTACGAAATGGGCCACATCATCCGCGACGGCCTCGAACGCATGTACGGAGACAATTTCGACGGCGGCCCGGCAGGCTCGGAAGACCGGAATCTTATGTACTACCTCACGGTGTACAACGAGCCCATCACCCAGCCCGCCGAACCGGAGAACCTCGACGTCGAAGGTGTGCTGAAAGGCATTTACCGGGTGTCGGCGTCGGACGTTGAAGGTCCCAAGAGCCAGGTCCTGGCGTCCGGTGTGTCGGTGCCCTGGGCGCTTGAGGCCCAGCGCATCCTCGCCGAGGACTGGGGCGTCTCCGCAGACGTCTGGTCCGTCACGTCCTGGAACGAACTGCGCCGCGACGGCCTTGCCGCCGAGGAAGAAGCATTCCTGAATCCCGGCAACCCGGCCCGGATCCCCTTCGTAGCCACCCAATTGGCTGAGGCGCAGGGTCCCATCGTGGCCGTCTCGGACTACATGAAGGCCGTCCCGGACCAGATCCGCCAGTTCGTGCCGAACCAGTTCGCAACGCTCGGTGCCGACGGCTTCGGCTTCTCCGACACCCGCGCCGCAGCCCGCCGCTACTTCAAGAACGACACCCACTCCATCGTCGTGAAAACCCTGCAGATGCTCGCTGCGAGGGGCGAGGTTGAGGAGGGCGCACCGCAGTACGCCATGGACCGCTACAAGCTCCTGGACGTAAACGCCGGGACCACAGGCGGGGCCGGCGGCGACGCCTGACGGGGTCCGGCCGGGGCGTTATGGTGAGGCTATGGGGAACACGGACGAGATCAGGACCACAGGTGTTGTGCTCGCGGCCGGCGCCGGGACCAGGCTCGGCAGGGGGCCCAAGGCCCTGCTCCCCTACCGCGGCCGGCCGCTGGTGGAATCCGTCGCGGCAGCGCTGCTCGACGGCGGCTGCCGCGAAGTGGTGGTGGTGCTCGGCGCCGGCGCTCCGGACGTCTCAACCATCGCCGAGCTGGACCGCTACCGGACTGTGGTGAACCATGAATGGCAGTCAGGGATGGGCAGTTCTTTGTTGCTCGGCAACGCCAGCGCCGACCCCGCCCACCATCTGATGGTTGCGCTCACGGACCAGCCGGGTCTCGCTCCCGCAGCGGTGGGGCGGCTGCTGGCAGCCCACCGTCCGGGCCGGGTCACCGCAGCTGCTTACAACGACTCCGATGCCGCACGGCACAATGCAGGCGGCATGCTCCGGCGCGGGCACCCGCTTGTCATCGACGTCGCACTCCGCGCATCAATGGCGGAGACCGTAACAGGCGACGCCGGGGCACGCCGTTTCCTGCAGGCGTATCCGGAACTGGTGGACGAGGTGGACTGCAGTGACTTGTCCACGGGAGAAGACGTTGACACCCCGGAGCAGCTTCACCTGCTGGGTTAGAACGCCTTACTGTGCCACGCCAGTGAGGATCAGTTCCTCCAGTCCGCGCTTGAAGCCGGACCGCCCGCCGTGGGAGGGATGCCGGACCTTCGGCACCTCCATGCCGCTGGAAAGCAGGCTGCGGTGTGCCACGTTGCCCACTGCCACCACGGTTTCGATGCGGAAGATTTCTGTCAGCGCCTGCCAAAACGGCGTGCCGAGCCTGGCTTCAATTGTCCGGGGCGTGCGGTTGGACTGCGGTTTGCCGGGCATGTGGGTATGCCAGGGGCACGCACTCCAGAGCAGGGGGAGGAACTCCAGTTCCGCCAGGACCTCCCACATCACCGTCGCGGTGGGCTCGGCCGCCACTCCCGCAGCCTCCGCGGGCAGTGCGTACCCCTTTGCCGGCCCAAACAAGCCGAAGCTGTTGGCCGGTCCCTGGAACATGGTGCGGTTGGTGAAGGGAACTCCGGTGATCCTCATGCCCCGAAAACCCGGTGCCTCGCCGAGCAGCAGCACCTTCGGGGAGCGGTCCAGCATCTCCTCGAGGTAGAGCTCAAGGTTGCGCCGGCGCAGCGCATTTGCCGGCTCGCTGTGGTCAAGGAAGTTGTTGAGCCCGGGTCCCGAAGGCACGGTGGAGAGCCGCTCCACTAAGGTGCTGACGGACGTTGCTGTCATTCACCCTCCCGCTGCCGGGTTCACCGGAAAGGGTCCTTCCGGCTACCAGCGCGGGTGGATGGCGTCGCGGAAGTAGTGGTCGTAGATCCAGCGAACCCCGCCGTCGAAATCTTCATCAACAGCGAAACCAGCCGCGGCAGCGTTGGCCGTCGCCTGCTCCACATTGCGGGCGCCGGGGATCACGGTGCTGACGCCGTCCTGCGCGGCGATCCAGGCGATGGCAGCCTGAGCCGTGCTGGCGCCGGCCGGGACCAACTGTTCGAACTCGGCCACAGCCTTCAGCCCGAGTTCGTAGTCCACACCCGAGAACGTCTCGCCGACGTCGAAGGAGTCGCCGTTGCGGTTGTAGTTCCGGTGGTCGTCCTTGGCGAAGGTGGTCTCCTTGGAGTACTTGCCGGAGAGCAGCCCGGAAGCGAGCGGCACGCGGGCGATGATGCCCACGTTTGCTGCCTTCGCGGCGGGAAGGACCTCGTCCAGGGGCTTGAGCCGGAAGGCGTTCAGGATGATCTGCACGGAGGACGTACCCTCGTGGCGGATCGCTTCCAGCGCCTCGTCGGTGCGTTCAACACTGACGCCGTAATTGCGGATGGAACCTTCGGCAACCAGGGTGTCGAGGGCGCCGTAGACCTCGGCGCTGCTGAACACCGGGGTGGGCGGGCAGTGCAGCTGGACCAGGTCCAGGGTGTCGGTGCCCAGGTTCTTCCGGGAGCGGTCCACCCACTGCCGGAAGTTTGCCAAGGTGTAGTTCTCCGGCCTCTGGTCCACACGGCGGCCCATCTTCGTGCCCACCGTAATGCCGTGGCCGGGGTTGTCCGCGAGGAACTTCCCGATGGCCTGCTCGCTCTTGCCGTCACCGTAGACGTCGGCGGTGTCGAAAAAGTTCACCCCCGCTTCCACGGACGCCGCAAGGATGGCCCGCGCCTGCGCCGGGTCAACATGGCCCCAGTCCGCGCCAAGCTGCCACGTGCCCAGCCCCACGATGGACACGTTCCGTCCGGTCTTGCCTAAAATCCGCTGTTCCATCCCATGACTATATGGTGTGGCCGGTCACCTTCCGGAATTTAACGGGTCCCCGGCCCTGCTTTGTCGATGCGGAGCGGTCCCTCTCACCTTGCGGAGTGTTCCAGCCTGGGCACCAGCCCCGCTTCCCTGAGCCCCAGGTAGATTTTGTCCCGCGCGATGGGCAGCGAAGCGAAGCGCACCCCCGTGGCGTTCCGGATGGCGTTCGCCAGGGCGGGGGCCACCGGGTTGAAGGGGCTCTCGCTCATGGACTTGGCACCGAGCGGCCCCAATGTGTCGTTGGTGTCCGCGAAGTACACTTCGCTGCGCGGCACGTCCGCAAAGGTGGGGATGTGGTACTGCCGCAGGATGTCAGTGGTGACCCGCCCGGCGTCATCAATGACCACCTCCTCATACAGCGCGGCGCCGATGGCTTGGGCAATCCCGCCCTCGATCTGGCCGCGGCACTGGCGCGGGTTGACCACCACGCCGGCGTCCGCCGCCTGCACGCTCTGCAGGATCTTCAGTTCGCCCGTGCCCCGGTTCACCGCCACCCGGAAGCCGTGCACGTTGAATGCCACGGACCTGGGGGTGCCGCCCCAGCGTCCTTCCGCTGCGAGTTCGACGCCAGCTTCCGCAGCCGCCTGCGCCAGTTCAGCGAGCGGCACAGGCGTTCCGTCGCAGACTACCGAGTCGCCGTCGAGGACGCAGGCGGAGGCCTGGGTCTGGTGGATCCCGGCGGCAAAGGCCCGGATCCGGATGGCCAATTCCTCTGCAGCGGCCAGGGTGGCCTTTCCGGCCACCACCGTGCCGGCAGAGCCAAAGGCGCCGGTGTCGTGCTCGATCAGGTCTGTGTCCGACTGGCGGACTGAAACCAGGGCGGCCTTCGTGGATAAGGCTGTGGCGGCCAGCTGGGCGTGGACGGTGGTGGTGCCGTTGCCGAACTCGGCGGTTCCGACGTCGGCCTGGTACGTCCCGTCCGGCAGGAGCCGGAGCCGGGAGTGGGCAAAGTGGCCGCGCGGAGGGACGGTGTCGATCATGGAGAGCGCCGTCCCCTCCCCGGTGAGCCACTCGGGGCCCAGCTCGTCCAGCCCGGCAGCCCGGTAGCGTTCCCGGCCGCGGGCCAGGGCGTCGCGGACCAGGCTCAGGCACTGGTCCAGCCCGTAGCTGCCGTAGTGGACGTCCTCCTCGGGCTCCGGCTGGGTTGACAGCATGCGGTCCCCCTCACGCACCATGTTCCGGCGGCGGAACTCGAACGGATCCATGCCGATGCCGGCGGCGAGCTCGTCCATGGCGGACTCGATCGCGAAAATCATCTGGCTCAGGCCGTAGCCGCGGAACGCCCCGGCCGGAACCGTGTGGGTGTACATGGCGTGGGCGTCCACCTTTTTGTTGGCACAGTTGTAGACGCTCAGGGATTCGCCGCAGCCGTGGAACATCACACCGGGACCGTGGTTGCCGTACGCGCCGGTGTTGGTCAGGACATCGAGCTCCAGGGCGGTCAGCCTGCCGTCCACGCTGGCGCCGGCCTTGAGCTTAATAGTGAACGGATGGCGGGTGGTGGTGGCGGTGAACTGTTCCGTCCGCGTCAGTTCGAGCTGGACGGGCCGGCCCAGTTTCAAGGCCGCGAGCGCCACGATGTCCTCGGTGAGCACCTCCTGCTTGCCGCCAAAGCCGCCGCCCACCCGGCCGGCCACCACGTGGACCTGCTCCTCCGGCAGCCCGAAGACCCGGCACAGCGTGCGGCGGACCAGGAATGGGACCTGGCTGGAGGTGCGGACCTGCAGGCGCCCCTCGCCGTCGACGCTGGCGATGGCAGCGTGTGTTTCCAGGGCGACATGCTGGACGCGCTGGGTGCGGTAGGTCTGTTCGTGGATGAAGTCAGCTGCGGCAAAGCCTTCCGCCACGTTTCCCAATTCCGAGTGGAGCTCGGCCACCACATTGCGTTCCGGCGCGGAAATGCGCGACGCCGGCCCGTCCTTCTCCCCGTGCACCAGCGGCGCGCCGGGCACCAGCGCGTCCTGCGGCGAGAAGACGGCTGGCAGTTCCTGGTACTGGACGTCCAGTGCCCGCACCCCGGCTTCGGCGGCAGCCACCGTTTCCGCCACCACAGCGGCAACCCGCTGGCCGCGGAACCTCACCACGTCATCCAGGACGCGGGTATCGTCCGGATCATCTGTGAAGAGTTCATGCTGGGCCGTGGAAAACAGCTGCTCCGGCGCGTCCTGGTGGGTAAAAACGGCCACCACACCGGGGACCTTCAGCGCTGCATCAGTGTGGATCGAGAGGACCTTGGCATGGGCGTGCGGCGAGCGCAGGAGCTTGAGGTGGAGCAGACCCTGCAGCTGGCCGGCTGGTACGTCGAGGGTGTAGCGGGCGGCGCCGGTGACCACTGCCCGGCTGGCAGGTGCCGGGACGTCGTCGCCCAGCTGACCCGGTTCGGGATCGGGCTGACCCTCCCCCGCGATCCCGGAGCCCTGCCCCTTCGGATCCGGGTGTCCGGCGTGCCCACAGACGGCGTCCGAGATGGCCCGGTAGCCGGTGCAGCGGCAGAGGTTGCCTTTGAGGTTCCGGGGCAGGTTCTCCTTTTGGTCGTCGTCGAACGTTGCGGCCGTCATCACCATCCCCGCAGTACAGAAACCGCACTGGAACCCCTGACGCTCCATGAACTGCTGCTGGACCGGGTGGAGCCCGGTGCTGGCTCCGCCTGTGGCCGCCGCCAGGCCCTCAATCGTGGTGATCTCATGCCCCTCGGCGCGGACGGCCGGGTAGATGCAGCTGTGCACGGGAGTGCCGTCCACGTGGACGGTGCAGGCCCCGCAGTCGCCACCGTCGCAGCCCTTCTTCACGCCAAGGTTGCCCTGCTCGCGCAGGAAGGTCCGCAGGCACTGCCCCGGGCGGGGCGGGGCGTCCGCGGGAATGCCGTTGATCTCGATGGCCATGCTCAGGCCCCTTCCTGCTGTGCGTAAAGCCCACGGTCTGTAGGCGGCCAAAAGTCCCCGGATACCCGGAGCCCCGGTGCCCCCTCGGGAGCAGCGAGTTCGGCGCGGATTTCCTCTGCGAGGCGGTATGTCATGTCCCGGCGCCAGGCCGGCAGGCCGTGAATGTCGTTGTGATAAAGGTCGGCGGGGATGGCTCCGTCGATTGCGGCGGCCAGCCCGTCGGCGTCCGGAAGCCCGTCAAAACGGAGTTGCACGGGCCTCTTTGTGGCGGCGGTGACCGTCAGGACCAGGCGGGTTCCGCCGTCGAGCCTTCCGATCAGCAGCACCCCGGACCTGCCCAGGTTACTCAGGGACAGCCGGCGGAACGCCACGCGGGAAGCAAGGGCCGACGCCGGGAGGTGGACGCTGCGGAGCAGCTCGCCGGGTGCCAGGCAGTTTGCGGCCTCGCCCGTGACGAACTCCGTCACCGGGACGCTGCGGCTGGCGCCGCCGGGGCCGAGGATGGTGGCAGTCCCGTCCAGTCCGGCGCAGAGCGAGATGACGGGGCCGGCGGGCAGGGAGGTGCAGAGGTTGCCGCCCACAGTGGACATGTTCCACACCTTGAAGGAGGCAACAAAGGAGTCGCAGCACGGCCGGACCAGGTCCAGGGCAGGCCAGCTGGAGCCGGCGGCTGCGGGCGAGCCGGGGAGGTTGTAGAGTTCGGCGACGGTGCAGGTAGCTGCGAGCTCAATCCCGGCATCGCTAACTGTTACGGGAGTCCAGCCCGCGTTGCCGAGGTCCAGCAGCCGCTTCAACGGCTGGGGCCCGAACGCGAAGCTGCCATAGGAGAAGAGGACGGTGCCGCCGGCCAGCCAGGCGTCGCCGTCGCGCCATTCCGAGGGGTCGGTGGTGGGGACCACCGCCTCGATGGTGTTCATGTCCATGCGATCTCCTGCTGCAAAGTGTGGGTGGGCGCCGGCCGGGCGGCGCGCTGTTGGTGGATGGGGCCGGAAGTTTCCCTCAACGGCTGATGGCACGCGGCGGGATGACGGGCGGCAATGATTTCGGCCAGGACGGAAACCGCCACTTCAGCCGGTGTCACGGCGCCGAGGTCCAGGCCGAGCGGTGAGTGGAGCTGGGCGATCCGTTCGGGGCGGACCCCGCTGTCCAGGAGTGCGCCCACGCGCTGGACGTGGCTGCGCCGGGACCCAAGGGCTCCAATGAAGGCGACGTCCAGTGCCAGGGCGGTCTCCAGCAGGGGAACGTCGAACTTGGGATCGTGGGTGAGGACGCAGATCACCGTCCGGGAGTCCACCCGTCCCGCCGCCGCTTCTGCTGCGAGGTACTGGTGGGGCCAGGCGGTCACCACCTCATCCGCAATGCCGAACCGCGACTGCGAGGCAAAGGCCGGCCGGGCGTCCACCAGGGTGACGCGGTAGCCCAGCGGTTTGGCGGCCGGGAGCAGCGCGGCACTGAAGTCGTTGGCACCGAACGCCAGCAGGCGCGGGGGCGACAGACGGGACTCCACTAGGAGGGTGGCTTCCCCGACGCACACGCCCGGTCCGGCCGGCTGCAGGATGCCGGTGGCGCCGCTGCGCAGGAAGGACTCAAGCTGCACCATCCGCGCGCGGCCCGCATCGGGGTTTCCGGGGTCGCCCAGCAGCGCGCCCAGCTCCAAATGTCCGGACATGCAGGCGGACGCCGGATCCGGCACGACGACGGCCCCGCTGCCGCCAGCATCCGCGCCCACGTCCAGCCTTCGGACCAGTGCAACCGGCTCGTCAGGCCCGTAAACCGCCAACTGCAACACCGCTGCGCCCAGGCGGCAACCCACTTTGCGATTGACCGGCTGGATATGCACGTCCAGCTCGCCCCCGCAGGTGAGCCCGACGGCGAAAGCATCGGCGGCGCTGTAGCCGAACGTTTCGAGGCGCGTGACGCCGTCGTCCATTGATTCCAGCGCCGCCGCCACCACGGCCCCCTCAACGCAGCCGCCCGAGAGGCTGCCCAGGACGGCGCCGGATTCGGACACGAGCATGGTGCTGCCGACGGGCCGCGGGACGGAGCCGCCGGCACGCACAATGGTGGCAACCGCGAAACGCTGTCCGGTCAGGGCCGGAGCCCAGCCGGTGAGTGAAGGGATCAGGTCAAGCATGGCGGCACTCCTTCTTCCGCGCTGCGGTGGTGTCCATATTGTCGTTCCTATCGGGAGCCGGGCCAAGCTTTTGGCCCCGGCGCAGGGGAAATTGCTGCCTGTCAGGACATCCGCACCCGGGTCACGGGTGCGGATGTCCTGGCGGCGGGGCACAGGTCTGGGGAAACTTCGGTCAGGCGCCGAGCAGCACGTTGATGGGTCCGCGGGCGAAGTAGACCAGGAAGCCGGCGCTGACCACCCACATCAGCGGATGGATCTTCTTCGCCTTTCCGGAGGCCGCGCCGATGATGGCCCAGCTGATGAAGCCCACCCCGATGCCGTTGGCGATCGAGTAGCTCAGCGGCATGGTGACGATGGTGAGGAATGCCGGAAGTGCCACGGTGAATTTGTTGAACTTAATCTCGCGGATCTGCGCCATCATCATCGCGCCCACCACCACCAGGGCCGCGGCGGCCACCTCGAGCGGAACCACGCTGGTCAGCGGCGTCAGGAACATCGAGCCCAGGAACAGGACGCCGGTCACCACTGACGCCAGACCGGTCCGGGCGCCTTCGCCAATGCCGGCGGCGGAGTCGATGTACACAGTGTTGGAGGAGCCGGAGGTTGCTCCGCCTGCCACGGCGCCGATGCCTTCCACGATGAAGGCTGACTTCAGCCGGGGGAACGTGCCGTCCTTGTGGGCGACGCCGGCACTTTTAGCCAGGCCGGTCATGGTGCCCATGGCGTCGAAGAAGTTGGTGAATACCAGGGTGAACACCAGCATGGTGGCGGCAAGCCCGCCGATCCTGCCGAACGCGCCGAACAGGTCGAACTGTCCCACCAGGCCCAGGTCCGGGGCGGACACGAGTTGTCCGGAGAGTACCGGGGTGTTCAGGTGCCAGCCGCCGGGGTTGCTGTCGCTGGCCGGGCCGATCTTCATGACTGCTTCCACGATTGCGGCCAGGAAGGTGGTGGCCACAATGCCGATCAGCAGCCCGCCCTGGACTTTGCGTGCCACCAGGATGCCCATGGCCAGCAGGCCGACGACGAACACCAGCGTGGGGACGGAGGTGATGGAGCCGCCATTGCCCAGCTGGACGGGCGGGCCGCCCGTCGTCGCCTTGACGAAGCCGGAGTCCACAAACCCGATGAACGCGATGAACAGTCCGATGCCCACCGTGATGGCGGCCTTCAGCTCCTTGGGGACGGCCCGGAAGATGGCGGTCCGGGCACCGGTGATGCCGAACAGCACGATCAGGATGCCGTTGATGACCACCAGGCCCATGGCTTCTGCCCAGGTGACCTCCTGGATGACCGACACGGCAAGGAAGGAGTTGATGCCGAGTCCGGCGGCGAGGCCGAACGGCAGGTTTGCGACGAGTCCAAAGAGGATGGTCATGACCCCGGCGGTGAGTCCGGTGACTGCACCGACCTGCGCAGCGGAGAGCCAGCCCCCGGCGACGTCGGTGGGGGCATTGCCTGCGCTGAACCCGCCCAGGATCAGGGGGTTGAGGATGACGATGTACGCCATAGTGAAGAAGGTGACCAGGCCGCCGCGGAATTCGCGGGCCAGGGTGGAGCCACGCTGGGTGATCTGGAAGAACCGGTCAAGGAAAGAGTCCGACGCCGGCGGTTGGGGAATGCCCGTGGCGGGCTGTGGCGTGCGTGCGGTTGGAGCCGAATGCTCCTCGTGGGAGTTGTCCAGGATGGTCATCCCAGCCGCCTAGTAGTCAATCCTGGTGTCGAGTGTGTTCCAGGTGTTGAACGGTTCCAACGGGGCCGGGGCCTGTGGATCGTCCAACTCCAGCTTCGAAACCGGCATCAGGGAGTTCCTGTCCTGGTTTTCGAAGTATTCATAGAAGACAGCGTCATCGAAGCCCACGGACGCGGCGTCGTGCCGGTCGGCGGCGAAGACAACCCGTTCAACCCGGGCCCACAGCGCGGACGCCAGGCACATGGGGCACGGCTCGCAGCTCGTGTAAAGGACTGCTCCGCTGAGGTCGAAGGTGCCGAGTTCGCGGCAGGCCGTGCGGATGGCGGTGACTTCGGCGTGGGCGGTGGGATCGTTATCCGCGGTGACCCGGTTGACGCCGTCGAACGTCCGGCCGTCAGCCGTGACGATCATTGCGCCGAAGGGTCCCCCGCTGTTCAGGACGTTGGCCGTGGCCAGCCTGATGGATCTGGCCAGAAATTCTTCGGCCGTGACGGTGGTACTCATGATGCGACTCCCTTGATGGGAAGCCTGAAGCCCGTTGCAGGACCAGTAGAACCAGGTGCGACGGTTACCAGGCTTCAGCATGTGCTGTGAAGGTTAAGTTGCGCCTGGTAGATAGCTTCCCGAAGTCCGGGTGCCCGCCTTTGGCAAGATCGAGATTAGCACCGGAATGTGGGCTGCGCCATAGTTTTCTGGAATTTTAATTTCGTAATGTGAAATCCAGGTTTCGCGCGCTTCACTTCCCCTGGTCATAATCATGACGCCGTTGACGCTGCGGCCCGAGGCGTCCTAGCCTTGGTCCCAGCCGCGCTGCCTTTGGAGATACTGCATCCCGGGCACGGCAACCTGGATCAGCAGACAGGGCCTCACTGAGCTGGAATGACACCACCACACTCAGACAAGGACCGCCATGACGCCACCCATCGCAACAGCTTCCCGCCTGTGGATCCGGAATCCCCAGGCCGCTTTTACCGCCAACACCTTGGACGCCTCAGGCGGGGTAGTGGTCAGCGGCGGGACCATCGTGGAAGTACTCGCCGCCGGGCAGATGCCTTCCGAGCCCTGCAGCGAGGTCTTCGACGCCGGCAGCCACGTGCTGCTGCCGGGACTGATCAACACGCACCACCACTTCTACCAGACCCTCACCCGTGCCTGGGGTCCCGTAGCGAACGCCCCGCTGTTCCCGTGGCTGCAGAACCTTTATCCGGTATGGGCCCGGCTCACGCCACGGGACCTTGAGCTCGCTACCACGGTTGCGCTCGCCGAACTCCTGCTTTCCGGCTGCACCACGGCGGCGGACCACCATTACCTCTTCCCGGGCGGGCTGGAAAACGCGATCGACATCCAGGTGGAGGCGGTGCGCCGGCTGGGGATGCGGGCCACCTTGACGCGCGGGTCCATGACGCTCGGAACGGACGACGGCGGCCTGCCGCCGCAGTCCACCGTGCAGGCACCGGAGGTGGTGCTGGCCGACAGCGAGCGCCTGGTGGGCAGGTACCACGAGCGAGGGGAGGACGCCATGATCCAGATTGCCCTCGCGCCCTGCTCACCGTTCTCGGTGACCAAGGAGATCATGGCCGAAAGTGCTGCGCTCGCGGAGCGGCTGGACGTGCGACTGCACACGCACCTCGCCGAGACGCTGGACGAGGAGGATTTCTGCCGGGAGATGTTCGGGCTGCGCACCGTTGACTACCTGGACAGCGTGGGCTGGCTGACGGACCGCACCTGGTTGGGCCACGGCATCCACTTCAGCGACGCCGAGATCGCCCGGCTCGGTGCCGCGGGCACCGCCGTCGCGCATTGCCCCACCTCCAACATGCGGCTGGCGTCCGGCACTGCGCGGGTCCTGGAACTGGAGGACGCCGGGGTTCCCGTGGGGCTGGGAGTGGACGGCTCGGCGTCGAACGATGCCTCGAACATGATCATGGAAGCCCGGCAGGCGCTGTACCTCCAACGGCTGCGCTACGGAGCGGACGTTCCGGTAGAGCGGGCACTCAGCTGGGCCACGCGCGGTTCGGCCGCCGTCCTGGGCCGGCCGGGACTGGGCCAGCTCGCCCCTGGGATGCAGGCAGACCTGGCCCTCTTCCGACTGGACGACCTGCGCTTCTCCGGCAGCCACGATCCCGTGGCCGCGCTGCTGCTGTGCGCCGCCGACCGGGCGGACCGGGTGATGGTGGGCGGGCAGTGGCGTGTTGTGGATGGCCGGATTCCAGGGCTGGACCTGGCGGGCCTTATCGCTGAGCACTCGGCGGCTGCGCGGCGGCTGGTGAACGGCTGAGCCCGAGACACGGACAGCACCCCCGACGCGGTAAATGCCAGAGGATGCGGAAAAGGACTGGCGATACCTATATGCGGGTGTCGCCAGTCCTTTTGCGCATCCTCAATGCGTTTGCGCGTCGCCAGCCTGGTCCATGGGCTCGGACTGCGGGCTAGGAGCGTCGGCCGAAGCCGGGAAGTCCGTGAACCCAACGCGAAAAGCGGCCGGGAACGTGCTCCCGGTCTGCCGGCAGGTAGAAGTCCGGGTCAGTCCCACCGCCAAGGGGGAGGTAGAACTCCTGGACTGACGGTGCCGCCGTTGGTGCCGGTGCAACCGGCGTGCTGTCCTGCTGGTACATCTGATCCTCCTCCAAGGGGTTATTGACTTCCATAAGGTGGAAAATAACTTTTGTTATGTGGAATAGCGTAGCCGGTCGCCAAAGGCTCAGTCAATGGCTCCGCTGCGGTTGAGGGGCGGCCAGTCACAAACCAGATTTTCAACTTGTGATGTACACCACCGGCTTGCGGGGGTACGCTGGATGTCAATTCGTGGTGTAAGTCACGTAACCTGGGAGCAGCAGGCAGGGTCGTAATGAGCTGGCATCAATGGATGCCGGCTCTTTTTTGTTGGGTCGGCTCCACCGGAAACGCGCTTGAAACGCGCGCTTAATTTCAGTGATGGAACCTAGGTTCCACTTACCGGAAGTTGGGAACAGACCATGAGCAGCAAGATCATCCTCGGCGAAAACCAGTACGGAAAGGCCGAGGTCCGGGTCGTCAAGATCACCCGCGACAGCGACCGCCACGAAATCGAAGACCTGAACGTCACCTCGCAACTGCGGGGAGACTTCTCGGCCGCCCACCTCGAGGGCGACAACGCCCACGTGGTGGCCACGGACACCCAGAAGAACACCATCTACGCCTTCGCCCGTGACGGCGTCGGCTCCCCGGAGGCATTCCTGCTTCGGCTCGGCGGGCACTTCACCTCCAGCTTCGACTGGGTTACCGGCGGCCGCTGGGAAGCTGAGTCCTACAGCTGGAACCGGATCCAGGCCCATGGCGCAGAGCACGACCACTCCTTCGTGCGCAACGGCCAGGAAGTCCGCACCGCCGTTCTGGTCCGCGACGGCGCCACCACCCACCTGATCTCCGGGCTCAAGGACCTGACCGTCCTCAAGTCCACCCAGTCGGGCTTCGTGGGCTACCCGAAGGACAGGTACACCACCCTGCCCGAAACCACGGACCGCATCCTGGCCACCGATGTCTCGGCCCGCTGGCGTTTCAAGACCGGCACCGACTTCAGCGCGCTGGACTTCAACAAAAACTACGACGACGTGAAGGGACTCCTCCTCGAAGGCTTCACCGAAAAGTACTCCCACGCCCTGCAGCAGACCCTGTTCGACATGGGCACCAAAGTCCTCGAAGCACACAGCGAGATCGACGAAATCAAATTCTCGATGCCCAACAAGCACCACTTCCTCGTTGACCTCTCGCCGTTCGGCCTCGACAACCCCAACGAGGTCTTCTACGCGGCCGACCGCCCCTACGGCCTGATCGAGGCCACCGTCCAGCGCGACGACGCATCCCCCGCGGACATCGCCTGGTCAGGCATCGCCGGCTTCTGCTAACCCGCAATCACCGCCCACCGGTCCGGAGTTTTTGGGCAGATACAAAGACCTCAGCGCCCCTGACGTCACGATACGTGTCCAAAAACTCCGGCCCCAAAATCACCTCACGTCTTTCAGCCACACCGTTAGCCAGACCCCGTTAGCCAGACAAAGTCGTCTGCCATGAACCAAGAAAGTCTGCCATGAACATCAGAAAGAAACCGGCCGCGGCCATCGCCGGAAAAGGCCAGCAGTCAGCCAGGCCAGAGGACCAGCGTCTACCCATCGCCAGCACTTTTGCCTACGGCTTCCAGCACGTCCTCACCATGTATGGCGGCATCATTGCCCCGCCCCTGATCATCGGCGCCGCCGCCGGCATGTCCTCGCAGGACATCGGCCTCCTGATTGCCGCCTGCCTGTTCGTCGGCGGACTTGCCACCATCCTCCAGACCATCGGCGTCCCGTTCTTCGGCTCCCAGCTGCCGCTGGTCCAGGGCGTCTCCTTCGCCGGCGTCTCCACCATGGTTGCCATTGTGCACGGCGGCGGCGGTATCCAGGCGGTGTTCGGGTCCGTTATTGCGGCGTCGCTGATCGGCCTGCTGATCACCCCTCTGTTCTCGAAGATCATCCGGTTCTTCCCCCCGGTGGTCACCGGCACCGTCATCACCACCATCGGGCTCACCCTGATGCCGGTGGCGGCCAACTGGGCCATGGGCGGCAACAACAAAGCGGAAAACTACGGCAGCATGGCCAACATCGGCCTGGCCGCTGCCACCATGGCCATTGTCCTGCTGCTGAGCAAGGTGGGCAGCGCGGCGATTTCCCGGCTGTCCATCCTGCTTGCCATGGTCCTGGGCACGCTGATCGCCTTTGCGTTCGGCATGGCTGACTTCTCTAAGGTGGGCCAGGGCGAAATCGTGGCCTTCCCCACCCCGTTCGCCTTCGGGCCGCCGGTATTCGAGATCGCCGCCATCATCTCCATGCTCATCGTCATCCTGGTAACCCTGACCGAAACCTCCGCGGACATCATTGCCGTCGGCGAGATCGTCGGCACCAAAGTCGACTCCAAGCGCATCGGCGACGGCCTCCGCGCGGACATGCTCTCCAGCGCCGTCTCCCCGCTGTTCAACTCCTTCACCCAAAGCGCCTTCGCCCAGAACGTGGGCCTGGTGGCCATCACCGGAGTCAAGAGCCGCTTCGTGGTCAGTGCCGGCGGCCTCATCCTGGTGATCCTCGGTCTGCTGCCCGTCCTTGGCCGGGTCGTCGCAGCGGTGCCCACGCCTGTCCTCGGAGGTGCCGGCGTCGTACTCTTCGGCACGGTGGCAGCCAGCGGCATCCGCACCCTCGCCAAGGTGGAGTACAGGAACAACATGAACCTGATCATCGTGGCGGCATCCATCGGGTTCGGCATGATCCCCATTGCCGCTCCGGCGTTCTACGATCAGTTCCCGTCCTGGTTCGGCACCATCTTCCACTCCGGCATCAGCTCGGCCGCCATCATGGCCATCCTGCTGAACCTGCTGTTCAACCACCTCAAGGCCGGCAACTCGGAGAACCAGTCAGTGTTCGTGGCCGGAACCGGGCGTGTGGTCCGGGAAGAGGACCTCAAATGCCTGGCCGACGGCGACCGCTTCGAAGGCGGCAAGCTCATCGACTGCGACGGCAAGGAAGTCCCCGTCCAGTCATCCGAAAAGGCTTCAGACCACTAGCAGCAAACGCGAGATGACAGGTCACAGCAAGGTTCCACAAGAACATTGCTGTGACCTGTCATCTCGCACATTAAGAACGACGACGGGGTGCGGGTGGGGAACGACGGCGGGGTGCCGTTGGGTGCGTTAAGTGCGGTTGAGCTCCAGGGAGATCGCCTCGGCCGCCTCACGGAGGACCGGCACGGCCTTGTCGGCAAAGTGCTCGTCCACCCGGGACACCGGGCCGGAAACGGAAATCGCCGTGGGGGTGGGGGCGTTGGGCACGGCCATGGCGAAGCAGCGGACACCCAACTCCTGCTCCTCCTCGTCAATGGAGTAGCCGCGTTCCCTGATGAGCTTGAGGTCGGCCAGAAGCTCATCGACGTCGCCGATGCTCTTGACCGTAGGGGTAGGCATCCCGGCGCGGGTGACGATGCCGCGGACCGTGTCGTCGTCCAGCTGCGCCAGGATGGCTTTGCCGACGCCGGTGGCGTGGGTATGGGCTCGGCGGCCCACCTCGGTGAACATGCGCATGGAGTGCAGCGACGGCACCTGCGCCACATAGATCACCATGTCCGAGTCGAGCACCGCCATGTTGGAGGTTTCGCCCAGCCTGTCCACCAGCGTTTTCAGCTGCGGACGGGCTACGGCGCCGAGCTGCTTGTTGGCTCCCTCGCCCAGCCGGATGAGCCGCGGGCCGAGCGCGTACCGCCGGTTCGGCAGCTGGCGGATGTAGCCCAGCGACACCAGCGTGCGGAGCAGGCGGTGGATCGTAGGCAGCGGCAGGTCCGTGGACGAGGACAGCTCGCTGAGGGTGACGTCTCCGCCGGCATCAGTGATCAGTTCCAGCAGTTCGAAGACGCGCTCAACGGATTGGACGCCACCTGCGGCTTTTTCAGCCATGTACCAGTCTCCTGTGGACTCGGATTCCGACAAGTCTTATCCGCATCGTGAAAAGAATTGCCCTAATGCTCTCAAGATACAGCACTGGTCAGGCTGAAGCGATGAAGGGCAAGACGGGCTTGTAATTCCACAAAGTAGATAATAATATCCATAATACGAAAACATTCGGATTTAGCAGCTGCCCGTTACGGGCCCAACAGGAGGACATTCAATGGCGAACCCCAGCCCCGGAAATTCGATCACCCTGCGCGTGGAAGCACCGTCGAGCTTCAGCGCCACCAGCGAGCTGGCCGCGGCGGTAGGCGCCGCCGGCGCCGCCATCACCGCCTTGGACGTCAGCGAGTCCCACCACGAGACACTGGTCGTTGACGTCACCTGCAACACCACCGACGACGAACACGCCGGCAGGGTCAAGGATGCCCTCAACGCGCTCGACGGCGTCACCGTCCAGCACGTATCAGACCGCACCTTCCTGATGCACCTCGGCGGCAAGCTCGAAGTCGTCCCCAAAGTAGCCCTGCGCAACCGCGACGACCTCTCCCGCGCCTACACTCCCGGCGTCGCACGCGTCTGCCTCGCCATCGCCGAGGACCCGGCAGCGGCCCGCAACCTGACCGTCAAGCGCAACACCATCGCCGTGGTCACAGACGGTTCAGCGGTGCTGGGCCTGGGAAACATCGGCCCGGCGGCAGCACTGCCCGTGATGGAGGGCAAGGCAGCCCTGTTCAAGCAGTTCGCCAACGTGGACGCCTGGCCCGTCTGCCTCGATACGCAGGACACCGAAGAGATCATCCGGATCGTCAAGGCCCTGGCGCCCGTCTACGGCGGTGTGAACCTCGAGGACATCGCCGCCCCGCGCTGCTTCGAAATCGAGAACCGGCTCCGCGAGGAACTGGATATCCCCGTGTTCCACGATGACCAGCACGGCACCGCCATCGTCACACTCGCCGCCTTGGTTAATGCACTCCGCGTTGTGGGCAAGAAGCTGGACGAGGTCCGGATCGTTGTCTCCGGCGTCGGTGCAGCCGGTTCCGCCATCATCCAGCTCCTCAAGGCCCAGGGCGCCCGGCACATCATCGCCGCCGGCCGCTCCGGTGCCATCCACGGTGGCGAAACGTACGGGGACGAGCACCGCAGCTGGATCGCGGCGAACACCAACGAAGAGGGCTTCGCCGGCACCCTCCACGAGGCGCTCGTCGGTGCGGACGTGTTCATCGGCGTCAGCGCGCCGCACGTGATCGGCGAGGAGCAGGTGGCCGCCATGGCGGAGGACGCCATCGTGTTCGCCATGGCCAACCCCACTCCGGAGATCGACCCCGTCATCGCATCCCGCCACGCCGCCGTTGTGGCCACCGGCCGGAGCGACTTCCCCAACCAGATCAACAACGTGCTGGCCTTCCCCGGATTCTTCCGCGGCCTGCTCGACGCCGGTGCCTCGGACATCACCCCGGAGATGCTGGTGGCCGCCGCGGAGGCGATCGCCAACCGGGTAGCTGACGAGGAGCTCAATGCCAGCTACATTATCCCCAGCGTCTTCGATCCCCATGTCGCCGCCGATGTTGCCTCAGCGGTCGCCGCTGCCGCCCACAACGCGAACGTGGCAGCCGCGGCTGCTGTAGCAACGGAACCCGAAGCCGCCCTGGCCAGCGCCTGATTCACCGCCTGACTTCAGCACAAGGAAAGGACCAGAAATGGCCATCACTGTCACAGATCCCCGGCCCATCGAGCGAGCGGAGGAGATCCTCTCCCCCAAGGCGCTGGCCTTTGTGGAGGAGCTGCACACCCGCTTCGCCGGCACCCGCAACGAACTTCTGGCCGCCCGTGCCGTCAAGCGGCAGCGAGTGGCGGACACCGGCAAGCTGGACTTCCTGCCGGAGACGCAGGACGTGCGCGACGGCGACTGGAAGGTTGCGCCCGCGCCCGCACCGCTGCAGGACCGCCGGGTGGAGATGACCGGGCCCGCGTCACCGGCGAAGATGGCCATCAATGCACTGAACTCAGGCGCCAAGGTGTGGCTCGCGGACCTCGAGGATGCCAGCACCCCCACCTGGGGCAACGTCGTCGACGCCATCCTGAACCTCCGCGACGCCGCCCAGGGCACGCTCAGCCACACCTCGGACGAGGGCAAGGAATACAGGCTCCGCACCGACGCGCCGCTCGCCGTCGTGGTGGCCCGCCCCCGCGGCTGGCACATGCCGGAGAAGCACCTGCTCATCAACGGTGAACCCGCCGTGGGTGCGCTGGTGGACTTCGGCCTGCACTTCTTCCACGTGGCCAAGCAGTTGGTCCTCAACGGGCAGGGCCCGTACTACTACCTGCCCAAGATGGAGAGCCACCTTGAGGCGCGACTGTGGAATGACGTCTTTGCCTTCGCCCAGGATTACCTGGGACTGAACCAAGGCACCGTCCGCGCCACCGTCCTGATCGAGACCATCCCCGCTGCCTTCGAGATGGACGAGATCCTTTACGAGCTGCGGGACCACGCATCAGGCCTCAACGCTGGCCGCTGGGACTACCTGTTCAGCATCATCAAGTACTTCCGCGACGCCGGCGAGGAGTTTGTCCTCCCGGACCGTGCCTCTGTTGTAATGACCGCGCCGTTCATGCGGGCCTACACCGAACTGCTGGTCAAGACCTGCCACCAGCGCGGTGCCTTCGCGATGGGCGGCATGGCAGCGGTCATCCCCAACCGCCGGCACCCCGAGGTCACTGAGGCGGCCTTCGCCAAAGTCCGCGCCGACAAGACGCGCGAGGCGAACGACGGCTTCGACGGCTCTTGGGTTGCGCACCCGGACCTGGTCCCGACGTGCCGTGAGGTGTTTGACTCCGTGCTCGGCGACAAGCCGAACCAGCTGGACAAGCAGCGCCCGGAAGTTTCCGTCACTGCTGAGCAGCTCCTGGACGTGGCCTCCGCCGACGGCCAGGTGACCGAGGCGGGCCTCCGGCTGAACCTTTACGTCGCCGTTGCCTACACCGCTGTATGGCTGTCCGGAAACGGCGCCGTGGCCATCCACAACCTGATGGAGGACGCCGCCACCGCGGAAATCTCCCGCTCGCAGGTGTGGCAGCAGATTCGGAACAAGTCCGTCCTCGCTGACACCGGCAACACCGTGACCCGGGAGCTGGTGGAGCGGATCCTGGGCGAGGAAACCGAGCGGCTGCGCACCGAATTCGGCGACGAAGCCTTCCGCCGCTACTACCAGCCGGCCAGCGAACTGATCGCGGACATCTGCCTCTCGGAGGACTACACGGATTTCCTCACCACCCCGGCCTACGAACTGGTGGGCTGAGGCATGGCTGTACCCAAGCCTTCGCTTTCCGCGCGGGACCTGGCGAACATCGACGGGCAGCTGGCCGCCACGGACCGCCTGCTGGAGCAGAACTACCCGGGCGACGACGGCTCCCGCCAGCCCGTCCACACGGTGTACGTTCCCGCGGACCGGTTCACGCCGTCGTTCGCTGCCGACTGGGGCGCCGAGGCGCTGGCCACCGCTGCCGCGCACGGCTGCCTGGAGAAACTCGGCGCGCTGCTGGGCCAGGACGCCGGCCTCGCGGAGGCCGTGGCCTCACGCGTCGAAGCGAAGCTGGCCAGCGAACCGATCGAGGACCTGCGGCTCGACTTTGAGGACGGCTTCGGGGACCGGGGCGACGACGCCGAGGACAGTGCCGCTGTTGCCGCGGCATCCGCTGTGGCCGCCGCCGTCGCTGCCGGCTCCGCTCCCCCGTTCATCGGAATCCGGTTCAAGTGCTTCGAGGCGCCAACCCGGTCGCGCGGGCTGCGGACGCTGGATCTGTTCGTCTCGGGCCTCGCCGCGGCCGGCGAGCTGCCCGAGGGGCTGATCCTTACCCTGCCCAAGGTCACCACGGTGGCCCAGGTCCAGGCGATGGATTACGCTGTCTCCCGGCTCGAGGAAGCACACTCGCTTCCGGCAGGGCGGCTCCGCTTCGAGGTCCAGGTGGAGACGCCGCAGCTGATCCTCGGGCCCGAGGGCACGTCCCCGGTAGCGCAGCTGCCGCATGCCGTGCCCGGCCGGATCAGCGGCCTGCACTACGGCACCTACGACTACTCCGCTTCGCTGGAGATCTCCGCCGAGTACCAGTCCATGGAGCACCCGGTGGCGGACTTCGCGAAGGAAGTGATGCAGCTGGCCGTGGCCGGCACCGGCATCCGGCTCTCGGACGGATCCACCAACATCATTCCGGTGGGCGACAACGTGGAGAACGCCTGGCAGCTGCACGGGCGCCTGGTCCGGCGGTCGCTGGAACGCGGCTACTACCAGGGCTGGGACCTGCACCCGGCCCAGTTGCCCAGCCGCTTCGCCGCCACCTACGCCTTCTACCGGCAGGGGCTTCCCGCCGCAGCCGCCCGGCTGCGGAACTACGTGGAACAGACAGCAGGCGGCGTGATGGACGAGCCCGCCACCGCCCGTGCCCTGGCAGCCTTCGTGCTGCGCGGCGTCCAGTGCGGCGCCGTCGGTGCCGATGAAGTCCAGGCGCTCGCCGGCGTCGGAATCTCCCAACTCACTGCGCTGGCCCACCCTCGGCTGCCGCAGGCCACTTCGAAGTAAGGACCCAACCATGGGCAAGTATTACTACCCGCAAGGCGGACTGCCGCCGCAGACCCACCTCACCACCGAGCGCGCGATCGTGACGGAGGCCTACACGGTCATCCCCAAGGGCGTTATGACGGACATCGTCACCAGCAACCTCCCCGGTTTCACGAACACCCGCTCCTGGATCATCGCACGGCCCATCTCCGGCTTCGCCACCACCTTTTCCCAGTTGATCGTGGAGATCGGCCCGGGCGGCGGCGCCCCCAAGGCGGAGTTCGAAACAGGCGTTGAAGGCGTTGTCTTCGTTACGAAGGGCAAGGTCAACCTCGCGCTCGACGGCGAACTGCACCCGCTCGAGGAGGGCGGCTACGCCTACCTCGCGGCGGGTTCCACCTGGGGACTGGAGAACGTCTCGGACGACATCGTCTCCTTCCACTGGATCCGCAAGGCGTACGAGCGCCTGGAGGGCTACGAGGCGAAGTCGTTCGTTACCAGTGATGCCGAGGTTGAGGCCCGCGCCATGCCGGACACCGACGGTGTCTGGAAGACCACGCGCTTCGCGGACCCGGATGACCTGGCGCACGATATGCACGTCAACATCGTGACGTTCCAGCCCGGCGGCGTGATCCCGTTCCCGGAGACGCACGTGATGGAACACGGCCTGTATGTCCTGGAGGGCAAGGCCATGTACCTGCTCAACAACGACTGGGTTGAGGTGGAGGCCGGTGACTTTATGTGGCTCCGCGCGTTCTGCCCACAGGCCTGCTACGCCGGCGGCCCCGGCCAGTTCCGCTACCTGCTCTACAAGGACGTGAACCGCCAGATCCGCCTCACCTAAGGCACCCATCCTCCCCTCCCAACCAGGTAGTGCCAAGTGTCTTTATGGAGCGTCAAAACGACACTTGGCGCTACCCAGTTGAGGGAAAATTGATCACATGGGCATACGCCGGGGACGTGCGTGGAAGCGGACTGCAGCCTGCCTGTGCTCCGTCCTGCTGGTGGCATCCTCGACCGGCTGCATCGAGGAACCACCGGCCCCGGAGCCGGACAACTCCGCCTTCACCCTTTTGGAGGACTTCAGTTCCCGGATGCTGGAGGAAGGCGCCCCTGCAGTCCTCATTGCCGTCAGGAACGGTGATAACACTTGGACGCACGCTGCCGGGGTCCGCAGCCTCGAGTCAAAGGAACCGGCGACGATCGCGGATCCTATCCAGATAGGAAGCATCACCGAATCATTAGTGGCGGTCTCAGTGATGAAGCTGGCGGAGGAGGGCAGGCTCGATCTGGATGCAGAGGTCAGCAGTTATCTCCCTGAGTTCGGAACCGTGCTGCACCCGCCCGGGCCGGTCACCGTACGCCAACTCCTGACCCACGAGTCGGGAATCCCGGACTTCTATGTCCCCCTGCTGGCCTCCGGAAACTGGGAGGCGACGATGAACCGGCCGCTCAGCCTTGAACAGCAACTGGCCTTGGCCGCTACCGTCCCCTGGGACGGCCGGCTGGCGCGGATTTTCGACTATTCCCGTTCGAACTACGCCGCCCTTGCCCTGATAGTTGAGCGGGTCCGCGGGAAAGGGATTGGGCGCGTCCTGGCCGCGGACATCGCGGAGCCCCTGGGCCTGGCGAATACCCGTCTGGACGGCGGGCCCCCGCCAGCCGCCATGATTCACGGCTACATCACCGTCGAAGGAAAGCGGCTGGACGTGTCACGGCCGGCCTGGATTGCTGAGCTGGCCTCCGGAGGCGCCCTAGCCACAGTGGAGGAAGTGAACAAGTTCTACGCCGCGCTGTTGCAGGGCAGGCTGCTTCCACCAGACAGCGTGACGGCCATGAAGGGCGGCTACTCGCAGTATTACGGCTTTGCCCTGCGCCGGTGGAACAACACCTGCAACAACCGTTTCTACTACGGCCTTCCTGGAGACGTTGACGGTTACGGCATGATCGCCGTGACCAGCGAGGATGGCAGCAGGCAACTTGCCCTTGCAGTCGCGTACCCGCCTGCGCCGCCAACCCTCCAGCTGAACCCATTGATCTACGAGATGCAGGACGTGGCGCAGGAGGCCCTGAACAGCCTCTGCCCGGAAAACTGACCCGCAGTTAACGCCGCCAAAACGGGTTACAAGGACGTTAACTGCGAGCCAGTTGGGTCAGGGGTCAACGGTCAGGGGTTGAGGACCACCTTGATGCAGCCGTCTTCCTTCTTCTGGAACTTCTCGTACAGAGCCGGCGCGCCTTCCAGCCCCGAGCGGTGGGTGACCAGATCCATCACACCCAGCGGATCGGCGTCGTCCTCCACAAGGGGAAGGATGTCGTCCGTCCAGCGCCGGACATTGCACTGCCCCATCCGCACCTGGATCTGCTTGTCGAACATGGTCAGCAGGGGCATGGGGCTGGCCTGGCCGCCGTAGACCCCGCTCATGGAGAGCGTTCCCCCGCGCCGCACGGCGTCGATGGAGGTGTGCAGCACCGCGAGTCGGTCCACGCCGGCGGTTTCCATCGCCTTCTGCGCCAGCTTGTCGGGCAGGAGCCCCAGGGCCTGGTGCGCGAAGCCGGCAACAGGCGAGCCGTGGGCTTCCATTCCGACGGCGTCAATCACCGCGTCGGGACCCCTTCCGGCCGTCATCTCCCGCAACTCGTCCGAAACACCCTTCGCGTAATCGAGCGTTTCAACGCCGTGCCGCGCCGCCATGGCGCGACGTTCGGGGACAGGGTCCACCCCGATGACCCGGAGCCCGCGCTGCACCCCGATCCGGCTGGCAAACTGGCCCACAGGTCCCAACCCGAACACTGCGAGGGTGCCTCCCGGGGGGACGTCCGCGTACTCCACGCCCTGCCAGGCGGTAGGGAGGATATCGGAGAGGAAAAGGTAACGTTCGTCCGGAAGCTCGCTCCCCACCTTGATTGGGCCGTAGTCCGCATGGGGTACGCGCAGGTACTCGGCCTGCCCGCCCGGGACTGAACCGTAGAGTTCGGAGAAGCCAAAAAGGGCGGCGCCGGAGCCCTTGTCCTTGACCTGGGTGGTTTCGCACTGGGACTGGAGGCCTTGGTTGCACATGTAGCAGCGGCCGCAGGAGATGTTAAAGGGGACCACCACCCGGTCGCCCTTGCGCAGGTTGGTGACGGCGCTTCCCACTTCTTCCACGATGCCCATCGGCTCGTGGCCGATCACATCGCCCTTGTGCATGTACGGACCCAGGACTTCATACAGGTGCAGGTCAGATCCGCAGATCGCGGTGGAGGTGATGCGGACAATGGCATCCGTCGGCTCCTGGATCACCGGATCTGGTACCTCCACCACACTCACCGAGCGCTTTCCCTGCCATGTCAGTGCTTTCACAATTTGCCTTTCCTGGAAGTTTTCCGCTGCAGTCGGGGCTGGCCGCCTGCCCTTCGACGCTATCGGTTCCCGCAAGAAAAAGTAAGCAGGCTGACTAAAATCCTTGTCGTCGGGCCGTGTGGCTTCTAGCGTAGGAACAAGCACACCCACGGACCCGCACGAGCGAAAGAGGAACGACATGTCGCTGTACCAGCCCGAACCGGTTGAAATCTCCACCCGCATGCGCCCCGGGGAGTGGACGGAGGAAAGCCTGGAACTGCTCGTGGAAAGCTACCGCGAGAGGATCGTGGAGATGGGCGCCAGCCCAACCGACGTAGTGACGGATATTGACCGGAGCGACGACGGCTCGGTGCGCGTGGCGGTTTCCTGGGACAAGCCCGAAAATGCGGGCAACGAGGACACGGTGGCCGGCGGCCAGACGCTCTGATGCGCGGCATCCTAAGATTTACGACGACGGGTGGCGCGGCAGGCAACGCGGCGCCTGAAGGCGGGCGTGAGGAGTCAGGGGCCGGCGAGGAGCCTGCCAATGGCGCTTGAGGTCAAGTTCTCCAGCAGGTCGCGCGGGCTGTCGTAGACTTCCACCGCCCCGGCGTCGCGGAGCACCGCGGCGCTGACTCCGCCGCAGGTGACTCCTATCGCCGGCATTCCCAGGGCGGTCGCCGCCTTCATGTCCCAGACCGCGTCCCCCACGTACACGGCGTCCGCTGCCTCCACGCCGATAGCTTCCAGGGCGGCGACGAGGATGTCCGGGGCAGGCTTGCTTTCCTTGGCATCATTGGCACTGGTGGCGGCATCGAGGAAGGCATCTGAATCCAGAACGGCCTTCATCACCTGCAGATCCTGCTTGCGCGCCGAGGAGGCGAGGGCAACAGCGAGCCCCGCGGCATGGCATTGGGCGAGCAGGTCCCTGGCACCGTCGAAGGTACGCAGCGCGGGCCAGTGCGAGGCGTACAGGGCGCCGTGGCTGGCCATAATTTCGGAATCCAGGGACCTGTCCCGGTCCGCAGGCAGGAGGCTGTCCACCAGGCGGTCGCCGCCCATGCCCACGTAGTAGTGGATGGACGCCATTGGAATGTCATAGCCCTGCTGGCGGAAGGCCCCCCACCAGGAGATGGTGTGGATGTACGACGAGTCGATCAGGGTGCCGTCAACGTCGAAGAGGATCCCCTGCCGGCGCCCGCCGTCAGGGGATCCGAAGTCCTGCGGGGCCATCAGCTCACCGCAGCCCGCCTGGCCTCGGGAGTTTTCCTGGCCCGGGCGGCGTCGTCCTTGGCTGTGCTCACGGGACGCACACGCTCCCGGATCACGGTGCCGGCGCCATCGTGGCTCTTATCCCTGATGAGACCCGTTCCTGCGATCTCCCGCGCCATCGCCACTCCGGCAACCGCTGCCCTTTTCGTGGGGAAAGTCACCGAGATGGCCATCAGGTTCCCGGCTCCGTCCATCATCCGAATTCTGTAGCCGCCGTCGGGCGCATCCACGAGCTCAAAATACCCGGCCATTTGCAATCACTCCTCCGTCAGTCACGGCACTGTGCTTACTGGAGCACTCCATGAGGTGTTAGTAAGTATACTTATCTGTTCTGCGAAGGAGAAGTCAGACCCCTGTACGCGCCGCCTCAGCGCGCTGCCGCCGTTTCCGGCGGGATGGGGGTGTCACTTCGCCGAACCGTATCCTGATGCAGCTCCAAAGCGCTAGTCACAAGTGCGAAGTGGCTGAAGGCCTGGGGCGTATTGCCCAGTTGCCGGCCCGCCCGGACGCCCCATTCCTCACTCAACAGCCCCACATCGTTGCGCAATTCCAGGAGGCGCTCGAAGAGTTCCCGGGATTCGTCGTGGCGGCCTGCGCCCAGCAGCGCCTCCACCAGCCAGAAGGAACAGGCCAGGAAGACGCCCTCATCGCCGGGCAGTCCGTCGTCGCTCTCGGCGGGGCGGTACCGGAGCACAAACCCGTCCTCGGTCAGCTCCCGCCGGATGGCTTCGATGGTTCCGATGACGCGGGGATCATCGGGCGGCAGGAACCCCACGCGCGGAATCAGGAGCAGGCTGGCGTCGAGCTCCGGCCGGCCGTAGGACTGCACAAAGGTGTTCCGGCGGGCGTCGAATCCGTTGGCCATCACGTCCCGGTGGATGGTGTCCCGCAGTGTCTCCCAGCGCTCCACCGGCCCGGGCAGTCCAGATTCGCGGACACCCTTCACCATCCGGTCCGCGGCGACCCAGGCCATCACCTTCGAGTGGGTGAAGTGGCGGCGGGGACCGCGCATTTCCCAGAGCCCGTTGTCGGGCTGGTCCCAGATGGTCTCGAGATGCTCCATCAGTGCCACCTGTACGTCCCACGCCTCGTCGGAGTGCGTGAGCAGGGAGTTGCGCGTCAGGGCCAGGCAGTCGAGCACTTCCCCCCACACGTCCAGCTGGAGCTGCTCGGCGGCGCCGTTGCCGATGCGCACCGGGGATGAGTTTTCGTAGCCCTTCAGCCAGGGCAGTTCCATCTCGGGCAGGCGGCGTTCACCGTGGATGCCGTACATGATCTGCAGGTCCGCGGGGTCGCCGGCCACGGCCCGCAACAGCCAGTCCCGCCAGGCAGCAGCTTCGGCGGTGTAACCTGCAGCCAGCAGCGCCTGGAGCGTCATGGTTGCATCGCGCAGCCAGCAGTAGCGGTAGTCCCAGTTGCGGGGGCCTCCCAGCTGCTCAGGCAGTGAGGTGGTCACAGCCGCCACGATGCCGCCGGTCGGGGCGTACGTCAGGGCCTTCAACGTCACGAGGGACCGGACCACAGCCTCCTTGTACTTGCCGGCCACCGTGCACTGCGAAGCCCAGCCGCGCCAGTACGCAAAGGTGGTCCCCAGCACTTCTTCGGCGTCAACGGTATGCGGCCGTCCAACATGGCTGGGTGCCCAGGTGAGGACAAAGGGGACCCGCTCCCCCGCGTTGACGGTGAAGTCGCTGACGGTGTGCATGTTCTCGCTGTGAAGCGGGGCCGGGGTGACAAAGTAGACGGCGTCCGGGCCGGCGATGGCGTGCAGGCCGTATTCGTCCCGGCGCACCCAGGGGATGATGTGGCCGTAGTCAAAGCGGAGGGTCAGTTCGCCATGCATCTTTACGCTTCCGCTGACGCCTTCGACGATCCGGACAATGTCCGCCACCGAATCCCGGGGTGGCATAAAGTCGATGACCCGGACGGTTCCTTCGGGGGTTTCCCACTCTGTTTCCAGGATGAGGCTGCCGTCCCGGTAGCCCCGGCGCGTACAGGCGCCGCCGCTTGTCGGCGCAAGGAGCCAGCGCCCGGCGTCGGGAGTGTCCAGCAGCGCGTTGAAGCACGCGGGGGAATCGAACCGGGGAAGGCAAAGCCAGTCGATGGAGCCCTCTTTGTTGACCAGTGCCCCTGTATGGAGGTCACCGACAACTGCATAGTCTTCAATTCGCGCCATGCCCTTACCCTGCCACAGCCGGCCTCCGAGTGGGCCGGGCAGCGGGGTGTAGCCTCAAAAACATTGGCAGCAGTCACGGAGGCATTCATGGCAATCCACATCGGCACCTCCGGATGGAGCTACAACCACTGGGAGAACGTGCTCTATCCGCCCAAGCTGCCGGTTAAGAACCGGCTCCAGCATTACGTGGCCCGTTTCCATACCGTTGAACTCAATGCCAGCTTCTACCGCTGGCCCCGGGACACTACTTTTGCCGGCTGGAACCAGCGGTTGCCGCCCGGCTTCAACATGTCCGTGAAGGCTCCCCGCGGCCTGACCCACGCCCGGAAGCTCTACGAACCCGAGGTGTGGATGGAGCGCATCACGCGCTGCTGGCATGAACTCGGGGATAAGCGGGCCGTCCTCCTGGTCCAGCTGCCGCCCGGAATGGAACGGGACGATGCCCGGCTGGACTACTTCCTGGCCGCAGTCCCGGACTGGATCCGGGTCACCGTGGAGTTCCGGCACCCCAGCTGGGACTGCCCCGAGGTGTTCGCCCTGCTGGAGCGCCACCAGGCTGCCTACTGCATCATGAGCGGCGCCAATCTTCCCTGCATCCTGCGCACCACGGCGCCCTTCACCTATGTCCGGCTGCACGGGCCGGACCACCAGCACCTGTACGCCGGTTCCTACTCCGATGCGGACCTGCACTGGTGGGCGGACCGGATCCGGGAGTGGTCCGCCAACGGCCTGGACGTTTACGCCTATTTCAATAACGACGGCGAAGGTCACGCCGTGCGGAACGCCGAGACCCTGCGCGGGATCCTGGGAGAAGGCTGACGTCACACACCGTCTGCAGGGGCCGGCGCTCTCTTCCACCGGCGTGGCCCTGTGGCAGAGTGGAGCCATGGACACGGCTCCGAACAATTCGTCAGAGAAAACAGCGCACACTCTGCTCCCGGACGCGCTCTCGGGAAACCAGGTGTTCCGGCTGGCACACCGGATCTCGGACGCCGTTAACACGGTGCGGATCCGGCTGGCCAAGCGCTGGAAGTTTATTCCCCAGACCATCGCCTACCAGGGCTACGGCTCCACCAGCCAGGTTCGGGTCCTGGGGCGGGTCCTGCTGACGCAGAAGCCCCTTCCGGGGAGCAAAGCGGAGCACGCCGCGCAGAATGGCAACCAGAACCTCCGCGGCTGGCGCGCCTTCACCAGCGTGCCGCTGCAGTTCACCGACGTCGAGATCACCATCGGCGATGTTGTTACCCATGTCCGGGCGGACCGGGGCGGGCTGATTGATACGGAGGTGAAAGTCCACCTTTCGCCGGGCTGGCACACGGCCGTCCTCCGGGCCGAAGGAACAGAACCTGTGGAGGCCAGAATCCGGGTCATTGCCCCGGACGTGAAGTTCGGAATCGTCTCGGACATCGATGACACCGTGATGGTGACAGCCCTGCCCAGGCCGTTCCTGGCCCTCTGGAACACCTTCGTCCTCAGCGAGCGGGCCCGCATGGCCACCCCCGGCATGGCCGTGCTGCTGGACCGGCTCACCATCGAGCACCCTGACGCGCCGGTGATCTACCTGTCCACGGGGCCCTGGAATGCGGCCCCCACGCTGGCCCGGTTCCTGACCCGCAACATGTATCCGTCCGGCGCCCTGCTCCTCACGGATTGGGGCCTGACGCAGGACCGCTGGTTCCGCAGCGGCCAGGACCACAAGCTTCGCAACCTGGCGCGTCTGGCCAGCGAGTTCCCGGACATGCGCTGGCTCCTGATCGGTGACAACGGCCAGCACGACGAAGCGATCTACTCAGAATTTGCGCAGGAGAACCCGCACAGGGTTGCCGCCATCGCCATCCGGCAACTGTCCGTCAGCGAGTCAGTGTTCGCCGGCGGCCACTCGGAGGACGGGGACCACACCGCGTCCCACGTGCCGTGGATCTACTCCCCGGATGGTGCCGGCATGGCCAAGCAGCTCACCACGCTGGACGTGCTCTAAAGCCTAGGGCGGGGACGCGCGTGCTGACGGCCGCGCGTCCCCGCCCCAGGCCTTGCCAGCCCAATTCCCTAGGCGCTGGCACCCAGAGGCGACACGCCGTCGTCGGGCGCTTCCGTATCAAGAACCCCAGCATCAAGATCCCCGGACGCCGCTGCCTGTGCGATGGCAACATCAGCCGCGATGGCGAGGTCGCGCTCCTCGATGAGTTCCTGATACCAGTAGTAGGACGCCTTGGGTGTCCGTTCCAGGGTGTCGAAGTCCACATGAAGCAGGCCGAAGGGCTGGTTGTAGCCGGCTGACCACTCAAAGTTGTCCATGAGGGACCAGACGTAATAGCCGCGCAGATCAATGGACTCGGCGTCACCACCCGGGGCGGTGGCCCGCAGCGCTGCCTCAAGGTGGTCCGAGAGGTACTTCAGGCGGCGCTCGTCCGGAATGAACCGGGTGTTGGTGGACTTGTCCCGGACGATGATGTCCTCGAAGCTGGCCCCGCCCTCGGTGAGGATGACCGGTGGCAGGTTGGGGTACCGTTCGGCCATTTCCTTCAGCGCCACCGCCATGTACTCGGGCTTGACCGGCCAGCCGTAGGCCGTGATGTCCGCTTCGGGCCAGGTTTCCACGTGGAAGGGGGTTCCGCCGCTGCCCGCCGCACTGAGGTCGCTGCCCATCGCCTCGGCCATGCTCGCCGGCACCGCACCGGCGCCGGGCCCGACGGCAACCTTGGTGGGCATGTAATAGTTCAGCCCGTAGAAATCGAGGGGCTGGGAAATGATTTCCATGTCTTCGGGCGGGTGCTCGAAGGAGCTGAAGAACTTGGCCGCGCGGATCAGATCCGGATATTTGCCGGTCAGCACGGGGTCCGCGTAGAGCCGGTTCTGGGCCAGGTCCATCATGCCCGCGCTGATGTAGTCCAGCGGGTTAATGGAGTTCGGGACCATGGGCGAGTAGACGTTTGTCATGCCGATCTCGCCGGGGACTTTCGCCGCCCGCAGGGCCTGCACCGCAAGGCCGTGGCCCAGCAGTTGGTGGTGGATGGTGGGGAAGGCGTTCAGGACGAGCTCCTCCCCGGGCGAGTGCAGGCCCAGCGAATACCCGTTGGTGCTCACGGTGGCGGGCTCATTGATGGTCACCCACCGCGCCACCCTGTCACCGAAGGCCTCGGCAAGGATGCCGGCGTACTCTCCCAGCCGGTAGGCGGTGTCGCGGTTCATCCAGCCACCTGCCTCGTCCAGGGCCAGGGGCGTGTCCCAGTGGTAGATCGTGGCCATGGGCGAGATTCCATTGGCGAGGAGTTCGTCCAGGAGCCGGTCATAAAAGGCCAGGCCGGCCTTGTTCGCAGGTCCGCTGCCGGTGGGCTGGATGCGGGGCCAGGCGAACGAGAACCGGTACGAGTCCACGCCCAGCTGCTTTATGAGGGCCACGTCCTGCGGCATGCGGTGATAGTGGTCGCAGGCCATTACCGGGCTGTGGTCCTCGACGATGTTGCCGGGCTTGGCCGAAAACACATCCCAGCCTGCAGGTCCGCGGCCGTCCTCATCCAGCGCGCCTTCGATCTGGAAGGCTGATGTTGCCACTCCAAGGGTGAACCCCGGCGGGATGAGTGCGGCGAGGTCCCTGGCGGAAATATGCATTGAATAACCCTTACTACGGACAGGACGTTACACGCGGAATCCTTGAACCCACGCGAGGTCAAGACCATATCTTCGCATGATTCGCAGGGTGCTGGTGAGCGTGCTGCTAGGGTCTGGGAATGGATGAAAAACTGGGGAAGTTCATCGACGATTTTGCTGATTTGGTGCAGCTGGCACAGGCCCGCAGCCATCGGCGCCAGGCCGGGGTGCAGCTGCTGGATACGCTGACCGGACACCTGGGGCTGGCTGCCGAAGACCTCGCCGTGGTGGAGGAAGAGATCCCGCCCCACAGGTTCGTGGACGCGGACATTGTGATGGCAGGGCTTGCCGCCATGGACCCGGAAAGCCGGCTGGTGGGGATTGGCGGCGGCGGCCAGCGGCACCATCAGTCGTTGAGCGACATGCTTCAGCAGTCGCAGGCCTTCCCGCAGTTCCCGCTCGCCCAGCCGGACTACGTCAACCTGGCAGTGGGGCCGGATGCCCAGCGCCAGGCGGTGGGGTTCGGGCTGCGTCTTTTGACGTACGACGGCGGCCGGCTGGCTGTTCTGCAGCGCGCGGCGGATCCCCGCTCCGGGCGGCAGACCGCTTCCCTTGAGGTGGCACCGGAAAATACCGAAACGGGCGCCGCGTTCCTGGCTGAATACCGGCGACGGATGGACAGCGAGAGCGTCCTGAAAGGGCAGGTCATTTCCATGAGCATGGGTGAATTCGGGCCGAGCAGCGGCGGGGTGACCTTCCATCACCGGCCGCACCTGCCGGGGCATGAAGTTATCCTTCCGAAGGGCCTCCTGCAGAAGGTGGCGGGCCACGCGGTTGGCATCGCCGCGCACCGGGAGTCCCTGAAGCGCCACGGCCAGCACCTCAAGCGGGGCGTGCTGCTGTACGGTCCGCCAGGGACCGGCAAGACGCATACCGTGCGGTATCTGCTCGGCCAGAGCGAGGGCACCACTGCCATCCTCCTCAGCGGCGGTTCCCTTGCCCGGATTTCGGAGGCGGCGCGGATGGCACGTGCGTTGCAGCCCTCGATGGTGGTGCTGGAGGACTGCGACCTCATCGCGGAGGACTGGAGTTTCGGCCACGGGCCGCAGCCGCTGCTCTTTGAAGTCCTGGATGCCATGGACGGCCTGGATAACGACGCCGACGTCGCCTTTGTCCTCACCACCAACCGGCCGGACATGCTGGAGCGTGCGCTGGCGCAGCGGCCCGGACGGGTGGACCTCGCCGTGGAGATCCCGTTGCCCGCGCTCAATGAGCGGACGGAGCTCATTCGGCTTTACGGCCGGCAGGCCGGTTTCAGTCCCGACGCCGTGGCTGCCGCCGCCGAACGTACCGACGGAACCACAGCGTCGTTCGCCCGCGAACTGGTACGTCGGGCTGTGGTGGCCGCGGCCCTTGAGGATGTGCCGGTGTCCGACTCCCACCTGGCAGCGGCTGCGGAAGAGCTGTTGGGCGACGCCGAATCCCTGACGCGGAGCCTGCTGGGCAGTGGAGCTGTGGGGACCTTTTGACGGCAACCTTTGCTGTTCGGGGCGCCCGGGTCTAACGGGCTTAGTGGCGGCCGGGTTCTCGCTGGTTCGGCCTCACTGGTCACCGAACAGGAATTCTTTTGCGTGCGCCACAGCCTTGCGGAAGGCATCGTTCCGGAGTGTAACCAGGTGCTCCGTGTCGCCGTCGGCCGGTTCGAGGTACCCGGTGTAGCCCGGCCGCAGGACCCAGATGTCGCCCGCGGGCGGAAGGTAGAACACCCCGAAGGACCGCTGCTGCCTTTCGTCGTTTGTCCATACCGGCACCACAGCCAGCGCCGCGCCGGTTGCCGGGTTGATCCACTGGGCTCGGGGAAGGGGTTCCTCGTGCGCTTCCGGATCCAGGAATGACGCGGTGCCCTTGCCCCAGCGCTGCTCGAAGCGCTCTTGGAACGCAGGCATCAGGTGTGAATCGTAGCGGCGCCAGTCGCTCATACAGTTCTCCGCCTCTCGAAGTGGTGCCGGGTGGGTCCCGTCGGGTCTGCAACATCCCGCTTGGCCGGGTTCAGGCAGGCCACTCGGCTATCAGGCCCACGGGCCTCTTTCCCAACGCACGGGGGTGATTCGAATGGTGTTCCCGGAGGAACCGGCCTGGTGCCGGACCTTCCGGACCGGGATGTCCGTCCCGGTCCGGGACGCCGGTGCTGCGCGGGCTGTCGGTTCTGCCTTCACGTCCCGGTCGTACGCCTCCCGCCGGACAGGATCGCGCAGCACGGCAAAAGCCTGCATGATTCGCAGCAGCTCGGCCTCGGACGACGCGCCGCCAACTGCGTCGGTCTTCTGCGCCCCGCCTTCCAGGCCTTTCTGCGCTCCCTTCTGCCCGCCGACTGGTCCCCGGCCGCCTTCCATGTCCGGATGATGGCTGCGCATCAGGGCCCGGTAGGCACGCGAGATCTGCTGCTGGGAGGCGTCATGCGGGACGTGCAGGGTGGCATAGTAATCCGGGGTATTGCTCATGTCAGTCTTCCGGTTCCACGGGGCTAACCCGGCAAACGGGCAGTGCCGAACGCGGGCGGCGCAGGGACAACCAGGATTGCCCTGCGCCCGCCACTGCCGGCCTAGGTTCCGATTTCGTGCATCTGGCTCTGCTGCGTCTCGATTTCGATCTTGCGAGGCTTGGCCTGTTCCGCCACGGGGATCCGCAGCGTCAGGACACCTTGGTCGTAGCTGGCCTTGATGTTGTCCGTGTTCAGGGTGTCGCCCAGGATCAACTGGCGGCTGAAGACGCCGCGCGGACGCTCGGAGGCCACCAGCTCCACATTGGGCTGGGTGGGATCCTGGCGTTCCGCCCGGACCGTGAGGACGTTGCGTTCAACGTTCAGGTCCAGCGAATTAAGCTTGACGCCCGGAAGATCGAAGGCCACCACAAACTCCCCGTCTTCCTGCCATGCATCCATAGGCATGGCGGCCGGACGGGCGGCAGTTCCGAAGACCTGCTGCGTGAGCCGGTCCAGCTCACGGAACGGGTCCGTGCGCATTAACATCATTTCCCACTCCTTCAGCTTGTTAGATGTTGGATCGGTATCATATCCACCCCCACGATCTATAGTGGTGGATACAGATTTTTTATAACACCTGAAAAACACTGAAGCAAGACTCATCACAGTTTTTTGGAGACAACAGATGGCAGAACGGGAAGAAGGACGGGCCCCAGTGCCCGCAAAGGGTCGCGCACTGTATGCCATCTCTGTGGCGGCGAAGCTGGCAGGCACAGGCCAGCAGAACATCCGGCTCTATGAGACGCGGGGCCTGCTGACGCCGTCGCGCACTTCCGGCGGCACGCGGCAGTACAGTGACGCGGATATCGCGGTGCTGCTTCGGATCGGGGAACTCCTGGAACAGGGCCTGAACCTCGCCGGCGTAGCCAAGGTGCTGGAACTCGAGGAAGCCAACGTCAAGCTCCATCTTGCCCTCAAACGGGCCCGGGCCCGGGCCCGGCCGCCCGCCTAAAGGATCTGCAACCGGGAGCCGGCAGCCAAAGTGGCCGTTTGACAGGTGCGCTGACGGCTGTTGATCCCGGTTCAGTCGCCCGGAGCGTCCGCCTTCGACAGTTCGCCGGTGATCCGCTCGCCCGGAATCCTCGCCGTCCGCCACGTATCCAGGGCGATGACTCCGCCCAGGATAATCAGGGACAGCGAAAGCGACGCCAGGGCATCGCTGAGCCAGTGGTACCCCAGGTACAACCGGCTCAGCGCTGCCAGCACAATGCCGATGCCCGCCCCGAGGAATCCGAACACGGCGGCCCGCCGGTTGCTGCGCCGGGAGTAGATCAAAAAGGCGCCCACCAGCAGGAAGTCGCATGCTCCCAGGACGTGTCCGGACGGGAACGAAAAGGTGTGGTCGATGCCGAAGAGCATCTGATCCACCGGCGGACGCGACCGCCGCACAATATGGAGGATGATCTGCGAAATGATGACCCCGCTGAGCATCGCGGACGCCAGGAGAATTGGACGCCAGGCATGCTTCGCAGCAAGTCCCCACGCGACAACCACCACCAGGACAATGATGGGGAGGGCAATGGGACCGAAGACCACGGCCAGGAAGATCATGACCGCCGTAAGGGCTTCGGACCTCAGCCCGAGCAGCAAGTCTCGAGCGGGACCGTCGGCGGCGGACAGGCCATCCGCCTGCACCACACTGATCAGGGTGGCGAGGAAGAGCGCCACCCCCAACACGGCAAGGATGATGGCTGACCGGTACAGGCCGCGCCGGTCGCCCGGCTCCAGATAGCGCTCCTCCACCACGAACTTGTCGTGGAAGACCCTCCACTTGCCGGCACTTTTCCCGGTAGCTCCGGAACCCACTGACCCCTGCTGTCCTGCCATGCCCATCCCTAGGTGGTGAAGAAATGCTTAAGGGGAAGATTATCCCGCCTGCCCGGCTTTGATCAGTAGCCAACGGTCTTTCCGTCAGGGTGCGGATGGGCAGCCTGAATCGTCGTACCCCGGCGGTAGCCTGACTGCATGGGCGTTATGAATGAACTGATCGATCCGCCACGCATTGAAGCGCTTACCCGCATCCTGGCGGAAAGCGCGCCAGCAGTGCAGTGGGCACAAACGGCTGCTGCCGGATCCCTGCTTGGGGACCTGAACTTACGCGCGCGGACCGATCTCGTGGCCGAAGCCCTTGTGGCGGACATATGCACGAGTCCGGTCCCGGGATATACCACTGCATCCGTCAGCTTCCGGGCGGCACTGTCCGTTCCGGAGTTCACCGGGTGGGTCCTCTGGCCGGTTTCGGAGGCGGCCGTCACCCTCGCCCTCGCGGCAGGTGCAACGGAGGACTTCGACGACTGCCTGGCCCTGCTCGCTGAACTGACGCCAAGGCTCACCGGGGAATTCGCCGTCCGCCGCCTCCTTGCCAGGGATCCGGACCGGGCCCTGGCCGCAATCCAAATATGGACGGCCAACTGCGATGAGCACGTCCGCCGTCTCGCGAGCGAGGGCACGCGTCCCTACCTGCCGTGGGCCGTGCGCGTCCCGGCCCTCGTTCAGCGGCCCGAAGCCACCCTGCCGATCCTCACCGCCCTCTACCGCGACCCGTCGGAATACGTCCGGCGTTCTGTGGCCAACCACCTTAACGATCTCGCCCGGCATGCACCCAGTGCTGTTGTGGCCACAGCTGGTCAGTGGCTCTCCGCACCGGACGGCAACACTGCATGGGTGGTCCGCCATGGGCTCCGCACGCTCGTCAAAAAGGGACATCCCGGCGCGCTGGCGCTGCTGGGCTTCATGCCGGCGTCGGTGGCTGTGTCCGGGCCGCGCCTCGATCAGGAAATTCTCTCGGTGCCAGGTGAGCTGACCTTTGCCTTTGAGATTGCCAATACCGGCACCGAGGACGTGCGCCTCGCGGTGGATTACCTGGTCCACTACCGCAAGGCCAATGGCAGCCAGTCGGCGAAGGTCTTCAAGATCTCAACCCTGACCCTTGCGCCGGGCGAGAGCAGGAGCCTGTCCAAGCGCCACGCGTTCAGGCAGATGACCACCAGGGTGCACCATCCGGGACTGCATGCGCTGGAGCTTCAGATCAACGGCGCCGTGCATGGGCGCACCGAGTTCCTGCTGGAAATGGCGTAGTTCCTGCTGCGATGGCCCAGTTCGTGCCCGGAGCCTAGAACGAACCAGTGGTGAACTGCCAGGTCCTGCCTGCGAACGGGTTCCCGGCAAGGTCGCGCACGCCGGCGCTGCCGCCGGTCACCGTCACGGTGTACTTGGTCCTGGCGGCCAATGCCTGCTGGGGGTCAAGGATCCACTCATTGGTGGTGGCGTTCCGGAAAACGGCCGCCGGCACCACGGCACCGGTAGCGGCATTCTTCACCGTGAAGGTGGTTCCGTTGACCCCCTGGACGGCCTCATTGAAGGCAACGCTGATGTTGTTTGTCCGGCGTACCAGCAGTGCCTTGCTGCCGGGGGTGTAGCCGGTGACCACGGGCGCGGCACCGGTAACAAAGCTCCAGCTGGTGGCCGCCAGCGGGGTTCCTGCGCTGTCACGGATGGCCGAGGCGCCGCCCACCAGCGTGGCCGTGTAGCGGGTGTCCGTGGCCAGGCCGGCGGCCGGGTTAAGGGTGGCGGTGCGGGTGGTGGCGTTGTACGTGACGCCGGCAGGGATGGTGCTGCCCGCCGCGTTCTTGAGCACAAACGTCCCCGTGGTGACGCCCTGGACGGCGGCACTGAAAGTGGCCGTGACATTTGTTCCCGTTGCCGCGGCCGTTGCGTTGGCTCCCGGGGTGGTGGCGGCGACGGTGGGCGCCGGAGCGGGCGCAGGCGCAGGCGCCGGAGCGGGCGCAGGCGCAGGCGCCGGAGCGGGCGCAGGCGCAGGCGCCGGAGCGGGCGCAGGCGCAAGCGCCGGAACAGGTGCGGGTGCTGGAGCAGCAGCGCCGGCAAACAGCAAGCGGTTTGGGGTACCGCTGGTGGCTCCGGCAACCGCTCCGGCGGTGGCGTTGGATGCCAACGCACCTGCAACTTGGGCCGGAGAGAGGGCGGGGTTCTGGGAAAGCAGCACTGCGGCTGCCCCGGCCGCGTGGGGAGCGGCCATGGAGGTTCCGGACATGGACACCGTGGCGGTGGCAGAGGTGTGGTGGGCCGAGGTGATGCCCACACCGGGGGCATAAAGGTCCACGCAGGAGCCGAAGTTGGAGAAGGACGCCTGCCGGTCACTGGAGTCGCTGGCAGCCACCGTTACTGCTCCGGGGACGCGGGCTGGAGAGTTGCTGCAGGCATCCACGGCGGAGTTGCCGGCGGCAACCACCGCGGTGACGCCGTCGTTCATAACAGCCTGGATGGCCGCATCAACAGCGGAGCTGGCGGCGCCGCCCAGGCTGAGGTTGGCCACTGCCGGCGTCCCGGCCGTGTGGTGGGCGGCGATCCAGTCCAGGCCCGCCACCACGTCCGAGTTGTAGCCGGAGCCGTTGCAGTCGAGCACACGGACCGGCACCACGGTGGCGGCCTTGGCCACACCGTAGGTGGATCCGGCCACCGATCCGGCCACGTGGGTGCCATGTCCGTTGCAGTCGCTCGAGCCCCGGCCGTCAGCTACGGCGGACCAGCCTGCTGCCACCCGGCCGCCGAAATCTGCGTGCGAGGCAAGGACACCGGTGTCCACAACATAGGCACTCACACCTGCTCCGGATGCCGTCCAGGAGTAGGACCCGGACAAGGGCAAGGACCTCTGGTCCACCCGGTCCAGGCCCCAGGGTGCAGGCTGCTGGGATGCGGAGAGACTGACGGGTGCATCGACCTCCACCGAGACCACGCGGCCGGAGCGTGCCAGCGCAGCCGCCTGTGCTGGATGGGCATTCACCACTGCGCCACGGAAGGCGTGGGCAAAGGTACGGCCGACGGCAAGTCCCTGCCCCCGCATTCCGGCCACCTCTGCGGCAACATCTGTGTTCGCTGCGTAGTGGACGATGTAGCGGCCCGCTGCTCCGGCATTAGCCGGCGGAGCAGCTGATGCCGGCACGGCGGCTGCGTGAAGGGCGAAGGCGGTAACCAGCACTGCTGCGGCGGGCAGCACAAAGTATGGAGTGCGAATTTTGGGGTCCTTGCTTCGGCGTTGCGGGCTGCGCGGGCAGGTAGATCATCCGCCCTACCAAAAGACTAGGACCCGTTTCCGCACCGGAACCGGGTCTTTGCAGGATCCTGTGCCAACCCTTTGGGATTCCTGCGGCTGGACGCCAGGGGTCAGATTGAGGCTCCCGCGGGGATGTTCGGCTGGTGGTTCCGCCAGGAGTATTCGGGCTCAAAATTGAGCAGGCGCCTGGCCTTGTCAATGGACAGCATGGTCTCGTGCTCGCCAAGGTCCTTGGTGACTTTGACGGCGGGGAACACCTCCGCCGCCAGTTCCGCGCTGGACCGGTTCATCACCGTGTCCGCGTTGGCGATGATGTACGCTTCGAAGCCCGGCTTGGCGTTTTCGAGCGCGCGGACCACGGCCTGCGCGCCGTCGCGGCCGTCGATGTAGCTCCAGAGGTTCCATTTCCGCAGCGTGGCATCGGCGTTGAACGCGGGAAACCCGTCGTAGTCCTCAACGTCCATGACGTTGGAGAACCGGAGGCCGGAGATGCTCAGCTCGGGGTCCCACCGCGTCAGCTCCATAGCCATCTGTTCCTCGAGGTGCTTCACCAGCGAGTAGGTGCTCTCCGGCCGGGCGGGGTACTCCTCGTCAACGGGAATGTAGGGCGGGTCGACGTCGAACGGCAGTCCCAGCACTGTCTCGCTCGAGGCGTAGACTACCTTCTTGATTCCGGCCCGCCGGGCTGCCTGAAACACGTTGTAGGTGGCGAGCATATTGTTCTCGAACGTGGCGGCGTCCGGGATGATGCCGGGCGCGGGAACGGCACCGAGGTGGACCACTGCGTCGAACCCGCCGTGCCGGTCGTCCAGGCCGAGCAGGACATCCACAACCTCGCCGTAGTTTCGGAGGTCCACCACCACCAGCCCGGGGTTCCGCTCCCCCGCGCGGTCAAGGTTGAGCACCTGGTGCCCGTCGCCGGTGAGTCTGCGCACCACGTGCCGCCCCAGCTTTCCGCTTCCTCCGGTTACTGCCACCCTCATGCGCGTTCTCCTTTTTCGTTGATGAAGCGTTCGACGGCGGTGATCGCAAGTTTGGTGATGTCGCCGGGGTCGCCGCTGCCGTTCACCGGCACCAGCAAACCCCGCCCTGCGTAGACGGACACGACTTCGTGCGTCTCACGGTGATAGAGATCGAGGCGGCGCCGGAACACGTCCACCGTATCGTCCCTGCGGCCCTCGTCCTGGGCACGCCGCAGCATCCGCTGTTCCAGCTCGGCATCGGGGGCCCGGAGCTCGATGACTGCATCGATCCCATGCCCCTGCGAGGCAAGCATATTGTCGAGTTCGAGCACTTGGGGCGCGGTGCGCGGGTAGCCGTCCAGAAGAAAGCCGGCCTGGACGTCGGCGTCAAGGAGCCGGTCCTTGACCAGGGCGTTGGTGAGGTGGTCCGGTACGAAGTCGCCGTCGTCGAGGTACTTTGCGGCTTCATTGCCCAGTTCCGTCTGCCGGCCGACATTGCTGCGGAAGATTTCACCCGTAGAGACGGCGGGGATGCCGAAGTGCCGGGCGAGGTTCTCCGCCTGCGTACCCTTGCCGGAGCCTGGCGGACCGATGATGAGCAATCTGGTCAAGTTTCTGTCCCTCCATAGCGCAGCAAACGCTGGTTTCCGGGTCCGGCACCGGCAGCGCCGGCGCGTGCCCCATTCTGCCTGTAATGCCCGTTCCAGCGCCAGCGCCCGCGTACCCACGCCGCGTCAAAACGACGTTTTCCGGCCCCACAGGATGTATATACTTCTGAGTATCGGTTTAGCAGCAGGCCGTTGGAGAGTTCGTCGATCCAGCGAGCATTGCTGCCTCCCGCCCCCCGTTGGGCGGACGGAGCATGTTACCTGCTCGTTTTGACCTGAGCGAATGGCACAGAGAAACCGTGGCCAGCGAGTCAACTGCAAAAACTGATACATCTGTTACTGAGCACCTGCATGAACTTGTCCTCAACAGCTCCGACGTTGAGGACTTCCTTAACGAACTCGCGCAGGTGGCCGCCCGCAATCTGTCCGAGCCCGGCGACGAGATCCTGTGCGCCATAACCCTGCTGCGGCATCGGAAAGCCGCCACGGTGGCCAGCAGCAGCCCGGCCGCCGAGGCCGTTGCGCGCCTTGAGTACGAGTTCAACGAAACGCCCAGCATGACAGCCTCCACCAGCCAGGAGACCGTCCAGGTGCCGGAAATCCGCGAGGACGGCCAATGGCCTGAATACTCCGCGGCGTTGCTGGGCGAGGGCGTCCGCTCAGTCCTGGCGCTGCCCTTCCAGCTGGAAGGGGAGACCAAGGCTGCGTTGCTGCTGTACTCGGGCCGGCCCAACCGTTTTGAAGAACGTCTGCTCAAGTTCGCCGAAGACTTCGTCAGCCAGACCTCCCTCGCGCTCCGGCTCGCCGTCCGCTTTGCGCATTACAGTGAGACCGCGGCAAACCTGCGGGCCACCCTGGAATCGCGCACAGTGATCGACATGGCCGTGGGCATCATCATGGCCCAGAGCAGGTGCAGCCAGCTCGACGCCTTCGAGATTTTGAAGACCGCGTCCAGCACCCGCAATTCGAAGCTGCATGAGGTTGCCACGGCGGTGGTCAACTCCCTGGGCCAGGGCCGGGCGCGCACTCATTACGACGGATAGCAGCCCGGCGTCAGGCCTCTTCGCTGGCTCGCCCGCCACTGTTACCTGCGCACTGGGACCGCGGCGGTAGACTGATGCCAACTTTGCCGGGGGCTCCAATGAAAAAGAAGCGTGTCTGCCTCGTCGTTGAGGACAACGACGATATCCGCGGACTGATTACGATGGTCCTGACCCGCGCAGGATTCCAGGTGCGGGCCGTCGGCACTGGTGCAGAGGGCATCGCAGCAGCAGCGGACCCTGCCGTCGCGCTGGTAACCCTGGACCTGGGACTGCCGGACATGGACGGACATGTGGTGGCCCGTGCGCTCCGGGCGCTGAGCAAGGCTCCCCTGCTGTTCCTCACTGCCAGGTCCGAGAACGACGACGTGCTGGCGGGAATGGCGTCCGGCGCCGCCGCCTACCTCACCAAGCCCTTCCACCCCGAGGAACTCCAGGCCCTGGCGGAACAGCTCTGTCCGGCGCCCCTTTCACAGACGCCGCACATCTCCGGCAAATCCCTCTGCTAGTTTGCCTGCCTAGAAATGAGGCATGACTCCTCACCAGACCAAACTCCGTAAAGGCAGCCGCTTCCGGCGCGCCGTCACCGCAGGGGCTGTTCTCAGACGTCTCCGCCTACGAGGCTAGCCAGCCAGGCACCTCAGAGGGCACCTCCATAGGAACAAGTACGACGGCGGACACCGCGTCCGCCGGCGCCGTCACCAAGGACACGTCCTACGTCTCGGACAGCTCGAACATCCGCATCTCTACGGTGACCACCGGCAGCGGCGACAGCACCGTCACCTACTACGTCGCCGACGTCGTGCTCGATGACGCCACCACCCTCCAGTCCGCCTTCGCCAATGACAGCTTCGGCGAGAACATCGGTGTGGTGTTCCGGGACGAGGGTGCCCGCCAGGGCCTGGCGTTCTACCGCGACGGCACGGTCAAGGTCTACGACGAAACCACCACCACCGCCGAAGAACTGCTGGCGGACGGAGTCTGGAACACCCTCTCCTTCGGTCCCTCCCTGCTGGACAACGGCGAGGTGGCCGCCGGGATCGAGGACGTGGAAGTGGACACCAACTTCGGCAACCACTCCATCCAGGGCGAACAGCCGCGCACCGCCGTCGGGATTATTGGCGAGAACCACCTGGTGCACTGTCCGGCTCGGCCGCCGGGCTGGGCCTGGGACTGGGCCTCTTCGGTGTCCTGTCCATCATCCGGCTCCGCTCCACCGAGCTGGCGCAGCACGAGGTGGCCTACTACTTCTCAGCCCTGGCCCTGGGCCTGATCGCCGGCCTGGGCATCGAGCCGCTCTGGCTGACCGGCTCGCTGATGGCCCTGATCCTGCTGGTCATGTTTGTCGGTGACCACCCCCGCGTCCTGCCGGCCCACCGGCACCAGACGGTCATCCTGGACCGTGCAGTCGCCGAGGACGGCGAGCTTTACGCCCGGCTGGAGGAAGTCCTGCACGGCACGGTGCACTCCGCAACCGTCCAGGAGCTCGACCTGGTGAACGACAAGACGATTGTGGATGTCCGGTACGCCTACTCCCCGGTCGTCTTTGCCGCTCCCGTCGGCTTCCCGGCAATCACGACGGCGGCACCCCGGCATGCGGATCAGGCACCGGCTGAGCCGGCCCCCGTAGCCTCGGCTCCCGCACATGTCGCAGCCCGGGCAGGTGCGGCATGAGCACCGCCGCAACCGCCGCCGTCGTCAGTAATCTTCGCTTCCTTCCGCCCGTGGGGCTGGAAGAGCTCAACAGCGAGGCCGCACTCCAGACCCGCGTGGACCGGAAGTACGTTGTTCCCGCCGGGCTTGCCCGCCAACTCCTGAGTACGTTCCGTGCAGATGTGCGGGTGCTCGAGATGGACGGCTCCCGCAGCTTCGCCTACGACTCCGTCTACTTCGACACCGCCAACCTGGACAGCTACCGGCTGGCCGCCCACGGCCGCCGAAGGCGCTACAAGATCCGCACCAGAACCTACGTGGACAGCGCCGTGAGCTTCCTGGAGGTCAAGACCGAAGGCGCTCGCGAAGCAACAGTCAAGGAGCGCATTGCGTACCACCTTGACGACCGCGCCCGGCTCACTGCCGAAGGCCTGGACTACGTCCGCGAGACGCTCACTGCGGCCGTCGGTTCGGTTCCCGTGGATCCGCTGGGACCGGTACTGGAAACCCGGTACAACCGGACCACTTTGTACCTGCCGGAGTCCGGGAGCCGGGCCACCATCGACACCCACGTGACGTGGCAGCGACCGTCCCACCCCGCCTGGGTGCTGGACGATGCGGTGATCCTGGAGACCAAGTCCGGCTCCACCGCAGGCCTGCTCGACCGGCATCTCTGGGCCTACGGCGTCCGGCCTTCCCGGATCTCCAAATTCGCCACCGGGATGGCTGCGCTCTGCCCTGACCTTCCCGCCAACCGGTGGAACCGGACGTTGAGCCGCAGCCTGTCCCTTCGGCCCGCCGTCTAGCCTTCCCCTTCGCGATTCACCCCCACCAAACTTCCCAAAGGACCACCCATGAAGAACCTCCGTACCCATCTCTCCGTTGCCGCCCTGGCTGTCACTATTGGCCTTGCCGGTTGCTCGGTGGCAGGCACCACCCCCACCGGGGTCTCGGCCATCAGCAGCACCGGCGCCTCCTCCGCCGGCAACACTTCCGGCACCGCCCAGGCCGTCTCCCTGGATACCCTGGCCGAGGACACGCATTACGACGACGACGACCTCACCTGGGATGCCGCGTCCGAAGTAGTCGTGACCCTGGCGGACGGTGCCAGCACTGTGACATCGTCGTCGTCGGACGCCGTAAAGGTCGACGGCGACACCGTCACCATCACCGCGGCCGGCACCTACCGCCTTCACGGCTCGCTGTCCGACGGGCAGGTGGCGGTGGCCGCCGGTGAGGAGGACGTGGTCCGCATCATTTTCGACGGCGTGCGCGTCACCAGTTCCACCGGCTCACCGTTTGTAGTGCAGAGCGCCAACGAGGCCATCGTCTACCTCGAGGACGGAACCTCGAACACCCTCAGCGATGCCTCCACTTATGCGGATCAGGGGACAGACGCCCCGAACGCCGCCCTGTACTCGATGGCAGACCTGACCATCGCCGGAACCGGTTCGCTGGCTGTGGACGGCAACTTCAACGATGGCATCTCTGCCAAGGACGGCCTGGTCCTGGCGGCGGGCAACGTCACCGTGGACGCTGCTGATGACGGCATTGTGGGCAAGGACTACGCGGTGCTGCTGGACGGCGCCTACCAGGTGTCCGCGGCCGGGGACGGCTTCAAGTCGGACAACGAGGAGGACGAAGGCCGCGGCTGGGTGCTGATCAATGGCGGCACCCTGAACGTCAGCGCCGGCGACGACGGCATCAAGGCCTTCAACACCCTCACCATCGCGGCCGGCACCGCCACTGTTGAGGAGTCGGAGGAGGGCCTGGAGGCCCAGCACATCATCATGACCGGCGGAACCGCCACCGTCACCGCAAACGACGACGGCGTGAACGCCTCGGGCGGCAGCAGCACCACCACTGGCACGACGCCCCAAGGCGGCATGGGTGGGGGCATGGGCGGCGGCGAGATGGCCGTAGGCGACTACACCGTGGAGGTCAGCGGCGGACTGCTGACCATCAACTCCCAGGGCGACGGCCTGGACTCCAACGGCAATGCCAGCATCTCCGGCGGCACTGTGGTGGTCAACGGCCCCACCAACTCCGGCAACGGAGCACTGGACGTTAACGGCGAGCTGGCAGTCACCGGTGGAACCCTGGCAGCGGCCGGCAGTGCGGGTATGGCCGTCACCCCCGGCGCCTCCTCCACGCAGTCCGGTGTGCAGGTAACGCTGGGATCGTCAGTCACCGCGGGAACCGTGGTCCAGATCGGCGATTCCTCCGGCACTGTGGTGGCGGTGTTTGTCACGAGCAAGGCCACCGCCTCGCTGGTGTTTTCCTCCGCGGCCATCACCGAAGGTGAGGAATACACCATCTACACCGGCGGCACGGCAACCGTCAGCGCCGGCCTGGGCGAAGGCTCACTGGACGGCGCTACCGAGCAGGGCACGGTTACGGCCGGCGAGTACACCGCCGCCCAGGGCCCAGGGGGCGGCGGCGGACCGCGCTGGTAACCCCCAACGCTCTGTCACCTACCGCAAAGTCTCCCGAAACCCTCGCTCACCTCCGGCGACGGCGGCCTCCCGCCGTCGCCGGAGTTCTTGCGCTAAGCGCGGACTACTTGGCGAGGAAGCGCAGCAGCGCTTCGTTGACCTCCGCCGCGTGGGTCAACAGCAGGCCGTGCGGGGCACCCTCGATCTCCACATACTCGGCGCTGGGCAGGGCCTTCGTGAACAGCCGTCCCGTCGAATCGATGGGGAGAATGTTGTCCGCAGTGCCATGGAGGATCAAGGCAGGAACGTCGATCTTGGGAATGTCCTCCCGGAAGTCCGTGAGCCAGGTGGGCTGGGCTGCAACGGATGCGGTGGCACCGGCGCTGGCCGCGGTGTTCCAGCTGGCGGTGACGGCCTCCTGGCTGAGGCGCGGCGTGCCCAGGAACGTGTCACTGTTGTAAAAGTTCTTGAAAAACTCTGTGAAGAAGGCGTACCGGTCTGCCGTTACTGCCTCATTCAATCCGTCGAAGACCTCCTGCGGAACGCCGTCGGGATTGTCATCGGTCTTCAGCAGGAACGGTTCGAGGGAACCGAGGAACGCCGCCTTGGAAACCCGGGCCGAGCCGTAGGTGCTCAGGTAGCGGGCCACTTCGCCCGTACCCATGGAGAAGCCCACCAGCACAGCGTCGCGCAGGTCGAGGGTGGTTAAAATGGTGTCGAGATCGGCAGCGAAAGTGTCGTAGTCGTATCCCACGGTGGTCTTACTCGACTTGCCGAAGCCGCGTCGGTCATAGGTGATGACGCGGTAGCCAGCGCTCAGCAGCGCGGTTGCCTGTTTTTCCCAGGAGGCGCCGTCCAAGGGGTAGCCGTGGATCAGCACGACAGGCTGGCCCGAACCATGGTCCTCATAGTAAAGCTCGATGTCAGTGCTGTTTTCAGTTCCAACGGTGATGAAAGCCATCGCGGAGGGTCCTTTCGAGACTGTGGGATCGATGCGGGCGGAGAACTGCCTTGCCCGCGCAATTCCTACTCTAGGGTGGTCCGCCGTGCCCTGCGCTACTGGGAAGGTTGCGGAAGCTCGCACGTTATCTGCGGATTGGCGCCCATGTAGTTCAACGGGCCGGCGGCGATGGTGATTGCTATCGTCCCGGCTTGCGCACAGTTATCCGGCGCTCCACCGAAGTAGCCACGCTGCCAGGCGGCAACACCGCCGATGATCAGCCAGATGACAATAAGAGCTCCGAGAATCCGCATGATTCCTCCATAGGCCGCGGCGGCTGTGGGATCAATTATGCGGCGTCCGCTGCGAAAAGTGAGAGAGCGACTGAAGAACGTCCCCGAAAGGTGATAGAGCGTCGGGGAAAATGTACGGAAAGTGATCGAGCGTCGGGGAGGGCGAACAAAAATGCACCTCCGGCGCCAGGTTGGTTCCCGGTACCGGAGGTGCATTCGGTGTTCTACATCAGGCGTTACTCAAATCAGGCCGTGCATTGATCAGGCGCTGGCCGGCTTGTCCGGGAGTGCCAGCCGGAAGATCTTTCCCCATGTCGAGCCGACCTGCTTCAGCAGCGGGCCTGTGGTGTACTTCAGGCCATAGCGCTGGCAGATCTCGCGGACCCTCGGAGCTACCTCGGCGTACCGGTTGGACGGCAGGTCCGGGAAGAGGTGGTGCTCGATCTGGTGCGACAGGTTGCCGGTCATGAGGTGCATGAATTTCGACCCGGAGATGTTGGCGGAGCCGATCATCTGGCGGATGTACCAGTCGCCGCGGGTTTCGCCTTCCGCCATTTCCTCCGTGAAGGTGTCGGTGCCTTCGGGGAAGTGGCCGCAGAAAATGACGGCGTGGGCCCAGACGTTGCGGACCGCATTGGCCGTCAGGGTTCCGTAAAGTGCCTGCTTGCCTGAACCGGTGAGCATCGCAACGGCGGGGGTTGCGGCGTAGTCCTTGGTGAACTGGGTGACAACCTTCTTGCCCAGGGCCTTGAGGTCCTTGAGCAGCGCTTCCTTGGACTTCTTGCCTTCCTGGAACTCCGTGAGCTCGAGGTCGTAGATGGCGATGCCCCACTCGAAGAGGGGCGCCAAAATGGCGTTGAACAGCGGGTTGGCCAGGTTAATGGGCTTCCACGGCTGCTGCTCGTCCATGCGCAGGAGGTTGTATCCGACGTCGTTGTCCTTGCCCACCACGTTCGTCCAGCGGTGGTGCAGGTCGTTGTGCGTGTGCTGCCAGGAGCGCGACGGGGTGACAAAATCCCACTCCCACGTTGTGGAGTGGATGTCCGGGTCCCGCATCCAGTCCCACTGGCCGTGCAGGACGTTGTGCCCGATCTCCATGTTTTCCAGGATCTTGGCCAGGCTCAGCAACGTGGTGCCTGTGACCCACGCGGCCTTGTTCTTGCTGACCAGCAGCGCAGCACGGCCGGAGATCTCCAAGCCGCGCTGGACCTTGATCACCCGGCGGATGTACGCGGCGTCGGATGCTCCGCGCTTGGCCAGGATCTCGTCGCGGATGGCATCGAGTTCGCGTCCAAGTTCGGCCACCTGCTCGTCGGTCAGGTGGGCGGCAGCGGGAGGCCGGACGGTGGGGCTGCCGGATTCTGCCAGCTTTCCGGGGCGCGTCCTTGACCCTCCGGTGGAACTGCCTTCGGTGGGTGTGGGCTTGCTGGGTGTAATTACAGACATACCGTGATGCTCCTCAGATTTCGAGGTTGACGGGTCCGGCGGCTGCCGAGACACACGTTTGGATCAGTTGGCCGGGTTCGCCATGGACTTCCCCGGTGCGAAGGTCCCTGACCTGGCCGGACAGGAGTGGCGTGAGGCAGCTGTGGCAGATACCCATGCGGCAACCGCTGGGCATCAGCACCCCGGCGTCCTCACCGACGTCGAGCAGAGGGGTGTCGCCGTCGGCATCCACCTCGCGGTCGGACGCTTCGAAGGTGACAAGTCCGCCGTCGTGCCCAACACCGCCCGCGAAGGTGGTGTTGAAGCGTTCGATCATCAGGTTGCCGGCACCGCCGGCAACCGCGATGTCCGAGCCGGGTGCCGCCGTTGTCAGCGCTGCCTGCTTCCACAGCGCCTCGGCGTCATCCAGGAAGCTGTCCGGACCGCAGGCGTAGGCGGACCGTTCCTTCCAGTCCGGGCAGATTTCGTCCAGCTGCGCGGTGTTGGTCAGGTCCATGCGGCCTTGCTCGCCCGTGAACCAGTGGGCAAGGCGGAAGTTGGGGAACTGGTCGGCCAGCTCGGCGAGTTCTTCGCGGAAGAGGCTGTCGCCGGGGGTGCGGGCTGAGTGGACCAGCACGACGTCGGCATCCGGACGCCGCGGAACAAGCGTGCGGATCATGGACATCACCGGGGTGATGCCGCTGCCCGCGGTCACCATCAGGAGGGGCCGGGGGTGTTCCGGGAGCACGAAGTCGCCCTGCGGGGGCGCCAGGAACAGGACATCGCCCGGGCGGGTGGTGCGCACCAGTGTGCCGGAGACTGCGCCCACGTCGGTGACCGTGATGGCCGGATCCTTGCCGGCCGGGGCGCTGAGGGAATACGACCGCCAGTGGCGGACGCCGTCGAGTTCGACGCCGATGCGCGCCCACTGGCCCGCCAGGTGGGAGTGCCAGCCGCGGCCGGGCCGGAAGAAGATGGTCGCGGACTGTGCTGTCTCCTGCACCACCCGGGTGACGACACCGCGAAGCTGCCGCGCAGAGTAGACGGGGTTGAACAGCGCGAGGATGTCCTCCGGCGTCAACGGCGTGGTGAGTACAGAGGCCGCTTGGGCCAGCTGGCGTAGCCGGATCATGCGATAAAGCCTAGGGCGGCGCGAGCCATATTTCTCTCTCTCCGTCATATGACCGTTCCGCAGTCACGCTGTAGTGGGGGCGCTAAGCCCCCAAGCCGCACTTTAAGAGTAACGGCTGCGATATACGGAACGTTCCCCCAACGTTTCAGTAAGCATGCTTAGCATACCGCTATTTTGGGCGGCAAGAGAGATTTTACTCCGTGGCCGCATTCGTTACGCCAGCCTGATTGGGTCAGGGCTGCCGAGCTCAAGGCAAGCGGTAACCCGCTCTCTTCGCCGCCCTCCGCGACGGCCTGACGTCCGGTCAGGCCGGAGGAGCGCCTCCATTTCAAACATGAGCCGCGCCTGTTACACCGCCGTTCTGCGGTCTTCCTCGGCGATCCTGCGGGCGTTCCTGCGGTCCATGCAGCGTCGATACAACGAGGGCCACCGAAACCACCAACAAGACAAAGAACGACGGCAGCACCCGCAGTGCCGTCGTCGTTCTTGTGTATCGCTGGAATGGCCTGTTCGGAACCCGGTTTTACTTGTGGCCGCGGAACTTAACGTCTACAGGCTTGCTTTTATCTGAGTCGTACTTCCAAGAGCCCTTGCCGTTCTTGTCCTTGTAGGCGATCTTGACGATGTGGTAAACGGTGACCTGCTTCTTGTTCTTTTCCGGGAATACCTTGTCGACCTCAACCTTTATCTCTTTGTTCTTGGGGACCCATACCCAGCCCTTGCTGTGCGGCCGAATCTGTTTGCCGTCCCCCTTCTTCGTTTCCTTGAACAGTTTCTGGTCAAAGTAAACGTGGGTGCCCTTGTCGCAGCTGATCTTGAACTTGAAGACGACCTTCACGGCCTTGCCGTAGTCTTTGGTCCCCTTCTTTTCATGTACGACCGGTGTCTTGGCTTCGACCGTACACGTGTCTTTCTTGGGATATCCCGCGGCGTTGGCTGGGCCAGCGAGAGCGATAGGACCGGCAACCAGTCCCAGCGAAATAGTGGAAACCAACGCGAGCCGGGCTGCCAGTGGGCGCCGCTGCCGGGTTGGAGGAGTGATGGTCATAGTCTTGCTCCTGCTTAGCGATGCACGTGTTATCTGAGGTCGGGCAGCACTAGCCGATCACGTGGCACGTGGAGACCTATCAACCACTTCTGCCGCTTTATTGTCGTCCACCTGTACCAGCAGGCGGGCTTGGAGCCGAATGCGTTTTCAAGGCAACTTCTTGTATCCGGTACTTCAGAATTTTACCCCCGTAAGTGAAAGTGAGCGATTGTTTTGGCGGAATTGTAACCATTAGGGGTTTGCCTCGGGGCAGAGGGCGAGCTCTCCTTTTGTCACGGTTCACAACGTACCGGAAGCGTCCCGTCACCGGGATCGGCAACCGGGCAAACTGCTGGTCGCCACCTCCGCCCTGGAACGGGAGTGGCTGGAGGAACGCGCCGCCATCCACGGCCTCGACTGCGAGGGCCTTGAAGGCCGATGGCTAAACTGGCACCGTGACCAACAGCGAGCAGCCCGCCAACGCCGAGGTGCCGCCGTCGCGCGGAAGGATCGCCGAACGGCTGCTGCCCGGCGGCGAGGAACCCGACCCGCGGTTCACGCTCGCCAACGAACGCACGTTCCTTGCCTGGATCCGGACATCCCTGGCGCTCCTGGCCGGCGGCATTGCGGTCGAGGCCTTCACCGCAGACCTTTTCCTGGAGCCCGTCCGGAAGGGCCTGGCAGTCGTCCTGCTCCTTCTGGGCATGCTGCTGAGCGCCGGCTCTGCGGTGCGGTGGTTGCGGGTGGAACGGAGCATGCGCAATAAGGCTCCGCTGCCGCTGCCGCTTATTGTCCCGCTGCTTGCCGGGGCAGGGGCCCTGGCGGCCGCCGTCGTGCTGATTTTTATCCTCTGGCGCTGAACCGGTGCTGCCCACCCTCCCCGCAGGCGGCCACGGGGATCCGGGCCTCCAGCCGGAGCGGACCGCGCTGGCCTGGGGCAGGACGATGATGGCCCTGGTGACGGTCAGTGCGATCTTCCTGCGCTGGCTTCCGGTCCACGGGCTGCCCATCCTGCTGCTGTTCGCCGTCTCGGCCGGGGCAGCCGCTGCGATCTACTTCACCCAGCGCCGCCGCTACAGGGCCAGCTTCCGCGGCATCGCCAGGGAAAATGTCGACGCCGACATCACCGCGGTGCTGTGGACGGCTTTTGCGGGGGTTGCATTGGGCGGCCTCGGCATCGGCGTGGTCCTTGCCGCTTAGCGCGTTCCCGCCCTAAAACATCGGCAGGACAATCCCCGCGAGCAGCGCCACCGCGCCGATCCCGGTGAGGCAGCGGCCCAGCACAGCCGCTGTCTTTCCAGCCTCTTCCGGGGCCGCCATCTGCCACTGGGTGGGGCGCTTTGGGTGGTAGTAGATGGGGAGCGTATCCCCCACCGCCAAGTCCTTGATGTCATGCGGAGACATGGGTGCATGGTGCACCTGGTACTTCCGGTCGAACCAGCGGAAACCGACTCCGGTGTTGTCCGAATAGACCACGGCCTCGGCCACGGCCCACGGGTGCACAAAGCGGCGCAGGAAGCCTGTATAGAAGAGCAATCCCAGCCCGGCGGGCAGGCACAAATAAGTGAGCATTTCCAGGATTGGACCTGCCATATCAAGCACAGTGGGCATGATCCTGATGGTACAGGCGTACGCTGAGGGAGATGTTTCCGGCGGAAGGTGTAGACATGAACGACGAAGATCTTTTGGCCCGCATCCAGGCTTTGGTGGAGGAGGAACACACACTCCGCGAGGATGCCGGAGACGGCCAGGCGCCGGACCAGGGCAGGCTCCAGCAGGTGGAAGAAAGGCTGGACCAGGCCTGGGACCTGCTGCGCCAGCGCAGGGCCAAAGCGAAATCAGGCGAAAACCCCAACGAGGCTGAAGCCCGCCCAGTCAGCGAAGTAGAGGGCTACAAGCAGTAGCCCTCTACTTCGCGTTTTGCCGGCGGGGTCAGCCGATCGGTTCCGGCATTTGCTCCACCACGTACTGGGCGTCCACGGAGAGCCCGGTGACCGGATCTGCCATTTCAACTTTCCAGCTGCGGGCGAACTGGTTGACGCCGCCGGTCATGGCCACGGTGCCGGAGATGAGCACGGTGCCGGGCTGGTTCAGACCCCGCTCCGCCAGCACTTCCAGCCAGTAGTCCGGGGTCAGCAGCGCCTCCAGTGAGCTGACCTGGATGAGGGTGTCCGGTGTTTCCCCTTCCCCCACCCAGCCCTTCAGCGTGATCCTGTCCAGGTGGTCACGCACTTCGTCAAGCCGCCAGGCCTTCCGGCCCAGGACGTCCGGGCTCGCGTTCTTGCTCCACGCCACGCCGTGGACTTCAAGCTCCCGGTCCGTATGGTCGCAGGCAGCTGTCAGCAGCACGCCGTCGTCCGTGATTACCAGCGCCCATTCGGCCTCCCCGGACGTCCGTCCGTGCTGCACACGCACTTCGGCCACCTGCTGCGCCAGGTAGGGCGATACCGGGTACAGGGCCGGGGTAGTCGTCGGCCCCGGAACGCCAAGCTCGGCCAGTTCAGCAATGTGCGCCTGGACTTCATCCTGCTCGCGACCCGCATATCCGGCGTTGAGAAGGTGCTTGACCTGCACGTCCTTGGTGCTGCCATCGGGAAGTTCAAAGCTGAGAACCGTCATGGTGGATCCGTCCTTTTCGTGTGCTGCAGGAAAAAAATTAACAACCGGAAACCGGAAAGGGTCGCCAATGTACATCCAGTATGCGTAATGTATACATTACATGCCAGCGTGACAGGCGTCACCTTTTGAAACCACCGTGGAGGACACCATGAGCAACTCTCCCGTTCCGGCTCCGGGCGCAGCGCCGCACCCAGGCAAGCCGATCCACCCCAAGGGCCTGTACAAGGCCTTTGCCGCCAGCCTTACCGGAACGGCCCTTGAGTGGTACGACTTCGCCGTTTACTCAGCAGCCGCCGCCGTCGTATTTCCCCTCGTCTTCTTTCCCGCCTCTGATCCCCTCACGGGCACCATCCTCGCCTTCTCCACCTACGCCGTGGGCTACGTGTCCCGGCCGGTGGGCGGCATCATCTTTGGCCGCCTCGGTGACCGGATTGGACGCAAAAAGGTCCTCGTGACCACTCTGATGATCATCGGCGTGGCCACGGTGCTGATTGGTGTCCTTCCGGGCTACGCCAGCATCGGCATCGCCGCGCCCATCATCCTGGTGCTGCTGCGGTTCGCCCAGGGCGTGGGCGTAGGCGGCGAATGGGGTGGCGCGGTCCTGCTCTCCAGCGAATACGGCGACCCGCACCGCCGTGGATTCTGGGCCTCTGCCGCACAGGTGGGTCCGCCCGCCGGCAACCTCCTGGCCAACGGCGCGCTGGCGCTCCTGACCGTAATGCTGACCGAGGAACAGTTCCTCGGCTTCGGCTGGCGCATCGCGTTCCTGGTCTCCGCCCTGCTGGTTGGATTCGGCCTGTGGATCCGGCTCCGCCTCGAGGACACCCCCGTCTTCAAGGCAATTCAAGCCCACGGTGAACAGCCCCACGCCCCGATTAAGGAAGTCTTCAGCAAGGAACTCCGCCCGCTCATCGCAGCCATCCTGTGCCGCGTTGGTCCGGACGTGCTCTACGCGCTTTTCACCGTCTTCACCCTGACGTACGGCATCCAGGTGCTCGGCTATGAGCGCAACCAGGTTCTTACTGCCGTCCTGATCGGCTCCGCGTTCCAGCTCTTTATGATCCCCCTGGCCGGAGCCGTCTCGGACCGCATCAACCGACGGCTGGTTTATGGTGCCGCCGCGGTGCTGGGCGGCGTCTGGACCTTCGTGTTCTTCGGGGTACTGGGCGGGAACAACCAGCCGATGCTGATCATCGGCATTGTCCTGGGCCTCATGGCGCACTCCTTTATGTACGGCCCGCAGGCAGCCTTCATTGTGGAGCAGTTCTCCCCGCGGCTCCGCTCCACGGGAAGCTCCCTCGCCTACACCTTTGCCGGCGTGATCGGCGGCGCCATCGCCCCGCTGATGTTCACGGTGCTGCTCTCGCAGTTCGGCACCTGGATCCCGGTGGCCATCTACGTTGCAGTGGCTGCCGTGGTCACCCTGATTGGGCTGGGCATGGGACGGGACTCGAACACCGTGGAGGACGAGGACTACCGGCTCCTGCTGGAAGGTACCGGCGTGACCCGGACCTCCGGCGTCGGCGAATCCCGCTAAGTTGCCGGGGACTTTTGTCCACCTGACTCTTTCGAAAGGCCTTCCGGCCCGCGTTATGTGGACAAAAGCTCCCTCAGGTGCGGAGCAGGAGGTCCCGGGTCACAGCCAGGTGATGGTCGATCGCTTTCTGGGCCTGAACCTCATCGCCGGACACCAGGGCGTCGACGATACCCTGGTGTTCGGCGCACACGGCCTGGCGGCGGCCGCTGGTCCGGAACAAGGCCGATACTCCCACCAGTATCTGGCGGACGTGGAGCTTGCTGTAGGTCCGGGAAATGAGCTCGTTGCCGGCCGCGTCGATAAGCTGCTGATGGAAGAGAGTGTCCAGCCGGATGAATTCACGGGCATTGTCAGCCTCGCTGGTGTCGGGAATCCGGGCCTGGAGGTCCAGGGTTTCCTGCAACAGGGCGGCGGGGACGCGTTTCTCGGCGATCACCAGCCTTGCCGCGTGGCTCTCCAGGACGCCGCGGAGTTCCATGAGTTCAGAAATTTCCCTGCCGGTGACTGGCGGAACGTAAGCGCCGCGTTGTGGGATGAGCTCCACCAGTCCGTCCGAGACCAGGAGCAGCAGCGCCTCGCGGACCGGGGTCCGGGAAACGCCGATTTCGGCGGCGAGTTCCTGTTCGTTGAGGAAGCGGCCCTGGAGCTCCGGGTCGATCAGGACGTTTTCGCGCAGGTGGGCGTACGCCTTTTCGCGTCCGGACGCTGCCATGCCTGCCGTTTTTCCCATACATTATGTATACAACAGATTGGAGCCACCCATGCGTCTAGCAGTCGCCCAAATCATCAGCAGTGCAGACCCTGCTGCCAACCTGGAGCTCATCCGGGACTACGCCACCCAGGCCAAAGCCGCCGGCGCGGAGCTTGTCGTATTCCCCGAGGCTGCCATGCGCGCGTTCGGGCACTCACTGGCAGACATCGCAGAACCCGTGGACGGTCCGTGGGCTGAGAAGGTCCGTGCCGTGTCCAAGGAGCTGGACATTGCGATCGTCGCGGGAATGTTTACTCCCGGGAAGGACGGCCGGGTCCGCAACACCCTCCTGGTTACCGGCCCCGGGGTGGATACCTCCTACGACAAGGTGCACCTTTTCGACGCGTTCGGCTTTGCCGAATCCAAGACCGTGGATGCGGGGACCAACCCCGTGACCTTCGAAATCAACGGCACCGTGTTTGGCCTGGCCACCTGTTACGACGTCCGCTTCCCCGCCCTCTTCACCGCCAATGCCCGGGCCGGGGCGCAGGTCAACATCGTCTGCGCCTCCTGGGGCGCCGGTGAAGGCAAGGCAGAGCAGTGGGACCTCCTGGTGCGGGCACGCGCCTTGGACAGCACCACCTTCGTGGTGGCCTGCGGCCAGGGCGATCCAGAGACCATCGGAGCAGGCCCCGCCGGGACCGCGCCTACGGGCATCGGCCACAGCGCCGTCATCACTCCCTTGGGCTCAGCGGTTGCCGCACTGGGTGGAAAGCCGGAACTCGCCGTCGCCGACATCGATCCGTCGGTGGTGGACGAGGTGCGCACCAAGCTTCCCGTACTGGCTAACGCCCGCCAGTTCTGATCCTTCAGGAGAGCCTGTTGGCCCACCGAGTCTCCCCGGCTTTGGCAGCCCCGACGACGGCGCGCCGCATTTTCGGTGCGGCGCGCCGCCGTCGTTTTCCAAAGATGGGGAATTTCAGCTCTTTGGATGGGAGGCGTTTACACCGCTGAAACATTCCCGACATGGGCACTTCACAGAGGCACAATTTCCGTAACACCAGCGCAACTTTCCCGGCCATTTCCTGAAACACGGAACCCGAAAGATGGATGGCGGGGGAAATGCGAGGGCCGGCAAAGCGCCCCGCATCTAGGCGCAATGCGAAGGGACCCGCAGGTGGAGATCACTGCCCAACATGTCTGGCTGATGATTTCGGCCGCGATGGTACTGCTGATGACGCCCGGGCTCGGCCTCTTCTACGGCGGCATGACACGCGCCAAAGCCGCCTTGAACATGATCATGATGAGCTTTATCTCCGCCGGGATCGTTGGGGTGGTTTGGGTTCTATGGGGTTACTCCATGACAACCGGCGACGGCGTGCTGGGCCTCTTTGGCAATCCCTTCGCCAGCTTCGGACTGCAGACCCTGGTGGGCTCCCCGGACCTGATCAAAGCCGGGTACAGCGCCACGTTCGCCATCATCACCGTGGCCTTGATCAGCGGTGCCATTGCCGACCGCGCCAAGTTCGGCGCCTGGGCTGTGTTCGTTGCCGTGTGGGTCACCGTGGTTTACTGCCCCCTCGCCTACATGATCTGGGGCGGTGGCCTGATGAGTGCCGATGGAGCTCTCACCGCCGTTTTCGGCCAGGTCATTGACTTTGCCGGCGGCGCGGTTGTGGAAATCAGCTCGGGCACTGCCGCGTTGGTGCTCGCCCTGATCGTGGGCCAGCGCCACGGTTTCGCGAAGGACCCCAACCACCGGCCGCACAACGTGCCGTTCATCATGCTGGGTGCCGCCATCCTGTGGTTCGGGTGGTTCGGCTTCAATGGCGGAGCGGCGACGACGGCGGAACAGGCCGGCCTGATCTGGGTCAACACCCTGGTGACGCCGGCAGCGGCGATGCTCAGCTGGCTGGTGACAGAAAAGATCCGCCACGGCCACCCCACTTCGCTCGGAGCTGCGTCCGGCGTGGTGGCCGGGCTGGTTGCCATCACTCCGTCCTGCGCCAACATCAGCCCGGTGGCCGCCATCTGTCTGGGCCTGGTGGCCGGAGCAGCCTGCGCTGTTTTCGTGGACCTGAAGTACCGTTTCGGGCTGGATGATTCCCTCGATGTGGTGGGGGTCCACCTGGGTGCGGGACTTATTGGGACCCTGGCACTCGGTTTTATTGCCCTCCCGGTGGACGGCCAGGGCAGCGGGTTGTTGTATGGCGGCGGTTTCCAGCAGCTCGTGGCGCAGTCCGTGGCTGTGGTGATCACGGTGCTGCTGTCAGGTGTCGGGACCTTGGTTATCGGCCGTGCCATCAACAAAACCATCGGGTTCCGCGTCAGCCGCGAGGCCGAGACCGCCGGCGTTGACCTTTCCGAGCACGCCGAGAGCGCCTACGCCTTCGGGGAAATGGGTGCCGCTTTCAACCCCACGAGCCACGCAGTCCCTCATTCCCCCGCCGTTTCCCACTCCCCCGCAATCCAAAACCCGGCCGGGCAGCGGGCCAAGGAAGACTCCTTCGCCTGACAGTTGACCGGCCAGGGCGGCGTAACGCTGAGGTGAGCTGCTCACTCGGCACCTCGACTGGGCCCTCTCCCGGGCTGGCCCGGGCTGCAGGTCAGTCAGCCAGGATCTTGTACAGGGCCCGGCGGGTTTCGTCCAGTTTCTCGACGGCAGCGGCCCGCTGTTCTTCAGTAACACCCGTACGGAACTGGTGGATAACGCCCATCAGCTTCGCGATGCTTTGGTGGAAGTCCTTGTCCGGGCTGTCGGGTCCCGAGTCCCACGCATTTTCGAGTTCCTCAGCATGCTCTGCCACCCAGGCCCTTCCGGCGTCCGTCAGCGTGAACTCGGTTCCGCGGCCTTCGCTGAGCGCCGTGATAAGTTCCTCGTCCACCAGCTGCTGCAGCGTGGGGTAGATCGACCCCGGACTCGGGCGCCAGGCTCCACTGGTCTTTTCGGCAATCGCCTTTATCAGGCCGTAACCATTTGAGGGCGCTTCGGCCAGGAGCGAGAGGATGGCGGAGCGCACGTCACCCCTGCTTGCCCTGCGCGGGCCCCGCCCAAAACCGGGCCCGAAGCCAGGCCCGAACCCGCCCCCGAATCCTGGTCCAAAACCCGGGCCGAAGCCGCCTCCGCGGTGTCCGTGCGGTCCGCGCCTGCCGCGGCCACGCTCGAACCGGCCCCTGCCGGAGTGCGATCCGGAGATGTCGTCATGAGAAATGCCCTTCATCGTGGATCATCCTTTCGTTTTGAGTGCTCGCCGTTCTAGTCGGCGATAGTTAACGATATGTCGCTAACTATCGCCGAGTCAATAATAGAATTCATCAAATCATGACCTTCCGCCCTCTGGATTGCCCTGCCAAGTGGACGTAATCTTGTGGCACTCTTCGAGCTCGAGGACTGAAACATGGCGAAGAAAAAGAAGCGCAGGCGCGGTAACAGTTCTCCGCTGGGACGGTTCCTGGGATTTCTCGCAGCGAGCGTGATGTGCGGCGTACTGGCGGCCAGCCTGGTGGTGCCGTCTGTTGCTGCGGCGGGCTACGGTGTCAGCACGTCCATTAACTTCTTCGAAAGCTTGCCGGAGGAGCTGACCGTCCGGCCGCCGTCGCAATCCACCAAGGTCCTCACCTCCGATGGCAAAACGATCGCAACGTTCTATGCCGAGAACCGCGTCAGGATCCCGCTGGACCAGATGTCCCCGTACATCAAGGACGCCGTCATCGCCATTGAGGACAGCCGGTTCTATGAACATGCCGGCCTTGATCCGCAGGGCATCCTCCGTGCTGTGGTGACCAACCTGACAAAGGGCGACCAGCAGGGGGCCTCCACCATCACACAGCAGTACGTCACCAACGTGCTCAATGAGGCAAAACTGTCCCAGGAACGACCGGACGAAGTGGTCCTTAGCGGCCAGAAGGACTTCGGGGACAAGCTGCGGGAGATGAAACTGGCTGTTGCCCTGGAGAAGAAGTTCACCAAGGAACAGATCCTTGAGGGCTACCTGAACATTGTGTTCTTCAACAGCGATGCCTACGGCGTGGAAGCGGCAGCCCGCTACTTCTTCAGCACCCGCGCCAAAGACCTGAACCTTCCCCAGGCCGCATTGCTGGCCGGCCTGGTCAACAGCCCCACGTTCTATAACCCCGCCCTCAACCCGGACAAATCAGTTGTCCGCCGTGACCAGGTGCTCGGCGAGATGCTGCGGCAGGGAAAGATCACCCAGGTTGAACACGACAAAGCAGTTGCCAGCCCCGTCACGCTGAAAATCAGCCCGCAGCGGCAAGGTTGTGCCAACGCCACCATGGCGCCGTATTTCTGCGATTACATCTCGCACCTCATACTGAACAACCCCGCGTTCGGGCCCACGCAGAAGGAGCGGGAGAGGAAGCTTTACCGGGGTGGCCTCACCATCACCACAACATTGGACAGCAGGCTGCAGGCGGCAGCCCAGTCACAGGTAAACGGGACCGCGGGTCGGAACACTGACCGTTGGGGGGCCGCCTTGGTGACCGTCCAGCCCGGAACCGGCAAAATCCTCGCGATGGCACAGAACACTGTGTTCCTGCCCGAGCCGGGCAAGTTCGATACCCATCTCAACTTCAATGTGGATGCCAAGGATCCGCAGGGCAATGACCTTAACGGTGCCGGCGGGTTCCAGACCGGGTCCACGATGAAGCCGTTTACGTTTGCCCAGTGGTTGAATGAGGGCAAGCGGCTCAACGCGGAGGTGGACGCGTCGAAGCGTGTCTACCCGCTGGGGTTCCCGTGGCGGTCAAGCTGCGGAAAGGTGCTGGGCGCCTACAGCACGGCCCAGAACAACCCTGAACTGGGCGCGGCAGATGACCTCCAAAATGCCGAGGGGGGCTTCTACCGAAAAATGCCGATCAACTACGGCCTCTACAACTCCATCAACACTGCTACCTTCGCCTCCGCTACACAGCTGGACTTCTGCGGCATCCAGAAGATGGTGGACGCCGTGGGCTTGCACAACGGCCACGACGGTTCCCCCATCAACATGCACCAGCTGGGCAACCTTCTGGGCGCCACCAATGTGGCACCGCTCCACATGGCGAACGCCTTTGCCACCTTCGCCAATGACGGAAAGTACTGCGCACCCATCGCCCTGCTGAAGGTTACTAACGCCGCCGGCGGGAAGCTTCCGGCTCAAACCAGTGAGTGCAGGGACGCAGTGAAGCCCAACGTGGCCCGCGGCGTGAACTCCGTGCTGCAGGACGTGATGAAGGTAGGCTCCGGTGTCTGGATCAAGCCCAAGGTCCACGACAAGGTTCCCGTGGCAGCAAAGACCGGCACTTCAAACAACAACGGAGCCACCTGGGTAGTTGGCTACACCAGGGGGCTGGCTACCGCCTCCTTCTTCGGGGATGCGCTGGAAGGCCAGAAGCGCTCCGGGCAGAACGTCACCATTAACGGGACCTTTTACAAGCGCCTTGACGGCTTCATGATCGCCGGGCCGCAGTGGGCCAAATACATGGTGAAGGTGGCTCCGCTCTATCCGGCGGCGCCGTTCCCGAAGCCTCCGCGATCTATGTCAAACCCCAGCCCTGCGCCCACTCCCGGCCGTTAACCGGAAAAACCTGCCGCAATTCCCCCACGCTCTGGCAGGATAGGCCGGGTGAAAAGCCTCGAAACCGAGCGGCTGATCCTCCGCCAGTGGGAGCCTGGGGACGCCGACTTTGTGCTGGACCTTTACTCCCGCTGGGAGGTTCAGCGCTTCATCGGAAACCATCCACAGGTAATGAGGAAACGCGCCGAGGCCGAGGAGCGCATCCACACCTGGCGGAACATCCATCAGCAGCCCCTGGCCCACCCCAGCCACGCCATCTGGGCCGTGCAGCTGAAAGGTCCCGGGCAGCCCAAAAGCCCCGCGCTGCTCAAAAGCCCGGCGCAGCTCAGGAACCCCATCCAGGAGAACGCCACAGCCCAAACGGCGACGCTGGCACCCGTCGTCGGGACCCTGCTCCTGAAGTCCATCCCGGCGTCGGGCGGGACCCTGCCACTCCAGCCCTCGGGCGATACGGAAATCGGCTGGCACTTCCACCCCGACCATTGGGGAAACGGGTATGCAACAGAGGCGGCCGGCACGGCGCTCGCTTACGCGCTGGGCAGCGGGCTGGACAAGGTAGTGGCAGTCACGGCCCCGGCCAACACAGCTTCCCAGAAGGTGTGCCTGCGCATCGGCATGACGCACTGCGGACAGACCGACAGGTACTACAACTCCACCTGCGAGCTATTCGAGGCCAAAACACCCCACTAACCCGTCCCCTTCCACAGCCGGCGCCACCACGGGCGGGGCATTTCCGGCTCGGGCGCGGGCTGCGGAACTTCCGAGGCAGCCCGGCGTTCGCGCCACCGCCCCACTTCCGCTTCCATGTCCCGGGTCTTGGTGATAACCGGCGGCCCGCCCTGGAGCTGGCGCCGTGCGTCAATCACCCGCCGGTTGAAGTCCTGCAGGATGTCGCGGACCTGCTGCTCCGTGTACTGCGCATCGAGCTTTGCGTCCAGCTCGGCGTCCTCGGTGCGGAGCAGGATGGCTGCCGGACCCAGGCCGCTGATGTTTTCCCGCTGGAGAAGGCCCTTGACCCACCAGTCGGGGTCGTACGGCTCCCCCAACCCCGGAATCGGCTTGCCTGCGTACTTCAGGTTGTCGAACTTTCCGTGTGCCATGGCATCCCGGACCAGGTACTCGGCCCTCGCTGAATCGCTCACCTTCCGGCGCTTCTCCCGCTCCTTTGCGTCGAGGGCGTCCAGCGCCGCTTCCTCCTCGGCGCTGATGCCGGCTCCCCGGTAGGACCGGACTTCGGCGGCACGTTCCAGCCGCTTCCGGAAATCCTCACCGCTGCCCATCGCTGCCACCGCCTCACCTCGGATTCATCCTGCCTCCAGTATTCAGAAGCTTTTCGTCCGGTTCAACGCCGGTCCTGCGCCGAATTCCCGCGAGGTTTAGGCTGGTCACGCGGGCCGATCAAAGAGGAGCAGTCCATGGATGCCAGCGGACCAGCAGAACGGGCGGAAACATTTAGCTGGACGGATCCACGCGTCGGGCTGGAACACCTGCCGCGCATGTCCGGGCTGGAGTACCTCTCCGGCATGCGGGACGGGAAGATTCCGCGTCCGCCCATGGCAGCCCTGATGAATTTGACCCTTGTGGCGGTGGATTCCGGGCGGGTCGAGTTCGAATGCCGGCCGGCGGAAGCGCACTACAATCCGCTGGGCCTGGTGCACGGTGGCCTTGCCTGCACCCTCCTGGATACCGTGGTGGGGTGCGCTGCCCACAGTACGTTGGCGGCGGGTTTCGGCTACACCTCCATTGACCTTTCGGTCAGCTACCTGCGGCCCATCACGGTTAACCACGGCGTCCTTCGGGCCGAGGGTTCGGTGGTCAAGCAAGGGCAGCGCGTCATCTTTGCCGAGGGACGCGTCCTTGGCCCGGCCGGCGAACTGCTGGCCACTGCCACCAGCTCCCTGCTCGTTATCACCGCAGGTGTCCCACCGCGCCTGCCCTGAGTGGGCGCCCTAAAGCGCGGCGCTCTCCCTGCCCACAAGTGCATTCGCCACCCAACAAAAGGGCGCGGACGACGGCGGGAGGTCCGGTCGTCGTCCGCTTTCCTTATGTTGCTGGGCGGGTTAGCCGCTCAGGCGTTGGCGTGTTCGGAAAGGATGGCGTCGATCTGGCCCACGGCCTCCCTCATGCCTTCCTCCATGCCCATCTGGACCATCTGCTCCATCTGCTCTTCAGACTCGAAGGTGGAGACGATGGTCATCCTGGTGCGGCCGCCGGCCTCCTCAAGCGAGACCGTTGCGTGCGTGATGCCCAGGTCATCAACGGGCGCCCCGTTTTCGTCCGCGAAACCGTCGTCGAACTCCAGCTTGTTGGGTGCCTGGATGGCAGTGAAGCGCCACCAGCCGCCGGCCCTTTCGCCCTCGGGACCGGTCATGTAGTAACCGGCCTTACCGCCGGACTGGAATTCGAACTGCTCAAAAGTGGCGGGCCAGGTGGGCGGGCCCCACCAGCGCTCCAGCTGGCGCGGGTCCTCCCAAAGTTGCCAGACGCGTTCGACGCCGGCGTCGAACTCGGCCACGAGAGTGAAGCTGAGCGCCTCAAGATTCTTGGTGGAACTGATAACCGACATTGCAGAACCCTTCCTTATCCTTCAGCCAGAATGTCAGCGATGCGGCCTACGCGCTGCCGCCAGATCGCCTCGTACTCGTCGAGCAGCCGCCGGGCTTTCTGCAGCCCTTCATGATTACCCCGCACGATCTGCTCCCTTCCGCGCTTTTCCTTGGTGACCAGGGATGCGCGCTCCAACACCGCAACATGTTTCTGGACGGCGGCGAAGCTCATGGCGTAAAGGCCCGCGAGGCCTGAGACCGTGTATTCGCCCACGGTCACGCGCCGGACGATGTCGCGGCGGGTGGCATCAGCGAACGCCTGGAAGAGGCGGTCAAGTTCGGTTTCGCGGAGCTGATCTACAACCATTTGGTTGTACAATAGTCCCGGCTGGTGCGGGTGTCAATGCTGTTTGCCCCAGTTTTGTCTCCGGGGAAGGGCCCTTTCAGCAAGGTATCTTGTAGCCCATGGGCATTTTCCTGGCCGGTGCAGGACCGGACTACGACTCCTTTCCTGAGGTCTTTCGGCGCTTCGTCCAGGACACCCCAAGGCAGGGCGGCGAGGGGCGGCCCGTCCGCATTGCCGTAGTAGTGCACCACCGCGGCGGCTACCCGGAAAGCGTGCTGCAGGATTACGCCGGGCCACTTCAGTCCCTGGCCTCCTGCGAGGTGGTACCGGTCCTGCTTCGTGACGGCAGTCCTGCCGATCCTGCGGCTTTCGACGGCGCGGACGCCGTGGTGGTGGGCGGCGGGCTGACCCCGGCGTACCTCGCGGGGCTAAGGGGCTGTGCGAGTGCCATCGCAGCAAGGGTGGCCTACCTCGGGTTTTCCGCCGGCGCCATGATTGCTCCCGGCCGGGGCCTTATGGGCGGTTACCGGGTTCGGGGCGTTGAGGTATGCAGCGAGGAATGTTCAGAGGGACTTGATGAAGTGGAGATCCGGGCGGGATTGGGGCTGGTTCCGTTCGCGGTGGACGTCCATGCCGCCCAGGCCGGAACCCTCAGCAGGGCGGTGGGTGCCGTAGCGGCGGGACTCGTGGACAGGGTCGTCGCCGTGGACGAGGGCACAGCAATAGTCCTGCCCGACGGCGGCGACGGAGACTTCGAGGTGATCGGCATCGGCAACTGCTGGGATATTCGCAGGTCCGGGACGGGCTGCAGCGTTTCGGTCCGCCCGGCCGGCAACTGAAGCAGTACGGCCTGGCAGCCCGGGGGTGGCTTACGAGTCGAAGTGGGTATGGATGCTGGTGCCTGACAGCTGTTCAATCAATTCGGTTGCCACGTCACGCAGTTTGCGGTTGCGGTTGCTGGAGACCTTGGTGAGAATCTCCATCGCTTCTGACTGAGAGCACCTGTTCTGCGCCATGATCACACCGCACGCCAGGTTGATGGCAGTCCGGCCCTGCATAGCTGCCTCCAAGTCCTCCGCCCGGTTGAGCGCCGAGTTGATGCGGACCGACAGATGGAGAGTACTGTGTGCGGCCGCAGCAAATCCAAGGGCTTTGTCGTAGATGTCCGGGGTAAAGACGCCGGGCTTGGACGCGAAAAAGTTCAGCGCGGCACTGGCTTTGCCGCTGATTTCCAGGGGCACCCCCAAGGAGCTGTGGACGCCCGCCTCGGCGAACTTCCGGTTTAGCTCCGGCCACCTCAGATCCGAGGCGACGTCGTCGATAATCACCGGGGACATGTCCCGCAGTGCTTTGATGCAGGGGCCGTCCCCTACGGCCTGCTCAATTTTATCCAGCTCGACGGCGCGTGCGCTGCTGCCCGCAGCAGTCGATGGCTTGCGCCTGATTTTGATGGTGACTGCGCATTCGACGACATCACCGGCCGCTTCGGAAACCGACGCAGCGGCCAGCTTTGAGAGCCCGGAGAGGAACTCAACTGCATCTTCCGCACCGACCAGGATGCTATGAAGCTGCTCGACAGGTTCGCTCGCTGATGAATTCGGCATGGGCCTATCCTATGTCCCGCAACAAAATCGGAAGGCGGTTATTCGATATGAACGAGTGGAAGCGCAGTAAGGTAAGCGCTCACGTAGTCTCCCTCAACCGCCCGGTTCCAGGAACGCTCGACGACGGAGCAGCGCTCCTGCCTGGGCGCCGGATGCTATTCGTCGAAGTGAGTGCGCAACTCCGGGGCCGGTGAGATGGACTGGATAACGCCAGCCGCCACGTCCCTCAGCTTGATGTTCCGGCTGTTGGACGCCTTCCTCAAGATGGCCATGGCGCCAACCTGACTGCAACGGTTCTGCGCCATGATGACCCCAACGGCGATATCAATGGCCGTCCTGGACTTCATGGCTGCCTCCAGGTCCTCCTTTGCGTCCCTCAACTGGGTCAGGCGCAGCTCCAGCCGGAGCGTTTTGGCGGACTGTTCACCGAACAGTTCAGCCCGCGCGATGTCCTCCAGGGAGAAACCGAGCACAGCGGAGGAGTAGATGTTCAGGGCAGCGGAGGAATCCCCTTCCAGTTCCAGCGGAACGCACAAAAGTGAGCGGACGCCATGGGCTGCGACCGCCAAGACATATTCCGGCCAGCGACGCTCGGTACTTACGTCACCCACGTATATCGTTTTACCTGTCCTCGTGGCGGAAAGGCACGGCCCGTCGCCAAAGGAGTACTGCAGCTCATCCATCTCCCGCGCACGGGGCGTACTGGAGGCAATGGTTAATGGCCGCTTTCGGCGCGCCACGGTGACGTTGCAGATCACCTCGCCGCCGGGCGGGGCCAGGAGGGAAGCCGAGAAAACGGCGAGTTCCTTGAAAAAATCCTCGGCGTCAGCGGTTTGCAGGACGAGGTCCTGCAGGCGGGAGACAATTCCGTCCTGGAAGGCTGCCGGAGAGGATAAAGCGTCAGCAGTATTGGGTAAGGAGTCCATTGCACAGTCCTGAAGTTGGGATTCAACCGCTTCAGTTTTTCCCGTGCGGCTCTAAGACGCCCACTTCCAAACGATTTCCCCACCCTACCTTGATTCCTCTGCGGCGATTCACCGGACTGTCAGGCCAAAGCCGCCTGAATATGCCCGCCTAATCCGCATTCCCGCCGTCGGCATTCCTTGCTTCATGGGGGCGTTTCCGCCTTGTGACCCATGGCCCTACGCACAGCACTCGGCTGATTTCGACGGCGGCCCGGACTCCGTTCCTGCGGCCTCGAAGAGCCGGGGCGATGGCAGCGGACGGCAGCCCGGCGTGACGGGTGGGCCGAAGGAGAAGGCTTATCAATAGGTCCTGCACCGGCGTAGTCTCGGTAGTAGGTGATTTCGGGATGACGGGACAATCCGGAAGTTGAATACTCGGGTCTGCCCGCGCAGGGAGCGGCAGCCGACAGCTTGGGCAGAGGCCCGTGGCGCATCCAGGGATCGAGGCCGTATGGCCCAGGGCAGCAGACCTACCACGGCCCGCCAGATGCAGGATCTGCCTCTCAAATGTGCAGGGATTCCTGAATTTCTCCTGGCGCGGGCCAGCAGCATAGTGGACATAACACTGCGCTGGCGATCCTCCGACTGGCTGCCCAGCCCAGCTGCCACCGAATCCATGACCTTGCGAATGACATGGGCCAAGGAACCGGATTCCCCAGCCGCACAGGTGGCCTTGATTGCCGCGGCGATGACCGAACTGACAGAAGGCGATCCAGCATGACCGCTGAAGAACCCGGCGCCGGCAGGTTCGGTGCCACGCGAAAGGAAGCCCCGCGGGAAGCCCCCGACGTGGAGATGCAACTGCAGGAACTGGTCCTGAACAGCAGGGACATCGCCGCCTTCCTGACCGACCTGGCCGTCGTTGCTTCCGCCAGGCTGTCCTCCCCGGGCAACCGGATCCACACCGGCGTGACCATCATCCGGCACAAAAGGCCCGAAGCCGTGGCCGGCAGCGACGCGGCAGCGCGTGCCCTGGACGTGTTGCAGAACGGGTTTGGGGACGGTCCATGCCTGACGGCACTCCGGACCGGAGCCCCACTCCTGGTTTCCGATCTCAGCTGCGAGCACCGTTGGGCCGCCTACGTTAAGCTGGCCGCCGAGAAGGGCGTCTCGTCCATCCTGGCTGTTCCGCTGGACCTCGGTGGCGAGGCGGAAGCGGTTATGAACCTGTACTCCGGCAGGAGCAATGGCTTTTCGGATGACGACCTCTCCACTGTGGAAGCATTTGCTGACCAGGCGGCAGGTTCCCTGCGGCTGGTCCTCCGCCTCAGCCAGCTCAGCGAGGACAGGACCCCTTCGGTGATGACAACCACTTCCGGCGAGAAGGATGTAGTCACGTGTGTCGATGAGTAGGGTACTCACCACGGCTGCGTGACGAGACTCACCTGCAATAAACAGCATTTTGGTTGAGCGGGTTCACGTGCTCTGGGCACTATGGAAAAGCGGGGCGGGCCGCTTCTGAGCCAACACTCTCAGCGGCCCGTGTGCTTGGTCACATCAGCCCTGCAACGGTTGCCAATCCTTACGGCAACCTGCACCATGGAAGTACGGGAATGCGCTTTCCCACCTGCAGTCCGTCCTCATCGACGAGGACACGGTCCGGGCAAAGAAGACTCCGGAACGCCAACCGCATGAAATGGAAGTTGAATAATGACGTTCGATACCAATAACTCCGTGACCCTCAAGATCTGGGACAGGTCTGCCCTCCACCACACGCTGGACACCGCAGTTAGCGACCTCTCGGCGCGCCACAACACCACCAAATGCCGCATCGCCGTCACGTGCAGCGGGCCCAACACCTTCACCTTGAGCGTGTGCGAAGACCTCGCTTTGGCCTCCGCCTAAGCCCACGCGGCCTCAGCAGAAGCGGGCGACGGCGGGATGTCCCGCGTCGCCCGCTTCCTCTTAACTGGCTGCTTATGTGTGCTGCCGCCACGAGCGCAGGACCACCTTCGTCGTCCCGCCCACCTAACTAGGTAGGGCGGGGTCAGCTGTGGGTGGGCTCCTCGACCAGGGCGGTGGCGATGCTGTCGACGTCGGCCAGCGCGGCGAGGTAGCGTTCGGCGTCCAGGGCAGCAGCGCAGCCGGTGCCGGCGGCGGTGATGGCCTGGCGGTACCGGTGGTCCACAGCATCACCGCACGCGAAGACGCCGGAGAGGTTGGTGACGGTGGTGGGAGAGTCCACCTTGATATAGCCTTCCTCGTCCAGGTCCACCTGCCCGGTCAGCAGCTCCGTCCG